>CACZBF010000044.1 GCA_902779355.1 uncultured Lachnospiraceae bacterium | reverse complement strand
TCCTTGTTGTCGCGGATTATAATCCGGCCGCAAAGCGGTTCTATGAAAGAAACGGCTATCAGCAAGTTGGGGAAATTTCAAACCTGTATCGTCCCGGAGTCACAGAATACCTGATGGTAAAAGACCTGAAAAAGTGATTAAGTCTTACAATAGAAAAGTGGTTGGTAACATGCTGTTCAGAAAAGCTGAAACACGCGAAGCGGAAGCAATCAGAGCGTTGTATCAAGCCGTAATTGGAACGCCCTTTTGCACCTGGGATGAATCGTATCCGGGAGAGACGGAAATCGCAGGCGATCTTTCGGCGGGCACACTCTACGTGCTGGAGGAAGATCATCAAGTGATCGGGGCGATCTCCATTGTTCCGGAAAACGAGCTGGATCATTTCAACTGCTGGGCGCTCAAAGAAAACGCCCGCGAGTTCGCGAGAGTTGTTATCAAGTCGGATCAGCAGCACAAGGGACTGTCCGTTTATCTGGTTGAAGGCGTTATCCGGGAGCTTCAAAGACAGGGAGTTGCCGCAATCCATATTGCCGTCGCAAAAGAGAATATCCCGGCGCAGAAGCTCTATCGGAAAACGGGCTTCGATTTTTGTGGGGAAGCCGACATGTACGGGCACAGTTATTTCCTGTGCGAAAGGACCATCGAAATTTGTTCGGTGAAAGAAAATGATGATCACACCCGTTGATAAAACAAATATCATGCAAGCCGCGGCGATCCATGCCATATCCTGGCAGGCATCGCATCGCGCTTTTTGTGCACCGGACTTCGTCGAAAAACATACGCCGGAGCGGCAACTGGAATACCTGCAAAGCAAGATGAAAAACGGCTCAAAAGTCTATATGCTAGTGGATGAAAAGCCGGTAGGGATCGTCTCTGTGACCGGCAGCCTGATTGAGGATCTTTATGTGCTTCCGGATATGCAAAACAGGGGTTATGGGACTGCACTGTTACAATTCGCAATAAAGCAGTGCACGAATACGCCGGCGCTATGGATCCTTGAAAACAATACCTGCGCGGAGAGACTCTATCACAGAATGGGCTTTCAGAAAACAGGCAGAAGAAACTACATAGCACACGGTCTGGATGAGATCGAAATGCATCTTACCGGCACATTTTTGCAAGTCACCGGCTGACGTATAGACAGGAATGGGTATTTGGATACAATGGATTCCGGAGGTGGCACAATGAGAGTGACGGTGGCGGAGTGGGTCCTGGGCGTTGCGGAGGCGGCATCCGGTCATCGGACGATCTGCGGCTGGCAGGAGGATACGATGCATCGGCTGAAGCTGGCAGAGGTCTTCTATTTCGAGGTTGTGGATGACCGATCCTTTCTCTACACGCAGGCGGCGGTATTCGAGGCGAAAGAGAAGCTGTATGAGTTTGAACGGCTGTGCGCGGGCAGTACCCTGTTTCGCTGCAGCAAGTCCATGATCCTGAACGCGGAGAAGATCGATTATGTCCGTCCTTCCCTGTCCGGCCGGTTTGAAGCGGTGCTGTCCAACGGAGAAAAGGCCGTCGTATCCCGGAAATACGTGGCTGATCTGAAACGGATGCTGGGGGTGTAAATGCTTATGAATAACATCACGCTCTGGGTGCGGCGGTATGTGACTGTCTACGGGATCATCATGCTGTGCACCTTTTTCATGTGCCTGCTGTTTAATCCGACATCGGAACTGCCTGTGGTCACCTTTTTCGGCCGCATCATGGTGTTTACGCTGATCGCTCTCCTGTCGCTGGCTGTGTACTATTCCAAAGATGAACTGACGGTGAAAGCCTGGTGGGTGCGTACTGCGCTGCATTTGCTCCTGCTGGAAGCGGTGCTGCTGCCGCTGGCGCATTTCTGGGGCTTCTGGCACGGCGGAACCGATATTCTGGTTTATGCGGGATTTATTCTGCTGGCCAAAGCGCTGTGGCATCTGGTGGATTACGGTCTCAACGCGAAAACCGCAGCGCAGATCAATGAAAGGATCCGGAAGAACCGGCTGGAAAAAAGAACCTGAAAGGAACGAAAAACATGGAGAAATACATGATTCGATTGGAGAAAAAAGAAGACTGGCGGGAAACCGAAAACCTGATCCGGGAATCCTTCTGGAACGTGTACCGCCCG
>CACZBF010000043.1 GCA_902779355.1 uncultured Lachnospiraceae bacterium | reverse complement strand
AGGTCATTTTTTGCATAAAAAAACCGGAAATCACATTTTTTCAACGGATTTCCGGTCATTTTCAGCGTCTACGAGAGGATTCGAACCTCCGACCCCTCGCTTAGGAGCCACGGTCGGTGTTATGCACCGAGGATCATATGTAGTCTTTCAAATTCCCTGAAGGCCCGTAATCGCAAGTTATTTTTTTGTTATTGAGTGCACTGGTGATCACCGGAAATCATCCGAAATCATTGGTAATCACCTGGTGAAATTAGACGTTTTTTAGAAATTTCTAATAGTGCCGTTTACTGTGTTATGAGCACAGGACTTTTTTAGACCGGATCCGACGGCATTGTTTCTGCCGTTTCAGTTATCTTCTGAGATGAAAAAAACTTGCCTGACGATTTAACGTACGTCAGGCAAGCCCGTTTTTTTATGCAGTGATTTTTATTCGATTGTTCCGGCCAGCGCCTTCAGCAGCTTTGCCATCTCAGGATTCGTCAGGACCTTCATCAGCAGCTCCGCATCGATACCGGCTGACTGACCGGCCTGCTCGGCTGCGATCTGGCCCGGTGTCTTTTTCTGATAGAAGACATCCTCAAAGATCTGGGCGTTGTTTTTGCGGTCTTCATCCAGAATATGAGAATACTGGTCCGTGACCATCTTGGCCTGCGCATGACCGGAATCGCCCTGTACGGATTTCACATCGCCGCCGTTCAGCTTCAGCTTGTAGGTAATACTTGAATGGCGGAGGCTGTGGAAGACTACCTTCGGCAGATTATTCTGCTCAATCAGCTGATTAAAGAGCTCATTGATCCTTCCATGCTCCATCGGTGCTCCGAAAGGACCGGCAATTACCAGCTGATAGTCATGATACTCACTGCCAAGCTCCTCCTTTGTCATTTCCTGATCCCTTTTCCAACCGATCAGCATCTCAGCAACTGTTCTGGGAAGATAGATTCTTCTCGTACTGGTGAGGGTCTTCGGCTTTTTAAGGACAAGTACCGTAGCTGTTCCGCTCGTATGCTCAGGAAACACGCAGAGAACATCTTTCTTCTCCAGCGTTTCCATCGTACTCTTCCTGACCCGCTGCAGCTCCTTATTGATAAAAATGGAAGCTTTTCCTTCCGCCAGGCTTTCTTCAGAAATATCCACACAGTCCCAGGTCAGGCCGAGCAGCTCACCAATTCGCAGTGAACAGGAAAATGCAAGATTGATCGCAAGCTTCAGGCGTTCATCTTCACATACCTCAAGTGCATGGAACAATGTGTCAGCGTCCCAGATATCGCGTGTTTTTTTCTCCACCTTCGGAACAGTTGCCAGCTGTGCAGGATTCTTTTCTATCAGTTCCCACTTCATAGCCTGTGTAAAAGCACTGTTTAAGAGCTTATGTACTCTCCGCACTGTCCCCGGCGTAACAAAACTGTCTCTTTTCCCGGGTGTTTGCCGCTTCGTATATTGCTTATCCGTGCACCGGATGACCGCCTTTGTCTGCAGAAGAGACATATAGTATTTTTCCAGGACTCTCGGCGTCACTTCGGAAAGCTTCATCGGGCCGATAATGGGATTGATGTAGTTTTTAATCAGACCGGTACTGCCTTCGTACATAGACATGGACCAGGTGTTTTTGCCGTAGAGGGAAACATATTCCCGAAGCAGATTTCTGCCTTTCGCCGTTTGGCCTCTTCCTTCGTCTTAAAAGACTCCCATTTCTGCTTTCTCCTGCCGTCTTCAGAGTCGTAAAGATAGACGACATAGTACCGATTCTTCTTTTGAACAATTGATGCCATATTTCCTGCACCTCCTTATGATTCCGCAAAGCGCTTCTGCTGCTCAAGCCACCAGGAAATATTTTCTCTGCGGATTATATAGCTGGCGCCGTACTTCTTCGCTGCGAGCTTTCCTTCCCGGATCAGCCGCCGGACCTCATCGGGTGTAAGATCCATAAGAACTGCCGTTTCCCGGACGTTATAGCTGGGCTTGTCCGGATCGACCTCAAGACGCGGAGCTTCCTTTTTCTTTTCTGCCATCCGAATCTCTTCCAGTTCTTCCGGCGTCCGATCCGACAGCTTCCGGTATTTTGACTGCCCTGCATACCACCGCTCGAAGCTCTCACGTGTGATCCTTTTCTTATCCGCAATGATCACAAAGTCAAACGCATCCCGATTCTCCTTCCTTTCAAGGATGTTGTAGACTTCATCCCTCTCGATATAGAGCTCCTTTGCCATTTCCGGCATCGTCAGGGTCTCTGCCTCAAGCGCAGCATCCTTCTCACGGTCTTCCTGTGTCCGGTGCTTGTTCTGGGATGCATACCATTTTTCAAAATCCGATTTTCGGATCCGCGTCCACGTCTCAGCCTTGAAAGTCGGGATCTGATCCCTCCTGATCAGGTAATACACGGACGTGTTGTCAAGGGAAAGCATATCTGCGATCTCCTGCACGGAATAGGAATTTGCCCTCAGTTCTTCTCCGGGCGGCGGTCCGTTCACCTTTTTGCGCTTGGTCTGGTTGGCATACCATTTCTCAAAGCTTTCGATCACGACCCTCATCTTTCCATTCACCATGATCGTCTCGAAGCAGTTCTTATGTACCAGCCAGTAGGGTTCCGTCTTCCCGAGGCCCAGCATTTTCCCCATCTCTGCGACAGACATTGTGGTTTTCTTTTCATCCGGCATTTTCAGTTCCTCCTCTCAAAGATATATCCAGGCCTTGCGACCTGGATATAAGCTATCAATCCTTCTCCGGAATTGTTAGGATGTTGATTCCGCTGTTTTGCAGAAACGAGATCCTTGACAACATTCAGACCGTGTGATTCAGCCATTCATCAAAGCTTTTCCTGGAGATCCGGTAACCGGAACGGCCGACCCTGATCCATCGGAATTCCTTTTTCTTCAGAAGGTTATAAACGCTTCTCTTGCTGATCATCAGGATAGCCTCCAGATTCTCCACCGTATAACAACGGTTTTCCGGAACGCTACCCGCCTCATCCGCATTTACTTCAAAATCTGCATTATCCTGTTTTTCCATCTCTTTCTCATCTATTCTCATCTTGTTCATTTGTCGTCCTCCTCATCGGTATTCATGCCTTTACGGCGCTTCGACCGTCTCCGGGATATACATCCCCAGGCTGATCTTCAGGTAATCGTCGATCTCGCTGAGCTGTTCCTTAGTCAGCTTTCCGAGATAGCCTTTGATCCGGCTCTTGTCGATCGTCTTGATCTGCTCGAACTCGACCATCGAGGGAGCCGCAAGCGCACGATTGTTTTTGATCAGATAATGAGTCGGCTGGTTCAACTTCTTGATCTGTGTCGTCATCGGTGCCACGATCAGGGTGGGGCAGTAGAAGTTTCCGTCATTATTCTGCAGGACCAGTACCGGCCGCGTGCCTCCCTGCTCCGATCCGGTAAATGGATTCAGG
>CACZBF010000042.1 GCA_902779355.1 uncultured Lachnospiraceae bacterium | reverse complement strand
ATCGATAAAGCTCCATCTGACCGCCGTACCGTCTGTTGATTATATCCGCAAAATCCGAGCCGGAAAGGCCATTATTTATATCGGACTTGTAATCCAGGATGCGGACCGTTCCATCCGGCCTTATTATCACAAGATCCGCTTTTCCATTGATCCACACTCTCTGACGGGGATCTGAAGGAAGAAGCTTTTCAGCTTTTCCGGCGGATACTTTTCCGCGCAGCGCGGCAAACATTTCCGGAAATTCTGTATATACTTCCGGTGCCTGCCGGATCTCATTTACCAGCTGTTCATTGCCGGCAAATTCCTCAAGAATCTTTGTGAGAAAATCTCTGTATGCTTTGTATTTCACGTAATAATAACGCCAGGGATATTGACTGGTTTCTTCACATGACTTGACATAAGCATCTATGATTTCCCGAAGACTATCGTTTGTAAAAAGCTCCGCCTTTGATAACAGCTTTATTAAAACCTCACTTGTAATCTCAAACCCGTAATTAGCACCCTTGTGAAATAATGCATCCCAGGCAATCTGCAAGCTTTTCGATCCATATTGATAACGTCGATTATTTTTACGTTCCTTTTGTCCATAGTCCCCAATAGACATCAAAGCACAATCTACCAAATCCCAGTCATTACATAATTCATTCAATAATAGATAGATGATAATGGTCTCTGATTCGTTTCGAGTTTTCGTTTTCCCGAATATTCTTTAACTAATATTTTACCACTCATTCACCAGGCAATCCACGATTCTATGTAGTTTCTAATTGGTTAACACCGAGTTCTATAGCCAATAAATCATCCATACTTTTATCAGTATTAATGCGGTAAAAAAGATTCAAAAATCCAGCGTATCCACTTTTGACGTACTGAGGGAGACAGGGGACTGTTCTTTGTCTCCCATCGGGTTTTTACGCTGGAAACTACGCAAAAACGCTCGAGTTTCAAGACAGGCCGCAGCGAAGAAGAGCTGTGTTCAAAGAGGGAAAGAAAATGCTAATTGCGCCCCTCAACTTCGGCTGTTACAATATCACTGTACATACCCACTTACGGTAGGGACTGTGTCCCAAACGAGTGCTTTGTACTACCGGCTTCGCTGCAGGCACAGCCGAACCGGGGCAACGGATCAATCTTATTTCCGGGGCTCCGGCGGGACGTGTTTGCGCCACCGCAGCGAACAACATCTTGTCTTTCGCCGCCTGCTCTTTACTCTTCACTGCTGCAGCACCGCAAGGCAATATGTCAGCTTGTGTCTTCCATGCATGAGACATATGAGACATTTAACTTCGCCGGAGCCCCTCCAACTCACATCATGACAGGAGGAGCACAATGAACAAAGCAATCTACATGGAAACCATCCTCAATGCGGAAGAAATTGCCGCATCCGCTTCTGCGTCCCCTTCAAACCTTTCTTTTTCTCCATCTGTGACTCTGCAGACTCTGGAGGCGAAATGGGAAAATGCCGGAATTGGGAACGCCTTTATTTTCGGTAAAGTCATGTCGACAAATACCGACCTGCTGCTCGAACTGCTCCAGCTCACCCTTCCCGAATTGGAAATCTGGGAGATTTCGGATGCAGTCCAGGAAGTCTATCTCAAAACATCAATTGACGCACACGGTGTCCGGCTCGACATCAGTGTACGTGACAGCAAAAACCGCATTTTTGATGTCGAGATGCAGCTCCGTGACGAAGAGAACATTCCTCGCCGCATCAGGTATTACACGGGGACTTTTGACCAGACGAATCTAAAAGCCGGCGAAAACTACAATCAGCTAAAAGACGCGATTATCATCTTTATCACCCCTTTTGATCCTTTTGGAAGGAGCCGGTACCGCTATACTTTCCGAAACCTCTGCCTGGAAGAGAAAGAGAATCCGCTTGAGCTGGGCGACGGCACCACCAAGGTCATCCTGAATGCCAAAGGATCTGTCGGCGAGATCTCACCGTCTCTGAAGGGTTTTTTAGATCTGGTTTTAGGCCTGCAGCCGCCTGCCGCTTCCGCCGGCTCCTATGCCGACCGCGTTCAGAAGCAGGTCGACATCGCAAAGCGCAATAGCGTATGGAGGAGAGAATATATGAACTG
>CACZBF010000041.1 GCA_902779355.1 uncultured Lachnospiraceae bacterium | reverse complement strand
TGAAAAACTTCCCTTTGTTTTGTCCTAAATGCAAACAAGAAACTTTAATCAGCGTAGAAAAATTTAAGATTTTAGTTATCACAGAGCCAGACGCACAGACGCAGAGCCGATAACCCGTTAGCCCTCAGGCGCGGATTATCGGCTCTTTTGTTTTCGGCGGCTGTCAATTAAAGCCGCCGCGTTATACGACGACTTTATGAGGAACACGGCGGTTTCCGAGGAGGGATCGTCGTGTTCATTTTGCTTTTTCATAGTACGCATGATCTTCACCAGCTAAAAAAAGCGTAGCTCCCCCTCCGGGCAAGTCCGGCATTGGACGCGAAATTTGCCAGTACATTAAGAATAATGTACTGCCAAACTCCACGCCCGCGTCTTCGCCCGGACCTGCCTGGGCATTGCCGGTCACGACCAGCGGCGTTCCGTATGGTTCGCTTAAAAAGATTTCTAACGCAACATCCTTAAACCAATCATACTGACCATTACGTTCCAATACTCCTTTCAGGACAACCTCTATTTTAAATAGAGAGGGACCAGAATAGGACTCATACATATCGAAAGCGAAGTAGCTTTCACCATAACCGTTATCCGTATGAAATATATCCTCGGAGTACCTTGGGTCTATTTTAATGGTAAAACTTTCTGTTATGATTCCTGCCGGCCCCCAGACGCCATGTGTTCTTTCCTCCACCTCCTTGGTTTTTTCCTCCGTGATGGTCCCGGTAATGGTAAGTGCCTCAAAGTCATCGATTGCCGGTATCTCGATCGTGACGTCAGAACCGCTGACCTTTACGGTCGGTTTTACGCCATCATCCGGATAAGTGTAACTTACACCCGAACCCCCGGGAGAAACAAACAGATCGGAAAACGTATAGGTTACCGATCCGGCTGCAGATCGGGCTGTAGATCCGGCCGCATATACACAGGGAGAAAAAATAACTCCAAGAAGTATGCACACTGCCAGCAGGGCAGAGAACCTTTTGATTCTTTCGATCCTTTTCATTTTCCGCCACCTCTGCTTTTTTTGATCACGGACGATACGATGATCGTCACAATGGAAACCGCCAGTCCGGCAAGCAATGACCATGGGATCTCGAGATGGTTCAGCAGAGGGAACGATATACCGCCCGCCGCCAGGGAGATCGGTAATTTTAGAAATCCCGGGATATTGCTGCTGCCGGCAGAAGCAGGTGCCTCGTACAGCTCCGGTATATCCAGCGCGATCTCGCCTGGATCCGTCGGGGCACCGAGGCCGTTCGCGAACCCGCCAAAGCCGCCCGGCTGCTGTGCCGCGTGTATGTTTTGCCGTCCTGCGGAAGGAGCCTGGACGGTGCTCCGCTGTGCCAAGGCTTTTTTCCCTGCCCGCCCTGTATCATTCAGTCCTGCAGCACTTAGTCCTGCACCGCAATGGCGGCAGAATTTCGCGCCGGCCGCGTTTTCTTTGCCGCACTGCGGGCATACGTTTGCCGCCTGCTTTTGCTCCTGCGCCGCCGCAAACGGGTTTCCGCAGGAACTGCAGAATTTCGCGCCGGCCGCATTTTCCATTCCGCATTTACGACAGTATTTTATTCCTTCCGCCATGCCGTATTACTCCTCATCTCCGATCAATATGCTTCCTTTAGTATCATACTATATATTCTTGAATAAGAAATGCCTTTTTGTTGTTTTGCAAAGCAGAAAAATGCTGCCGACAGGAAGAATCCAAAGAAACCTCCGTTTCGTGGCAGGGGATCCCAAAGGGGACGGCGTCCCGCTTTGGCACACGACTTTGCCTGCAAAGTCTAGTGTGTTATACCTTTATCCGAAAGCCGGCAGCGAAACAGCAGCGTGTGCCCCTTTGAAGCACAGGCTGCTGTAATTGCATTGTGGAGAGAAAAGGTCGCTTCCGTGAAGGAAGCTGACTTTTGAACGACGCAAAAGGAATGGTGACGTGATTCCTGTCACGGCGCCGATTCCAAGCCGGATTTAGGATAGAGGTATACAAAAACCAGACAATGAAATTACTGCTATTACCAATGGAGCTCCTCGCGAAAGCTATGGAGAGCGGTTTGTTCAATGCTCTTTGCGCGGCTGTCACTTAAATGAAAATGGACCGCGGTCTCTATCCTATCATGAAGAAGATCATCGTCAAAGCCGTAGCGGTAACGAAGATATGTGCGTTCCCTGGGGGAGATCATATCCAGGGCATGATGGACTTCTTCATATGTTTCTTTTTCGATATAAATCTGTTCCGGTGTCTTTGTGTACTCTGAAAAAAGCCTGTCGTAAAAACTGCTCTCATCATTGTCCGGATCGTTATAGGGTTCAATGTCGAGACTTAACATCTGACCTGTGGAAGGAACAGCAGATGCACATTTCCGGACGTAATCCATCATGGCATTTTCGGAAACCCGGGATGCGTAGGTTTGAAACAGGTTGCCTTTATCCGGAAGGAAAGAGTGAACAGCCCTTAGCAAGCCGATGGCTCCCTCCTGAAGGAGATCGTCTGCTTCAACCTGAAGGCCAGAGTACTGCGCCTCAAATTTGGCAGCCAGTGCTTTAAGGGAAGGAAGCAAATGATCAATCAGCTCATTCTCTGCATCGGCATTTCCGCTTTGCGCCAGAATGCAGAGTTCCTCATTCGTCATGATCCGGTTCCTTTAGAGCATTCAACAAATCCAGGAAACTGGCGCCAAGTGATGTGAGCTTTTCTTCCGGTATGCCAGCTTCTGAAATGGTCTTCATAACCGCTACTGTCAGATCTTCAGCGGTCAGCTTGCTGAGATCAACTGACTCACCATCTTTGGTCAAATTCTCTCGCAGCAGCTTTAACACTTCGGTGGTCGCGGCCTGCTGTGCTTCTGACGCCGACTCTGCATTTTTCTTTATATCTCGTACGATCTGCATGAAAAGATTCTGGATCGTGTTCGTATCAGCTGTGACAGGAGGAGTAGCAAGCAACCTCAAATCCTGTGCGGCATTTTTCGCTGTATCTTCATCTTCCGGATGAAGGTTTGCTTGATCCAGAGTGAGAGATCGTATGAAGGTCAGGATCTGGTTCATCGCATTGATCCCAGCAATCATGGTCTCGTCCCGATACCGTGCAAGTAAAAGCAGTAGCTGCGGAAAGCGGGGATGCTCGATCAGCTGATTCAGTACGGATGCATCGACCTTCCCCGTATACAGGAGTTTTGCTGTCTCCGCCGAGAGCCTAAGCTCCTCAATAATATCCGTTTCACCAAGAAGGAAGTCCGTCGACACATCAAAGTATTTGGCGATCCGGATGATGAAACCATCGCCCAGGTTCGTTGTCCGCCCCTGGAGATATCGGCTGAGGGCGCTGTTTGAAAGGCCGACCTTTTCGGCAAGTTCGGCCTGGGTGATCTTCCTGTTTTTGATAAGGTCCTGGATACGCTGTCGGGTATCGCCGGGGAGATAAGTGTCGGACATGGCGGCCTCTTTTCTGGTCAGGGATTACTCATCTCGGAAATCCTGATCCCTTAGGATAATGTCCAGCATCTCCCGAGGGGTCACGATAAAGGGTCTGTTTGGGAAATGCCTGATATTTCCGGTCACAAGATAAGCCTCTTCCTCTTTTCGTTCTTCCATAACCACTTCATAGAATACGAGATCTTTGGGATCCGGCAGTTCAACGTCAAGATGCTCGGCATCGACATAAATGGCACGTTTATGAAAAGTGCTCATAATGCCTTCTATGAGATCTTCAGGAAGATGAAACTTTGGACGGGAAAGTACTTCCCGATATTCCTTTTCTATCGCCTCATTTAGAATGGGTATGATTGGCCCGTCAAAGGCAAGTTCAACGATGCTCCCCGGAACAGAGTGTGACTTCAGAACTGCTGAGACGAGGACATTCGTGTCGATAACCACATAATACTTCATAGGCGTTTACTTCCTTGCTTCTGCGATTTCGGCGTTGATCTCCTCGAGAGTCATGTCTGAGATGCCATATTCCTCTGCGATCCGACTGGCCCTTTGAAGAGCGCGGATACCGGGATTGGTTTCTTCCTCTATTTTCATACTGAAAGGAATACCGTTTTCCTGGTTCAGCCTTGAAACACACATCCTCAGATATGCGGGAAGAGAGAGCCCGAGACGATCAAGGATCTGAACGGCACGGAGTTTTTCTGTATCTTCTGTCCTGAATTGAACTAACGTGCTTGCCATCGTATTATCCTCCTGACTTGATAATGGTTTATGGTCATACTTTAACCACCTATAGCATACCACGGAAAGAAAACAAATGCAATCAAATGATTACAATTGTTGCGGGAGGGGATCCTCATTAATTTTGCTGTCTCGTGGTCCTACTGGACACTTTTCTTCAAAACCGAAAAATTGTCCAGTGGGATTCGTTGCCATTGTTTCTACGAGTTTATCTTACGCATATAACTGTCCCA
>CACZBF010000040.1 GCA_902779355.1 uncultured Lachnospiraceae bacterium | reverse complement strand
CATAACGGGCAAAACAAAAGCGGCCTGCTTTCGTCTTTCGACTACGGTTGGTCGCCTTTGCTTTGGCCATTATGGTTTTTCCATAATTAAGAACCTTATCAGTTTTGCCGGTGAGCCTTTTTGCCCACCGGCATATAAACTTCTCGACACTATTCCTTTAGGATTTCGTAATCCATTTCATGCAATTAGGAATTTCGACATCATGCGGCAGGAAGACAAATGACTTTTGCCTCCCCGGCCGGAGGGAGCGGATCCTCTGGCCTGGTGACGGTCATGGGCTCCATGTTCCGCATCACCATCCCGTGCAAATGCCGGTAATCCTGCTCGGTGCATTCATTGAACAACCTTGCCGAAAGATCCCGGTACAGTTTCTTCGCGTCCGGTGCAGTTGCACAGGCCGCAGCCCGTTTCAGCCGCTGGCAGGTGAGGACATAGCTGTCGCATCCAAAAGAGCGCAGCGCCCGGAGTTCATATCTGTTGAGTCTCACTGTTTGTTTCCTTTCCGGTCTGTATTCAGATCCTGTTCTTTGCCATCCACTCAAAGAAGGCCTCCCGGCTGATCCTGATCAGCCTCCCCGAACGGAACGCCGGGAAATCCGGCCTGTGTACCAGTTCATATGCTGTCGTTCTCGAGATCCCCATAATCCTCTGGATATCGGATACCTCCAGGACCAGCGGCAGCTCGTCCATGCTGCCCGTGTGCCTTGTCTTGCTCATTTTGACACCCTTCCTTTCTTTGATATTTCTGTGTTGCTGATTTCATTTCATAATGAGGCGCTTGTCCGTCGTTCCCAGACCGTTTCCTGGCAGGCAACCCTGCGCGGCGCTGTGCCGTCATGCGGTGAAATATTTTCCAGCATGCGCTCCCCGGTCTCCCGGATCCTGGCGGTTTATATCGGCCTGGACGGCTCATTCAGTTTTCAATGTCCTTGTTTGTGAACTTCTAACGTAATTAACTCTCAATCAACTCAATCCTACATAAAAACCCCGGAAATTCAGTGGTTTTCAGCCCAATATCTGGTGCTTTTATTGCATTTTTTCATCACATGTGGTACCATTATAGAGTGTTAATTAACTCTCTAAGGAGAACCGCAATGTATATGAAAAACAAGGTGAAGATCCCCGATTCCGGGCGGGGGATCAGCCGTAAAAAGATCAGAGGGACGGTATATGTCTATTACGCTTATGGCCGAAGTTACGACCCGGAAAAGAAATATACTGTTCCACGAAACACGACGATCGGCAAGGTTGATGACGAACATCCGGACATGATGTATCCCAATGAAAATTTCCGGAAATACTTCCCTGATGCCGAGATCCCGGAGTTAATGGACCCGGCATATCGGAGCAGCTGCCTGAGGATAGGCGCGTTCATTATCGTCCGGATGGTCATTGCAATATACCATCTTGACGAGATCATAGGGCGCCTGATCGGAAGGGACGCCGGCCTGTTTCTGGATCTGGCTGCGTACTCGATCATCTGCGAGAACAATGCCGGTCAGTATTATCCTGATTATGCGTTCAACCATCCACTCTTTACTGCCGGCATGGCTGTATACAGTGATTCAAAAGTATCAGACTTCATAGGCGGCATAACCAGGGATCAGAGTATCGCCTTTCAGAATGAGTGGAACGAAAAGAGGGATCATCGTGAAAAGATCTATATTTCATATGATTCCACGAATAAAAACAATCAGGCGGGCGACATCGACCTTGTTGAGACAGGGCATCCCAAGGATGACCAGGGGAAACCCATCCTTAACTTTGCGATCGCTTATGACCATGACAACTCCGACCCGTTGTTCTATGAAGAATATCCCGGAAGCATTGTTGACGTGTCCCAGCTCCAGCTGATGCTTGAAAAAGCACGCGGCTACGGATACCGGCAGATCGGTTTTATCCTGGACCGGGGATATTTCAGCAAGGAAAACATCCACTACATGGATAAATGCGGTTTCGAGTTCGTCATAATGATGAAGGGCATGAAAGACCTCGTCCGTGAGCTTGTCCTTGAAACAAAAGGAAGGTTCGAGGACAAACGGAAATACAGCATCCGTGATTATAAGGTAAGCGGGTACACGGTTAAAAAACAGCTTTACCCTTCTGACGAGAAGGAAAGGTATTTCCACATCTTTTTCAGCGACCGGAAGAAGAATGCCGAGAGAGAGAAGCTGGAGGCAAAGATCGACCGGCTGTCAGCGTTCCTCAAAGAACATGAAGGTGTGAAAATAGATCCCGGGAGCGGTTTCAGCAAATATTTTGACCTGATCTACTGGCACAAAGGAGAGCCTGATGAAAAATTCATGTTTGGGCGTGAAAAGTATGATGTCATTGACCAGGAGATCAGCCTTTGCGGTTATTTTGTTATCATTACTTCAGAAAAAATGAATGCGGAGGAAGCGATCACCCTGTATAAGGGCAGGGATGCTTCTGAAAAGCTGTTCCGGGGGGACAAATCCTACCTCGGGAACAAGAGCCTGCGGATCCATTCCAATGAGTCCCTGCATGCGAAGATATTCATTGAATTTGTCGCTCTTATCATAAGAAACCGGATATACAGGATCCTGAAAGAGCATATGGCTAACGGTAAACATAAGATGAATTATCTGACTGTTCCTGCTGCGATCAGAGAGCTGGAGAAGATCGAGATCATCAAGCAGCCTGACCGCAGCTACCGTTTGAATTACGCCCTGACTGCCACGCAGAAAGATATCCTGAAAGCATTTGGCCTGACAGAGCCACTCATCCGGAAGATGGCGGCGGATATTAATAATGACCTGGCAGCTATTGACGAGGAGGCATCATAATGGCAAGGACACGGACCCGCTCGACGATCGAAGAAAAGATCGAAGCCCAGAAGCTGATCGTTTCAAAGGCAAAGGACAAATATGAAGCCGCTGTCAATGAACTCGAAAGGCTTATGAAACTGCGCGATGAAGAACACCGGAAAGAGCTTTTAAAACACATCGCGGCAAGCAAACGCTCTTATGACGAAATCATCGCATTCCTTGATGGAAACGCAGATGAACACCTTGAGAGTTAATTATGCAGGAAGTTCACAATAAGTATTCGATGGCTGCCCGCTTTTTTGACGGTGAGCGCAGATCTTTCCTTTGACAACATATCGGCCGCAATTTTATAATGTACTCAATACTTATTTCACATATGAAAGGCAAAGAGCAATGACGGTCGACTGAATGCTTACGCGCACATGGGCTATTGTGATGAGATGCACATCTCATTGAATAGTTCGTGTGCGCTTTTTTATATTGAGAGGCACCAACTCATCCTGCGAAACGGAGGACCACGAAAATGAGTAAACTTAGGGGAGTATCGAAACGAATCACGGCACTGTTGCTGTCCGGTATGTTGATCATAGGATCGACTTCTGGCAGTGTCCTGGCTGCATCAATTGATCTGGATCCAAGCCAGACATCTGAGATTGCAGAAGAA
>CACZBF010000039.1 GCA_902779355.1 uncultured Lachnospiraceae bacterium | reverse complement strand
CGAGTCTTTGATATCATCCAGATCGGAAAATACAAGGATTACGTCAGCCGTGCCTTTGATGTTTTTATCGCACTTGTCATCATCGCAAACATCACAGTACTGTTTCTGGTGCTGGGCACCGGGGCTTGCCCAGTACCGGGATCTGTTCAATGCTATCGATCGGATCACGGTTTCCATCTTTATCGTGGAATATGTGCTTCGGATCTGGACGGCAGACTTCTTCTATCAGAATGAAACGAGGCTCACTGCGATCTGGAAATATGTGAAATCCACAGATGGCATCATTGAACTGCTGACGATCCTCCCGTTCTTTTTCCTCAACGGCATGGTGGTCTTCCGGATGCTGCGGGTGGTCCGGATCTTCCATCTGTTCCGGCTCAACGCGAATTATGATTCGTTCTCAGTCATTCGTACGGTCATCTATGATAAGAGAAATCAGCTTCTTTCCTCGATCTTCGTGATCTTTATTGTAATGCTCGCGTCCTCTCTGCTGATGTACAATGTGGAGAATCCGGTACAGCCGGATGCTTTCACAGATGCCTTTTCCGGGATCTGATGGGCAGTTTCCACCATTCTGACCATCGGCTACGGGGATATCTATCCTGTGACAGCACTCGGAAAGGCGCTGGGAGTCCTGATCTCATTTCTCGGTGTGTTTGCAGTGGCGCTTCCTACCGGCATTATTTCCGCCGGCTTCGTGGAACAGTATCAGAGAATGAAGAAAGAGGAAGTGGCGAGTGGCCTCGGATCTGAGATCGTAACACATAATATACTGGTAGACATCGACAGCATGTGGATCGGAAAGAGCCTTCAGGAGATGGAGGACGAATACGGGATCATGATCGTTCTTGTCCGGCGAAAAAAGAAAACGGTGAAGCCGACGGAGCGGTATCATGTGGAAGTAGGCGATATGCTGGTCCTGTATCATATTCCCATGTGATGCGTCATAAGGAAAAGAATGGTAATTTCTTATAGGCAGAACTGAATCGTATTTCAGCATACTCTGTTTCTTTCAAAGAGTCGTATCTTTTCTTCTGATACGGCTCTTTTCTTATTCTCGACTCAATTCGTGCCTATAGTTTTTTAGCTTATTCCTCAGCAGATGGAGACCATGAGTCCTCCAGTTCATATGAGAAATGCACCTTTTTTGTGGTCTTGTCTACCGCATGGACGATCTTTTCGTCCGGCGACAGATAGTACCGGATAGAATCGTGCTGAAGCAAGTAGTCGGATAGATGGATCTCCCAGTCTTTCTCTGTTGCTGCATCGGTCTCTACATCCGGCAAGACGTAAATCCGTGTCCAGCCTTCAAAGCTTTCAGCAACAGGATCATTCGCCTTTTTGTAGATTCTCAACCATCGCCCGCCGGGAATATACTGAACCTCGTACACCCTTTTGCATGCAGGGCAGCACCAATAATCAACGGGTTCTGGCCTGTCCATATACTTCTTCGCGCAATCGTTTCTCTCATCCCATCCGCTCAAAAAGCTGTGGAGCGTGATGGAAGGGTCTTCATATATTGCTCTATCGATTTCTTCCTTATAGAAGATATCCAAACTGCATGGCGACGGACAGCTTGTTTTTGTCATGCGTTCGCCGCATATACATCCCAGTTGAGACATTACTTTTTCCTCCATTTTCAATAGTGCTCACATGTCTTGTCGGAAAACCATACCTCAATAGGGCCTTTGACATACCCTTTTCTTCTGGCTTCCGCAATTCCTGCCTCAGCAAGAGCACGTCCTGTTTGGCTGTTTCGGTGATTCGGAAGAAAAATTGCCACTGTGTCACCTTCGCTGATTTGGCCTGCCGCCTCGCCAATCCTCGTGCTCATTTTACTGGGGTTATTACTTGTGATAGCTTTTACTTCAATGTTCTTCACGATATTTTCATCGTCACTGGTTTTTATCGTCAGATCACATCCACGATCCGGATCGTGCCGTCTTCGAAAAACAGCCTCATATCCTTGATCCATGTATCGCTCTGCGACGAAAATTGCTCCCTTATCCGTGACTTTATAGCCACCAGAGTCTTTATAGCTCGGCTGCTTTTCAGTATAACCACCTCTGCCTCTGCCCATATCACGCACCCCATTTTTCTTGAGAAAACGTGTTGCAGACAACAATTGGCATTGGAAAGCGTTCCCGCCAAGCATCAGGGAACTTGCCGTAGACGATGAGCTTTTCCGGATGCTTTTGCCGCACCAACTCATGCATCCCGTTCAACAGGGACTGCTTGGAGACATAATCGTGACCCATACATCCTTGCGTCGTGATGGACAACACACTGTCTGACGGAAGTCCGTCAAAAGCCCATTCAAGACTCTCTGCGTCGCTCCACCCTGCGTTTGGGATGACGGTTAAGCCGTTCTGCTGCATATAATAGGCCATCGCTCGGTTGCGCCAACAGTTCCATATCTGTTGGCTGCGTGGCATGTCCAGATAAATGCTGTAGTCTGTACTGATCCCACCGGCGAAGCGCCTTAAAACAGATAGGTATTGAGCGGGACGGTTCCAAAACCGTTCAAACTGGTAATCATCCTCGTAGAAATGAAACCACCGCTGTTCGGGATTTATGGCTGTCTTTGCCATGTGAAACGGCACGAGGTTTTCCGGCTCAACGTCATGAACCGGGTGGAGCTTGGGCATGTCGTATTTCCCCTCAAGCTCCGCGCCTTTGATTCGTTCCCATCGGAACGTATCAAGATCATCAAGTTTATTAAATTTCATTTTCGTCCTCAAATAATTCAGTTTTTGTATCTGAGGGCACGAGCGCCAATCTACTTATTTGGAGGACACTCGTATCCCCAGAGTGAGTTTATGGTGCAACATACCGTTGGTAGCTGTTATGCCGCGCCGCCTACATCTGCGCCGGTATAAAAGTTGGTAGCAGATATACCAGCTTGCCTATACAATCATACGCACCACCGCCTTTCCTGTCATTCACGTCCTTATGCTCGCTGGACAAGATCTATAAGCTCTGTAAAAAAGTACTGTTTCCCACGCTTGCGATCATCCCCGAGGAGAACTCGCTTATCTTCCAACACATGCAGATACCGAACCGCTTGTCCATGCGAAACCGCCAACTGGTCTTCAAGGATATAAGCGGTCAGTGCCGGATGTGTAAACAGACATTCGATAATTTCATCAAACTTCGGGCTGTTGATACACTGCTTGACTGTATTCTTGGTTTTATTATAAAGCGCGTTCAGTGCGTCAATATACCCGATGTGCTTTTCCGTCTGCACGCTGACCTTATGAAGGAAGTACTTAATCCACTCGTCGAGCGTATTTGTTCTCGAATCTGTCAGCATTTGGTAGTACACGGCCTTGTCCATACTTATAGCCTCGCTGATATAGAAAAACGGGAAATTGATGACTCTGGCCTTGTAGAGGTACAGACTGATCAGTACGCGTCCAACACGCCCGTTGCCATCGGAGAACGGGTGAATAGATTCAAACTGAGAGTGGATCATAGCTGCCTTGATGAGTGGATTCAGACCATCCTCGGCATCGTTCATAAAAGAAATCATTTCATCCATGTATTTTTTCGTTTCCGAAGCAGAGGGGGGAGTATAGACCACAGCCCCGGTGGAGCTTTTAATCTGATTGTCCTTGACTTTGTATTTCCCCAACGTTTTTTCTAGTCCTGGTGCGATAATACCGGTCATCATATAAACATGGAGCTGCTTCATAAAAGAATGCGTGAATTTCCCGGAGCGAAGGTATTCCGCTCCGAAAATGAGGGTCTGTATATGATTCCGAACCTCCGTCTGGATCTTATCATCACTGGTTTGAGGGCTGATCTCGCTTTTCAGCACATCCGGAATGGTTGTCTGTGTCCCCTCAATATACATTGAAGAAACCGCTTCCTTCTTCTGGAGCATAGGGATAAGGATACTGTTGAATTGGTAGGAATCTATCTTTGCTTCCAGGATCCCAAGACTCTTGGAGGCATCCGCCAGCTCATTAACGAAAAATTTGACATCAAAATCATCTACGCGATCTTTTATAAATTCCAACATGGCAATGTCTCCTTTCATCTACATACAACGTAATATAGCATTCACAACAGATGAAGTCAATATCTAACGTGCGTCTTTTTACAAAACATGCACGTTAGCTGTTTCGCCGAATCCAAAGCATGATCCTTCCCGCGTTACGCAGAACAATGAATTTCAGATCGTGGGGAAAGATTTGAACTGAATCACCTTGATCCAAACGCCTGAGTTTGACTTCCCTTCCATCTTTGGGTATCATGGCTTCGATATTATGACCATGAAGGAAGGATTACCATGCAGGATCTTTTGGAGCTGCTCCGGAAAGTGCCGGACACCTATGCGGTGTTTGTGATCACCGTCACACGGTACGCCGAGAGCGCAGCGGACAATCTGGAAGCCGTAAAACAGTATATGCGCACCAATCCGGCCGCCATGGCATCGGACATCCTGGGCTTCATCTTTACCCGGGAAGAGCAGCTGGCCGCAGGCTGAGGAGGTCATCTCATGTATGAGGATCTGACAAAACTGCTGAATCAGCTGGACGACGGGCCTTACGGCGAGTGGATCATAGACAAGGAAAACGACGGTTCCCCGGAGCACCCGCTCCAGTTTCCGTATGTGCATTTTCTGAATGAGGTCGTGGGCGATCTCATGGATACCGTATACCACTACGCAAATAACGGCCATGATTATCTGTTTCGGTACGACGAGACCATTCAGGCCGGCGGCGTGGATATCCGGAACATTCCGTTAAAGGATGTGGATGTTTCTTCTCTGGATGGGAAGACGGTCCTTGCCATGCTGATGATGGCGATCCGGGAAGACCGGTTCTGCGAGGGAGCTCTGCTGGAGTACTTTGAAAACGGCTCCATCCGGAAGTGGCTGCAGAGGCTTCAGGAAATCGACAATAGCGAAAGAACATAATATGGGTTAACTTTATACGGTCTGTTGAAGTTGCGATGCTTCCCTTTCTTTCCGGGTCAGAACTCGCGGTCTGTGCCTATTAGCATGGCTTTGCGGTATTCGGGGACATCCCATTTGGTGAGATAGAGACTGGATACCAGGTCATAGGTTCCCCTTCCCGGTTTCTCTATTTCAAGGTAGGAGAAATAGAAATGATCTTCCTGCAGATCCGTGATCTCCAGAGATCCCAGCCTTTCCCGGGTATTGTCCCAGAAATAATAGGTCTTGCCGATCTCTAACATGGGAGTGCTCCTTTCCTTTGATATCTACAGTTTAACATACAATGATACAATGAAAAAGCGCCGGAATTTCCGACGCTTTTTATAATGATTGTCATCTAGGGTGGAGCTCTATAGTGTTTCAACGTTCCTGCTGCACGTCATCTCCATTCCATCATTCCAATTCTCTGCGTTGGTGATGGCTTCTGCAGATCTGAACGTTTTTTGGAGCTCATATCCTTTCCGTATAATGATATCTTCTGAAAACCATACTGGCTTTTCAAAAGATATCTGATGATCCCCAACGTCAATGATAATACCTCGGGTTACCCATACGTCATAGGTTTGAACTCCTTGGTCAAACATCTGCTGGTTTTCCTGGATCAGTGAAATTTTGGTAATAGTTTGTTGAATAGGCATTTTTATAAATGATTTTTCCGCAACTAGTGGATACTCCGTTTTTTCTACTGTCCAGACGGCTACATCTTCTGTGCTTCCATAGAAATCTAGTTCTTCCACAAAACTATATAGAAAAATGGTTTCACCATAACTACTGATCTTTACCACTTGAGATGAGCTGTCTGTGAATGTAAATTCATCGTGTTCAATACAGTCTAGGGTTTTTCCGATTATGGATTTGAGTATTTGCCGATCAGATTCTTTCAGTCGGATGTCTATTCTTTCCATGTTATCACCTCTTTATAAGTTGTGTTTAAATATTGCGTACCCCACATTTCGACCCAGAGCGTCGAAATGTGGGGTAATTCTATCCAATCACTCCTGAACGCATGGAGACCATGAGTCCTCCAGTTCATATGAAAGTAGCACCTTTTTTGTGGCATTGTCCACCGCATGGGCGATCTTCTCATCCGACGACAGATAGTACCGAATAGAATCGTGCTGCTCCAAATAGTCAGATAGATGTATCTCCCAGTCTTTCTCTGTTGCTGCATCGGACTCTGCATACCCCTCGTTATTCTACGTCTTGCTTGCGTAAAAACTCGAGTAACCTTGAGTAAAAATTTTTTTACTCAAGAATCCAAAAGGACAGCTGTTGGTTAGATGAATCCGTACGAATCAGGCCCTGTCTCTTCAGTGATGCTAACAAATTTCCGATTTTATACTCTTTTTGTCTTTCCGATAATGAATTTGGAAGCTTATCCATCAAAAGAGTTCGAAAATCCTTTTTCTGTGCCCTACCATATTGTCTTAGATAATTGATGATCAGATCCTTATAATATTGATCATCGAACGCTTTATTTTTTATATATTCCGCGCTCGCGTCTATTGTTTTTGATACCTCCGCAGAAAGATATAAACTATTCACTCTCCCCTCAACGAGCTTATGTTTTCTTAAATAGTTTATTGCATCTTTTGTTAACTTATCTCCAAGCCCTTTCTGGACCTGATCCAGTAAAAATACAGTTTCCAAATCCAATTCTGGATGTTCATACAATATGTAGGTATATTGCTCGTTTAGTATTTTTCCATAAACAGTGACTGCAACTTGGCCATTCTGAGATAAATCAAAATCTGGCATTGGAAAATACTTGTCTCGCTGAATCCGATATACTTTACGAATTCCACTAGTCGCAGTGTCTATCATGTTAAACTTTACCATTCCATCCGCCAGTCGCTGATTTCTGTAAAACGGAGGATTATATCCTGGTTTTAATACCATTTCGACACTTTGAGGCAGAAATTCTCCAGGGTTAGTAATGGTAATGTGATCTTCAAACTCGTTGATGTATATACGTCCTCCAAGTTGATAACTACCATGCGCAATACTATTATTCAGCAGTTCGCGAAGCAACCAAGGATCGTACTGATCGGTTTCCTGTGGAAATAGAGACTGTTGGTTTGGCATGTAGCGATACGTCAAGTTGCGTATTTTTCCCAATATCTTATCCGCCACGTTGATGAACGGAACTGTAAAAATAGCATAATCTTTGTCTGCGCCGTCTGCGCCATACAACCGCCACATGATTTTGGGCGGAGTGTTAAAAACATAGTCACACGATTCCTTGCCAAGAAGTATCATTGCTGCATAGGTGGGTTTCCCATCTACCATCAGCTTTAACTGGGTGAGAAACTCCTCATCCGATTGGC
>CACZBF010000038.1 GCA_902779355.1 uncultured Lachnospiraceae bacterium | reverse complement strand
CGTCAGATTACATAGACTTGAATCAAATGCATAAAAGCTCTTGGCTCCGAAACCTGTGAACAGGTTTGGATGCAGACTGCCATGAGGAAGGGTACAGGGACCAGCTACGGTAAACTGCCGGTCAGAGACCGAAGCATCCGCCTCCGATGAATTCGCGGATGAGGGAGTTGCTGCCGATGTCTTCCGAGGGGACCGGAAGGAAGTAGTCGAGGAATTTCAGGAGGCGTTTTGCTTCCTGGTATTCCGGAGAGTTCTTCTCGACTGCGAAAAGCAGCGGCTCCGCATATGTCTTCATGACGGCGAGTTCGTAGATGTGACCGGAGTTGAAGATCACATCCGCCTTTTCCTGGAAGGGGAAGATATAGTTCTGTTCGCCGCGGCGGACTGACGGCCACATCGCGATCGTCTCCTGTGCGGAGCTGCCGCGTGTCCTCGCATCACGCACGATCCGGCGTAGAAGCCTTGCGTCCGTGGTTGGCAGATAGTTGTGTTCGTCGATGTTCAGAGCAGCGAGCGCGCTGATGTAGATCTTGAACTTGTGCTCCGGTGCGATGGAGTAAGAGAGCTTGTCGTTCAAGCCGTGGATCCCTTCGATCACCAGCACGTCATCTTTTTCCATCTTCATGCGCTTGCCGACGGGTTCGCGCTTGCCGGTCTTGAAATTGAAGATCGGCACTTCCACTTCTTCCCCCGCAAGAAGTGCCGTGAGATCTTTGTTCAACTGCTCGACATCAAGCGCCTCCAGACATTCAAAATCATAATTTCCGTCCGCATCTTTGGGGCAGTTTTCCCGATCCACATAATAATCATCCAGCGGGAAAGGATGCGGGCAGAGCCCCTGCGCTCTCAGCTGGATCGACAGGCGATAGGAAAAGGTCGTCTTTCCGGAGGAAGACGGTCCTGCGATCATGATAAATTTCTTTTCCCGGTTTTCCGCGATCATCTCCGCCAGGGTCCCGAGTTTCTTTTCCATCAGGGCCTCCTGGGTCAGGATCACGTCCTGCAGCCGTCCCGCCACGATCGCATCATTCAGATCTCCGATAGTGGTGATGCCGCAGATCTCGCCCCATTCTCCGAATTCATGCAAGGTGGTATAAAGCTTTTCGCTTGGCGCAAAAGGCCGCACTTCATGCTCCCCCTTTGCCGGATGCATGAGCACAAAGCCGTCTTTGTAAGGTTCGATGGAAAAGCGGTCCAGATACCCGGTGGACGGCACCATGTAGCCGTAATAATAATCCCGGTATCCGTCAAGATTGTAAACATTGATGCGGGAACTTCTGCGATAGCGGAACAATGCTTCCTTATCCTTCATGCCGCATCCCGCAAAATACGCCGTCGCTTCCTCGGTGTTCCAGCTGTCTTTTGTGATCGGAAGGTCCTTTGCAACCAGTGCACGCATCTCTTCTTCGACAGCCTTCACAAATTCCTTGGTAACGGGATAACCTTCTGTCATCTCGCAATAATATCCGTTTCCGACCGCATAATGTACCACTGCCGTGCTTTTGTAAGAGCCCACCACCTTATGCACCGCCTTTTCCATCAAAAGCGTCAGACTTCGCCGGTAAGCTTTCCGTCCGGCCGGCTCATCGGTGGTCACAAAACGGAGCTCTCCGGAATCCGTGATCCCCTTGGACAATTCCCTGAGGCGATAATTGATCGAAGCAAGCACGATCTTATGCTCGTACTTTTCCTGGTATTCATCCGCCAGTGCTTTGAAAAGGGTTTTCCGCTTGATCTCACGTTCCTCTCCTTCGATCACTACGCGTAACATTTCATCAGCCATGTTGTATCTCCTTTATCAATTCGTATTCCTTCTCCACATCCAAAAGCCGCGAGCGGCCCGCTGCGGAATCCGAAGAAGAAAGGGCCGAGCGGATCTCCTCCAGGATCTGTTTTCTCCAATCGAGAAACCTCATCAGCTCCTGATCCCTTTCAGCCAGAAGACTCCTCCCATAGTACAGTTCCGCCTCGCTGTATGCGGCCTCCTCCTTCTCATCGGCATGGACAGGCAGGAGAAAATAAAACTTTCCGTCCTCCTCCACGAGACGCTCCGTCCCGATACGATATCCTTCCCGCAAAAGAAAGGAGCGGACTTGTTTTATCTCGGACTGCGGTCCGAGAAGAAGGGTTTTGATCCCCAGGATACGCGGATCGTGCTCCGTCAGGATCCGCATGATCAGGGCTCCTCCCATACCAAGGATCGAAGCCGTATCCGCTTCCTCCGGAAGGAGCGCCGAAAAGCCGTCGGACAGCCTCGTCTCGATCAATCCATCCAAACCGGCTTCCCTGATATGCGCACTCGCACGGGACAGCGGCCCCTCCGCAACATCCATGGCGATGGCGGATCTGATCCTTCCTGTCTCACAAAGAGTGATGGGCAAAAAAGCATGATCCGTTCCGATATCGACAAGAACCGCCCCCTCCGGGACAAGCTCTGCCGCCGCAGCAAGGCGCTTTGATAAACGCTGCATTACTCCAGATAATCCTTCAGTTTCCGGCTGCGGCTCGGATGCCGTAACTTCCGAAGTGCCTTCGCCTCGATCTGCCGGATACGCTCTCTCGTGACATTAAACTCTCTGCCGACTTCTTCCAGCGTCCGTGCGCGTCCGTCCTCCAGACCAAAGCGCAATGTCAGCACTTTCTGCTCACGCTCAGTCAACGTCCCCAGCACTTCTTCCAGCTGCTCCTTTAGAAGCGTAAACGCTGCCGCATCCGCCGGCACCGGTACATTGTCGTCCTGGATGAAATCACCGAGGTGCGAATCTTCTTCCTCGCCGATCGGCGTCTCCAAAGAAACAGGCTCTTGCGAGATCTTCAGGATCTCACGCACACGCTCTTCCGGCATGCCCATCTGTACAGCGATCTCTTCCGGGGTGGGTTCCCTCCCGAGCTCCTGCAGCAACTGTCTCGAGATCCGGATCAGTTTGTTGATCGTCTCCACCATATGCACCGGGATCCGGATCGTACGTGCCTGATCTGCGATCGCGCGTGTGATGGCCTGACGGATCCACCAGGTCGCATAGGTACTGAATTTATAGCCTTTGCTATAATCAAATTTTTCCACGGCTTTGATGAGACCCAGATTCCCTTCCTGGATCAGATCCAGAAACAGCATGCCGCGTCCCACATAACGCTTAGCAATAGAAACCACAAGACGCAGGTTTGCCTCTGCGAGTTTCTTCTTGGCTGCCTCGCCTTCCCGGTTGATCGCGCGCTGTTCTTCTAACTCTTTTTCCAGACTCGCGATCTTGCGTTTTGCTTTTGTATGCTCCAGTTCTTCCCGGATCTCACGCACACGCTCCTGCGCTTCCAACCCTGCTTCCATCTGCTGTGCCAGCGTGATCTCCTCTTCCGCGGAAAGGAGCGGCACCTTTCCGATCTCTTTCAGGTACATCCGGACCGGGTCTTCGATGGACACGCCGTCCGGAACAGAGAGATCGATGTTTTCCACTTCGACCTCTTCCTCTTCATTTAAGAACTGCTCCTCGTCGATCTCTTCCTCTTCCTCTTCGGCGAGGTTCATGACATCGACATCCTTTTCCTCGAGGTAATTTAAAATGATGTCAAACTTTTCGTCATCCAGCTCGAACCCTTTGAAAAAATCGTTGATCTCCTGGTATTCCAGCGTATTCTTTTTCTTGCGCGCGATCGCTTCCAGCTCCGGCAGTTTTTCCAGGAAATTCCCCATGGTGACCGGTGCTTCTTCCGTGCTCTTTGCTTCTTCTTCCTTGGCTGCTTTCTTTGTGCTTGCTTTCTTCGCCGGCGTGCTCTCTTCAGCGGCCTTCTTCGCAGACGCCTTCTTTGCAGTTGTTTTTTTTGCAGGCGTTTCTTCCTCTGCAGCTGTCTTTTTCGCACGCGTCTTCTTTACGGGCGCCTCTTCCTCTACAGCTGCTTTCTTCGTACGCGTCTTCTTAACGGCTGCCTCTTCCTCTGCAGCTGCTTTCTTCGTACGTGTCTTCTTAACGGCTGCCTCTTCCTCTGCAGCTGCTTTCTTCGTACGTGTCTTCTTTTCCGGCGTTTCCTTTTCTGCTGTCTTCTTACTTGCAGTCTTCTTTTCCGCCGCTTTCTTTTCTGTGGTCTTCTTTCCCGGCGTCTTCTTTTCCGCCGACTTCTTTGCCGTCGTCTTCTTCGTTTCTTTCGTTTCTTCTGCTTTCTTTTTCGTTGCCATGTTTGTTTGCTCTCCTTATTTTTTTCTATCTGAATGGATCTGCTAAATCGTAAATCGGATCTTGCCGAGTTTTTCCAAATCCTGCTTGTCGCGGATCGCCTGCTGAATCGCTTCGAGATCACCCGGCTCCGTATGTTTGGTCCGGTAGGCGACGGCATTCTGTTTGACTTTCAGAACCGCATCGCGCAATGCTTTCTCCCGCTCCTCCGGCGTCTCGATATGTTCCAGGGTGGCGTGAAAGAGAGATGCCACTTCGTTTTGCTCTTCCTCCTGAAAATACAGCAGGATCTTGGCCGGCTGCACGCCCCCTTCAGCGTGCTGTGCAAACACATATTCCGCCGCGCGCCTGTATAGGTCATCCACAAAATCCGACGGTGTGATGTAGACACCGATCTGGTCAAACAGGCTTTCCTCTTCGATGAGCCACGTCAGCAGGAGTTTTTCCGCTGTCCTGCCCCCGTCCTCTTTCTTTTTTTCTTTGATGCCGCTCTTTTTGACCGGTCGCTGCGCCGCAAGTCCTTCCTCGGTCCCGAGCCTCTGTACGAGCCTCCTCAGGTTATCAAAGCCGACATGATAAGTCTCTGCAACCGCTTCCATATAGTTTTCGCGTTCCACCTCATCCGTGAACTCCAGCAGCATCTTGGCAACCGCCTGATGAAATGCGGTCTTCCCGGCGGGGTCTGTCACGTCGTAATCGTTTTGCAGGATCCTGACGCGGAAAAGGAAACTGTTTTCCGCGGAAGCGATCCGTTCTTCAAATGCCTCCACGCCGAGGTTTTTGATGAATTCATCCGGATCTTTATGCGGGTCAAGATGGATCACCTTGCATGGCAGCCCCACTGACCGCAGGATCGGGATCGCTCTTAGCGCTGCTTTGATGCCGGCACCGTCGCTGTCAAACGTCAGGTAGACTTCCTTGGTATAGCGTTTTAAGAGTCCGGCATGCCCGGGCGTGAACGCTGTCCCCAGCGCCGCCACCGCATTCGTAAAACCTGCCTGATGCAGTGCGATCACATCCATGTATCCTTCGCAAAGGAGCATATAAGGTCGTTTCGTCGTTCGCGCCTTGTGCAGCGCATACACGTTCCGTCCTTTGTCAAACAGCAGGGTGTCTTGCGTATTTAAGTACTTGGGCTCGCCGTCTCCCATGACTCTGCCGCCGAAACCGATGACTTTACCTCTGACATCCTGGATCGGAAACATGACACGATTCCAAAACATGTCATGCCAGCCGTTTTTCTCATCGTATTTCGCAAGTCCGGATTCCTTGATGAGCACATCTTCATATCCGCATTTTTTCAAATGCCGGTACAGGTCGTCCCGGTATTTGTCGGAGTATCCGAGGCCGAACTGCCGCATCGTCTCATCCGACAATTCACGCTTTTTGAAATAAGAAAGTGCCTGTGCGCCGTGCTCGCTTCTGAGCAGTGCGTAAAAGTAGGTCGCCGCCTCTTTGTTGATCTCTAAGAGCTTCTCCCTTTTCCCGGCACGCATCTTTTCCTCAGGGGTCTCTTCTCTCTGCGGCAGCTGCACCCCGGCGCGTTCCGCCAGATACTGCACCGCCTCCGGGAACGTCATGTTTTCATAGTTTTGCACAAAGGTAAAAACATTACCGCCTGCACCGCACCCGAAGCAGTAGTACATCTGCTTATGCGGCGATACGGAAAAGGAGCCTGTCTTTTCATTATGAAAAGGGCAAAGGCCGAAGTAGGTACTCCCCTTTTTTTTCAGTTGTACGGACTGCCCGATGACGTCCACGATATCGTTCCGCGAACGCACTTCTTCGATCAACTCGTCGCTGTAAAAGGGCACTTCAATACACCTGCCAATCTTTCGGGATCTGATATTCTTTAAACTTCATGATTGCGTATTCATCCGTCATGCCGGAAACATAATCCGCTACGATCCGGTCCTTCCGGCCGTCTTTCTCCAGCATCTTCTGGAACAGAGCCGGCATCTCTTCCGGGTGCTCCATATAAAACTCAAACAGCCAGGCCACAAGGTCTTTTGCCTTTGTCTCCTCGCCTTTGGCCTCGGGGTTTCGATAAACGTTCTCAAACAAAAATGCTCTGAGATCCCAGAGGGCTTTTTCCACGTCCTCCGACATGCAGATGTCCGGCTTGTCCATACTCGAGATCACAATATCGTGCACGAGCGTATTCAGGCGCTTCCGCGGAGAGTTGCCAAGGATCCTTGAAATATCTTTCGGCAGATCGTCCTCCGTCAGGATGTGCGCACGGATCGCATCATCGATATCCGAATTCACATAACTGATCTTGTCGGAAAGCCGCACGATCCGCCCTTCTAACGTTGCTGGTCTCGTATGCATCTCGTGGTTTAAAATGCCGTCTCTGACTTCCTTGGTAAGGTTCAGGCCGCGCCCCTCTTTCTCGATCGTCTCCACAACGCGGACGCTCTGCTCGTTGTGACGGAATCCTTCTTTTAAATAGCCGTTCAACACCGTTTCTCCGGCGTGTCCGAACGGCGTGTGTCCGAGGTCATGACCGATCGCGATCGCTTCGCACAGATCCTCATTCAACCGCAGCGCTTTTGCGATCGTACGCGCATTCTGAGAAACCTCAAGTGTGTGCGACAATCTCGTGCGGTAATGATCGCCTCTCGGATTCAAAAAAACCTGCGTCTTGTTTTTTAACCGCCGGAAAGACTTGCAATGGACGATCCGATCGCGGTCTCTCTGATACACCGGTCGGATATCGCATTGTTCCTCCGGAAAGTCCCGCCCCTGGCTCTTTTCACTCAGTGCCGCATAAGGGCTTAATGTATTGCGTTCGATCTCTTCGAGTTCTTCACGGATTGTTTTATCCATCTTCTGCTTTGCCTTTCCTTTCTCCGAAAAAGGGAGTCTCTATTATTATTATTCTGCGAAACTTACGATTCCCCTTTTTTATTTTTGAAAAAAAATCTCCGCCCGATCCGGACGAAGATTTTTGTATTCTCTATGATGATGTCTCTCAGATATGTACGACCACCGGTGTCCCGATCGTCACCATGCTGTAGAGCGTCGCGGCATTCTGCGACGGCAGGTTCACGCAGCCGTGAGACCCGTTCGTCTGATAGATCGTCCCGCCGAAAGAACTTCTCCAGCTCGCATCATGCAGGCCGATCGCGCCATCCGTAAAGCGCATCCAGTAGTTGACCCACACATCCCAGTCGGGGCCTTTTAAGCGTTTCCCCGGCACCATCGCTTTGATGGAGTAGAAACCGGTCGGTGTTGCGCGTCCCTTGTTCGGGTTGCCTGTCACGCAAGGACTCACAAGTACCGCTACGCCGTTCAGATAATAAACGACAGTCTGTGTCGTCAGGTTGATATCCACATAGGTCTCCGGCATTCCCGCCGGGCTCGTCATGATCGCGCCGTTCGCATCTTTCGGCAATGCTGCCTGTGCCGCCGCTGCCTGCTGCGCCAAAAGGGCTTGCTGCTCTGCTGCCGCCTGTGCCGCTGCTGCCTGATCCGCGCCCGACTGCGCAAGCATCTGCTGATAGTTCAGATAAAGCTGCGTCAGTTCCGCTTCGCTGATCGTTGCTGCCTGAATGGGTTCGCTTACATTCATACCTGCAACAATAAAGAATGCTGCCAGCAGGATGGTGATCAGCTTCTTTCCTTTCCGCATTTTCATAACCATTTCCTCCGAAATTCTCCGTACTTCTGCCTCTTCTATAAGTAGAAAGCCTCTCACATTATAGCACTTTTTTTGAAAAAGACAAGAAAAAAGGCTTCCGTCTTCACGACGAAAGCCTTCTACAATGCAGGATTATTTGATGATCCTTAATGTCCCGTAGAAGAGTACCGGTCTGGTCTCACCCTTGCAGGCATATACGATTGCAATGATCATGCATACAAAGTTGAAGATGCTCCAGATCCAACCGACAAACGGGATCAGTCCGATCAACCCAAACAATGCAAGCATCAGCCCCTCGTTTGCGTAGAATCTGAGGTAATCGGAACGCTTTCCGTCGACATCCCCGCCGAAGTACGCAACGAGAACGCCGAGGAATCCGCAGAGGACGGCAACGATGCCGAGTGCCTTATCGCAGGGATTCTCGGGCTGATACAGAGGTGCCTGCGGTGCCGGCGCTACCGGCGGTACCGGCTGCTGATACTGTTGCTGTTGATACTGCTGCTGTTGTTGCTGCTCCGGCTGGGGCGCACTCTGCGCTGCCTCCAGAAAACTAAATCCGCAAGCTGCACAGAATTTTGCATCATCTTCGGTCTGTGCGCCGCATTTAGGACATACCTTCATAGTTGTTTCTCCTTTTCTTTTATTTTGGCAGGGAAAAGATCTCCCTGCCAAAATGTATTATACCACTCTTCGATGTTTCGGGAACACCTTAGTCAAGATGGAAGGTATCCATCATCGGTGCAAACATCTGTGCCAGATCGTCCATGGTCACCTCGTTCACACCTTCCTGATAGGTGGTCTCCAGTCTGATCCGAAGCACGTCATCATCCATTGGTACGCAATAGCAGATGTAGTAGAAAATCCGTCCGTCATCCAGCGTTTCCTGCCACTGGGCAGTGCTGCATGCAACACCATCGCCGATCGTAGCGTCCGTAATCTCTGCGTCCGTCACGCCTGCCTGCTTCATCGCTTCTTTCATGGCCGCATCCGTGTCGGTAGATGCCACCTTCTCGATCACGAGGAATGTCCCCGTATACTTGTCATCTTCCTCAACCTTGCCATACATATCGGTCTCATCAGACGTGCCCAGCGTGAACTCTCTGAGGTCATAGGTGATGCTGTATCCCTTCGGGCTATCGAATGTATAGATCTCTTCCTCTTCCGGCGGCTCCGGTGCATTGATCACAACGACCGGCGCTTTGCCGTAATCCTGCCACTGATCGATATTCAACCCGTTCGTGTTGACATAATCTGCGATCGCCGTAGCGCGTGCTTCCGTGAGATCCTCATCTGTCAGTGCCTTGATCTTGTCATAAGCATCCTTTGCAGACGAGAAAAGTTTTTCAGTTTCGTCTTCGGTCTCAGGGAGTTCTGCTTTGGCAACCGTCACAGTCCCGTCATCAGCTTTTTGCAGATGGAAAATACCGGCGTTGCGGGAGCCGCAGTTGCTGACCAGCGTTGAGTTTCTCAGGTCATACCCGTCGATGTCAAATTCACCATAGACCAGAATGTCGTCCGTATTGGAGTCATCCGTATCCACCACGATGCTGTAAGGAATGAACACATTCACCTTCTGCGGGAAGTTCTTCTCATACTCCGTGACCATATAGTCACTGATCACATCGAGGTACTCCTCCGTCCCCGTATACGTATAGGTCGGAAGTCCGTCCGGGTCATTGTATTCCACTGTCACTTCATCTTCCGTAACCTCTTCCTCGGTTGCTTCCTCTGTCTCAGCAGCCTCCTGCTCCTCAGTCTCTACAGCCGCGGTCTCGGTTGCTTCGGTCTCAGCCGGCTGCGGTGCCGGTGCGCTCTGTGCGCCACATCCTGCGGCCAGCATGGTTGCGGTCAGTATGGCCGCGATCGGTAACATCTGTTTTTTCATTGTTTCCTCCTCTCGTGCAAAAGCACAGTTTGTTTACGCTACACTATAATATACGAATAAGTGGTGTATGCGTCAATAAAAAACGGTCGTTACCGCATAAAAAAACCCAGACCGTATGACCTGGGTTTTCGTGCAGAAGATGGGACTTGAACCCACACGATCTTGCGACCACAGGCACCTGAAGCCTGCGCGTCTGCCAATTCCGCCACTTCTGCGCTTTGTTTGCACTGTGCCAAATAACTTCTCCGGCGCACTTGCAACGATTATACTACCGTTTTTCAATAGGGATGTCAAGGAAAATTTTTGAGGTGTATCGGAAAAAGCATTGACTTTTTATTCATGGTGCGTTATCATAAGTGGGCTGTCGAACAGCGGGCGGAAGTGTCGGAATTGGCAGACGAGCAAGACTAAGGATCTTGTGAGAGCAATCTCGTGTGGGTTCAAGTCCCATCTTCCGCATAAAGATGGGGCTGTCGCAATAGAAACTTAGACAGCACTTTCCAATCGGAGAAAATCCGGCCTTGATGGCCGGATTTTTCCATTTATAACGTGATTCCTTGTGAGT
>CACZBF010000037.1 GCA_902779355.1 uncultured Lachnospiraceae bacterium | reverse complement strand
TGAAGGTTTAAAAACCATCAAAAAAAGAGAACTGATTACCTTATTCAGGTTCTCAGTTCTCTATTTCTTTTTGTTGTCATCTTATCTTAATGACATTGCGCAACTAGGGAGATCTTTTTTTTCGCAAAAGGCTTTTCCTTGCGGCAAGCGCTGATTTGCGGTAATATAAAGGGCATGAACGAAATAAGATCGGCATAGCGACTGTATGCTGAATACAGGAGGACCACATGAATCTGCATGGAAGACATTTTTTAAAGCTGCTTGATTATACACCGGAGGAGATCCTTTATCTGGTGGATCTCGCGGCGGAGCTGAAGGAAAAGAAAAAGAAAGGCATCGCGCATGATGAACTGCGCGGTAAGAATATCGTTTTGATCTTTGAAAAAACCAGCACCAGAACGCGCTGTTCGTTTGAAGTGGCAGCGCATGATCTTGGCATGCAGGTGACTTATCTCGATCCGTCCGGCTCCCAGATCGGGAAAAAGGAGAGCATTGCGGATACGGCGCGTGTGCTCGGGCGGATGTATGACGGGATCGAATATCGCGGCTACGGTCAGCAGATCGTGGAGGACCTCGCAAAATATGCCGGCGTACCGGTTTGGAACGGACTGACGAATGAGTATCACCCGACACAGATGCTGGCAGACCTTCTGACGATCCGCGAGCATAAAGGAAAACTTGCCGGCATCAAACTGGTTTATATGGGAGACGCTCGTTATAATACGGGGAATTCTTTGATGGTGACTTGCAGCAAGCTGGGGATGGACTTTACTGTCTGCACGCATCGGGATTATTTCCCGAATCCGGAACTGGTGAGCACCTGTGAAAAGATCGCAGCGGAGAACGGCGGCAAGATCACACTTTCGGAGAGCGTGGAAGAGAGCACGAAAGATGCAGATATCATCTATACGGATATCTGGGTGTCTATGGGAGAGCCGGAAGAAGCATGGAAGGAGCGGATTGACAAACTCCTCCCGTATCAGGTGAACCAAAAGGTGATGGAGAATGCCGGAAACGATGCGCTTTTCATGCATTGTCTCCCGTCCTACCATGATCAGAATACGGAAATCGGAAGAGAGGTCTGCGAGAAATTCGGTCTGACGGAGTTGGAAGTGACAAACGAAGTCTTTGAGGGACCGCAGTCGATCGTGTTTGATGAGGCGGAAAACCGGATGCATACGATCAAGGCGGTGATGTACGCCACCCTGAAATGAGCAAACGGACGACGCGTTGGATCGGCGCAGAGACGATCCGCTTTGAAGAAACAGATTCCACCAATCTGCAGGCGAAGCGGTTGGCGGAGGAAGGCGTGCCGGATGGTACGCTCGTTGTCGCGGATTGTCAGACTGCCGGACGGGGGCGGCTTGGCAGAAGCTTTTCATCGCCGCATGGAGACGGGATCTTTATGACAGTGATCCTGAGGCCGGAAGTGCCTGCGGATCAGGTGTCTTGCCTGACATTGATCGCAGCACTTGCCGTACATCGCGGGATTGCGGAAGCAGCCGGCGTCGACTGCGCGATCAAGTGGCCGAATGATATTATCCTGAACGGTAAAAAGGTTTGCGGGATCCTGACAGAGATGAGCATGGAGGAGCATGCGGTCCGTCATGTGGTGATCGGGATCGGGATCAATTGCGGCAATACGGATTTCCCGGAAGAACTAAAGGAGGTTGCGACCTCGCTTTTTCTTGAGACGGGGCAGCAGATTGAGCGGGAAGACTTGATTTGGCGTATTTGGACAGCTTTTGAACCTCTCTATGATTCGTTCCTGAAATATCATGATCTGCGTGAGCTGCGGGATAGCTACAATGCACTTCTGATCAACTGTGATCGGGAGGTGGAAGTGCTGGATTCTCCGGAGGCATGGAAAGGCACAGCCCGCGGAATTGATGAGACGGGAGCTCTCCTGGTGGAAAATGCGGCGAGAGAGCTTGTCGCGATCAGCACCGGCGAAGTATCGGTGCGGGGAGTTTACGGTTATGTATGAAGAACACGTGGTACTCTGCGGTGCGAGTGCGTACACCCGGAAATTTTATCTGAATGAGGATTTTGCAGGGCTTCCGGAAGAAATCAAGCAGGAACTGCAGATTTTATGCGTGTTGTACACGGAGGATGTCGGCGGCACGATCAGGCTGGAATTCTCGGAAGATGGACAGCTTACAATCGAGACGGATGCTGAGGAGGGAGACCTTCTTTACGACGACATCGGAAGCGTGCTGAAGGTCAGGCAGTTTCAGAATGAAAAAAAAGAGTTGTTTGAGGCATTGGAGACCTATTACCGGGTGTTTTTTCTTGGCGAGGAGGGCGCAATCCCATGTTAATGACCATTGATGTCGGCAATACCAATATTACCGTTGGCGTGTTTGAAGGAGAAAATCTCCGTGCCAATTTCCGTCTGATCACGAAACAGGCGCGTACTTCCGATGAATACGGGATTTTGATGATGGATCTGACGGAGCATAACGGGATCCATACCGGAGAGATCAATGCGGCGATCATTTCATCCGTGGTTCCTGCGGTGATGCACTCCCTGAACAGCGCATTGATCAAGTATTTCGGCATCACGCCGCTTCTCGTAGAGCCCGGGGTCAAGACCGGGATCAAGATCGTGACCGGTAATCCGGAGCAGATCGGCGCGGACCGGATCGTGGATGCGGTCGGAGCGCTTGGAATGTATGGAGGACCGGTGATCGCGATCGATTTCGGGACAGCGACTACCTATGACCTGATCGGTGAGGATGGCGCTTTTTTGACCGGTATCACGTCGCCCGGGATTCGCATTTCCGCGAAAGCGCTTTGGGAAGACGCTGCTAAACTACCGGAGATCGAGATCAGGACGCCGGAGAGCATCATGGTGAAAAACACGATCGAGAGTATGCAGGCCGGCTTGATGTACGGGCAGATCGGACAGACAGAGTATATCATCCGCTGCTTGAGGGAAGAATCCGGACTCACCAATGCCAAAGCCATTGCAACAGGCGGTCTGGGGAGACTTGTCGCAGAAGAGACAGATATGATCGATGTCTATGAACCGGATCTGACGTTGCACGGAATGCGGCTGATCTATGAAAAAAATAAAGCCGCGCAGGTTTAGAGGAAAGTGTGATAAAATAAGCGTATGGAAACATTATCTTTTGTCGTGCCCTGTTATCGTTCAGAGCACACGATCGGTCAGGTAGCGGAACAGGTGGAGAGCCTGATGGCGGCTCATCCGGAGTATGATTATGAGTTGATCATGGTCAATGACCATTCTCCGGATAACGTCTGGGATGTGATCAACGCCCTTTCCGAGAAAAATCCCAAATATCATGGCATCTCTTTTGCACAGAATTTCGGTCAGCATGCGGCACTGATGGCCGGATATAATGTGTGCAAGGGAGACTATGTCGTGACGATCGACGATGACGGGCAGACGCCGGTCGATCAGACGATGATCCTGCTGGAAGCATTGCTTTCCGGCAAATATGATGTTGTCTACGGAAAGTACGAAGACCGTAAAGACAACGATTTTCGGAAGCTCGGGACGAGAATGAATAATTACATGCTCGAGCACCTCCTCGGGAAACCGAAGAATATCCACATGACGAGTTATTTCATCGCGCGGAAATACATCATCGATAAGATGTGCGAGTATAAGAACGGATTTCCGTATATCTGGGGACTGGTACTCCGCACTACCAAAAATATCGGAAATGCCGTTATACGACACAGTGAACGGATCGAGGGTGAGTCCGGCTATACGCTGAAAAAATTATTATCCCTCTGGATGAACGGGTTCACCGCCTTTTCCGTAAAACCGCTTCGGGTCACGGCAGGTGTCGGGATTGTTTTCTCTCTGATTGGTTTGGTAGCGCTCTTTTATACCGTCATTGACCGTCTTTTTATCCATCCGCAGATGATGGCAGGGTACACAGCTCTGATGTCGGTGCTCCTCATCGTCGGAGGACTTGTACTGCTGTCGCTCGGGATGATCGGTGAGTATGTGGGGCGGATTTACATGTGTATCAACAATACACCACAGTATGTGATTAGTGAGACAACGGATGAAAAAAGAGAGAGTCATTGACATCATCCGTTCCTGGAAGAATACCGAAGGGAACGTTCATACAACAGAAGAGCTCCTGCAATGGATCAAGGAGCTCAATGAGACAACGCATGTTTCGGTGGAGCGTGCCAGCGTCTATGACAGTGATTTCTGGTTTTATGACGATTACAACGGCGAGATCCTGAACCGGAAGCGGAGCTTCTTCTCCGTCAAAGGCATGCGACTGTTTGTAAATGACCATTTCGTCAAAGAACAGCCGATGATCTTTCAGCCGGAGATCGGGTATCTCGGGATCATCGTCAGAAAGATCGACGGTGTTCTGAATTTTCTCATGCAGGCGAAGGTTGAGCCGGGCAACGTCAATTGCGTCCAGATCTCTCCGACGATCCAGGCCACAAAGAGCAACTTTACCCGTGCACATGGCGGCAAGCTGCCGGCATATTTTGAAATGTTTGAGCACTCGGAACGCTATGAGATCCTGTACGACCAGGTGCAGTCAGAGCAGGCGTCCCGCTTTTTGAAGAAGCGCAACCGTAATATTATGATCGTGGTGGATGACGAGTTTGAGATTCTGCCAAATTTCCGCTGGATGACATTGGGACAGATCAAAGAACTCATGAAGGTGGATAACCTGGTCAACATGGATGCGCGGACCGTGCTTTCCGGCATTTCTTTCGTGACCGGTCAGATCAGCGATCCGGAAAAAGAAGAGATCGCGTCCGAGATGTCTGCAAATCTCCCGCTCTATCATTCCGCATTTGAGACGGATATTTCGGAAACCCTGCAGCCGGTGCTGCATTATCTGAATGATTATAAGATGTTTCAGGAAGTCCATAAGACGGACATTCCGCTGTTTGAGCTGATTGACTGGACCGTAGACGAATACGGTGTCCGCTGTGAGAAGGGGTATCCCTTTGAAGTGGCGTATTTCGATATCGAGATTTCGGGCCGCGAGGTGCGGCACTGGACGCAGCCGCTTTTTGTGGCGTCCGGTCAGGCGGTATTCGTGTTGTATGCGAAGGAGGAGAACGGCAATCTGCAGTTTCTGGTACGCGCATGCCCTGAGATCGGATCCTTTGACAAGATTGAATGCGGACCGACCCTGCAGCTGGAAGCGACCGAGCATCCGGATCTTCGAAATCCGGTCGAATTGCTTTATGAACGGATTTCTGCAAAGAAAGAATCTGTGGAAACGCTCGTGGACGTGGTGCTTTCGGAGGAAGGCGGTCGGTTTTATCATGAGCAGAACCGGAATATGATCATAAAAATTGCGCCGGATGCACTACCTACGCTTCCGGAAGGGTATTTCTGGATGGATTACAGCGCATTGAATTTCCTGATCCAGAGCAATAACTACGCAAATATCCAGCTGCGCAATCTATTGTCGCTGTTGCCGTTGTCCTGATCAGGGAGAGAAACCGGGAAAGAGAGGGGAAATATGATCCGTATCGGAGTTCTTTGTCCTGCGGAGATCGCAAAACGCAGGTTTATGCCGGCTTTACTCCAATGTCCGGAGTTTTCTTATGTCGGAGTCGGTATGCACCGCAGAGAAAAAGCGGAAGCATTTCTTGCCGAATATCCTGGAAAACTGTTTGAATCTTATGAGGACATGGTATCTTCTGACGAGATTGATGCCGTCTATATCCCGCTTCCGCCTGCGCTTCATTTTCAATGGGCAAATAAGGCGTTGCAGAACGGAAAGCATGTGTTGCTGGAGAAGCCGTTTACGATGTTTCTTTCCGAGACGGAGACCTTGATCTCCGAGGCGAAAAAGGGCTCTCTTGCATTGCATGAGAACTATATGTTTGTGTTTCATCGGCAGATGGAGGAACTGAAGGAGCTGATCAAATCCGGTGAGATCGGGGAAGTGCGGCTGTATCGCATGAGCTTCGGCTTTCCGATGCGTCCGGCCGGGGATTTTCGCTATGACAGGACGCTCGGCGGCGGCGCACTTATGGATGCCGGCGGATATTGCCTGAAGCTTGCGACATGGCTTCTCGGAGACAGTGCGCATGTAAAGACGGCGACAGCGAACCGGACGGATCAATTTGACGTGGATCTTTACGGGTCTGCGACGCTGGTGAATGAGGAAAACGTGACGGCACAGGTTTCCTTTGGCATGGATAATCAGTACAAATGTGAGCTCCAGGTATGGGGGAGCAAGGGAATGCTTACAACCGGGCGGATTTTCACGGCTCCGGCCGGTTTTGCGCCCACTGCGGTGATTGAAACGGACGGAAACAGGAAAGAAATCCCGCTGTCCGCGGATGACACCTTTTTCAAGTCCATATCGCAGTTCGCGGAGTGTATTGAGCGTCCGGAAGAGCGCGAGCTGAATTATCGGGAGATTATGAAGCAGGCAGAGCTTGTGGAGGAATTCCGCAAGCATGCAGGAATGTAGGAGCAGACGGATGAAGATTGCGGTCATTGGCGCGAACAGTTATATCGCGCGCAACTTCGTGCATACGGTAAAAATCAAGGAGCAGGTCTCGCTGTTCCTTTATGATGCGCAGCCGCAGAGCGTTGATCACGAGGACGGGTACAGACAGATCTCCGCTTTGGAGGATGGCGGCCTTGCGGGGCTTGATCTTTCTGTGGATCTGATCTACATGTTTATCGGAAAGACCGGGACGGCGGAGGGATTCGACAATCCGAGGCTATTTGTGGAGATCAACGAGATGGCGCTGCTCAATGTGCTGAATGAATATCGCAGGCAGCAATCTCAGGCAAAAATCGTCTTTCCGTCCACACGGCTGGTTTACAGCGGAAAGAAAGGTCCTCAGAAGGAGGACGCCGCAAAAGAAGCGAAAACGATCTATGCTGCAAATAAGCTGGCGTGTGAGCGATATTTGGAGATGTATCGAAATGTATACGGGGTAAGGTACTGTACGGTCAGGATCTGCCTGCCTTATGGGACGCTGATCCCTGGTGCATCGTCATATGGGACGGCGGAGTTTATGCTGAAAAAAGCGATGGCAGGGGAGGACATCTCTCTTTACGGAGACGGTTCGGTCCGCCGGACATTGACCTACATGGGCGATATCTGTGGGCTTTTGTATCTTGCGGGCGTGACACCGGCGTGCGAAAATGATGTGTTCAATTTTGGCGGCGAGGATTACAGCCTGAAGGAAATGGCGGAACTCATTGCAGAAGCTTACGGGGTTGGCGTGACATATGTGCCGTGGCCGGAGATTGCCGAGAAGATTGAATCCGGTGATACGGTGTTTGACGGAGGGAAACTTGAAAGGCTTCTCGGCGGCTATGAGTATGCGAAGTTTTCAGATTGGCTGCAGACACAGCAGGAAACGAGGACATAAGGGTTCATGTGGAAGATCGGCAGCGTAACGCTTGCAAACAATTTGATCCTGGGACCGATGGCAGGGGTGACTGACCTGCCATTTCGTTTGCTCTGCAAGGAGCAGGGAGCGGGACTGCTTTGTATGGAGATGGTGAGTGCGAAAGGGATCTATTACCGCAACCGCAATACGGAGCAGCTGCTTTCCGTGGATGAAAGGGAGCATCCGGTTTCGCTCCAGCTTTTCGGGTCGGATCCGGTGCTGATGGGCGAGATCGTGCGGCGGATCGAGGAGAGACCCTTTGATATCGTGGATCTCAACATGGGCTGTCCGGTGCCGAAGATCGTAAACAACGGCGAAGGTTCGGCACTCATGAAGGACCCTCTTCTGGCGGGAAAAGTGATCGAAGCGATGGCAAAAGCCACGAAGAAACCCGTGACGGTCAAGATCCGCAAAGGCTTCGATGAAGCACATGTGAACGCCCCGGAGATCGCACATATCGCGGAAGAGTCCGGCGCGGCAGCAGTCGCTGTTCATGGCCGTACCAGAGAGCAGTATTACAGCGGCAGAGCTGATTGGGAGATCATCCGGAAAGTAAAGGAGCGTGTCCGGATCCCGGTGATCGGAAACGGAGATCTGAAAGACCCGGAGGATGTGATCCGGATGGGCAGGGAAACCGGGTGTGATGCCTTCATGATCGCACGGGGCGCACAGGGGAATCCCTGGATCTTTCGAAGGATGCAGACCTTTTTTGAAACGGGAGAACTGCCGCCGGCTCCGGAACTGGACGAGATCATCGCAATGATCCAGCGGCATGCGCGGATGCTCTGCGATTTCAAGGGAGAGCGGATCGGCATGCGGGAAATGAGAAAGCACGCGGCATGGTATACGACAGGCCTTCGGGGTGCGTCCGAGCTGAGACGGAGCATCAATCGGGTCGAGACGATCGATGGAATGGAGGAACTGCTATACGCCTGGAAGGAAGGCCGTGTTTTCCTTGACAATCCAAATGCTTTGGAGTAAAATAGCGACCTATAAGCGGCGCGATATACGCCGAAGAAATGAAAAGGGGTAATCAGCAAAATGGAACCAAAAAAGAACATACTGACTTATGAAGGACTCCGTAAATATGAGGATGAGCTGGAGCACCTGAAGGTAGTGAAACGCAAGGAGATCTCCCAGAAGATCAAGGAAGCGAGAGAGCAGGGGGATCTTTCCGAGAACGCAGAGTACGATGCTGCAAAAGACGAGCAGCGTGATATCGAGGCCCGGATCGAGGAACTGGAGAAGATCCTCAAGAATGCCGAAGTCGTCGTGGAAGACGAGGTGGGGCTGGACAAGATCAGCATCGGCTGCAAGGTTCGTATTCTGGATATGGAATACAACGAAGAAATGGAGTATAAGATCGTCGGATCCACGGAAGCAGACAGCCTGAAGGGCAAGATCAGCAACGAGTCCCCGGTGGGGAAAGCTTTGATCGGCGCGAAGGTAAAGGATGTTGTGGCCGTTGAGACGCCGACCGGAGAGTTTAAGTACAAAGTCCTGAAGATCCAGAGATCCAATTAAGGAAGACCGGAGACGTTTGTTTATGGGTGAGAATCAACAAAAAACAGAACAGCAGGATATCAACCAGCTTCTCAAGGTACGCCGCGAGAAGCTTGCTGATTTACAGGCAAATGGGAAAGATCCGTTTCGCATTACAAAATACGATCAAACGCATCATACCGATGAGGTAAAGAGCCTCTACGAGGCACATGAGGCCGAGATCCTGAAGGATTATCAGGAGCCTGCGCTTCCACCGGAGCCGGCGGAGGATGCGGACAATGAAACCATCAGCGCATACCGCCAGGCAAAGAAAGAAGCCTATAACGCAAGGAGGGCGCTGCTTGATGCATCGCCGATCCATGTTTCCGTCGCAGGGCGTATGCTCTTTAAGCGCGTGATGGGGAAGGCTTCGTTTGCGAATATCCGGGATCTGAAGGGAGATATTCAGGTATATGCCTCCAAGGATGCCCTTGGAGATGAGAGCTACGCGGAGTTCAAAAAATCTGACATCGGCGATATCTACGGTGTAAAGGGTTATATTTTCCGTACCATGACGGGGGAGATCTCCATTCATGCGACGGAGATGACGCTTCTTTCCAAAAGCCTGCAGATCCTTCCCGAGAAGTTTCACGGTCTGACCGATACGGATATGCGCTATCGGCAGCGTTACGTGGATCTCATCATGAATCCGGAAGTGAAGACTACCTTTGTGAAGCGCTCGCAGATCATCAAGGAGATCCGGAATTTCCTTGACGGCAGAGGTTTCATGGAAGTGGAGACCCCGATGCTCGTCAGCAATGCGGGCGGTGCAGCGGCCAGACCGTTTGATACCCATTACAATGCGCTGAATGAGGACGTGAAGCTGCGGATCTCTCTGGAGCTTTACTTAAAGCGCCTGATCGTCGGCGGTTTGGAGCGGGTGTATGAGATCGGCAGAGTGTTCCGGAATGAAGGGGTGGATGCCCGTCACAATCCGGAGTTTACGCTCATGGAGCTTTATCAGGCCTACACCGATTACCACGGGATGATGGAACTGACCGAATCCATGTTCCGGCATCTTGCGGAAAAAGTTTGCGGCAGCACGAAATTTACCTACGGTGAGATCGAACTGGACTTCGGCAAGCCCTTTGAAAAGATCACCATGAACGAATGTATCAAAAAATACGCCGGCATTGATTTTGATGAAGTGCCGGATGACGATGCGGCGAAGGCACTTGCGAAGGAGCGCCATATCGAATATGAAGAGCGCCACACCAAGGGCGATATCGTAAATCTCTTCTTTGAGGAGTTCTGCGAGCCCAACCTGATCCAGCCCACCTTTGTCATGGATCATCCCCTTGCCATCAGTCCTCTGACCAAAAAGCGGCCTGACGATCCCTCCAAGGTAGAGCGGTTTGAGCTTTTCATCAATACCTGGGAGATGTGCAATGCTTATTCCGAACTGAATGATCCCATCGATCAGCGTGAGCGCTTTGCCGCGCAGGAAGCGGCATTCGCCGCGGGTGACGAGGAAGCGAACCATACCGACGAGGATTTCCTGAACGCCCTCTCCATCGGCATGCCTCCCACGGGTGGCATCGGCTACGGGATCGACCGTCTTGTGATGCTGCTGACCGACAGCCCGGCGATCCGGGATGTGCTGCTGTTCCCGACGCTCAAGAGCCAGAATTAACGGATGGACGCATAGGTATCCATACTTATCCGTAGAGGTACAAATCAGTCCATCCTGTAACTCAAATGTACGGCAATCAACATGGACTTAAATGGACTTCGATGGACCCGTATGGACAGTTCCCTGAAAAAATGACGCGCTCTATGGATTGTGTCAAAGTGTGTCAAAGAGCATTTTTCGATTGAAAAAAGTCGAAAACGGGAACAAAAACAACTGAAAATAATCGATACAAAACTGTTCAAGAGGAACAGCGAAATACTTTAAAGACACTTACGTTTCGTAGGAATACGATCGTGGGTGTCTTTTTTGTTTATCTGCTTAGGGAAAAATTTTCAAACAATTTGATTACGGAGGTAACACATGGTCAGAAAGTCGAGAGGTCCGGATCATATCCGGGAACATATCGAGAAGCGCGGGTATAAACATAATTACGTGCTTTATGGTGCAGGGGCTTACTATTACGACCTGCCCTACTGGACCTTTGTGCATCTGGCGAAAGATGCAGGTGCAACAGTGGACTTACACAGAATGGCTGTTGCGGACACATTGGCAATAGACAGGTATCTGGATGAGAACTGTCTTTTAGAACCCGAGACTCCTAAAAGAAAGGAAAGCGTGAGAGAAATGAAGAAGAGAAATAAGGATGTTGAGAAGATCAAGAGATTAGTAGCAGAAGGCTCCAAGAGATGGGTGCGTTATGACGAGGGTGCGATCCTTTATTCCGTTGGGATCCATACGTTCCAGAAACTTGCGCGGGACGCAAAAGCATGCTACAAGGTGGGCGGCGTAACTCTCATCGACACTCAAAAATTGGATAGGTTTATCGAGGCTTTTGAAATGGAGGATGATGATTGATGTGTAAAGTGATCAGTATTTCAAATCAGAAAGGCGGGGTGGCCAAAACGGTCACTTCCGTAAACATGGGAATCGGGCTTGCCCGGGAAGGAAAGAAGGTTCTTTTGATCGATGCGGATCCTCAGGGTTCGCTCACAATCAGCCTTGGTTGGGAATATCCTGACAAGATGGATGTATCACTGGCTACTATTATGATGAAGATCATCAATGATGAGGCTGTGAGCCCCACAGAGGGCATTCTTCATCATGCAGAGGGTGTAGATATCCTCCCGGGAAATATAGAGCTCTCCGGCCTTGAAATCTCCATGAATGGGGTTATCAGCCGTGAGACAGTTCTCAGGCAGTATGTGGACATGATGCGGGAATATTACGACTACATCATCTGCGACTGTATGCCGAGTCTGGGGCTTCTTACGATCAATGCACTGGCTTGTGCGGATTCTGTTCTTATTCCTGTATCTGCAGGTTACCTTCCGGTTCGTGGACTGGAACAGCTCATTAAAACCATTGGTCGTGTGAAGAGGCAGCTTAATCCGAAACTTCAGATTGAAGGGATTCTGCTTACTATGGTGGATTCCAGAACGAATTATGCGAAGGATATCGTCCGCCAGGTACATGAAGCATATTCCTCTGCTGTAAAGGTATTTGATACACAGATCCCGATGTCGGTTCGTGCAGCTGAGATCTCGGCAGAAGGATCAAGCCTGTATCAGTACGATCCGAAGGGGAAAGCCGCATCAGCATATTTGGCGCTTGTAAGTGCAATATTGGGAAAGGAGAGTGTGAACAATGGCTAATAATAGACCTGGACAGAAAATCAAAATGACAAGCATTGACGAGCTCTTGTGCGTGCCGGATTCGTCCGGCACCACGGAGATCGCAATCAGGGATATCTATCCTTTTGAGAATCATCCTTTCAAGGTTTTGGATGATGAAAAGATGGATGAACTGGTGGAAAGTATCAAGGAAAATGGAATCCTTACTCCGGTAATTGTCAGGAAGGACAGAGATGATCTCTATGAGATGATTTCCGGTCACCGGAGATTGCATGCAGCGAAGATTGCGGGGCTTGAGACACTTCCTGCAATCATAAAGGAGATGGACGATGATGAAGCAGTAATATACATGGTGGACTCCAATCTGCAAAGAGAAGAGATTCTTCCAAGTGAGAAAGCGTTCTCTTATAAAATGAAGTATGATGCCATGAAGCGTGTGGCAGGCCGTCCGAAGAAGGGGCAGGAAAATTCCGCCCAAGTTGGGCGGAATTTAGAAACCGCAGATATATTGGGCATTCAGGTCGGAGAAAGCCGCAATCAGGTAAAGCGATATTTACGCCTTACGGAGCTTATTACTGAGCTTTTGGATCTTGTCGATGAGAAACGTATTCCTATTATTGTTGGTGTTGAGATGTCTTTCTTTACGCATAAAATCCAAGGATGGATCCATGAGTATTGTTTGGATGTCCGCATCCCCAAATGGAATGAACTTGCTGATCTCCGTAGTGGCGTTCCCCAGAAGGATATTACAAAGGAGAATCTGTACGAATACCTAAACGGAAAACAAGCAGTTCCGGATGCTCCGGAGAAGATTGTATTTACACGGAGGAAATTGAATCAGTACTTTCCGAAATACATGTCTACACCGGAGCGTGAGCGCATTATCATTTCCCTTCTTGAGAAATGGAAGGAAGAGCAGGACAATAAGAGACAGTGAGAGCAACATAATTAATATTAGGCTAGTCGGGCAGATATACTCTGCGCTGGCTGGCCTTTTTGTTATTTAAACAAATGTTTATCTTGAAAAATGGCACCCAATATTTTATAATAAAATTTAGACCTTTAGCTCAAGGGAATCCGATAGAGGAGCAGTATTCTATGATTTATTATGACGATTTACCGTTGGACAAAGAAATACTTGAAGCGCTTGGAGAACTCAAAATAGATTATGTTTTCCAACCTATCTTCAAGGCTGACGGAAAAACTGTCTTTGCCAGGGAAGCACTTATGCGCCCGGTGGATATGAATGTCATGGAACTTATCGAGAAGTATACGAAACTCGGTAAGCTGCATGTACTTGAAGTTGCCACATTTTTCGGAGCAATGCAAGCATATCAACTTCGGGGATATGAGTGCAAGATATGTATGAATTCCTTCCCTTCTGAGCATTTTACTATTCCGGAACAATATGCCTTTGCAGAGTATTTTGGCGACATGGAGGGAAAGGGGATTATTGAGATTCTTGAGTATCCCTATATTTCAGAAGAAGCTGTTGAAGCAAAGAGAGTTGCAACAAGCAGGCAGGATCTGTGGATAGCAATAGATGATTTCGGAACCGGTATTAACAACATGGATGTTGTGGAAATGTACGATACAAAGATCGTAAAGCTCGACAGACAGTTGATAAGTGGTATTGATCACATTCCTGAGAAGCAGGAAAAAGTCAGAGAACTTGTAGAAGAATTCCATTCAAGAGGACTGCTGGTTCTGGCTGAGGGAGTAGAGGAAAAAGAAGAATTTGAATATCTGGTCAAAGCCCGGTTTGATCTTTTCCAGGGTTATTATTTGGGTAGACCGGAATAAATTTTTGAAGGGGTAGTAAATGGCGTACGAAGATCCAAGTATAGTCCAGGAATGGCTTGATAGCCTTAGAGAGTTGAACGTAAAAGTGAAAAAGATGTTTGGCTGCTACTGCCTGTATTGCGATGGACAAGCTGTGGGCTGGATCCATGACAGTGTTATGAGCCTTCGCGAGGTGGGTCTTGATTATCTGCCGGATGACATCAAACGACCGGGAAAAGAGGATAAGATCCAGGAACTTGTCATTCCGTTCGATTATGTGAGAGCAGAGTGGCTTACAAAAGCGGTTCAAGATACTGCAGATATTAGAAAAACTTTGAATTAGCGATAAATCGGGATTTATCTTAGAGATAATTGATGGACGAGAATTACCAGAATATATGACAATGAATAAGGGGAAGATATGTGGCTGATCATGGCGGCTT
>CACZBF010000036.1 GCA_902779355.1 uncultured Lachnospiraceae bacterium | reverse complement strand
CAAGGAATCACGTTATAAATGGAAAAATCCGGCCATCAAGGCCGGATTTTCTCCGATTGGAAAGTGCTGTCTAAGTTTCTATTGCGACAGCCCCTTTTTGTTTTGTCACGATAATTGTATAAGAATCGTGACAAAATAGGACGGAGTATGATATGGATTGTTCGGATACGCAAGTGGCAATTAAGGTTTTAGGCTTGGCCTAACGCGCACGACATAGGAAGTGCGGAAGATGCATAATGTGGAGATTTGAGGTTGTAACTTTATGCGTATCCTGTTACTTACTTTTTAAGTGAAGTAACGGATTATCCGCACATTGTTGGCAATTCGCAGATTTTTGGCAGAATGCTGTATTTATGGGGCTTCAGAGTTACGAAGCTTCGTTTCGGAATATCCGTGAATGGGCTTTTTTTGGATGATTATGAAATATAGTGGTCAAACGAGTGGTCGCTAAGTGTTGGACAAGGTCGTTGAATTGCTGCGGAATGTTGATTATATAGGGGATTTAGGCTTTGCGAAGCGTCGTAATAAACCAAGATTTGGACAGAGTTGTTTTTTGATTCGCCATAATAAAAACTTGCAAATAATGATAAATGGTTGTATCATAAAGTTGTAATTAATGATTTCTAATTTGTGAGGTGAGCCGGATGGTATATGATTATATAATTGAAAATTACAAAAATGGTGAGCCGATATTTTTGACTGAGTTGCCAGGCGATTCAAAAGATTATCTTCGCCAGGAGATGAAGAAGCTTGTGGATGAAGGTAAGTTGGAACGCTTATATAATGGTGTATATTTCTTGTCTTATGTTACGATTCTTGGAACAAAAGGAAAGGTTTCAGTAGATAAGTATATCGAGAAGAAGTATCTTGGGTCAGAAGAAAAGGTGGAAGGCTATATAACGGGATTACAGCTTGCGAACAAATATGGATTTACAACGCAGAATCCTTCTTGTTATGAAGTTTGTAGTAATGAAGCATCGACTAAACAGCGTAAGCAGGAGATAGATGGAAATACCATTATTGTATATAAACCGGTTGCTGAGGTTACATCTAAGAATAAATCTGCATTACAGTTTTTGGATTTAATGTCTATGATTGACAAGTATAGTGAGATTTCGGGACAGGAATTTGCTTCAAAGCTAAAAGATTTTGTTAATGCTATAGGTGTAGATTTTTCGGTTGTAAAAGAATACTTGTCATTATATCCGGATAAAGTTTATCGAAATATTTATGAGGGAGGATTGATGGGTGAGCTGGTATAGAGATTATAAAGAACAATGGAAAGAGATTATTGAGACTGTAGCTGCCGAAGAACATCGTACGACTCAGATGGTTGAAAAAGATACGATTCAGTCGATGATCTTGTCTGGCATTTCTCAAAGTGACCTTCCTTTTGTCTTTAAGGGAGGAACTTCTTTATCTAAAGCTTATGGCCTCATTGATAGGTTTTCAGAAGACATCGATTTGTCTATGAATCGCAAGCCAACCGAAGGTGAAAAGAAGCTGACAAAGAATTTGATTCTAAGCTTAGCAGAGGATTTAGGCCTGATTTTAACGAATCCAGAGGATATACAATCTCGCCATAGCTATAACAAATATGTGTTTAAGTACGAATCATTTTTTAGTGAAATACCTTTGGAACTGATTATTGAAACGAGTTTTTATCAGGACGTTTATCCGGCAGAGAATCACGATGTTTATAGCTTTGTGGGAAGATTCTGCGAAAAGAATGGAATTACACTTCCTATTCCATTTGATGAAGCAAAGATAAGTATGCAGGTGCAATCCTTGGAGCGAACACTTATTGATAAGGTATTTGCTGTTTGTGATTATCGTATTCAAAATATGATGGATCGAGATTCGAGACATTTATATGATATTGCGAAGCTGCTTCCTGAGGTTGAGATAACACCTGAATTGGATGCTTTGATTGATAGGGTACGCGACGATCGTATGAAGTCTAAGAACAATCCTTCTGCGCAGCTTGAATATAATATTCCAGATATGCTTAAGGAAATTATTTCAAGTCGATTCTATGAATCAGATTATAATAACATTACAAAGAAACTCTTATATGAGGATGTGTCATATAATGATGCAATTGAAAAAGGAATTGCACTAGTAGCAGATATGGATATTTTCGAATATAAAAAATAGTGATTTAAGATAGGAGAAACTCTGTCTTATTTTGTGCGAAAAAGACTAGGTAGAGAAAAAATAATAAATATGGTACTATAGCGTAGGCTTTGTTCCAGCTTTGTTCCAATTATGTTCCAGCAATTCAATTGTAAGAAAAGCCTATAAATACGCAAATTTCACGACTTTAAACGATTTGTTTTGGAACCTATTTGTAGCATAATTGGCACAAAATAATTTTGGAAAATGTAAGAAATGGCTTAAAATCAATACTTTTAAAGGAGATATATAAATTATGAAACTAGGAATCGTTGGCCTTCCGAATGTCGGGAAGAGCACCTTATTTAATTCATTGACAAAGGCGGGGGCACTGGCGGCGAACTATCCGTTTGCGACGATCGACCCAAATGTGGGCGTCGTGACCGTGCCGGACAAGCGGCTGGACGTCCTAACGGAGATGTATCATTCCAAAAAGAAAACCCCGGCGACCATCGAATTTGTGGACATCGCGGGGCTCGTGAAGGGCGCGAGCAAGGGCGAGGGACTCGGCAATCAGTTCCTGGCGAACATCCGCGAGGTGGATGCGATCGTCCACGTGGTACGCTGCTTTGAGGATTCCAACATCGTGCATGTGGACGGAACCATCGACCCGGTGCGGGACATCGAGACCATCAATCTGGAACTGATCTTTTCCGATCTGGAGATCCTGGAGCGCCGCATCGCGAAAGTAGGGCGGACGGCCAAGATGGACAAGACCGCGGGAAAAGAAGCGGCGCAGCTGGCCGAGATCAAGGCACATCTGGAGGCAGGAAAGCTGGCAAAGACTTTTCCCGTGCCGGAGGACGAAGAACTTGCAGCCTGGTTTGCCGGCTACAACCTCCTGACCGCAAAACCCACCATCTATGCCGCCAATGTGGCAGAGGAGGACCTTGCAGATGACGGGGCGGGGAACCCTCATGTGGCAAAGGTGCGGGAATATGCAAAAACCGAGAACAGCGAGGTGTTTACCATCTGTGCCAAGATCGAGGAGGAGATCTCGGAGCTGGATGACGAAGAAAAGGCGATGTTTTTGGAGGACCTGGGTCTCAAGGAGTCAGGGCTGGATAAGCTCATCAAGGCAAGCTATTCGTTGCTCGGGCTCATCAGCTTCCTGACCAGCGGAGAGGATGAGACGAGAGCGTGGACGATCAAAAAGGGCACCAAGGCTCCTCAGGCAGCCGGCAAGATCCACACGGATTTTGAACGCGGCTTCATCCGCGCGGAAGTGGTGTCTTACGAAGATTTGATGGCGCACGGTACAATGGCGGCGACGAAGGAAGCCGGCCAGGTGCGGCTCGAAGGCAAGGACTACGTGGTCAAGGACGGAGATATCATCCTGTTCCGGTTTAACGTATAGACGTTGTAGAGCATGAATGATGTAGGAAAACCGTTTCCGGACACAACATCTGGGCAAAAAGTTGACATAAAACTTAAAAATAAATATAATATCCCATGTGAGTGCTTTGGCGCTCATGAGAGGAGAAAAAAGTATGAAATGTCCTTTTTGCAACAGTGAAGATACCCGCGTGATCGATTCCAGACCGGCAGATGACAACTCATCCATCCGGCGGCGCCGCCTTTGCGACGAGTGCGGCAAGCGGTTTACGACCTATGAAAAAGTAGAATCGATCCCGTTGATCGTGATCAAGAAAGACAACAGCCGGGAACAGTATGACCGCAGCAAGATTGAAGCGGGTGTACTCGGTGCGTGCCATAAACGACCAATTTCCATCAACCAGATCAATGAACTCATTGATGACGTGGAGACGGAGATCTTCGGCAAAGAGGAAAAGGAGATCCCCAGTTCCGAGATCGGGGAGATTGTGATGAACAAGCTTCAGGATCTGGACGAAGTGGCATATGTACGATTTGCCTCGGTATACCGTGAGTTCAAGGATGTGAACACGTTCATGAACGAATTGAAAAAAATTCTTGATAAATAATTCTTTACCGGGGTTAATTCTCGAAGGACGCAGCCGATATATATGGTGGAACGGAGAGAAGAGAATATGAATATTTCAGGAATTCGCCCTTTTTCAGGGTTTTATGATTACAACACAATAAAGGCAGCGGCAGAGACCGGGACGAGCGTTCAGCAGGCAGCAAAGGCTGAGAGCGCACCGGAGCAGGTGTCTGCACCGGTTGAAAAGCCGGCGGAACGTGCAGCGAAGGAGCAGAACTTTGGCGCATATGATTACGCGCAGTTCTATCGCCCGGATGAGAAGCCGGAGATGAAGGGCGCGGACAGCGATATCCTTTCTCTCGATATGGAGAAAGCGATCTCCGACATGAGAAAAGATCAGGTGCTCCAGCAGTATCAGTTCTTTGTCGGCACCAAAGCGGCGACGGAGACTGTCGCAGCGGCATCGGAGAATTTCGACCTGTAACAGGATTTTTGATTGTTTTGCAGAATTGGCTGTGCTATCATTGGAAAATGGTAGCACTTTTTTTGTACATTTATTTGAGGAGATCATACCATGGATCCAATGGATACCTTGCAGCATATTGAAAATGCAATCGATCTGAATCTGGAAAACAAGATCTTGCGCAAGCTCTTTCGAAAGGGAGAGCTCTCTTATGCGTTTTCCGATCTTTCCAAAGCGATCGGGCCGATGGTGGATCTGGTGTTTGTCAGTGCTTTTTTCGGGCCGATGGGCGTATCCGTGGTCGGCTACGTCGGACCGCTGATCATGTTTTATGAGCTGATCGGAACCGGCATCAGCAGCGGTGCGCGTAACAGGGTGTCGTCCCTCATCGGTGCGGGGCGTTTGGAGGAAGCGAATCAGGTGTATTCGAGCTCCGTGATCCTCGGGACATTGACGTCCGTCCTAATGACGATATTGACACTTATCTTTTGTACAGGCGTCGCGCAGATCCTTGGCGCGAGAGAAGCAGAAGTCCTGCTGATGACGAAGCAGTATCTGTACGGCTATGTGATCGGCATTCCCTTCTTCTCGATGACGAGGATCCTAAAACTATATCTGGAAATGGAAGGGCAGTACGCGAGGGCCAACCTCACGTCCTTTATGACGACGGTCATCGATGTGGCGGCGGATGCGCTCGTGGTCTTTGTGTTCCACGGAGGGATGTTCTGGATCGGCATCGCGACGTCTCTCGGCTACATCCTGCCGTTTTTTATCACGTTATCCTACTTCCTGCAGCGGAAAAACGGGTCGCTGTTTCGTTTTTCCGTCAAATACTTCAGCAAAAAGGAAAGTCTGGAGATCATCCGGCTCGGGACGCCTCCTGCGATCGTCAAAGGCAGTAATTCGCTGGGCGGCGTGCTGATCAACAATATCCTAACGGCCATGAATGTGAATTATCTGGTGGCTGTTTACGGTGTGTTCTCCCAGATCACCGTCTTCGTGCGCTCTGCGTGGTATGCGCCTTCCGATACGATGCTGGCGTTTGCTGGTGTTTTCATCGGTGAAGAGAATAGACGCGCCCTGAAAGATACACTGAAAATGTCGATCTGGCACGCGATTTTGCTCTCCTCGGGCGCTACGATCCTGCTCCTGGTCTTGGCTGATCCGCTTTCTGCTGTCTTTATGAAATCGGAAGATCCGGCCGCGCTGAAGATGTGCGCAGAGTGTGTCAGGATCGCCTGTGTCTCGCTGATCTTTCATGCGCTCGTCTTCAACTTCAGCAATTATCTGCTGGCCGTTAAGAAGATCAAGTTTTCCAGCATCTATTGTTTTCTGTTGGAATGCGGGGATATCGTGCCGATCACGCTGCTGATGGTACGGATTTTCAATTATCGCGGTGCATTCCTTGCCAAGATCGTCCATATGGCCATCATGAGTCTGATCGCGTTTATCTATATCTGGAGGTTTAAGGAGGCCAGGAAATTCAGCGACAAGATGATCCTCATGCCAAGGGACTTCGGGTTCACGCCGGAGAATGAGATCGCGATCGTTGCAGAATCCGCAGAGGATGTCATGAATCTGTCACGCTTCTCAATTGCGTTTGCGTTGGAACACGGCGCTGAGCAAAAGCGTGCCAAGACGCTCGGCCTCATTATGGAGGAGATGTCGGGACTTTATCTGGAGAATGGCTTTTCTGACGGAAAGAAGCACCACATCAACGCCAGACTGGTGGCAAAGGATGATGACCTGATCGTGCGTCTCAGAGACGATTTCCAATCCTATAACATCACAAAGGTCTATAAAGAAGAAGTGGAAAAGAACGGCAGCACGAAAGATATGGGGCTTGCGATCGTCATGCGGATGGCAAAAGAAGTGAAATATGCTGCGGCGTTTGGCGCAAACAACCTCATCATCAGGATGTGACCGGCTGCGGGCGCGGTTTCCGCGGCATTGGATCAAAAGAAAAGGCAGTATGGATTTATGAAACAAAACCTCTATCCGGACGAATATCTGGATTCCACGTACGAGATCGACTTCGAAAGGCTTTATGCGGAAGGCTTCCGGGGCGTGATCTTTGATATCGATAACACCTTAGTTCCGCACGGCGCGCCGGCGGATGCGCGCGCGATCACGTTCTTCCGAGAATTGAAGCACATTGGCTTCGACGCAACGCTCCTTTCCAACAACAAGGAGCCGCGGGTCAAGATGTTCAACGACGACGTGCATGTGCACTACATCCATAAGGCGGGCAAGCCCAAACGGGGCGGCTACCGCAAGGCGATGGAGCTCATGGGGACAGACAAGAAGTCGACGCTTTTTGTGGGAGACCAGATCTTTACGGACATCTGGGGCGCGAACCGCGCCGGGATATACACGATCCTCGTGAAAAAGATCCATCCGAAGGAAGAGATCCAGATCGTATTGAAACGCGTGCTTGAGTTTTTTATCCTACTCGGCTACCGGCTGTACTGCAAGATACGGCATAAAGAGATGCGCGTGCATGTGAAAAACAAAGTTGAGAAATAGGCACACTTTTTGACAGGAGGGAAACGATGAAGATCGTCATTGCAAACGACCACACAGCAGTAGAACTGAAGAACATCATCAAAGAATATGTGGAGTCCCTGGGACACACGGTTGACAATTTCGGGACGGATGAAAGCGCAAGCTGCAACTATGCGGAGTACGGCGAAAAGGTCGGCAGAGCGGTCGCGGCAGGAGACTATGACTGCGGGATCCTGATCTGCGGGACAGGCGTCGGGATCTCCCTTGCGGCGAATAAGGTACACGGGATCCGCGCGGCAGTCTGCTCGGAACCGGTCACGGCGGCTCTGGTAAAGCGTCACAACAATGCCAACATCATTGCGTTCGGTGCGAGGATCGTCGGCTCTGAAATGGCAAAAGAGATCGTCAAGGCGTATCTGACGGCGGAATTTGAGGGCGGGAGACACGCGGACCGCGTCGCATGTATCATGGCGATTGAGGATAAAAATTGAGAAAGACGTGGGCGCGGTGTTGACGTGTGCGCCATGTTGATTTAAAATAGAGCGAGTGATTTTTAGTTTGTTTAGGAGGATGTAAGATGATTTCAGCAGGCGATTTCAGAAACGGCGTTACCATCGAATACGAAGGTAACATTTATCAGATCATAGAATTTCAGCATGTGAAGCCCGGCAAGGGTGCAGCATTCGTTCGTACGAAGCTGAAGAACATCATCAACGGCGGTGTCGTGGAAAAGACTTTCCGTCCGACAGAGAAATGCCCGACGGCGCGGATCGACCGCAAGGATATGCAGTATCTGTATGCGGACGGCGATCTGTTCTACTTCATGGATGTCGAGACGTATGATCAGGTTGCACTGAACAAGGACACGATCGGCGATGCGCTGAAGTTTGTGAAAGAGAACGAGATGGTGAAGGTTTGCTCTCATAACGGCAACGTGTTTGCAGTTGAGCCGCCGCTTTTCGTAGAGCTCAAGATCACGGAGACCGAGCCGGGATTCAAGGGCGACACGGCGACCGGTGCGACGAAGCCGGCAACGGTGGAGACCGGTGCAGTCGTAAACGTTCCGTTGTTTGTGGATCAGGAAGATGTGATCAAGATCGATACGCGGACGGGCGAATATCTGTCCAGAGTTTAAGGAAACAGCGAAAGCGGGCATTGCGGAGAAGGTTCCGCGATGCCCTTTTTTCATCATGGAAAGGCTTTTATGGAAAAGAAGGCAGTGGTTGGGATGTCAGGCGGCGTGGACTCTTCGGTGGCGGCTTACCTGTTGAAAGAGCAGGGGTATGAAGTGACCGGGGTGACTGTACGCACCTGGGAAGAAGTGGAACCGCCGGACGACAGCGAGCGGTCGGATATTTTTCGGGCGAGAAAGATCGCATCATATCTCGGCATCGAGCATCGGACAGTGGATCTTGCAGAGGTGTTTAAGCAGGCCGTGGTGGACGATTTCATCAGGGAATATCTGTCCGGTCATACCCCGAATCCCTGTATTCGCTGCAATCCGGCAGTGAAATGGAGGGGGATGCTGAGCGTTGCCGATGAGATCGGAGCGGACATCGTGGCGACCGGGCACTATGCCAAGGTGGATCGTTTGCCAAATGGGCGCTATGCGATCAAAAATTCCGCTTCCGCGAAAAAGGATCAGACCTATGTGCTGTATCGTCTGACGCAGGAGATGCTCGCGAAAACGACCTTTCCGGTCGGAGATTACGAGAAGGACGAAATCCGCGCGATCGCAAAAAAAGCAGGACTGCCATGCGCCGAAACACCGGACAGTCAGGAAATCTGCTTTTTTATCGGAACGGATTACGCAGGGTTTCTGGAGCGGAACGCGAGTGGCAATGCTTTTCTGCCCGGCAATTTCGTATCGGCAGATGGCACAGTCCTGGGGCGGCATAAGGGACTCATCCATTACACGATCGGGCAGCGCAAAGGCCTCGGGATCGCGTTCGGAGAGCCCGTGTTTGTGACGGCGCTGCGGCCGGAGACCAATGAGGTCGTGCTCGGGAAGTCAGAAGACCTGATGAAAACAGAATTTATTGTGCGAGAAGCCATGTTCATGGGCATTGGAGAGGACTTTACCGAAGGCGATTTCCAAGGGAAGATCCGCTATGCGAAAAAGGCAGCACCATGCCGGGTCACACGCACCGGCGAGGAGCGCCTTTCGGTGATGTTTGAAGAACCGCAGCGTGCGCCGACGCCGGGGCAGTCGTTTGTGTTTTATGATGGGGATTATGTAGCAGGGGGAGGATTTATCGAATGAAAGAACAGATCCATACGATACCGATCAACGATGCAATGGAGAACGCCGGCGAATGCCCGTTCTGTTATATCGAGAGGCGCGCGGAGGAACGCATGATGGATTTCGTGCTGGGCGCGGGCGCTTCCTACATGGAGTCCGATATCCGCAGCCAGACGGACGCGGAGGGCTTTTGCAGAGAACACTTTCGCAAGATGTTCCGTTACGGGAATGCGCTCGGAAACGCATGGATCTTAAAGACCCATATGCAGCGGACGATCGAACAGTACAACAGCGCGACGAAGAACTTCAAACCCCAGAGCGCAAAGAAGGGGCTGTTTAGGAAGAAGTCCGGGGAAGAGGGCACGGACAATCAGGTGGCAGCGTGGATCAAAACGCGTGAAAAATCCTGCTATATCTGCAACACGCAGGAGAAGAGTTTCCGGACTTATCTGGATACGTTTTTTACGCTGTATAAAAAGGATGAGGCTTTTAAAAAACAGGTGCTGGAGGGGCAGGGCTTTTGCCTGACGCATTTCGCAGACCTCCTGACCGGCGCGGACGAGCGGCTTTCCGAGACGGAGCTTGCCGCGTTTTATGAAAAGATCCTGCCGCTGGAAAAGGAAAACTTAGAACGCGTCTATGAGGACACGGCGTGGTTCATCGAGAAATATGATTACAAAAACAAAGACAAAGACTGGAAGAATTCCAAAGACGCCGTGCAGCGCGCGATGCAAAAGCAGAAGGGCGGATATCCCGCCGAGCCTTTTTATGAGATGAAGAAGTAATTCTCTTACTTTGCATCGCGGCTGGCTATGCGATATCCGAATCCGGAAGCGCCTGCGTCAGAGCTTTCCGAAGTTCCCGGATCTGCGCTGTAAAACCATACGTATCCTGACGGAGCAGCATCGTGTCCTCTTCGCGGGCTGCGGCTTCCAGCTTTGCTGCGTGCGCGGAAAGTTCTTTTGCCCCGATGGAGCGCAGCATGCTCTTCATGGAATGGACCAGCAGCGTATATTCATTGAGGTTATCCTCCTGGAGCAGAGTCTCCAGGTTTTTCGCCTTTTCTTCAGCGGAAGCCTGCCAGATCTTCAATGCCTCCAGATAGTCCTCCGTATCGCCGCAGTAATCGATCCCCTCCTCGGTATCCAGCTGCGGGAGTGATTGTATTGCCTCCGGGAGGAACGTCTCCATTTCCGTTTCCGTATCCTTTTCCGAAGCCTCGATCTTTTGGATCTTTTCCGGAGGCAGTGTCCGGAGCAACAACTCTTCCAGCTGTGTCAGATTGACCGGTTTCGTCAGATAATCCGTAAAACCCGCCTTCAGCATCTGTTCTTTCGCACCGGAAAGGACATTGGCGGTGAGAGAGATGACAGGGGTTCGTTTCAATGCGTCAGGATAACGCCGTGAAAGCTCCTGTAGGGTTTCCAGTCCGTCCATATTGGGCATGCGCTGATCCAGAAAGATCAGATCATAGGTTCTTTGTCCGAAGAGCTCGATGCATTTGTCCCCGCTTTCTGCGGTGTCGATCTGCATGTTGTTCTGCTTCAGAAGCCCGCAGATCACCTGCAGGTTCATGGGGGTGTCATCTACGATCATCAGGCGGGCCGTTGGGGCAGTAAACGTGGCCTGGCGGCGTTTCCTCTGACGGCTGCTTTCTGCGATTTCCCAATCCCGGAAAGACCCGATAGGCGTCCCGTCGGAAATACCCTGCTGCAGGCAGAAGAAAAACCGCGAGCCCTTTCCGTACTCACTCGACAGCTCGATCTCACTTCCCATAAACGACAGCATCCGCTGCGTGATAGCCAGTCCCAGACCGGAGCCTTCAATGTTGCGGGTTCTCTCCAGATCCAGACGATCAAAGGCCGAAAAGAGTTTGTTCTTCTCTGATTCCCGAATGCCGATTCCGGTATCTTCCACAGAAATCTCCATGGTAAAATGATCCTCTTCCTTCGATAACAGGCGGACGATAAGCTTCACTTCGCCGGATTCGGTGTATTTGATCGCGTTGCTCAGAAGGTTTGCAAGGATCTGCCGAAGCTTCTGTCTGTCACCAACAGGACTGACCGGCAGGGCTTCGTCCACTTCGAGAGTAAACGTCAGATCCTTTTCCGCAGTGCGGTGAGAGGTCAGAGCCTCCTGCTCCAAAAGCAGCTCCGGCAAGGAGTAGGGTTCGTTGGAGATTTCCATCCGTCCGGCCTCGATCTTTGAAAAATCCAGGATATTGTTGATGATGCCGAGGAGACTTTCCCCGGCCTTTTCGATATTATCAGAATACTGAAGGATCCGATCATCCGAACTTTCCCTCTGGATCAGTTCATTCATGCCGAGGATCGCCGTAATGGGCGTCCGTATTTCGTGCGACATGCTGGAAACGAAGTCGGATTTTAGGCGATTCGCGGTTTTGGAATGCTTCAGCTCCCGTACGATCAAAAGAATGATCAAAACGGAGACCAGAAGAAGGATTGTGAGGAAGATCCAGATATAATCCCGGAGCATATCCGAGAAGGAATAGGAATAAAGCTCACCGGCATACTGGTACGACAGATCCTGCACATATTCCGAGCCTACGATATTGATGCCGTGGTTTAAGAGCTTCAAAAGCCCCTCATTTCCGATCTTCACGCCAAAGCAACGATCATCCGTCTTTCCAAGCTGTTTCAGATAAAGGCCTTTGTAGCGACTGTTCTTCAGGATGTCGTTGGCCCGAAGCCCGTTTAGGGTGGTGGCTCCGGCATCCCCTGCCAGCACCGCCTCCAGACAATCATCAATGGACGGATAGAGGTTGATCTCGGCATCCGGGAAATTGGTGCGGATGTAATAGTACTGCATATGGTTGTTTTCATTGACCGCAAAATCCTTTAGATCCTCATCCTGATATTCTCCCTCATAGACCAGATCCGTTGACGCGGAAACAACCGGAACCGACTGGTAGATCCCGCTTTCCTCGGCATAATAAAGGCCGCCTCCCACCGGAAATGCCGTGTCGATCTCTCCGGAAGTGACAGCATGGATCATATCATCATAGCTTTGATATCCCCTGTAAGTGACGTCTATCCCGGAGATCTCCAGTTCATGAAGGTACTGCGGGATCAGATCCTTCACCATGCCGGTGACCTGACCCTTCGCGTCTGTCCCGCAATAGGGAAGATAGTTCTCCAGATATCCCACCCGGAGCTCACTGTGATCGTTTACCCATTGTTTCTCCGCCTCGGAAAAAGTGCGGCTTTTCACACTGGCGGAATAATATCGACTCCGAAGGGAGCTCAGATAATCCGGTTCTTCTATGGCAAGCTCGGACTGTGCCTGATTCAGTTCCTGCAAAAGATCGTTTCTTTGGATATTGACGCAGAGATAATAATCGGAACTACCGAAGGAACAGATCACCTCCGCATGCTCTCTGCCGTAAGCGCCATCTCCCTCGGCCGCGAGCACATCCACTTTTTTCTGATCGAACGCTGCAAAAAGGGATTCATAGTCATCAAAGGAGATCACATCTGCCGAAAGGTTCTGATCATCAAGCCAGGCTTCCAACACATCGGCAATGGCACTCTTTAAAACGCCGATCTTCTTTCCGGTTAATGTGGAAGGGTCTGCGGTAATGGAAGATTCTTCCTCGTGCTTTACTAACGTGTAAATCTCGCTCCCCATCGGAGCAGAGGGATAGCCCACCAACCCTTCACGGTCTTCCCGTTTTGCGAGACCCGCCAGCAGATCGATATCTCCGGCAAGGAGCATATCGTAGAGCTCGCTGAACCCACCGTAGACATACTCATACTTCCAACCGGTATACTCTGACATTTTCTGATAATACTCATAGGCATAACCGGTTTTGACCGCATCCTCCGACGCGCCCTCTTCAAAAACTTCATTTTCATAATAGCCAACGCGGACCGTTTTCCCGGACACTTCCTCTGCGTTAAGACGAATGGGAAGCAGGACACACGTTATGATCACCAAAAGGAATGCCGTAACGATACGGGAATATTTTTGTAAGCGAAACATCAAATGCTTTGCGCTCCTTTCCGCGCGGATGCGCCGGATCTCAGATACAGATCAAGCCATCACCAAACGCTTCCTTTCAATTATAGCACCGATTTCCCTTGGACGCTATTGAAATACCGGAAGGATCCGGGGAGAGTCATCCATTGAAAAGATCAAAAAAATCATATAAATTATACGTAGTGCATATACGAGCCGGACGAAAAAAACGGCTAGAAACAGGGAGACAAAAATGATGAAAGCAATCTATTTTGACGGCAGCAAAGCCGCTTACAGAGAGGATCTGCCGATGCCAAAATGCGAGCCGGGACACAGCCTGATGAAGATCCTGGTCGCGAACATCTGCAACACGGATCGGGAGATCATGAAAGGATACACGCCCGGTTTCAGCGGCGTGATGGGGCATGAGTTTGTCGGGGAAGTTGTCGAAAGCTCGGATGAGACGCTTATCGGGAAACTGGTGGTCGGTGAATTGAACGAAGGGTGTAATGATTGCATCTATTGCCGGACGGGGCGGGAAAAACACTGCCTTTCCGCGAAAGCGATCGGGATCTCCAAGGATGGCTGTTTTGCAGAGTATATGACACAGGCGACACATCTGCTGCACCCGATCCCGGAGGGGTTGACGCCGGAGCAGGCAGTGTTTGCGGAACCGCTGGCGGCAGCGCTTCAGATCAGCAAACAGGTGCATATCGACGCGTCCCTGAATGCAGCCGTGATCGGCGATGGGAGACTTGCGTATATGATCGCACAGGTCCTGGCCTTAAACGGGATTTCGATGACGGTCATCGGAAAACATCCGGAGAAGCTTTCCATGTTTTCCGGTTTTGCAAAAACAAAACTGTATCAGGATTATTTTGAGGGAGACGCCCCGCGCGCGTTGACAGGCGATGAATGTTTTGAATATGTCGTCGAGGCATCGGGCAATCCGACGGGAATCCATCTGGCGCTGCACCTTGTGAGGAGAGCAGGGACGATCATTTTGAAAAGTACCTATACAGAGCAGACGACACTCGACTTAAGCCAGATCGCAGTAAATGAGATCACGGTCGTCGGGAGCAGGTGCGGTCCGTTTGAGCCTGCGTTGAAGCTGCTGAAGGAAGGCAAGGTGACTTTCCCGGATGTGGAATGGTATGAACTGAAGGATTTTGAAAAAGCATTCGCATCTTCGGCTTTTAAAGCGGGATTCAGGATCGGGTAGTTCCGGAACGCCGGGTTACAGTTCAATGATTAGCCAAGGCGAGAAATAATAAGGGCTACAGTAATTCGGTTGTGAACATTTCACAAACTTTACTGTAGCCAGTTGAACAGAATTATGAGAAAGAAGAAGCAACGACATCGTATACATTAATATGTTGCATACGGGCAGTTTCGATGATTGTAAGGGCATCACAAATATGCTGACCGCCGGAATCACTCCGAAGAACGACAGCCTGCTTTTGTTTCCTCTTAAACTTGCGCAGTTCTCTTTCGCTGATGTTGTTGGTGTAATCGACCTCAGGATGGGAGAGAAAATATAAATGGTCGACCTGGTAATCATGCATCCGTTTTTGAAGATTAAACCCATCCATGTAGTTTTTGTCTGGCGGATGCTGTGAGTATTCATCTGCAGCAAGAGACAGGATTGATTCATATTTATCAGTGAGGCTTTGGACTTTTTCTTTTGAGAGGCCAGATTTATTACGCTTGGCGATGTGGATCATCTTTTGCAGCAGACGATGCATTTGCCTATGCCAGGTGAGATGGGGTTCATTTTCTATAGCTCCGACCAGATATCGTAATACGTGTGCCAGACATTCCTGATGATTGGAACCATATGAGTAGTAGGTTCTGTCGTGGTCATGGACAATTGTTCCTGTAAAGTTTTTTACCGGAGTTTGGGAAAGCCCCTCATGCCCTTTATGATCCATATGCTGATATAAGACATGCTCTTTATCCG
>CACZBF010000035.1 GCA_902779355.1 uncultured Lachnospiraceae bacterium | reverse complement strand
TGCTTTTTCTTACCTTGCCGGCCCTGATGAGATATCTGCAAATGATATCACAAGAGAAAGGATTTCAGAGCATTTGAGTCGCCAGAAAGCAGCCAGAGCAGAGTATTATCCTGATGGTATTCCCGGCTATGAGGAAGTGGGTAACACTGCATATATTACTTTTGATAACTTTACCTACAGTGGGAATCCGAACGCGGATGCATATTATGAGGTTGAAGATGCTCAGGAGTTTCCGGACAGTGATGTAATTGGGCTAATTATTAAAGCCCATGAAATGATTAACAGGGAAGATAGTCCCATAGAAAATGTGGTGGTGGATCTTAGTGCGAATACGGGCGGCGCTGACAATGCGGCAACGTTTGCTATCGCCTGGTTCCTGGGCAAGGCATCTGTTAGTACACTTGATAATTTAACTGGTGCTATGTGCACCTCTGTTTATCGGGCTGATGTGAACCGTGACCGGGTTTTTGACGAGAAGGATACAGTAGCTGACAAGAATCTTGTATGTCTGATCTCTCCATGCAGCTTCTCTAACGGTAATTTTGTACCGTGTGCATTCAAGGATTCAGGTAAGGTTACGCTGCTTGGCCGTACTTCTGCCGGAGGAAGTTGCACGGTATTGAATGCTTCAAGTGCATGGGGAACATCCTTCCAGATATCTGGTCCGCTGCGTGTATCATTCTTAAAGAATGGTTCCTTCTATGATGTTGACCGTGGAGCAGACCCGGATTATGTTCTTGCTACTCCTGAAAAATATTATGATCGTCAGGCTTTGACAGACTATATTAACACACTATTCTGATGCGGTTTATATCGCGGTGCCTGGCACGAACGTTCGAAGTTTCAAATGAAGGCTTTAAGGAGGCCTCGGAAAAGCTTCTCAAGATGGTGGAGGAAATAGAGGCTTCACTACAGTGAAAGATTTAGTAAAAAGAAAAAGCACTTGGAATCGGCGAAAGTGCCTGATTTCAAGTGCTTTTGGAGTTCTTGGGCCTGGCTGAGATGACCAGGAAAATGGAGCGGACGGTTTATTAATGCCTTACAGCCATAATCACCAGACCGCGATCCGATCCTCCGGCGCCAGATACATGCCGTCACCTTCTTTGATATCATAGAAATTCAGGAAGTCATCGTAGTTCTGCAGCGGAATATTGGCGCGGTAGGCTTCCACCGGATGCTCCTCGGTGGCAACGTATTCCTTTTCCGCTTCCTCATAACGCGCCTCCTTCTGAATGATGGCAACCTGCTTAAAGAACATGTCATAATCGAAGTTATCCTGCTCCTTCGCAATGGAGAGCAGGCACTTTAAGGCGCCGAGATCCGCAGTGGCTTCTTTCTGGACATGCCGCGCGCCTTCTTCTCCATAGGGCGTATCGGAAACCTGCGGCATCGGCACAAGGTCGCTATAGTATTTCACGAGCTTATCCACGCGTTTCTGGAAAGCAGCCTTGTCTTCCTCTGTCCACCAGTTTTTCTGGGCACCGTCCTTATCAAAATCAGCCCCTTCACTGTCAAAAGCGTGGGTGATCTCATGCCCTACGATCATGCAAAGGCCTCCCAGATTCTTTTCGAACGGTGCGTCCGGATCATAATAATCCCCGCCGCAGATGCCGGCAAAGATATTGACGGAGTTGTCCTGCTGCAGGTAGCAGGCACCCAGAGTGCTGTAGTAAACATCATATCTCATGTATCCCTCGTCATTTCTATGAGACAGCATCGCCTGCTCCCACAGTCTGGAAAATCTTCTTCCTTTGATGATTGCATCGAGCGCCGTTTCTCCTTCGGCAGCGCTTTTTATGGGTGTGCATTTGGCATCATATACTTTATCCGGATAGCAGATATTCAGCTTAAAATTATCTATTTTCTCGATGGCACCTGCCTTTGTCTCATCCGAAATCCAGTCCTCTTCCATGATCATCTTGCGGTAGGCATCGAGCATCATATCTGTCAGTTCCGTCACCTTGGGCTTGATGCTCTTGTCAAAGCAATAGTTGACATACATCTGATCCAGCATGGACGGCACTGTAGTCTGCATCACGTCGATCGCATATGCCTCGGGATCTTCTATGATCTTTGTGCCATTGATCTTCGCCGTCTCTTCATATGTCTCCCGATCTCCGTACTTTGTAAACTCCAGCAGCGTATTGACAAGGGTCCAGGCCTTGATCCCTTCGATATTTTCATCCGTATAGTTCTCATTAAAACTGTCCAGAAGCTGCGGATACTGTATACTGACCTTTCCCTTGAAATCGATATCGTAGCCTAAAGACCTGAGAATATCAGCATAAGGAATGTTTTTGTATCTTTCTTCAAATTCCGAGACCGGAAGATTGACGGTGTAATTTGCTGTCGGATCGATTCCTTCCACTGTGGTCAGGAAATTCTGTTCAAACCCTTTTGCTGTGTCAAAGATCGCCTTCGCATCACTTTCGGAATAGCCGAGGCGCTTCAGCATGTACTCTGCAGTCTGGCGTTTTCTGGACAGAGCAGGGCTTTCCTTCCCACCTTCCTGAAAGTCTTCGGTTTCATCCCCGAGCATGATCTGACTCAGGATATTCAGCATATTATAAAATGGATCCTGCGGCTCCGTTATGAACGTGATTTTCAACACAGGGTTTCCATAGAGATTGCGCTCCGGATCCGAGTAGTATTTTGTCATCTCCTTCACGGAGGAAATGGACATCAGATCCTCCACATAGGGCTTTAAGGGTGCAAGCCCTTCCTGATTTCTTGTATCCCAGTCCGTAAGCAATGCATAATAGTTCTGGAGTGTTGTCAGATCCTGATCATCCGTCTTCTCACCGGTCAAAACAGCAATCTTCGCTGCTGTGAAATTGTCGGTCTGCAGCGTTCTGGCCGAAACATTTTCTGCGCCCTCTCTGATCTTTACCTTTTCCGCCCAGTCCCGGTTGATGGCTGCCGCATAATCATCTTTCAGGCTGATCTCGCCTCTGCCCTCAAAGGTGCCGTAAATCCCGGAATCGATCCACATCGCACCGGGACGCTGCTGCTTCTTCCGTTGCTGCAGGCTTCGCCTCTTCCGTGGCCAAGGCCTCCGTCGGTGCCTCAGCCGGGCTCTCCGCGGGAGCGGAATTGCCGCAACCGGTAAGCGCCGTGCCTGCGATTAGTGTGGTTGCCAACATCACTGTGATCAGTTTTCTCTTCACTCATTTTCTCCCTGTGTTTTCTATTTATGTTATATAGATATATTTTAGCCAAAAATAGCATCCTCATTGCTGCTTTGCGTAATGATCATCTACGATCTGATCAAGCAATTTAAAATTACGGAAATCACTGTAATCCGTTGTTCCGTCATCATTCTTTTTCGTAATGTCATAATCAGGTGTTGCACCGGCTTCTACGTTGCCGCCCTTCTGATAGGTAAATGTTCTGAATGCCGATGCAGAGTACTGATTCCCCAGATCCATTTTAAAAAGGACAAGATTGCAGGTTCCGCCGGCACTGGTCTCTCCTATGATCGGAATTCCGGCTTCCTGACACAGACAAGGGAACAGGTTCCCGCTTGAGAAGGAATCCTGAGAACACATAACAGCATAATTGAAATCATAATCAAAATCTTCGGCATCACCTTCGAACTTGCCGTCCTGATCCATATCGTAATCCAGCTTCTCATAGGTCTTATTGCCTGTCATGGTACCCTCATAGTAAAACTCATCGCGCTTCTCTTTGGTAATGGCATTCAGCATATACATACACGATTCCGTGGAACCGCCACCATTATACGATTCGTCAAATATGAAATTTTTCATGCCATGTTCCCTGGCAAGATCAAGCGCTTTCTTAAAGTTTCTCACAACATCTTCATTATAATTTGTATATACAAATATTCCGGTATCATCATATTCAAAGTAACGATAGCGGTTTCCTTCTTCTGTCTGTTCATCGAAAACAGCCTGATATTTATCGTACTCACTGTCGTACTCTTCAATCTTATTCTTGGCTTCCATTTTACCAGCCGAATCGCCGTACCATTTCTTAAAAAGAACAGTCCTGATATTATCAGGCTCTTCTTTTCTGATCCTGTTGAATTCATCGAAAGCGGCTGTTCCTTCAAGATCTGTGGCCATATCGATAAAGAAATCTGTATGCCCGCCGTCATATAACATGGAGGACAGAATTGCGATACCAAACACCAGATCAACCGTCTTATCGGAACGAAGCAGTTCTTTTACCTGTCTTGTCTCGTCACTGTAGCTTTCAAGCGTCGCATCAAGGCCTTTTTCTCTGATCGGCTCCGCCAGGATACAATGCGGCGCATCGCCATAGATGTGATCCATCAAAAGGCAGAGTTCGCCATATGTGTATGCTATCTCACCGGCATCTCGGTCTTCTTTATTAAAATTGGCCTGCCAGTTCACAGATGGTTTGTCAGAGCCGTAAGCCAGATAGATCCTGTTATCACAAAAAATCGAATTTAAACAAGAAACGCCTGTAAGATCAGCCGCTGTTGTAAGCGGAAAATATACTCTGCCGTCTTCTTCTATGAGATCGATGCCGTAATTTGAAAGATCAATATCCAGAGCAGAGGGATCCTCTCTGTAATCCGTAGCAATAATATGTTCAAATACATATCGGGTATCATCTGTCGGGTTCAGTCTCTGATCATTATATAAGAACTGCTCCATTCTATCAGAATGTAAGGTATCCTTCACCGTATCTACTGTCATATTGCCTTTGGCGTTACTGATCTCATATACTCCGCCGCCCTGTGATGATAAAGAGAATACATTCGCCGGATCATATACCTGATTCATATATTCGACAACATCAACATAAGGAACCGGAACGCCTTCCTTCATAAATCCGCTGAACGTTGTGTCTTTGCCGTCCGGATCAACTCCTTTAAACTGTACCACCTGATAGGCACCGGCCTCCTTTGTTTCAGTCGCTTCTGCCGGAGCTTCCGCAGACTGTTCCGCCGGAGCCTCTGTCTCAACCGGGGTTTCCGTGGGAGCGGAAGCGGCTGCGCCGTTTGATCCCGTGCTTCCGCAGGCGGCAAGGCTTAAGGTCAAGGCTGATGCCAGTGTCAGAGAGATCAATTTTCTTTTCATACAATCATCCTTTTAAGTAATGATTCTTTTAGATGCAAGCAGCAATCTGGTAGACTACATTCCTGCTGCAGCATAAGGTAGCAGCGCCTGATTGGAAACGAAGTAGCAAAGTACCTGTCCGGGGTAGATCAGATCGGGATCTGTCAGCCCGTTCACGACCGTCAGGATATCGACTGTGGTATTGCAGAGCTGCGCAATCTTCGTCAGGTTGTCGCCGCTCTGTACTGCGTATGCACCCGGGATCCGGCTCGACTCCGCCATCGCTTTTGCGATCGTCTGGGGCGTCAGCGCATTCTTAGTTGTGGTTGTCTTCTTTGCACTCTCTTCCTTTGTACGCTCTTCCTTGGAAGTTTCTTTCGTATCCGCTGCCGCCTCTACATCATAACCGTATGGTTCTCCCTTTGCGTTCGTCATGACCGACAGTTTTTTGTATACCTGATCGGGGTCATCTCCGTAGCCGATGATCGCGCTGCTGGTGATGATACGTCCGGTTTTCAGTCCACGCATCACGGCACGTGCAAGACTCTCATTGAGCTTCGCATCCACGAGCTTCACCTTCACATTGTAGCCCGCTTTTTCAAAGGGCTCGATGTAGCGGCTCATGACGGAATCATAATCGTTGCCGATGGTCTGGATGATGACGTTGCAGCCCTTCATGTCGCCTTCCGTAAAACTCCTGACCGCCTTGTTCAGGATCTCCCGGCTCTCCTGATGAACTGACTGCGCTGCTGCGCCATGGGATTCCTTATACTCCGGCAGTTCCTCTTTGATCACGTCACTGTCCAGATTAAATGCCTTCAGTTCCTCGCTGGTCGGATCTGCCACTCTCGTGGATTTGCCGGAAGCAGGAAGCCCCATGACGAGCACTGCCTGATAATCATAATCCAGCGGTCCGTCGTAGACATAGACCGGTGTGCCGTCATCTTTCTTGTGGTCGGTTCGCGCCGATCCTCTCGCGAGAAACTTCTCCAGGATCTCCCCGCGGAGTTTCTCCCGCTCTTCCGTCTGGATCCCGGAGGTATCTCCATACACCTCGGAATAGTAAGCGGACAGTCTGTCCAGCTCCTGCACCACCGGATCATCCTGCAGTTCTTCCACCGTCGGATAGTCTCCTGCCTTGATGCGCTCATACAGTTCCCGCGCCTCATCCGTGTCGATCATCAGATGATCTTCGGAAACCTCCCAGGTGACGGGCGTGATATCATCCGGAACAGGGACATCTTTTTTTTCCGCAAAAATGCTCTCCGGCATGATGACAACGCCAAGCGCGAGTACCAGCGCGGTCAATCCTGCTTTCCATCCAGTTTGTTTTCCAAAAGCACCTGTTTGTTTCATATGGTTCCTCCCGTTCATGATCTTCCTGTTTCCTTTTTGGGGATGCAAAAAGTTTTCTACTATTATACTTTGTATCAAGAAGTAAGACAAGCGGCTCTCACATTGTCGCACTACAGCGTGATCACGGTATTATTCATCCCGTAAGCGGCATGATAACTGACACTCTTCGCCGTGGCAAACACAAGACGGATCCCGACATTCTTGGTGGGATCTGTTTTTGATTCTTCGACCAACTGCCGCCGTTTGATGATATCGAACGGCTTCCCGTTATCACGAAAGCGGATTGTGATCTGTGCATCCTCAGCATTTCCCGAAACAAACTTGAGAAACAGGCGGACACTTAGCTGCTGCCGATCGGAGGTGAAACCATAAGACACCACATTGACCGCCAATTCTTCTGTACATAAGGCGGCCAAAAAAGCACGCCGTTCATCCACGCCTTTTTGGATACAAAAATCATGCACATCGTTGGAAATACCGATCGCATCCTCTCGTGTGTGGAACAACGCAAACAGGCAGTCCTCATCCGGCACACCGTAGTCCTTTGGCAGGCAGAGCACCTGTTTGATGCTGGTGACGGGCCGTTTGATCTTGATGGACGCAATGATGTAAAGCGCGACAGCCAGAACGATCTCACTCACACCGTAAGCAATGAAGATACCCTTTTCTCCCATGAGAGCGCCGAGCAAATAAACGAGCACCACCGTCGTGACAAGTCTGTCCACGATCATGATGGCGTTCGAGATCTTCAGATACCCGAGCGCCTGCAGATAAAAGGCGGCGCATTGATTCAGTGCAAGAAACGGGATGCCGATCACATACCATCGGATTCCATAAGCAGCAAGATCCACAACAGAGGGATCGCCGTGTACGAAAAATGCGGCAAGCGGCTTTGCAAACACAAAGAAGATCACCGATGCTGCTGTGCTCCAGAACACGGCATGGAAAAACATTTTTTTGCAGGCCTGCTCCATCTCCTCCCGGTCGGATTCGGCATAGAACGTGCCGGTGAGCATGAGGACCGTCGTGGATAAAGAAAGCACCAGACAAAGCGGGAAACGTGTCGCGGAATTCATGACGGATATCGCAGCCATGGTGCTGACAGATCCAATGAAAAGAGCAAACCGGTTGGTGAGCACCGGCGCCACCAGATCACACAGGCGTTTTAACGCTGTCGGGATCCCTTCGCGAAGGATATCAAGACTGCCGCGCACGCTAAAGCAGCTTTTGAGGTTGACCTGCAGGCCTCTTCGTTTGATCACGTAAAAAACGACCAGCACCAGACATCCGCACACATAGGACAGTGCGCTTGCTGCGCCAAGGCCGAAGGTCCCCGCATCCAGGAACGCAGAGGCAACATAATCCGCAACGAAGTCCATACCCAAAATGGAAAGAGAGGAAATGTACATAAACTTGGTTCCTCCCGCCATGTTGACCATGGGCGCCAGAAGCTGCCGAAAAATGATCATACCTGCACCAAGAGAAAACCCGCGGATATAATCGGTCACAGCCGGAAGAAGCCCCGCTTCCTGGTTTCCGCCGAAAGCACGCGCAATCGGCTCCGCGCCGCCAACACAGACTGCGGTCAGGATCACAGACAAAATCAGCGACCAAAGGATCGCCAGAGAAAAGACTTTTCCCGCTTTTTCGTGATCGGATCTTCCGATCAGGGAGGCGCAGAGCACGGAATTCCCGGTGCTGAGGATCCCTGCCGTGATGGTAAATACGGACAGGATCGGTGCACCGATCCCGACTGCAGCCAGACCGTTCTCTCCGTAAAATCTGCCCACGATGATGCCGTCGATGATACTGGTCATGGACAGACTCAGTTCCGTCGCAAACTGCGGAACAAGCGTTTTCCAGATAAGACGTCCCACCAGCGCATCATTCTTTTGCTCTGCCCATTCAAAAGGCAGTTTGATCACCGGATTTTTTTCATCCTTTTTCATCATTTTCACCAGGCTCTTTTTGATTGTATATCTCCAGGTCCAGTTCCTTCGAGCTTTTTGCCACGAGGGTTGTGACGACCATGTCTCCGAGGCAGTTGCTCATGCAAAGAAACATCCCGATCACGGGACCGATCCCCATGATCAGACTGATCCCCTCGGCAGGCACACACAACTGTTCCAGAAGTACGGAAAGGCAGATCACAACGCCGCCCGGGATGCCCGGGGCACCCATGGAAAGAATGACGATGGTTACGGCCAGGGTGATCAGACTGCCGCTGGAAACCGGCATGCCATAAACTCTCGCAAGTGCCAGAGAAAAGACGGCAAGGACGATACAGGTGCCGTGCATGTTGATGGTAGAACCCAACGGAATGGTCAGACTGGAGACCTTGGAACTGACGCCCAGTTTTTTCTGTGCGACCTCCATATTGATCGGAATGGCCGCATTGGAGGAGGACATGGAAAACACCTGCACCATGGTGGGCGCATACTTACGGAAGAAGGTGACGGGATTCAGTCTTCCCACCGCGATGAGCAGGATGATATAAACGATGCCCATCACAGCCAGCCCGAATACGAACGTTCCGAACATGCCGAGTACGGAAAGCATCGTTCTGGCTCCTGTCATCAGGATCGTCGAAGCTATGGAAAAGAAAATGGCAATGGGCATGAACCGGATGATGATGCCGGCGATCTTCATAAACAGCTCGTTGAAAGCATCAAACAAGGATTTCAAAACGATGGAATACTGTCCGATCAGTCCGGCTGCGATCCCGCAGATCAACGCCAGAAAGATCAGCTGCGGCATATTGTCATTCAAAAAAGGACTTATGATGTTCGACGGAAACATATCGATCAGAAGATCCCTGAGAGATATCTCCGACGAAGCGATGGATGCGGTGATGTCGGGAGGTGCAGCAATCTGAACCCGCCCGGGCTGCAGCAGAAAGAAGACCCCGATCCCGACGCCCACGGCGATCACGGTGGTCAGGGCATACCAGAACAGGGTTTTCCCGCCGATCTTTCCCAGTTCGCGCAGGCTGGAAAACCCGCCCACGCAGGTGACGATGGAAAAGAACACCACGGGCGCAACGATCATGCGCAGCACATTGAGATAGATCGTTTTGACCGGGGACAGCACATACTCATTCAACGCAAGGTTAAACGATTCCGGCGCAAATGCGGAAAGCAGCGCCGCGAAGGCGATCCCGGCAAAGAGCGCAAACAGGGTCTTGTAAAGGAAAGCCCGTCTGTACCGGTACAGGATCATCCGGACATAATTATACCCGTCTCTGTGGCGATATTTGATATCCCCGGCAAAGGACCGCAGTGTAGCAAGCTTCAGATCCTCAAGGGCTTCTCTGCCGATGTCCGTTTCGGAATCGATGGCACCGGCCTGGATGCTGTCCAACAGCGGATATTCATGCCCCGGCGCATTCACCTCGACCCAGGTCCGCCCGAAAGCTTTCTGTACACTGATCCGAAGAATGCCTTCCTCACTTTTGTGCGAAACCATACTGCCGATGATCTCCCCAAGGACCATGGTGATCTTTGTGGTGTTGCGCTTCGGAGTAAACTCCGCCAGACAGTCCCGTACGAATTGCAGCGCATTTTCAATCTCATTTTTCTGCAGGGCGAATTGTGCGGATCTTCTCATGCGTTTCCCTCTCGTCCAAGAACTTTTCCGTTTCCTTTCTGGTTTTATCACAAAAAAACCCGCCCGGTCAACCCCGGACGGGTTCTTGCTCTTTACCAATGATACAGTTGCTTTTTATTGGAACATATTCTTAGCATTTGCAAGCAGGCTCAGATATACGAAGTACTGAATGATGGAAAGAACCGTAGCGACCAGCTCCATGATGCTGGAAATAAAGATCGTCGCGGTAGCACCATTCACCATTGCAGCGGTGATATCGTTAGCAGAGCCAAATACAAGCGCCGTAATCATCGCGATCACATGTGCAACGATGGAAAGAACCAGAATCACAATGACCAGTTTCAGAGTGGTCTGTCCTTTTTTCTCAACCTTTGCGTTGCCAACCTTGCCTGCCAGTACAATGATCCCGTTGATAACAAAGATTGCGGAAGCAAGAGAGAACACAGCAGATGCAATCTTAAGGATACCAGCCAGAACCGGAACTGCGCCCGTGAAAGCTCCGATAATGGAGCAGATCAGGCCGAGGATCAGGAACATAAATGCCTTCTTGAAGTTCTCCTCGTCTTTTCCGGCCGTCCCAACACCGACGATGTACAGGATAAAGCCGATGAGCGCAAAGATCGCGCCGATAACCGTCATGATGATACCTACAATACTGCCGGCAAGTCCGCCGCCCATGGCAACGTCAGTCCCGGTCGCAGCACCACCGATGATCGCCGCAATGCCGGTGATCGTGATGATGGTACCGATGATCGCAAAGATTGCAGACAGAAGCTGCAGGATCTCAGCCGTGAAAATCTGGCCAATACCCTTTTTTGCATTTTCGTAACTCATTTTCATTCCTCCTTCAAAAATAATATCATTGATAAAACAACTTTATTATACTTATTTTTGTTTTTTTTGCAAGTTTCCGTTTGAAAAAACTCCAAGCCGCCTTTTTTCGCCTTTTAGAACTTCACCTCATTTTCCTCAAACACACGGTTCAGTTCCCCGGTCAGCGCACGCTGCACGCGGTGCAGGTCTCTTTCCTTACATTCTGCCGTCACAACAATGGTCAGACCGTTACGGCCAAAGGCTGTCACCCCTTTATAATAAGGTCCGCTGATGATCTCCGTGATCCTTTCTTTGATCTCAGGCAGGGCTTCCTCCAGCATGTTCTCCATTCTTTCCATCTTCTCTTCCTTGCTGACGGTAAACTCCACCGCGCACCAGGAGTTGAGATGGGTCATATTGATCACGTTCTTGACATCGCGGTTGTTGATGATCTTGATATTGCCGCCCTGTCCCATGAGTTTTGTGGACCGGACACCGACCTCGATGACACTGCCGCGGTATTTATCGATCTCCACGATATCACCCACCTGATATTCGCCTTCGAACACGATGGTAACGCCGGCGATCACGTCAGTCACCAGGTCTTTCAAACCAAGGGACAGTGCAAACGAAACCAGACCGAGAGAAGCGATGATTGCCCTTGTGTCAAAGCCCAGATCTACCGACGCATAATAGAAAAAGATCACGATCAGGATATACCGGGTCAGATTGAGCGCCAGACGCCCGATGGTCTCTCCTTTGGTATTCAGAAATCTGTTCAGCACAAATCCCGTCAGCTCCAGCACAAAATTCAGGAAGAATACCAGGCAGAACAGGAGCAGGATCGCTGTCAATGCAAAAATGTTGAAGCCTTTGATCCACTCACCGTAGATCACATAGCCGAAAATACTCGACTGCGTCAGCGACTGCTTCCCGGAAGCCAGAAAATAGATCACACCACCGGCGATACAGATCAACGCAAAGACCTCCGCCAGAAGTCTTGCGGAATTCCCCGGAGATTTCCTTCTGCGGAAGCGCTCCAGGAGTTTCCACCGTTGGGAAACATCTACCGTCCTCTTCTCTTCTCCGGTAGGAAGGACCACCGTATCCACGCTGTCATCATAGACTTCTCCCAGATCCTGCCAATCAATGTTTTCCTCTTTGTACTTGCGCAAAAGAGAGATCATCAGGATCAGGAAAAAGAAGAAATACGGTACTGCCGCCGTGGCAGCAAATCCCCCCGAGCCAAAGAAGATGTCATCCTGATACATCGCAATATAGTAAAGCGTATCCCCGTTTACCTGAGAGATCCCGTAATAATTATCGTTATTCAGGCGGAAGAAATCCATGAAATGATCCTTCACCTGGTTCTCTTCCATCCCGAGATCGATCACGTTTCTCCCGATGATATCGGAGTCGCTGGAATAGATCACGGTCTTTTTCTCCTGATCCAGCGTAAAAACAAGTCCCGTTCCGGAGGCAATCAGGTCGATCAATTCGTTTTTGGTAAAGATCTTCAGAGAATCGCGCACTTTCGGGGACACATACGCGGCCAGCACACCATAGGTCTGCTGCTCGGAAAAGGACAGCGGCACGCCGTAGGACGCCATATAGAATCCATTCGGATCCTCCTTATCCGGTTCATTGATCACGGAAGGCACGCCGTTCCGCAGCTTTTCAAACGCCCCGTTGCTGTCTCCGGGACCTCCGAGGGAAAGCCCTCTCAGAGTAGAATTCGTCAGATATTCTTTCCCGTCCGTGCCATAGACCACAAGGTAATCCGCACCGATGATGTCGTTCACATCTGCGACAAAATCCTCCTTCATCAGATCCGGATATTGCTCCATCAGCCTTGCCGTATACTGCAATTCGTCGATGACGTTATTATCATAGTCTTTCTTGAAAGTTTCCAACTGTCCATCGCTGGAGTCGATCCTTTCAAACAACGTCTCCATGGATCTGTTGCAGGCCGCATTGGCCTGATACAGGCCGATCAGCGTGCACCCGTACAGGGAAGCGCAAAATACCACGATCGTGGAAATGATCATGTAGCCAAAAGAGACACTGCGGATCCGCTTTGGCAGGTAATTCTTCTGCTGGTTCAGCGTCAGTTTCTCCGTCCGTACAAACTTGAATACTGAAAACACCCAGAATGCAAAGACAAAAAAGCAGGCAAAGATGATGCCGCAGATCGGGATTACAAGCGGGATCACCTTTTCCAGTCCGTTGAGCATGGAGGAAAACGCCACCGCCTGATAATTGTCGCCAACGGTCTGCGACAAATAATAGTGCAGTTCTCCGTTCAGCATGACCTCTCCATTGATGCTTTCGGTTTCCTCTCCATTCAGCTCACTGACGTTGAGCGTAACCAGATTTTGTTCGTATCCGGAAAACGCTTCCGGCCAATAGACGATAGAGCCGTCGGTCTCATCTCTCAGGACGACCTTGATATTATAAGCATTCTCCAACGCCTTTACGTTTTCCAGAACCTCCATAATCCGGTTTGCGTAATTGAATTGCTCTTGAATCGGTGTGAATTCCACATACAAATAATCACCACGGATCGGTGCAGAACCAATTGTGCACCAGACATGATCCTTGGTGTCAAAAAAGAACTGGGAATCTTCAAAAGCCGATTTCTCTTTCTCGGTAAGCGTCGGAAGTTCCTCATCAGTAACCTCTGACGCCGGTACAAAACGCGCTCCCATTGGTAAACGGATCAACTCCCCATCCTGCTCAGCAACATACCCGTCGCCAAAGGGAATGAGCGACCCGTCCCATCCGCTGAAATCCTTTTCCTGCAACGCCCGTGCTGCAATTTTAAGTTTGACATTGCGTTGTGAGAGGATCACATCCGAATCATCGCTCAACTGCATTGTCATATGATCGAGGTTTTCCAGTGCCTGTATCGACTGGACCTGCCCATTGGCTGCGATCTTCACCATCTCAGAGACAAATCGAAACATCATGAGCGCTGCGCCGATCAGCAGCGTGAAGACCACGATCAAGATGACGGTTCTGATTTTTTTTCCTTTTGTTACTCTCATACTATCCTCTTATTGAATATAGACAATCTTTGACCGGTAGAACGCGCCGGCGATCCGATCCAGCCCCATAAAGATCAGGCCGATACAGTAAATGATGACCATGACAACCGTGTTCTGGATAAAGATCAGACAGAGCAATGCGATGATCAGATTGATCACGCCGCTGATAAAGCGTCCTTTCCAGTTCATCGCCTTTCTCTTCCGCGCTTCCAACCCGCGCAGCAGATGCAGCAATCCCGTCACGCCGAATAACGCGACCAGATACAGCATGACAAAAATCTTCGGCACATCCGCAACGGACAGTGTAAACAGTGCGAAGTCAATTTTGATCAGAGCACTGTACAATGTGTCTCTGCCTCCCACCATATGACGTGCCATGGTAAAATAGTAAATCAGAGAACTGATTCCGGAAATCAGCAGCGTGATACCCATGATCAACGCGATCACCATATACCCGATCTCCGGCACTGCCATCATAAAGATCGCCAATGCAATGATCAGAAGCCCTGTGATCAACTTCATAATCCGTCCCGCGACACTCATGACCGTCCTCCTTTCTGTGCTCCCTCGATCAGTTTCAGATAGGCCTTGATCCCCTTGGTGCCCCACTTCTTGTAGTCAGCAGTGACACCCGCCAGAAGATTCCCCGACTTGTAAATCCGGTTCGTCACCATACTCTTCTGCGTAAGAGCCGCCAGAATGAACTGTCCCATGGGGGTATCGTCGCGATCTGCCTCGGATGCGCTCCTGTATCCTTCCTGATAATCCTGCGCCGTGAAGTCCGGGACTTCCTGTCCGGAGAGGCTTTCACCGAAGGCTTTCCAGTCTTCCTCCGAATTCGTCTGACGTTTCAAAAGGATCTCATTAATCTTGTCCTGATGCAAATCCACAGACACCGTGTCGTAGGTATCCTTTTCAAAGGTCTCCCCTTCTCCTTTCAGGAACTTCATCGCATAGACCATCTGGCGGTATGCATGCATGAAGTCAGAGGGGTTGTCTTTCAGAACTTCCTCATAATCCGCCCACGCCGGCAGATATTTATAACGCATGAAACTGTAATCCGGGAGATGTCCCGCTCTGCCGTGTCCAAGGTTCATGACGGAGGTTTCCTTGCTCTGATGCATGCTGTTGGTGAACACGCCCTTCTCCAGATCATCCGGGGAAGCAGGATTCGAATTAAACTTGACCGGACGCTCGCTCCCATCCGGCAAAACCTCAAAGAAATGATAATTCGTATCGTTAATGACCCGGGACGGCGTGCCGGCGAAATTCTGATGAGCCCAGGTATCTGCCAGAATATGCATGGCAAGCCCCGTTGCCTCCAGACTCTTTCCCTTCACCTGCGTCACCGTATCTACAAGAAGATCCCCGTTGGGCTTGCAGATCAGATGATATTTCTGCATGTATTTCTTCCCGCATCTCTCCCTTTTGGAATAAAGGTCTCCCGGGAGGAAATGGAAGGATGCCCAGATCCTTGTCACATCCTGTTGCGATAAAATGTCGCTGCCCGCATCCGCCATCTCCATGGCAAGCATTGTGGTGGCTGCCTCAACAGGCGCGCCGACACTGCTTAAGATCGGCTTCGTACAGAGATCCACGAAGAATGCGCTCCTTGCAATGCGAAGGGCATCTTCATGGGAGTACCCCGCCAGGATCGCGGCGGAATAAGTGCCATAGTAATGAAAATCTTTATTCATGCTGCGACCTCCTCTGTCTTTGTTTCGCTGATTTTTTTCTTAAGAACCTTTACCTTCACTCCGGCCACAAACATCTCCACCACCATGATGACAGAGGTCGCATCAATCACAACGGTAATGACACCGTCAAGAATACTGGAGAAGTTCTCATCAAAGCGCGTAATATCACTCACAAGGGAGCTCAGGGATAAGAACCCCAACAGCAGTCCAAAAACCAGGTACACCCACCGTCTCTTCCGGTCTCTGGCCCTTCCTTCATTCCTCGCGGACGTCCCGACGATCATCCGAAGCACCAGATCCATACAGATGATAACCACAAGAATGATATTGATGAAAGGGAGCACAAATCCCATCTCCTCCTGTGTAACCCCGAGCACAGCCAAAAGCTCCCTGATATCGTCCTTGTATAAGAACATCGACATCACTCCTTTGATCAGGCTCCAGAACCCGAACGTGATAATGCCGGCTCCCACGCAGACCAGCAGATTTTGGTATCTGCGCAATTCTCTTTCCATAGTCAATCCTCCTTACTTTACTCAAATTGATGTCTGACTTAGTCCGTACGTACCCGATTCCGTAACACTCATGCTTCGCATTCGTGAACGGCATCTGGCTCCTTTATATCATCCTGTCACGGAGTGCCCGTGTCCCTGTCTCAGATTGAAAGCTGAAAAGCTCATTTATTATACACAAAATTAGCGATAATTTCAAGAAGCCCTTACGATCAAACAAAAAGAACGCGAGGCATTTTGCCCCGCGTTCCGCATCCTTTTTCAATCAGTGATTAAACACCCCTGCCAGATTCCAGCAGGCTGCTTTGATGGTAGAGTTGAAGGTATGGATCTCCATTTCAAGGAACGGGATATCATACATCTCGCAGATCAGCCGCTGTACTACGCATCCCTTGGCATCCGCAGCGTCATTGGCAAAGATCACGAGATCCGCCGTGCTGAGCAGCTGGATCGAATGCCCGAGATACCACAGTCTCTCATGGGTATGCTCCACAGCCTCCGGTGGCGGCGCTTCCTGAGAATAATAATCGATGTACTCGATCTCCTTCTCGCCTTCAAACCCCTTCGGCGGATGCTCCTTCAGATAATCGGTACAGATCTTGCGGTTTTTCATGACTTCCTTTTCCGAAAGTCCCGTCATCTTTTGGGCGATAAAAATTCGTTTCATGTCTTTCCCCCTTTCCTTTCTCCGTCACTTGTTTGCAAAAGTAACTGCCTTATGTTTCTACTATACTTCCCGCACCCCGCAAACGCAAGCGGAATATGGCAGGATTTGTTTTGTCGACCCCACCTGCTTTACTCGTAATAGACACATCGGTAGGTAAAATCCTGGGGGTTTGCAAGCTTCACCTTCATCAGCGTATCCCCTGTGGAAAAATCCACCACGGACATACAGTCATTGTCCTTGGTCGCGCAGCCCCACCCGATCACAAACAACTCATCCTTGACGCGCTGCACGGAACCACAGGCCTGAGAAAACTTTCTCCCCACCGCAAAGGCACGGAACGCTTCCAGACGCCTTGCATCTTCATCGACCCGGTAGCAGACGATCCGGGTGGCTTCGTTGCGGTTGTTATTGTCAAACGCCATGATATAATTCCCGTCCAGTGTTACGTAATGCTGACAGTTGGTCTTTTCTTGCTCGCTCAGGCCAAACTCATCATGCCTTCCGGACAAAAACCATTTGATCTGATCCTTCTCTTTGGTGCGATCCAGACAAAGAATGCTGCTGAGATGCCGGTAGGAAACGATGAGATCTCCGTCTTCATCCAATCGCATGGCATTGAAATGCACATAATCCGGCACATCCGTCGTCACGTTGCCGAAATCATCCGCATCCTTTTTTCCGTCCGTTACTGTCATCGCATACAGTTCCGGATAATCACAGGTTTTAAAATCCCAGACCGCCTTGCCGTTTTCCACTTCCTGCAGATAAGAATAGACCACACTGGATCCGTCCGGATAGTCCGGATTGTTATAAACCGTATCCTTGATGTAGCCGGAGAGGAAGTAATGATCCAGATCGATCATGTAAAAATCATGACCGTCCAGCGGATGTCCCTTTTCCACCGTATCCGACTCTTCAAAGGTGATCCGTTTCACCTCGTTAAAATTCTCGTCCAAGATCACGCGCTCTCCGGGCGCAAACCCTTCCATCCCCCAGTTGTCGTATTCACCCGTCTGGTCATGATAGCTGTAGTAGGTTTTGCCGTCGATCACATGCTTTTTGAAATCCCAGAATCCGGTCGGCGTACCATCCGCAACGGGATCCTCATGCTTGGACCAGACGAGATTACCTTTGCCGTCCAGCAGGATCAGGTTTCGGCTGTAGACAAACGAGAGGAAAAACTGTCCGGGGAGATCCGTTTCCCCGATCACTTCATATTCGCACAGCCCCGGCGCAGCTGCTCCCGACGCAGCTTCCTTCGGTGTGGCAGCCTCCGCCTCATTGTCCGCCGCTTCTGTTGCCGCAGGTTCCGTCACTGCCGTCTCTGCCGCTGCAGCCTCCGTCTCTGCCGCTACGGCCTCCGTCACCGCTGCCTCTGTTGCTGCGGCCTCCGTCTCTGCGGCGCCCTGCATCCTGGCACTCTCTCCCCCGCAGGCTGTGAGTCCCCCCGCAAGAACCGCCGCCATCATCAACGTCATTGCCTTTTTCCCAATACCCATTTCTGTCCTCCTTTTCTGCAATCGGCAGTTTAATGGCTACCCATACGGTCGTCCTCTGTATGTCACAAGCCCAACGGTCTGCAAATGCTCGCTCGATGTGCTCCTAATCAGATTTTGCAAG
>CACZBF010000034.1 GCA_902779355.1 uncultured Lachnospiraceae bacterium | reverse complement strand
TTTCAGTCATCTGTCAACTATTTTTTAATAAAAAAAGACCTCTATACCATTTCTGATATAGAGATCTTATTCCGTCATCTTATCTTAATGACATTGCCTAGTTGCGGGAGATCTTTTGTCCTCTTTTCAGATAATCGGTTTACCAGAAAACATGCGCGCCGATAACTGTGCCCGGATGTCCGCATGCAATATTGCGGAACTGTGTGCATCCGCCGATATAATTCTCGCCGCTCAATGCCGCCTGTGCCGCTGCGATCGCCGTTGCACTCGGTCCGGATGCTGCAACCCTGGCAACTGCGCCGGTGCCTGCCGGTCCAAACTGTCCCGGTGCATAGATCACGGAACTGATCGAACCACCATATGCGCCGCTGTGCAGGCGGTTCATAACGACATTTCCTACTGCAACCTGCCCTTCATACGGCTGGCTGCCGGACTCACACTGGATCAAGGCTGCAAGAAGTGTAACATCATCATAGCTTGCGGATGTTGCGGCTGTCTGTGTTGCACCACCCGTTGCTGCCACCTGTTCCGTCTTTGCTTTCTCTGCCTGCTCAGCCTTAAGCTGCGCCTGCTCTTCTTCCAGTGTCATAGCAGTGGTCAGATTCATGGAAACATCCACATAATCCGCTGCCACATATCCATCAGACCCGGAATAGGAAACTGCGACCCATCCTTCCGGTGCTGCTGCCTCGCTGTTGACGGTCAGCGTTGTGCCCTCTTCCAGAGTGCTGATCACGCCTGCATCCTCGCTCGCTTCTGCACGAAGCCGTAAACCGCCGGTTCTCGTAACAGCTTTCATGGTAGCCACAGATGCTGCACGGTTGAATGCATCATCACCGGTCACACAGAAATCCTTATTGACCCATCCGTCTACGGAACCGGATGAAATATGAACCCATCCGTCTGCCTCTTCAATCACATCTGCTGCAGCGGAAGCGCCGAGTTTTCCGATCACTTCTGCATCTTCTCCTGCGCCGGAGCGTATATTCAGGGAATCATCCACAACCGCCATGAGCTTGCCTGCCCATTCCGGATTCGCCGGCTCTGCAGCGGGTTCCTCTGCGGGAACTTCTGCCGGATCCTCTGCGGGTGCTGCTGCCGGATCTGCTTCTGCCGGTGCTGCGGGATCTGCTGCCGGTACCGTCGGATCCGCTGCCGGTGCTGCAGGATCTGCTGCCGGGTCTGTCGGCAAAACGGCTGCGGGATCTGCGATCGGTAAAACACTTGCACCGCCGACCGGAATCGCATTAGCGGTCACTGTCTCATCTAAAGCAGTGTTTACAAGACTCACGGGCAACAATGCTGCGCCTGCTGCCGGCGTACCGTCGTCCTCTGCCTCTCCTTCCGCTACAAGCATCATCTCATTCGGAAGAACATCGATCGATGCGGTCTGCAGGGAACTGGATGCTGCATCACTGAGATATCTGACTACCCCTGCGCTGATGCTTTCTTTTTTCACAGTGGTCGGTGCCGCTGAAGCAGTGACAACTGTCTCTGTCTCGGTATGGCTGGTCGGAACAGCTGTATTCGCTCCCGTCACTGCAGTCACGATCGCCAGAGCCCCTGCCAGCATTGCACTTTGTACCACTCGTCTGTTCTGATTCATAAAAACGCAAAACCTCTTTTTCGTTTTGTTACATTTATTACATTTTTGTTACGAAAAAGATGATAACATGGTTTTTTCTGTTTGTCAAATGTAAAACTTTTTTCTTAATCCCGCATCATTTCTGGATCTTTACGGTTCACAATTTGCTCAGTTCAACTGCAGTCTGGGCTGCAACCTTCGCATTGTTGTAAACCAGCTGTATATTGGAGTCCAGGCTGTCTCCGCCTGTGATGTCTTTGACTCTGGCAAGCAGGAACGGCGTCGTGTCCTTTCCATGAATGCCCTGCTGTTTCGACTCTTCGATCGCCTGATCGATAGCGCGATTGATCGTATCCGGATCCATGGAATATTCTTCCGGGATCGGATTCGTCACAAGGATGCCGCCCTGAAGTCCGAGTTCCTTCTTCACATGGATCACTTTTGCAAGCTCCTGCGGGGTATCAATGCGATAATCGACAGACAGGCCACTCTTTCTTGTATAGAAAGCCGGCAGCTCCTCCGTCTGATATCCCAGCACCGGTACACCCTGTGTCTCCAAATATTCCAATGTCAGCGGAAGGTCTAAAATTGCCTTCGCGCCTGCACAGACAACGGTCACCGGTGTATGTGCAAGTTCTTCCAGGTCTGCGGAAATATCAAAGGTCTGCTGTGCGCCGCGATGTACGCCGCCGATACCGCCGGTCGCAAAGATCTTGACACCGGCCATCGCCGCAATGATCATCGTCGTTGCCACCGTAGAGGCACCATCCATGCCCTTCGCCACAATCACAGGAATATCACGTCTGGAAACCTTCGTCACACCCTGTCCGGTCTTTCCGAGATATTCGATCTCGTCCTTGGAAAGACCAGCCTTTAAGCGGCCGCCGATGATCGCGGTCGTCGCAGGGATCGCACCGTTATCACGGATCACCTTTTCCACATTGAGTGCAGTCTCCACGTTCTGCGGATAGGGCATACCATGCGAAATGATCGTGGACTCCAGTGCCACCACCGGCTTGTTGTTCTTGACTGCTTCCGCCACTTCCGGCGCTACATCCAAAAATTGTTCTAAACTCATAAGATCCTCCTTTTTTGTGTTTCTTCTATTAAAATAATGTATGATCACATTCCTGCTTTGTTTTGTATCGCGGAAAAGCTCAAGTCCGCGTGGTTCGTGGCGGCTGTCTCCAGCGTCATGCTTGCTGCCGCCATTCCCAGCATCACACAGTCCGAAAAGGCACAGCCGTTCACAAATCCGGCCGCAACGCCCGAGATCAACGCATCTCCGGCCCCGTTTCCGCTGATCATATGACTCGGCAGGGGCGGGATCAACCCACTGGCCTTTCCGTCCGCATAATAAGCGCCTTTCGGGCCCAAAGTCATGATCACCTGCCGGACGCCTTTTTGCAACAGAACCTCTGCCGCATGGGAGAGAGACGCTTCGCTTGTCACATCAATGGGTTCCCCGATCAAAATCTCCGCTTCAAGCGCATTCGGCGTGATCGTATGGATCCGATCAAGAACCGGGAGGAATTTCTCCGCTTTTTTGCAGGAAACCGTCTCCGCAAAGACCGGAACCGTTGCGTGATCCAGGATATAACGGATGCTCTCCGCCGGAATATTCGCATCCACGACCACGAGCGCGCTGCGATTGATGATGTCCATCTTTTTTGCAAAGAACTCCGGCGTGAGATAGTCCACGATCCCCATATCCGAGATGGCAAGCTCCATATCCCCGTCATCTCTCAGAATAAAAAGATAGGTTGATGTCGGTGCGTCTGCTGTCCGCAGGCACTCCTCCGTGTCGATGGACAATTCGCGGCAGCTTTCAATGATATGCCGCGCATGCGCATCTTCGCCGATCGCGGAAAGAAATGTCACCTGACACCCCAGTAGACTCAGGTTATGCGCAATATTACGCCCAACCCCGCCAAGTGAGATCGTGACATGCCCCAGATTTGAATCCCGCGGGATCAGTTTCTGATCCGGCTTTCCGCCAATATCCACATTTGCCGCGCCGACCACGACGATTTCTTTTGAATGACTCATATCTTCCTTTTTTACGCTTTTTTCTTTAAAGCAGCATAAGAGGTGACATAAACCTCACGGTCATGGACCGCATGCCGATGGGACAAAGGTTTTCCACCTGCTTCCGCCGCACAGACTGCCGCCATGCTTCCTTTTTCCAGGATCATCGCCACGGCTTCAGCCTCTTCCTCGTCCTCTCCGACACAAATTGCGCCGCGTCCCTTTAAGAACGCGGCTTCTCGTCCGTCAAATGCTGCTTTCAATTCTTCTTCGGACGGTTCTGCCGGCAGCATGGGCACTGTAACCCCGACCGCCATCGCAAAATCATCCAGATAGGCTTTCATTTCGTGCTTTCCATAGGTGCTCCAATGCAGGAGATACGGCGAATCCGTAAAAACCGCATATTTCGACAGAAGCTTAGTCGTATCCGGATCAAGACGGCAACCGCTGCCGGCATTGGAAGCGATCTCCTTTACGATCCATTCCTTTTTATGGTCGTTCGTGACATGGACCGTAAAGATCTCTTCCGCAAAGGCCTCCAGTGCATGCGCCACGTCAAACGCTTCCTCAAAGTCCTCTCCGATGCAGAGCGCGCCGTGATTCCTCATCAGAACACTCTTCGCATCCGGGTGCTTTTCCATCTGCTTCGCCACATGGTCCGAAAGCTCTTTGGTGGAAGACGGCCCGTAAGCGGCACAAGGCACGGTACTGCCAAGCATCGCGTATCTTGATTTTTCTTCCGGCGTATTCCGATAGGTCTTGAAGTCCGTTCCGAGCACGCTGATCGCCGAAGCATACGCCTGATGCGTATGGATCACAAATCCGGCCTCGGGATGGATACGGTAGCTCTCGCGGTGCACGCCAAGCTCGCTGGAGGGCTTGATATCACCCTCATACGTCCCGTCTGCCACATTGACGATCACGATCTCTTCCGGCGTCAGAGCCTCATAGGCACGTCCGCTCGGCGTGATCACAAACTGCGTCTCTGAGATCCTTGCGCTGATATTGCCGTAAGTCCGCACGATCAGGCCGCTTTTTTGCAGGGCCTTGCCCGCACGGATCACGAGGCTCCTTGCCTCCGCAAGTGAATAGATCATCTTACAGCCTCTTCAAAAGCGCTTCTCTCTGCTCCTCGTATCCCGGCTTGCCGAGCAGCGCAAACATATTTTTCTTGTAGCTCTCTACACCCGGCTGATTGAACGGATTCACACCAAGCAGATATCCGCTGACGCCGACTGCAAACTCAAAGAAATAGAAAAGTTCGCCAAGGTAGAACTCATTCTGCTCCGGAATATGGATCATGAGGTTCGGCACATTTCCATCCGTGTGTGCAAGCACGGTGCCGTTCATCGCGCTCTTGTTTACAAAATCCATGTCCTTGCCTGCAAGGTAATTCAACCCGTCAAGGTCGGTCTCTTCCTTCTGGATCATAACGGTCTCTCTGGATTTCTCCACGTTCATAACCGTCTCGAAGAGGATTCGGTTGCCGTCCTGAATGAACTGTCCCATGGAGTGCAGATCCGTGGTCAGATCCACCGATGCCGGGAAAATGCCCTTCTGATCCTTGCCTTCGCTCTCGCCGTAGAGCTGCTTCCACCATTCGGAAACATAATGCAGGCTCGGTTCATAGTTTGCGAGGATCTCCACCGTCTTGCCCTTACGGAGCAGGATGTTGCGGATCGCCGCATACTGCAGCGCGTCGTTTTCGGCGTAAGCCGTCTCCATTGCCATCTTCCGGCCTTCAGCCGCGCCTTCCATGAGTTTGTCGATATCCGCACCGGACACCGCGATCGGGAGCAGCCCGACTGCCGTCAGGACGGAAAAACGTCCGCCGATATCATCCGGTACTACAAAGGTTTCATAGCCTTCTTCCGTTGCAAGACTCTTCAACGCGCCTCTTGCCTTGTCCGTGGTCGCATAGATCCGCTTTGCAGCGCCGTCTTTTCCGTATTTCTTTTCCAGTTTTTCTTTGAAGATACGGAATGCGATCGCCGGCTCTGTTGTCGTTCCGGACTTGGAGATCACGTTCACGGAAAAATCACGTTCCCCGATCACATCGCAAAGTCCTGCCAGATAAGTGCTGCTGATGCTGTTGCCGCAGTAGTAGATCTCCGGCGTCTTACGCTGCTCTTTGGTAAGGTTATTGTAGAAGCCGTGGCGCAGGAACTCGATCGCCGCCCGGGCGCCGAGATAAGAACCGCCGATGCCGATCACCACCAGCACTTCGGAGTCCGATTTGATCTTGTCGGCAGCCTTTTTGATCCGCGCAAACTCTTCCTTGTCATAGTCCACCGGAAGATCGATCCAGCCCAGGAAATCATTCCCTGCGCCGGTCTTTTTCACCAGCTCCTCTTTTGCAAGGGTGACCTGTTTTTCCATCTGCTTGACTTCGTCTTCGCTGATGAAGGTCATCGCTTTTTTGGCATCAAATGTGACTTTACTCATAATCCGTCTCTCCTTTTCCTCTTCGCATGAGCAAACCGTCTTAACGATTTGCTTTCTGCGGTTAGTTCTAATAAAATAGGCTATATCCGATTATAATACAGAGCCTTGGAAAAGGCTAGACAAAGGAGGCACATTTCTTTTATGAAGAAGATCATCCTCACCGGGGGCGGCACGGCAGGTCATGTCACGCCAAACATCGCTCTTCTCCCGTTTTTAAAAGAAAAAGGGTATGATATCGCTTACATCGGCTCCTATACCGGCATTGAAAAACAGTTGATCGAGGCGCAGGACATCCCCTATCACGGGATCGCATCCGGAAAACTCCGTCGTTACCTCGATCTGAAAAACCTGTCCGATCCGTTCCGCGTGATCAAAGGGTTCGGTCAGGCCTACAAGATCCTTGGAAAGCTACGCCCGAATATTGTGTTCAGCAAGGGGGGTTTTGTCTCTGTTCCGGTCGTTCTGGCGGCAAAAATGCGCAGGATTCCTGTCATCATCCACGAATCCGATATGACGCCAGGGCTTGCCAATAAGATCGCCATCCCTTCAGCCACCAAGGTCTGCTGCAATTTCCCGGAGACCGTGAAGCATCTTCCGGCAGAAAAAGCGGTTCTGACCGGATGCCCCATCCGTACCGAGCTCCTTTCCGGAGATAAAGAGACAGGACGCGCTGACTGCGGATTTGATGAAGGCCGTCCGGTCCTCATGATCATTGGCGGCAGCAGCGGCTCTCAGCGGATCAACGAAAAAGTCCGGGAAGCGCTCCCGGAACTCTTAAAATCTTATCAGGTAATGCATCTCTGCGGAAAAGGGAATCTTTCTCCGGAACTTAACGGCACAACCGGCTACAAGCAGATCGAGTACGCTGACCGCACCTTAAAGGATCTCTTCGCGCTGGCCGATATCGTGATCTCCCGCGCCGGCGCCAACGCAATCTGCGAGCTCCTGGCGCTGAAAAAGCCGAACATCCTGATTCCGCTTTCTCTGGAGGCAAGCCGCGGCGACCAGATCCTGAATGCGGAGTCCTTTGCGGCACAGGGCTATAGTTTCCTGCTTGAAGAAAAAGAAATGACGGCAGAAACGCTTGTCTCCGCCGTCAATACGGTCTATCAAAAACGCGACAAATATGTGGCTGCCATGGAAAAAAGCCCGCAGTCCAATGCTGTACAGAAGGTCATTGATTTGATCGAAAAGGTGGTTGGGTGATAAAACCATCTTTCATATCCTGTCAGATCATTTTCAACTCTGTACAGATCTCTTTCATTTCCTCATCCGTAAAGGTTTCATGTGACCAGTTAAGGATCTGATCTTTGCCCTGATAGCGCGGGATCAGATGTACATGGAAATGGAAGACCGTCTGGCCGGCGGTTTCGCCGTTGTTCTGCAGAACGTTAAAACCGTCACACTTCAAGACATCCGTCATGTGCTTCGCCATCTTCTTCGCCAACGGAAGTACCTTTGCTGCCGTCTGATCATCAATCTCATAAAGATTCGCGAAATGCTCCTTTGGAAGGATCAGCGCGTGTCCTTTTGTCGCCGGGCTTGCATCCAGGATCACCGTGAAATCATCATCCTCATAGATTTTATTGGTCGGGATCACCCCGTTCGCCAGTTTACAAAAAATGCAGTTGTCGTTTTTCATCTCACCAGTCTCCTTTCAGAACACAAATACCTGATCCAGCATCCGTAAAGTCTTGAAATTGCCTTTTGCAGACATCATCCCTGTCATAAAAGCGCGCTGGAACGTCATCCGGCCACTCACGATCTCGTCCATCACCTGCGCGGTAACTTTCGCGTAGATATCCGCATTCTCCTGCTGCCCGTAATGGATATTCAACTCGTCGTTATGAACCTCCACCACCAAAGGCTTTTTGCGTCCCTCGATCATGAAAAGATAGGTAGCCGCAAAATCCTCCTGCGGAGCAAAGTGCTGCTGCAGATCCAGGATATACGGCGTCTCATCATCGGAACTGTCCTGTCCCATCAACCCGCGGAACATGGAAGTCAGTTCTTCCAAATCTTCCTTTTGCTTATTTACAAAAGTGTCATCTGACACATAGCGCGCTAGCTGATCGCTCTCCTGCGGCGTCAGATCCATCTGTCTGGTACGGAGAACCGTCTGCTTCACAGCCTGATTGCTGCTCGGAAGGCTTCGGATCTTCTGGCTGATCGTCCGGTAAAGGTTCTCTGCGGTCTTCTCGATCAGAAGGTTGTAGCTCTCATTCATTTCAAAGACTACCAGATCCTCGACATATCCACAGATCCCGGCACAGGGGAGTCCGCCAAGGATCTCCCAGGCGTTCTTTAAAGTCAGCTCGCCCTCACGTTCGCCGTAAGTCGTGGACATCACCACTGGCTGCATATAGGTCGACGCGATCTTCTCCTTGTCCCCGTATAGCCAGCAGGCATCCAGAAACTGCTGCATGAAACCGCCGATCCCAAGCCATTCCACGGTCGTTGCCAGAATGATCCCATCGGCGTCCTTCAAGGTCTGCGGGAGCGTGGAAATGCTGTTCTTCATTTCATAGATGTTGTAACGGGAAACCGTCACATTCAGCTCATGCAGGACATCTTCAATTTTTTGCAGAACATATAAGGTCGGGTCATCGAGCATCCCGCGCCCGCCGTAATAAATATTGATCTTCATGCACTTAGTATAGAAAATCCGCACATGATAGTCAACGACAAGTGGTCATGGATATTGCCGTTCTTATGCGTCATGCTATAATAATGGGTATGAGTTATGCAGCGCCTGTTCCACGCCCGGAACAAGATGGACAAAATGAATACGATACGATGCGGCTTTTCAGATCCGGCCCCAAAGTGCCTGTGGTCTGCTGTATCCTGATTGCGGTCAACATCCTCGTTTTTGTTGTGATGCATGTCCGTTATGACACGATCGATGCCGCATTTTTCATCGCACACGGCGGAATGTATCCTCCTGCAGTTCACGACGGCGAGTGGTGGCGGCTCATCACCTGTCTGTTCTTACATGCCAACACCTATCATCTGATGAACAACATGATCATGCTGTTTGCGGTTGGCGCCTTTGTGGAGGAGGCTTTGAAGCCACTTAAATTCCTGATCCTCTACTTCGGCTGCGGCATCGGCGCATCTTTGGCGTCCTATTTTTATGCAGGCCTCGATACCGGCATGGTCTCTGTTGGCGCATCAGGCGCGATCTTCGGTATCCTTGGCACCTTGATCTACATTGTTCTTCGCCATAAAGGCCATTATGCGCGTCTTTCCTGGAAGGGCATGCTGTTACTGCTGGCGCTTTCCATCTATTATGGCTTCGCCAGCGGCGGTATCGATAATGCCGCGCACCTCGGCGGTCTCGTGATCGGCTTCCTGCTTGGAATCCTGCTGTATCGGAAATCGAAGCAAAAGCGTTGACCAGATGCAATAAATCCCTACACCATCTCAATCTTTAGTTTTTTGCCATAACTCTTTGCGATTTCACATAAAGTTGGTATTGTCGGTATACATGTACCATTTTCGATCCGGCTGATGTTAGACTGTCTGATCCCGGATATCTCGGAAAGCTGCTTCTGCGTGAGGTTATGCTCCAGACGAGCAGCAATCAGCATGCTTTTTATCTGGTATTCAATTTCGGTCTCTTCCCATGCTTTGACAAACTTCGGATCCTTTAAATTCTCCTCTAGCAATTCCTCAATATCGCTCATCTTCCGTATCTCCTCTCATAATCAGCTCGATACATTTCCGCAAGGTCAATCACTTCCGGTGGAGTCTTTTGAGTTTTCTTAATAATACCGTTTGTAACGATTGCTTTATCTCCTACTGTGAAGAAATAAAGGCATCTCGCAATATTGGTACTCTGTATGGTTCTAAGTTCATAAATCCCGTTGCCGAGATGCTTTGCATCCGGCATACCCAATTCCCTGCCAAATTGTTCAAGAAGCTTCAGACTTCTGATGATTTTGGCTCTCAGTTTTTCATCTTCAATGGAGTTGATAAACTGCCCTGCTGGCTTGGTACCCTTTTCGGTTCTATAAAAGATTACCTCCACAAATATTCCTTTCTGGGAATACTATATCCCCACTAATGTGAAATGTCAATCTGTTCAGCCCCGGCTGATTTAAGTCCGATCGCCACAATTTAACTATAAGAACAAAAACTCTTCATCCGCGAAGCGGATCCTGTCTTTTTTGTGCAATCCCACCGGAGATTTGTAGTTTACGGCATCTTCGTTGACATAAGTTCCATTTGTCGAGTTCAGGTCTTCTAATAGGTATACTTCGCCTGCCATCGTAATCTTTGCGTGCAACCGGCTGACCGCGGATGAACGCAATATTCCGCCGATCCCATTTTTCGTCCCGACGAAAAACGGAGTTTCTGTGATCGTCAGATCCTTTTCCTCTCCGGTTCCGGTATAACGAAGGATTCCTTTGCAACATTCTTCGTCCGGATTGAGGAATGTCGTCGTTTCCTCATAAGATGTGGTTTCCTGTTTCATCGCACCATCCGGCTCCTCCTCATCCTCCATCACAAACCATGCCTGCTCGGCCTTTCTTTCCTTCTTTTTCGGTCTCGTAAAGAGTCCGGACAGAACGGATTTCCTCTCCTGCAGAGGTTCACCAACATCATCCTCATCCGCTGGATCCATTCCTTCATCAACTGCCGGACGCTCAGGCTCTTTCCGGTCTTGTAAAACTGCCGCCCACTCTTTTGAAGTGTTATGTCCGATCAGATCCAGAACACTGTAGGATGACTCGTTTGTTTTTTCATAAGCCTGATAGACCACCTGTACCAACCGGTCATCATGATGATCGATCTTTGCGATCAGATATTCCAGCAATTCCCGCACCGGATCCGCCTGCACACTCTGTAATTCGGGCAAAAAGCAGAAGGAAAACTCTGTGGTTCCGTTTTTGACAAAGATATGGTCCGGCTGCAGACAGATCTTCTCCTCGCTGATCAGATAGGGTGCGATCCGTTCATACAACCCTGCAATCGCAAACAACAGCGCCGAAAAGACTTCTGCGTCCATTCGTTCTGTTTCCATCCAACAATCCAGAGACTGCTGCCCGGTGATATCATAGGCCATCTTCCACTCTCCGTTTTCCGCTGCCAGATCAAATGGCAAAAGACCCGGCAATTCGTTATTTTGGAGCATGGAAAGCTCATAATTTGCCTCCGGGCATGTCAGCGTCGTCAGCATCATGCTTTGATTCCGGATTTTTCGATATTCATTCTTCACTGATCTCCTCCCAAACTGTTCCCAACGTTCTGATCTCGTGAACCCTCTTTACCTCATCCAGTTTTTGGATGTCCTGATATTCGCTTGCTTCCGTGGCAACTTCCGTATACAGGGAAATCCCAAGCGAGATCGACGCCGCCATCACAAATAATACGAGCGGTATCAGAACCGCCGCTTCGATCGTATAGATCGCTCTCACACTGCCTCTGTCTCTCTTCATACCGCCAACATCCCCACATAAGAGATCAGAAGGAACGGTAGATACGCAAATTCATGATTCCGATCCTTTTTCCGTATCACCAGCAGAAATAGTGCGTATACAGACGCAAGCGCCTGACTCAGCGCAAACAGCACCAGGTTTTTCTGAAAACCTAGGAAAATGCCAGTTACAAACAGTACCATCCCGTCACCAAGCCCAACCTTTCCCTGCGTCGCGACGCTGATCAGGATCATAACCAGTCCGATCGCCATTCCGCCAAGCAGGCTTTGATATTCTCCTTTTTGGTGCAGCATGTGACAGATTGCGCCGCAGATCCCGAATGTACAGATCAACCATACTGCGATCTTATGTTTCTTGATATCTTCAAACGCTTCAATCCCCAACATTCCAAGCACCATACATGATTCCACCATCGTTTTTCTCCTTTATATTCCACATTTTGAGCAGGGACCTCTTCCTTCACATTCTGAGAGCCGCACCATCTGAATACTCCGCCGCAATCCGCTACAGGTAATGCTGGTATGATAACTCGTACCATAATCCGTGATATAATAGGCTCCTGCTGTCTTCCTGTTCCCGCAAACCTCACAAGCGTAATAACAGGAACCGTCTTTGTTCCTCAAATGATCCACCGATGATCTGTCTACCGATCGGATCGTCAGATCCAGGTAGTTACAATTCCGATCCTTATGATAAACCGTCCCATGTGGCGTAATATACACCCAGATCTCATCATCTGTTTCTGTTCCGGCCGCATCCTTCTGGTATCCGTTCCACTTTCGTACTTTGCATTCCTGCGCACCGAGGATCCATTTACTCCCGAAAAAGTCGATCGGCAGCCTGACCGAATAATCCGCCTTCAGATCAATAAAATCACCCGTCGTATCTGATCGGAGTAACGATAAACCCGGCATACCACTGATCAGAAAGCGATAAGCCTGGTCCTGATCCGTAAAACCGGATTGATACCGTTTATGCACTGCTGCGTTTGCAGCAACATAAGAAACCGGTGTCAGGACCTCCTCACCCACACCAAATTGTTCCCCAAAGGCTGTGACAGAAAGTGTTCTCCCTGTATGCACCATGGCTTCATAAAGGTTTTCCTGCACCTGGATTACTCGAAAGAAAAACAAGATCGCGACCAGAAACCCCGTAAATAGAGGGACCAGAACCGCCGCTTCCAAGGTAAATGATCCTTTTGTTGAGAGGCAGGTGTGGACGAATGCCGCAGAGGAGGTATCCGAATCGCCTTCGGAGTCTGGTTTCCGGGATTTCGCCTGTAAGAAAAGATGACATTGCACAGAATTGTTCATAGAGAGAAAGGATTTTTGATATGTCTTTTGTTTCTGCGGCATCCGTCCACACCTGCCTTTCTTTATTAATTTAGTAAATAGGAAATCTTGTATTCCTGATCAAACCGGTAATTGCCCCGGTCGATATCTCCGATCGTAACGAAGCTTAAAAAGAGCGGCCTCGCTTCATAGAGATAACTCACATCCATTTTCTGGATCATGCAGTCCATCCGGAATGCATTTGACCCCTGCTTCATCCGGATATTCTGCTCCATCATATCCATTGTCCGCATGTTGAGGGTTGTCCGGTTTTCCAGCATCAGAAACTGAAACAGATAATCCGAATAGGAAAAACCCTTGCTCTTGCTGTCAGTCCCTTCCCCTTTGCGAAAGGACGTCGCTGCATGTCTGACATCCGTTTTCCAGTCCGCAGCCGTTTTCACCACCGCAACACGGCCGCCCGAAAGAAGCGTCCGTATCTCCATCAGGCTTTCCACCAATGACCATGCCACAAGAATTGCCTGACGGATGATCGGGATTAGTTCGGGAGACAACGTCGCCCCCGCAATCGCAACCGCGATACTGTCCGCCAACGCTTTCTTTTCCACATCGGTCTGCAAATAAAGATAATTCGTCATCTCGCGGATCAGCAGGATCCTCCCGACCACGGATTCCAGATTCCTCCGATCCGAATCATGACCGCAAAGGATATATTCCAACTCATAATCCAGCTTCCTTTCCGGTTTCACCTTGGTACAACACCCAAACTGCCTGTTCAGATACATCATGTAAAACAGCGTATCCGCATAATTTGCACCGATCTGTACTGGATAATTCCCGGTATACCTCGTCCTTCTCAGAAGAGACTCTGTCAGATCCGCCTGTTTTACCGATACTTCCTTTCCCTGCGGCATCACAAGCACTAATGGCGATGTACCGGACAGCATATCAAACAGCTCCAGCGGATCCTCAAAATCCGTTGCCGGCTCAATTCCGCAATCCGGAAGTTCTTCTCCTGCCTCTTTTGCTGCCTTTGCAGCTGCTCTCGCATCGCTGACGGCCTGCTTCCCGGACGAAACCTTCTCTGATGGGTTGAACCCTGCTGTATCCGAGTCCGTCGTGCCGGATTCTCCCTCTTTGATCCTTCTTGCAAAAGCATCTATGGCGATAGACCCCAGATTTTCCTTGACGTATTCGACCGCCTGCTTTCGGAAAGCCTCTCCTCCGTAATCTGTCGCAAGTTCATAATGATCCACGTTGCAGTCAACCATCCGCATCCGCAAAAGATCGCTACCGAAGGTCAGATCCGGGTTCAGATTGGCTTCACTGAGCGACATCATGCGTTCTGCAATACGTTTGGTGTTTTCCGTCCCGGTCCCGTAGGAATCATCCAGAAACAGCAGACCGTACTCTTTCAACAGTGCCACATCGTATTCGGCGAACGCAGACTCTGCTTCCATCACACGATCCATATCCGCCATGCTGTGGAGGCACTTGAACCGTGCCCCCTCAACCAGCGTAAACAGAAGCGCTGCAATCAACATCAGCGTCAGGCTCAAAAAGACGGTCATTTCGCCTTTTACTTGCCTTCGTATCATACTTTTCCGGCCTGACTCTTGATTGTCTTGAAAATATTGTTCACAAGGGTAGTCAGCTGATCCTTAAAGATCAAAACCAGCCCGATGAGGACAACCAACATTTGTGGCGAGGGGGATTAAAGCCAATAGAATCAATGCTTTTGACAGTATCCACAGTGTGTTTACAGTCCTCAAAATAGGGTCAAAGCGTCAATCTGACGTCAGGTTTTTCATTAGGTGACGTCGTTTTGACGTCAAAGAAGCCCTAGCATTTTTAGCCAGGGCTTCAAGGTTACATATTGATTAAATGATTAAGAATTGCCAGCATATCTGTTTCATCAAGGCTCTTTTTTACAAAAGCACTTCTGATATTCCTGTCTATTCTTCTGTAGGTGGTTTCTATATATGTTGTAGAAACATATTCTTCAAACTCAGAATTAGGAGCAATCCCACTCTTAGGCCTTTCAATGACAATTCTCTCGTAGATAACTTTGTCACAAGCCTCAGGGGCTGCCTTGCACATATCGATCAATCTCCTATCGCAGGCAATCTCTTTGTTTGTGGTTTCATCCAGTCTAAGGCGAAGTGACTGACGGTAAATATGCATCTCATACTCAGGGTAAGCTGACATGTCTTTCATAAATTCCTTAATGATCTCCTGTTGCTCAACCGAGTCGAACTTCTTCTCTTTATAATTTGCTTCATAATCCGTTAAGTCTTCAAGATATGAAGCATCTTCCATAGCCGCCATTACATCCCAAATCTGATCCATAGAAAGATCCATAGAATCATTCGCCAAGTTCTGGTTCTTAAAAATGTCTTCCACCTTGAATACAGTACTTCCATTTTCCATATGAAGAGCTGCCATGATCTTTTTCACATGACTTTCTCTCTTCATCTGATATTCCTTGCGTTCACGCTTCATTCCAATAATCTTTTTGGTCACGCCACGGGTTCTTGCCCTAACAAAAGTGTCAATAGAATATGTCTGAGTGCCCTCTAAGTATGCCGGATTATTGAACTTGTGGATTTCTTTGAGGATGTCTATTCTGAGCTCATTCTTATAATCATCCTCATAATCGTCCAGTTTACCGGGTGTCATTTTGATAACACGTCTTGTTTCAGTGCAAATGAGCCAATGGAAGATACAAGTTGCTGATTTGCAACGGAAGCGCCGTCATTTCTTAAAGCGCCAAGAACCGGAGACATCCTTGTAAGATAAGCTGTTGCTGTCTCCTTCTGTGGATCAAAAATAAACTGTTTTCTCATTTTCTTTACCTCCTACTGGGTTGTGGGGCACAATTCGCCCTAATCCGGAACTCCGGAAAAACTTTTCCGAGGTAAATATGGAAAAATGAGTTATAAATAAAATTCTCTGTACAACGCCTCTTCCAATTTCCTCGGAAGAGCCGCAAAACGGAGGAACAAAAAAAGAGCCTGCAAAACAGATCACCCCACATGGGTGTTCACTCCGTTTTGCAGGCTCTGTGCTATCCTTAACAGCCGAATGCCTTCTTATGAAGGTCATCCTTATTAGCTGATTAAGTGCATCTCGCTCTTAACAAACTCTTGGATTTCTCGCCGACCTTACGGTTCTGTCACGATAGTCCTCATTTCAGTATTTAATTAAATAAGTGCATTAAGCATTTGAAGCTTATCTTTACATGTTTCAAATTTGCTAAGATAGTCTTCGTCTTCAGTATTATTTTCCTCAAATGTTACTACGAATCCATTAACTACCCAGCCTCCAAATCTTGCATTACAGTCCTTATTCTTACAAATAAATCTATCCATACCAACTTCTGTTACTGTGGCACGGGTACCGCACTTAGGGCAACAAACAAACTTACCCCTGGTAACAACTTTCATCAACTTCTCACCTCCATCATCATTATTTTTCAATGACATGGACGGCAAAGGGAAACAAATCCGTCAATGAATTATAGCAGCCTATGTTCTGTACTCCTCTATCGAGGGTGGGATAGCACAAAACCATGTGGAACCGCACTATCTGCTATACGCTCCTGCTGATCACATATAGAACATTTGTTCTGCTATTAATATACATCTTTATGCTAAAAACATCAATATGAATACGAACACATTTTCGATTTTTCTTATCCCTTATCCATCCTCTTATTTTGTTATCCTATACATTTGTGCTCTATTAACGCTTCTTTTAGGCTCTCCGTCTGGCTTTTTTATAGCTTCAACTCTTCTATAAATCCCCCATCCATTCTTAACATTAGAAGAAAACAATCTTCCTATAGTCGCTCTATTCATCGCCGGTTTGCCATCTGCTACCATGTGTATTTTTCTAAAGGTTTCAGAAGCTGTAAGCAAATCAAATTCAATGTCTCTATCAGGATCCGCATCCTTTTCTTTGATTTTTAATTCAATAAAGGTCTCTACCTCTTTGAATATGTCATCATAAAACGCTTGAACTGGAGGTTTTTCCTCTTCGGAATATTTACCATAGTATTTCTGTAATATCTCCACAGTTAGCTCGCTGACACTACATTTCTTTAATTTTGCCTCGTTCTCTAAGAGTTCTTTTATATCATCCGGCGGATAAACTTGTATTCTTTCCATGTGTTCCATTCCTCCTTCTTGACTTGTTTATCGCGTAAGCTACCCGAAATCCGATGAGACTATATTATCATTGTCCTTCGCGTAAGTCAACCGACACTTTCAAAAAAACATTAAGACGCGTTCTCTTGCTTTTCTACAGGTTCATAGCGAATCTGTCCACTCTTAATAAAAACATTCCACTTCTTTAAACACTTTGTATTAGTGCAGATAATTTCAATATCACCATTATCCGCCCTAAGCAGAACCTTCCCACACTTGGGACAAGTAACTACCAATTTGTTATCATTAAACTCTTTTAACATGCCGCCACCTCCAGCAAATAATTCTATAAACTGCATATAATCAAGAGTTCAGCGCTGTATCTCTCTTTTGATGATACGAGCATAGCATAATAAAATACCCTTTTCGAAACACGCCGTGTCACGAAAAAAGCGGCTTACAGAGATGTTTTTCTCCATAAACCGCCTTATCAATATCATATTCTCGAAACACGCCGTGTTTTAAAAAAATATATTTATTTTGTAAGAGCTTCTAATCCCATTTCCATAAGCTGGGCATTACAATATTCAACATCAAAATCATACATAGTCTCCAGAATCTTTCTGTAAATCATTTCGTTTGGATTTGAGATTCTAAGAGGAGCACCTGCTGATTGTAAAAACTTCTCACTCACTGATGGCGGAAGATTCATCCCTATGCTCAGTACAACAAGGTTTTTTACGGAAATACTTACAGTGCCACGCAACCACCTCTGTATCTGGCTCTTTTCTAATCCCACTCTTTCTGCAAGTCCTTCTGAATCAATCCCTCTCTTGTCCATAAGGAAACTCAAGGATTTAGGGAAACTTCCCGGCATAGAATCCAATGCATCATCTTCCCATTCGGCATCTGCCTTCATAGCCGCAAGTCTTTCTGCAGCATCCTCTATCTCTGCATTTAGCGGGCATTGATTAAATGATACGATAGAACAATATTCTGCAACGGCCTTGGCATACATAGCATCCTGCATATACTCGTAGGTGCTATAGCGGCTTTGATCAAATTGCCTGTCAAAGACAAGACAACACTCATCCATGTGCTCTTTTGCGTAGTGAGTGAGTACAAGCTGACCGCCCATTTTCATTACATATTTGGGGTCTCTGATACAAACATGGTTATCCACAAATACGTAATATCCCTTGGCTACCTGCTCCTGTAGCTTGGGATTAGATATACATGCAATGGAAAAATCAAGGAAACTTACATCAAAGGTCTGTCCCTTCTTCAAACTTCCTTCTTTAAATGAATAATTACCAATAAATCTGTCATCGACATATGTATAAATTCCCTGGGCTTTTTCATATCCAAGGTCGATAAGTCTTAGTTTTGCAGATACATTTGATACATCAAAGAAAGCTGCTAAATCAAATATCACACTCTGTAAGATTTCAGTATCAGATGCTTCTGGTGAATTATTCCTATATCCTGAAATCAGTTCCTCTGCTTTCCTCTTAGCTGGTTCGTATGGCATAAGCAGTCTTGGAGCTATTCCATTTGCCTGCCATTCCATCCAATCCAAGGGTTCCCATTTGTCTTTCTTTTTAGCGCTTTCTCTTGTCCAGCAGTAATGATA
>CACZBF010000033.1 GCA_902779355.1 uncultured Lachnospiraceae bacterium | reverse complement strand
GCAGAGCATAGCACTATCGTATGAAAGAGTAAAATCTACGAGTGCAGGGGTAAATTCCCCTCACCAAAGGGTGAGTGGAATTTAAAATTTCATTTTTCGCCTCTCGAAAACATTCCTTGGTATTATATCATACATTCTGTCGTTATGTTATAATGTGCTTACGATGGCAAAGAAAACCTACGGAAAAGAAAAATACGAACTTCCGCGCGTCATAGACGAGGACGTCAAGACCGGTTCTTTTAAGCGTGTTTACCTGCTCTTCGGGGAAGAGTCTTACCTGAAACGGCAGAAAAAGGAGAAACTCCTGAATGCGCTAAGGCAGCCCGATGACAACATGAATTTCACGGCTTTCGAAGGGAAAGGCATTGATGTATCGCAGATCATCGACCTTGCGGAGACCATGCCGTTCCTTGCGGAATATCGGGTCATTCTCGTGGAAAACTCCCAGTTTTTTAAAACATCTGCGCCGGATGCTTTGGTCGACTATCTCGAAACCATTCCGGAAAGCACCTGCCTCATCTTTTGTGAAGAGGAGGTCGATAAACGGGGACGCCTTTACAAGGCCGTCACAAAGACCGGTGCTGCAGCAGAATATCAGCACCCGGATGCCGATACGCTCTCGAAATGGGTGCTCGGCAGAGTTGCAAAGGAGCAAAAAAAGATCAGCGAAGCGACGCTGCAGGCGTTTCTGCTCCGCTGCGGAAATGACCTGGAATTCGCGAGCAACGAACTGGACAAGCTCTTTTGCTACACGTTGGAGAAGGATTGCATCACGGCAGAAGATCTGGATGCGATCTGTTCCGGTCAGCCGACCGACGATATCTTCGACATGGTGAATGCCTTTTCCACGGGAGACGCCAAAAAGGCATTTTCCCTCTATTATGGGCTGCTGCAAAAAAAGGAAACCCCGTTCCATATACTGCTGCTTATCATCCGCCAGTTCAATCTCCTGCTGCAGATCAAAGATCTGCGCGAGCAGGGGTATGATGTCAAAACGATCGCAGACCGCCTTGGCAGCCGGGATTGGATCATCCGCAAAAATTTGTCCCAGGCCGGCAGTTTTTCCATCGAGCAGTTAAAGTCCGCCGTGCGCGACGGCGTCGCTGCGGAGGAAGCCTTCAAGACCGGGCGCATGGACGAACGGTCTGCGGTAGAATTGTTTCTGACAAAATATGCGTAGTGTTTTGCACACAAAAAACCCGGCGGAATGACGGTTCCGTCGGGTTCCTTTTTTACTTTTATTTACGCAATCTTGTTTACCGCAATCGTCAGACGGGAAACCTTCCGTGCAGCGGTATTCTTATGGTAAACGCCCTTGTTTGCTGCGGAGCTGATCTTGCCGATCGCTTCCTTCAGGGCCGTTTCCGCAGCTGCTTTATCTTTTGCTTCGATCGCAGCTTCCACTTTCTTGATCGCAGTCTTCACACTGCTCTTCACGGATTTGTTGCGTTCCGCTTTCTTCTTGGAAACAAGAACTCTCTTCTTTGCAGATTTGATATTAGCCAACCTTTACACCTCCCTCCGGCATTATTCCGTATCACGCGAGGGTGTGCGTGACACGTATGTCATCTTAGCCCACATTTTGCGAAATGTCAACCGTTCGCAACGTTTTTTCCTTAATACTTCATAAACAGTTTCACGCCGGCTGCGCCGATCTTATAAATCGGATGCTCAAACCGCCTCTTGACGTTGACAAGCTCTTCTCTGATCGACAGGCTCTGTGGGCAGTGCTGCTCGCATTTGCCGCACTTGATGCAAAGGCTTGCGTTTGTACGCACCTTACGCAGCGTCGTACACATCATATATTCTTTGAAGGCATTCCAGTAGGAATCTGCATAGCTGGCATTATATACGGCAAAGCATGTCGGGATATCCACACCCTTCGGACAAGGCTGGCAATAGCCGCAGCCTGTGCAGCCCACTTTGATCTTTTGGTGGATCTCGTTCAATACACGCACGTAGGTGTCAAGTTCTTCCTGAGACAGGGTATCCACATCAGCGTCGGATGCGATCCTGCAGTTTTCCGTCACCTGTTCGGTACTGTTCATACCGGACAATACCACCGTCGGCTCTTTCTGATTCCAGATCCAGCGAAGCCCCCATTCTGCAGGAGAACGGTTCGGCTCGGTCTTTGCAAATTCGGCTTTCGCGCTTTCCGGCAGGCCGTTCACGAGCCGGCCGCCTCTGAGCGGCTCCATGATGATGACGGGAAGTCCCTTTTCATGCGCATAGCGCAGCCCTTCGATCCCCGCCTGTGCATGCTCGTCCATGTAGTTGTACTGAATCTGGCAAAAATCCCAGTCATACGCATCTAAGAGTTCCTTGAACGCGACCGTCCCACCGTGGAACGAAAAGCCAATGTTTCTGATCTGACCGGACGCCTTTTTTCCCTCGATCCATTCCTTCAGTCCCAGATCGCAAAGACGCCGGAAACTGTTGACGTCGTTGAGCATATGCATGAGATAGTAATCTACGTAATCTGTCTGCAGCCGTGTGAGCTGCTCGGCGAAGTATCGGTCAAGATCTTCGCCCTTTTTGACCAGATAATGCGGGAGCTTCGTCGCAATCCGGATCTTATCGCGGCACTGCTCCTTTTTCACAAACTTCCCTAGGCATACCTCGCAGCCGGCATACATATAAGCAGTGTCGAAATAATTGACGCCTGCCTCCAGCGCGATCTTCATCTCACGCTCCGCCTTCTCCTGATCGATCGTGTTTCCGTTTTTGGTGTACCGCATGCAACCGTATCCGAGGATGGAAAGCTCATCGTTGTTTCGTTTGTTTGTTCTGTAATGCATAGTGTCTCCTTCTTGTGGTAGTTTCAGGTCAGTTTTTATTATAGCATCCCCTAACGGCTTTTCAAGGCGGAGACAGAAATCTCCTTTCCCCTCATCGTCACCTTCACCTGTCCGAGGAAGCGGGTTTCGTAGAGCTTTGCGCCGGCATCCTCAATGTGTGCGATCGCCTCTTTTGCAGGATGCCCATACCGGTTTTTGAGGGCGCAGGAAATGACCGCCATCCGCGGGGAAAGCTTCTGCAGGTATGACGCCGCATTCGAGCCTCCGGAGCCGTGATGCGCCGCTTTATATAGCGTCAAGTTGCGAACTTCTTTTTGGAACAGCGGCTGCTGCATCAGATAACGCTCTTCGTTCTCCGAGATATCGCCCGTAAACAACGCGGAAAATCCAGGTTTCTCAAACAACAGCACCATTGACTGGCCATTCCGATCCGATGCGACCCCGTCCTTATCCGGGAAAAGGCAGAGAAACCGGCTGTCCGAAAGACATAGCTCCTCCCCTGTCGTCATCCCCAGGACCTTCGTCCCCTTTTGTTCTGCCAATGCACATAGCTCTTCGACCGACTCATCTCTGAAAATATGCTTGGCAAGCACAATGTTTTTGATTTTATAATCATCATTTAATAATTCTTGTAAGCCGCTGATATGGTCTGCATCGGTATGGGATACAAACCAGTAATCCACGCTTTTGCAGCCCTTCGATTTCAGGAATGGTTCGATCCGGTACTTCCCGACCTGCTTCACATCCGAACTCCCGCCGTCGATAAACACGTGCTGCCCCTGCAGCGCAAGAAAGATTCCGTCTCCTTGCCCGACGTCGAGCACGCTCAGTTCAAAGCCCGTATGCTTCGGACAGAACGCAAGCAATCCCAGCATCAGCAGCGGCACCGCAACAAACTGCTTCTTCTTCCGAGTCGCGATCAAAAACAGCACGCCTCCCAGCACGATATAGTAGACCGCCATCATCCAAGCGGCAGGCTTTCCCGTGATCAGACTTGCGCCGGGCAGAGTCGATGCGAAAGTACAGACCTTTTCATAAGCACTCAAGATCACCGTGGATACAAAGAACGCCCCCTTCGCCGGCAAAAGCATCCCAAACATCCCGAACGCGCCACCGAGGATCCCGGAAAACAGCACCACGCCGACAAACGGCAGCACCAGGAAATTGATGATCAATGCATACACCGGAATCTCATAGTAATTCCACATGACGATCGGGAGCGTCACAAGTTGGAGCGCAACACTAACGGGAAGTGTCTGTTTCAGAAATCGTTTCAGTCGCCCGCTCTCTTTCTCCTCTGTGGCAAGTGTCTTCCCGCAGATCGCGACCGCAAGCACTGCAGAAAAAGAAAATACGAACCCGCTGTCATCCGTTAGGAACGGATTTGCCAGGAGTTCAGCCAGTGCCGCCACCGACAGGGCCGTCAAAATATCATAACTACGTCGTAGGATCAGTGAGACGATCAGATACAGAAACATCGTACAGGCACGGATCGCAGAAGGCGATGCACCGGTCAAAATGGTATACAGTACGATCACACTCCCCGCGACCGCACCGGCCGGTGTGATCCCGAGACCGAGACGCCGCAAGAGTTTCAGCAGCACCGCCCCGATCAGTGAGATATGAAGCCCGGAGATCGCAAGAATATGCGAGATCCCGGCACTTTGATACATTTCTTTGATGTCCGGATCAAGCCCGGTCCTGTCTCCAAGCAGCATCGTAGACAGCACGCCTGCTTTCGTCTTTTCCATGTAAGTAAGGAACGTTTGCTTCACCCGTTCCTTGAAGCGAAACAGCACATCTTGTAGGGACCAGTGGACAGGAGACACAAGTCGTATGGAGTCTCCGCAGCATATCATGTCGATCTTTCTTGCATGATAATAAAGCTGCTGGTCAAAATTTCCTTCATTGGAGGGAGACGTCATCGGACGCGTATGTGCCTGAACGAGCACGTGATCGCCGATCTGATAACGATCTTCGTCCACATATAAAAGAATGCGATGATTGGGATAACTGTTTGACTGGTGTTGAATCACCGAATGGTCTAGATAGTAAATCTGGTTTTGATTTTTTGTTTCTTTCTTGTAAATACGCCCTTTAAGGAGGACATCCGTTTCTCTCTCCGCCAATTCCCATACCGGCTTCTCAAGGCTTTCCGCGTAGGCCGTATGGAGAAATCCGCCGATCCCGATCGCAGTCAGGATCACGATCCGTATCACTCCTTGTCGGAGCAGCCCTGCCCGGTACGAAAGCGAGAGCATGTACATCAGCAAGGCCAGAAATGGTAGCAGCCACCACATACTGCGCTGATGCTCCAGCAGGATGCCGCAGAGAAACGCCGCGGAGACCTGCATCAGTTTTCGATCACTTTCCAGCTCTGCCCACCTCCGTTTCTTCCTCCGGCGCATCTTTCACAAGATCCATATTCCGTTCATACAGCGTCGTCAATGACATTTTGTCACGATATACCATGTTCGTATCTCCGTTTACCGAGATCTGCACCTTCTGGATCCCGGAAAGCTCCGTCAGTGAATCCACGATCGAATAGATCACGACCGGCTCCTGCACACTGTAATCCTGATTCAGGAAGGTTTCGTCCAGATTCACATAGCATACTCCGTCCACAACTGTCACACTCAACAGCTGTGTACCCGTCGGGATTGCCGATTTTTCCCTGCTGTTGAGCGGCCCTTCCAAAAGCCGCTCCATCACAAGTTTTTCCATGGAGATGTTGCTGCTGTAATGCACTTCCTGCGTTTCCGAAAGAAGCGCATCCCCCTCCTGATCAGAAAAATACAGCACGAGCTTCGTCTCCTGGATCGCATTGATCTGCCGCCCGGGATTCTGTACAAAACTGTCGGCCGTCATAAAGCCGATCAGATCCCCTCTGGTGTCCGTCAGCGGCGCATCCTCCACAAGGAAACTCACCCGCATGACTGCCGGCACCTGTGTCACGGTCTCCACGATCGCAGCGCGGCAAAGCACCTCTGTCATCGGATCCATCCGGAGATATTCCTCGGAGAACGATAGCGTCAGCGTATTGTAATCGAGTCGGCTGCTCAACAGGCTCACATCGGACGGGATCGTCTTATGATACTCCACACTCCCCGTATCTGCCGCGAGCGCCGTCAGGAGCTCCTGAACCTGTCCGTCCGCATCCTCTGCTTTAAGCTCGATCGGTTCCGCCACAATGCTCTCGTTATCCTTGGTCAGATAGTATACGACAAAGTCCGGCTCCTCCTGCTCCGTTGACGCCGGATCGCCTGAGGTTTCTCCGCAGCCGAAGAACGCCAGCAACAGAATGCCGGATAGCACGAGCATGATGAATTTTTTGACTTTACCCTTTAGCTTCATTGTGTATCCCTTACGATATAGTTCAATGGGATCCGGATCGTAAATGTCGTTCCCTCTCCCTCTTTGCTGAATACCTTGATCGATCCCCGATGCATCAGCACCGCAGACCGTGTGATCGCAAGCCCCAGGCCCGTCCCGCCGATCTCGCGGGAATGAGATTTGTCCACGCGGTAAAACCGCTCGTAGATGTGTTCCTGGCTTTCCTCCGGGATCCCGATCCCGGAATCCTCTACCGTCACATAGAAATATTGATAGTCGGCGTTCAACGATACATGAACAAACCCGCCCTCCGGCTTGTTGTACTTGATGCCGTTCTCGATCAGATTGGAGATCGCAAGCGTCAGTTTCGTCTCGTCCACCTCCGCCACGATCGGTCGGAAACTTTCAAGCACAAGCTCGACGTTCTTTTTATCTGCGATTGGCTGAAGCCGCTTCATGATGAGCTCCAAGAGCCCATTGATATTCACGCTGGAGATCGTCAGATCCGCCGAAGACTTATCCATTTTCACCAGTGAAAGCAGATCCGTAATGATCTGGTTTTCGCGGTCGATCTCCTCGGTGATATCCTGCATGAACTCCTGATAGAGCTCCACGGGCACATTTTCCTGACCGTTCAAAGAATCCGCCAGCACCTTCATGGAGGTGAGCGGCGTCTTTAATTCATGTGACACGTTGGACACAAACTCCTGTCTGGAATCGTTCAGCACTTTCATCGACGCCGTCATATGGTTGATCTCTTCAATGATCTCCCGTGTCTCTGCATACCCCTGTGGTTTCAGGTCTTCAATCTCAACCCCCGAGCGGAGCTGGCGGATCGATGCCGCAAGACGGCGCAGCGGAATACTCTGCTGCAGGGCGATCAGGATCGCGAGTGCGACGATCAGCATCCCCGATGCGACCAGAATGATCGAGCCTCTGCCTTTCAGGAACTGGTAGTTATAGACATCGCTATCCGTGGAGACGCTGACGACCATCACCCCCAGCACGGGGTTTTCGATCTCATCGTCGATCTCCGCCTCCGGGTTGTTTAACGGCACGATCAATTCAATGTAGCCGTTCTCCGAATCATAGTTCGTCACCTCGGCACCCTTAAAGCTCTGCATCACTTCGCGGGAGATGATCGTCTTATGCGTATCCAGATCGTAGGTGTCTTTTACAATGCGGAAGGTCTGGTCTACGAGCATCACGCGACCGTCATAAATATTGGTGAGCTGCAACAGCTCCGCGTCGATCAGCGCGCTGCTCGGGTTATCCAGATATCCTTCCGAAACCACGGTGTTGGCCAGAATCTTGGCCTGATTCAAAATCTCGATCGTTTTGACATTGACCGCCCTGCGTTCATACGTTTTCAGCAGGCTGGTCTGTAGAATCACCGCCGGGAGAATCCCGATCAGTGAGATGAGAATGATCAATCGGAATGTCAGACTTCCGAAAATACTGCGCAATTTCTTTTTCATGCTCTATGCCTTGTAATAGTAGCCCACGCCCCACTTGGTATGGACATACTTCGGCTCGCTGGGATTCACCTCAATCTTTTCGCGAAGCCGACGCACATGCACATCAACCGTCCGTGCATCGCCCGGATAATCCGCACCCCAAATCATATGCAAAAGCTGGTCACGGCTGTACACCTTGTTCGGATTTTTCACTAGGAGCTCTAAGATATCAAACTCCTTTGCCGTCAGGTTCACTTCACGGCCGAGGATAAAAAGTCTCCGGCTGTCGCAATCGAGCTTTAAGTCGCCGTTCTGCAGCACCTTGTCGTTTTCCTGATTGGAAGCTGCAGACCCGGTGCGCCGCATGATCGCTTTGATCCTTGCCTTAACCTCCAGGATATTAAAAGGCTTCGTGATATAGTCATCTGCCCCGTACTCCAGGCCCAGAATCTTATCCATGTCATCGCCTTTGGCGGTCAGCATCACGACCGGCATATCCGAAAACTCGCGAATCTCGCGGCAAACCTCAAACCCGTCCAGCTTGGGCAGCATCACATCGAGCAGCACCATGTCGTAACGGTTTTCTTTGGCAAGAGAAAGTGCTTCCTCTCCGTCATAGGCGCAGTCGACCTCCATCCCGTCCTGCTCCAGGCTGAACCGGATGCCCTTTACGATCAGCTTTTCATCGTCTACGACCAACACCTTTTTTGCCATGATTTCCTCAAACTTTGATTTTTTCTTTTATTTTGGAAAAGACGCCCTCTTTGATCCCCGGGATCTGCATCAACTCCGAGATGTCGGAAAAAGCGCCGTGTTCTTCCCGATAAGCTATGATGCTCTCTGCCTTGGAACTCCCGATTCCCGGCAGTGTCATCAACTCCTCCGCCGTAGCGGTATTGAGATTGATCCGTCCGTCCGAAAGCTCTGCCGTTTCAGCAATGGCCTCTCCGATCGCGGGAATCCGGATCATCATTCCATCTGTCACAGCCTCGGCCTGATTGACCACAGCCGTATCGGCTTCTTCCGTCAGCCCGCCCGCAAGAGAGACTGCCTCAAAGATCCGGCTGTCACTCGGAAGCGCGTACACACCCGGTGCGTTCACCGCACCACAGACATAAATATAAACCGTATCTGTCTCTTTCTGCTTCTCCGGCGCAGCCTCTGTCTCCGTCTCCGTGACCGATTCCGTCTCCTCCGAAAAAGAAAGAGTGTCCAAATACGGCTCCGTCCTGCCGCATCCGGCCGATAATAAAAGCGCCGAAAGCAGGATTGCCATAACCATACGTTTCATGTGCGTTCTCCTTTCAGGATTGATTCGAAAGGAGTTTCCATGCCCGCATGACTATCATACAATGCTTTTTTTTGTTTCGCAATAAGTTTAGAAAAGTTTTAGAATTTCACTCCGAAGTGATTTCCAGAAATCGTCACTGTCCATGGAATGAGGCATCGGCTCGGCATTTTCATAGGCAGCAAACGCGACCGCCGCATCCCCGTCCGTGTTTTCGGACGCATATACGGAAAAGTGCGGCGTCAGCTCATGGATCTTATCCCGCTCCTGGCCAGCGATAAACTGCGCAAACTCCGCTGCAGCTTCCTGCTGCTCGGAAAAGCCGTTGAGCAAAAGCAGCCCCGTCACCGCTGCGCCGCGCATCGAAAGCGTCTCATCCAAAGGGATCAGCGGTAAGACAGCGTAAGGCACGCTTAACTGTGAAAGATCATCGGAATCAATGACAGCAGACGCCGTCGCCGCGTGATTTAAGTGGCTGACCACCGCGCCCTCCGAAACTGTTTCCGCATCGATCGTGATCGAATCGGTCAGTTCTTTCAGATATGCCAGTTTTTTTTCAAATAGCGCATCGTCTCTCGTCACCGAAAGATGGCCTTTCTCCTCGTCGGAAAAAGAAAAGCAGTCGCCGACAAAAGCAAAGTCGAAGTATTCGTCATCCGCATCCCATTCAACGATGTTTCCAACCTCAATCGGCAGGTCATTCTCGGAAATGAAATCCAGCATTCCCTGGATCGAGGCCGGTTGCTCCTCAAAAGCCTCTGTCAGATAAACAAATACCGGCGTGTTAAAATAGAGCGGATATCCGTACGAAGTGCCCCGTAGCTCCGCGGCCTTCTTTGCGGTCTCCGGAAGATCCGCTTCCTCCGCTTCCTCCGGTTTTTCCGCAGCAAGTCCAAGCAGCACAAGCGCTTCCAGCTCATCATCAGCGGCAAGGTAGAGGTCCGGCAGCATCCCTTCCTCCACGATACTCTCCTCATAGATCTGCTCGGCGTAGTTGAGAGGATCCTGTATTTCCAAACGGACTGCAGTCCCCGTCTCTTTATAATAATCCAACGCGCACTGCGTGAGATAGGCCTCCATCTCCGGATCCGCGCACCAAAGGGTCAGAGTCTTCTCTGCTTTCTCATAAGCATCGCTCAGCGCATCCGCATCTTCCGACTCGGCTGTCTCCGTTTCCATGCTGTCCTCTTCCACCGCAGTTCCCGCAAGCGGAAACTTCGCTGCAAGAAACAGAAGGAGCAGCAGAAACGCCAGAAGTATCAATACGGAAAAAAATCTCTGGTCCTCTTTCCTCATCCTTTTCTTCCATCCAAAACATTTTTCAGAATGCGGATCATCTCATCAATATGCGTGCGCTCGATGATCAGCGGCGGCACGATCCGCAGCACATTCGATCCCGCCGTGATGACGAGAAGCCCGTTTTCGATCGCAGCGGATGCGATCTCAGAGGCTGGTGTATCTTCCGCGAAAGCAAGTCCCTGCATGAATCCGAGGCCGCGCCGCGCCTCGATGCACGGATAGGCATCTACAAGCGCATCGAGCCGTTCTTCCAAGTACGGCGTAATTTCATTCACATGGGATAAGATGTCGCGCTCTTTGAATAGATCAAGTACTGTACTGACTGCCGCGCAAGCCAGAGGATTCCCACCATAGGTTGTCCCGTGGTCTCCCGGTGCGAGAGAATCTGCCGCAACACGCTCCGTCATCAGGAATGCGCCAACCGGCACGCCGCAGCCAAGGGCCTTTGCCGTCGTGAGAATGTCCGGTTTCACGCCGTAGTGCTGCCATGCAAACATCTTTCCGGTACGTCCCATGCCGCACTGGATCTCATCCAAGATCAGCAGGATATCCTTCTCGTCGCAGAGCTTGCGGACTCCCTGCAAAAAGCCCGGTTTGGCCGGATAGATCCCGCCCTCGCCCTGCACGGTTTCCAGCAGGATCGCGCAGGTCTTGTCCGTCACCGCCTGCTTAACACTTTCCAGATCATTAAACGTTGCAAAACGCACCCCGCCGATCAGCGGCTCAAAGGGCGTCCGGTAATGCTCTGTCCCTGTCACGGAAACCGCGCCCATGCTGCGCCCGTGGAACGAATGCTCCATCGCGATGATCTCGCCGTCGTTTTTCCCGGTGCGTTGGTAGCGATATTTCCGGGCTGCTTTCAAAGCCCCTTCGATCGCTTCCGTCCCGCTGTTCGTAAAGAACACGCGGTCCATCTCGGAAACTGCCAAGAGTTTCTCGGATGCTTCCACCGCAGGCACGTTGTAAAAGAGGTTCGAGACATGGATCACATGGTCAATCTGTTTTTTTAATTCCTGATTATATTTCTTATCCGCGTGCCCAAATGCCAGTACTGCGATCCCCGCATAACAGTCCAGATAGCGTTTGCCGTCGGTGTCATAAAGGTACATCCCCTCTCCGCGTTCAAACACCACGGGATAGCGGACATAGGTGTGAAGAAGTGACTGCTCCGCATTCTCAATATACTCATTTTTCGTCATGATAGAACCTCGTTTCCTGATCTCCGATGATAGCCGTTCCGATTCCTTGATTTGTAAAGATCTCCAGAAGGAGGCAATGCGCGATCCTGCCGTCCAAGATATGCACGCGCGAAACCCCTTCCTCGATCGCTTCGATGCAATTGTTGAGCTTAGGCAGCATCCCGCCGCCGATATAGCCGTCTCCGATCAGATCCTTTGCCGCGGAAACGCTCAGCTCCGAGATCAGCGTCTTCGGATCCTGCGGATCCTTGTAGACACCCTCGATATCCGTGAGGAAGGCAAGCTTCTCCGCATTCACCGCCTTTGCGATCGCACAGGCCGCATCATCCGCATTGATGTTGTAGGTCTGATAGTCCTTATCCAGTCCGATCGGGCAGACAATGGGGAGGAAATCCTTCTCCAAAAGATCATAGAGGATCTTCGGATTAACACCCTCGATCTCACCGACATATCCGATATCCTTGCCCTCGGACAGTTTCTTTTTCACGGAAAGCAGCCCGCCGTCTTTTCCGCTGATACCGACAGAAAGGACGCCAAGCTCCTGCACCATCTGCACCAGGGATTTATTGACCTTGTTCAGCACCATCTCCGCAATTTCCATCGTGGGTTCGTCCGTCACGCGAAGTCCGTTGACAAACTGCGGTTCCATGCCGACTTTTCCGACCCAGGTACTGATCTCCTTGCCGCCTCCATGGACGATGATCGGCTTGAAGCCGACGAGCTTTAATAGCGTCACGTCCTGAATGACACTCTTTTTCAGGCCTTCGTCCAGCATCGCGCTCCCACCGTACTTGACGACGATGATCTTGCGATTAAACCGTTGGATATATGGCAGCGCCTCGATGAGCACCTCTGCCTTTTTCAGGATGTCTTCCATTCGTTTTTCTTCCATGCTGTTCTCCTGTCTGTCCGGTTGTTATTTCTGATCAGTTTCGGTTGCCGCACTGTCACCTGGTTTCTTCTCCGTGCCTGCTGCATTTTGCGGCTGTACCGGCTGCTGGTTCTCCTGCGGTTTCACTTGCGGAGCGGGCGCCGGCTGCGGCGCTGCGGTCTGTTCCGGTGCATTCTGGATCGGTGCGTTCTGGATCGGTGCGTTCGCTACCGGCGGATGCTGCATCGGGGCATAGGGATTTTGTGCGTCCCGCGGCGGCATGGGCTGTGCCATGCGCTGTTGCTGCACCTTGCGGCGTTTCTCCGCGCGTTTCTTAGATCCGCGGATGCAAAGCCAAATGATCAGCAGAATGATGATGACGATCACTGCGAGCACGATCAGATCCGGGATATGCACGACAAACCAGATACCGAAGTTTTCCAGACCCTCGAGCACTGCCTCGGTCCGTTCCGCAAAGCCCTTTTGAATCCGTGTCCATGCACTTTCCTCTTCCACCGGCGTATATGTCTTTACTTCGGTAATCGCGATCGATACCGTGCTGTAATCCACCTGATTGTCATAGGTACGGATCTGCGACTCCATGCTCTCCAGCTCGTACCGCACTTGCGTCAGGCGATCCTCGATTGTGATCAGGTCTTCGATCGTCTCCGCCTCTTCCATCAGCTGAAGAAGTCTCTTCTGCTCTTCCTCCAATGCCTTTTTATGGCTCTGCAGGTCGACATAGGAAAGCGTCACATCCGAAACATTCTCGGATTTGTAGGTCACGTTGGTCTGATCAGACACCACATGCAAAAAGGCGTCCAGATTCTCCGCCGGAATGCGGATCGTCATGTTGGCTTCACGCCCTTCCTCTTTCCCATAGGAGTTTGTCCTGTTGTAGCTGCTGGAATCCTCGATATAGCCGCCGTATTCCGTCACTTTTTTCTCGATATCCGGCAGCAGCTGGTCATAATTTTCTGTCTCCACATTCATGGAAACCGTACGGATCAGCTTGCGGTTTGTGCCCTGCGCCGATTCCTCCACCCGCTCTGCGTTGTTGTCTGCGCTTGTCGATGCTGAAGTATCATACGCCATCTCCTCTTCATAGGCATAGCTTTCCGCGGCCGCATCCGCCATGTCATAGGCTGCACCAGCCATGGCGTTCTTCGACATATCGCCTGCGCCGCACCCGGTAAACGTAAGTACGCCGATCAGGGCGAGTAAAGCAACCAGTTTCTTTTTCATGATCATTCCTCCTCTATCAAGAGCGGTAATCCGCATTGATATTCACATACTCGTGCGTCAGATCGCATCCCCACGCTGTCGCCTCGGCCTCTCCTTCATGGAGATCCGCAATTACAGTCACCTCTGGTTCGGAAAGGATCTTCTCCGCCAGTGCCTCGTCAAAGGAAAGCATCGTGCCGTTCTCCACCATACGGATCTTCCCGGCACTGCTCTCATAAAAAACCTCGACCCGATCCGGATCATAAGGCACGCCTGCATATCCCATGGCGCAAAGCACTCTCCCGCAGTTTGCGTCATGTCCGTAGATTGCGGCTTTCACCAGATTGGATGAGACTACGGAACGGGCAATCCGTTTTGCCTGCTCTTTTGTCCCGGCGCCGATCACTTTCATCTCAAGGAGCGCGGTTGCGCCCTCGCCGTCCTTTGCCATCATGCGTGCAAGCGTCCCGTTTACTTCACGGAGCGCCAGACAAAAGAGTTTGTAATCTGCGTTCTTTTCGGTAATCGTGGGGTTCCCAGCCTCACCGTTTGCAAGCAACAGGCAGGTATCGTTGGTGGATGTATCCCCATCGACGGAGATCATGTTGTACGTATCACAGACGTCCTGTGACAGTGCTTCCTGCAACAGGGTCTTGGAAATCGCGCAGTCTGTCGTCAGGAAAGAAAGCATCGTACACATATCGGGATGGATCATGCCGGAACCTTTGCACATACCACCCAAAGTCACGGTTTTGCCGCCGATTTCAAAGCGGACCGCTGCTTCTTTCGGCATCGTGTCCGTCGTCATGATTGCCTTTGCCGCCAGATGTCCATCTGCAACATTTCCTGCAAGGTTATTTTTTAACGCATCGATTCCTGCGACTAACTTTTCCACCGGAAGCTGCATCCCGATCACACCGGTCGAAGCGACGAGCACCTCCTGCCCCGCCTGGAGTCCGAGCTTTTCTGCCGCTGCTTTCGCGGTTTTTTCGCAGGCATCCATTCCCTCTTTTCCGGTGGATGCGTTCGCAATGCCCGCATTCACGACAACCGCATGAACGGGCGCATCCTTGGCGACGATCGCCTGATCCCACAGCACCGGTGCGGCCTTGACAAGATTGGAGGTAAATGTGCCTGCTGCCGCGCAGGGCGCTTCGGCGTATACCATTGCCATATCCGCACGGTCCTGATATTTGATGCCTGCGGCGGCCGCTGCCGCCTGAAAGCCTTTTGCCGCGGTTACACCGCCTTCAATCCGCTCCATAAGCCACTCCTTGCTATTTATTAAATCTTGTTATATTTTCGTCGTTCAGCCCAAAATCATAGTAATTCAGGTCGTCCCGAAACGTCCAACCTACACTTTTCCAGAACGCATTGCCAATCTCGTTCCTGCGGAATGCGATCAGACTGACCTTGTTGATCCGCTCTGCCTGCAGCGCTTTCATGCAAAACACAGCCATCGCCTTTCCGATCCCATGTTTCCGGTAATCCTCATGCACACAGACGTGATATAAGCACCCCCGTCTGCCGTCGTGTCCGCAGAGGATTGCCCCGACGATCTTGCCGTCTGCCTCCGCGACTACGCTCGTCGAAGGATTCCGTTCCAGAAACCGGGCGATGCCTTCCTCCGAGTCGTCCAGTGACCGCAGCCCGATCCCGTGGATCGTATTCCACAGCGCATAGACATCGTTGTAATCCTCGATGCGCATGATCCTTAGTGTATAGTCTATTTCACGCATGCCAGCCCTCTCTCTACGGAAACACCGGCACCAGCCGAAGTCCCATGTCTTCCGGCAGGTCAAACATTAAATTCATGTTCTGCACAGCCTGCCCGGCGGCACCTTTCACCAGATTGTCAAGCGCCCCCATCATGATGATCCTGCCCGTCCGTTCGTCAATGACAAAGTTGATATCGACATAATTACTGCCCTCTACCCACTTCGTCTCCGGCATCTCACCGGCTTTCAAAAGACGGATAAACGGTTCGTTCCCATAGTAACGTTTATAGACCGCCTCGATCTCTTCCCTCGTCGGCAGCGTCCCGTCAGCCTTCTTCCGGAGCGTTGCATACTCTGTGGCCAAAATCCCGCGGTTCATCGGTACAAGATGCGGCGTAAAATTGAGTGCCAGTTTCTTTCCCGCCGCTTCGGAAAGCTGCTCCTCGATCTCCGGCGTATGACGGTGCGTTGCCACCCCGTACGCCTTGATGTTTTCATTTACCTCACAGAAAAGATTCTGCTGTTTTGCACCTCTCCCGGCGCCGCTTGTCCCGCTCTTCGCATCGATGATCAGCGTATCCGGATCGATCAGCCCCTCTTTCACAAGCGGATAAGCGGTCAGGATCGAGCAGGTCGTAAAGCATCCGGGGTTCGCGCAGAGTCTGGTCTTTTTGATCTCCTCTCTCCGCAGCTCACACAACCCATAGACCGCCTCCTGCAAAAGCTCCGGCGTCTCATGGTGGATCCCGTACCACTTTTCATAAACCGCCACATCCTTGATCCGGTAATCCGCGGAAAGGTCGATAAACTTGGCCTTGGAAAGGAGTTCTTTTGTCAGCACCGACAGGAGATACCCCTGCGGCGTCGCGGTAAAGATCACGTCCGCTTCCTCCGCAAGCGCATTTAGGTCGTCCCCTTTGCAAAGGTCCGGCACCAGCCGAAACATATTCCGGTAAATATCCGCGTAGTTTTGATCAATGTAACTCTTGGAGCCGTACCAGACGATCTCCGCTTCTTCGTGTGCCAGCAGGAGCCGCACCAGTTCTGCACCCGCATATCCGGTCGCTCCGATGATCCCGACTTTTATCATTTCGATTCTCCGATCTTTTCCAACAACTACCCCATAGTATAAAGAACTTTCCCGTAGATTTCAATGTGAACAACTGAAAAAAGAAGCCCCCTGAGAGCAATGTCATTAAGATAAGATGACGGAATAAGATCTCTATATCAGAAATGGTATAGAGGTCTTTTTTTATTAAAAAATAGTTGACAGATGAC
>CACZBF010000032.1 GCA_902779355.1 uncultured Lachnospiraceae bacterium | reverse complement strand
GTTTTATATAGTCCAGTTTTTTGGCGTGAAAGTTTACTAAGCCAATAGCATATTTCAGTTCTCTGAATGATGTCTCTATACCCCATCGCATATGATATATGTTTTTTATAAGATTGAGTACAGTGATGGTGTGAGCGAGGGTGAAAACCTTGATGGGACAAAAAATGCTTATGCCTACGTTTCTGCTCCGAATAACAGTAAAGCAGTTCAAGTCGATAATTCGTTGGATGATCCGGCTTCTGCCACATACACTTCTGATGCAGGGGAACTTCTTCGAATACGATCGGGATGGGCAGATGAAATAGGACGAGAGGATGCTAGTATAATGGAATTGGATGTACAGTATATAAAAGATAGTATGTAGGGTATTGAAAGAAAGTGGGAGCTTTTAGGCTAGAGATTTTTTGATCGGAGAGACTCTGATATTAATCCCCTGCAAACATGAATCAACATACCATATGCTACATCACTGGTCGGATTGATTCTCCATAGTTTGAAATTATAGATGAATAAAGTAAAGCAATATACGCTACAAAAATTGAATGAGATAAATATGAAGCGACCTAATGATTATGCGGATTCGTTTTTTGCGGAGATAAAACAACTTCAGGATGTAGGTAGTCAGATTGATCGTACAAACCGGATGCTATCATCGTATGAAGACAGGGGCTACTTGTATTTAGATGATATTGCAGATTGCGAATTAGAAATATATCGGTGTTTGATTGCAATAAAAAAAGCCGCAAACTGCATCTCGGATTTAAGTATTCCAATGGCACCATTTGATGGATTGACTAGAGAACAAGCTGATTCATGGATAGACGATTTGAAAAGAATGATAGAATCTCATGGAGAAAAATGTAACAGATTTTTAAGTAGACCTGATTAATATTTTTTGACAATTAATATCAATAATCATATTTGGTGCAAATTTAAAAGCACAAGATAAAAATATGTGGATCACATCAGCTAGGAGCCTCCACATACCTGCACAATCATATCATACGCTATTTTACCGGGCGGATTGAAGTTCCATCTGGCCGGTATTTCTTTCTGTACATTGCCGCTTTCTCGGAGTGCTGCGATGCATTGTTGGACGCCTTCCACCGGGCTGTTCTCGGAATACTCGTTTCCGAAGATCGCATATCTGTTGGCAGCAGTCCTGATAGCACTGACGATATCCGGGACAAAGAGATCGTTTATTTTCCGAAATCTCTCATCGACCAGATACTGAATATCTGTCATGTTGATACCGATCGCCTCTGAGACGCTGGCGGTTAAGGATCTGATGAAGTATGACAGCAGGGAGAACAGCTGACTGCACACGCCGCTGCAGAGGATCAGATCGTGATGTCCTATCTGTACTGATAGCTCATCCGGCATGATTCTGTGCTGCTCAATCTCATCAATCGTTTGTAGCAGGATGTTTGTGTATGCCTCGGCTGTGATGTTTCTGCCAAATTCCCGGACTGAGAACAGAAGATTGTCACAGATATCGGCGGGGTCCTGTTCGCTGATCCCGGTCAAGGAGAGCTCTTTCAGACATACGTTCTTACGCTCGTCAACAGAAAGACCGGCTGCAGCTTCCATCATGCTCCCGGCATCGATATCAATGAGAGTGACGGAGGGGAAGGCTGCACATATACGCCGGAGGTCGATGTCATCACATCGTCCCGCTCCGATGATGGCGATGGACTCTGAGCCGGGACTGTACTGGAGGATAAGATCTGTGAGAAATTCCCGGTATTCCGTCCAGTCATCATATGCGTTTGGCAGAATGAATTTCTGCTTGAGCTGTTCGTATGGAGTCATGAATGTCCGTTATCCTTGATATACCAGAAAGCCTTCTGCTCCTTATGAGTGAATCCCTCTAACCGTTTTGCAAGATCTGTAAGAATCGGTTCATAATATGCCCGTTGCCTCTCGGAAAGCTTATTCTGCTCGTCAAGGGTGCAGTACATTTCTTGGATCTGTCGGAAATTGGCCTGTGCACAGTCCTTGTAGTTGTTTTCCATATTCATTTTGACGGATTGGATCAGCTGATCCATCTCTGGTATTTTCTTGCTAAATCCAAACATATCAAACTACCATGAACCATGTTGCACCCTCGGTATTGAAGTAAAGTCTCGCTGGCTTTACTCTTTCTCCAACTATCAGACGCTATCAAAGACCAGGGTTTTGAATGTAATAAAGATTCCGTCATCCTTTACAATCTGACTGTCGTGATTGATCTGACGGTATTCCTTGATGTTATAGGTTTGCAGTTCTCCTTCGTCATCGGGTGTTCGAATTCTAAGCGGGATCACCGTTCCATCATGGGAGATCTGGCAGATAACATCTATGTTATCGATACGTTTGCTCATATCTTTATCTTAATTCCTGTTTAATCCCCACGGTGTGTTTAACGAACACATCTTTTGCTTCCAGATTTTTTCAGCATATAGAGTGGTTTCGATGTCCTTTTCTTTTATCCCGGTTTTATGGATAACTTCGAGAATACTGTACTGGAAATTGAGGTAAGCGTTTGGGTTTTCTTTTAAATACTCAACGATACCTTTGTTTCCTGCGTCATCCTCTTCTGTCCCGCCACCTTTCCCTTTTGTCTTTGCGTAAGTCAACCATCTGCCATATAGCCCGTCTTTGCCGGAAGCAGATCCAACATAAAACTTTCCGGTTTGAGTATCAACAACCAAGTATATGGCATATACTTCTTTTAGTGCGTTTTTGATTTCCTCGTAATCGTCGGGATCTGTCAGATATTCTTCCATTGTTTGGAAATCCCAGACTACACGATAATAACCCGGAAATACATGTTTACTGTCGGGGTGTATAGATAACACAGTTTTCTTTTCGAGGGCATCTTTTTTATACTGAACATACCCAACTGTCCCGGCTCCCCAATCAATCACAAGACGGTCGATAAGGTCTTTCATGTTATCAGAAATCTGCATCTTAAAATAAATATGATTTTGTTTATCATAAAAATCCGGATGGGGGAAAGAAGGCAGTTTTTCGACTTGTGACGCCGGAGCGGTAGAGAGGATTTCAAAACACCCTACGAAACGAGAATGTGTTTTCCCATCGGCGATGAAGGATAAAACATATTTTTGGTGTTTAAAGAAATCCTCTGACGGCTGTATGCTCTGATATTCGTAGAAGTTGGCACGATCATATTTGTCCCAGATGTCAGCGGTTTCCTTTTTGTTAAATGTATGTCTGATTGCTACTACATTATCAAGCGGCAGCCCATACACATTTATCAGATCGATTAGGGAAATACTCATTTTTACACCTCCTTACGATGAGCATATTATACCACGAATGCTGACCTACGATTCATAGACATTTGTTATCGATGATCTCTCGATGAATAGTTCTTTTTTTGCCTGCCACTCCTCATACATGATTTCTATATCCGGGTTGGCTTTGTACTGTGCCATAAATGCGGTATTGTCGTACTCTTTTATGTAGGATTTTGCTTCTTTAGTCATTGCTTTTGCCTTTTCGTATGCGGATACATAATCCGAATAGTAGTGAAATGTATAATTCATTTCTTCTCCGTTTTCGAAAGGATCCCGCAATACATATTCCAATTCATCTATTCCTTGCCGGAGTACTTCTAAAGCCAGAATACAATTCTGTTCCGTTCCAAGCCCATATAATAAGCATTCTCCGAGCCGGACAGAAGGTATGTCAGTCCATTTACTCCACTTTTTAAGTACAACATAAGCTGCTTTTTCGGCATACCCTTTGAGTTCCCCATCGAGAATCATTTCCGCAATTCGACACAGGTATTCTGATGGAAGATTTCTGTCCTCATAACGGAGTTCATTTATGATGGCTTTTAGCAAGGGGTGTTTGATCTTTCCTTCAGATAGCTTATAGCACATATGGGCGCAGTGGACATTTTCAGCAAAAAGCATTCCTTCAAAAAAATGAACGCAGGCTTTTTCTATATCTCTTTCGCATCCGATCCCTTGATAATAGCATTCTGCGATCAATGGAAAACTATTGATATATCCCATATCCGACAGCTTTTTGAGATAGGGGAAGGCTTGGGGAGAAATTCTGCTTGGATCTCCGGCTGTGTACTTTTTGGCCATGCTGATTAGTGCTTTCACAACGCCATTGTCAGCACATATTTCGATACAGCGATCTATTTCATTTTTGTATCCGGAAAAAGTAATCTTGCGAAGACGACCAGCGTAGGAGAAGGCACTTCTGTAATTGCGGCAGGCTATGGCTTCTTTCATAGAAGCACATAATTCGTCCTGCTTTGCTTTCATCTCTTCCTCAAGAATCCGGCTATTCTCCATCTCTTGCAAGTAAGCAGGGAATTCATCAAGGTCAAGATCGATCTCCTGTATGGATTCAGCAAACGCATCTAAGTCAATTTCCTCAAAAATCTCGTCAGTTTCTGTCCACATGACATTCACCTCCTTGTTTTCTATAACCTGATTAGACCATTTTTTGCGTCCAATAATCGGCACTTTGACATGGAAACCATTTTTTTACAAAAAGTATACATACCTGTCAGAGGGAGCACAATGATATGCTCGGCCATCCTTGCCAGCTCAAGCAACCCTTCTTCGGTGTTGACATCCCCGTGATGATCGATCAGTTCCAACCCTCTTTCTGTCGCTTGAAGGGCAAGCGCATCACGCTCCTCCTGCGGGATGTTGTTAGCCGCGAGATAGACGTGGGCCACGTTCTCCGGAAGTTCCCGGATGATGACGGGCAGATTCATATGAGTAGTCTCCCGAGCTTTTCAGTTTACCGGCGCAGTCTTTCGCAACCGCCTTTTCTATGATAACATAAAAATTCGGATGAGTGATATGAAACACGATGGGAAAAATAAGTGCTGTTTGCTGATTGAGAGATAGGAAAATGATCATAGTCATCGCATTGTCAATCGCTTTTTTTGCGATCATAGGATGCATAGAGATAAAGAAACCTGTCGTTAGGGGAATCCTTGCGATAGTGGCCGCAATAGGCATCACGATCGCTGTTTGTGCCGGGAGCTGTACCTATGCTGCGAAATACAAAATCCATGAGGTGGCGGATTCGACCTCTCAAGATGGAAAGTATGTATTACTGTTCCAGCAGGTGGGAGATCCGGATTGGCCTTTTGGACACACGCATGCAAGGCTCGTCCTGAAAGATGGGACGGGAACAGTTGCAAAGAATTCTTTCGATGTGGCAAATGATGGAGGCAATGTCCTTCCTGATGATTGGCAGGTTGCATGGAAAGAGGATTGTGTCGAGGCTGTTGTCAGCGGAGAAGAGCAGAGCGATACGCTGTATATTTTATATTTTGATGGGGAAACAGACTCTTATCAGCTTGAGAACGAAATGGAGTAGACATTTGAAAAAACTTACAGATTACAGAAAAATCGATCACTTGACAGGCCAGATCAAAATAGAAAAAGTATACCCGCTGTCCATTTTGGAAGGAATCCAAGAGGGAGAGATCTACGTCGATCAAGATGAGGCGCCGACGGTTGCGTTAATCTGGCATTATTGCGGGTTTGCCAATATCCTGGGCGATTATGACGAGACGTTTATTGAGGAAACCATGCAGATGATGCAGGACCCGCCGGATGGTCATTCGGGACGTATGGCGCTGCAAGCGGATAATGACAGTCGTTTAGAAGAACTGATACTGAGAACCCCGATGGTCGTGAAGCATGAGCGGTATGTTTTTGAATATGTCGGTGGGAAAGACGATCCGCTACATACGACAGAAAGAAAGCTGAAAGAGATCACAGCCGGTAATTATGAACTTATGAAAGGAAGGATCGTTCCTGATTTTTCATGGCCGGATAAAGAAGCGTTTATGCAGAATGGCTTCGGATATTGCCTGATCGAGGACGGACAGATGTTGGCGTGTGCATTTGCTTCCGGCGTTTCAAACGATTATGTGGATATCGGGGTTGAGACAACAGAGGAATGCCGCGGAAAAGGGTATGGAAGAATCGTCACCGCGGCGATGGTGCAGGAGACACTTAGAAGAGGAAAGACGCCGGTATGGGACTGTGACATCAGGAATGAGGCATCCATGAGACTGGCCTGCTCTGTCGGGTTTGAAATAGTCGGGACGCATCCGTGGTATGCATATGGAAAAATCTGATATAATGGTTTTAAACGCGCACAAATGCCGGAAGGTGTTGCAGTGTAAAGCGATTCATGAAAAGAGCAGCGCATTGAAACGTTTCGTGGCAATTTTTCTGGCAGCAGTGTTTGCTGTTGCACTTCCGTGTGTGGCATTTGGGGCAGACAGCGACCTGCTTCTGAATTCCAGCGGAAATACAAACCAGGATCTTACGGTCGATCCTTCCGAGCGAAAGGACGGGTTTTCCGCGATTTCCGTCCGCGAGCCTAAGCCGGCGTGAACGCAAAATGAACCGGGCTCCGTCGGGGAGGAAGTCTCAGACGGAGTCTTTTCCGTTTTTGAAAAGAAAGGAGTCGAAAAATGGAGATAAAAGCTATACGCGGGGATATTACAAAACAGCAGGATGTAGAGGCAATCGTCAATGCGGCAAACGAGTCGCTCCTTGGCGGTGGCGGTGTTGACGGAGCGATCCATCGCGCGGCCGGTCCGGCTTTGCTGGAGGAATGCCGGACGCTGCACGGCTGCCCGACCGGAGAAGCCAAGATCACCGGGGCCTATCAACTTCCCTGTAAATATGTCATCCATACCGTCGGACCGATCTGGCACGGTGGTGATAGAGGCGAACCGGAGAAGCTTGCGAACTGCTATCTGCATTCGCTTGCGATCGCAAAAGAGAAAGGAATTCGTACGATCGCATTTCCTTCAATCTCAACAGGCGTGTACGGGTACCCCTTGGACAGTGCTGCGACGGTTGCGCTTGCAGCAGTCAGGGAGTTTACAAAGGAAAACCCGGATGCGTTCGATCTGATCGAATGGGTCTGCTTCGACGAGAGCACGCTGAACGCTTATCAGACGGCGATCGAGCGCTCATGAAAGAGAGAGTTTATGATACCGGGATGAAGTATGAAGAGAAGATCATTTTGAAAAACGGAAAAGAGGCGTTGATCCGGAACGGTGACAGAGCAGACGGCGCTACTGTTTTTGAAGCATTCAACCGCATGCATGAAGAGACGGATTATTTGCTGTCCTATTCGGATGAAAACAGTTTGGATCCGGAGCAGGAGGCGGCGTTTTTGGAAGAAAAAACGAAGAGCCCCAATGAAATAGAACTGAACGCGATCGTCGACGAAAAATTGTTGGGAACCGCCGGGATCGAAGCTATTGAAAAAATACAAAGTCAAACACAGGGCAGAATTCGGCATCAGCGTGCTGAAGGAGTACTGGGGACTCGGGCTTGGCAAGGCGCTTACGAAGGCCTGCATCCAGTGCGCCAAAGACGCAGGCTACGAGCAATTGGAACTGAACGCGGTTGCGGAGAACGACACCGCGTTATCGCTGTACCGGAGTGTTGGCTTTGAAGAATTCGGACGGAATCCAAGAGGGTTCAACTCACGGACATCGGGATACCAGGAATTGGTTTCTATGCGATTGGAGTTATGAAAGGAAAGGCAGAGCATAGAAAGAAGCAATCGCATTTGGGCGGAGGATACTGATGGAAATCAGAGAGATTAGGGAAGACGAGATTGCTTTATTGCAGGATTTTTTGTATGAAGCGATCTTTATACCGGAGGGCGTGGAACCGCCGGAAAGAAACATCATCGAGCAGCCGGAATTAAAACTCTACTATGAAGATTTTGGAAGCGGCAAGGCGGATCACTGTATTGTCGCGGATGACAACGGAAAAGTGGTAGGTGCGGCATGGACACGCATCATGAATGACTATGGGCATATCGATGAGGAAACGCCATCGTTCGCCATCTCACTTTACCGGGAATACAGAGGGCAAGGATATGGAACACAGCTCATGAAAAAGATGCTGGAACTGTTGCGTGAAAATGGATTTCGAAAAGCTTCTTTGGCGGTACAGAAAGCGAACTATGCAGTGAAGATGTACAAGAATGTGGGCTTTGAAATCGTGGATGAAAATGCGGAAGAATACATCATGCTATGCAACCTGACATAGGTCGGGAAGTAGGTATGACAAGGAGGACGACGTGGAAGAATTTATCATACTGGATCAATCCTATTTACAGGAAATGGCGCGTTTATATAAGGCGGCATTTTTTGGAGAACCGTGGAATGATGACTGGAGTGATGAAGAACAGCTGACAGAGTACATCAAGGAAAAGTCAGGTGGCTTCCGCGCGATCAATTACGGGATGCTCTTGGACGGCAAACTCGTTGCCATCTCACTTGGGCAGATCACGCACTGGTGGGAAGGCACGAATTATGTCCTGGATGAACTATGCGTCTCCCCGGAATGCCAGGGGACCGGGATCGGCACACGATTTATGGAGCTGATCGAAGCGGATCTGAAGACGCGTGACGTAAAAGGGGTTTTTTTGCTGACAGACAGCGACAAGCCGGCGTACAGGTTCTATCAGAGAAACGGATTCCACGATCTTTCGAAACACGTCAGCTTATTCAAAGGCATCTAAAGGAAACGGCGCAGAAACATGTTGACGATCTCTGTTCTGACAATTGAACCGGCACTGTTTGAAAGCTTTTTATCTTCTCATGTGATCAGACGCGCGGAAGAACTGCGGGTGCTGAAGGTAAACCTGATCGACATTCGGGATTATGCCGGTGGGAGCTTTCGCCATATCGACGATTCTCCCTATGGCGGCGGAAACGGCATGATATTGAGAGTAGCTCCGGTTGTAGCGGCGTTGGAAGAAGCAGAAAAAAGAGTCGATGTCGAAGCGGTCCGTATTGCATTAACGCCTCGCGGAGAGAAGTACACACAGGATATGGCATGGCGTCTTTCTGAAGAGCGCCATCTGATCCTGGTCTGCGGACACTATGAAGGAATGGATGAACGCATTTATTCATATGTGGATCGGGAGATCTCTGTCGGAGACTATATCCTGACCGGTGGAGAATTGCCGGCACAGGTCATGATGGATTCGATTGCGCGGCTGCTTTCCGGCGTGTTGAAAGAGGGCAGCGCCAGAGAAGAATCCTTTGAGGACGGATTGATGGAATATCCCCAGTATACAAAACCGCAGGAATTTCAGGGAAAGCGTGTGCCGGATGTTCTGCTTTCCGGGAATCATGAGGAGATTCGCGCATGGCGCGAGAGGCAAAGGATAGACATGGGGAAAACGGAGGCCAACTCGAATCATAAGTCTGGTTGATACAATTTGATAAAAGGTGAGAGCACATGAAAGACAACAAATCAGCATACAATGCCGGTATCTATGACGATAAGATCATCAACGTTCTGCCATACTATCAAGAATATCATGGTCAGATCATAGACCTTGTGAGAAATATGGAAGTACATGATCCGGACTGGCTGGACACCGGATGTGGGACAGGAACTCTGGCGCGCAGAGTGTTGGAAGAACGGGACGATGTGAAGTTTACGCTATGTGACCCGTCAGAGAATATGCTGGCAGAAGCGAAAGAAAAGCTCGCCGGGAAAGACATCCGGTTTTTCCGGCTTTCATCGCAGCAGATGATGTTTGAAGCTGAATTTGACGTGGTGACAGCGGTACAGAGCCATCATTATCTGCAGCCTGCGGAAAGAAAGAATGCGGTCTCTAAGTGCTACCAAGCCTTGAGAGAGAACGGCGTGTTCATCACGTTTGAGAATATCAGGATGTCTACGGATGACGGCGATGCGATCGCGCTCAAAAGATGGGCACAGTTTTTGAGAGAGCATGGGAACAGTGCTGAAGATGTTCGGATGCACATTGACCGGAGAGGAACGGAAGTGTTTCCGATCCCGATAGAAGCGCATATCAACCTGTTGAGGGAGTGCGGTTTCAGATCCGTGGATCTGCTCTGGGCTTCTTATCTTCAGGCCGGATTCTGGGCATTGAAATAGAGATATATTTTGTGAAAAGGAGGAGCTGCGCGATGGATTATCAGGATATCAACGCTGCGACAATTGATAAGTGGGTAGAAGAAGGCTGGGAATGGGGCAAACCCATCAGCCATGAAACATTTTTACAGGCAAAAGAAGGGAAATGGGATGTTGCGCTCACGCCGACAAAGCATGTGCCGCATCAATGGTTTGGAGAACTGAAAGGGAAAAAGGTTCTTGGTCTTGCCAGCGGCGGCGGTCAGCAGATGCCGATTTTTACCGCGCTCGGCGCAGAATGTACCGTGTTGGATTATTCCGAGAAACAGCTCGAAAGTGAGCAGCTGGTTTCGGAACGTGAAGGTTATGAGATCCGGATCATCCGTGCCGACATGTCCAAAAGACTGCCTTTCGAGGATGAGGAATTTGATCTGATCTTTCATCCGGTTGCGAATTGCTATATCAAAGACGTAAAGCCACTCTGGAAGGAATGCTTCCGCATCCTGAAGGAAGGAGGCTTGCTCCTGTCCGGAGTTGACCACTACATCAACCACATTGTAGATGAGGAAGAAAAAGAGATCATCAACGGCCTTCCTTTTGATCCTCTTGCAAATGAGGCGCACAGAAAACAGCTGGAGGACGCTGATGCCGGGATGCAGTTTTCTCATTCGCTGGAGGAACTGATCGGCGGACAGCTGGAAGCAGGATTCACATTGCTTGATCTTTACGAAGACACCAATGGTGAGGGCAGGCTGCACGAGTTAAATATCCCAACTTTCCTGGCGCTGAGAGCGAAGAAATGATGAAGACGAGAGAAGAGGCAATTGCATACGGTCTGTCATTTCCGGATGCTTATCAGGACGCCCCGTTTCATGATGACAACTGGCAGCTGATCAGATACAAGGGAAATGACAAGGCTTTTTTATGGACCTATGAAAGAAACGGATGCATCAATCTAAACGTGAAGGTGGATCCGGAAAAGGCTTACTTTTGGCGGGAGATTTATCCGTCCGTGATTCCCGGGTATCATCAGAATAAGCAGCATTGGAACACGATCATTCTGGACGGCAGCATTCCTGACAAAGACGTAAAGATCATGATCGCCGAAAGCTATGACCTGGTCGCGGACAGTCCGACCAAAAGGATCTATGAAGCGGTCAAAAAGATCCCGAAAGGGTGTGTCGCAACCTATGGGCAGGTAGCGGAACTGGCGGGAGACAGAAAGGCTGCAAGAGCAGTCGGAAACGCATTGCATAAAAACCCGGATCCGTCTACCATCCCCTGTCACCGCGTGGTAAATGCGCAAGGGCAGCTTGCAGGGAAATATGCATTCGGCGGCCTGTGGAAGCAGGAAGAATTGCTGATGAAAGAAGGCATCTTAGTCGTAGACGGTAAAGTGGACTTGGAAAGGTATCAGTGGAAAAATGTATCAGAACATCATGTTTGATTTAGACGGAACAGTCACAGATTCAGGAAGAGCGATCATGTCATCCGTGGCATATGCACTTTCGCAGTTTGGGATCACCGATCAGCCGATCGAGAAACTGCACACCTTCATCGGGCCGTCGATCTTTGATTCGTTTGAAAGAGAATATCAGATGACAGGGGAAGACTGTGAAAAGGCAGTGGACTTTTATCGCAGCATCTATGAGAAGGAGCGGATGTATGATGTCGAGATCTATGACGGGATTCCGGAGCTGCTGGATGCGTTAAAGAAAACCAACCACACTGTTCTTTTGATTACGAGCAAGCCGCTGCGGTTCTCGGAGAAAATCCTGGAGAGGATCGGGCTGGCGGAGTATTTTGATCACATGGTTGGACCGGATCTGTCCGACCACAGTTCCGATAAAAAGAGACTGATCGAAAAAGCGATCAAAGAATACGGATTGGAACAGCGTGCGTGCATCATGATCGGCGACACGAAATTTGACATCTTAGGAGCGACCGGTGCAGGCGTAGACAGCATCGCCGTTACATATGGATATGGCAAAACCGAAGAGATGATGGATGCAGGAGCGACATACAAGGCAGACGCTGTAAAAGAGATTGCGGAGATCCTGGGCGTCGGCGGTTGCTAAAGCGCACGGCGCATCTTGTTGACAGAAGGATTGAGGAGAAAAAGTTGGATCAATTTTCTAGGACCGAATTATTATTGGGGAAAGATGCCATGGAACGATTGTCCCGGAGCCGCGTTGCGGTATTCGGCATCGGCGGTGTCGGCGGATACGCGTGCGAAGCCTTGGTGCGCAGCGGCGTTGGGACGCTTGATCTGATCGATAATGACAAAGTCTGCCTGACGAATCTAAACCGGCAGATCATTGCGACCAGAGAAACCGTCGGCCAATATAAAGTAAACGTCATGAAAGAGCGGATCCTTGCGATCAATCCGGAGGCGGTTGTGCACACGCATCCATGCTTCTTCCTTCCGGAAAATGCAGCAGACTTTCCCTTTGCGCAATATGACTATGTGATCGATGCCGTTGATACGGTGACGGCAAAGATCGAGCTCGTGATGCAGTGTCAGGAAACAGGCGTCCCGATCATCAGTGCCATGGGCGCGGGGAACAAGCTGGACCCTACGGCGTTTCGCGTTGCGGACATTTACAAAACGCGGATCGATCCGTTGTCGAGAGTGATGCGGCGGGAGTTGAAAAAGAGAGGCGTGAAAGAGCTGAAAGTCGTCTATTCCGAAGAGACACCGCTCTCCCCGAGTGAGGATATGATGGGTGGAGACGAAGGAATTTCCGAGATCGAACGTCCCGCTGCAGGCCGCCGTTCCATCCCCGGCAGCACAGCTTTCGTGCCCTCTGTTGCAGGCCTGATCATCGCAGGGGAAGTGGTGAAGGATCTGATCAAGCAGTAGAACAAAGACTCTTTGATTTACTACCTAAAAAATGATAAAATTTAGGTAGTAAAACTGTTTTTGGAGAGAATTGAAAATGCATAAATATGACTATTCATTTCTAAAAGATTCTGTTCCGGGAAATATTGTAGGATTGACAGATATCATATCGGATCTTCGGACAAAAGAAGAGTTCCGTAAGCTTCAATATAGCGAAACATTTGAGGTGTTGCGTAAGAAGGCCATCGTTGAATCCGTTAAGGGCAGTAATGCCATAGAGGGAATCGTTACCACGGATTCAAGGATAAAGGATATTGTGTCGGGTTCAAAGCCTGTAACACATGACGAAATGGAAATCTCCGGATATAAGGATGCCCTGAATCTGATACATACAGAACATGAGAACCTTGATGTAGATGAAAAAACCATTCTTTCCTTTCATAGGTTGCTTTCAGAACAGACGAATCCACGTGATGCGGGTAAGTACAAAACAAGCAACAACTTCATCATGGAGATCGGACCGGATGGAAGCAGACGTGTAAGATTTAAGCCGGTTTCAGTAAAAAGAGTAAATGCTGATATGGAGCAGTTGCTTTTGGCATATTATGCGGCAAGGCAGGATTCAGACATTTCTCCGCTTTTTTTGACCCCATGTTTTGTTTTGGACTTTCTGTGTATTCATCCGTTTATGGATGGGAATGGACGAATTTCCAGATTGTTGACTGTTCTTCTTTTGTACCTTTCCGGTTATGACATCGTGCGGTATATTTCGTACGAAGGTCAGATAAATAACTATAAAGACAGCTATTATGATGCGCTGAAGATTTCGTCAGATCAATGGCATGATAATAAAAATGATTATGTTCCATTCATTGTGAATTTTCTGCAGGTCCTCTATAAATGTTTCAAAGACCTTGATGAATCATTTACCGATATCTCCCTGAAAAAAGCAAAAAAATCTGAGCGAGTAGAGAGTATTTTGATGGGAGCGATCGTTCCGATATCAAAGCAGGATATTAAGGCAAAACTGCCGGATGTCAGCGTAAAAACAGTCGAGCTGGTTCTTGGTAAGATGCTAAAGGATAATAAGATCAAAAAGATTGGGACATACAAGGATGCCAGGTATATGAGTAATACGGATATATCCTTTTTTTCTGCAACGGAAGGAACGAAATGAACGATTTGCAGGAGAAACATGCTTTTGGTGGATGTCGGGTGCAGTCCGACTTAACAGCATTGAGACAGAGGAATTCAAATGAATAGAAGAGACATAGCGGTACAGTATTTTTCTGAAGAGCTGCATTGCTCCCAATCTGTGCTTGCGGCGTTTGCCGATGAATGCCACATTACGGAGGAAATGGCATTTAGGTTAGGCTCCTGCTTTGGAAGCGGGATGCGCAAAGGGAATGTATGCGGAGCCTGCACGGGCGCGTTGATGGTTTTAGGATTGATGTTTGGCGAAGAACACAGTGGTTCCCCGGAGGAACGACAAAGGTCCAATCACCTAAATGACAGGATGATGGATCGGTTTCAGCAGGTAAACGGAACCTGCATCTGCAATGAATTGCTGGGCTGTGATATCACTACGCAGGAAGGCCGACAATATGCAAGAACCAAGGGACTGTTCAAGGAGTTTTGTCCGAAGATGGTGGCGAGTGCGGTTGACATCCTGGAAGAGATCATAGAGGAGATGAGAGAACCGCCGGCTGATACAGTATAAAGAGGCTTTGATATAACATTTGCAGAGGTAAAAGATGATAATACTGATAACGGGGGCATCCCATGTTGGCAAAACGTTTTTGGCACAGAAGATGCTTGAAAAATACAAGTATCCTTATCTGTCAATTGATCATCTGAAAATGGGGTTCATTCGCAGCGGATATACCAGCCTGACACCTGAAGATGATGATGCTCTGACAGATTATTTGTGGCCAATTGTTCGGGAAATAATAAAAACTGCAATTGAAAACGAACAAAACCTGATTGTGGAGGGCTGTTACGTCCCAGCTGATTGGCGACAGGCTTTCGATGATTGTTATATGAAACAGATCCATTTTCTCTGCCTTGCAATGTCAGAAGAATATATTGAAGACCATTTCGATGAAATAATCGGGTATGAATCTGAGATAGAAACCAGATTAGTCAAGGCAGATTGTACGATGAATGAGCTGAAACAATGCAACAAATGGTTTATTGATACCTTTCGTCGTTCAGGTGAAAAAGTCGTGCTTATAGAAAGTGATTTTGACAAGGAGTTGTCGAAAGTGCTTGAGTAATGCATTCGAGCCTATAGGAGATAAGCGGATATGAGAATACGACCGTACATAGAGTGTAAAGATTTTGATGAAATAAAAAACTGGATGACGGAAGAAAGAGCGCATGCTATGTGGTGCGCGAATTTCATTCATTATCCCATGGAAAAGGATAACTTTGCGAAGGTAATGCAGGAATTGGCGGAGCGATTTGGAGATAGTCCTTATGTGGCAACTTCCGACAAAGGTGAGTTGATCGGATTCTTTTGTTATTCAGTAGATGTGGATCATGATGAAGGGATGCTGAAATTTGTTTTGAATAATCCGCAATATAGAGGCAAAGGGTACGGCAAGGAAATGCTCCGGCTGGCAGTTAGGTATGCATTTGAAATTACGAATGTACAAGCAGTTCATTTGAATGTTTTTCCTGAGAACGAAAACGCAAAAAAGTGTTATGAATCTGTTGGCTTCATAGAAAGAAAGACAGATTTAAATGCATTCGCCTATAAAGATGAATCATGGGGCAGATGCAATATGGTTATCAGAAGGGATTAGACTTGTCAGGGCAAAGGAGAAAAATGGATATCGTTTATAAGAAACTATCTGAGAATGAATTGAGTAGGATTATAAAAATGAGGATCGATCAGTTGACAGAGGAATACATGTCACAGGGTAGGACTGTGCCGGAAGATGTAAATCTTGAAACAGCGCTCATGGATTTTTACAAACGGAATATGGCTGCCGGTACGTATGTTTCATGGCTTGCATATGACGGGGATAAGATAGTTGGAACAAGTGGAATGTCATTTGCTGAAAAGCCGCCTTATTTTACTTGCCCCTCGGGTAAGTTAGGAATCTTATCAAGTATGTATACGAATCCTGATTATAGGAGGTTGGGAATCGCGACAGAACTTCTTGATAGAGTCGTAAAGGAAGCAAAAGATTATGGCTGCGGGACAATTTATATTACAGCTTCCGATATAGGAGTGAAGTTATACGAAGCGTATGGGTTTCAACATAACGGAAATTTCATGCAGCTGAATTTTTGATTTGTGATAGATCGTCAGAGCAGAGTTTGTAGACATCTGAAATATGGGAAGGAGGATTGCATGATACTGCTAGTTGTAGACACACAAAAAGGATGTTTTAACGACGATCTGTATGCGTTTGATACAGTAAGAAATAATATCAAACAGTTAATTACGACAGCGAGAGAAAATCATATTGAGGTCGTCTATGTCCAGCATGATGACGGCCCGGGTACAGATCTGGATAAAGGCACGGATAACTATGAGATCTATGAGGAATTCGCGCCGAGAAACGATGAGAAGCGCTTTGAAAAGAATGTAAACAGTGCGTTTCACCCTATGACGGGATTGACGGAATATCTGCAATTGAAAGGTGAAAAAGATATGATCACGATCGGTGTATCAACAGACTATTGTATGGATGCAACGATCAAAAGCGGTTTTGAAAAAGGATTCAACATCTATGTTCCTGAGTACACAAATTCAACCTATGATAATCCCTATTTTGATAAGGAAACAGCATATAAATACTATAATGAATTTATGTGGGGAAATCGTTACGCGAAGATTATTACTGTTGAACAGGCAATCAAGCTTATGCAGCAACAGTAGTCATTTATGAATACAAAATACTAAGGGATTATGGTGAGCCAAATTATCCAACCCCTGTGCAACAATGAACCTTGAAATAGCAGGAGAGATCATACCGGCGGACATTGTCCAAAAAACGTTTATCGCATCCTTGGAAGGTGTATTTGCGACCGTGATCTGAGATGTCGCCTCAATAACATGATCACCCATGAGATGAATGGAACAATATGAAAGCAATGAAAAAAAAGAACTCTGCGCCGAAGAAGAAGCAAGATATCAAAGTGAGGGAGGATCCAAAGCTGAAGAAGGTAAAAGAACTACCCTCTGAGGTCCTTGCTGCTGCGATCAGAGATGCTTTGCATCGGGATAAATAACAGGAGAAGATCGATCCAAAAAGTAAAGAATCATGGACAGTCAAAAGATCATAAATCAATTGGATAAGATATATGGATCGGGAAGAGGCATGAAGGTATATATGACAGTCATGCCGGGGATTCTTGCTGATTTTGATAAAATGCTTAAAGGAACACCAGTGGGCGTTACCATATCAGAGCTGTACAATCTGGATGATAAAAGATGCACCTTAAGCCTTACAGGGAAAAGGACGCCGAGTGGTCAAGAGATAAGCATTGAAGTGAAAGAGCAAAGTAATATGAGAATGTGCTGATCGGAGTATTTTATGGACATGGAAATAAGATATGTGGACGCTAAGGATAGGTCAGAATGGTATTTGTTAGACAGACACCTGCCTGAAGCCGGATTTGAAGAGAAAGTTAGAAACAGACAGGGCTATGTTCTGGTGGATGAGGGGCAGATTATTGGGATTTTACGTTATAACCTGTTTTGGGATAATACCCCTTTTTGCACGTTGCTTTATATCGATGAAAAGCATCGAGGACAAGGATGTGGAAAACTTCTTATGGAACATTGGGAAAGAGACATGAAGTCCATGGGATATGGGATGCTAATGACCTCGACTCAAGTGGACGAAGATGCGCAGCATTTTTATCGAAAACTGGATTATAAAGATTGCGGAGGCTTTACCGTTAATGTGCCGGGATATGTACAGCCTATGGAAATGATCATGATCAAAGCGATCTAGCAGGATGAATTGCAGCATAATGGGGAGCAATAAATCGGAGTTTATAGAACTGTAGCTGATACAGTATAAAAGAGTACTGATATAAGGAAAAAGAGAATCTGACTGCGAAGGGATGACATGAACTTACAAGTGATAAGAGCAACAGAAACATGGCAACAAGCCGGCGCATACTATGTCCGAATCCAGGGAATGGCAAAGCAGCACAGCATCACGCTCCGACGGGAGTTCGACGAACATGATGCACCGGATACGAAATACATTGTGTTAACAGACGAGGGGTTTCCCATCGCGACCTGTCGTTTTTATCCGATCGACACGCTCTCAGCTATGGTTGGTCGTGTCGTCGTGCTTCCGGAGTATCGTGGGCAGGGGCTGGGAAAGCGCGTTATGCAGGAGGCAGAAGCCTGGCTTTCGGATCTCGGCTTTTCACACGCAGTGATTGAGAGCCGCGACGTAGCGGTCGGGTTTTATCAGAGCCTCGGGTATATCATAACCGATCATCATATTGTTCACGGCGATACGTTCGACTGCATCCGCATGGAAAAGAAACTGATGCCGACGAATCGGGATGAGTGAGGATGAACTCCCCACAACCGACTAATGTCGGATGGGGTTTCTGCTATGCCGCTTCGCGGCATGAACCTGCGGATCCTTTGGATCCGGCAGAACAAGGCATGTCCACAATGCCCCTATCCCAT
>CACZBF010000031.1 GCA_902779355.1 uncultured Lachnospiraceae bacterium | reverse complement strand
GCCCGGGTCTTTGTTTTTTAGGAGAAATCCGGCCGAATGGCCGGATTTCATCCTATGAAAAAGACTGCCACACTAATTACTTAGTGCGACAGCCCCTTTCTTATACTTATGACCGCTTAGACATCAAAAACGACCGAATACACAAAAATCGGGACAGACTAATCGACAGCAACGTATAATTAGGCAAAGAACAACAAACGCTGAAATTCATTCAAGGGAGGGAACAAAAATGACAGATAACAGGAACGTTCAGCTTACTGACGAGATGATGAGAAACGCAACCGGTGGCTCATCAAGTGAACAGCCATTTGCATTTGCAGTCGGAGACAGGGTCATGCTTCAGTATTATGACCAGATAGGTATTATAACGGAAGCATATCGTTTTGAAGCGTCGTCCAATTACTGGAATATGTATGCAGTCCATTGGCTGGAAGACCCTTACAATCAGGAACATGATCAGAGGGATATTCTTGAAGAGAATCTGAAAAGAGCATAAAGCTTCTTGTCAAACAGAAAAACTTCCAAACCTCGCACAATTTGTCGGATTTGGAAGTTTTCCTTTCTTTTTAATAAGATCCATAGTAAATACAAATGGAGTATGTACTTTTCTCCTACTGCCCGGACGGGATCTTCATCGTCGCGATGATCTCTTCGGTCTTTTTCAGGACAGCTTCCGCATCATTCCCTTCCATGTCAAGACCTACCGCACCGACACATTGCGTGTCTTTCACGCCAAACATCACTCGCGCCATAGCTTTCACGTACTCATAACCGAGATTCAAACTGCCGACCTTCCCGCCGGAAGTCATCACATAGTAAAGCATCTGTGCCCGACAGAGCCCTTCAGGCTCACCGTTTTCCTGATAGCGGAACGTGACGCCATTCACACTGATGTGCTCAAAATACATCTTCAAAACGGCTGGGAAGGATAAATCCCAATATGGCGCCGCAATGACGATAATATCTGCCTTGGAGAACTCTTCTGCAAAGAAATACTCCGGATCATCAAAGGATTTCTTTTCGGTGGCTCTCTCTCTCCGAACCAAATCGGACTCGTGAAGCGGTTTCAGGCCACGCTCTTCCTCTTTCAAGATGAGCTCTCGTATCTTGCTGCCGCCGTTATGCGCATAACATTCCGTCAGCCGCCCGAGAAGCGCATCTGCAAGGCGTTTCGTACGCGATTTCTGACGTACACAGGCATTGATAAACAAAATCTTTTTCATATAACGCTGCTCTTTTCTTTTTTCATCTTTTTCTATTTTACTCGTTTTTTGAAAAAAGAAAAGGTCAAACCTTTTTCGTCGCCTTCCGCTTGTTCCCGACGACCTCCAGCACCTGGTCCACGTTCTTTACCGGAAGGATCGTCAATTTATTTTTGACTTCCTCCGGCACATCCTCCAGATCTCGCACATTTTCCTCCGGGATCAGGATCTTTTTGAGCCCTGCGCGCTGCGCCGCCATCAATTTCTCAGGAAGCCCGCCGATCGGCAGCACCACGCCGCGCAGCGACACTTCTCCTGTCATTCCAAACTCCGGACTCACCGCACGATTTGTCGCCAAAGACGCTAGCGCCGTCGTCATTGTAATACCGGCGGAAGGGCCATCTTTCGGCACCGCACCCTCCGGCACATGAATATGGATATCGTTCTTCTCAAAGAGTTTCGCTTTCTCCGGATACATGGACTTCACCAGACTTACGGCAATCTGCGCCGACTCCTTCATCACGTCGCCCAGCTGCCCCGTCACGGTAATCTTGCCGGTGCCCTTCGTAAACATCGTTTCCACGAAAAGAATCTCTCCGCCGGCTTTTGTCCATGCCAGTCCCGTCACAATGCCCGGCTTTTTCTCCTCGAGCACACGATCATGTCGCATCGGCTGCTGATCTAAGAACTCTTTCAACCTCGACGGGCCGACCGTAATGGACTTCCGCTCTCCTTTTACCAGCTTCACTGCTGCCACACGGCATAAGGTATCCAACTCTTTTTTCAGTCCCCGGACACCTGCTTCCGCCGTATAATCGGAAATAATCTTCTCGATGGCTTCATCCGTCACCTTCAGATTACGCGCCTTGACACCCATATCGCGCATCGCTCTTGGAAGCAGATGTTTCCGCGCAATACTATATTTTTCTACCGCTGTATACCCGGGAAAGCGGATGATCTCCATCCTATTTAAAAGCGGTTCCGGGATCGTATCCGTGCTGTTGGCCGTGCAGACAAACAGCACATTGCTAAGGTCATACGGCACATTCATATAATGATCGGTAAACGTGTTATTCTGCTCCGGATCCAGCACCTCCAGTAGCGCGCTGGAAGGATCTCCGCTGTAATCGCGGCTCAATTTGTCCACTTCATCCAACACCATGACAGGATTCGCAGACCCGCTCTTCTTGACACCGTCCATGATCCTGCCCGGCATAGCGCCGATATAGGTACGCCTGTGACCGCGGATCTCCGCCTCGTCACGCACACCGCCAAGACTTACCCTGACATACTTCCGGTGCAGGGCTTTCGCAATGCTCTGTCCGATACTGGTCTTCCCGGTACCCGGTGCGCCGACAAACAGAAGGATCGAGCCGGATTGGCGTTTTTTCAGATTCATGACGGCAATCTGCTGAAGCACACGGTTTTTCACCTTTTTCAGCCCATAATGGTCTTCATCCAGGATCTGTTCCGCCTCTTCCAGGTCAATCTCAGGCTGCTCCTCCGCTTTCCAGGAAAGCCCGGTCACAAAATCCAGATAATCATAGAGCATACCGTACTCGTGGCTGTTCTCTCCCTCCTGCTTCATGCGGTTCAGGACTTTCTCTGCCTCCCCGCGCGCCGTATCGTTCATCTCGGACTCTGCGATCAGTTTTTCAAACTTCCGAACATCCGAAACATTCTCCGGATGCATCTCGTCCAATTCCTTCTGCAGAAACTCCATCTGCTTGCGGATCGCGTCCTCGCGGTAGAGCTTCTCATTTGATTCTTCCTGCGCATTGGCCGCTTCCGTGCTGATCTTTAACATTTCAAGAGACTCATAGAGCATCTTTTCCATGAGTTCCGTGCGATCCGCAACGGAATCCGTTGACATGATCTCATACTTCTCTTCATTGGTCACGGGAAGCTGATAGCTGATCGTCGCGATCATTTCGCTCATCGTCTTCCATTGCATGATATAATTGCGCGCCATCAAGCCCCAACGAGAACCGGAAATAAAATGGAGATAGGCGTTTTTGACGTTCTCATAGCGGTCTGCCTGCTCTTCCTCCGAAATATCTTCGATATCCGGCCGTTCTTCGACCGTCACCTTAATCTCGCCCTCTCTCATGCGGATACTCTTGATATTCAGCCGCTCCGTCGCATAGATGCCGATATTTCCGTCTTTATCGATGCCTTCGACCTTTCCGGCAACACCGATCCGATAGAAATCCTTTGCCGTGATCTCGGACCGTTTCTTGTCCTCCTTCAGCATCAAAAAGACAACCTCTTCCCCTTCTGCCGCATTTTTCTTCACATGCTCGTTGAAGTACTCCCCGGAAAAGTAAAACGTCACACCCGGAATGATAATGATATTATAAAAAGGAACTACGATCATCTTTTCCCCTTTCTTTGTTAGCACTCTACCGATTAGAGTGCTAATATCTATATTATAAACCCTTTCTTTGCAGTGTCAAGAAAAAAAGGCTATAATCAGCTTATGAAAAAACAAATCCTATTATTAAGTACCATTCTATTATTGACGTCTGCCGGCTGTGGGCAGGCGGTCGCAGGAGGAAGTCCCGCTTCTCCTACGAAAACGGAAACCGAAAACTCCACAGAAACAACACTTTCCACAGAGGAGGTTACGGAGGCCGCTACAGAAGAAGACACGGAGACCGTGTCGAGGCGTGAATCCATCCTTGGAGAGGAGCCCGTCAAGGGCATCTATGTTTCCGCATGGGTAGCCGGAACACCGGATAAAATGGAGGAAATGATCGCCGGCGTCGACGCTACGGAGCTGAACACGATCGTCATCGATGTGAAAGATGATGAGGGGAGGATTGTTTTTGAAACGGATTCTCCGCTGATCGCGGAAACCGAAGCAACGCGTGTCCTCGTCGGTGACATGCCCGCTCTCGTGCAAAAACTGCATGACCACGGGATCTACGTCATCGGGCGTCTGGTCTGCTTCCGCGATGCCTACATTGATCAGGTGCATCCGGAGTGGGTCTTTCACAATACGGATGGTACAGTCTATCGCGATGAAAAAGACTTTGCCTGGATCGATCCCCAAAATGAAGAAGCCCGCGCTTATCTGATGGAGGTTGCAGATGCCTGTGAAAAGGCCGGATTTGATGAGATCCAATTTGATTATGTCCGCTATCCAAACAGAGCATCGGAAGAAGTGGTCGGTGTAGACGGCGATGGGCGGAAGGCTGCGATCACGGACTTTGCACACTATGCAAAAGGGCATTTCGCGACTCTTTCCATCCCGTTTTCCATGGATGTATTCGGGATCGTAATCAATGCGGAATACGATCGGAAGATCGTCGGACAGGATTATGCGGCGCTTTCTTATGAAACTTCCTGCCTCTCCCCGATGGTCTATCCTTCACACTACGCGGACGGCACTTACAAGATCGAATATCCGGATCTGTATCCGTACGAAGTCGTTTATGCTTCGATGGAGGAGTCGAAGAACCTTCTGGACGAGGCTGCCAAAGAACACGAAGCAGCCGAAGACGAAACACCTCAGGCGATCGTTCGTCCCTGGCTGCAGGGCTTTACCGCAGATTATCTTTCACATCATATCAACTACGGCGCGGAAGAGATCCGTACACAGATCCAGGCTACCTACGACGCAGGTTATACGGAATGGTTGATCTGGGATCCCTCCGAGCACTATCCGTGGGATGCATTTCTCCCGGCAGAAGCCGAGAGTTCGGAAGAAGCCTCTTCGGATAACGCTACGGCAGAGGCTGCAACGGAAAACACCACAGAAAAAGCAACGGAAGGCAATGAATAAGCCTTCCGTGCAGTCTGTTACCCTCCGAATATCGCAGTGATCGTCACGCCACCTGCCGGCATGGTAAAAACGAAACCTCCTATGCTTTGATCGTACGTATACTCTACTGCGGTTCCGTCAGAGGTCTTCGTACATGTCAGAGTCTGCTGTGGACCAACCGTCGAATCCGCCCAAAATCTGACAGGCGTGTCGAATCCTACTTCATCCGCGTCTACCCATTCCTGACCCTCCTGCTTTTTCACTGTTATAGTACAGTTTGTCGCCTGCTTCGTGATGTGATATGTAATCGGAGAAGGTTCAAACCAAGCATAATAGCCTGTATCTTCCAAGGCTGGATCAAGGGCATCCCCAATTTGATACTCTCCTTCATTCCATCCGGCCCAGGTGTAGGAATACTCTTCTGTTGAAGCGCATGTCGGCGTAGGGCCTGCATAGACAGGCCTTTCTCTCCGTGCAACAATCTGCTCTATCAGCAGCGACTCATCCCAGTTATAAAATCTCACCGTCACCGGATCTTTCGGCGTATTGATCCAATGTGCATAAAACACTTTATCTCCTGTATCGGTCGCGGAAATGGCTGTCACATTGGTGCCACCCGTCTGTGCTGTGTACCACCCGTCAAAAGCATAGGTATAGGACTCCGTTTCTGCCTTTATCACATCCGTCGGAAGCACCGCTCCTACACCCTGTGTGTATGACGTAATGTTTCCGCTCTGGATCGTTCCGCCTTCCGGATGCAAGGTCACGGAATAGACTCCTGGCGTCACCGGGGGAGTGGGTCCTACTGGGGGAGTGGGGTCTGCCGGGGTAGCGGGATCTACGGGCGCGGGTGTCGTTCCCGGAGTGGGAACTGGCGTTTCACCCGGTATCACCGTTCCCGGTATGACAGCACCGTTGATCGGAATCTGTGCTGTGGTACCTGTCCCGGCATTCCTTGTGCCTGTCCGCGTGTTGTCAGTACCGTTATCACCCTGCTCATCTACAGCGCCATCTGCAGAAGCAGCGGGAGCGCCCTGTGTCGCGGTTCCCTGCAGGGCGGCATCAACAGAGCCCTCTGTCGCAGCGGCCAGCATCTGCTTGATCTCTGTCTCCGAAAGATTGCTTCCTGCTGATTCCGTTGTGCTCGCCTTCATGGCATCCGACACGCCGCCAAGGAGTTCCAGCAGCGCATCTCCTTCAATTCCGGCATCTGCAGCTTCCTTGCAAACGTTTTTCATGGAATCCATCGCGCCATCCATGAGTTCGGAAAGGGAGTCTCCTTCGTAGCCCGCATCCGTACCTGCATCGAGAACCTCTCTCATGCCTGTTAAGATGGCGGTCTCCAGATCCAGATTGTCTCCTGCGATCTCCGATGCTTCTTTTGCAGCTTTCATCATCTCTTCTGCGCGTTTGCCCATCAGCGGAATGGTATCGGACTCTCCAAAGATGGGGGTGCCATTTACGCTGGTAATTGCCGCAAGCGCAGCGATCTTATCTCCGGAAAAACCGGTCGAATCCAAAACGCGGATGGTCAGATCCTCACTCTCTACGATCGCATTCAACGCTGACGGTGGAAGATCCTCCTCCTTGAAAGGCTCCAGCTGGTAAGAGATAGAGCCCCCTCCTTCCTCATTGTTTTCAATATGGATCGTGGCCTTCTGTCCGGGCGGGACTTGAATCGTAATCTTTTCATGCGTGAGGGGATGTTCTGCCACAAGTTCCACAGTACCGTCTGTCACCATCAAAATCGGATTTCCGTTGCTGTCTACTCCTACATACGCGGAGGTTCCCCGAATCCCACAGATCAAAGAGGAGGCCTTAACGTCAAAGGTGTATCCGTCTTCCAGTTTCTCTGTCACATTAAAAAAGAGGTTGCCTTCCTTCAGGTCGAATTCCAAGGCTTTTCCCTTTGCATGAACCTCGGCCTTACTGTTCTCCTCCATCGTGATGAGTTTCGTCTCATCCAAAGACAGCATGATCAGGCTTTCATCTCCTGTCGTAATGCTCTGTCCGGAGGAAAGCCGCATCTGTTCTTTGACCGACTGCTCTTTTCCGTTTTCATCATAGAGATTGACCGTCCCGACCAGCCGCTGAAGCCGCATCATGACTGCCGTCACCCCGCCGTTATGCGAAGTAACGCCAATCACAACCCCTACAATGACACAAACAGCAAGAACCGGAAGAAGTACAAAGAGCAGCTTCTTCTTGTTTTTGCCGATTTTTTTTGTCGATTGACCTTGATCCTCTGATGATAACGCCATTTCTCGTTTCTCCATCCTATCTGCATATGAAACGTTTCATCCGTGGAATAACATTTTGATTATATCACAGACCCATCACTTCTGCCATACCTCGCTCTCACGGAATAATTGCAGCAGCTCTCCGTCTATCTGTCCATCATCCCGCATTTTCTCAAGAATCGAAAATGCCTTCTCGGGCGGCATGGGCGGCTTATACGGCCTATCCTCTGCGGTAAGTGCATCATAGACGTCGATAATGGTCAGAAGCCTCGACTCTTTCGGCAGTTCCGACTCTGTCAGTCCTTTGGGGTACCCCTTCCCATTCAAATATTCATGATGCGATCCGGACCAGAAAGGCACATCCTTATAAATCCCTTTGAAATTCATCTTTTCAAGCATTCTGGCCGTATAGACCACATGACTTTGGATCTTTTTTCGTTCTTCTATCGTCAGTGTCCCTTTTTTTATGGTGATGCTCGTGAGTTCCTGCCCGTTGAGCAGCGGGATCTCTTCATTTTCCGCTGTCTTACAGGAGATCGCAGCGTAAGATCGCAATTCCGCAACCGTTTCATCTGTCAAAAATCCTGCACGGTTCGCAGAATCGATCGCTTCCCACGCGCTTTTCAACTGTGCTGCTTTTTCTTCACACGCCGCAGCGTTTTCCGGATGCTCCAAGGCCTCCACTTTTTCCATGAGAACAGCGATATCCACGCGGTTTTTGATCCCGTCATAAAGCGACCCCAGGCGATCCGGCTTATCCAACAGTTCAAGCGGGACGATCAATTTCCCGATATCATGGAGCCAGATACTCATCAGATAAGCATCTTTGGCATCTTTCGTAAAAGTCCACGGATTCCCCGTGTCATTCAGATAGTCGATGAACCGGTCCGCATAATGCACCATGCTCCGGGTGTGATTGGCATTATAGGAGCTTCTGGCATCGATCGCATCCACCATCACCTCTACAAAAGAATGCAGCATGTCATTCACTTCTTTTGCCAGCTGATGATTATTCAGGCTGACGGCTGCAAGCGAAGCGAGCGCCGAGATCACTTCCTCATACAAAGGATCAAACGGTATGGTCTTTCCTTCCTCATCCTGCGCATTGATGAGCTGGAGCACCCCGATGGGCTGGTTTTTCTCATCGTCCATAGGGATCACCAGCATGGATCCGGTGCGATAGTGGTTGATCGCATCATATTTCTGTGCGCCGGTAAAATCATATTCCGTAGATTCATAGATATCCGGAATATTGATCTTTTTATTGTCCAGCGCCGCGCAGGCGCATACATTTCCGCGTCCGAGCTTCACCGGCGGCAGGTTCACGTTGCTGCTCTGCTCCGCCATACTGGTGCCTTTGGATTTTGTATAGACCGTATGGAAATGAAGAAACTCTCCCTCCAGAATATAAACGGTTCCCGCATCACAATGACAGGTATCCATGGCCTCAGTCAGGATCTTTTGCATCAATTTGTCAAAATCCTTTTCCACGCTGAGATCGAGTGCAATCTTGATCATGCGGTCAAGACTGTATGTTCTTTTCGGTGTCGTCGTCATAGTCGTATGATCTCTCCCTCTTTTGCAAAAGAAATCCGTTCTGTCTTCACTTTGTCTTCCCATTCTTTCAGAAAGCGATCTGTATGTCCGGGATCATGATGTACGATCTTCAGCTGCTTCACATGCGCCTTTTCCATGATGATCAGCCCCTGAGAGACCGTAGAATGTCCATATCCTCTGCGCGTTTGATACTCTTCTTCCGTATATTGTCCGTCAAAAAACAGAAGATCGGCATTTTTAGCGAAATCGATCAGCGTACCCTCTGTCGCCTCGTCATATTCATAATCCGTCGCATAAACAATGCTTTTTCCATGATAGGTCACTCTGTATACCGTGCTGTCCCCGGGATGCACGGATTTTGCAGCGTCGATTTCCATCTCGCCGATCATCACGGGGAACTGCGCATCATGCGTCGTGACCCTGGCCGTATATACATCAAGCCCGCACGGCCATCCGGGATGTCTGAAGATCTGATCGATCTGCTCCCTGAGCGTGGTTCCCTCCTGTTTTCTCGCATAGAGGTCAACGCTGTGCCCCTTATCGTTCAAATGCGGAATATACGGCAATCCCAGCACATGATCCAGGTGCATATGCGTAAAAAAAACGGAAACAGGATCATCCGGAATATCAGGCGCATTCAGGATACCGTTCCCTGCATCCAGAAAAATCGATCTTCCTCCGGCCTGCACCAACAGGCAGGACGTCGCACCTCCATATTCCAGCGTATCTTTCCCCGAAGTCGGGGTGGATCCCCTGACTCCGAGAAGCGAGACCTTGATTTCATCTGCATTCGTTCCGTTCATAACAACAGCCTTCTCCTCTCCCCCTCATCGGACAGTACGCTCATTGTCTTATTTCAGATTTTCCACCTTCAGCACTTCAAACCCTTCGGCCTTGCCCTTCAGTTTGATCGTTCCGCCAAGAGACGTCACAGTCACTCTGTCTCCGAGCTGATCTGCCACGGAACGGCTGATGTAGACCGTCCCTCCCGGGGCATTGGCTTCCAGTCTGGCTGCGGTATTGACCGTATCACCGATGGCTGTATAATCCATATGGCGTTCAGAACCCATATTTCCTACAACGGCCGGGCCGTAATTGACACCCACGCCGACGTTCAGTTCTTCTCCGATCTCGGATTTCAGTTCCTCGGACACGCCATGTGCGCCTTCTATGATCTCCATCGCGGTACGAACGGCATGATAGACGCCATCCTCCTGCGGCAGCGGCGCGCCCCAGAATGCCATCATCGCATCACCGACAAATTTATCCAGCGTTCCATGATTTCGCTCCACACAGCCACTTGCCATGGTCAGATACTTATTCAGAATGTAGACCACTTTCTCGGGATCCAGCCTCTCGGACATCGTGGTAAACCCTCTGACGTCCACAAAGAGTACCGCGATCTCGCAGCTTTTTCCGCCCAGCCCGATGTTTTCCGTGCCTTCTTTTAAGATCTCTTCCACGATCTCCGGCGCCACATATCGTTCAAAGGTACGTGTGATCTCCCTCTTTTCCATCGCAGAACGGATGTAATGCGCCACGATTGAGACCAGACATCCTGCGATGACGCCCACCGGAATCCACAAGGGATGCATCAGATAACCCGCATTGTACAGCGCAACACAGATGAGCAAAGACCCAACTGCTGCCGCAGCGGTGATGATCACAGAGAGCAGCACTTTGGTGCGGAGGCAGATGAACGTGATGATCCATGTGATCGCAAAAAGAAGGATCAATTGAAGCAGATCCGGCACTTCCGTCTTGTAATCATTTTTTAAGATGGCATCTATGACATTTGCATGCACCTCGACCCCGTACATCTGCTCATTCCGGGCGATCGGGGTAAAACAAGCATCCTGCAGTCCTGTCGCATAAGGTCCGATCAGAACAATTTTTCCTGCATAATAATCCGATGGAACAGTCCCATCGATCAGATCGGCCACGGATACATGATCATAATACCCTCCCGGCCCTGCAGTATAGGACACGTAAAACATGCCTCTGCTGTCCGTCGGCGGTTCCGTAATCTCCAAGCCCTGCTTTTCTGCATAAAGCTTGGCAGCCTGATACCCGATGGAATAGACTTTCTCACCATCCGGTTCGAGATATAACATCGCATGCCTCATGATCCCGTCGGAATCATACATCGCATTGACATGCCCCTGCGTCGTGACATCTTTCAGCGCATCATAAGGCTCATCGTATGCCAAAATGGCAAAATCATCCATATAATAGCCGTTCGCTGACTCAGCGATCTGACTGTCAAACGTTGCACCCGTTGCGGTCACGACACATCCCAGTTTTTCTGCTGCATCAGCCAGATGCTGATCTGCCTCCGGATCTGTCTCGCCGGAATACAGAGTATCGATCGCCACCACAGCCGGCTGATTCTCCGGATCAGCAGCCAATGCGTCCAGCGCAGATGCGATCACATTTCTGTCCCAGGTCTGATAGGGGCCGATCCGGTTTAACGCATCTTCGTCAATCCCAATGACGACGATATCCCCACTTGTCACCTGCGGACGCTCAAACAGGACATCCTGCATCCACCTGTCCAGTCTTGTCAATGCTCCCGCTATCACTAGAAGCACAACAATGAGTGCCACGATACATGCCTGAACTGCTCTGTTATTGAATATTTTTTTCATCTGTCCCCCTGACCGTGATCCATCACTTTTTTTTACCTCTATAGAATAGTACATTTTTCGGCTCCCTACAATACATCTGTCTATACAAAAAAGGCCTGACCTTTCGGTCAGACCTCTCTTTGCTCATGATATCAGCAAACCGTTTTAATAGTTGCAGAACATGAAGTACTTGTAACCGAGCGGATTGCTGAAGAATCCGGTCAGGTTCTTGTCGATCATATACAGATCCGTGTAGAAATACAGCGGGCAGATCGCACCGGTGCTCATCAGCAGATCTTCTGCCTTATGCATCAGCGCATAACGTGTCTTGGTGTCGGTGCAGGACTTGATATCATTGATCAGCACATCGTAGGTATCAGCCCAGGTACCACCGGTCACCTTGGTGTCATAGCCAAGATCCGTCAGATCCAGATCATAAGCTGCGGTTTTCTCGTGGTCACCACGGCCGAACTGTACATCGTTGTTTCCGGAAGCAGTCGTCCACATATCCAGGAAGCAGATCGGATCATTGTAGTCTGCAAGCCAACCGTTACGAGCGATGGAGTAGTCTCCGTTCTTTCTGGTCTCAAGGAAGGTGTTCCACTCCTGGTTCTCCAGATTCATCGTAATGCCGACTGCGGACAGTGCGCTCTGCAGATACTCGCCGATTGCCTTGTGGCCTTCGGAAGTGTTGTACAGATAAGTCATGCTCGGGAAGTTCGTGAACTGCGAGGTTGCCTCATCATAATCATAGTACTTCTTCAGTACTTCAATGCACTTGTCAAAGTTCTCCTGCAGTGCTGCAGCATCTACATTGTAGTAACCGATATAACCGCTGTTGTCACCTGCGTTCTTGTAGAACTCGGATCCGTCAGCATCCGTAAGTCCCATAGCTACGAAAGAAGAAGCCGGAACCTGTCCTGCCTGTCCAATCTCTTCTACAATGTAGTTACGGTCAAACAGAAGGGAAATTGCATTACGGATCTCTGCTCTTGCATTCTCAGCCTCAACACCGGAGAGACCGCTGCCTTCCGGCAGAATGTCCTCGTTGATGTTCCAGCATACATAGTAAGTTCCCAGCTGGCCTTCTACCTTGAACTCATCCGGATAGTCCACCTTAAGCTGTGCGATCTCGTTGGTCGGCACATCGTCGATCATCTGCCAATCGCCGTTCTGGAAGTTTGTCAGCATGTTGTTTGCATCATCAGACAGGAAGAAGTTGATCTGCGGCATCGTAATAGTATCCGCATCTACAAATTTGTCGTTCTTCTTCAGGGTGATCACACTGTTGTGCTCCCAGGAATCCATTACATACGGTCCGTTGTTCACATAGGTAGACGGATCCGTTGCCCAGGACTCATTTGCAACCACATCCTCACGAACCGGGAAATAGGTCGGGAATGCAAGCAGCTCGTTCCAATACGGTACGGCATTGGTAAGCGTAACGACCAGTGTCTTGTCATCCGGTGCTTCCACGTTGAGCTTCTCGTCTCCGGTTGCACCATCGGCCCAGATGTCAGCATAGCCGTCAACTACCTCAAACATATAGCCATAATCCGCACCAAGCTCTACAGAAGCGGCACGGTTCCATGCGAAAAGGAAATCTCCCGCGGTCACAGGCTGACCGTCAGACCATGTAAGGCCGTCCTTCAGAGTATAGGTGTATGTCACAGTGCCATCAGCGTTCTCCACGCCTTCTACCAGCTCCTCGGCGCAATCCGGTACAAGCTCCAGTGTCCCGTCATCCTTCTGCTCCCATTTTGCAAGTCCGGAGAACAGGTGAACCAGCATCGTAGCGCCGTCAACCGCACTATTCAGTGCCGGATCAAGCGATGCAGGCTCGGAAGCAATGCTTACGCTGATCCCTTCTCCGGTCGCTGCTGCCGTATCTGTACCGGCATCCGTAGCTGCCGCATCAGTACCGGCATCCGCGCTTTCTGTTCCAGTCGCTGCCGCAGCGCCTGCATTTCCTGAAACTGCCGAATCACCACAAGCAGCCATTGAAAAGATCATTGCGCCGGCAAGCATCAATGCAACAAATTTTTTCATAATGATACTCTCCTTTCAAAAAACACTTTCATATCTATTTCAAAACGGAGTCTGTTGCCTGTAATACAAATCCCGTCATGAAATCCACCTCAATCGTTGATCTCCTTTACCCGATGACATGCCACATAATGACCGGTCTCAATCTCATCGAAAACCGGCATACTTTCCTTACAGCTGTCTTTCGCATAAGGACATCTGGTATGGAACGGGCATCCGGGCGGTGCATTCAACGGACTCGGGATCTCACCCGTCAGAGAGATCCGCTTATTCGCCTTTGCGACCTTCGGATCCGGTACCGGAACCGCAGAGATCAATGCTTTCGTATAAGGATGCAGCGGATGATCGTAAATATCCGATGCTTTTGCGAGCTCCACCATCCTGCCAAGATACATCACGGCGATCCGGTCGGAAATATGGCGGACCACAAGCAGGTCATGTGCGATGAAAAGATAGGTCAGACCCAGCTTATCCTGCAGATCATCAAACATGTTGATCACCTGCGCCTGAATGGATACATCCAGTGCGGAAACCGGTTCGTCACAGACGATAAAGTCCGGGTTGACCGCAAGGGCGCGCGCGATACCGACACGCTGTCTCTGACCGCCGGAAAACTCATGCGCATAACGCGCCGCATGCTCAGAGTTCAGCCCGACATATTCCATCAGCTGCAACACTCTTCTGCGTCTTTTTTCTTTATCTTTATATTCCGGATGATAAGCAATATTGACGTCCAACGGCTCCGCAATAATGTCGGAAACGGTCATTCTCGGGTCGAGCGAAGAATACGGATCCTGAAATACCATTGTTGCCTTGGTCCGGAAATCCGCGATATCCTTCTTCGTCTTGATCGGGCGGCCTTCAAAGATCACTTCGCCGCCGGTAGGCTTATACAAATGCAACAAGGACCGGCCGGCCGTTGTCTTTCCGCAGCCGGACTCACCAACAAGCCCGAGTGTCTCACCTTCCATGATATCAAAGCTGATATCATCTACGGCTTTCAACGGTTTCGCTTTTCCGAAACCCATATTGATATCAAAATACTGTTTTAGGTTTTTTACCTGAATGAGAGGCCGTGTCTGTTCACTCATGCGGTTGCACCTCCCTCTTCAGCTGCCTTCTTCACATTCATCCAGCAAGCAGCTGCGTGATCATCGTTGATCTGGAAGCGCTCGCATTTTTCACGGATACAAATCTTCATTGCCGCATCACAACGCGGTGCAAACGCACACCCCTTCGGCATATTCAAAAGATCGATCGGAGTTCCGGTGATCGGCTGCAGCTTCTCCCCCTGATTGTCCGAAGTCGGAATGGAACGCATCAGGCCTTTCGTATACTCATGGCAAGGATTATAGAAGATCTCATCCTCCGTGCCCTGCTCGCATATGGATCCCGCGTACATGACGATCACCTCATCGCACATCTGCGCAACGACTCCAAGGTCATGCGTGATCATAATGATCGCCATTCCGATCTTTTTCTGGATATCCTTCATCAACTCCAGAATACCGGCCTGGATCGTCACATCCAGCGCGGTCGTAGGTTCGTCTGCGATCAGAATGTCCGGTTCGCAGGCAAGTGCCATAGCGATCATCATACGCTGGCGCATACCGCCGGAAAACTCATGCGGATATTGCTTCATACGCTTTTCCGGTTCGTTGATGTTTACGAGCTTTAACATCTCGATCGCACGCGCTTTGGCTTCTTCTTTATTACGGTCAGTGTGCAGCAGGATCGCTTCTCTCAACTGCCGTCCGATCGTATAGGTCGGGTTCAAGCTCGTCATCGGATCCTGGAAAATGATCGAGATCTTGTTTCCGCGGATCTCCTTCATCACCTTTTCTCCGGCACCGACAAGTTCCTGTCCGTTGTACTTAATGGAACCGGAAACAATCTTTCCGGTATTGGCAAGAATCTGCATGATAGAATATGCCGTCACGGATTTACCGGATCCCGACTCGCCCACGATACCGAGGACTTTGCCGTAATCCAGATCAAAGGACACGCCGTTCACCGCACGGACTTCTCCGGCGTCAGTGAAAAATGATGTATGCAGATCTCTTACTTCAAGCAAAGCCATGTCTTTGCTCCTCCTTCGGCATGAGGTGTCGCCAACGAAGTTGGTGACGGAGTCCTGATGCCTTTTTCATATTATGCTTTACACTACCCTCGAAAACGAAGCGAAAACTATGAATTCAGCTTCGGATCAAAAGCATCCCGCAGACCATCGCCAAACAGGTTCAGCGACAGCACGATCAGTGAGATCACGATCGCAGGGATCACGAGTCGATACGGATAAGAACTGAGCCCGTTCAGCGCATCCGACGCAAGCGAACCAAGCGACGGCATCGGCGCATTCACGCCCAATCCAAGGAAGGAAAGGTAACTCTCCGTAAAGATTGCGCTCGGGATCTGCAAAGCCGTAGAAATAACAATGACGGAAATGCAGTTCGGGATCAGGTGCTTTCTGATCACCCAGCTTCCTTTCGCACCGGCCGTCTGTGAAGCAAGGACATATTCCTGCTCACGAAGAGACAAAATCTGACCCCTCACGAGACGCGCCATACCCACCCAGTAGAGCAATGCGAAAATTATAAACAGCGATATGATATTAGAACCGATCTTTTCCAGAACTGTGCCCTCTAATGCCTCGGTGAGTGTCATACGCATCACGGAAGCAAGCAGGATCACCATCAGCATATCGGGGAGTGAATAGATGATATCCACGATACGCATCATGACGATATCCACTTTACCGCCGGCGTAGCCGGATATGGAACCGTAGACAATTCCGATCACAAGCACGATGATACTGGCAAAAAAACCGACCGCCAAAGAAATACGAGTCCCGTAGACGACACGGATGAAGTAATCACGACCCTGAGAATCCGTCCCGAAGATATGCGGGAACACCTTTTCTCCGGCCGCGATCCGTGCCTGCTCCGAAGAGGAATACTCGAAAGGATGCAGGTTGTTGAAAGAAGCGTCCATCGGCTGTCCAGGCTGCATACCAAGCATGGTCTCGTATTGATACGGCCAAAACATCGGAACAAAGATCGACGCCAGCGTAATGATCACGATGACATAAAAACTGATCATCGCAACCTTGTTTTTCCGAAGACGTCTCACACCGTCCTTAAAAAACGTGGTCGATTCACGCATTTTGACCATGTATTCTTTGTCTTCGTCACTAGCGGGCATGAAATCGGAGAGATCTACCTGCGCGCTCAGACGTTTCAGATTTTTGTCCATCCTTTTCCTTTTCCTTCTATTCCAGATTGATCCTGGGATCCACTACTTTATACAAAATGTCGCTGACAAGGTTCATGATCACAATGAAGGTGGCCAGCACGATCGTTGTGCCCATGATCAGGGTATAATCCCGGTTGATAATACTCTGCACAAATGCCCGTCCGATGCCGGGAACGGCAAAGATCTGTTCCACGACAAGAGACCCCGTCACGATGTATGCCAGCATCGGTCCAAAATAGGTAATGACAGGGATCAACGAGTTTTTCAATGCATGAACAAAAATAATACGCCATTTCGAGACACCCTTCGCTTTTGCCGTGCGGATATAATCCTGGCCCAGCACATCAAGCATGGATGATCTTGTCAATCGCGTAATATAAGACATGGGATATAGCATCAGCGTAATGACAGGTAAAACCAATCCCGCAGCTGTCGATCCGTTTGCGGGAAATACATGAAATTTGATTGCAAATAGAACCAATAATAGAGAACCAACAATGAAAGACGGCATCGAGACAAACGCCGTCGTGATGATCATGATCACACGATCCAGAACCGTATTACGGCGAAGTGCAGCGACTGAACCCAACACAACACCGATCGCAAGCGCCAGAAACGCGGCGATCACACCAAGTTTCGCCGAAGTCTTCAATCCGTCTCCGATAATGTCAATGACCATACGCCCGCGTTGCTTCAGGGAAGGACCAAGCTTCAGCTGAATCACATCTCCGAGGTAAGTCACATACTGCACGCCAAGCGGCTTATCCAGACCGTATTTCGCCTCAAGCGCAGCCTGTGCTGCCGGAGAAACAGCTTTCTCACTCATAAAAGGACCGCCCGGAACCGCATGCATGATAAAGAATGTCAGCGTGATTACCACCCAAACGGTAAACACTGCCAGAATCAAGCGTTTGATGATGTATTTGATCGTCTTCGGATTCATAGCGTCCTCTTTTTTTGTCAGAAAAAAATGCAGAACGGTCTATCTGTCTGCACTCCTTCGTACATCCTTATAAAAACACGAAATTATTATATACTGCTAATGCCGTAAAAGTCAATCATTTCTTGCTTTCCACGAGATAAAACCAGAAAACCGAAAAGAAAAATGCCCAGTTCCGGAATCGAACCAGAGACACGCGGATTTTCAGTCCGCTGCTCTACCAACTGAGCTAACTGGGCCTGATGACTTAATGAAGACGAGTGTCTTACACGAAGTCAGAATTTAGTCAGCAGGCTCTGCAGCGTTGCTTAGCGAAATGAGAGCTTGCTCGAAATTGCGCTTAGCAACAGTCGCTGGACCTAATGACCGTCTATATTAAGTTACAGAGTTGCGGGAGCAGGATTTGAACCTGCGACCTTCGGGTTATGAGCCCGACGAGCTTCCAGACTGCTCCATCCCGCGTCGTTATGAGCACTTAAGCGGTGATGATCCAATGTCTCAATCAGCGCTTTTTTGTGCAACCCATAATATAGAAAGAATTGATAACTGGGTGGAGATGGATTCGAACCATCGAAGCAATTTGCAGCAGATTTACAGTCTGTCCCCTTTGGCCACTCGGGAATCCACCCATATAAGCCGATGATCGGACTCGAACCGATAACCTGCTGATTACAAATCAGCTGCTCTGCCAATTGAGCCACATCGGCGAGTCAAAAACTGGGACCTATAGGGCTCGAACCTATGACCCTCTGCTTGTAAGGCAGATGCTCTCCCAGCTGAGCTAAGATCCCATAAAAAACGACCCAGAGGGGGCTCGAACCCCTGATCTCCGCCGTGACAGGGCGGCGCGATAACCAACTTCGCCACTGGGCCTAATAAATGTACCCTCAAAACTTCACACAGAATAAATTCGGATCAAGTCCGATACTACGAAAAGCAGTCATTCGGATTTCGCTTCGCTCCATCCTCATGTCATTTGCTTCGCAAATCCCGATCCGGTTGTCCAAAGCCTTCGTCGAATAAATTCGACTCTTGCTTTGTCCTACCGTCTCGCTG
>CACZBF010000030.1 GCA_902779355.1 uncultured Lachnospiraceae bacterium | reverse complement strand
AAGGTTTAAAAACCATCAAAAAAAGAGAACTGATTACCTTATTCAGGTTCTCAGTTCTCTATTTCTTTTTGTTGTCATCTTATCTTAATGACATTGCCCGAAAGGGCTGCTTTTTTTATATCTTTTTGGTCAGATGTGTCATTTCTTTTGCAAGCTCGGTCCTGCAATTCTCGATCCGGTGCTTCGGGATTGCCGAGAAGATCTCGACCAGATCCGGGTCCAGCTGCGTGCCTGCGACGAGTCGAAGTGTTGCGATCCCGTCTTCATAAGGTCTTGCCGGCCGATAGGACTTGCCGACGGTGACTGCGGAGAACGTATCCACGATCGCCAGCATCTTGGATGCGAGCGGAATCTCTTCTCCCTTGAGCCTGAAGTAGCCGGTTCCGTCCATCCTTTCGTGATGATAGAGGATCCAGTCCAGAACCGGATCAAAGAGTCCGACCGGTGTCAACAGCTCTACCGCGATCTCCGGATGACGGCGCATGATCTTCCATTCTTCATCGGTGAGTTTCCCGGGTTTATCCAGGATCTCCTCCGGGATGCCAAGCTTTCCGATGTCATGAAGCAGTGCCGCATACCTGAGATGCTCCCTGCCCAGATGGAGTTTTTTCTCCGGCGGCAGGTAATCGTAAAATTCATCGATCAGAAGCTGCGTATGGGTGCTGTGCCCGTCCATGTTACGGTCTCTTTTTTCCAAAATCGCCATCAGAAACCGCGTGATCTTCAGATTCCGTCTCCGGTACATCCTAATCAACAGCAGCAAGATCACGATCAACACCGCAACAACGGCCGCAATGGCTATGATGATCCAGTTATCCATACTGATCACTCTCCTATTGGTCTCCTGTCCGTCTTGGTGTCGTTCTCACGGAATCGCATCATAATAGGAACTGTTGGTGGATTCTGCAATATCATAATTGGTGCGCATGATCTGGTTGTCGTTGAGGAAACGAATTGTGTCGTTCAGCGCATCCATGTCCCCTTCCGTGATCTCAACCGAATAATTGAATTTCGGGATGATCAGTTTCAACTGATCCGGCTCGATCGACAGATCCTGTGCGACTTTGTTCAACGTTTCTTCATCCAGCGTCGGCAGTTCCTCGGCCGCGCGCTGATACTGTTCCAAAATGGCTGTTACGATCTCAGGATTTTCTTCTGCATATTTGTTGCGCGCTACGACCGCGTTGGTCCCGGCCAGTCCGCAGTCGGAACCTTCTCCGATGATCTGCGCACCGATCCCGTCACAAAGTCTCGTCACGTTCGGCTCCCAGATGGATACCGCATCCGCCTGATTGGAAGCCAGCACCTTTTCCGCATCGCCTGCAGCGATATTGACGAGATGGATATCATTGATCGTCAGCCCAGCTGTCGCAAGGAACTTCTGCACCATATTATGACCTGTGGAGCCAAAGGTCGTGGCCACACGCTTCCCGGCAAGATCTGCCGCCTCTTTCACATCAGAACCCGCAGGCACCAGCACCGCATAAGAATCTGCGGCCTGCGCCGCGATCGCGACAACACTCACGTCATTTCCCGGCGCGCAAACCGTCACAACCGGCACGTCGCCGATCACACCAAGGTCGACGTCCTCAGCAAGAAGCGCATCATTCATCGGCGGACCGGAGACAAAATCGATCCATTCCACACCGACACCCTTTTCTTTCAGGGCTTCCTCAATCCACCCTTTTTCTTTCGCAACAAACAGCGGTACAAAGGCTGCCGATGGCTGAATCGCAATCCGAACATTTCCGTTCGATCCGCCCACTGTGCCGCACCCCGCAAAGATCCCCAGCATCAGGATCAGCACTCCGAGGTGGCAAGCAATTCTTTTTTTCATACCTTACCCTCTCTCGTCTTCCGACAAAATCCGTAAAAACGCCTCTGCGTTCTCCTGTATATCCCCATCAAACACCGAGCTGCCGGACACAATAATGTTTGCCCCTGCTGCCAGGACTTCCCTGACATTCTCTAATGTGATGCCGCCGTCTACCTCGATATCTGTTTTTAATCCCTTTTTTTGAATGAGCTCTCTGACCGCGCGTACTTTGTCAAGCGTATAAGGGATCAGTTTCTGCCCGCCGTACCCGGGATTGACCGTCATGATCAGCACCATATCGGTCTTGGGCAGCACCCACTCGATCCTCTCGATCGGCGTCGCCGGAGAAAGTGCGACTCCCGCGATGATACCTTTTTCATGGATCTTGTCGATCGTGGCATCGAGGTGTTGCACCGCCTCTGCGTGCACTGTGATCAGATCCGCACCGCAGTCGTAAAATGCGTCTATATAATGATCCGGGTTCGTCACCATGAGATGCACATCAAAGATCCGCTCCGTGCATCTGCGGATCGACTTCACCACCGGCATCCCGAACGAAATATCCGGAACAAACACACCGTCCATTACGTCAATATGAAGATACTGCGCTCCCGCGCGATCAAGCATCTGGATCTGTTCGCCCAGCTTTGCAAAGTCAGCAGCCAGGATCGAGGGCGACAGGCAATTCATGTATATCCTTTCCTTTCTTTCAATTCCTCGTAAAACAACTTGTAATTTTCGTATCGTGACAACGGAATCCGTCCGTCCTGCAGCGCTTCTTTTACGCCGCAATCCGGCTCTGCGATATGACTACACTGAGCAAACCGGCAGGCATCAAGATAAGGCTGAAACTCCGGATAATAAGACGATAACGCCTCTTTCTCCAGCCCAGGCAAAAGAAGGGAACTGAAGCCCGGCGTATCCAGAATATACCCACCGTCTGTAAGCGGGATGAGCTCGCTGTGACGCGTGGTATGCTTCCCGCGTTCTATTTTTTGACTGATCGCACCGGTCTCCATCAACCGGTCACTCTGCAGCATATTCACGATCGTGGATTTACCGACCCCGGAAGGTCCTGCGACGGTCGTCGTCTTCTGATGCAAAAGGCTTTTTAAGGTCTCCGTGCCCTCCCCTGTCTTTCCGCAGGTCGGTACGATCGCACGAACCACGCCTTCATAGACATCACAGATCTCCTGCAGTTCTTTTCCCACAGCGAGATCCGTTTTATTGATCGCCAGGATGACCGGCAGATCCTGCACTGCCATGCGCAGCAAAAACCGGTCCAAAAGATTCAGATTCGGATCCGGCTGATGGATCGCAAAGATCACCAGCGCCTGATCCACGTTGGAAACCGCCGGCCGCAGCAATGTGCTTTTGCGTGGGAGGATCTCCGTTACATTGCCTTCAAAGTCCGCTACGTCAGTGACTTCCATCCGAACGAGATCGCCGACAAGAGGCTTTAATCCCTCTTTTCGAAAGAGGCCTTTCGCCTTACAGGCATAGACACCCTCGCCCTCGACATCCACATAATAGAACCCCGCGATCCCCTTTACGATCCTGCCCTGCTTCATCAATTGGTCTGTGCAAAGTTCACTGCGATCGGGTAGGTCGCGTTGTTCTGGGTACTGCCGTCCGACAGCGTCCATGTGATGTAAAGCTGTCCTGTTGCAGTCGGGATATTGTTGGCGCTGACCGCAAAGCTCCTGCTGCCGTCTGCATTCGTCGTAAACGCATTCACCGTGGTGTCTCCGATGATCGTATTGCCGTTGGCATCCGTGAGCCGATAGGTCGCGGCAGTCACGGTATCTCCGGGCACGCTGACATTCGCGCTGTATGCATAACTCTGGCTTCCCTTGCTGACAGCGACCAGTACTTCGCTGCCGTTCTGTACGGCGGAACCAGCGGTCGGGCTCGTCGCGATGACTTTGCCTGCCGGATAAGTCTCATTGTATTCCTGGTTGACCGTCACCTTGCAGCCATAAGTGCCCTGCAGCTCGCTCACGGTTGTGGTCTGATCCTGTCCTGAGTAGTTCGGCATCACGAAGTTCTGCGCAGCCTCTTCTCCCGTGCTGACCTTTACCGTAATGGTGTCATTTGCTTTCGCCGGGGATCCTGCCGTCGGTGTTGTGGAAATAACCTTTCCTTCTTCTACACTGGAGCTGCTTTCTTCCACCTTATTGACGGAGAATCCTGCGCTCTCCAGCGCTGTCTTTGCTGTCTCGTAATCCTGTCCGCTTACATCCGGCACGGAAAGCTCTCCCTTACCGCTGCTGACATAGACCTTCACGGTCGTATTCGCCGGAACGGTCGTCCCTGCTTCCACATCCTGACTGATGATCTGGTCCTTGTCATAGTCATCCGAAGACTGATAGCCTACGAGGAAGATCCCGAGTCCCATTTCGTTCAGCGTGGTCTTCGCCTGATCAAAGGTCATCCCTTTCAACTCGATCATCGTGATGCCTTCTCCGGCCTCTGCCGGCTTTTCTTCTTCAGCGGTCTCCGTCACGAGCTCGGTCTGTGTCTGTGTCTCGGTCTCCGTATTCTTGTCATTGTCCTTGCCCGGCATTTTGCCAAACAGATTGACCAGCAGATAGATGATGATGATCCCGATGACGACTGCCGCGATGATCCCGAGGATCGTTACGACCTTCTCCATACCCGGACGAAGAACGCCTTCTTCCTCCTCGTCTTCGTAATCGTCGTCGTAAAACTCGCCTTCTTCGTTCTCGTATTCTCCATCGTCGTACTGCTCATCCTCATAATACGGCTCTTCGATCTCATCAGACTCCCAGTCACGCGATCTTCTGCTCTTCTGCTTCGGTGTGTTCTTTTGCGTCTGTTTCTCGCTCTGTTTTTGCTTCGCCGGCTCTCTCGACACATCCGGTGTCAGGATCTGGTTCGCCTGGCGCTTGATCTCATTGACTTCTTCTTCACGAATGACTTTCGTCGCACCGCCGACTGCCGCTGCCTCCAGCGTCACGAAATCATCCTCCGGATTGATGAGCGCACGTTTCAGATCCACGAGCAGATCCGCCATGGATTGATACCGGCGATCCGGACTCTTCTGTGTACATTTCAGAATGATCTTTTCCAGATTGCTCGGAAGATCCGGCGCATACTTGCTTGGCGGGATCATATCCTCCTGCAGATGCTGGATCGCGACTGCAACTGCCGTGTCTCCGTCAAACGGCACACGTCCCGTCACCATCTCATACATTACGATACCGAGCGAATAGATATCACTCTTGTGATCCACGAAGCCGTTGCGCGCCTGCTCCGGCGAACTGTAATGAACGGACCCCATCACATCGGAATGGATCGTGTTGCTGGATGCCGCACGCGCGATACCGAAGTCCGTCACCTTGACTTTGCCGTCGGTACTGATCATGATGTTCTGCGGCTTGATATCCCGGTGGATGATCTGCTTCATATGAGCCGCCTCAATACCGCGTCCCACCTGGATCGCGATACTGATCGCCTCTTTGTAATTGAGCTGTCCCTTTTTCTCGATGTAGGTCTTGAGCGTCACGCCTTCGATGCATTCCATCACGATGTAATACATTCCGTCTTCGCTGCCGACATCATAGACATTCACGATGTTCGGATGCTCCAAACCTGCCGCCGAAGAAGCCTCCGCATGGAACTTGGATACGAACGTCGTGTCCTCGCTGAACTCCTGCTTCAACACCTTGATCGCGACAAACCGTCCCAGCACCTGGTCTTTCGCTTTATAGACATCGGACATTCCACCGGCACCGATCTTGCCAAGCACCTCGTAACGATCCGCAATAAACATTCCTTCCCTGATCATAAGCTGTCTTTCCTCTCTACTCTTTTCAATCCGTGAACGGGTCTACGAGGACAACGGAAATGTTGTCACGTCCCCCGTTTTCATTCGCGCTCTGCACGAGCTTCATCGTCTTTTCCACAATATCGCGCTGACCGATGATGATCCGGCGGATGTCTTCGTCATCCACCATGTTGGTCAGCCCATCTGTACACATCAGGATCTCATCGCCCTTTTTCAGCTTGCGCTCAAAAAAGTCGATCTCCACATCCGGCTCCGCACCGATCGCACGGGTAATGATGTTCTTCTCCGGCGACACGCGCGCCTCCGAAGCGTCCATTTCCCCGATCTTGACCATTTCCTGCACATAGGAATGATCCTCGGTGATCTGCGTGATGTTGGACCCATTGACCACATAAAGCCGGCTGTCACCGACATTCGCGATCAACGCCTTGCCATCCACGATCACAAGCGCGACCAGCGTTGTGCCCATGCCAAAAAGCGCAGGGTCATTGACTGCCTGCGAAATGAGCCTGCGGTTGGTCTCCTCGATCGCGTCAGAAAGCAGAGCCTTCAGGTCATCGCCCGGAAACTCCTGCAAAAGAGAAACCACCGTCTCTACGGTATATTTGGATGCGTAGTCACCGGCGTTGTGTCCGCCCATCCCGTCCGCAACAAGGAAGAGATTCGGCAGCGCGCCGACCGGTGTATCGGAAGTATAGACGTAATCTTGATTCGTCTCACGGAGACGCCCAATATCCGTAATGGAAAAAGTCTTCATTCCTCAAATCTCCTGCGTAGCTGTCCGCATGCGCCGTCAATATCACGACCCATACCTCTTCTAATTGTACTATTTATTCCTTTTTTTTCAAGTTTATTTTGAAAGCGGAGCACCGCAGACTGATCGGGCTGGGCATATCCCCGCTCCTCCACCGGATTGACCGGGATCAGGTTGACATGACAGTTCATCCCGGCAAGGAGCGCGCCCAGTTCTGCCGCATCCTCCTCACTGTCATTCTTTCCCGCGATCAGACTGTATTCAAACGTGACGCGACGCCCGGTCTTTTCAAAATAAAACCGGCACGCCTCGATCACCTCATCGAGCGGATATCTATGCGCCACCGGCATCAAAGCCTCCCGCTTCTCCTGCGTCGGCGCGTGCAAAGACAGCGCCAGTGTGATCGGCAGTTTCTCCTCCGCCAGCCGTCTGATCTCATTCGTCAGCCCGCAGGTCGACACCGTGAGGTTTCGCATACTGAGGTTCTGCCCATTCGGATCTGCGATCAACACCAAAAACCGGATCAGATTCTCATAGTTATCAAGCGGCTCTCCCATCCCCATCACAACGACATGATCGATCCGCACCCCCGTATCTTTGGAAATCCCATACACCTGCGAAAGCATCTCGGACGCGGTCAGATTCCGCGACAGTCCTGAAAGCGTAGATGCACAGAACGTACAGCCCATGCGGCATCCGACCTGCGAAGAAATGCAGACCGCATTCCCATAATCATGCGGCAAAAACACGCTCTCGATCCGCTCCTCATCCCCCAGTGCAAACAGGTACTTCCTCGTTCCGTCCTTTGACTCCTGCACGGCAACCTGCCGCACATCCCTGAGCTCTGCCTTTGCCGCGAGCTTCTCCCGCAGCTCCTTCGACAGGTTCGTCATCTCATCAAAGCCACCACACATCTTCTTATGCAGCCAGTCAAACACCTGCTTCGCCCGGTACTTCGGCTGCTGCAGGTCCTCCGCCAGAAACGCTTCCATCTCTTCAATTGTCAGGGATTTGAGATCCTTCATATCTTTCCTCACCTATAAACTGCCCCCTCCCCCGACATGGCAGGTTGCCATACGGGCGCCCACTACCTGCTCACAGCCCCAACGGGACTGCTAATGCTCGCTCGATGTGCTCCTAATCAGATTTTGCAATAAACTGGCTATTCTGCAACCGCTCGCAATACGCATCCATGCGTATGCTCGCTCTCGCGCACATCCTTGTGCGCTCGTTGCTTGACATTGAGAAATCTGATAAGGATCACATTCTCGCTCACAAGGCAGTCCGTTGTGCCTGCGACCAGTCAGCGGCCGCCCTGTGCCCCGGCAATGGCAGGCTGCATGAAAAGGTAAGCGAACACTTTATGAGGGACTTGGATTCTCTTGGCATTTGCTTCTGTTTCAGCAAGGATTTGCCCGGATGGCAAATCCAAGTTCCATGCGCCATGGATGGCGCATTGGAACTGGTTGCGTACGGTCGAAACAATCTTGCGCAAATGCTTAGAGAAGCCAGGTCCCGAAATATGTGAGCGTCATTTTCATGCAGCAAGCCTTGCCGGGAGGGCAGGACGCCCGTGGGTTATGTCAACTGCGTTGCGCGAGCATATAGTAGAAGCCATCCTGGGTGGCGGCTTCCGGGAAAAGCTGCTGGGTTTTCAGCTGCGTAAAGGCCGGGAAGGCGGAGCAAAACCAGGATGCGTTGTCTTCATTTTCTTCGTGGGTGATCGTGCATGTGCTGTAGAGCAAAAAGCCGCCGGGTTTGACGTAGCGCTGCGCAGTGGAAAGGATCTCACGCTGCAGGGCGGCAAGGTCGTTGATCTCCTGCGGGGTGATACGGTAGCGGATCTCGGGTTTTCGGCCAAGGACACCGAGACCGGAACAGGGAAGATCTGCGATCACGAGGTCTGCGCGGGACTCCCAAGCAGGATCAAAGATGCGCGCGTCGGCTGCTTCGGCATGGATGTTGGATAGCTTACAACGCGCGATGTTTTCGCGGATCAAAGAAACCTTGTTTTCGGAAAGGTCACGGCAGGTGATGCTGCCTTTGTGGCCGATGCGGCCGGCGAGGAATAAGGACTTTCCGCCCGGTGCACCGCAAAGGTCGAGAACTTCCATACCTGGCTGTGCCGGAACTTCGGAAAGTGCTTTCATCGAGCTTAAGTCCTGCACAAAAAACAGGCCGTCACGGAAGGTCTGCATCGCAGTAAGACGTTCCACACCGGTCAGGAAAAAGGCGCCGGGGATGGCTTCCACGGAGGTTGCTTTCACACCCTCCGCTTCCCATGCTGCGACTGCTGCCGCATAGGCTTCCTGCGCTTCTTCCGGTCGGGGTTGCTTTGTGAGGTGTACGGTCAGCGGCTGGCTGCCGAAAAAGCTTTTCAGGAGTTCTTCGGTCTTCGCTTCGCCGTAGGCTTCCGTCCAGCGGTCCACGATCCATTCCGGCATCGAGTAACGGACGGAAAGAGACTCCGGCAAAACGATACTGTCCCGATTCCGCTCCACGTTCCGAAGGACGCCGTTTACAAATCCCTTCAGATTCCGGAAGCCTTTCTTCTCCGCCAGCTTCACCGCCTCGTTGACCGAAGCGTGCGTCGGAATCCCATCCATGTAAAAGATTTCATAGACCGCCATCCTGAGGATATTGCGGATCACGTTCTTTTGCTTTTTGACCGGTACATTGGAAAACTGCCCGATGATCTCATCGAGCAGCAGCATGTTTTCGAGCACGCCTTCCACAAGGCGCTTGATCTGTGCACGTTTCCCTTTTTCAAAATACGCGTACTTTTCCAGCGTCTCGCGAAGCGCGATATGACTGTAGGCCTGTCCTGAAGTCACGGAGAGAAGGATCTCCAGAGAAAGCTCTCTTGCAGTCGGTTCTTTCATAAAACCATCCCCTGCTTGAGTGGATAGCCGCGGAGAAATGCGGCTGCATCCATTCTTTTTTTGCCTTCGAGCTGCACTTCGGTAAGCAAGAGTACCCCATCACCGGTCTGTACGGCAACTGCATCTTTTGTTTCCACGACAGTCCCCGGTGCAGCATTCTGTCCGCATTCCCCCGGACGTACAGCGGCTTTCCAAATCTTTAGGGTCTTGCCGTTACAACCCGTATAGGCGCCCGGCCACGGACAAAGTCCGCGGACGCGTCGTTCCAACACTTCGGCCGGCTGCTTCCAATCCATTTTCCCCATGGATTTTTCAATCTTTTTGGTATGCGTCGCTTTGCTGTGATCCTGCGGCGTATAAACCGCCGTGCCGTTTTCGATCGTCTCCATTGTCTCGCAAAGGAGTGATGCGCCAAGCTCCGACAGTTTATCAAAAAGACTTCCTGCCGTCTCATCCGGCGCAAGTGTGACTGCTTTCTGTGCGATCATATCGCCGGTATCCACGCCCGTGTCCATCCGCATGATCGTGACACCGGACTCCTTCTCCCCGTCAAGGACCGCCCACTGAATCGGCGATGCACCGCGGTATTTCGGGAGGAGGGATGCATGGACATTGATACAGCCGTAGGACGCCATGGAAAGGATTTCCTCCGGCAGGATCTGCCCGAAAGCCGCCACGACGATCATATCAGGCTTATGCTCCCGCAGCACGGCAATGTTTTCCGGCTCACGGATCTTGACCGGCTGGAACACGGGAATATTGCGTGCAACCGCTGCTTCCTTTACCGGAGAGCACGAAACCGCGCCGCCCCTGCCCTTCGGCTTGTCCGGCTGTGTCACTGCAAGCACGATCTCATGACCGCGTTCTGCCATCGCTTCCATGATCCCCACGGAAAAATCCGGGGTCCCCATAAAGATCACTCTCATTCCGTCTCGTCCTCTTCGGTTTCCGCGTCCTCGTCTTCCGGCTCCGCATACTCGATGTCATGGATCGGGCCTTCTGCGATCTCCGTATACATATGCCCGTCCAGGTGATCGATCTCATGGCAAAAAGCACGCGCCAGAAGGCCTTCTCCCTCTGCCGTATACTCCTCGAGGTTCTCGTCAAACGCGCGGATCTTCACATGATTCGGGCGCGTCACAAGCGCTGCTTTCCCGGGCAGCGAAAGGCAGCCCTCGTCTCCGGTCTGCTCTCCGTCCGTTTCGATAATCTCCGGATTGATGAGCACATAAGGATGCTCATCCCCGATATCCACGACACAGATCCGTTTCAGCACGCCGACCTGCGGGCCTGCCAGACCGACGCCGTTTGCCTCGTACATCGTCTCGAACATATCGTCGATCAGCTCGCGGATCCGGGGCGTGATCTCCTTCACGGGTCTGCATTTCTTTTCCAGTACGGGATCCCCCTGGATCCGAATTTCACGTAATGCCATTTCTTTTCCTCACTTTCAAAACCCGCCTGCGGGGTCAAAATCAAATCTTACCAGAAGCCGCGTAAAGAACGGATCCTCTAGTGCGGTCTTCTCCACACTGTCTTTGACACGGATCAGCGTCTCATAATCCTGATCCTTTAAGTACAACACTTTTTTGTAATAGTCGTTCACCTTGGCGATTGACGCATCCGCCGGCCCGATCAGCATCAGTTTCGGAAACTCCCGTCCGATCTGCGCCGCGATCCGATCCGCCCCTTCAGCGGCAGCCTGCTCGTCTTTTTCCGATACGAGGATCGTCAGCATGTGCCACACCGGCGGGTAGTGCATGATCTGCCGATAGGCGATCTCCTGTTCATAGAAACCATCATAATCCTGCTCGGCCGCATTGACAATCCCATAATGCTCCGGGTGGTAGGTCTGGATCACGACGTTACCGCTCTTCTCACCTCGGCCGGCACGGCCTGCTGCCTGTGTCAGAAGATCAAAGGTCCGCTCCGCCCCGTGAAAGTCCGGGATGTTGAGCGACAGATCCGCTGCCAAAATCCCGACCAGCGTCACGTTCGGAAAATCATGGCCTTTTACGATCATCTGCGTGCCGATTAGGATATCCGCTTCGCAATTTGAAAAAGCCGTCAGAATCCTTTCATAGCCGTCCTTTTCACGTGTGGTGTCAAGGTCCATCCGCAGCGTCCGCGCCTGCGGGAACTGCTTTTTGACCAGTTCCTCCACTTTCTCGGTCCCCGCTTTCATGCCACCGATATACGGCGATCCGCAGGTCGGGCATTTTTTCACCGCCGGGATCTGATGGCCGCAATAGTGACAGCGCAGCGTCTGATCCCGATGGAGTGAAAGCGACACATCACAGTGCGGGCATTTGATCGCTTCTCCGCAGGAACGGCAGACCACAAAACCACTCATCCCCCTGCGGTTTAAAAACAGCATGATCTGTTCTTCTTTTTTCAGCCGCTCTTCCATCAACGCAGAAAGCCTGCGGCTGAAGATCGAGCGGTTCCCGTCCATGAGCTCCGCGCGGAGATCGATGATCTCGCATTCCGGCAGAGGCCGCTCCTCCACACGTTTGGTCAAAGGCAGGAGGACATAGTCTCCTTTTTTTGCACGGTAGTAACTCTCCATGGAAGGCGTTGCCGAACCCAGCACCACCGATGCGCCGGTCATCTCCGCACGTGCGATCGCCGTCTCCCTTGCATGATAGCGCGGGATCGTTTCGCTCTTATAAGAGGTCTCGTGTTCCTCATCGAGGATGATGAGCCCGAGCTCCGGAAACGGCGTAAACAGGGCGCTGCGCGGGCCGATGATGATATCGATCTCCCGCTCCTTGGCGCGGAGGTACTGATCATAGCGTTCGCCGGGCGGCATCTTGGAATTCAGGATCGAGACGCGGTCATGAAACCGTTCGTAAAAACGCATCACGGTCTGATAAGTAAGCGCGATCTCCGGGATCATCATGATGACCTGCTTCCCGGCTGCGACGACTTCCTCAATCAGCGCCATGTAGACTTCCGTCTTACCGCTTCCTGTCACACCGTGCAGCAGGTAGGTATGGCGCTCTCCCTTTTGAAAGTCCTTTATCATCCGATCGGCCGCTGCACGCTGCTCCTCGTTGAGAAGTACCCTCTCGCCTCTCGCGCCGCCGGATACATGCTTGACCGGATTGCGATAATCCGCGCGCTCTTTCTCCACCGTCAGCATCCCTGCCGACGCCAGCGATCGGATCGTCGGTGCCGACACATGGAGTTTTCCTGTGACGAATTCCTTCGGGATCCGCCCTTCTAAAAGCAGTTCCTTTAAAAGCCTTGCTTTCGCATGAAAATGTTTTCTCTCATATTCCGCGAGCGCGATCTGCGCATCCTCTTCCAATGCGGCAAGCACCAGGATCTCTTTTTCTTTTCGCTGTGCCCTTTTATGGACGGGCAGCACGGTCTTCAACGCCGCGTTCATCGTCCCGCCGTAGTTACGTTTGATCCAGGCTGCCAGCGCGATGAGCTGGCTCTCGATCGGAACCGCAGTCTCTTCGATGCTCACGATCTCCTTGATCTTTTCCTCTTCGTAGGACGGCGTCTCTGTCAGCTCCACGACGACGCCCGTACGGATCGTTCCCCCTTTTCCGAACGGGAGATTGACCTGCACGCCGGGGGTGACAGCATCCAGCAGCTGTTCCGGCACACGGTATTGAAAAACCTTATCTACTTTTTCATGGGAAATGTCAATGATGACATTGGCGTATGTTGGCATTTTTGTACTCCGGCAAACATTATAACGGTTTTTGCCCACCCTTTCAATGAAATTTCCCCTTGAACGAAAGAGCGGTTTTCGATATGATGGAGTGGATGATGAAACTGAAAGCAGAACACGCTTCGGAGGTATCCCATGCGACACTTGATGAGTCCTCTGGATCTTTCCGTCGAGGAGCTGCAAGACTTATTAAACCTTGCACAAGCCATCGAAAAAGATCCGGAACGTTACGCCCACATCTGCGCCGGGAAAAAGCTTGCAACGCTCTTCTACGAGCCAAGCACCCGCACCCGGCTCTCGTTTGAAGCCGCCATGCTCAATCTCGGCGGCAATATCCTCGGCTTTTCCAGTGCCGACAGCAGCTCCGCCGCCAAAGGCGAAAGCGTTTCCGATACCATCCGTGTCATCAGCTGTTACGCTGATATCTGTGCCATCCGGCATCCCAAAGAGGGCGCCGCTATCGTCGCTTCTCAGAAAGCTCGCATCCCGGTCATCAATGCAGGCGACGGCGGACACCAGCATCCCACTCAGACCTTAACCGATCTACTTACGATCTATTCCTTAAAGGGCCGCCTCGGTCATTTAAAGATCGGCCTCTGCGGCGACCTGAAATTCGGACGTACGGTCCACTCCCTGATCCACGCATTGATCCGTTATCCCGGCATCTCGTTTGTCATGATCTCCCCGGAAGAATTAAAGATTCCGAGCAACCTGAAGGAAGACGTGCTGAACGAGCGTGCAATCCCCTATCTCGAAACCGACCGGCTGGAAGAAGTCATGCCGGATCTCGATATCCTCTACATGACGCGCGTGCAGAAAGAACGTTTCTTCAACGAGGAAGATTACCTGCGGATGAAAGATTTTTACATCCTGGACAAAAAGAAAATGGAACTCGCGCGGGAAGACATGCTCGTCATGCATCCGCTCCCGCGTGTCAATGAGATCTCCGTGGAACTCGACGACGATCCGAGAGCCGTCTACTTCCAGCAGGCACAGTACGGTGTCTTCGTGCGTGAAGCGCTGATCCTGACACTGCTTGCCGACGCCGGGAAGATCACGCTTCCGGAGAAAGGAGGCGCCTCATGCTGAACATCAGCGGTATTCAAGAGGGATTTGTACTGGATCATATCAAAGCCGGCATGAGCCTGGACATTTATCATGACCTGCATCTCGACAAGCTGGACTGCACAGTGGCCATCATCAAAAATGCCCGCAGTCAGAAGATGGGAAAAAAAGACATCATCAAAGTGGAGTGTTCGGTCGATGCGCTTGACCTCGACATCCTCGGATTCATCGACCACAACATCACCGTCAACGTGATCAAAAATGACCGGATCGTAGAAAAGAAAAAGCTGGAACTCCCGAAGACGATCCGCAATGTCATCCGCTGCACGAACCCGCGCTGCATCACTTCGATCGAGCAGGAGCTGGAGCAGGTCTTCGTGCTGACAAATCCGGCAAAAGAAGTCTACCGGTGCAAGTATTGCGAAACGAGATATAAGGGAAAGAAGTTTAATTAAAATTCCTGCATATCATGACATTGAGGTCAGGAGTGCTATGCGATTGAGTCGCTGCGCACTTTTGACCTCAACATCTTTGCATGATTTCATGATCATCCTGCCTTCTTGAAAATCGCGCTCTGCAGAGGATTTGCAAGAAACGTCTTTCTGGCTTCCTTCCCGTCACCATACTCTTCGTGATGCCATCTCTTATCCTTTCGTTTCTTCACTTCCTCATTAAAGGCCCGGTCCTCCTCCTCGATCTTTGCAAGCTTCGAAAACTCCTGCTGCCCGAAGAGATAGTTTTCATTGTCGATGGAAAGATACGTGCTGCCGGGATCCACGGAAAGCTGGGAGAGATCGTTTATCTTGTCGTAGTCCCCATCCTCTGCTTTCAGGAAAAACCTGCCCTGTGGCGTATCCGATTTCCAACCTGCCAGTCTGAAGAATGCCTCTGCCTTTTTCCGGGCAGTTTCAAGGTGGGACAGGATATCCTGGCAGCGCTTTTTGATCCCTTTCACCTTCGCCTCGGAAAAATTCAAAAGTTTGAGATCCGCTTCCATCTGCGGGTCATCCCGGGTTGCGATTTCGCGAATCTGCATATACGCCGCATAGTCAAAGTGCAGCATCGATGGGATCTCCAGATCTCCGTTTTCATTGCTGAGGGTATTCATATCCTTTCTTCGCTGCTCCATCTCTTCTTCCGTATACTCTTTCTCCGTAGATCCTGCTGCCAGCTCCGCCACGTCCGGATCCTCCCGAAAGAGATTGGCATACGCGTACAGCATATTCTGGATCCAGTAATCCAGGAACCCGGAGTGAGATGCGCACCACTGTCTGTCATAGGTATTTTTAGGGGTCAACGTGGAGAAATCATACTTTTCATTCAGTATGTGCAGTCTGTCCAGCAGCCGGAACACTTCCTGCTTCTCCTCTTTCTTCAGATCCGTCCGGAGACCGTTGGCAATGTTTTCCTTAGCCGTTCCATAACGCTTCGGATCCAGAATTTCTTTGAGTCCCGTAAAGATGGTTCCTAATTCCTGACTGACCTCTTCATACTCCTTCTCATCCGTTACCTCATTTTTCCCCTCCGGATACTTGGAGTCCTCTTTCATTTGATCCCGCTTGTAAATCGAACCGTACCAGTTCGCATCGCCCTCACCTTCCTTTGTCACAAAGGAAGTGAAGTCGCTATGCTTAAAGTGCATCAGAACTTGCCCCATGGACTTTTCCGGCTGCAGATTTTTAAACATTGTACTCGGAGCTTCCTTGATAGATCTATGTCGTCCGTACTCATTACTAAATCCCCTGAGGATCGGTTTGGTTGCCTTCTCGATCCAGTCCGGACATTTGATCCCGAAATACTTCTTGTTCACATACTTGTATTCCGCGCTCCCTTTTTTCAGGGTTTTATTCAGTCCCGGGAGAAATCCGTTTTTCTCCCCTGCAACGAGCTTTTCAATACTGCCTTCTCCAAAGGAATTGTCATGATCATAGGACATGATCTTTTTGATCACGATGGTGCCTTTCTCCTTGTCCTCATCAAATTCGCATTTGAAATTACGCCCATGGCGGTCTGTCTGATTGCATACAACATCAAACGCCTGCAGCCGCATGAGCTGCCGGACGGCATCCGGCGTGTAGTGAATCTTCATCTGTTCCTTTTCCGCCCGTTTGATGAGGTTTACAAACTCTTCCCCCTTGGCTTCCTTCATGACCGTGCAGAAACGCTCCACCATTTGACCGTTTCGATCTTTAAATTTCACCACCCGGGTCTCCGACCCCGTGATGACATCCTCAAAGCCCATTTTCTTCGCAAGCTGATAGGTGGCGGTATTATTGGCGGCCGCGATCTCCTTGGTTTCGGAACCCTGGCGCTCTCTGATCTGGCCAAACAGCTCCACTTCCTTCCCCAGAGAAACCCGGAACAGTTTTCCGATGGCGTTCTCCGACTGATCCCGGAACACATTCAGGATATCCCTGTCCCTGTTGGCATCCAGACCCAGTTTTTTCGTGATCCATTCCAGCTCTGTCATTTTTTTCAAAGGCTCACCTGCCCTGCCTCCCGCTGCCTCTCCCATATTATTCTTACGGTAGCTGCAGATATAGACTGCCACGCCATTTAATGGATGTTTCTTGTCCTTGGAAGCGGCTTCCCAATCCATATCAGTGTCATCCACATGATCCGCCGCGTAATTATGGGTTTCCAGTTCACTGAACATCTTGTCAAAATCATGCGCCAGCAGGGAGACCACCTTTTCGCTGACAGCAGTACGGTCCGCGTCATCCGCACGGGTGATCCGCGTTTTCAGAGCCCGGATGAAAGACAGTGCCAGCTGGTAATCCGAAGCTCCCACATGGCCATCTTTCAGACGGCGCTCTTCCACATTCGCCCCGCGATTCTCACTGCTATAGTTCAGCTGTGTTTCTCTTCGATCCAGAAATCCGGAAATATCCTCACTGATCAGAGGGATATTCTCCTTAATGAAATAATTCTCACCGTTGTTAGTTGCCTTAATCTTATAAACATCCGTGGAATTTCCTTCATTCTGCCACTCTGTGGATCCTTCCTCTGCCTCTAAGGTCAAATGCTGCTCGGTAAGCTGCTGCAGGGATCGCTCCCTTAATATCTCCAGATTGTTCTCTTCCAACCCGGCCTTTACGGTAAGGGACTCCAACAGCGCACCAAACTTCAGTTTCTCTTCCATACAGCGTTTCCGCACTTCGTTCACAAGACCGAGGCGCCGGATTCCGGCAGAGTACTTCCCGCCGCCCTGCTCTCTCTTTTTTTTGAAATAGTTATCGCAGGCTGCCACGCACTCATCCAATGCCGTATTCAGCTTTTCGCGAAGCTCCGGCACATCCACAAACTGCGCCCCATTCTCGTCCTCTTTGACATATTCGGAGAGATTTTGGGAGATCAGATTGGTAACCAGATTCAGGGTCTTCTTCACCCGAACCATTTCCGGTGAATCCTTTCCGGTGAAAAAGAGCCAGTTCCACTTGTCCGTGCTGAGTTTGGCGCTTAAGGCCTTAAATGCGCTATTTTCCGCCTGGCGCTTATTTTTATAGGACGTGCCGAAATCCGATTTCAGTGTCCGAAGGCGCTCCTGCGACTCGATATAGTCCTGGTTGATCTGGTTTTTGTTGGTCTCTCCGTGATACTCAAAAAGAGCAGCATCATAATTTCCCTTCACCTGATATGTTTCATGCTTTGAAAGTCGAATGGTACTGGTTGCCTTTCGAATCTGCTGTTGCTGTAATTGTTCATCCATTGTTTTTTCCTCCCTCTTCTGAGAAAAGACCGATTACTATGCTTCGGCTGTGATACTCTGACCGCCTAGGAATTGAAGTATTCCACGCCGGTTACCCGTAGTCTCTCCGGAATCTCATCCCTGTTCTGGTCCGCCTCCGAGCGGATGCGTTCCTCCTCGAAAAATCGCTGCGTCATCCTTTCTGCAGCGTCAAAAGAAGCCTCATAAAGTCTCGTGACGATCCGTGTACGGATCTTGAATAATCGCATCATCTCTGAAAGCGGATCCCCCTCCCGCAAAGTGAGGGAAATCAGTCCGTCACCCTCTGAATCGTTGAACGCTTCCGTAAGCACCGCGGAAAAAAGCGTCTGCCGGATTTCCTCCGGTATTTCCCGATCTCCATGAAAAAACTCCAATGGATAATAAGTAGATGCCACCTTTCTGACCAGAACTGCGCACCGAAGCTTGCCGTCTTCCAAAAATACGAGGCTGGTTCTCAGATCCTGCGTGGCTGCCGCCTCCGATCCGAAAATCTTTTCTATCCGCTTCTTTACTTTTTTCAGTACTTCCTCAGGAAGTTTCGAAAAAGGTTTGATCGAAGGATTCAAAACGTCTTTTGCGGCAAGGGTTTTCTTTTTCAATTCGTCAAGGTACAGCAGCACCTCCGCACTTTCCCCGGGTACAGGCAGGAAGCCCCGATCCGCAAGATAACCATCCAGAGTATATCCCTCCGGTACTTTTGTGTTTTTCGTCTCCTTTATCAAAACCCTGCTCCAAAAACGTACTTTTTTCCGATTATCTGCTGCCAGTTTGAACGCGACTCTGAGCAGGCGGTCTCCGTATCCGCATCCCCGATACTCCTCCGCTACAGCAAGCCAATATACGTCAAAGGACTCCGCCTCCTCCCTGAGAATCAATAGTCCCGCCGCCTCAGCACCCTCCGGCGTTTCCTGAAGCAGTCCGAAAGGCGTCAGTTCTTCTCTGTAAAGAAGCGACTGCAGCTCGGGGGGCAAGAGCTCTTCATAATAAACACGGTTGGCAGGCTCAATTCTTAAAATGTCCATAGATTCTCCTTCCTGTGAAAAACAAGTGCATTTTTCTGCCTCTTATTACTTTGTACGATGATTCTGTACCGGTGGCAAAAAAACAACACAATCAAAGATCATTTGGGGATTTCTGTGAGAACCGGGGTCCCGAACGGTTCCGGTTTTGGATAAACGGCAGGATTTCAGAAAACACTTTTCGCAGCGCTTCTAAATCCTGCAGCAGCAATTACAAAACAGATTGATCAGCAGCATACTGATACACCAGCTTCCCGTTGAGGAATAGGGTCTCCCATAGCCCTGAGACATGTTCCGGTACCAGTCTTCCTGATTCTGGTAGCCGCCGCTGCCTCCGTAGCCGAAGGGATTGCCGCCGCTGCCGTCCGCATTGCGGTAGCCGCCGTAAGGGTTGCCGTAAGGATTGCCGTTTCCCTGGCCGTAATTCTGCCCGGTAAACCCCTGCTGACGCATCTTCATGATCTGATCATACGCCGCCTGGATCTGCTTGAACCGTTCCTCCGCCTGTTCCTTGTTGGGATTATTGACATTGGCATCCGGATGATACTTCCGGCTGAGATTGCGATATGCTCGTTTTACTTCATCATCGGTGGCGTTCGACGGGACGCCGAGCACCTGATACGGGTCAAAAAATGCCATCTTTCTTACTTCTTCTTCTGTTTCTTTTTTTGTAGGATCTCGTATTTACTCCACACCCCGGAATACAGGATGTTGCGGATGATCTCCGCATGCTGCAGCACCGGAAGCCGCTCGAACGAACGCGCGCACTCGCTGATCTGCGAAGTCATATAACATTTGCAAAGGGTCTCATACTCCTCCGGACTTTTTTGTCTGGAAAGCGGCTCGAAGGGATTGTAGGCATGGGTCTTCTTGTCATGCGGCAGATCCTCATACGCGTCCATCAGGTAAATGAATTTCCCAAGATAAAACCCGAAGCAATGCAGCTCCTCATGCCACTCATCGTCTTTCCACGCAAAGATCTCCGCCAGCAGTTCTCCGAAGATCCCTGACACGACGTCAAGATCCGTCTCTTTCCGTTCTTCTGCCTTCGCAAGCTCCAGCAGGTGTGTTCTGATCGCCTCGTCCTGCTTCGGAAAACGCGCCGCAGCCTTTTCGTAATCAGGCCTCAGACGGTCTGCCATCCGTTTCTTGGCAGTGTTCTTTTCATCCTTCCAATCATCCAGCAGATGATAATAGCCGAGGATCAGATTCATATCCGCCGCATAGTCCGTGGCTTCGTTCAAAAAAGCGGTCCGCTTCTTCGCCGGGTGGAGCGCGCAGGTAAAGGATTCTTTCTGCCCGACAAGCTCATACAATCCGGACAACAACACGATCAGAAACGTCATGGCCGCAGTAATATGCCCGATATGCCTTCTTTCCTTCTTCCGGTAAAGTTTCTTCGTTGATGTTGATATATCCGAACATAAAACCATCGTAAAACCGACAGCACAACCTGTCAATGAATCCGGTTAAGATTTTAGAAAAATTTTAGAATTGGAAAGCATCCTCCATGGAACATTTATCGGGTCATTTATCGGGTCATTTATCGGGTCATCGGAATTCTCGTTCCTAAACATACCACTCACATGCATCTCTCTGTTGTGTAGTTCATTCACCTCTCCCTGGAGAAGGTTGCGGAGAAACTTCTCAAGATATTCAGTGGTTTCATAGATACCTTACGAATCACAAGTACACTATTGACGGATACAATTGCAGTTTGCTGTGCATTTTCAATAATGCCATATAAATCCTTTTGTAAATCATCTGACATATTGTATTCAATTAGTTCATTCATAACTTGTCTCCCATATTTATCTCTTGGCGCCTGAGTTCCCGCTATTTCACGTATTCACATTGAATATTGTACCACAGAAGCAGTGTGTTAGCGACGTGAGCTTTTCACCCCCTATTTTATCTCATCGCTGCATCCTTCAAAATACCAAAACGTAACAACCATCTGCCATATTCCGTACGTTATGATGATGATCCCGGGAACAACGAAAGCAACTGCTGCGAAGATGCCAACAAAAATTGCTGCCAGAGCTGTTACAAAGAAACAGAATTTCCATTTTTTTCGGTTATATTCATCCTTAGAAGTAAAGCACCCTCTTTTTCGCTTAACTTGTTCCTTAAATATTCAAACTCCAGCCCCGGTAAAACCTTGCTTCTCTCTCTTGTATTCCTTCATGGAAAACTCCCCTTTCCTTCAGTCTCGCAACAACCTCGTTAAAACTCTCCCACCTCATCTTCATAGATTATTCGATCACCTCGTATTTATTTCACCTTGCGGAAATAAACCAATGCATTTGTCGTAATCAGCGCACCACCTGTAATCACCAGTATACCGACCCCATCGAAACTGATGAGTAGAATCCCCATCCCAATTACTGTTACACCAGCTGCAAGGAAAAAAGCTTTAAAAATCTGCCTGTCGCTTTCAGATCCTTTGAAGTACTCTACCTCATTTCTTTTCATATGATTACCTCCTTGCGGAATATGGAACAAATATGAAACGCCCATATTAATATGCGATATTTCCAAGTGTCATGTTGTTCAACACTTCTTTGACGTAGCGGATACTGTTGCTCCTTCGAATCTGGTCTGCGCGACGTTTGTCGCTCTTCCACTCCTTTGATCCTTTGGATGGGATATGATAACGATGATCATACAGGGGTTCTCTGTCGCGGAATTGGTCGTGCTTTACGATATACTCCATATACCCCATCAGCGTGCTTTTCCGGACTTTCTGACTATGATATCCAGGCACGAATTCCCCTTCCTGGGGTCCGTTAGAATTCTTGTGATACAGCCAGATGAAATATCGCTGTCCGTTTACAATGATCTTCCATTTTCCTGACTTCGAGATAATATCAAGGCATCCTTCCGCCGAATTAAAATAGTAGTATACGCCATTTGCCCGGCAGTATTGCTCCAGTTTCTTTTCTTCGCGATCAAGGTATCCTTTTATCGGGGCGCAGTATTTACGCTGAACATATCCCGCATCGAACGCCTTTTTCGCATTGTAGAAGTATTTTCTGTTTTTCTCCTGTATCATCTTTACATACCGGCACTCCGGCGTATGAACAATCTTATTGTTTGATTTTCCACATATATAGCACATATCTGTTCCCTCCGTTCTTCAAATAAAGCAATTAATATATCTTCTGAACACAGAGTAACATTTTTGATGTCCAATAAAGATGGCTCAAAATCGAACGTTTGTTTGACTTCAAATCTGTACAGATGACAAGCGCCGAATGCGTGCTATCATAAAGAATATCCGGACAAGAAAAGCACCACCGAAGTGGTGCTTTCTTCTTGTCCGAAAGTTAATTGTCCGGAGTGATCACTGTCATATAAAGGGTCGCCGGTTTCTTCCCTTCGCTGCTCCAGCCAAGGGAATATGTGGTGATATTCTCTACTTCTCCGGCGTCCATCTTCTCATAAGCATCGCATAACGCAAGGTTCAGAGCCGCACAGTTTTTATGCTCTTCGGTATCGATCGCGGCAAGCGCTGAAGGACTCGGGTTGTCCAATTCATATGCTGTGAACGTCCCGTATAAATATCTGCCATTCGCCGTTGCTCCTTTGCTTGCAAGATCTTCCAGCATATATTTGGTAAGGTCAACAAGACTTTCAAACTCATGCTCCTTCATAAGCTGATCCACTCTGTTTCTGTAAACGGACAGATCGACCTGCTCTCCGTCGACAAACAGTGAGCCGTATTTCGTATCACAATTCGCGATCTGCGGTGCCCAGGGTCCCATCTGAAGCCACGTCTTGTCATTAAGATCCTTACTGCTGCTCTTTTCGGTATATCCGTCCGGTGTTTTAAATTTTGTCGGATCATTCCCGTAGTGATCCAGAAAATCAAAGAAAAGATTGCAGGAGGATGCCGGGCGATCCTCAATGTCTCTGATGTCTGCATAGATCACCTTACCCTGATATTCCTTTTTCAGGTCATCCCCATTGAAGTATTTTTCAGGGTGGCCTTTTTCGTTATATCCTTCCTGTTCAGTCCCGGGATTAATGAACATGATATCACTGAGATCCCCGTTCTCATCAAAAAGCTTTTGTGTGATGCCGGAAGCGTCGAGCACGATCATTCCGTTTTTGACCATCTCACCGATCAATTCTTTCCCACTCGATCTGAGATCGTATTCACCCCCGGCGATGCCGACCTTGTAACCATCGACCTTTTTATTACCGGTTGTGGCAAGTTCGCCGTCAGGAACATCTGACAGCAGCTCTTCTGCTTCCTGCTTGAGCTCTTCCTCGAGGATCTTCTCTTCAAGATCCTTCTCAAAATCCTCGACACTTTCATAGTTATCCAGCGGGTTTTCGGATCCCGCATTCCCTGTGACGGGATTCCCATAGCTGAAATTGACTGACCCGCATCCTCCGGTAAAGATTGCACCGCTAAGAAGCAAGATCAAGAAACGATTCTTTCCGAATCTTCCCACACCCTTCGTTGGTCCACGCATTTTGTTCGCACCTCCATCATTTCGTCTTTTTCAAAACAACCTCACCGGCTCTCTTTTCCCGGTAGACGCTGTCCTGCAAAACCAGTTCCCCCTTGACGGCGACATGAACGATCCCTTTCGGCTTCGTGTCCGGAACCGCCTCATTGACTTCCATCTCATTCCGTCTGATCACCGTGATATCAGCCTTGTTAGATGGTGCCTTTTCGATCCGACAGCTCCACCAGCTTCAGATACATGTCAAGCGGCTCCATCTTTGCCTGATCCGCGAGTTCCTGTACGGTCTTTCCCTCGAATTCTCTGTGTTCATCGGAGATATAGGCGATCCGCAGATCTTCCCAGTCGATGCCGAAAAGCTTCCTGTAAAGAAAGATCGTGAAGGCGTAGGCAAGCAACATCTGCCCTCTGGGCCGCAGTAATATGCCCGATATGCCTTCTTTCCTTCTTCCGGTAAAGTTTCTTCGTTGATGTTGATATATCCGAACATAAAACCATCGTAAAACCGACGGAAGTGACTGTCAACAAATCAGAGGAAGATTTTAGAAAAATTTAGAAATACGCCCTCCCCTGCTTTTGAAAAAACCATGCACTTATGGTATGATGCATTTACTTTGGGAGGGTAATCTCATCATGGGGAAACGATCAATCAAAGAAAACAAAAACATCTATCAGATCTGTCGGGAAGAAGCCGGCCTCACGCGTGAAAAGGCTTCCGAACTGATGGAATTCGTCTCCGCGGACCGCATCGAAAAGATCGAAAGTGAAAAGTCCGCACCTCATCCGGATGAGATCATCGCCATGGAGAAAGCTTATAAGAAGCCAATCCTGCGCAACCACTATTGCGCCAAAGCCTGTCCCCTCGGCCAGGAATATGTCCCGGAGGTCGAAGTGAAGGACCTGACCCAGATCACTCTGGAAATGCTCGCCTCTCTCACTTCTGTGGAAAAAGACCGTGACCGGCTGATCGAGATCGCCTCCGACGGTGTCATCACCGAAGACGAATATGCCGACTTTGTCAGCATTCAGAAAAAGCTGCAGAAGATCGCCGTAACGGCAGAAGCTATGAATCTCTGGATCCAAAATAAAATCGCCGAAGGAAAGATCGATCCGGAGAAGCTGCAGCGCTATCGCTCATCATAATTCAGACATCTTCCGTTCAGATCTTTCCTTCCGGCGGGTTCATGGTTGTTCTTTTCACAAAGGACCTTCTTTCAGCAATGGACCAATGCCTTACGTGACATCTGCATCATAAGATAGATTACGAATGAAAGCATACGGATCACCTCCTTAAAAAAGATTCCTCCTGGTTGTTAAGAGTATTGTATCCGCTTTGTCGTGTTCTTTCATCCGTAAAAAGTGCGAATTACGGGTGGTTAATTTGCTTTTTTTTCAAAATGAGCAGGACGATAAGCCGGGTTATGTCGCGTGTTTGGTTGTTATGCTCATATATCTTGATATTACTGCATTCTTGAGATGAGTGTACCCCAATTTTACACCAGCGCCTAAGCAAGTTTCTCCAAAAGCTGCATTTCTTTCTGCATCTCATCCTGCGTCGCATGGACATATAAATCAAGTGTCATTGAAATATTAGAATGTCCGAGTATCTTTTGAAGTATTTTGGGCTTCATCTCTTGCGACGCCACCACTGATATTATGCAGAGTGCTTTCTGGTATGTGATGCGCATGCCAGATCGGAACTATGCACGAATAGAGGTAAGGCATCCTTTGGATGCGGTTGAGGTAGTTTTCATAAGCGTATCAAAGCTCATAACGATCCCACAAAACGATAAAAGAAGTGACGCCCCCTTAGGAGCGCCACTGCATTGGTGTATTTCTTTAAATCGCCTTATTGTTAGTGGAGACTATTGATGTACTCCGTCAGTGCTGCACGATCATAGTACTCTTCCGGCTGGCTGAGCAGATAATCCGGTTCTGCACCGCGGTCGATGTCATAGAAAGAACCGTTTTTCAGGAAAGACAATCGCTTCGGACTGGAAATCCGGAATGAAGATCCCCACGCGGACGAAGCAAACTGCACCATACAGCTGCCGCCTCCTGATGTTCTGCCAAGCAAGGTTGCTTTATTGGATGCCTTTAAAACATTTGGAACAAGGTTTCCGCAGGAGAAGCTGAAAGGAGAAATCAGACAGTAAATATTTCTTTCTGCCACTGTGTCCTTTTCGTCAAACTTCCTGTCACGGTTAACATCGGAACGGTAAGTTGCACTGCTCATCGCTCCGGTCATCGTGTTTTCCACACCTACAGAAGCTTCTCCCAGAAGCCAGCCAAGGACAAATACCGCAGCATCTGCCGCACCGCCTTCATTATTGCTCAGATCAAGAACCACGTTTTCAATAGGGCTGTTTTCACGTGTAATCTGCTCGTGAGCCTTCATGATCAGACCAATGGTATCTGTATCGGCAAATTTGCTGACATCTTCAGCAAGATAGTAACTCTCCATGTCGTTCGGATTGGAAATAGCGAAGGAGTCGAAAGTGATGTATGCAGTATTTCCAAATTCTTCATATCCGGGAATGCCATCGGGATAGTATTTTTTCCTGGCTTCGGAGTAACGATCCCCTTCTGCGATCCACTGAGCTGCTGAAGTGCCGGGCTTCACACCATAATCAACGGAACCAGCCAGATAGGAAGACGCCAGCCAGGCAGAATGACCATCATCGAGATAATCCCAGATCATATGGTCTATCGCAATATCAGCATTGGCAGGATCCTGCTCCTTTAAGACTGTATCGAAATTGACAGAATGGAACAGCTTGTCAAAGCTCTCAATTTCATGAACATCTTTCAGACCATAACAATAATCTAGCATCATGCATAGTTCGTTATACCCATATTCCGTAAGGGTCTCACTACGGTCACCTGTCGGCGCGGCATAATATATCTCATTTCCCATGTCCATCTGATCAGCAGCTATGACAACCTGGCCATTATAGAACAGGTTAATGTTACGGCCGGGAGACGAAGTGAAATCGACCAGTGTCTGAAGCGGTACCAGGTATTTACCGTCCTGCTCAACAAAATCAATACCATAATCGCCGGCCCGAACAACTAGTTCATCTCCATAGCGGTCTAGGGAATCCTTATTGACCTTCTGAAGGATCATCGGTTCTCCGTTCGCATTGACTGTATTAACGGTGGTCACGTCAAGTAATGTGGTGGCTCCGGACTTCCAGCAAAACAAATCATAATCCTGGAAAGTGATGGTGTCGTTTTCAAAATCGAAATCTGCGTACACACCGTTATCCATTGCATCTGGGTTTTTGTTGTTCCGTATAATGGTGACGACTGAACCATCCGTTTTGGCGGAAAAACTGTACTCGCCGGTCAAGCTGCTCATAACCGATCCAAGCACGTCCGGAATGTTATTTGCTTCGACATAAGGCAAGTCTGTTACACCATCCAGAAAATAGAGAGGCAAATCACCTATATGAGCACCTCCCGAATAGAATGGAATATTGCTGCTTGTGATTTCATGCGTTCCTTCATTACTTTCAGAATCCATTGTCTCAACTGTATGAGGTGCTTCTGTTACAGCCGATGCTTCTGCAGAAGCAGATGCCGGACTTTCATTTGAAACTGAACTCCCGCAGCCGGAAAGTACTGTGCTTATGACCATTGTCCCAGTCAAAATTCCGATGATCAGTTTTCTCTTCATACAGTCCTCCTGTTATGATATGGTTTTATATTTATCTATAAAAAAATCGCCACAAAAAGGTCTGAATCCTCTTTAATGACGATCATTATGCATTCTATGAACTTGGATAAAACGCGCTATTATGCCGGTTGGTTGGTTGGTTGGTTAAGCGTAGCGGTCTTTGTCATCCCTGTCTATCCCTTTTCCTAGTTTTTCTGGATATTACTGCAGAAATATGTGTGCATTATAACCTCTGGAGCAGGAAAACGCAAGATTCTCCCAAACAAAAGACCGGATTACGCTTGTTTTCCGGTCATTTCGCGATGCATCGGACAAAAGTTCGCGTTGAATTTTTCATTCAAGCGATACCCTCTGTTTGTTGCAGCTTCATCCTCTCCTAATCCAATTTCTGCCCATGTCTCGTAGTTTTGCTATGGGGCTTTTCATTCCAAAATCGTATCGTCAAGCAGAAAATCAAACAGGTCTACCGTCAACACGCCTTCTTCATCATATGTTGGATTCAGACCGTTTTTTGTAACGACTATTTTTTTGAAGGAATCATCAATCCCATATAAACTACGCTTTTCCTGATTCTGTTTCTCATTCGATTCCATCAATAATGCCGATTGAATGTAGCATTTCTGGCTGCCTTTTGAAATGATAAAGTCTACTTCAAGCTTCTTCTGGGCATATATATACTTACCATTCACATCCCTACGATCTGTTTTTTCACTGATATCCAATTCTCCAACATCAACATGAAATCCTCTGAACCGCAACTCATTGTAAAGGATATTCTCCATGATATGCGATTCTTCTATCTGTCTGAAATTCAGTCTGGCATTTCTTACTCCCATATCTTCAAAATAAAGTTTAAACGGGGATCCTATGTACTTTCTGCCTTTAATATTATATTTTTTCGCCTTTGACACAACAAATGCATCTTGAAAGTAATCAATATAATTACTAACTGTGTCAACAGTAATCCCCTTCTTCAAAACGCTTCTGAAAGTATCCGCGATTTTTCCGGCATTCACAAGGCTGCCTGTCATAGATGCCAGGATATCAAAAGTATCACCAAGCTCAACTGTCTTCTTAATCCTGTTATGGATTATGATGTCCTTTAGATATGTTTCATCACATAGGCTTTTCAGATATGAGATTTTTTCCTCCTTACTTCTCATTTGTGCTACAAGAGGAATGCCGCCTGTTACCACATATTCTCTCCACGCCATTTCCGGAGACACATCTGTGCCCTGCATGTATTCTGAAAATGCAAGTGGTAATACATGCACGATTGTGCCTCTCCCTTTGAATTCGGTTGCAATATCGGAAGATAAAAACTTTGAATTAGAGCCGGTAACATACATATCATAATTTGTGTGCCTTAATAATCCGTTAAGTGTCCCTGCAAAATTATCAAGCAGTTGCACCTCATCCAGCAACAGATAGTATTGATCCGTATCATTCGTTCTATCCTTCATGTACGCTCTGAATTTTCTGGCATTCACATGAAAGACATCCTGATTCTGTCTGATCTTTGTAGCTTCCTCTGGAAAATAAGATTCAAGCAAGTCTATGTCTTCATCTGAATCAAATGCAAAACGGATAATATTTGTACTCGGAACACCTGTATTCAGTAAATATTTATAATACAGCTCATTCATCAGATATGACTTTCCAGCTCGTCTGACTCCAGTTATTACCTTTATCAGTCCATTTTCTTTACGATCAATTAATCGTTTCATATATCTTTCTCTGGAATATTCCATATAAAACCTCGTTTTCTCAAAGAACTTTGATTTTTATCGATTATATTTTAACATATAGCAGAATTCATGACAATGCACAATCTGATTTTTGCAAATTTCTTTGCGTTTTATCGACTAAAAACGGTGAGTAATCACAAATGATCGCTCACCGCATGCTTAATTTTAAACTGTATATATTGTGGGTTATCTCCGTATCAGAAGGCCCCGCAAGTGTTTCCACTACGAGACCTTTTTTAATGATATTATTCTTCTTGTATCATAATATTAGAGTGATGTAATTTTTATTGTGGCTCATTTATTTCCCCAGAAGACCATTGATATACTTTGTCATATAATCTCTGTTGTAGAGCAACTCTGGATCTGGAATGACATAATCTGGTGCGGCACCCTGGTCAATATCATAAAACGATCCGTTTTTCGTATAGGCCAATTGTTTTAGCCCGGAAATCTGGAAAAGAATTCCATCTGCTGTAGTCAGTCGGTGAATAACGCAAGCGCCTCCTGCAGATTGTTGACCAATAAGCGTGACTCTGTTGGAATTCTTAAATACACAGGGCACAAGATTTCCACATGAAAAACTGACCGGTGATGCCATGCAAAACAGATGATAATCACGCAAACTGTCCTTTTCATCAAACTTCCGATCCAGATTAACATCCACTTTGAAGTTCTCCGTTACGAGAGCCCCTGATGTGGGATTTGTCATACTTATGGATCCGTCACCCAAAAATGTTCCTATCAGAAAAGCTGCGGCATCAGCATCTCCACCGCCATTATTTGAAAGGTCAACAACAACATTTTCAATAGGACTGTTTTCCCTCGTAATCTGTTGATAGGCGTAAATCGTCAGCGCAACCGTGTCATCTAAATTGTCTTCCAGCTTTTCTGTATAATAATCCAATTGGTTAAAGACAAAACTGTCAAAGGTAATGTAAGCTGTATTACCTATTTCCTCATAGGGTTTGGCACCGTCAGGATAGTATTGTTTTCTGGCATCAGCATATCGATCCGTTTCGTCATATTTGTGTGAGCATGAAGGACCCCAATTACGCTTGGGATCTTCTTTCATCATATAACTCTTATGAATGTTACCGCTGTGACCATCATCCAAATACTTGCAGAGAAGATCCGCCAGTGCTTGCGCTTCTTCCTCAGGATTCTTGCTCATTAGAGGTTCTATTAATCCGGTCATCTGAAACAGGGTGTTAAAATCTGAAATGTTATGCTGTTTCTTAAGTCCATAAAGAGCGTCCAATGCGAAACAAAGCTCTTTATAATTAAAGGCAATCAAATCATCACTTCTTTCCGCCGGGGCGTCGGAGATATAGTACTTGTCATCAAAGTAATCCACACCTCCTACTATAGCAACACACACGGCTTCTTTGTTATATAGCACGTTTGCACGATATGCAGACAGAATCAGATCACTTATCAACTGTAATGGGACATAGTATTCATCATCTTGATGGACAAGATCAATGCCATATTCGCCCGGGCTAAATGTAACCGGATTTCCATATCGTTCAAAAGATGTGTCGCTTTTCTGGAATAAATGTGATTCTCCATTTTCATTGAATCCAGTAGCACTGATAACGTCCATAAGCGGAGCTTCCTCTGAAATTCTGATAAATGCATCAAAATCATAGAAGTGAATGGTATTATCAGCAAAATCAATCTTTGCAGGATATTTTGACTCTCTTGTCAAAAGGACAGTATCATTATCTTTTTCGATTTCCAAGTCATACTTTTTTCCGCCACTCTCTTCATAATATGCCCTAAGCAACTTAGAGATTATATCTTTCATGGTCTCTACGGAAATATAAGGTACATCCGTTATCCCATCCATAAATGCAACTTCTATTTCGGAGGTATCTTCTTTATCTGATGAACCAAGATATAAAGGTAACGTTTTTTTCTCGATCTGATAATCATGTTCGTTCACCGTAAAAAGATCTCCGGAACCTGCCAATCCCACAAGTGACATTTCCTGCTCTGCCGGTGATGTTTCTGCTTCCGATGCAGATTCTTCTTTCTGTGATTCATCTTTCTCCACTTGTTGTGTAGTTGTTTCTTCAGCCACATCTTCTGTAGCCGTCGCTGCCGCAGGCTGAGTTTCGCTTATACTGCCAGATGTTCCACAACCGGAAAGGATAGTGCTTACGACCATTGTCCCCGTCAAAATCCCGATCATGATTTTTTTCTTCATACATTCCTCCTAGTCTGTTGTGATTTGATTTTATATATTTATCTATAAACAAAAATCGCCATAAAAAGGTCAGAATCCTCTTTTATGACGATCATTTTTCATTCTATGAAATTGGAAAAAGGCGCTATTATGCCGGTCGGTCGGTCGGTCGGTCGGTCGGTCGGTCGGTCGGTCGGTCGGTTAAGCGTAGCGGTCTTTGTCATCCCTGTCAATCCCTTTTCCTAGTTTTTCTGGATATTGCTGCAGAAATATGTGTGCATTATAACCTCTGAAACAGGAAAACGCAAGATTTGATCTCACCGATCTATAAAGCCCGATCTATAAAGGAATCGTAAACTGCTAAACAACATAAAAAAGCCCAGACAGTAGCTCTCACTACCATCTGGGTTCAAATCTGATCTTGAATGATATTTGTTTTTAATGAACAGTTCTCTTATTTGGTATAAATTCAATGCTTAGCGTGCTGTCCATAGCCTCTGCCAACCGCTTTAAAAGATTAAGGCTTGGGTTCCTTGTCCCCTTTTCCAGACGGCTAATATCCGCTTGACTTATGCCACTTTTCTGTGACAGTTCCATCTGCGTCATGCCAGCATTAATTCTTGCATCCAGGATTGCCCTTGTAATATTTACTTCCGGCTGTATAGCTTCATACTCTTTAACAAACTCTGGATCCTGCATTAGCTCATTAGTAAGCTCTTGTAAATCACTCATATGTGCCAGCCTCCTTTCTACGATGATAATCAGTTCTTCTATCCTTTGCCAACTCTATCTCGCTACGCGGCGTCTTCTGCTGCTTTTTTACAAAACCATTAGTCGCTATGATTATTCTATCCCTGTCAAAGAAATATAAAACACGTACTATATTATTACCTTCGATGGTTCGTAGTTCAAAGATACCGTCTCCTAACTCCTTAGACAGCGGTTCTCTTGCCATATTTCCATATTCTTCAAGAAGATGCATATTAGCAACGACCTTTGCCTTCATCTTTAAGTCCAGAGACCGTATGAACTGTCCCACAGGCTTCGTGCCGTCTTCTTTTTTGTAAAAATCAACCCTAAATTTCTCCAATATGTTTCTCCTTTATTTATGCTATATATAGCATATTCCAACCGCCTCGTCAATATCACAAAAGAGCAAAAGACCTCAAACCGCTATCTATCAACGATTCAAGGTCTTTTTAAAGAGTTCATATCTAATTCAGGCTCTATGAACCACCCACAACCGACTGATGTCGGATGGGGTTTTCTCGCAGAGTTATTATAAAAAAATGAGCAGGACGATAAGCCGGGTTATGTCGTGTGTGATCATCTATCTAGGACTGCCGTTGCCGACAGCCTCCAGCGACCAACCTGAGACTGGCGGGCCGCGTCAACGTCTCGATTCGGTCTTGCTTCGGATGGGGTTTACAATGCCGTCCCTGTTACCAGAAACGCGGTAGTCTCTTACACTGCCCTTTCACCCTTACCCTGCCAAAGACGGGGCGGTTTGCTTTCTGTTGCACTTTCCCGGGAGTCACCTCCGCCGGCCGTTAGCCGGCATCCTTGCCCTATGAAGCCCGGACTTTCCTCTCCTGCGGGATTTCTCCACTTGCAGCAGCGATCACATGTCCTGCTCAATTCTAAAACTTTATCTTTCCAAAACGGTAGTTTAACAGCACTATTCCTCCCGGACGGGCGTCCGCTTCGTGTCGCAAGTACAACGGTCTGCGGTGCTCGCTCAATGTGCTTCTAATCAGATCTGCCAATGTATCGATCACTTCCGCAACCGCTCGCAATCTGCCGTCCGGGCAGATGCTCGCTCTCGCGCACCTCCCTGTGCGCTCGTTGCTTGACATTGTAAGATCTGATAAGAATCACAATCTCGCTCACAAGGCAGACACTTATGTACTT
>CACZBF010000029.1 GCA_902779355.1 uncultured Lachnospiraceae bacterium | reverse complement strand
CTTTTTCAGTCATCTGTCAACTATTTTTTAATAAAAAAAGACCTCTATACCATTTCTGATATAGAGATCTTATTCCGTCATCTTATCTTAATGACATTGACCCAATGGGTGGTTTTTTGTTATCATAAATAGAGAAAAAACTTATGAAAAACTATTCGGATAAACAACCCCCTTCCGACCGCGAAACCCGGAAGGAGGAGCTGAAAAAACAATTTTATAAGTCAAAAGAGCAAAGCCGCGCCGAGTATGAGGAGCAGGTGGAGGTCGTCTCTGTGCCGTCCGCCTACGGAAAACTTTTTCGAAACATCTCGCTCATCATCCTGGCGGGTGTTCTTGTTGTGCTTGGGATCTTTATGGGAAGAGAGCTGCTTCTGGACCGGCAGAGCCGGGAAAATGTGGCGGCATTGCAGGCGTTTGTTGCCACTCCATCCGAAGGGGGGCAGGTGACAACAGCGGATCAGCCAACCGTGCCATCTTCTGTGAACACGGGCGGGCAGCAGGCAGTACCAGAAAACACTGAGCAGCCGGCAGCGCAGGATCAGCCGCAGGAAGAAACAGAAACCCCTGCAGACACCTCCGCCGAGCCGCTTCCGCCGGAGCGGATGGAAAAATACTGGCAGCTCTATCAGATCAATAACGACTTTTGCGGTTGGCTGACCATTCCGGAGTCGGTTGTGGATTATCCCGTGATGCACCGGTCTGATGACAACGATTTTTACCTGTCCCATAATTTTGACGGGGAGACGGACGTCAATGGCCTGCTGGTACTGGATAAGCGGTGCGCGGCCGATGGGAACGAAGATCATCTTCTGATCCATGGGCATAACATGAAGTCGGGCTTTATGTTCGGTGCGTTGAAAAACTATAAGGATCCGGCGTATTGCGCGGCGCATCCGTCGATCCGCTATGACTCTCTGTTTAACACCCGTACTTACGAGATCTTTGCGGTGTTTCTGTCCTCGACAAACCTTGCGGATCCGCAGGATTTCCATTATTATGACTATATACAGATCGACTCCGAAGAGTCCTTTGATGCGTATGTTTCATCGGTAAAGGAGCAGGCACTGTATCCGATCGATGTTTCGGTGGAGTACGGAGATGATCTGTTGACCCTGTCGACCTGTGATTACACCAAGGACAACGGCAGGCTTGTTATCGTGGCGAGAAGCAGATAAAGAGAGGCTGTTTGCATGCGCAGTAAATCAAAAGACCGATTCAGAAAAATCCGTCGGATCGTCGGCATTTCTTCTCTGATCCTGGCGTTTGCGATCGCGATCGTGCCGATGAATCTCCTGGCGGATCCTGCACCGGAAGCGGGAGCCGGGACAGCTGTGCTTGAAGTGACAGACAACCGTGCGTCTGTAAAGGATCTGCCTCAAAAAACTTCTGCGACCGCAACGGGCCTTTCTGCACCGGCATCCCTTACGATCAGTGATTCTGCCGGCACGGAGATCTTTGCAAAAATGGATGATCTCTCTGCCAAAGCCCAATATGACCAAAATGCATTTTACAATTCCGAAACGAGGAGCGCGTTCACCCTTTCCCTGACAGGAGAGGCTGATCAGGCGCCCGTCTCTTACCAATCCATGACGATGCTTCTGGTGCTCCCGGAAGCTTATCGCAAGGATGGATTTATCTCTGTACTCGGGCTGACGCCGGAGGGGCTTGGACTTGTCGATTCTAAGGAGATCACGGCCGGGACCGATCACCTTTCTTTGTATTTCAGTTATGCCAATTATCCGCAGGGAGAATTTGCCCTTGTTTATCATGCAGCGCCTGTGACGAAGGTACAGGATGAGCGCACAGATACAACAAAAGCGGACAGGACAACGGCATCTATCAGCAATGATTTAAAGACGGACCGTCTTGTGACATTGCAGAGCACAGGCAATACCATCAAGGGTCTGCTGGAGCAGAATGGCAGCTATGCTTATGATGACCTCAGTGTCTTTACAATCTCTCTGATCGATGATAAAGGGACACCGCTCCTTAAGGACGGAACGGCATCAGATTATGGGACGCTCATGATCCAGATGGCGTTGCCGGATAAGATGAAATTGTCCGAAGGAAGAGTCAAACTGTTTTCTGTGAACCCGGACGGATCATTGAACACGGAAATGGGTGAAGAGACCGGAAGCCCGGATGATACGGATTATCTGACTTTTCGTACGGAAAACACAGGGGAATTTGCGATCGCCTACTTTAAAAATGCGGGATCGGACGGGATCGTACAGGTGACAGACAACCGGAAAGACTGTTCCTCTGCGAATAAGACCACAGCGAGTATTTCATCCGGTTTTTCCGGCGGACGGTATCTCCAGATTGAGCCTTCGGAGGCATCGATCCTTCTGCCGCTCATTCAGGCGAATGGAACCTATCAATATACGGATCTGAGTGCATTTACACTGACCATGACGGATGCAGCGGAGGGCGGCAATGTGATCGGCGATTTCGGCAACTGCACGATCACGATGGCGCTGCCGGATGATATGTCACCGGAAAACGGGCGCGTATATCTACTTGGAGTCAACGGGGACGGCACATTGAATTCCAACCCGGGTGTAACGATGACGACAGCTGGGGATACGACGTATCTGACGTTTGAGACGCCGGTGATGACAGAATATGCATTCTTGTTTGATGCGGCAAATCAGTATGATATTGCTGTAGAAGGGACGCATGAGGAGATCCCCGAGATCTCAGCGACTGTGACAGCGGATGGGAGTGGCAGCCGTAAGCTTTATGTAGAGGAAATGGAAGATCCGGAGTCTTCATCGCTGTATACGCTTGTGCAGGCATCCGAGGCCCTTTCCGGCTATACGGAAGGAGTCTTCTATGAGATGGAGGTCAAGGATTCCGCCGGAAATGAAGTCGATGATTTCGGGACCTGTACCGTGACGATGACATTGCCGGAGAATATGGATCCTGCGATCGGGACATTTCAGATTTTGACGGTGAAGGAAAATGATGAGCATGTCCTGGATCAAAGTGTGAACCCGGTGATCCGTCAGGAAGACGGAAAAAACAAGCTCGTCTTTACGACGACACATTTTACACCTTACGCAGTGCTGTATACAGCAGAGGCGGATACCTCTGCGGCAGGCAGTGACACGACATCCCCGGTGGTGGTGAAAGAAGGTAATACACTTCCGGAAAAGAAAGAATCTGGTTCGTCGACCACCGGCACGGATCAGTCATCATCCGGCAGTACAACCACTCCAGCAGCCGGCGGCAGTTCCTCTTCGGTTGTGACGAAGCCCGGAAACGAATTGCCCGAGAAACCCGCAGCAACATCGGGTACATCAGGCACTGCGGATATGCCAAAGACAGCGGATATGACGACCTACCGGAACATTTTTGTCATGATCTTGCTGCTGTTTGGAGCACTTATGCTGATCTCGTCCTTCCGCTATGAAAAGAGGATGAGAAGAAGGAAGGAATGAGCAGCCAAATCCCTGATTTTTCTGGATTTTTGGCACAAATTGTGGTAAAATACTAAAACCGACAGCGCATTGCTAGATGGGGTAGCAAAAAACGCAGGAAACAGGAGGGTTTTTATGAAGTTCAAGAAGATCAGCACCAGAATGCTGGCGATCATCGTACCTGTTCTGATCGCATCCATGGTGATCCTGAGCATGATCAGTGTGGTCAACAGCCGGAACACCATCAAGAACCAGATCGAAGGGCGGATGGAAGCAGAGATGCGTGCAGCGGAAGAGAGCGTGGAGAATGAGCTCAACGCCGTCACGACCATGGCAGAAGTCATTGCCCGTTCGGTTGCAGCGACTTACTCATACACGAGTCTGACCGCTTATGAGACCATGCTGGGGGAGATCATCACGGGGAATGATACGGTGCTCGGAAGCGGCATCTGGTTTGAGCCGTACGTATTTGTAAAAAGCCAGGAATACATGGGTCCGTACATTTACAAGAACGGCAGCGAGATTGAAGTGACCTATGATTACAGCAATGCGGAATATGATTATTTCAATCAGGAATATTACCTGAATGCCAAAAATTCTACAGCGCCGACGATCACAAATCCTTACTATGATGAGACGACCGGACTTGTCATGAGCTCCTGCTCTGCGCCGATCCTTGTGGACGGAGAGTTTATCGGCTGCGTGACAGTGGATATGGAGCTTTCCTCCATTCAGAATATGGTCAACAGCATCCAGGTTGGCAAGAACGGCACGGGAATGCTGCTTGACAGCAACGGCGTTTATATGGCAGGTGTTGACGAGAGTCTGGTGAGCTCTGCGACCCCGATCACATCCGATACCAATGCAAGCCTTGCAGCAGCCGGAGCGACTGTAATGGCAAACGATACGGGTGAAACGACCTATCAGGATCCGACCTATGGGAAGATGGATCTTTACTATACGACAGTTCCTGCGACCGGGTGGAAAGTCATCATCCGGATGCCGGAGTCCGAGATCAACCAGCCGATCCAGCAGTTGTTTATTCTGCTCATGATCGTGACAGCGGTTGCGATCGTATTGGAGATCCTGATCGTCGTGGTCCAGATCCGGGGCATCGCAAAGGGGATTGGTAGAGTCAAGAACTTTGCCGGACAGCTTGCGGATGGTGATTTCTCCGTGGATCCGATCGAAGTACGGACAGTGGACGAGCTTGGTCTCATGAGCACCTCCCTGAATGAGATGTATGACAGCAACCGTGATGTCATCAGTGGCATTGCGAAATATGCGATCGATATTGACGAGTCCAGTACGAGACTTTCTGTGGCAGCAGCGGAATTGTCAGAGCAGTTTGCTTCCATCCAGAAGTTAATGAACAGCGTCAACGAGGATATGATGACGACCAGCGCAGCGACCGAGGAAGTGAACGCTTCCACAGAAGAAGTGCTCTCCAATGTCAGCCTGCTTGCGGGTGAAGCCGATGAGAGCATGCAGATGAGCAGAGAGATCCAGGAGCGTGCAGCAGGCATCGAGAAGCAGAGCACGGAATCTTCCGAGTCCGCGATCCGCATGACGGAGCAGTTCAGCACGAGACTGAATCAGAGTATTGAAAATGCGAAGGTTGTGGAAAGCATCAGCGAACTGACGGATGTGATCAGCAATATCGCAGAGCAGATTAACCTTCTTTCCCTGAATGCCTCCATTGAGGCGGCGAGAGCCGGAGAAGCCGGGAGAGGCTTTGCAGTCGTGGCAACTGAGATCGGAAGCCTGGCGGGCAGCACTTCTGAAGCAGTCGGCAAGATTCAGGATACGATCGCGCAGGTCCAGGATGCATTTAATGATCTGACCGGCGCAGCGAGCGGCTTGCTTGACTTCGTACAGAATACGGTATCACCGGATTACAGATTGTTTGTGGAAGTTGCGGGACAGTATGGCGGAGATGCAGCGAGATTCCAGGAGAAGAGCAACAACATTTCCGAGATGTCCGCGAATATCAAGCATATCATGGGTGAAGTAACCGATGCGATCCAGAGTATTGCGGAGGCAACCCAGAATACGACCGACAGCAGCAACCAGATCATGAGTTCGATCGAAGTGGTGGCGGATCATGTAGACAATATCTCCACGATGTCCGGCCAGCAGCAGGAGATCGCAGAGAACCTGAACACGACGGTGGGACGCTTCAAGCTGACATCGGATGAAAGACCGGCGCTCGAAGCAAAAGAAGAGGATTAAGGGGCATCAAAGGGAAACGCTTTAAAAGCGTTTCCCGGCGCGAAATTCGCGACGCGAAGCGTCTTCTTCTGCGAATTTCTGCGCATCCACTGCGGAGCAGCTAAGGCAAGACTGGTTTTATCAGTCTTGCCTTAGTTGCCCCTGTTTATAATGTTTACGGCAAAGCGCGATATAACTGTCATTGGCGCCGAGCACGACCTGTTCCCCGTCCCGTACGATCCCGTTTTCATTGTAACGGGCGTTGCAGGTCGCTTTTCTTCCGCACCAGCAGACGGTTTTTAATTCCTTGATCACATCGCAGATCGCGATGAGACGCTCGCTTCCGGGGAAGAGTTTGTTCTGGAAATCCGCGCGGAGTCCGTAACAGACGACAGGAACATTCAAAAAATCTGCGATGTCGGACAGAAAATCAATCTGAGCGGGACTAGCGAACTGGATCTCATCTACGATGATACAGTCATAGGACTGGATCTTTTCATCGCTGTATTGCTCCAGATCCTCCAGCAGGATACATTCCTGTGACAGACCGATACGGGAGGAAACCGTTTTGACGCCGTCTCTGGTATCGATGGCAGGTTTCACGAGCAGCGCATTCTGCCCGACTTCCTGATAGTTAAAGTGCGTCATCAGCGCATTTGCGGTTTTGGAACTTCCCATTGCGCCGTAATAATAGTAAAGTTTTGCCATAGGTATCTGTCCTCCCTTTTTGTATCATACCGTTTTTTGGATAGGAAACGCAACACATGAATCAGACAATCGTCAACATTCTCATGATCGTGATCATCGCGCTGATCGTCTTTCTGACGATCCGTTTTGTGTTGCAGATGGCGTTTCTGAGAGAATGCCCGAACTGCGGAAAAACTGTTTCGCTGGCGGTGAAGCGGGAATGTCCGAAATGCGGTTATGTGTTCCTGAAAAACCGTCATGCGAAGTTAAATCTTACGATCGCGCTGCTGATCATGGCGATCGGTCTGTTTGTCTTTTTGGATATCTACCTGTTCCGGAAACAGACCTCGGATTATCTCGCGGCAAATCCCTATCTGTGGAAAGGAGAAGTTGTTACTTCCACCGAGTCCACCGAGATGCCTGCAGAAACCGGAGTGATGGCTCTGCCCGAAGTCCCTGCTGATCAGATAAACTGATTTTCATCCGGATCGTAGGTGTAATCGATCGTCTTTAATTTTTCTATGATGTCTTCTTCTGCGACCATATTCGCGGCACAAAAGCGTTCCAGCGTCGGATATCGATCCCTAAGTGCTGTGTTGACAACGGATAACAGCAGTACAGGATCATTCGGTATCTGGCTCATGGATGATCTCCTCTACTTCGATCGTGGTATTTCCCTGTTCTGTGACATGGGTGTTGGTGAGATATTCGTTTAGCTCGGAATCCGTGCTTAGATGCATATTTTCTTCATTGATGCGATCGATCATCTCCTGATCCGCAGTCGGGATGTGCTGTTTCTGATAGACCAGGATGCAGACCAGAAAGAGTGCTGCAGCAGCGAACCCGAGCAGAATGAAAGCAGTCGGGATGCGTTGCTTTTGCGGAGTCTCCGGGAAATGCAGCTTCTTACTGATCTGATTCCAGACAATGGATGCAGAGGCGCGGATCTCGGAATCATCCGGTAGATCGGGGTGCGCGATCCGGATAGCATCCGCATAAGAAGAGCCGGTCCAGATCTCATAAAACACGGGAAGCAGCCGCTCCAGCCAGAGAAAGACTTCTTCATCATCCTTCAGATCGGCGATGTGGAGCAGGACATAAGGGTAGAACTCAGAGAGAAAATCATCTCTTCGGACGGTATCAGACATGAAACGCGTGGTCCAAAGGCAGCTGAATTGAAAGGTCTTGTTGAAAAAAACAACAAACCCGTTCTTCCCGCCGCATCGCATCTCTTCAATTGCTTTTTTCAGCTCCCGGTCAACTTTCATCATTCTCATCCTATCATAAGCATTTCACGATTTCCAGAATTGAATCCCGTGGTCTTATCAGTTATAATTGGCAAGGAAGTTTTTCTTTGGAAAGGATAGTATTGTGGGAAAAAATGATCTTGACGGTCAACTGAATCTGTTCGGCAGCGATCCGTATCAGCCGAAAAAAGCGAAAGCCAATGAAGAACAGGTGGAGCTTTCGACAGAGGCGGAGGAGTTTCTCTCGGTAGGACGCAGAAAGAAGAAAGCGCCGGAAGAAAAGCCGCAGGAGGAAAAGCCTGAAAAACCTCCGGTGGAAAAGAAAAAGCCGAAGGCAGCAACGCATGCCGACACCGTCGTGATGCAGCAGAGTTTCGTCAATGCATCCGGCAAGACAGCCACAGTGGCTTATGTGGATTACAACTGTGTCTACGTCCAGGAGGCGAATGGCAAAGCGGCCATGACGCATTATCAGGATGCAAAGACTGCGGTGGACCGGTATCTGGAGACTGTATCACGCCTTGCAAAGACAGACGGCATGAAAAAAAGCAAAGAGCACCCTGTATTGAAACGCGTAACTTGTGAAGAGGCAGAGTGAAAAGGAAGGGACGACTTGGAAGAATACTGGGATATTTATGACGAAAACAAACAGAAGACCGGCCGGACGATGCGCCGGAATGACTGGAATATGCAGCCGGGAGAGTACCATCTGACAGTGCTCGGCGTTGTGGGAAGACCCGACGGACGGTTTCTGATCACAAAGCGCACGGCGGATAAATCCTGGGCTCCCGGGCATTGGGAAGTTTCCGGCGGCGGGGTGATGGCAGGCGAAGAATCCTATGATGCGGTCTGCCGCGAAGTACTGGAAGAGACCGGCCTGGATGTGAGAGGCGCGGAAGGCGGCTATCAGTTTTCCTACACGCGTGTGAACGCAAAGCTAAAGGACAATTATTTTGTCGACATTTATCGGTTTTGCCTGGACTTTGCAGAAACGGATGTGAAGCTGCAGGAGAGAGAGACGGACGGCTTTATGCTGGCGACAAAAGAGGAGATCAGAGAGCTCGGAGAGAAGGGATTGTTCCTTCATTACGACAGCATCAAACAGGTTTTTGAAGCGTAAAAAATGTTGCAAACCGAAAAAAATAAGAATATGATAGGTTTGTTCGGAAATTTTTACACCACAGAAAAGGAGAGAAACCAATGGGCTACGTAGATGAAGTACTGGAATCACTGAAGAAAAAGAATGCATCTGAGCCGGAGTTTTTGCAGGCGGCAGAAGAAGTGCTGGAGTCACTTCGGCCGGTTGTAGAAGCAAATGAGGCAGTGTACCGCAGAGAAGCGATCCTGGAGCGGATCACCGAGCCGGATCGTCAGATCAAGTTCCGTGTGCCGTGGGTAGATGACAAGGGACAGGTACAGGTCAATATCGGCTATCGTGTGCAGTTTAACAACGCGATCGGACCCTACAAGGGCGGAATCCGGCTGCATCCGTCGGTAAACATCGGCATCATCAAATTTCTCGGATTTGAGCAGATTTTTAAAAACAGCCTGACCAGCCTTCCGATCGGCGGCGGCAAGGGCGGTTCCGATTTTGATCCGAAGGGAAAATCAGACCGTGAGATCATGGCATTCTGCCAGAGCTTCATTTCGGAGCTGTACAAATATATCGGTGCAGACATGGATGTACCGGCCGGTGATATCGGAACCGGCGCACGTGAGATCGGTTATATGTTCGGTATGTACAAGAAGCTGCGTGGCACGTATGAAGGCGTGCTGACCGGCAAGGGTCTTTCCTACGGCGGGTCTCTCGCTCGTACCGAGGCAACCGGTTACGGACTTCTTTATATCACACAAGAGCTGTTCAAGGCACATGGCAAGGATCTTGCAGGAAAGACCGTCGCAGTTTCCGGTGCAGGAAATGTGGCAATCTACGCGACGCAGAAAGCACAGCAGCTTGGCGCAAAGGTTGTGACCTGCTCGGATTCCACCGGCTGGATCTATGATCCGGAAGGGATCGACGTAGAGCTGCTCCGTGAAGTGAAGGAAGTGAAGCGCGCACGTCTGACCGAGTATGCGGCAGCAAGAAAGAGCGCGGAATATCATGAGAAGAAGAACGGGGAGCATGGCGTATGGAGCATCAAGTGTGATGTGGCACTTCCCTGCGCAACCCAGAACGAGCTGGATCTGGACGATGCAAAGCAGCTGGTTGCAAACGGCGTGATGGCGGTTTGCGAGGGCGCGAATATGCCGACCACGATCGAGGCAACGAAGTATCTGCAGGACAACAACGTCTGGTTTATTGGCGGCAAGGCTGCAAACGCAGGCGGCGTGGCAACATCCGCATTGGAGATGAGCCAGAACTCCGAGCGTCTTTCCTGGAGTTTTGAGGAAGTTGACAGCAAGCTCCAGCAGATCATGGTCAACATCTATCACAATATCGATGACGCTGCAAAGCGCTATGGATGCGAAGGCAACTATGTTGTCGGCGCCAACATCGCAGGCTTTGAGAAGGTTGTCAATGCAATGCTCGCACAGGGAGTCTGCTAATAAACGCAAAAGGATAGAAAGACATCAAAAGACCCGGGGATCGGACAGACCCCCGGGTTTTTCAGTGCACGTCTCTTAAGTTTTACAACAGTTCCTTCGCGCCACTGTCATGGATCCTTCTTGCCAGATAAGTAAACGGTGTATCCGCGAGACTTGTGATGATGAAGATCACATAGCAGGACAGGATGATGGAAACGAGCGTCCCGACGCTGTAAACACCGGCAAATGCGAGCACATTGAAGAGCACCGTGTTGACGAGCTGACTGATCAGTGTGGAGCCGTTGTTGCGCAGCCACAGGAATTTCCGCTTGTTCTGGAACTTCTTTTCCGTAAACTCCCACCATTTGTGATATAGCCAGACGTCAAAGAGCTGACATACCGCATAGGCAGCCAGGCTGGCAAACATCAGCCGGGGCGTATTCGAAAAGATCGTACGGATGGCAGGACTCGCAAAATCACTCTCGCTCGGCGTATACAAAAGCCACGACTGACTGATCACGATGAAAAGGAAGGAAGTTGCGATCCCGAGATAGACGGCCCGCTGTGCTTCCTTTTTGCTATAGTTTTCACTGAGGATATCCGTGACAAGAAAGGTGGAGGCAAACAGGATATTCCCGAGTGTCATCTCGGCGCCGAATGCATTGACCACGATCAAAACCTCGATATTCGCGGCAATGGTCGCAACCACGGTCCACAAAAAAAGACCGGATTTTCCGAAAACCCGGTAGCAGAGCAGAACCAAGCAATAAGTGATCGGGAGTGACAGTATCAACAGTAGTTCATTCATAACATTCCTCTTTCTATTTCATAAACTTATCAATTGCTTCTTTTAATTCCTGCAGCATCTCATCATCGCCGTCTTCTACGGCATGCACGATACAGTGGTCGATATGATCCTCCAGGATCAGCTTTCCGATATTCGTGATGGCCGAACGGACAGCGGCGATCTGGATCAGCACTTCGCTGCAGTCGCGGTCGTCTGCAATCATATTGCGGACAGACTCCATATGACCGATCGCCCGGTTCATACGGTTGACAATGGTCTTCGTTTTTTGAGGGTCATGATGATGGGTATGATGAGTATGTGTGCTTTTGGTTTTTTCCTTTGCCATTTTCCTTTTTCCTATATATAATGGTGCGTAGCGACGATAAAGGTTGCTTGCTGCCCGTGCAGCCTTATGATTTTACCATAAGAAAGGATTAAGATACAAGTATGAAACAGGCAATTGTATTAAGCGGAGGCGGAACGAAAGGCGCATACGAGCTTGGCGTCTGGCGTCTGCTGAACGAATTGCGGATTTCTTACGATATCGTGACAGGGACATCCATCGGATCCATCAACGGTGCGCTGATGGCCATGGAGGATTATGAACGGTGTGAGCAGATGTGGGAAAACCTGACCATGGAGGACATGATGGTTGACGGTATCACGCTTGCCAATTCCGTGACGGATACGATGGAGGATTTTTACAATCAAAAGCAGGCACTGCGTCCGTATCTGAAAAAATATCTGAAAAACAAGGGACTCGACAATTCCCCATTTACGGATTTTATCGAGAAGCAGATCGATGAAGAGAGGGTACGTGCATCTTCCATCGATTTTGGACTTGTTACCGTGCAGTTTCCGAGTCTGACGCCGTTTTTGCTTTCCAAGGATAAGATCCCGGTAGGGTTGCTGAAAGACTATATCATCGCATCTTCCTCTGTGTTTCCTGCATTTCCGATGCATAAGATCGGCGAGGAAACGTTTGTAGACGGGTGCTATTATGACAATCTGCCCATCGATCTGGCGGTGAATATGGGGGCGCATGACATCATCGCGGTAGATCTGCATACGACCCCGCAGCATCCCAACCATTTCAGACGTCCGTATGTGAAAACGATCATGCCGACGCAGGATCTGGGCGGCGTACTGGATTTTGACAAACAGCGGATTCAAAAGAATATCCGGCTCGGCTACATGGATGCGCAGAAAGCATACGGAAAGTTGAAGGGCTTCACCTACTATTTCACACCGGAAAGCGTAGACGCGATGGAAAAGGAAGTCCGGAAGTTTTGCTATGGCGTGGCGACCGGCGAAGCATTGATGATGCAAAACGGCAAGAGCAAGCTCGAGAAAGCCGGCGATGTTTACCGGATGTTCCATCTTTTTGAGCAATATGCCAATAACCGTACCCTGACCAAAGAGGATTATTTTATCAGAGGCGCGGAAATCTGCGGGGACATTTTCGGGATGGATCAGAGTAAACTCTACGATCTGAGAGAGTTTGCAAAGGAGCTGCATGACAAGATCGGACCGGAAGACAAGTATCCGGACCGCCTGCTTTTTGAAACGGATAACCAGAGAAATGAGATCAAACGGTTGTCGGAACTGAAGATGGAAGACAGCAGTGTTTACCTGACCGGCTGCCTTTACCATGCGATGAAATCCGAAACACTGGATCTGGAAAAACAGATGAACATTCTGGTCTATCTGCCGCATGAAGTGGCAGCAGTCCTGTTTTTACAGTCGATCGAATGATGAGGAGACTTTTTTGCGAAAAGGGATAATCAAGGGGATCATCCTGGCCGCGGTATTTGTGCTGGCGGTATTTGGGTTTTCCCGGATGATGAATCGTACAAATGAAGACCTGACAAGGGAAATGGCGGAAGCCACGCTGCCCCTGGTGACGCTGTCTGACGGAGAAAACCCGCTGAATACCATGAGAGGGTATACAACCGAGATGGACATCCGTTATATGCGGGATGCGATCACGCCGATCCCGGAAAATCATGAGATTCCGATGGAGATCAAAGTCGGCGCACACAGCGTGGAAGGAATCTCCTACCAGATCCGTTCTCTGGACGGAGAACTGTTGCTGGCGGATTCCGAGATCACGGGGTTTACGGCGGATCGGGGGAGAATTGCGACGGTCATTCCGATTCAGGGGATCATCGACAAAGATGTGGAATACGCGTTGATCATCAATGTGACGGATGGTGGTGGTACCTATCATTACTATACCCGCATCATGGAATCGGACAGGTGCTACACAGGGGAATGTCTTGACTTTGTAAAGGAATTTCACGAAAAGGCATTGAATCCGGAAACTTATGAGTCACTGGCGACCTATCTGGAGCCGGATTCTTCCGGGGACAATTCCACGTTGCAGAGGGTGACGATCAATTCCTCCCTGAAACAGGTGGGATATGCGAATTTCGGCGGGCAGGAGATCGAGCCGCCGGTACCGAAGATCATGGAGATCAATCCGTCTTACCATGTGATCCTGATGGATTATGTGATAACCCGTGTCGGGGATCACGGCGTTACGGAATACTATAACTGTGAGGAGTACTTCCGTGTGCGCCATACGAGCGATCGTGATTACCTCCTGAATTATGAGCGGACCATGAATGAGATCTACCGCGGGGAAGATGCGCATTTTTACGGCAGCTACCTGCAGCTTGGGATCACGGATCCTGAAGTGCCTTTCATGGCAAACGAGCCGTCTACGGCAGTGGCGTTTGTCCAGGAGGGAGAGCTTTGGTGCTATACGATCAGCAATGCCAGACTCTATCAGGTCTTCAGCTTCCGAGGACCGGAAGGGATCGATGAGAGAGAAAACTTCGGGGAACACGGGATCAAGATCATCAGTATTGACGAGGAGGGAAGTGTCAATTTTGCCGTCTACGGCTACATGAACCGTGGCGAACATGAAGGGGAATGCGGGATTGGCGTCTATCATTTTAACGGTGTCACCAACACGGTGGAGGAAGAGATTTTTATCCCCATGAACCGGTCGTATGAAGTGCTGGCTTCGGATATCGGTTCTCTGATGTATGAAAACGAAAAGGGTCAGTTTACGCTGATGCTGGACGGCGCGGTTTATAAGATCGATCTGGACACGCGTCGTGTCACCACAATGATGACTTCGTTGACAGAGGGGACCTACGCAGTTTCGGAATCGAATCGTTATCTGGCCTACCAGAGTGAGGGGGAGATGTATTCTGCGAAGAAACTGACGATCTGTGATTTTGAATCGGACAGCACCTATGACATCGAAGCAGAACCGGGCGAGTTTTTGAAACCCCTTGGATTTATGCAGGAGGACTGTATTTACGGGGTCGCGCGTGCATCGGATGTCCTGATGGACAAGGCAGGAAACGTAACATTTCCGATGTACAAGGTCTGCATCATGTCAACCGACAGTGGTCATGAATTGTTAAAGGAATACAGCAAGCCCGGCTATTTTGTTTCGGATATTTATATTGACGATTACACGATCTATCTGAACCGGATCGAGTACAACGGGATAGCTTATGTGGAAGCGGAGCAGGATACGATCATGAACCGGGAAGGCAACTCCATGGAGACCATCACGCTGCATTCCACGGTGACGGAGATCAAAGAGACCGAGATGCAGATCGATCTGGGCACTGAGGTCAAGACGATGACGGCAAAGATGCTGACACCGAAAGAGATCGTGAATGAAGAAGATCGTCTTGTCCGGATCACTCTGACCGATGAGACAGAGCGGTTCTATGTCTATGCGAAAGGTAAAGTACAGCTTTCGACGTATCTCTTGAAGGATGCCGTTGGTCGCGCCAATGATGACATGGGTGTCGTGATCGGTGATGATTGTGAGTATCTGTGGAAGAGAGCAAGAGCATCCGCAAAATCCGCAATTCCGATCGATGAGGAAGCGATCGCGGAGAATACCAGCTCGATCTCCAAGTGTATCAGCGCGATGCTGAACATCGAAGGGATCAGTATCGATGTGGAGTCGATGCTCAACAGCGGGAAGACACCGAAGGAGATTCTGCAGAGCAGTCTGCGTGATGTCAGATTCCTGGATCTTTCCGGGTGCGATGTGGATGAGACATTGTATTACATCAGCTGCGGATCACCGGTATTTGCGCTGGCCGGCGCGGATGATGCGGTACTGCTGGTCGGGTATGATGCCAACAATGTGACGATCTACCGCTCGATGACATCCGAGAAGGTATCCATGCCGCTTGAAGAGGCGACCAACTTCTTCGCGGATAACGGAAACGTCTTTTTCTCCTATGTTGAATAAAGCGGTCCATGTGAAAAAGTACCAAAAAAAACAGGGAATTACTGTTTCTTTGGGCAGTTTCACGATTTTGGCTTGAAGTGCTTGAAAACGGTGGATGTAAGAGATATATTGAGTCTTGATGTATAACGTATATAAAAAGTTGCTTATCATCAAGTATTACAAAACTCGGAGGGTCTTATGAGCAGCAAAGAAGTTGTCGTTTCTGACGTAAACAAGAAGCATGAAAATCCAATCGCAGAGTTGGTGCAGGTGGCGTGTCGTTTTGACAGCAACATCACTTTGGTGAGCGAGGATCGCCGGATCAATGCAAAGAGCATCATGGGCATCATGGCATTCAATCCGTCCTACGGAATGACGATCCATATCGAAGCAGAAGGAAAAGACGAATCAGAAGCACTGGAAGCAATGGAACAGTTTCTGGTCTGCGCTTGACCCGAAAGTGTATAAAAGCAAGAACCTGCAGCCGAACGCATACGTCGGATACAGGTTCTTTTTTTATACAGATACCCATAAGAGGGGATGGGGAAAATGAAGGAATATTTGGAGGAAAAAAATTTAACAGAGGCGGAAGCGATCCGTTTTCCGCTTTCGATCAAAGAATGTTTGATCGGGGATCATAAGTTTTACAGGAAAGTCGGTTATGTCGTGTTTCCGATCGTCATGCAAAATACGCTGACCAACGTGGTGAGCCTTTTGGACAATGTGATGGTGGGGCAAGTCGGGACGCTTCCGATGTCAGCAGTGGCGATCGTGAACCAGCTGATCTTCGTGTTCTACTTGTGTATTTTCGGCGCATTGGCGGGAGCCGGCATTTTTACGACACAGTATTTCGGAAAAGGCGATTATGAAGGTGTCCGTCAGACGATCCGCTATAAACTGGTGGTCGGTGGTGCACTGTGCCTTGGGGCCATTGCCCTGTTTCTGATGGCCGGGTCGTTTTTTATCAATCTCTATATCGCGGGAGATACCACCCCTGCAGACAGGGCGGCAACGCTTTCTTTTGCAAAGCAGTATCTGTCGGTCATGCTGATCGGGTTGGCGCCGTTCACACTGACGCAGGTCTATGCCGGGACATTGAGAGAAGGAGGGCAGCCGGTTTTGCCGATGGCGGCCGGCATGATCTCCATGGCGGTGAACTTTGTGTTCAACCTGCTGCTGATCTTCGGATATTTCGGATTCCCGAAGCTGGGTGTTGTCGGTGCAGCAGTGGCAACGGTGATCTCACGGTTTGTGGAATTTCTGATCGTGGTGATCTTTTCGCATGTGAAGAAAAAAGAGTACTTTTCCGGGGTATACCGGCATTTCCGGATTCCGAAGGAGATGTTTCCGCGATTCCTCTCCAAGAGCATGCCGCTGCTTTTGAATGAGACACTATGGAGTCTCGGTCAGGCGGCGCTTTTGCAGAGTTATTCGGTGAGAGGGATCGAAGTAGTGGCGGCACAAAACATCTGTCACACCATATCCATGCTGTTTAACGAGGCGTTTATCTCCCTCGGAAGCGCGACCGCGATCCTGGTCGGCCAGGAGCTTGGCGCAAACCGGCTTGTCAACGCAAGACGGACGGCATGGCGCATGTCGTCCCTGTCCATTTTCGTCTGTGTGATCATGGGGACGATCCTGTTTTTGCTCGCGCCGCTTTTGCCTGATATTTACAATACAGAAGAGGGGATTCGCGCGCTGGCCTGCTCCTTTATCCGTGTCGTCGCTGTCTGTATGCCGATCAACGCTTATGCGAACGCTGCCTATTTCACGCTGCGTGCCGGTGGGCGTACGCTGATCACGGTGATCTTTGACAGCGGGTTCACTTGGTTGATCTCTGTGCCGGCGGCATTTATCCTGGCGCATTTCACGACAATCCCGGTACTGCCGCTTTATGCAGCAGTACTGCTTCTGGATCTTTTCAAGGATATACTCGGATTTGTGTTTATGAAACGCGGCGGCTGGGTCAAAAATATTGTGGCGGGATCTTCTTGAAACCTGCGGAAAACCGTGCTATAGTAGGAATACCTATAAGGAATTTTTGTCGTCAACAGGCATGACGTTTCTTGGAAACGGGAATGGAGGTGCTTATGAGCGGTATCTCAGGAGTTGGACAGGGAGTCAGATACGGACAGCTTGCAAGCGGAGTCAGATTGCAGACAGCCGCGGACGGAGCGGCAGAGCTCGGGATTGCGGAGAAGGAGAATATCCAGACCACCGGTTATGAGGTCGGAAGCAACAACGCAAAGTCCGCACAGGAAGTAGCCAACATTTCCGATGCAGCCCTCGGGAGCATTACGGATTATCTGCAAAGGATTCGGGAGCTCGCACTTTCTTCCATGAATGATGCGACGACGACGGATTCTGATCGTGCAACGTATCAGCAGGAGATCGAGCAGCTCAAAAAGGGCATCTCTGATGTTGCGGAGCAGACGATGTACAATACGAATAAGCTGCTGGACGGTTCTCGCACGGAGTTTCAGGTTGCAACGGATGGCAACGGCGGGTCTGCTTCGGTAACAACGACGAATGCGACGCTGGAAGCCCTTGGGATCGCGGATTTTGATGTGACGGGTTCGTTTTCACTGGACACGATCGATCAGGCGTTGGAGACCGTGACGCAGGCAAGAGGGACGATGGGAGCGCAGTATAACGCGTTGGATTACCTTCAGAACTACAATTCGACTGCGGCATATGCTCATACTGCAACGGCCAGCCGTCTGGAGGATCTCGACTATCCGCAGGCTGTGGAAGAGAAGAAAAAACAAGAGACCTTGCAGCAATATGCGCTTATGATGCAGAAGAAAAAACAGGAAGACGAAGCCAGAAAGAGCGCTATGTTCTGGACCTGAAAAAGAAACAAACACAGGATGCACCCACAAGACCGGGTGCATCTTTTTTGCGCATTGTTCCGTGATGATTCTTGTGTTTGGACAGATTTTCCGTTACTATATAAAAGTGGGTATTTTTGTTTGCCCTACGCAGGAAAACGGTTTGACGGAATGAGGAACAGGAGGTTTCGGCATGTTGGAACAGATGCCATCTTTATTTGACCAGTATGAAAAAAAGCTGGTGTTTTCCTCGCATAAAAGAAAAACCTATGAGGCCTATTTTGAGGCTTTCTGCAAAGAACAGGGAAAGCTCCTTGCTGATATGATCGATCTCGTGTCCGCACGTGAGGACAAAGAGGCTGCGGCTGATGAGGTTGCGATGTGCCTGGTGGATGCCGTGAATGAAAAATATCGGAAGTGGGGCAGAGTCAGTGTCAAACGCCGAACGGATCTGGGTTTTTATCTGATCTATTATGTGTTTCCTGCACTGCTATTAAAGGAGGAGCCGGAAGGAAAGCTCCTTGCGGATCATATCCGCGATACTTGGAACCGCGAGATGAAAGAGAGGATCAGCTATGCCGATTATGAAACGATCCGCACTTCCTTTCAGGACAAGCTTCTCGGCGTGATCCCCTTAAAGGACGACTAAGGTGGCAGAGCAGGAGTTTTGCGCGATCGCGCATATCCGGACAGCCTTTCCGGAGAAATTCGGGATTCCCAGACAGAGCGGTCTTGTGGAAACCGAAGGCAGGATCATTTTTGAAAGTGCATTTCGCACGGCGGATGCGATCCGCGGGATTGAAGGATTTGAATATCTCTGGCTGATCTGGCAGTTTGAAGGGACCAAGAAGAAAGAATGGTCTGCGCTTGTCCGTCCGCCGCGTTTGGGCGGGAAAGAGACGATGGGCGTTTTTGCGACGAGGTCTCCGTATCGGCCGAACGGGATTGGGTTGTCCTCCGTCAAACTGCTACGTGTGGAGGAGACAGAAGAAGGCCCTGTGCTCGTGGTTTCGGGCGCGGATCTTCGGGATGGGACAGCGATCCTGGACATCAAGCCCTATCTGCCTTACGCGGACAGCCATCCGCAGGCGAAGGCTGGATTTGCCGATACGCCGCCGGAGGAGACGCTTGCCGTTTTTTTTCCGGAGGAACTGTTAGAACGGTTTTCGTTGGAGCAGCGAGAGCAGGCCAAAAAGCTCCTAGCGCTGGATCCGAGACCCCGATACGGCGATCAGGATGGAAGTCGATACGGCATGGCGTTCGCCGGGAAAAACATTGTGTTTTCCGTGACGGATCAGACGCTGACAGTGCTTGATGTGACGGAATACGGAGCGGAGAAAGCAAAATAGCCGCGATTGATAGGTTTGTTCAGGAGCGTTTGTACAGAGGGACAAAAGCGTTGAAGATACAGGAACTGGAACAAGGGACAGAATTGGCTTTGGAAATCGTATGGGGGGAGTCTACCTATGAGATCCCCTCTAAGATCGTGCTCTCCATGGCAGGGAGAGTGTTTGTCCAGTCCTTCACCTATAAAGGGAAAACTCTGGATCTTACAAACCCGTCCTTTAGCGGCATGGTATTTAATATCTACGCGCCGAATCCAAAGACCGGAAAGCGTCTCATGTGGCGGAGCGTCACACTGGAGATGCGGGAAGTAAAGGAAAAGATCTATTACGAGATCAAGACCAGCACATTCCGCGCGGAGGGGCAGGAAGTCGAGCGTCGGGATGCATCCCGGATCAAGATCAATCTGCCGGGTGTTGTGGTGATCCCTGATGAAGGACGTGAGATCGACGTGGAGATCTACGATCTCAGCCGTGAGGGTGTCGCATTCAAGTATGGAAAAGACATCAAACTGGTCGGCGGGCTGGTGAAGATCTATTTTTCAGAACAGTTACGAGACCATTTCTTTGAGGTGAGGATCACGGCGCGCTGTGTGCGGAAAAAAGAAGGAGACCGGTTCTTATACGGCTGCCATGTCAGAAACATGGAGAGAGAGGCTGCCACGTATCTGAACCAGAAAATGCTGGAGATGCAGATGGAGGCCATCGATGCACAAAGACAGATCACCGCAGGCGGCCAAACACCGATGCCAAGGCCAACGTCGACGGCAATGGGGATGCAGTTTTTTAATACGGGCAACAACAAGAGATAAGGGATTTTGACCCTAGGAGGAAGCATGGAAAAAGTTCTGGTCATTGATTTCGGAGGACAGTATAACCAGTTGGTTGCGCGGCGCGTGCGCGAAAACAACGTGTATTGCGAGATCTATTCCTATCGGACGCCGATTGAAGAGATCCGCGCCATGAAACCGAAAGGGATTATTCTGACGGGGGGACCGTCCAGCTGTTACGAGGAGGGAGCTGCGACGTGTTCGCCCGAACTTTTTCAGTTGGGGATCCCGGTGCTGGGACTTTGCTACGGCGCGCAGGTGATGTCGCTGGTGCTCGGCGGCAAAGTGGAAAAGGCGCCGGTACGGGAATACGGACATACGGCGCTTACGGTGGACAATGGATCGCCGCTTTTTACGGGCGTGCCGGAAGAGACAACCTGCTGGATGAGCCATTTTGATTATATCTCGGCGCTTGCACCGGGTTTCCGCTCGATCGCACATACGGCAGTCACGCCGGTGGCAGCAGCGGAGAACCGCGAGGAAAATCTTTATGCGATCCAGTTCCATCCGGAGGTACTTCATACGCCGGAGGGATCGAAGATGCTTCGCAATTTCGTCTATCAGATCTGCGGCTGCAGCGGAGACTGGAGGATGGACGATTTTGCCGAGCGAAAGATCAAAGAGATCCGCGAAAAAGTCGGAGACGGCAAAGTGCTCTGCGCGCTGTCCGGCGGCGTGGATTCTTCCGTGGCGGCAGTGCTGCTCTCCAAGGCGGTCGGCAGGCAGCTCACCTGCGTCTTTGTGGACCACGGTCTCCTGCGGAAAAATGAGGGAGATGAAGTCGAAGAAGTCTTCGGACCCGACGGATCTTATGATCTGAACTTTATCCGGGTGAATGCGCAGGATCGCTATTATGGGAAACTGGCAGGTGTAGAAGAGCCGGAGAAAAAACGAAAGATCATCGGAGAAGAGTTTATCCGCGTGTTCGAGGAAGAGGCGAAAAAGATCGGTGCCGTGGACTATCTGGTGCAGGGCACGATCTATCCGGATGTCGTGGAATCCGGTCTCGGCGGAGAATCTGCCGTCATCAAGTCGCATCACAATGTCGGCGGCCTGCCGGATCATGTGGATTTCCGCGAGATCATCGAGCCCCTGCGGGATCTTTTCAAGGATGAGGTCAGAAAGGTCGGCCTTGCGCTCGGCATCCCGGAGCACCTTGTATTCCGCCAGCCCTTCCCGGGTCCGGGTCTCGGCATCCGGATCATCGGTGAAGTTACAGCAGAAAAGGTACGGATCGTGCAGGACGCAGACGCGATCTATCGCGAAGAGATCGCAAAAGCCGCGGCAGAGTGGAAAGAGCAGCATGATGGCAAGATGCCGTCCTGGATACCGGATCAGTATTTTGCTGCCCTGACCAACATGCGCTCCGTCGGCGTCATGGGCGACGAACGCACCTATGACTACGCCATCGCGCTCCGCGCTGTCAAGACGATCGACTTCATGACAGCAGAGTCCGCAGAGATTCCGTTTTCCGTCCTCCAGACCGTCATGAACCGCATCATCAACGAAGTCCGCGGCGTCAACCGCATCCTCTACGACCTCACAAGCAAGCCGCCGGGGACGATTGAGCTTGAGTGATAACGATTGTCCAAGGGCAAAGCAGATTATCCTCCAAGAGGTAAACTGTCTTATCCTGAAAGAATATAATAAAACAATAGTAACAGACCTTGTGAAAGATCACTAAACTGTCTTTCCAAGGTCTGTTCTTTTGTTTATTAATCCTTGTAGTATAAGGCGTTGATGGG
>CACZBF010000028.1 GCA_902779355.1 uncultured Lachnospiraceae bacterium | reverse complement strand
AAGTACATAAGTGTCTGCCTTGTGAGCGAGATTGTGATTCTTATCAGATCTTACAATGTCAAGCAACGAGCGCACAGGGAGGTGCGCGAGAGCGAGCATACGCATGGATGCGTATTGCGAGCGGTTGCGGAAGTGATCGATACATTGGCAGATCTGATTAGAAGCACATCGAGCGAGCATTGCAGACCGTTGTACTTGCGACACGAAGCGGACGCCCGTCCGGGAGGGATAGTGCTGTTAAACTGCCGTTTATAAAACAAACCCTTCTTCGGTGAGGAGAGCCTGCACCGGGAGGTCTGTGTCTTCTATGGGCAGTTTTGCTTCGCTAATCTGCTCTGTGAAGGCGATGCCGCAGCGAATCAGGTGCGGATGGGCTGCGCAGTAGCGGTCATAAAACCCGCGGCCGTAGCCATAGCGGTTGCCGAAGCGATCGAACACTACGCCCGGTGTGAGGCAGAGAGCTTCTTGCCAGGAGACAGGCTGCCGATCTTCTGTGGGGGCGGGTTCCGGCACATGGAAGTTGCTCTCGATCAGGATGTCGGCCGGTGTCAATTCATAAAACAGCAGATCGTCTCCGCATACTTTGGGGAAGGCGATGCGTTTCCCCGTTTCGTAACAAAGGCTGCGGATGCCCATGATATCAGCTTCTTCAGGGAGCGGTGCATAACAGAGGATTCGGTCGTGCTCCAGAAATAGTTTGCTCTTCGAAAAGTATTCGACGATCTTTGCAGATTTCTCCTGCCTGACAGCCTCCGGGATCGATGCACGACGCTTCCGATATTCTGCACGAATCCGGTTTTTCTCACCACTCATCGCCGATGCTCTCCCGGATGTAATCCGGTACGTAAAAGTCCTCATCCTTATGGGCGGTAAACAGTGTCCCCGTGTAATCATCGGAGAAAATTTCGCTCAAGATATGGAAGTCTTTCCCACTCGCAATGATCATATCAGCACCCGAAAGGGTCGCGATCTTTGCCGCATTGAGTTTCGTCGCCATGCCGCCGGTACCGACATCACTCCCGGTCGAATCCTTTGCCATCATGTAAAGCTGTTCATCAAGATGATCGACCACTTTTACCATTTTGGCATCGGGATTGACATGTGGATCATCCGTATATAATCCGTCAATGTCCGAAAGCAGGATCAGAAGATCCGCGCCTGTCAGTGCCGCCACCATGGCAGAAAGCGTGTCATTGTCACCGAACTGCATCTCATAGGTGGAGATCGTATCGTTCTCGTTCACAACCGGGATTACACCCATCTGAAACAGCGCTTCAAAAGTGTTCTGCGCATTCTTTCTCGAAACGTTGTCGATGATCGTATTCTTCGTCATCAATACCTGCCCCGTCACCTGATTGTATTCCGAGAACAGCCGTTGATAGGTCATCATCAGTTTTGCCTGTCCGATCGCAGACAGCGCCTGCTTCTCTGCAAGCCGTTTCGGACGTTCCTTTAAAGAAAGCGCATGCCGCGCGGTTGCGATCGCACCGGAACTCACCAGGCATACATCCATGCCCTGATTCCTGAGGTCACAAAGTTCCCGTACCAGCTGCTCCATTTTATGATAGTGGATCCCGCCGGTCTCTTCATGCTGAAGGGACGAAGATCCAACTTTTACAATGACACGATTTTTCTTCATTCGTCTTTTCTCCTTGTCGTATCGCGGAAATCCTTTCCCGGACACCTGCCTCATTTTAGCAAACGCGCGATACTTTGACAACTGTTACGCATTATTATAGCATATCGGTATGAATGTAGACCTGTTCCCAAAAATGAGACGCCTCTTACTCCGGCGAGCTTTTGCATGCATGCTTATGCTTCTTTTGGGCACTACGCTCCTTTTCGGCTGTGCGCTCCCCCGCGAGACAACGCCGATCAGCAGAAGCGGTTTTTATTTTGATACCGTGATCACAATCACGGTCTATGACGAAAAAGATCTGAAAAGTCTCGACACCTGTTTTGCACTCGCAGACCGGTATGAGCATTTATTCAGCACGAAGATCCCGGAAAGTGATATCGCAAAGATCAATGATGCCGATGGCGCGCCTGTGGAGACCGATCCCGAAACAATTTCATTGGTGCAGACTGCGCTCTCCTATGCCGCTCTTTCAAACGGTGTCTTTGACCCGACGATTGGTGCGCTGTCCTCTCTTTGGGATTTTCAGGCCGAAGAACCGGCACTTCCTGACCCGGCGGATATCGAAGCCGCACTTACGACGGTGGATTACCGGGAAGTGAATGTGGATGAAACTGCCGGTACGATCCAACTCACACGCCCCGGCGCAAGGCTGGATCTTGGCGGAATTGCAAAGGGCTATATTGCAGACCGCATGAAAGACGCCCTGATCGAAGCAGGCGTCACCTCTGCGATCATCAATCTCGGCGGCAATGTCGTTGTTCTAGGTGAAAAGCCGGACGGCGGTGCTTACAAGGTCGGCATCCAGTATCCGTTCCAACCGGAAGGCACCGCAATCGAAACCTTGGAGATCAAGGACGAATCACTGGTCAGTTCCGGCTGCTATGAACGCTATATGACGATCGACGGCGTCCGCTATCATCATATTCTTGACACGCAAACAGGGTATCCTGTCGAAAGCGGACTGCTCGGCGTCACAATCCTCTCTGATCGATCTGTGGACGGCGATGCACTTTCCACGATCTGTTATGCGATCGGTCTCGAGAACGGTATGGCTCTGGTCGAATCCCTGTCCGACACGGAAGCTGTTTTCATCAAAGAAGACGAGACTCTCGTCTCGTCCTCCGGTCTGTCGTTATAAACTATTCTGCAAACGATCCATACAATAAATAAGGCGCACTTTGTTCTTTGAATGCATCGATCTCACTCTTCCAGCTTGCTTTGATCGTCTCTGCATCATCGCCGGCTTCTATCATTTTTCGTAGTTCATCCGTCCCTGCCAGAAGGTCCAGGAAATACCGGTCTTTGCTCCCTTTTCCGAAAAAAGAAACGCCGGGTGCCGCCTGCTGCACCGCATAGTAGGTATCGATCAGATATGTGAGGTCGATATGCTTCTCCCAGATCTCCTCCTCCGGAATGTCGCGTAAATCTTTCCCGTAACAGACTTCTCCTTCAAAGGGCGGCTCCTTGGCACCAGTCATCGGCACCGGTGTAAAGGAAAACTCATAGCCGCTTACGCCGGCAAGATAGGGGCTCCCGTAGAGATTAAACGGCGCGTCAGTTCCTCGCCCAACCGAAACGACCGTATTCTCAAAGAAGCAGGTTGAAGGATACAGATAGATTGCATGCATATCCTTCAGATTCGGTGAAGGCATGTGTTGCAAATGATAGGTGGTCTGGTGGGTATAATGATCACACGGGATCACCGTCAGTTTGCACGCATCTTTTCCTGACAAAAGCCACCCTTCCCCGTTGATCATCTGTGTCAATTCTCCGATTGTAAGTCCGTATACGATCGGCACCGGCAGCATCCCCACACCGGAATAAAAAGACTCCTTTAAGATCGGCCCGTCGATATAGAAGCCATTGGGATTCGGCCTGTCCAGTACGAGCATCTCCTTGTCATACTGTGCACAGGCATCCATCATATAGAGAACGGAAATGTAATAAGCAAAGTAGCGAAGCCCCACATCCTGAAGATCGACAACCACAATGTCAAACCGTTCCATATCGGCGGCTGCAGGCTCATTGGTCCGCCCGTTGCCATACAGTGACACTAGCGGCACGCCCGTCTTTTCATCCACTGCATTATCCACGGTTTCTCCGGCATCAGCTGTCCCTCGGAATCCATGTTCCGGACTGAACACCACTTCGACATCCACATTTTGTGCCAGCAGTGCATCTAAAATATGTTCCCCATCCGGCTCGTCTCCCACGATCCCGCACTGATTCGTGAGCAACGCCACCCGTTTCCCGGAAAGATGCGGCAGATACAGATCACTGCGTTCATCTCCAAAGACCACATCCTGATCGGAAAACGCTGCTGTAGTCTCTTCCTCTGATCCCGGAACGCTCTCCGCCTGCTCAGATAGCTCTGTTGTCTGCAGTTCCAAGGATTCCTCTTGTTCTGTCACATCGGAAATAAGCCTGGTCTCTTCTGTTGCTGTCTCGGTTTGCGCTTCTGCTGCATTTTGCTGCTGTGCACCGCATCCGAAAAATGTCCCCATGCAAGCGATGGCTAGCAGAACCGCTATCGTCTTTTTTTTCATGCAATCCCCCTCTTACATGCCGCAACCAACACACAGGCAAAAAAGGCTGCCACATCCACTGCAACGATCGTTGCGCCAACCGGTGTGCCTGCCAGAATGGAGATGACGATTCCAAGCAGTGCGCACACCACCGAAAGGATTGCGGAAAACACCGTCACATGGAAGAAACTCCGAAACAGCCTCATTGCGGAAAGCGCCGGAAAGATCACAAGTGCCGAGATCAGAAGTGATCCCACGAGGTTCATCGCCAGTACAATGATGAGCGCGATCACGACTGCGATCATCAGATTATATCGCTCCGTTTTGGTGCCCGTGGCCTTGGCAAAAGACTCGTCAAACGTCACGGCAAAGATCTTATGATAGCTCAGCACAAAGATTAGAAGCACCACAATTGAGAGAACCACGGTCAGGATCACATCCTGCATGGTCAGCGTCAAAATTGAAGTCGACCCGAACAGCGTGCTGCAGACGTCTCCCGTCAGGTTGGATGAAGCGGAAAACACATTCATGATAAGATAGCCGAATGCGAGCGCGCCGACCGAGATCATCGCGATCGCAGCATCTCCTTGAATCTTTTTATTCTGACCGGTACGCAATAATAAAATAGCGCTCAGCACGGTCACCGGAAGCACGATGATCATCTGATCCGAAAGGTTGGCAACACTCGCAATTGCAATCGCCCCAAATGCCACATGGGACAGCCCGTCTCCGATAAACGAAAAGCGCTTCAGCACAAGTGTCACGCCAAGCAGTGACGAACAAAGTGCCACCAGGATACCGACGATCAAGGCATATCTGACAAACGGATAAGAAAGATACTCCGCCAGTTTTTCAAACATGCACTACTCCTTTCGTAAGGTCTCTTTCTATAATTTGAGAACGATTTTCATTTTATGCGGAAACGCGATAATTGTCAAGCGTTTTTCGCTTGTCAAGCGCAGTCCGCGCGCGTATGATGGGAGTAGATGAAGTCAATTTAGGGAGGGATATTATGCTGAAGGAATGGGTGAAACCACAAAAACCATCGAATGAAGAACTCACAGAGCGTCTGCAGGCCGCGCGCGCCGCGTTGTCTGCTCAGCAAATGGCGATTAAAGAGAAACAACTGCCGGTACTTGTGATCATGGACGGCTGGGGCGCTGCCGGAAAAGGAAGTGTGCTCGGACGCGTGATCCGCAGCCTCGATCCCCGCTTTTTTAAAACGGAAACGCTTGGCAAGCCTACGGAAGACGAAGTTCGCAGGCCGTTTTTATACCGTTATTTCAGACGCATCCCCGAAGCCGGCAAGTATTCTTTCTTTGACGGCAGCTGGATGGATGATGTGACCCGCCTCTACCTCGCTGGCAAGATCAAGGAATCGGAGTTCAAGCGCCAGCTGACCAGCATTAAACGTTTTGAGCGGCAGCTTTCCGACAACGGATACCTGGTCGTCAAATTGTTTTTCCACATTAGTCAGAATGAACAACGCAAACGCCTTATGACCTTGTCTGAGGAGAAAAACACAAGCTGGCGTGTGGAAAAATGGGATCTTTGGCAAAACAAACATTATGAGGAGTGCCTGAACGTCTATGACAGGTATCTCGACGAAACAAACCAGTTCGTGGCGCCGTGGTATTTCATCGACGGAAAATCCAAGAAATGGGCAGAGCTCCAGGTCACCGAACTGCTTGTAAAGAACATCGATATTGCGCTGAAAAACACCGCGCATTCCGTCCCGCTGCTGCAGAACACGTTCCCCTTAAAGAGTGTTCCGAAGCTTTCCGAGGTCCCGCTGGATCAGATGCTGGACGAGGAAACCTATGACAAAAAGCTCCACAAATTGCAGGATCGCCTTGCCGCGCTGCATAACGAGATCTATCGAAAAAAGGTTCCCGTCATCGTCGGCTATGAAGGGTGGGATGCTGCAGGAAAAGGCGGTAATATTAAGAGGCTGACTGCCGCGCTTGATCCGCGCGGATTTGAAGTGCATCCGATCGCAAGTCCCGAGCCACATGAGAAAGCACGCCACTACCTCTGGCGTTTCTGGACACGGCTACCGAAGGACGGTCATATTGCGATCTTCGACCGCACCTGGTACGGGCGCGTCATGGTGGAGCGGTTGGAAGGCTTCTGCTCCGAAAATGACTGGCAGCGTGCCTATCATGAGATCAATGAATTTGAAAAAGAGCTCTACGATTGGGGCGCCGTCCTCGTGAAATTCTGGGTGCAGATTGACAAGGAGACGCAGCTGGCCCGCTTTACAGATCGCCAGAATACACCTGAAAAGCAATGGAAAATCACGGACGAGGATTGGCGGAATCGCGAAAAATGGGACCTTTACGAAAATGCCGTGGATGAGATGATCGCAAAGACTTCCACGGAATTTGCACCATGGCAGATCCTCTCTTCCAATGAAAAAAAGTTTGCACGCGTACAGGCACTTGAAGCCGTGATCCGCGCGATCGAGAAGCGGTTGGATTCCTAATCCTTTGCACGAAAAATCCTGCGGAAAAATCCGCAGGATTTTTTATTGCCATTTTCTATTTGAGTGTTTCGCAGAAAGCGTCTATCTTGCCTGCATTGTCGTCCGAGGGTTTATCCTTCGGATCGATCAGCACGAGCTCTGCGACAAAATCCGTGATCCCAAGCGCCTCTTTTAACTTCGGGAATGCTTTCTGCGCGCCGTTGCCGCTCTGGCAGGCAAATGCTGCGATCCGCTTCCCGGCAAGCGCTGTCTTTTGATCCTCCACAAAAGTGCGAAGCGGCGGTGTCACCCTGGCTGCCCAGACCGGAAATCCGAAAACAACCGTATCATACGCTGCCGCATCAAAGGTATACGGCTTCAGTGCCGGCTTCTCTCCGATCACAGCACTCCCGCCACCCTTGAAGAATTTGGCAAAGCCGCTGGTTGGATAAGCCTTTTCCGGCTCCAGCCGGATACAATCCGCCGAAAGTCTCTTTGCGATTTCCTTTGCCGCATAATCTGTATTTCCATTCAAGGAATAATAAACAATAGCTGTACTCATTTGATCTCCTAACTTCTCTCGTATTTCACACCTTTACGCGTCCCGCCAGGATCTCCCGATAATCCGCAAGATTTTTTCGGAGAAGCTCCGGTGTTCTCAGTTCATAGGGACAACGCGTCATGCACAACCCACAGTCCACGCAGTCCTCAATTTTTTGCATTTCGGTTTGCCAGTGCTCGGTCAGCCAGTCCTGTGAAGGCGCACGGCGGATCATTTGTGACATCCGTGCACACTGGTTGATGGTGATCCCTACCGTACACGGCATACAGTATCCGCATCCTCTGCAGAAATCGCCGGACAAAGCCTTGCGGTCTTCCTCGATCATGTGTTGCATGTCGTCCGTCAACGCCGGCGTCTCTTTAAAGAAGGACAGCCATTCATCCAGCTCCGTCTCCTTTTGGATCCCCCAGATCGGCAGGACCGGATATTGGAGCATGAAGGCCATACAGGCTTTTGCATTGGTCAGCAAACCTCCCGAAAGCCCCTTCATCGCAAGAAATCCCATTCCTGCATCTGCACAGTTCTTTACAAGCGCAACATCACGTTCCGTTGCCAGATAGGAAAAAGGAAACTGCAGCGTCTCATAGAGACCGCTTTGTACGATTTCCTCCGCGATGCCGATCTTGTGCGCCGTGATGCCAATATGCCGGACTTTTCCTTCCTTCTTTACTTCCAGAAGTGCCTCATAAAGGTCCGTCCCATCACCGGGACGATAGCACTGCGGCACGCAATGGAGCTGATAAAGATCCAGATAATCCGTACGCAAATTCTTTAATGTTTGAGAAAGATGCGTTCGTAACTCTTCTGCGGTCTTCGCCGTTGTTTTCGAGGCGATATAAACCTTTTCGCGCATCCCGTCAAAGGCTGCGCCTACCTTTTCCTCGCTGTCGGAATAGGCTCTTGCGGTATCAAAAAACCGCATCCCGCCATCATAAGCTTTCCGAAGGAGATGGACTGCCGTCTCAAGATCAACGCGCTGGATCGGCAGCGCGCCGAACGCATTCTGCGGAACGGTGATTCCGGTTTTCCCTAGGGTATATTCCTTCATGTCCGCATATACTCCATTCAAGTCAATCGATCAGCCGGCTTCTTTCTCCTCTGCCGCCGGCAATGCTCCGAGGATCACCTTCTTCGGACATTTTGCCGCGCAGGCACCGCAACGCTGACACTTGCTCTGGTCGATCTTAGCGATGTTGTTTTCTACATGTACGGCATCCGCCGGGCAGTTCTTCTGGCAAAGACCGCAGCCGATACAGCCTGCCGCACAGACATCCATGACTGCTTTCCCTTTGTCACGGGAACTGCAGCGTACCAGATACTCTGCAGAATAAGGCACGAACTCGATCAAATGTCTCGGACAAGCCGCCACACATTTGCCACAGGCTTTGCAGGCTTCCTTATCCACCTTTGCGATGCCGTTTACGATATGGATCGCATCAAACGGACACGCCTTCACGCAACTTCCGAATCCGCAGCAGCCGTAGCTGCAGGATTTCGGGCCGCCGCCCGGAAGATAACGCATCGCATTACAATCCGTGATTCCTTCATAGGAATATTTGTTTTTCGCTTTTTCGCAATCACCGGAGCATTTGACAAAGGCAACCTGGCGCTCTCCTTCTTCTGCAGCAACGCCCATGATCTCGCCGACCTTCGCCGCAACCGGCGCTCCGCCGACCGGACACTGGTTGACCGGTGCCTCGCCTTTTACAATGGCAGCGGCAAGTCCCGAACACCCGGGATACCCGCATCCGCCGCAGTTATTTCCGGGCAGAACGCCAAGGATCTGCTCTTCTCTCGGATCGACCTCCACTTTAAACTTTTCGCCCGAGACACCTAAGAATAATCCGATGATAATCCCGACCGCGCCGACGATGGCTGCGGCAATGAGGATCGCTGTAAAATCCATGTTATCTCCTCCTTTAAATCATGCCGGAAAAGCCCATAAACGCAATGGACATCAGGCACGCAGTCACGAGCACGATCGCCGTCCCCTGGAAGGTTGCCGGCACATCATTGTCTTCGATCTTTTCACGGAGTCCTGCCATCAGGACGATCGCGATAAAGAAACCGATCGCCGTTGCAAGGCCGTTTACCACGCTCTCCAAAATGTTGTAGCTCTTCGTCACGTTCGTCAGAGCAACACCAAGTACTGCACAGTTGGTGGTGATCAGCGGCAGGTAGACGCCGAGCGATTGATAAAGAGGCGGCACCTTTTTCTTCAGGAACATCTCCACAAACTGCACCAACGCAGCGATCACCAGAATGAAAATGATCGTCTGCAGGTACTCAATGTGGAGCGGCACCATAATGAAGTTGTAGATCAGCGACGTCACAAACGACGAAATACCGATCACGAAGATAACCGCGCCGCCCATGCCGGCTGCCGTCTTCGTATTTTTGGAAACGCCGAGGAACGGACAGATGCCGAGGAACTGGCTTAATACCACGTTATTTACGACTGCGGATGCAACCGCGATCAATAGTAATGTCTTCATGTGTTAAGCCTCCTCCTTTCCTGCCGTTTTGTCGCTGCTCTTTCCCGTACAGCTTGCAGCAAATCCGCAGCCTGCGCAGTCGCCGGACATGCAGCCGACCGGCTCATGGAGCGGTTTGCCCGCTGCTGCTGCTTTCTTTCTGATCACATTCATGATCGCAACCAAAAACGCCAACACAAGGAAGGCGCCCGGCGCCATGATAAAGATCGTGATCGGTGTGAACCAGCTTAAGGACAGCACCTGAATGCCGCAAAGCTGACCGGAGCCAAGCAATTCTCTGACTGCACCGAGGCAGCAGAGACCGAATGTAAATCCAAGCCCCATGCCGATACCGTCAAATATCGACGGAAGCACAGGATTCTTGCTTGCATAACTCTCCGCACGGCCTAAAATGATACAGTTTACAACGATCAGCGGAATATAAAGTCCGAGTGCCCCGTAAAGGGAGTTCAGATATGCCTGCATCAAAAACTGTACGACCGTTACGAGCGATGCCACAATCACAATGAACGCCGGCATACGCACGCCGTCCGGGATTACTTTCCGAAACAGCGAAATGAGAAGGTTCGCACACACCAACACGACGGTGGTCGAAAGCCCCATACCAATACCATTGATCACGGAAGTCGTCACGGCCAGTGTCGGACACATACCGAGCATCAGCACAAATGTGGGATTCTCTGTGATCAATCCGTTTTTTAATCTTTCCAGATAGACATTTCCTTTCATGTTCTCCTCCTGCTTTACGATGCATCCTGCAAGTATTCTTTGAATACTTCCACCGCAGCGTTGACTCCGTTTGCCATGGCGCGGCTTGTGATTGTCGCACCGGTGATCGCCTCAATCTCTTCAGCATCGTCCGCATCCGATTTCACCACTTCGAAGCTCTCCACATCTTTCTCGCGGAACTGCGCAGCAAACTCCTCTTCCTCTGCTTTGCTCCCAAGTCCCGGGGTCTCGGAGATATCCGTAATGCAATACCCGTTGACCGTGCCATCACTTTCGATCCCAACGGAAAATGTAATACTGGACTGGCTGCCGTCATTGGCCACCACATTCACGACATAACCCAATGTCTCTCCGGAAGCATCTTTTGCCGCTTTGATACTTTTGATAGAATCCTTATACCCGTTCTGTTCCAGGAACAGATTGATTTCCTCCATGGCTTTTCCCAAGTCCTCAAAAGCGGAGGCCTCCGCAAACACCGCGCGGTATGCGGCTTCTTCCGTAGCCAGCTCGGATGCTAAGATCCGGTCTTTCGTAATCTCATGCACGCCGCCGAGTACAAAACCAAGGACAAGCGTAAACGCGGTCAGGATCAGCGCGTCATGAAGGATCTTTTTCGTCGCATTTGATTTCATGATTTCGCCTCCTTTTCCTTTTTCAGTCCGAAGGCTTTCGGAATGGTGTACTTCTCAATGATCGGCACCAAGAGGTTACTGATGATGATCGCAAAGGAAACACCCTCCGCATTCGCACCGAACAAACGGAAAATACCGGTCAAGAGTCCGCAGCAGATACCGAAGATGATCTGTCCGGCCGGTGTGATCGGACTCGTCACATAATCCGTCGCCATAAAGAACGCGCCCAGCATCAGACCGCCGCCGCAAAGCTGCGCGACCAGATAGTTCCAGTCAAATCCCCTGCCGGAAAAGAGCAGCAAAAAGACCACAAACGTGATAATGTAGGCGCCCGGGATCCGAAGATCGATCACGCCCATCAGGATCAGGAAGATCGCGCCGATCAGGATCAGGAGCGTTGAGGTCTCACCGATCGTGCCGGCCGTCTTTCCGAGGAGCATATCCATCGTATTCACGAAACCGTCGCCGTTCTTGATGATCGCAAGCGGCGTCGCGCCCGTAAAGGTATCTGCGGCAAAACGGCTCGCCGAGAAGCTTGTCATATTTGCGGCAAATGCCGTGATCAGAAAACATCTCGCGCCCAGTGCCGGGTTCATAAAGTTCTGCCCCAGACCGCCAAACAGGCATTTCACGATCGCGATCGCAAACACCCCGCCGAGAACCGCCATCCACCACGGCAACGCCGGCGGCAGGTTTAACGCGAGGAGCAGACCCGTCACGACTGCGGACAGGTCTCCCAGCGTATTCGGTTTTTTTACAATCTTATTGAACACCCATTCCGTGGCAACGCAGGATGCGATCGTCACCGCAATGAGCAGTGCCGCATGCCATCCGAAATTCACAATTCCGAAGATCGACGTCGGAGTCAGCGCAATGATCACATAGAGCATGATCCGGCTCGTCGTATCTTTCTCCCGCACATGCGGCGAAGAGGAAACTTTCAACATATCACTCACTTTTGTTCTCCTTTCCAAGCGATGCTGTTATTTCTTACGTTTCGCCGCAAGAATGTCTTTTTTCATGTCCTTAATGGCCTGCGCGAGGGGACGTTTCGCCGGGCAGATAAAGCTGCAGCTGCCGCACTCCACGCATTCCAGTCCGTGCCAGGTCTCGAAGTCCTCGCTCTTTCCTTTTTCGGAAAACTTGGCGAGTTTGGACGGCACCAAAAGCTCCGGGCAGGCCTCCACGCAGCGCCCGCAGTTGATGCAGGCCGTTCCTTTGGCACGGGAAACCTCATCCTTCGTCAGGCAAAGGAGCGCCGAAGTCGTCTTCGTCGTCGGTACATCCAGGTCAAAGAGTGCAAAACCCATCATCGTCCCGCCGGAGATCATCTTCTCAGGCTCCGTCTTGCAGCCGCCGGCCGCATCCAGAAGTTCCTGATAACTCGTGCCCATACAGAATTTGAAATTCCGCGGATCCGCCACCGCATCTCCCGTCACCGTAAAGATCCGCTCCATATTCGGTCTTCCAAGCTTCACAGCGTCATAGATCGAAGTGATCGTCTCGACATTATCCACAACGCAGCCCGCATCTGCCGGAAGCATCTTGGAATTGATCATGCGCCCGGTCACCGCATAGATCATCTGACGCTCACCACCCTGCGGGTATTTCGTTGCAAGCGGACAAACGGAAAGCCTGGGCTCTCCTTTGATCGCCTCTTCCAGCTTCTCGATGCAGTCCGGTTTGTTATTCTCCACGCCGAAGATCCCCTGTGCGTTCGGGAACAGCTGCAGAATGATCTTCATGCCTTCCACAAGCTTTTCCGTATACTCGAGCATGATCCGATAGTCCGATGTCAGATACGGCTCACACTCCGCGCAGTTTGCGATCACGCGGTCGATCTTATCCGGCTCCTTCGGCGACAGCTTCACGTGGGTCGGAAATCCTGCGCCGCCCATACCGACAACACCGCCCTCCTTGATCCGGTCAATGATCTCTTCTCTGGAAAGTGCGGTCACATCATCCACTGGTGTATACGTGGTCTCGATAAACTGCCCGTCACTTTCGATCACGATCGATTGCACCATATCTCCGGTCGGCACCCGATGCGGCTCGATCGCCTTCACAATACCGGAAACAGACGCAAAGATCGGTGACGAGACAAATCCACCGGCTTCCGCGATCTTCTGCCCTTTCAAGACGGAATCCCCCACATTCACGATCGGTGTCGCCGGAGCACCGATGTGCTGGGACATCGGATAGACCAGCAGGCCCTTCGGAAGCAGTTCGGTGATCGGCTTGTCCTTGGACAGCTCCTTTCCTTCAAAGGGATGAACTCCGCCTTTGAACGTACGTAAACTCATGCTTTTAACCCCTTCCTTCTTCTTTGGATCCCTTCATCAAGCTCTCCTCATCCGGGATCTTTTTTGTGCAAAATTTACAGTTTCTTTGAAAATTTTGCCCTACATAGGTAACATTATACCATAAACAAACATTTGGAAACCACTTATTTTTGATTTTCTGCTATAATTCTACTTGGGCGTTATCGCAGGAAAAGCCTTTTCACATTTTCGCTGGAAAAAGTTGCAAATAATACCGCTCACTGTATTTCGGAACTTGGTGTCTCATAATGTTCGCTATTATTCTTTTGCAACTTCCTATGTCCTTCACATGCTTGATGGCTTTTCCCGCAATCTCAGTCCCCAAACAGTATCTCACATTTAAGATTTCAGAATAGCCATGCAGACGACAAAAAAAAGTATACCTCTGGGACTCTTTCCATCTATTACAGAACACGTTTTCACGGAAGATACTCTGTTTTTCGATATTGAGACAACAGGCTTTTCGGCAAAGAAGAGTGATCTCTATCTGATCGGCGTCGGCTACCGAAGGGGCGATGAGGCCGTCATTGAGCAGTTCCTCGCGGACGATGCAACTGAGCAGGTGCTGCTTTTGGAACGTTTTGCCAAGTTATTGGAATCGCATGCAACGCTTCTGACCTATAACGGCGCAGGATTTGATCTGCCGTATCTGAAAGAGAAATTTCACTCTTTTGCATCAGAACTCCATACCGCTCCCGCGCTGCTGCATGCCCCTGCTTCTTCAGACTTGTTCTCATCACATACGATCCGCGACCTTTACAAAGAACTGACGCCCCTTCGCGGCTTCCTCGGGCTTCCGAATCTCAAGCAAAAAACCGTAGAAGGGTTTCTTTCCCTAACGCGGCAAGATACCTATTCCGGGGGGGATCTGATCCCGATCTATCGACATTATGCGGCAACACACGACGACCTTCCGAAAGGGCTTTTGCTCCTACATAATTACGAAGATGTACTCGGCATGCTGCAATTGCTTCCGATGCTCTCCTATCCGGCGTTTCTGAACGGAGACTATCGAGTTGAAGATGTTTCTGTTTCACCCTCGAAGGACACGCTGCAAATCACGCTTATGCCTTCTGATCCATTCCCGGTGCGGGCCGAATCCGTCTGCACGCCCTTTTCGCTTGTTGTCGGTGGCAATACCGCCACTCTTTCAGTCCAACTCCTTCAAGGTGAACTCAAATACTTTTTCCCGGATCCGGAAAACTACTATTATCTGCCTGATGAAGATACCGCGATTCATCGTTCTGTCGGGAATTATGTGGATCGCAAGCATCGTGTCCCCGCAAAAAAAAGTAACTGTTACATTCGAAAAACCGATATTTTCGTACCCCAAACGGAGGAACTCTATTCGCCTGCTTTTCGTATGAGCAACAAGGATATGCTCTCCTATTTTACATTACCCGAAACCTTTGACCCGGAAAACGAAAGCCTCCGTCACTACATCGACGCCTGTCTGCAGTGTCTCGTTCGGAATACGAAATGAAAAGAGGCTCCGGTCATCCCGGAACCTCTCTTTGAACCCATGGAGTCGCTACGAAAATTTCTTTCTGCCTATTATTTTGCCATATTTGCAGCATATCTCGCGTTCTTCCTTTTTTGCATTAACCATATCAGCTGTGTGAAGTTCTCCTGAATTTTTTCCACCTAAACAAAATAGTATCGCTCCTGCTAATCCTGCCACAAAAATAAAGGAATCCCCGCATGAACAAGTTCATAGATATAAGCGGTTTTATCGACGTATACAAACCCTTCCTCGCGCAGTTTTTGGTAATTTTGAATTCCGATCGGGAGTTTTCTGTTCTCCATGATGCGCTCCTCCTATGAAGCACGTTGATCCCACTTTTTCCATAGGATCCCCGTCCATCCATATCATATTACAAATCGCATCCGAACTCAATCACATAAACAGTTCGTCCGTATATGGTTGTAGACACTGCACGCATCTAATATTACCAATGTGCAGCTTATTCCGATACAATTTCTCCGCGTCGCTCGTGTACAAAGCATTCAGATTTTATATTCGCTGATCGCTTCATCAATTTTTTCCAGCGGATCATACTGCTTCACATCCGCATAGTCTTCAGACAGATACTCCGACAATCCCAGATCATCCGGAAACTCAGCCCGAAAATCCGCGTTCCACGCAAGCCCTGTATATTCCTTGAATAGATTGCGGAGCTCCTCCTCGGAAATTTCGTTGTTATAGTCATCTGTGAAAAACTGATAACCAGTGCCATTTCCGAATCCCAAAAGTTGCTCTGCCTCCCCGTTTTGGATACGATACAAAATGGTTTCGTTCGCAAAAGCCGGACCCGTAACAAAACAATCCGACCCTTTCAACGCACGCACTCTCACGCTCCCTGACGTGCGATATCCGCAGTCCACTCCTGTATCATTGACCATCCCTGTTTCACTGTCAAATGCGTAAATCTGTATATTTCCCATAGAGTCAACTGCCAGAAACAGTTCGGGAATTCCGTCCTGATTCAGATCCTGCAAGGAAAACGTCGGCTCCCATTCAAATCCAACGAGATCAGCATAATATGTATCAATGAATGCATCCAGAAAGGATCCTCCCTCTGTGATCCTGTGAACGATATTGGAATATGCCATTTTCCAATCATCATAGGTTTTCCCGTCGATGCTCTGTTCTTCCGGTTCTTCCGCTTCTGTCATCTGTGTGTCCGCAGATGAATCATCATTTCCGGTCGCTTTCTCCATTTCTGTCACAGCTTCCGTTTCCGGTTCCGAAGCCTTCGCATCAACACTCACCGTTTCGCTTTTATCCGTCTCCCCTGCAGTCATGACTGTTGCGGCTGATTGCTCTGCAGGGTTGCCGCCGCATGAACAAAACAACATCGCTCCTGCCAGTGTCGCAGCACAGATCATTCCTATTTTCCGTTTCAAATCGGTCTCTCCCCTCTCTTATGATACTCTGGATCCGATGAGCAGTTTCTGATCGCCGAAGGCTTTTTCCAGCGAATTGGAGTCTGTGTCAATTGCAAGAAAAGAACACCGGTCTCTTGCGATCGGCACTTTTGACATGCGCTCCATCATTCTGCATCCCTCGCCGCCTACTCCAATCAGTAACAATTTTTCTGACATTGCATTTTTTTCTGATGCTTTTCTGATGCTTTTATCATACCGCACGATCCTGTGCAATAATGCACAGGTTTGAAGCATACACCAATGCTTACGCGTTGGGGGACGAATAAAACTCTTCCCCTGTCTCCAGGCAAATAGCCGCAAGCCTGCCACCGGGAACATGTGCACCGCAATCGATCGCAATATGATGATTCTTCTGATAGATAGACCCCGGGTTGGGATTATCCTCAATGGTCTGTGTTGGCGTATGTCCGGTGATTACGAATGTATCTTCAAAGTATTGCTCCTCATAGTTTGCCCTCACCCAGACCAAATCATGCAAGGAGTAATCCTCTATGTCCTTCCCAGGAGAAAAATTTCCCAGCCCGGCATGGACCAAAAGATAGTCCCGGTCAGAAACAGTGACTTCCTCATATACCGAAAATTCCTTGATAAAATCAATCACTTCCTGCTTCTCTTCCAAACACAATTCGCGGAACTCATCTATTGTCGGCTTGCTTCCGTTGCATTGCCAGGTAGCCAGATTATCCAGCATTTTTGCATCCAATTCTTCTATGGATGTATCCGTAATTTCCTGCATGAGAAATTCCAAGCATTCCAGTGCCATGAGTTCGTGGTTTCCCACGATGCAAATGGCGTTTGGCATTTCCATAAGCTTCCTCAATGTTTTCACCGGATGCGGCCCGCGATCAAGCACATCTTCCAAAATATATAATGTATCTTCCTGCTTCAGGCTGATCTTATCAAGCAGTTCCATAAACATATCATATTGTCCGTGCATGTCGGGTAATAACATATGTCGCCATCGCAACCGCCTCCTTTCTCTCAATCCTGCCAGACCTGCGACACAGAGTGTTTTTATTCCTCGCTTCAAATTGATTTCCTCACACTCATAATCGTCCTCTACTCAACAATACCTGCAGGATATAAATCTCCGCCCGGGAGAATCGGTGTCTCATCCTCGGCATTTTCTTTGGAAACTTCCTTTCTGTCGCCAGGTTCGAGTTTTATGGTTCCCGCGCTTGTCCTCGCAAAGATAACAACGTCCCCTATGTTTTCTATAAACCATGGGCATCCATCAGTATCCTCTGAGTAAAACTCGATGTTCTGATAATGTGGAAAGTAGCGAAGATCAACCCTATAATCTTCAGTATTTATCAAATAGCTGTCCTGAAAGGTGCCCACATGAGGCCATCCCGAAAACTCAAGACATTTTCCATCCTCAGTGTCCTTTGGTACATAATACAGCGAGTGAAAATAATAATGGCTCAATCATTTTTTCTATATACAAGCTTATCGATATACACTATTCTCTCAAAAATCGTAAGGCCCGTATGCTCACTCTTACATTTTTTTTAAAATGATTCTGGCGTTTGCACTATCATACTTTACATGAAGATTTTCTCCGATTTCCATATGGTTTTCATTATAGAAATCCGACATGCGATCAATCCTGCCCTTCCCTGTTTTATGCATCTTTCCTTGATACCTACGACCTTCATATTCTACAGTCACAGGTTTATCATAACCAATATGAAACTCCTTTCCCAGCGTAATAATCCTATAATTCAGGTCTGTTTTGTTCAGTGTCTTTTCCCCTTCTACATCATAGGTTAGTCCAGGTGTCTCATTATTTTTATTCATCTTTGGATCTGATTGCACAGTAATAGAAGTCACAGCTGCTACTTTACGAAGTCGTGACATCATGTCAGCATCAGATGAAAGACCATTCTGTATGAGTTCCCAAAAAATTTGCATAAAATCCTTCCATTTTTCCACGGTATCTTCATTTAAAGAGCTCACCAGTAGAGACACTTCCTCTTTATCGACGTCAAAACTCCTTAATCCATCCAACATGGAAGGATCTTCCAGATTACTTACAAGTGTATTATATAAGTCATCATCAGAATACTGAATACAAAGCATCCCGAACAACAGGTTTCTTTCCTCATGTTTACGCCATAACTCTTTCGATACTGTGTATTGCATCAAAAGAAATGCATTAAAAAGTCTCTTCATGGATCTCGGATTAGAGCCAATCGACTTTTCGATGAGATCTGTATACAACGTAACTTCCTCTTCTCCAAGCGAAATACCGATTCTGCCAAGGCACTGTTCTACATACTTCGTTATTTGGTAATTTGTCACCGGAAGTTTAAAAGGCAACTGGATGATCTTATCAAAAAAGCATCTTCCCTTTTCTTCGTCTTTTTCGTCAAATCCATACTTATCCTTTACGCCACGAATAACGACATCGTAGTCAATCGCCAGAACGAAAACACAGCCTGTGCTGTCAAAAAACAGTTTCATCACTTCAAGTAGTTCTACCGCCTTTCGTGGCTCAAGGCGATCTAAATCATCCACGAAAACTACCACTTTCTCCTTCGCTTGTACGGAGAGAGATTCCGCGATGTATTTTCCAAATTTCTCACGCAAACTCTTTAGCGCATCCATAGGAGATTCATAATCCTTCTTCCCTCCAGCCGCATCAAACACCCGTTCCAGATTATTTGCAAAACGCTCCCCTATCTGACCATCAGCGAACGATAACAGTGCCTCCTTGGATATTTGACCAGCCTTTCGAAGACCAATCATGAGTTTGGAGAATTCCTTTTTCTTCTCTTCGGATAGCTCAAGCTCATCACAGAGGCATTCCAGAAACGATATTGCAAGAGACTGATCAAACTGAAACTGCGAGAACTGCCATGTATTGAACCAGATATCTCTGACCATACCATCCCTTTGGAGCGCTTCCCGTACAATATTCATCACAGTTGTCTTTCCCGTTCCCCATGATCCCTGTATCGAAATTGTCATCGGCGTCTCGCAATTCTCAATAAACTGTACCAGACCATCTATATAATTCGTTATTCCAAAAAGATCCTCCGTCGCTGCTTCATCCGTAAATCCAATTTTCGATTTCATATTCTCCATACTCATAACCCTTCTCTCGTTTTTGGTGCACAGATGGGACTCATGGGTGTTTGGTAGAACGCTATTCGCCTTACTCACATGAGGTCAAACGTATATATACGCCGCTCATCAAAGTCTACAATTGATATTTGATCTTCCTTTACCTTTACAATAGCATTCATCCCATTGATCATATGGAAAGTCTCCGGAACACATGCGGCATTTGTGTAAAACATCTCTTCGACCAAATACTTTCCATCACAATTATCATCTCTAAAATAATCATCCCTCTCGGCAACGAAGAAATAATAGCTTCTGGTTACACCTATTGCATTTTTACCTCCAGGTGTATAGTATACGCTACTGCCATCATAAGGCGAGTTGTCTGTCCCATCCTTTATTGACTCCCACCGCAAAGAACCCTCCTTTTTCACATTCCTGAAAGGAAGAACGTCACACATATTCAACGAATAGTAGGCATCTTCCTCTTCATTATAATCCATGTCTTCATCAAAGATCGTATCCATTTCACCGCTGTCCGCATTGACTCTAAAAAAATGGTTCCCATAGCAGTATATGGAACAAGTCTCTTCGTCTGAGACGCCACACATCTTTACTTCACCCGCTTTACCATAGCGCCAGTAATACTTTCTTGGAATCTTCCAGCTGTTACGCCCGCACTTTATTACCACGCTTTCTATGGAATCGTTTTGACCCAGGCTCTCCACAAGACAGATAACACGCCCATTATCGTCGACCCGGAACGCCGTAATGTAGTCAAGGAATACACTTGGATTCTTTCCGAGGTCTTTTACGATGCGCTTTGTTTCTCCAGTGTATATATCTGTCTTATAAACATTCGAAAAGCCACCCCAATACAAATAAACAGACTCCATCTCGTTTTTCAAAATAAAGGGAAGCTGTGCGTATCCCGTTTCTTCGCCTTCCTCGTACCTCAATGTGGTAATTAAGAATTTTCCTGTCCCTCCATGACGTTCAAAAACATATATATGATCAAGCAAGTATGAATCGCTAAAAACAATCAGTTTTCCAATGGATGCAGCCTCCATTCCGTCGGAATAGGGCTCATGAAGTATATTCATAACTTGCCCATAGAAATCGAAGTCCACACTCATAACCGGAAAATCTGATATTTCCGGTGTGAATCTTTCTCTATTATCCAAACTGGTTTCCGCTCCTTCATTAGGGCAAGGCGCTTTATCCGCCAAAGGAGAACCCTCTTCACGAATCCCATTTATTTTGATATCCGTTGTAATGTTTATAACGTTCTTAGCTTCATCGTATTCCAATTCGATTTCATTATTTAAGGCAAACACCTCCGGATAATCTCTGTACATCTTTGTCAGACCGTCAATCCGTCCCTTCACACTTTTATGAGTTTTTGCTGAATAACTCTGTCCTCTAAAACAAACGGTTACGGTTTTGTCTGCACCTAAGTCAAATTTTGACCCGGCACAGATTATCTTATATTGTACCTCAGTTGTTCCGAGCTTTCTTTTTATCTTTAATACCATTTCCTTACCTTACCTCCTTCAATTATTGCACAAAGCATGATATCGTTTCCTCTCTTTCAGGGCTATAAGAATGAACACTTTGAAAATCATTATAACATTCCCATATTGAGTGAGCTACTGCAATGTAACTAGGTTCTGTTTTATAACAGTATTGAGATGTACAATAATAAGGGTGACAAACATGAACGTAAATCAACGTATAAAAGAACTGGCACATGAACGTGGATGGTCTGAATATCGCCTGTCTAAAGAATCCGGTCTTGCAGCTTCCACGATTTCCAACATCTATCATAGAGATACGATCCCCGGTATTCCCACACTCGAAATTCTTTGTAACTGCTTCGGCATTACACTGTCTGAGTTTTTCAGTAACAATGCCGCCTGCTATCTATCTGATGAACAAATCACACTTCTAAATCATTGGATGCATCTCTCACCGGAGCAACGAAACGCGTTCCTCATGCTCATGAGCAGCATTTAGTCCGAAGAAACATTCTGGAAAGGACCTGTACTCCAACTATCAAGCACCTACACAAGAAAAAAGCAGACAAACCTGTCCGACTCTGATTTTTTAGGCACCTGTTTCTCCTGGTAAATTACAAACAGCTTCAAAAGCATAAGTGCGTAGCATCAATCACCGCACCGAATCCATATCGATATCCTCTGCCCTTCCGATGTTTCTCCTGCAACTGCAGTATAAATACAATTTACTTCCTCTGTTGGAATAGCGGCCCGCCCCAAAATATCTTCCACAAAGCAATTCACATCTGTGAGGGTAATATCTCCGCTTATTAGAATAACCATTCTATAGATCCACCAGCATTGCGGTAGAGAAGACAAGAGTAATTCAATATCCTTTTCTCTGATTTTCTCCTCACAAATGGTAGAAAAAACCACCTCTACCGATGGTGAACACCCCACTCGTTCTAATCCATCCGTCGGATCAAAGCCAATCAGATATTCCCCGCCCAAAAGACGTTTTCTTTCCGCTTTTTCAACAAGGCTTATGGATTTATCCATTATTGCAGCGCAAGATTGATATTCGCCATAGTGAGATCCGTCCCGGAAGGTCCGTAGCTTTGTACTCCATTTATAAACATCTGACGAAATGCATCCATCTCTTCCACGCTTATCGGTGTAGTAACAATATTTCCACCCATCATATCAGAACGAACTGCGCCCATATCGTCATTATCAACCCTGTATACCTCTTTCAGGTTACCATTTTCGATTGTTGAGACAGAATAGCCTTCAAAAGAGGCGCTTTCGTTTGTATATACTTCGTTTGTTTCCGGTTTATAAAAACTCATCCTTCCGAGTCGAACATACTGGTCATTCTCATCACATGTATAAACAGTCCAATCGGGTGAACCCATCTCTCCGCCTTTTGAAGCAACCATAAGTTCCGGAATTTCATCCCCCGTAATATCCTGAAGTGCAAACCATGCGCCGACCTGATCGTTGTAAGGATATGCTTCAATCGAGTCTTCGATAAGAACCGCTCCATTTATAACGTCAGATAAGCACTGCCGATATGCCTGTTTCCACCCAACCGTATCATTTTCCTCGTATTATATAGTCATACCCATTCTTTACCTTCTCTATAGGTATCGGGTATGCTGTTAAAGATGCTGTGGATTGGTTTCATTTTCCTACCAC
>CACZBF010000027.1 GCA_902779355.1 uncultured Lachnospiraceae bacterium | reverse complement strand
TTGTGGACATGCCTTGTTCTGCCGGATCCAAAGGATCCGCAGGTTCATGCCGCGAAGCGGCATAGCAGAAACCCCATCCGACATCAGTCGGTTGTGGGTAGTTCATTTCTTTTTCGTTTTCCCTGGCGAAATCACTCAGTTCGTAAGAACGGATCCTTTCTTTCACCATATGAGGTTCCACAAACCCGTTGTCAAAGTCGCTTTTATCATAGAATAAGCACCTCCCGACACAATACAGTATACCATCGAGCGCCATTATTTTTCCACTAAATTTACACTATTTTTTCACTATTTTTCATTGTTTTACGTCCTGTCATTCTGACTGTTTTAGCATAAAAAACCCGCCACCTTCCGGCAGTGTTCATAAGACAGGAACGCAAAATGAGCACTGTCGCGGTGGATTGGCCAAAAAAACAGGCGGTCATTCATGTCCGCCTGCTTCTTTCGTTAAGATTTTAAGGCTTGCTCGTGATTTACTGTACAACTGCGTTGTAAAGAGCGTCTGCCTCGTCCTCGGAAAGCTGGCCTGCTGCATAGATGTTGCCTTCGTCATCAACGATGTAGACACCGTCTTCGCCCTCAAAGTAGCCAAGGTGTGCATTACCTACAGTTACAAGCAGGAACTCGGTACCATCGTCCATCTGTGCATTCTCAACAGTGTACTCAGCAACAACCTCAGAGGTGCCGTCGTTCACATAAGCAAGGTCGCCAGCAGCGCCCTCATAGAATGCGATCATGAAGTCAGTTCCGTTTCCGTCATTTGCATAGTAACCGTCTACAAAGCTGATTCCCTCAGCTGCTGCATCTGCAGCTGCATCTGCAACTACCTCTTCAGCTACTGCCTCTTCTACTGCCTCCGTTACTGCAGCGTCTACAGCCGCATCAACAGCAGCATCCGTAGCAGCAGCCTGGTTGCCGCATCCGGTAAGTGCGAACATGGACATTACACCAACCACAGCCAAAGCTAACACTCTTTTTTTCATAATAGTTTTCCTCCTCTAAATATAAAAAATTTAACCACAGAACCCGATTATACTCTACTTGATTTGTTTGTCAAGCCCGAAAAGAAACGATGGGAGGAAGGGATCGGTTCCCTCCCGTCACAAATCCCGCATCGTACTTTGCGATCTGCTTGCTGAGATAGCTGTTGAAGCCGTTCAGTTTCTGTTTATCCTGCTCCTTCATGAGGTCATCCATATAAAGGTTCATCGCAAATTTCAGATTGTACATGGAGTCTGCCATGTTCCTTAAGATTTTCAGCACATCGACATGATTGTTGATAATGAAATCTTCCAGATCCGCATTTGTGATCTCCATGACCAGCAGATCCGAGTAGGCGACGACCGTGTAGATCGCCGGCTTTCCGCCGGAAAAAAGACCCATCGTGCCAAAATAATCATCCTTGGACTTGATCCCGAGGATCGCCTCCTGCTCTGTCCCGTAGCCGCTGTACAGCTCCACATTTCCGGACAGGATCTTATACATATCCGTGTGTTCTTCACCTTCTTTGATCACGACGGTTCCGGCAGGGATGTTCTTTAACATAAGGCTCTCCTTTTAGAGTTCACAGTTGCCCACGGTTCTCGGGAACGGTACCACGTCGCGGATATTTCCCATACCGGTCAGATACATGACGCAGCGCTCGAAGCCGAGGCCAAAGCCTGCATGCCGGGTGGAACCGTATTTGCGCAGATCCAGATAGAACGCGTAGTCTTCTTCGCGCAGCCCCATCTCATTCATGCGCTCTTTCAGTTTTTCATAATCGTCCTCTCTCTGCGAACCGCCGATGATCTCGCCGATCCCGGGCACGAGGCAGTCCACTGCTGCCACGGTCTTGCCGTCCGGATTCAGCTTCATGTAAAACGCTTTGATCTCCTTCGGGTAATCCGTCACAAAAACCGGTCGTTTGTAGACCTCCTCGGTCAGATACCGCTCATGCTCGGTCTGCAGATCGGATCCCCAGGAAACCTTGTATTCGAATTTCTTGTTGTGCTTCTCAAGCAACGCGATCGCTTCCGTATATGTCACGCGCGCAAACTCGGACTCCGCCACATGATGCAGCCGGTCAAGAAGCCCCTTGTCGACAAATTTATTGAAGAACGCCATTTCCTCCGGCGCATGCTCAAGCACATAATTAATGATGAATTTCAGCATGCTCTCCGCGAGGATCATGTCGTCCTCGAGATCCGCAAACGCGATCTCCGGCTCGATCATCCAGAACTCCGCCGCATGTCGCGTGGTGTTGGAGTTCTCTGCACGGAACGTCGGGCCGAACGTATAGATATTTTTAAATGCCTGCGCATAGGTCTCGCCGTTCAACTGGCCGCTGACGGTCAGATTCGCAGACTTCCCAAAGAAATCCTTCGTGTAATCCACAGAGCCATCCGGTCCCATCGGCACATTTGCGAGATCCATCGTCGTCACCTGGAACATCTCGCCCGCGCCCTCTGCGTCACTGCCTGTGATGATCGGCGTATGGACATAGACAAAATCCCGTTCCTGGAAAAACTTGTGGATCGCATACGCGATCAGCGAACGCACACGGAACACTGCTTCGAATGTATTGGTCCGCGCACGGAGATGGCTGATCGTCCGCAGATATTCAAAACTGTGCCGCTTTGTCTGCAGCGGATAATCCGGCGTAGAAGGCCCTTCGATCTCGATGCTCTGCGCCTGCACCTCAAACGGCTGCTGCGCATCCGGCGTCGCTACGAGAATCCCTCTGGCGATGATCGCGGCTCCGACATTCAGTTTGATGATCTCGCCAAAATTGGAAAGCCCGTTTCCGTACACGATCTGCAGCGGTTCGAAAAACGTACCGTCATTCAGCACGATAAAGCCGAACGTCTTGCTGTCCCTGTGGTTGCGGATCCAGCCGCCGACTGCCACTTCCTTTCCGATGTATGCATCCGTGTTCCGGAAGATCTCCCGGATATTTGTCAGTTTTTCCATAACCTTTTGCCTCCTTTGTTGGCATGAGGTGTCACCAACGAAGTTGGTGACGAAGTCCTGATGCCTTTTTCATATATAGTTGCTTTCCGCATGAGGAGTCCTGATGCCTTTTTCATAGTATAGTTCTGTTTATTCGGTCTCCGTCTCGGTTTCCGTCGTGCTTTCCGTTTCTTTAGCGCCGGCATACGTGATGACCGCATTGTCCGTTACCAGCTCCCGCGCTTTGTCCTGCCGATACTGGCGGCGTACATAGTCTTCGGAAAATTCGCTGTACAGTTCCTCCTTGCTTGCGTAACCGCCGTCCGAGAGAACATAAGCGATGTAATCTTCGTATGCCTTCTCGTCATCCGAAAAGCCTTCCTTGTCGGCAATGGCAAGCAGGATGATCTCCGCATCCACAGACGCTTTGATCGACTTCTTGAGATCCTCCCGCAGCATTTCCTCCGTCATCCCGTAATAGGACAGCATCGTTTCCAGATCCGCGCCCTGCGCCTCTGCCATATCCGTATAATACTGCATGCTCTGCTTCATCCGTTCCTCTTCCAGTCCTTCCGGATGTCCGGTGACTTTGCAGACTTCACAGAGTTTATCCAGGATCGCGTATGCGGTCTGCTCTTCCTTTGCACTCGCTGCCTCTTCTTCCATCGCCGCACGCACTTCCTTCAGATACTCATCCACGGTATCCAGCCCGACTTTTGACTTGATATAATCATCCGTCATCGTGTCATACGTCACGTCCACGGGCTCTTTCAGCGAATTGATCGTCACGGTGAAGACCGCATCCTTCCCGGCGAGATCCGCTTTTGCGTAATCATCCGGAAACTTGAGATTTAAGTCCACGACATCCCTGACCTTTTTGCCGATCAGGCCGGACTCAAATCCATCGATCAGGCTGCCGCTTCCGATCACGATATCCCGGGCCTCTGCGGTCCCGCCGTCAAAAGCCTCGCCGTCGATCTTGCCCACGTAGTCGATGTTGACCATATCCCCGTCCTCTACGATCTCACGATTCGGTACGAGGTAGTCCGGCCCCATCATGGAGAGTTCAAGTTCTACCTCTTTTTTCACATCGTCATCTGTCACGTCAAAATTGCCATCGACGGTGACTTCCATCCCCTTATAATCCCCGAGTTCGACATACTTCGATGCATCATAGGTGATCGAGTCCGTAAAAGGTTCGCTTTCTGTTCCCTGCTCGGTTGCGGCTACACTTTCCGTCGCTTCCGTGCCGGCATTGTTCTTATCATTTCCGCATCCTGCCGCAAATATGATCATCAACGCCAGCAGGACCAGTCCGATCGCTTTTTTCTTCATCTTTTCAGATTCCTTCCTTTTTTCATACGCTCCTCTGTAAAAAACCTACTGCCGAATGATACCACAAACCGCCCGCAAAAGAAAGTGCGGTCATTGATTTTTCACAAAAACCGTGTTAGGATAGAACACGGATTTTTAACTAAGAAGGAGACATCATCTATGAATTCAGGAGGCATCCCTACCGTAACCATCGTACTCATTGTGATCGCTGCCGTACTTGTCGGCGGCATCATTGTCTTATATATCCTTGGGAAGCGCGCAGAAAAGAAAAAGGCCGCGCAGGATGAGCAGATCGCCGCAGCAGCGCAGCAGATCACGATGCTCGTCATCGATAAAAAGAAAATGCACATCAAGGACTCCGGCCTGCCGCAGGCTGTCATTGCGCAAACACCGAAGCTTGCGAAACTCGCCAAGCTCCCGATCGTCAAAGCAAAGGTCGGTCCGCGTATCATGACGTTCATCGCGGAGGAGAGCGTCTTTGAGATGATCCCGCTGAAAAAGGAAGTCAAAGCCACCGTCAGCGGTCTTTACATCACGGGCGTCAAGGGCATCCGCGGGACGATCGAAGCGCCTAAGAAAAAGAGCTTCCGTCAGAAGCTCATGGACAAAGCAAACCAGTATCGGGAGCAGAGCAAACCCGCTCCTGACAAGAAGAAAAAGAAGAAATGACCGAAACAGAATCCGATGTCTGGATCAAAGTGCGCGGCATCCAGTTCTCGCCTGAAACAAATGATCCTGAAGAGACGGAGATCATCACCTCCGGCCGTTATTATAAGAAGAGCGGCAAACGATATCTCCGCTATGAAGAAATCCTGCCGGACGAATCCGGCGTCACAAAAAATACCGTCAAGATCACTTCCGATGCGGTGGACATTTTGAAAGACGGCCCTGTCAACACGCACATGCTCTTTCAAAGGGACCAGAAGACCAACTCCTATTACTACACGCCGTTCGGCAATCTTCTGATCGGCCTCAACACGGAGCACATCAACATCCTGGAGACGGATACGTCGTTGCTTGTGGAAGTGCGTTACGGGCTGGAGTTGAATAACCACCACATCGCGGACTGCAAGGTATCGATCTCGGCAGACGCGAAAGGTGCAGGATTTTCACTCTGAAATACTTGTCAAACAAACATCCGGCGCAAGGTTTGAAGAACACATTGCTTTTTCAGCCTCCTGCGCCTTTTTCATGTCTGAAAACAACCCGAAAACCGTCGGACCGCTCCCGCTCATCATGGCACGCACTGCCCCATGCTTCTCCATCAACGCACGGATCTCTTTGATCACGGGATGCAGTTCCTCCGTTACGGTCGCGAGGAGATTTCCCATATCTTTTGCAAGCGCGGCGAGGTCTTGCCGCCTGATATCCTCTTCTAAGGCATCGATATCCGGATGCACGGTTTTTTCATCCAGATGCAGTCCCTCATAGACCGCCTTCGTCGAAACCGCCACGCCGGGTTTTGCGATCAGCACGGGGCATCGCATCATCTTCGGAAGGGGCGTCAGTTTTTCTCCGATCCCTTGGGAGCGTGCCGTCCCCTGCAGCAGGCAGTACGGCACATCCGCACCGAGCGTCTTTCCGAGTGCCATCAGTTTTTCCTCGGATAGCCCGTAGGAAAAAAGGGTATTCATCCCGGACAGCACCGCCGCGCAATCTGTTGACCCGCCGGCCAGTCCCGCCGCCATCGGGATCCGTTTCTCAATGTGGATCCGCACGCCGGTATCTTTTGCCCCGCATGTTTCAAACAACAGCCTCGCCGCCTTGTAGGCGAGATTCCCCTCATCATTCGGCAGCTCCGGTTTGTTTGTGGAAAGCATGATGCCGGGCTCTGCGGTTTTTTCGATCGTCACCGTATCAAACAATTCGATCGTCTGCATGATCATATCCACTTCATGATACCCGTCCGGCCGCCGGCAGAGCACGTCTAAGCCCAGGTTGATCTTTGCGGGTGCCTCGATTTTCATGGCGTTCTCCTTCCTTTTTCAGACAGAAAGAAAAAAAATGAAAAATTTTCTCAAAAATTTTCAAAAACGGGGTTCAGTTTTTTCGGAGCGATCCGATATATAAGGTGTAAACAAGAAAAAAAGCCAAAAACCCTACTTTTTCATCAAATCTCTCTCCTAATACACAGGAAGCCGGCAGCTACCCCCTGCCGGCTTCTTGTTTGTTCTCTGACTGTTTTTACGGTTCGATCGTAACCTTCTTCAGATTCCAGATCTCTTTTGCGTACTCTTCGATCGTACGGTCCGAACTGAACTTTCCGACATGAGCCACATTCAGGATCGCCATCTTCGCCCAGGTCTTCTCATCCTCATAGAACTGCATGATCTTTTCCTGCGCCTCTGCATAGGAGCGGAAATCCGCCAGGATGAAGTAACGGTCTGCAACGTCCGTAGACTGCGTGTTGAGCAGCGAATTGTAAAGCGGGCGGAACAGTTCCGAATTTTCCGGGAACCAGAAGCCGCTGACCATCTGCATCAGCACCTGTCTGAGATCCTGATCCTGGTTGAAGATCGTCATCGGATCATAGTCATGGTTCTTTTCATGGGAGATGACCTCATCCGAGCTCATACCGAAAATCACCATGTTCTCCTCGCCGACTTCCTCAAACATCTCGACGTTCGCGCCGTCCATCGTACCGAGCGTGACCGCACCGTTCAGCATGAACTTCATGTTACCGGTACCGCTGGCCTCTTTACTGGCCGTGGAGATCTGCTCGGAAACATCCGCTGCCGCGAAGATCCATTCTGCATTGCTGACCTTGTAATCTTCGATGAAGACGACTTTGAGTTTGTTCTCGATCGTCGTGTCGTTGTTGACGACATCCGCCACGGAGTTGATCAGCTTGATGATGAGCTTCGCGTTCTCATAGCCTGCAGCAGCCTTCGCGCCGAAGATAAAGGTGCGCGGTACGAATCTCATCTTCGGATTCTCTTTCAACTTATTGTAGAGATACATCACATGGATGATGTTGAGGAGCTGTCTCTTGTACTCATGAAGACGCTTTACCTGTACATCAAAGATCGAGCGCGGATCTACCTCGTTCCCGTTGTGCACTCTGATATACTCTGCCAGACGCACCTTGTTCTGGTACTTGATGTTCATGAACTCATGCTGCGCCTTTTCGTCCTCTGCGTAGATCGCAAGTTTCTCCATGCGGGAAAGATCCGTGATCCACTCGCTCCCGATGTGGTCGGTCACCCACTGAGAAAGGAGCGGGTTGCCGTGGAGCAGGAAGCGGCGCTGCGTGATACCGTTCGTCTTGTTGTTGAACTTGTTCGGGAACATCTGATAGAACTCATGCAGCTCCTGGTTCTTCAGGATCTCGGTATGGAGACGCGCCACACCGTTGACGGAATGGCCTGCTGCGATGGCAAGATGCGCCATCTTCACCTGTCCGTCATAAATGATCGCCATCTTCTGGATCATATAGTCATTGTTCGGGAACTTCGTCTGGATCTGCAGGATGAAACGGCGATTGATCTCTTCGACGATCTGATACACTCTCGGAAGGAGACGTGCAAAGATCTCGATCGGCCATTTCTCAAGCGCTTCCGACATGATCGTGTGGTTCGTGTAAGCGCAGACCTTCGTCGTGATATCCCAAGCGGTTTCCCAATCAAGGCCTTCGTCATCGCAAAGGACGCGCATGAGCTCTGCCACAGCAACCGTCGGATGCGTATCGTTCAACTGGAACGCCACTTTATCCGGCAGATTTCTGATATCCAGACCCGGATTCAGACGTTTGAAACGCTCGATCGCACGCTGCACGGAAGCAGATACAAAGAAGTACTGCTGGCGGAGTCTCAGCTCCTTGCCGGAGATATGATTGTCATTCGGATAAAGGACGTTGACGAGGTTTTTCGCCAGGGTCTCTTCTTCCATCGCGCGCTGATAATCGCCCTTGTCAAAGGATGCCAGCTCGAACACGTTCATCGGCTCTGCATCCCAGATGATCAGGGTGTTGACCATGTTGTTGTTGTAGCCGACGATCGGCATATCGTAAGGTACGGCATTGACGGACTGATAATCCTCATGGATGAATTTCAGTTTGCCGTCCGCCTGCGGCTCCGTGCGGATGTAGCCGCCGAATTTGACTTCGTGTGTGTATTCCGGGCGCTTCAGTTCAAACGGATAACCGTCCTTCAGCCAGTTGTCCGGCACCTCTACCTGATAGCCGTCTCTGATCTGCTGTTTGAACATACCGAACTGATAACGGATCCCGCATCCGTAAGCCGGATAACCCAGCGTGGAAAGGGATTCCAAAAAGCAAGCGGCAAGTCTTCCGAGACCACCGTTTCCAAGTGCCGGATCCGGCTCCTGGTCCTCGATGGCGTTGAGGTCGATCCCCATCTCATCGAGCGCTTCCTGAATCTCCTGATATGCGCACAGGTTGATCAGGTTATTGCCGAGTGCACGTCCCATCAGAAACTCCATGGACATATAGTAGACGACCTTTTCCTTCGTCTCGTCCAGTACCTTCTGGGTCGCAAGCCAGTTATCAATGATGACATCCTTTACCGCATAGGAAACCGCCTGGAAAATCTCCTGATTGCTGGCTTCCTTCAAGGTCTTCCGGTACTGCACCCGGACATGATCCTCGATCTCCTTTTGGAACGCTTTCTTTTCAAATGCCTTGTACTTCACTTTTTCTCTCCTTTTTTGTGGGGTTTCCGGGTGTTACAGTTTTTCCACGCCAAGCGTGACTGCTTCCCCGTTGATCCTGCACTCTTTAGTATAACCTTTGACCTCTGTTTTCGCAATATCCTCGGCCAGTGTATCCGTACAAATGCTGTCTTTGAACGCGCCGACCACGCTATCCATCGTCTCGCCGCCCTGATACGTGATCCTGATCTTATCCATGACCTCAAACCCGGCTTCTTTCCGCATGGTCTGGATCTGGTGTACGAGCTCACGCATATAGCCTTCCTGCAAAAGTTCCGGCGTCAGCGTTGTTGCAAGCACGACGGTCACCTTCTGGTCACCGTCGGTCACGAACCCTTCCGTCTCCGCCACTTCGATGAGAAGATCCTCTTCCGCAAGTTCGATGGAAGCATCCACCGACGGGAGTTTCAGGACGCCTGCCGTCTTCAGTTCGTTCATGGCGCTGTTGCCGTCGATCGTGGAAAGCGCCTCCTGAATGCCTTTCAGGAATTTGCCGTACTTCGGTCCGACCGTACGCAGCTGCGGCTTGAAACGATAGGTCGTGTAGCCTTCGACATCCTCCGTGAACGTGACCTTCTTGACGTTCAGCTCTTCACGGATGATCGCGGTGTAAAAATCGGAAAGCTCGTGCTCTGCTTTGACAAACATCTCTCCCACCGGCTGGCGGTTCTTAATGTTCGCGAGATTCCGACATGCACGGCCGTGCACGACGATCTCCAGCACTTCTTCCATGCTCTCTTCCAATGCCGTATCAATCCTTGCCTCGTCGCAGACCGGGAAGTCGCAGAGATGGACCGACTCCGGTGCGGACGCATCCACGGAGCAGACGAGATTGCGGTAGATCTCCTCCGTGATGAACGGCACCATCGGCGCTGCCGTCTTGGCAAGCGTGACAAGTGTGGTGTAGAGCGTCATGTACGCATTGATCTTGTCCTGCTCCATCCCTTTCGCCCAGAAACGCTCACGGCTCCGGCGTACATACCAGTTACTCATCTCGTCGACAAACTCGTCAAGCGCTCTCGCCGCTTCCGGGATCCGGTAAGCATCCAGGTTCTCATCCACGGTCTTCACCAGCGTATTCAGGCGGGACAGCATCCAGCGGTCCATAACAGGGAGCTTGTCGTAATCCAGCGTATATTTCGTCGGGTCGAAATTGTCGATATTTGCATACAGCACGAAGAACGCATAGGTGTTCCACAGCGTGTTCAGGAACTTATTCTGGCCTTCCGTCACGGTCTTGTCGCTGAATCGGTTCGGAAGCCACGGTGCGGAGTTGATGAAGAAATACCACCGGATCGCATCTGCGCCGTGTCTTGCGAGCGCATCGAAAGGATCCACGGCATTTCCCTTGCTCTTGCTCATCTTCTGGCCGTTCTCGTCCTGCACATGGCCGAGTACGAGCACGTTTTCATAAGGTGCTTTGTTGAAAAGCAGCGTGCTCTCCGCCATCAGGGAGTAAAACCAGCCTCTGGTCTGATCGACTGCTTCCGAGATGAATTGCGCCGGGTACTGCTGCTCAAAAAGTTCCTTGTTTTCAAACGGATAATGATGCTGCGCAAACGGCATCGCGCCGGAATCAAACCAGCAGTCGATCACCTCCGGTACGCGGTGCATTTCCTTGCCGCAGTCCGGACATTTGATCGTCACTTCGTCGATATACGGTCTGTGTAGCTCGATCTCCTTTGCATCCGCGCGGCCGGACTTTTCTGCCAGTTCGCTCCGGCTGCCGATCGAGATCTGCTTGCCGCAGGACTCGCACTCCCAGATATTCAGCGGCGTGCCCCAGTAGCGGTTTCTGCTGATGCCCCAGTCCTGGATGTTTTCCAGCCAGTTGCCGAAACGCCCTTCGCCGATGGACTTCGGAATCCAGTTGACCGTGTTGTTGTTCCTCACGAGATCGTCCTTGACGGCCGTCATCTTGATGAACCAGGACTCTCTTGCATAGTAAATGAGCGGCGTGTCACAGCGCCAGCAATGCGGATAGTCATGCTCAAACTTCGGTGCGGAAAACAGCAGGCCCTCTTTGTCCAGATATTTCAACACTTCCGGATCTGCGCTGACCGCACCTTTTTTGATCTCGTCCTCGGTCGGCTTGCAGCGGTTGCCCGCAAACGGGGTCTCGTCTTTCATCCGGCCCGCTTCGTCCACCATCTGGACAAACGGCAGATCGTAGTTGCGTCCCACGTTCGCGTCATCCTCACCGAAGGCCGGCGCGATGTGGACAATTCCGGTACCGTCAGTCATCGTAACATAATCATCACAGGTCACGTAAAAGCCTTTTTTGTGCTGACGATCTGCATCTTTCGCTGCGCACTCGAAGAGCGGCTCGTATTCCTTGCGCTCCAGGTCTTTGCCGGTGTACTCTTCGAGCACCTCGTACGGATCGCCCTCCACGTCCTTGCCGTATCCCGCAAAGATTTCATCCGCACGTTTCTGCGCCAGGATATACACCTTGCCGTCCGCTTTCGCCTTGACTTTGATATAGGTCTCATCCGGATTCACACAGAGCGAAACGTTGCTGGGCAGCGTCCACGGTGTCGTCGTCCATGCAAGGAAATACGCGTCCTCGCCCTTTGCGCGGAAACGCACAACGGCAGAACGTTCCTTTAACGTTTTATAGCCCTGTGCCACCTCCTGCGAAGAAAGCGGCGTCCCGCAGCGCGGGCAGTAGGGCACGATCTTGAAGCCTTTGTAAAGGAGCTTCTTGTCCCAGATCTCTTTCAGCGCCCACCATTCGGACTCGATGAAATCGTCGTCATAGGTCACGTACGGATCATCCATATCCGCCCAGAAGCCCACCGTGCCGGAGAACTCCTCCCACATGCCTTTGTATTTCCAGACCGACTCTTTGCACTTTTTGATAAACGGCTCCATGCCGTATTCTTCGATCTGCTCCTTGCCGTTTAAGCCGAGCAGTTTTTCCACTTCCAGCTCCACCGGCAGTCCGTGCGTATCCCAGCCCGCTTTTCGCGGCACGAAATTCCCCTTCATGGTGCGGTAACGCGGGATCATATCCTTAAATGCGCGCGTGATCACATGCCCGATATGCGGCTTGCCGTTTGCGGTCGGCGGTCCGTCATAAAAGGTGTAGGTCGGGCATCCCTCGCGGAGCTTCAAGCTCTTTTCAAAGATCTCCTCGTCCTTCCAGAAGCGCTCGATCTCTTTCTCCCGCGCGACTGTCTTTACTGCAGGGTCAATTTTCTTGTACATTTGATTCCTCCTGATCTTTCCGGCATTTTACCAAGTGGGATCCACCCGGTCGTCATAATCATAGTCAAAGTCGTAATCATAGTGAAAATCATAGGGATTCCAGTCATCCCCCGAAATATCTTCATAGATCTCGCCGATCTCCGTAGGCTGTATCGCGCCGACGCTTGCGCACGTCAGCCCGAAGAAAATAAAGAAAAACAGGATGGATGCCGCTGCGGTGATGATGCCTGCGATCGCCATGCCTTTTCCTGCGCCGTCCTTCTTGGTCAGGCAAAGGATACCCGTAATGAGTGCCGCAACGGCAAGCGGGATATTGATGCACATGCAGAAAAAGACGAGCGAAGCAATACCGCAGATCAGAGCTGCGATCCCAAGGCCCTTCCCGGGCTTCTTCTGCTGCTCATAGCCTGTTGCATACGGATTCTGCTGCGGATACGGCGGGTAGGGCTGCGGCTGCTGGCAGACCTGCGATTGCGGCTGCTGATAGACCTGCGATTGCGGCTGCTGATAGACCTGCGATTGCGGCTGCTGCCGGTAGTACTCCAGGTTGTTCTGGTAGTAATTCGGCTGAGCCGGTTGCGCGTTTGTTTCCGGCTGGGCCGGCTGCTCCGGTGCGGTCTGCTCTGCTGCTGCAGGCTGCTCCTGCGTTGCCTCAGACGTCTGCGCGGTCTCTGTATTTTCTTCCTGTGTGATCGGTTCCTTCGGATCGAATCCGTCCATCTTTGTTTCCTCCTCTAAATTGCTTTAGAAAATAAAAAAGCACATTCACTACTATACACTTTCTTTCCCGTGTTTTCAAACGGAAAGTTTCGTGCTATAATGGGCAATGCGGCAAACAGACCGTAAAACAACTTCGCGTATGAGGGGGATCACATGAGCACATACAATCTGACCTTAATGACCGACCTGTACGAAATGACCATGATGCAGGGGTATTTTAAGACAGGGAACAAGAAGCGCGTCGTCTTCGACGCCTTTTACCGCAGCAATCCCTGCGGCGGCGGTTATGCCATCAGCTGCGGACTGGAGCAGATGATCGATTACATCAAAAATCTCCATTTTTCCGCAGACGACATCGAATATCTGAAAAGCCTTTCCATTTTTGATCAGGATTTTCTGGATTATCTGGCGGGATTCCATTTCTCCGGCGATATCTACGCGATCCCCGAAGGCACGCTGATCTTTCCGCGTGAGCCCCTCGTCAAAGTCGTGGCGCCGATCATGGAAGCGCAGCTCATCGAAACGGCTCTTCTCAACATCATCAACCACCAGAGCCTCATCGCCACCAAGGCCGCGCGCGTCTGCTATGCGGCAAAAGGCGATGGCGTCATGGAATTTGGCCTGCGCCGCGCGCAGGGCCCGGACTCCGGTACTTACGGCGCGAGAGCCGCTGTCATCGGCGGCTGCAAAGGCACGAGCAACGTCCTCGCCGGGCGGCTGTTTGACGTACCGGTGCTTGGCACGCATGCGCACAGCTGGATCATGAGTTTCCCGGATGAATATACCGCCTTCAAGAAATACGCCGAGCTTTATCCGAACGCGTGCATTCTTCTGGTCGACACTTATGACACGCTGGCATCCGGTATCCCGAATGCGATCCGCGTCTTCACCGAGATGCGCGAAGCCGGCATTCCGTTGACCTATTACGGGATCCGCCTTGACAGCGGCGACCTCGCTTACCTTTCCAAGAAAGTCCGCCAGATGCTGGATGCGGCAGGCTTCGAAGATGCCGTGATCTCCGCTTCCAACGACCTGGACGAGTATCTCATCCAGAGTTTGAAGATCCAGGGCGCGATGATCACCTCCTGGGGCGTCGGCACCAACCTGATCACAAGCAAGGACAACCCGAGCTTCGGCGGCGTTTACAAGATGGCGGCGATCGAGGATGACAACGGCAACTTTGTTCCGAAGATCAAGATCTCCGAGAACTCGGAAAAGATCACGAACCCGGGCAGCAAGACGATCTACCGGATCTATGACAACGACACGGGTAAGATCCGTGCGGATTTGATCTGCCTGGATGATGAGACCTTTGATACCTCCCGCGATATGACGCTCTTCGATCCGCTGGAGCCCTGGAAAAAGACAAAGCTCGCCGGCGGCAGTTATTCCATGCGGGAGCTCCTGGTGCCCATCTTCAAGAACGGGGCGTGCGTTTATGAATCTCCGAGTGTAATGGAGATCCGCGATATCTGTACAAAAGAGAAAGACACGATCTGGGATGAAACGAAGCGTTTCGTCAATCCCGCCGAGATCCACGTCGACCTGTCCAACAAGCTCTATGCGCTGAAGGAGGAATTGTTGCAGAAGATGTCGGAAGAGGAGATGGGGTAAGATAGAAAATCATGATTGTCAAAAGCCACATGCCGCGAAGCGGCATTGTGGACTTTGCGAGAGGAAGCGGCTCGACGTGCTAGCACGTCAGGCCGCTTCTCTTCGCAAAGCGCACATGCGATGTAATCGCATGGCGCTTTTGACAATCTTAAAAAAACTTTTTTATGCATTCCCTAGTTGAAGCCCACGGTTTTCTGCATTAATAAATACGCTGCCACGCCAAATTTTCGACCGCCTTCTCCCGGCATGTTCATGGTTTGACCCAGGATGCCGTTGCGGAGGCGGTGGAACATGCGGATGTCCTTGGCCTTGATATAGCCCCACAGTTCTCTTTTTTTCTGCAGGTTCTCTTCCGTTCCGGAGCGCAGGCACATCACGGTCGATACGATCGTGATGATCTCCAGATAGTTGAACATATAATTCCTAAGCTGCCGGCCCTGGATCTGATAGAGATTGTAGGCATCGATCATCATCTTATTCACCTTGATCTGCTGGTCGATCCGGCTGATCATCACCTTCTCATTCACCGACTGGTCGGCACGCCCGATGAAGTACCGGTAAAAATCCACGTCCAGATAATACATGCTCTTCACATACGGCAGCGGATAATACACATAGATGTTGTCCACATAGAACGTGTGCTTCGGCAGTTTCAGCCCGCATTTCCGCAGCAGCTTCGTCCGGTAGATCACGGAATGCATGAGCAGATACTTTCCCTTTGGGAAAAGCAGGATGTCCTTCCAGGTAAACACGCGATCCTGCGGGAGTTCCAGCGTATAACGCATGGTCTTTTTCCGTCTCGCGCCCTGCTTCTCATAGACAAAGTTGCTGATGAAAAGGTCCACCGCTTCATTTTCACTCACGAGCTCCTTCAACGTGTCGATGATCTGATGATAGGCATCCACGTCCACCCAGTCATCGCTGTCGACCACCTTGAAATACAACCCCGTCGCGTTCTTCAGTCCTGTATTTAATGCCTCACCGTGTCCGCCGTTTTCCTGATGGATCGCGCGGATGATCGTCGGATATTTTTTCGCATAATCGTCTGCGATCTCGGCGGTGCGGTCCTTGGATCCGTCGTCTACGATCAGGATCTCGACTTCCTCTCCTCCCTCCAGGAGCGTTTCAATACAATGCTCCATATAGTCTTCCGAATTGTAGCAGGGCACTACAATGGACAATAGTTTCATCTTTTCTTCCCCTCCATGTTCATCTTTTGTTCATAATACGTTTACGAAAATCTCAAAAACAAAACATATTCCTTACATATTTATTCTATATTATACTATTCATAACAAAGAAGTTGCTGCAAAACTTAATCTTTTTCATACGAATCAGGCGGTGCTAAAAAGTACCGCCTTTCCTCTTTTTATAGGCGGCATAGGCCGACGGGATCGGATACTTGCGCTCAGTCTCCTCCCGAGTCGCAAGGATCATCCCCTTTGGCACGTCTTCCGTCTCGGCAACCCGTACCAGAAAACCCTTCATATGCCATTCCACATGCGTAAAGATGTGCTTTGCATCCGGCAGCGGTTGTATGCGCATGGGTGAATAGCCCATCTCTTCCACAGCCTTCACCGCTTCGTCCTCCGTAAGGAATCCCTTTTCAGACGGAAATTCATAAAGTCCCGCCAACAGGCCCTTCTCCGGACGCTTCCTGATCACGATCCGTTCTCCGTCACGGATCAGGAGGATTGTTTTCTCTTCCACCCTTCTGGGCTTTTTTCTTGTTTTGACGGGATAGTCGCCCTCTCTGCCATTCTTGTGTGCAAGGCAAATGCCTCCCCAAGGGCAGACGGCGCATTGCGGATCTCCGTTCGGAACACAAACCGTCGCGCCAAGTTCCATTAAGGCTTGATTAAATTCTCCGCATTTTCCATCCGGCATGATCTCCACGAGGATATCCTCCATCTTCTGGCGAAAAGCCGGTTTCATAATGTCGGTATCATCCTGTGTCAATCTGGTCAAAACCCGCAGTACATTGCCATCCACGGCTGCTGCCCTCTGACCAAATGCGATGGATGCGATCGCTCCTGCCGTGTAAGAGCCGATCCCTTTCAGTTTTTTCAGCTCGTCAAGATCGGATGGCATTTCTCCGCTGTATCCTTCCATGATCTGCCGCGCTGCCTCCTGCAGGTTTCGGACACGATTATAATAACCCAGCCCTTCCCACAATTTCAACAGGCGGTCCTCCGGGCAGACGGAAAGCGACGGGATGTCCGGCAGCGCTCGGATAAACCGTTCAAAATATGGTTTGACCGCTTCCACTCTGGTCTGCTGTAGCATGATCTCCGAGATCCAGACCTTATACGGGGTCGGATCAGATCTCCATGGCAGAACCCTCGCGTGTCCTTTAAACCAGGTGAGCAGTGGTCCTATACAACTGTTCAGTTCGAAATCGTCCAGCATCGGGGTTCGTTTGCTCCGTTTGTGATTTCTTTGTGAAGGAGGGCCTTCTCTTGTAGATTCTTTTCCTATTATATGATAGGATGTAAAAAAGTACAAAATGACAAAAAGATTTCAATTTCTTCTGCCACACCCTACACTTCATTCGTATAAAGGGATAACAGAGGATCAACTTTCAAAGGAGGTATGCTCATGAGCGAGAATGAAAAGATCAAGGGACAGCTTTTAGATGACGATGCGTTGGAAGACGTTTCAGGCGGGAGCGCAAAAATCTTAACAACCGGTAACGTTACAAGGAACGCCGTGAATGCAGTCCATCGGACGATCGCCGGGAGCCCCACAGGAAATGCAGCCACGACAGTTCTGCGATCGACAGGTGGAACCCTCACCGGATCCGCAACCAGCGCGGTTCTGCGGACACCAACCGGTGCAAGGGACAAAGATGGAACCGACACGACCCAATCCGGCAGACGGATTGTTTCGGTTTAAAAAACACCACAAAAAACTGCCGCCAGACTGGCGGCAGTTTTTTATTGCGCTGCCATCAGCAGCAGCTCTCTCACCATCTTGCAGGCGGCCGCCGTAGAGGCGCCTGTCGGATCAAGCGGCGGTGCGAGTTCGACGAGGTCGCACCCGACCACGTTGCAGCCGCCTTTCTTTTTTTCATCCCCTTCAAAAACCGTCCGCATCGCGTCATGGAGCGCCTGGAAGCTGACGCCGCCAGCCTCGGGTGTGCCCGTTCCCGGAAAAACGGAAGGATCCAGCACATCCAGATCAATCGTCAGATAAACCGGTACCTTTCGCTTAGCCAGATCGCTTACGATCCCGGGAAGCCCCTCAAAATCGAACTTTTGCAGCTTTGTATGTCCTTCTGCAGCCCATCTGAATTCCGCGCGGTCGCCGCTGCGGATCCCAAACTGGAAGATCCTGCCATCCCCGAGCAGATCGTGACACCGCCGGATCACGGATGCATGGCTTAACTGCACGCCAAGATATTCGTCCCGCAGATCTGCATGCGCATCAAAGTGGATGATGTGGAGGTCCGGATGATGCCAGGCCGTCGCACGCACGGCACCGAGCGTCACCAGATGCTCGCCGCCAAGCAGCACAGGAAGTTTTCCGTCGGCAAAGATCCCACCGGCTGTTTTTTCGATCGCGGAAAGCGCGCCCTCTGTGCTTCCGAATGGGAGCTCCAGATCCCCGCCGTCAAACACCTTGATATCCGAAAGGTCTCTGTCCAGCATCGGGCTGTAAGTTTCAAGCCCGTAGCTTTCATGCCGGATCGCAGAGGATCCGAACCGCGCGCCGGGTCGATAGCTCGTCGTCGAATCAAACGGCGCCCCGAACAGCACGATCTTTGCATCTTCGTATGTACTTTCACATTCGAGAAACGTCTCGACGTTTTTTTCCCACATGGTCTTACTCCACGTCCATCATCATTTCTTCCAGGTACGCCGGCAGGTAAAATGCGCCCCGGTGCAGTTTTGTCGTGTAATACTTGGTCTTTAAGCCCAGCACGCTCCAACTCGCGGCGTCGAAGTCATCCACCGGATGATATTTTTTGCTGGCGAACCCGAACAGCCAATACCCTGCCGCATAGGTCGGGATGTGCGCCTGATACACGCGGCTCACCGGAAACGTACTTACGATCCGTTTGTGACTCCGCTGGCAGGCCCTTGCATCCTCTTCGTAGAACGGGCTCCCCTGCTGGTTCACCATGATGCCGTCCTCGCGCAGCGCCTTGTAGCAATATCCGTAGAACTCCTTCGTGAAAAAGCTCTCCATCGGCCCGAAGGGGTCGTTGCTGTCCACGATGATCAGGTCAAATTTGTTTTCACATCCGCGCAGGAACTTGAGTCCGTTTTCATAATGGATCTGCACGCGCGGATCATCCAGCCGGCTGGCATTCTGCGGCAGATATTGGCGGCAGACCTCGACAACGAGCGGATCCATTTCCACGAGGTCGATATGCTCCACGCGGTCATAGCGCGTCAGTTCCCGCACGACACCGCCGTCTCCGGCACCGAGTACGAGGATCTGCTTTGCCTCTTTATGCACCGCCATCGGGACGTGCGTGATCATCTCATCGTAAATAAATTCATCGCGCTCGGTCAGCATGATATGCCCATCCAATGACAGGATGCGCCCGAACTCCTTGCTCTCGAACACGTCGATCCGTTGCACCTCGGACTGCTGGGAAAAGATTTGGCGTTCAATGCGCAGGGATAACTTTACATTCGCAGTTTGTAACTCAGAAAACCAAAGATCCATGATTGTCTCCTTCATGAAGGTCAAAAGTCACATGCCACGAAGTGGCATTGTGACCTTTGCGCAAAGATCCGAGTGGACGTGCTAGCACGTCCATCCGGATTTCTGCGCAAAGTGCACATGCGATTTCATCGCATGGCACTTTTGACCTTCTTCGATCATTTATTTCAACACATTCAGATTCTCAATCTCCGCATCTTCCGGGCCGGTGAGCGAGCACCCTTTTTCCTTCGCATAGGAGATGTAGTCCAGGATCTCCTTTGTGATCCGCTCTCCCGGGGCCAGGATCGGGATTCCCGGCGGGTAGCACATCACGAACTCGCTGCTGATCCGCCCCAGTGTCTCACGCCGCGGCAGCGCCTCCTTCTTTGCATAAAACGCTTCCTGCGGGGAAACCACCACATCCGGTGCGATGTACTCCTGCGAAAGCATACCGGCTTTGGATTTGCTGAAGTTCCGGCGGATCTCCGTCAAGGCGGACACAAGACGCTCCACCTCCTGGATCCGGTCGCCGATCGAGATATAAGCCAGGATATTGCCCAAGTCTCCGAACTCAATCTGTATATCATATTCATCCCTTAGCAGGTCGTACACTTCAATGCCTGCAAGCCCGACATCCAGAGTGTGCACGGAAAGTTTCGTGCTGTCGAAATCAAACACGGCTTCGTTATTCACCAGCTCTTTCCCGAACGCGTAATACCCGCCGGTCTCGTTGATCTCGTTGCGCGCATATTCTGCCAGGAACTTGACCTGCTCAAAGATCTCTTTCCCATGCAAGGCGAGATTACGTCTTGAAATATCAAGACTGCTCATCAGCAGATAACTGCCGGACGTGGTCTGCGTCAGGTTGATGATCTGCCGTACATAGCCGGCATGGACGTCCGGTCCGACCAAAAGAAAACTGCTCTGCGTCAGGCTGCCGCCGCTTTTATGCATGCTGACGGATGACATATCCGCCCCCGCTTCCATCGCGGATACCGGCAATCCTTTTCCGAAATAAAAGTGCGTGCCGTGAGCCTCATCGGCCAGCACCATCATCCCGTTTTCATGCGCGACTTTGACGATCCCCCTGAGATCGCTGCAGATCCCGTAATACGTGGGATTATTCACCAAAACCGCCACCGCATCCGGGTTTTCTTTGATCGCCTTTTCCACCTGGGAAAGCCGCATACCGAGAGAGATCCCGAGACGATCTTCCACCTCCGGATTCACATAGACCGGGACCGCACCGTTCAAGACCAGCGCATTGATCACGCTGCGATGCACGTTTCGCGGCAGGATGATCTTATCGCCCCGCTTGCAGGCCGTCAGGACCATACTCTGCACGGCAGAGGTCGTTCCGCCTACCATAAAAAAAGCCTGTGCGGCTCCGAAGGCTTCCGCTGCGATCTCCTCCGCTTCCCGGATCACGGAGATCGGATGACACAGGTTGTCCAGCGGCTTCATGCTGTTGACGTCGATCCCGACGCAACGGTCTCCGAGAAAATCCGCCAGCTCCCTGTTGCCTCTGCCTCGCTTATGCCCGGGCACATCAAAAGGGACGACTCTTGCCTCCCGGAATTCTTCGAGCGCCTCATAGATGGGCGCCCGGTGTTGTCTGGTATTCTCTTCCATTCTGGTATCCTTCACACTGCCGTCTATGCCAGCATCAGGCTGATCTGCTCGCCCGCCAGCTTGTCCTCAAATCCGCGGAGATAGGTGTTCAGCCGCTCCGCATCACAGATGATCTTGTGTTCTTTGCAGAAATCCCTTAAGATCCGCATCAACCACTCATTTCCCTGCGAGATCAGATCCTGATCCTCGCCGTAGACTCTCCGGTATTCCTCCAAAAGTTCCGGAAACGTTTTTTCCAGATTCTCATAAAACCATTCGCGGCTGCCATTTTTCACGATGATCCCGATCTTTTCGCAGAGCACACCGTAAGCATTCGTCTCTGCGGCAATCTCGAGAATCCCGCGCAGATTGTCCTCATTATCATTGATAAAAGGCAGAAGCGGCGAGATCTCCACCACGGTCTGGATTCCTGCTTTGGAAAGCATTTTCAGCGCCGCCACGCGTTTGCTTGTCACAGGCGCATTCGGCTCCAGCCTTGCAGAGAGTTCATCATCCGCTGCGCAGATTGCCATCACGATGACACACTTCGCTTTTTCATTGATATTGGAAAGATAATCGATATCGCGGCAGACGAGATCCGACCTTGTCTCGATGCACACACCGTAGCCGTAGTAATTGATCAGTTCCAGGCTCTTTCGCATCAGCTTCAGATCTTCTTCGATCGGCTGGTACGGATCGCTCATGGAGCCGACGCCGATCATGCAGTGGCGGCGCTTGCTCCGCAGGCTTTTTTCCAGCAGTTCGACTGCATTGACCTTGACTTCGATGTCTTCAAATTCTCCTGTATTGCGGTAGCATTTCGCTCTGGGATCGCAATGCAGACACCCGAAGGTACAGCCGCGATAAATATTCATGCCGTTCTGCGGCGATAAGACTGTTTTTGCCTCTTTCTCCCTCATGTCTCAACCTTCCCCAAAAATGGAGGTTTTTTCACAGAAAAAACCCGGGCTGTGCGTCAGCCCGGGTCTCATTATAACACGATTTAATTTTTTATGCTACTGATTCTACAGGTTTTTTTTCATTTTTCTCTGCCGCTTCCTCTGCCAGCAGCTCTTCCAGACGCTTCGGATCGTAGTTCTCGTAGCTCTTCAGCGCATGCTCCTTCTCAGCCCAGATCTTGTCTGCTTCCGGACCCCATGCCTTTGCATAGTCATCGCACTTCGCGCAAAGATGCTCGACGCTCTCTTCGGATTCTTCGTTGGTGCCGTGTGCGCCGGTACGCTCGACCATCTCACGCAGCAGCTGCGGGTTCTCCAGCATCGGGCAGGGACGAAGGTGATTGCGGTTGAACGGCTGTCCCTCGTGGTATGCCTTGAAGAGCGGGCTCTGCAGCATCTCGAGAATGGAATTCTCGTGGATGTTGGTATTCGAGAAATGGATGAATACGCACGGCTCCGCATCTCCTCTGGAGTTGATGTGGAAGTAATTGCGGCCACCTGCGATACATCCGCCGACAGCCTCGCCGTCGTTCTGGAAATCCATCGGGAAGAAGCCGATATCGCTCTGCTCGGAGCGGATCTCACGGATCCTCTTGATCATCATCTTACGCTGCTCTACCGTAGGCATCAGCTCCGGAACAGCATTGTTGCCGACCGGCATATAATGGAAGAAGAAGCCGAAACGAGCGCCCTTATCAGCGATCATGCGGATGAACTTCTCATCCGTAACAGCTTCGCAGTTCGTTCTCGTATAGCAGATGGACGTACCGAAGATGATCCCGTATTTCTGGAACAGATCCATTGCATTCATCACGGCATCATAGTGTCCGATCCCGCGGCGGGAATCGTTGGTATCCGGCGTACCTTCGATGGAAAGCATAAAGGTCAGGTTGCCGAGACGGACAACTTCCTGGCAGAACTCGTCATCGATCAGCGTGGAGTTGTCGAAAATACCGAACTGTACGTCGTTATGCTTCTCCGCCAGACGCAGGATGTCTTTCTTACGAACGAGCGGCTCTCCGCCGGTCATCATGTAAAGGTAAACCCCAAGCTCTTTACCCTGCGTGACGATCTTATCCATATCTTCAAAGGAAAGATTGCTCTTGCGCCCGTAGGTACCGGACCAGCAGCCCTTGCAGTGCATGTTGCAGGCGCTCGTCGGGTCAAACAGGATCAACCACGGGATGTTGCAGTTGTACTTCACACGATTTTCACGGATCATCTTGGTGCCGTGGAAAAATGCTTCATACCCGAGATTTAACAGCGTCATCTTAGCTACATGCGGATCGGTCTCATCGATCACGCGGTTGATGAACTTCTTCCAGCGGTTGTCCGGATCATTGATCGCTGCCCGGACCGCATCCAGCGTCTCTTTCTTTGCGCCGTCTTTACCCCAGAACTTCGTCACCGCATCCACCAGCTTCAGATAAGCTTCGTCACGGTCTTCCACTTTGTTCAACTTCTTTAAGAAGCTTTCGATCGCTACGGAAAATACCTGCCGCTCTGCTGCGTGGGACAGATTCGCAAGTTTCTGCGCTACTGTTGCCATAATCTTCCTCCTTATGAACTCACAAAAAAACTCTTTCTACTCTCATTCACCGACGATTATAAAGGAAGAAATTTTTTTCTTCAATGGACAATCAGCCCAAAATGTCTGTCAGATTTTTCACAATTGAGGGGAGTTGTGCACAATGCTGAAATGAAAAGGTAAATTCCAGTGAAAGTTTAAATTCCACTGCTCTTTGAAAAATAGCGTTTTTTATATATTTGTAAGGTCATATTTGACCGA
>CACZBF010000026.1 GCA_902779355.1 uncultured Lachnospiraceae bacterium | reverse complement strand
GAAGCCCGGGTCTTTGTTTTTTAGGAGAAATCCGGCCGAATGGCCGGATTTCATCCTATGAAAAAGACTGCCACACTAATTACTTAGTGCGACAGCCCCGTTTTTATTTCTTACTCCGCGAACTTCCGGAACAATTCTTTCTGTGCCGGGTAGATCGTGCGGAAGCGCTGATATTGCGCATCGTATTTCGCGGTCAGATCTTTGTCCGGTTCTTCCGTGCCGGTCACCTTAACGATCGCGTTCGCGGCTTCTTCCACGGTTTTGTATTTGCCGCAGGCAACGGCTGCGAGCATCGCGGCACCGTAGGAAGGTCCTTCCTCGGTCTCCGGGATATCCAGCGGAATCCCGAAAACATTCGCGATGATCTTGCGCCAGAGCGGACTCTTCGCACCGCCGCCGACCAGTTTGCTGCGCTTCACATTAAGGCCGATCTGTTTTGCCACTTCAAAGGAATCACGAAGCCCAAACGCCACACCTTCCAGAACAGCCTGCGTCAGATCCGCTCTCGTCGTGTCCATCGACATCCCGAGGAAAACGCCGCGTGCCGCCGGGTCATTATGCGGAGACCGCTCTCCCATCAGATACGGCAGGAAATACACATGGTTCTCGCCGAGTTTCTGGATCTTCTTCTGCTCACCGGCATAGTCCTCTGTCCCGATGATATCATCCATCCACCATTTGTTGCAGGAAGCAGCCGAAAGCATACATCCCATCAGATGATAAGCCCCGCTGGCATCACAAAAGCTGTGCAATGCGTTGTGTTCATCCACGCCAAACTTGTGCTGGGAAATAAAGATCGTCCCGCTGGTACCGAGAGACAGGTTGCACGCGCCGTCTCCCACCGTGCCGGTTGCGACTGCTGCCGCCGCATTGTCCCCTGCGCCTGCCGCGATCACGATCTGATTGTGGAACCCAAGCTCATTTGCGATCTCACTCTTCAGATTGCCGATGCATTCATAGCTTTCAAAGAGCTGCGGCAGTTTCTCCTCCGTGATCCCGCAGAGATCGCACATCTCCTTTGACCATTTCCGGTTCTTCACGTCCAGAAGCAGCATCCCGGATGCATCCGAAAGATCCGTCGCAAAGGTGCCCGTCATTTTATAAGCCAGATAATCCTTCGGCAGCATGATCTTTTTGATCCGCGCAAAATGCCCCGGCTCATGCGCCTTGACCCAGAGGATCTTGGGCGCGGTAAATCCGGCGAATGCAATATTGGCGGTGTAGGATGAGATCTTGTCCATCCCGATGGTTTCATTGAGGTACACACACTCAGCCGCACTCCGCCCGTCGTTCCAAAGGATCGCAGGCCGGATCACTTCATCCTTTTCATCCAGCATCACGAGTCCGTGCATCTGTCCGCCGAAGCTGATCCCACCCAGTTCTCCGTCCTTCAGTTCGGATGTCAGTTCCTTCAGGCCGGCGATGCTTTCCCGATACCAGTCCTCCGGATTCTGCTCCGACCATCCCGGCTGCGGAAAAGAAAGGGGATATTCGCGCGATACGATCTTTTTCACAGCGCCGTTTTCGTCCATCAGGAGCAGTTTTACTGACGATGTTCCAAGGTCTATTCCTGCATAATACATTGGGTTCCCTCCTTTTTCTCTCATTTTTGCATCAAACCCTTCCTCCCTATTTTCACACGCCGTCCGGATAAAATCAATGCCTTCTTGAAATGTTCCCTCCGAAGGAGTACATTAAAAATAAAGAAGGTTTCACGCATGCGTTTCCTGTTGGAAAGGAGAATCCCCAATGACCTGGGTACACGCTTTCCATATCGTTTTTTATGTCTGTGCGCTTCTGATTTGCGGCACCTGTTTTTTTTATACCCTTTTCCGCAAGCGTGTCCAACGTTTACAGAACAAGCTCTATATCCTGATGCTCTCCATCGTGACCCTGAATTCCGTCTGCGATATCATTGCGGCGGTCGCGGAAAATTACAGTCTCGTCAGTAACAGTGCCTTTCTGGTGGTAGGGATCTCGAATTTCCTGTATTTCACCGTCCACGCCCTGCTCGCGCCGAGCCTGCTGTTTTATGTCTGCTGTGTCAACGGAATGTATACGCGCCTGTCCATCAGACGCCGCATCATTTATCTTCTTCCGTGTTTCGTCACGATCTTTTTCACACTGACCAACCCCCTCATGCACTGGGTCTATTATTATGATGAAAACCGTGCCTTCCAGCGCAACTGGGCGGAGATGTTTTTCTATGTGGTCGCTGCCGTCTATCTGGTCGGATCAGTGGTCTATCTCCTCTGGTTTTGGAATGCGATCACAAGACGCCGCCGCATCGCGTTGACCGGCGCATTTGTGATCGTGATCTCCAGTGTGATGCTCCAGTTGCTCTTTATCGATGTCAAAAGCGAACTGCTCGGAGAAGCGATGGGTCTCCTGTTTCTCCTGCTCATTGTAGAAAACGAAGACGACCGGCTTGACGCCGACACCAACACCTATAACCGGAAGGGATTTTTGCTCGACATCCGCAACTTCATCATGACGAAGCAAACCTTCCATGTGTTCGTGATCAACGTCGTCAACGTCGATATTGTGCGGCGCCTGACAGGTTCTTCCAGCATACAGGCGCTGGCAAGGCTTGTTGCCACCTATTTCCGGACGCTGGTGCCGCCTTATCAGATCTACCACACCAGCTACTCCACTTTCGCTTTACTCTATACCGGCGACAAAAAAGGCGCCGATGCACTGGCGAAAAAGCTGGAACAACGTTTCAACGAAAGCTGGTCTTGCCTTGACATCAGCATCATGCTGAACGCAGTCATCCTCTATGCATCCGTTCCGGACGAGCTGAAGACACCGGACGAGATCCTGCTGATGCTTGACAGTCCCTTCCCGAAATCCAGTGCCGGTAAAGTGCTGCACGGCTCGTCTCTGAACTATCTGATACGACGCGCCGACGTGGAAAGAGCCTTACACACCGGTATCGCCGAGCATCGTTTCGAGGTATACTATCAGCCGATCTATCGGATGGAGAATCTTTCTCTGCACGGTGCGGAGGCATTGCTGCGCTTAAAGGATCCTGATCTCGGCTTCATCCCGCCGGACGAATTCATCCCGGTTGCGGAGCAGATCGGTATCATCGATGTAATCGGAAATTTTGTACTGCATGAAGTATGTCAGTTCCTGCAAAGCGGGATCCCGCAGGAAAAAGGAATGTCCTGCATCCATGTCAATCTGTCCGTGATCCAGTGCATGCAGCCCGGCTTTACGGAGCGCATCCTCTCGCTCATTGACAGCTACGGACTATCCCACAGCCTCATTAATTTTGAGATTACGGAAACGCTTACCGCCAGCGATTATCAGACGCTTGCCGGCGTGGTATCCACTCTCCAGGCAGAGGGCTTCCATTTTTCCATGGATGATTACGGCACGGGCTTTTCCAATATGCAGTCCATCTTTGAATTGAGTTTTGATGTGATCAAGATCGATAAGAGCATCCTCTGGGGCGCGGAAGCCGGCAGCACCGGAAAAGCGATCTTGGAAAACAGCGCCCGCATGATCCGCCAGATCGGGAAGCAGATCGTCGTGGAAGGTGTGGAGACCGAAGCGCAGATCGAGATGTTGAAACGCATCGGCGTGGATTATCTGCAAGGGTATTATTTCTCCAAGCCGATCCCGCGCGAGATGCTGATCAGCTTTTTGTCCTGAGGTTTTTTCCGTATCCGACCCCCAGCAGCAAAATCAGCAATCCGAGAGATAGCAGTGAGATGACCGCGCCCGGCACGATGCCCGGCGTCTGATAAGTGAGTAAAATCTCATGCGAACCTGCTGTCAGCGGGATCGCAAAAAAAGCATTCATAAACTTCTCTGTCTCTACGACTTCCCCGTCCACGTTTACCGTCCAACCCGATTCCGCCGGAATCGTTAAGATCAGATCTTTTCCCTCCGGCGCTTCAACCCTGCCAGATATTTTCGTATCGGAATACGACTGCATCTCCATCGTATTTTGCTGCAGTGTTTCCATCGACTGTTTCACCGCCTCTTCCGAGATCCGATAAACCGTCCCGTCCACGCTTTTGTCATCCGACGCATGCAGCGTCACACGCTCCCCTGCACGAAGATACCCGAAATCCAGAAAGTAATTGTGCGAGGTCTTGGAAAACGTCGTCGTGTCTTTCTCCGTCCGCACGTCCACGGACTGCGCAGACAGGTTCGGATGCTCCGCGAAATAATAGCCGTCATCACCTGCGATAAAAAAAGACTCCTCTCCCTCCGGCTGCAACTTCCCGGCCGCCTGCATCAGATCTTCTTCTGCACCGAGCATCTGCGCGAGATCGTTCACGTTCGGCACGCGCTCATCCTGACTGCCGTAAGTCCAATCTCCTGCCATCCCCCGCGGCACCAGAAAACCAAGCGGCAGCGCATAGGTATTCTCATAAAGAGAAACCCCATCCAGCGTCGCGATCCGCGTCCGAAACGGGCTGTCCGCCTCCGCATTTTCGATCAGCATGTATTTCACGGAAAGCATCGCCGAAAGCAGCGGCGTCGCACCGTTGTAGCAATAGAAATTCCCGAGTCCCTCCATCCCGACCGAGCGATACGCATCCGCCACATCTTCGTTGGTCAGGGAGGAAAAGAGTGTAGCCGCCGGATAGCCGGAAAGGCAGTTCTCATCCTTCATCAGCCGCTCGTATTTTTCCGTCCTGAAAAAAGTCGGATCCGCTTCCCGCTGCGCTGCAGTCAGATCATGATAGGCGGTCAGGTTCTTGAGATATGCGCTACGGCTTGTCGTGGAAAAGCCCGTCTCTTCCAAATGGATCGCGCTCTCCGCAAACACAACGACCAATGCCGCAACAAAGAAAATGGTCCGCTTCGCTTTCTCTCCGGTGAGCGCAAGAGAAAAAAGCAGCACTTCCGCCGCGAGAAACAGCACCGTCCCCGCAACGGAGATCAGCCGGTTCTTCTGCGTGCCAAAGACCGCGACGGCGACAAACATTGCGATGCATCCTGTGCCTGCAAAAAGTGCATCGGTTTTGCGGTTGCCGTCCCGTTTCAAGAGCATCTCGCTTGCCATCATCAGGAGCAGGAAAATGCAAAGGAACGACTGCCTCGCCGGCAGCCCCTCCGGAAAATGCATCCCGTGCCAGAGGAAATCCAGCACGTTCAGATTGAAACTGAGCAGGAAAAAGGCGAGCAGCGCAAGCTTTGCGATCTTGACGCCCGGCCGGATCCTGCGATTGCAGACATAGAGCAGGCAAAAAAACAGCACAGCCGATCCGCAAAAGAGATTCGGCAGTTCCCCTTCCGTCGTCGACGCCGGGGACAAGAAGAAAAACTGCCCCGCCACGTCTGCGGCGTTATTGTACCAGGACAGGCTGTCCGGAAACGCATCCCCGGAAACACCGCTCTGTCCGAGCAGACGGATCTCCGGCAACAGCAGCACCGCCGAGACACCGCCGGACAACACCGAAAAAAGCAGCGTGCGAAGAAAACCGGTCACCCTCTCCTTCGCCGGAAGCCGCCACTCCGCTGACACGATAAAAAACCAGAGGAATAAAAAGATTGCGATCATGAAAGAAATGTAGTAGTTGGACCAGACGGAAAGCGCAAAGGTCACGACGAACAGCACACACTTTTTTTGACGGATCAACCGCTCCATCCCCAGCAGGATCAGCGGAAAGAGCGCCACCGAGTCCAGCCACATGATGTTCCAGTAATAGGCTGCCATGTAACCGCTCAGCGCATAAAGCGCCGCCGGAAATAACGCGATCGGCGACTTCGTACCGAAATGCCCGCGCACGTAAGCAGCTGTGGAAAACCCGCAAAACCCTGTTTTGATCAGGATCAGCGCCGTCATGAATTCCAGCAGATGATCCCTGCTGCCAAACAAAAGAAACAGGTTCAGCGGGCTTGCAAGGTAGTAGGCATATGTACCGAGAAAGTCCGAGCCGAGTCCTAAGTTCCAGGAATAAAAAAGACTCCCGCCGTTTTGCAGGCGCTGCTGGAACTCCGCGAAAAACGGCGCGTATTGATGATACATATCGACATGCAGAAGCGACCGGTCACCAAACGGATACACGCCTCTTGCCGCACAGATCACGCCGAGCGTCAGCGCCGGCAGGAGGAATGCGGCCATCAACACCCATGCTTTTTCTTCTTTCCATCTTTTTGCGATGGTCATGGCTCCTCTCCCATGGTCTTTGCACTGTCAAACAGCTCATAGTATTGGACAGTGCGGTAATCGAGCGTCTCGTCTTTATGCTCCTGCGCGCGCGTCACTTCTCCGTCCGCCTTCGTCATCTGCCGGCCGGACAGCACCGGAAACTGTATTTTTTCCCACAGCAGAAAAGACTCATAATCGGTGACAGGAACGCCCAGGATCTCCAACGTCTCCGCCGCCAGATAGTTTGCCGAAGTGTCCGCCCCGCTCTGCTCTCCGATGTCGTAATTTGCCCAGATCACATAGGGCACAATATACCGCTTTTGCTCGTCCTCTTCAGACAGAGTATCCGCACTCTTCCCGTTCGCTGCAAGGATCGGAGAAACCACCGCATCGTTGGGCTGATGGTCTCCGAAAAAGACGATCGCCACCGGCTCCGTCTCGTTTTCAAAATAGGCAACGAGGTTCTTCAGTTCGTCATCCGTGATCCGGATCAGAGAAAGATAGCGATCCAGTGTCGCGCTCCCGAGGCCCTCCGCTGTGATCGTCTCCGGGAAGTTCGGATAGGACTCTCCGTAGCCGCCGTGGTTCTGCATCGTTACGTTAAAGAGGAGCTGCGGCCCATCGCCCTTCTTTGCCTCGTACAGCTCGATCAGTTTTTCAAAATCACTCTGGTCACTGATGTAATCACGGATCCGCACCGGCGCGAGGAAACTGTCTTCAAACAGCATCGTATCAAATCCCATCTTCGGATACGCACTCGTCCGGCTCCACCCCGCTGCGCGGTACGGATGGATCGCAGTCGATGTATAGCCGTATGCCTTCAGGGCATTCGGCAAAGCATCCGGCATCGGATTCATCAGATATTGCTGGTAGGGAATGCTGCCTTCCGGGAGAAATGCCATGGTGCAGCCCGTGAGAAATTCAAACTCCGTGTTGGCGGTATTGCCGCCCTTTACCGAAACGGCAAGGTTTCCGGTCACCGTATTCTCGGCGCCCTGCTGGAGGCTGTGCACAAACGGCATCGGATCCGCATTCGTTTCAAACTCACCCAGCACCGACAGGTCGGAAAAGGCCTCATCCATGATCACAATGATCGTCGGATAAACCGGCTCAGCCCCTGCATGCGCCTGGGCATTGTGATCCAGTCCTGCCGCTTCGATCAGTTCCTGCGCCGCTTCGATGGAATACCCTTCCGGTTTTTCCACGACAAGATACTGGAGGTCCATCAGATACGTCGCGAAAAAGCCATTGCGCATCGCCATGATCTCCGGTGTGAACAGGAAGGGATAGAGGTTCCATTTTTCCACGCCATCATCTGTCTGGATCCATCGCGTGAGTCCGCAGAAAAGTCCGAAAGAAGTGAGAAACCCAATGATCCTTGTCAGCACTTTTTTTCTGGTTTTCCCCCAAAGCCGCCACTGTGCCGGCCATTGCAGGATAAACAGAAGCGCAAATAACAGGAATACGATCACCTGCCGTTTTTCAATGATCAGATGGTAGTTATCGAGGACACTCACTCCGGTGCCGATAGAGAACCAGTCCCAGGGCACGATCGGCGTAGAGCGGAACTGCAGCAGCATGTAATTCATAAATCCGGCGAACGCAAAAAAAGCCGTCTCAACTTCCAATGCGATCATCAAATTGCCTATCGCAAAAAAAAGCGCGAGCATCAGCGCCTCAAACAGCAGGATATTCAAGATCTGTGCTTTCCATCGGGTCTCGACAAACGGGTTGATGGAAAAGGATTCCATCAGATAATAATCCGCGATGGGCCCGAGCAGCATCGGAAGCAGCATCCAGACACGGAAGTCCCTGCTACCTTTCCAATAAGCTTTCAACAAATTCATGTTCCATTCTTTCTATCAATGAAAAGCCCTTTTTCGGAGGTTCTATTCGATCGTGATCAGCTTATGGAGGTTCACGAGTTCCAGAACCCCCATCGTATCCTCGTTGACATGACGGGCGATCACCTCCCCGTCATGCGCCGAGAGCGCCTGGATGATTATCACCAGTACCCGGATCCCTGCACTGGTGAGGTAGGTCAGGTTCTTCATTTCCAGGATCAGCGTTTGAGTTCCCTCGAGTTTCCCCGCCAAAGCATCCGTTAACTCATCCGCGTTATTGATATTCAGCGCCCCAAACAGTTCTACGGTCAGGGTCTGTCCCTCCTGCGTCACGCTCTTTACCACATTGCTCTTTTTATCCATTCTTCCCTCCTTGATAAGTCAGTGCCAACCTCGTGAGTTCGTCAAATTGCGGCGCCTCTTTCACAAATGCGTCTGTACCCGCCGTAGCGTCCTATGATTCCGGCAGATCACCCTTTATATCTGAAAACAAGCATCGTCATATCGTCAAACTGCGGCGCATCTTTCACAAAATCCGCGATCGCCGCACGCACAGCCGCATCAATTTTTTCTACCGGCGCATCGGGGTTCTGATTCAATACATCCAGCATCCTCTCCATCCGGAACATCTCATCCGTTGCGTCCGTGGCTTCGGTCACGCCGTCGGTATAGAGATAAAGGACATCTCCCGCATGCAGTTCAAACGAGCCGGACGGGAACTCGACGCCGCTCATAATACCCGCCATCGCGCAGTGCACATCTTTGTCAATCGTAAATTCCTGTCCTGCCCTGTAGATCGCGGGATAATTATGCCCGGCATCCACATAGTCCACATGCCCCGTGGAGATCGTCAATACGCCGACCCAGATTGTCACGAAAAGTCCTGCTTCATTTTCCCTGCAGAGTTCTTCATTCGCTTCCATGACCGCCTCCGACACATTCGTTCCGTGTTTCTTCACGCTGTGCCGCAGCTTGTCCTTTGCCATGACCATGAACATGGCAGCAGGAATCCCTTTCCCTGATACATCTGCCATGACAAGCGCAAGATGGTCCTCATCCAGCAAAAAGAAATCGTAAAAATCTCCGCCGACTTCTTTTGCAGGAACCATTGAGGCAAACAGCTCAAATTCTTCCCTGTCCGAGAAAGCCGGAAATTCACGAGGAAGGAACGAGACCTGAATTTCCGCCGCCATGGCAAGTTCCTCATTGATCTTTTTCTCTGCCTCTTTGATCAGACCTTTGAGGCGGCTGACCATATGGTTGATCCCATCGGAAAGCTCGTCAAATTCAAGAGATTCCCTGAAGTCCGCTTTTTCCCCGAGATCCCCTCCCGTGATCGCTTGCAGGGATCCGTTCAGGCTGTAAACCCCTTCTACCATATGCTTCATGACCATACGATGGACCAGAAGGAAAATGATCAAAAAAACCACCGCATAGATCACAACAAGTACAATCGTCGAAACGATCCATGTATTCCATGCCTCGCGCAAAGGATAAACCGCCACAAGATAATTGCCGTTGTCCGTAACCACCCTGGCGCCGACCCAGGAATAAGTGCCGAACACATTCGCACGTACAATTTCTCCGCTTTCCGCCAGTTCCTTCGGGCTGGTCTTAAGAGTCAGTTTTTCCCCATCATACTGATCCTGTGGACTGCTGATGATCATATCGTCCTGGTCTGTCAGCAGTAAATACCCTTCCTTTCCAATCCTGCTGAAGGGGATACTTTTCGAAAGCATGTCTGTTTTCAGCTGATTAAATACCTCCCTGCTCTGACCGCTTAAAACATAGCCGCCATCCGGCATGGGTGCGCCACTGTATTGCATCAGCGAACCGTTTATCGGACTTTCCATGCAATCCTGTATATAAACATCATCACTCTCTTCCATCCCTTGCAGGATCCTCTCCGATCCTTCTTTTAAATGCATGTCAAATCCCGCATTCTCCGGGTTCGAAGAAGCCACAATGATCCCGTCCGAACCAATCACACTCAGTTCGCTTTCCGACTTGTTCTGACTTACAATGGTATTCAGGTACTCCGTAAAACCGGCACTGTAAACCGCGTCCGCTCCCTCACCCTTCAGATACTCGCCAATATATTCTACCCATGCATGCACTGCCTGATCACGATTTTTGTCCCAGCTGCAAACGGCATTGGTATCGCAGCTTTCCAGTCCTGTATGGATCAGATTGATCGTTCGGTCTTTTGCAAAAAAGAAGAAAAACAGCATTGTTATGGCCATCAGAAACGCAAACACGCCTGCAACCGCCATCAGAATCTTGCCCTGTATGATTTGTGAAAGATGTTTTTTCTTCATCCCTTGTACCTGAAACAAAGTGTCGTAATATCGTCAAATTGCGGCGCGTCCTTTACAAACTCTGTGATTGCCGTCCTTACGGCAGCGTCGATGTCGCTCACTGAAGCATCTTTCTTCCCGTTCAGCGTCTCAAGAAGCCTCTCCATCCGAAACATTTCATTCGATGCATCAATGGCCTCGGTCACACCGTCGGTATAGAGATAAAGGATATCTCCCGCTTTCAGTTCAAAAGAGCCGGGTGGAAAATCGATGCCTCCCATTGCACCCACCATCGAACAATGGACATCTTTCTCAATCGTAAATTCCCCGCCGGCTTTGTAGATCGCCGGATAATCATGTCCGGCATCCACATAGTCCACATGCCCCGTGGAAATGGTCAAAACGCCGACCCAGATCGTTACGAAAAGTCCCGCATCGTTTTCCTTGCAGAGTTCGTTATTCACTTCCTTTACTGCCTCTGCCACATTCGTTCCATGTTCCATTACGCTGTGTCTCAGCTTGTTCTTTGCCATGACCATGAACATGGCAGCCGGCAGGCCCTTCCCCGATACGTCCGCCATCACGAGCGCAAGATGATCCTGATCCGTCAGGAAGAAATCATAGAAATCTCCGCCCACCTCCTTCGCCGGAACCATGCAGGCATAAAGTTCAAACTCATCCCTGTCCGGAAAAGGCGGGAATACATGAGGCAGGATGGAGTTCTGAATTTCGGCAGCAAATTTCAACTCCGCATCGATTCTTCCCTCAGCCTCTTTGATCAGTTCCTTCAGGCGATCGACGGTCACATTGATCCCGTCGGAAAGCTCGTCAAATTCAGCGGATTCCCTGAAATCAACCTGCTTCTCAAGATCCCCTCCCGAGATGGAGGAAAGAGCGCCGTTAATACTGACAACGCCCCTTACCACATGCTTTCTGATCAGGCGTCCAAGCGCGATAAAGAGGATCACGGCGACAATACAATCGATAATGACCAGGACAAGGATCGTCAGGTTCCATGGGCTCCAGGCTTCGGCCACGGAATAGACTGCGACAATATAATTCTGTCCATCGGCAAGCACGCCGACATAAGAGTGAACCCCATATACATCGGTTTTTACAATCTCCCCGGTTTCCGCAAGTTTCCTGATATCAACCGGCAGGGAAATACCCTCATTTTCCAAATCGTGATCCGGATCGCCCAGTACCTTAAGATCCTTGTCCAGATACAGGTAATATCCGTTTGTTCCAAACTTAGTCGTTTCAACGATGACCTGCAGAATTGCTTTTTTATGTGCGGCACGATCTTCCTGCGTAAATCCCTCCAGGAAAATTCCGCCATACTCCGGCATCAGGGTGCCATAATACCTCATCTGCGCACCGTCCGGTGGATGGAGGGTCATATCCTGCGTATAGACATCCGTGTCTCCATCGAAAAGGCCAAGGAACTCAGCCGACTCCGCATCGGAATGAAGATCGATCCCTATATTCTCCTCTTTCGAGGAAGCTACGATGATCCCGTCCGGGGAAACCAGATCCAGTTCCGATATCATATTCTCTCTGAGCTCCGCGTACAGTGCGTCAACGATTTCCTGAAGAGTAGCATCCTCTGCCGTATACTCCGAGATCATCTCATCCAGGATCTCCGCCTCTTGCGGCAGATTGCTCTCCCTGATCTTATCCATTCTTCCCAGCGCATAGTTCTCGATATCTTCCAGATTGAATCTGACAAAACTCTTTGCATTGTTTTCCGCCTGGAAATAGACAAACACAAAAGCGACGACCATCAGGGCAATAAAAGCACCCACGATGATCGCCAGTATGCGTCGTGATACAATTTGTGATAACTTTTTTTTCTTCAATTCGTTGAACCCGGTTCCTTCATCAAGCTTTTATCATTATAGCAGGTAACGCCCCGGCACGCTAACCATTCGCGGAGATCACTACTTGTTCGGCTCAACAGGAACAACCAGCGGAATAAATACCTTCCTTGCCCGGTTGTGCACCCTTGTGCTTCTATCTCCACTCTGCTTCCCCGCTCGCTGAAACCAATCTATTGCTACTATTCTCTTGAGAGTGGAAATGAAAGGGTTGTGGCGTAGTCAAGACCAATTTTGTTGTGGTTCTCTCTCCCTCCCCCGCAGGCTTGGTCCAGTTCCTGATCATCCAGAAACGCCCCGGCATCCTCAATGAGCTGTTTTACTTCTTCTTTTGTTTCAGCATTTGCAACGTTGTCCTTTAGTTTTCCGATCAATTTCATCGTGCATGACCTCCTTCCAAGTTTCGCCTCTGTCTTTTCTCAATTCGATTCTATCATATTATACGATAAATCTGGGCGTGTGGCAGAAATTTTAGCAAAAAATTTGCAAAGCCCACAGGAACGGGGATTCTATGACAAAGGGAACACTATCACATCAGATTGTACAGGTCAGCATACTCCACTTCGTGATTCTCCCACGGCTTTCGCGGGCCGACATAGTGCACGATGGACGGATGGATCACTGCATCGGAGTCAAAAAGGTATGCACATTCCGGTGTTTTTTTGCGAATGATCTCAAGCTCCTCCTCGCAGTCACCCGGATAAACGTTGTACTTCTTTTTGATCAGTTTCACATTTCCCATGCAGACATAATTGATGATGTCCTGATCCATATAGGGGAACGCCTTGATCCTCCCCATCACTTCCATCACTTCAAGAATGCGATCACGTCTTAAGGCTTTGAGATTCATCAGCATCACCCCGCCGTTGATGTAATGCGCCGGTTTGATCCCCACCACCGTGGTATGCTTGTCATAAGCCGGATCCAGACAAAGTCTGTCCGTCACGCCACCGATATAGCACTCTCCGAGATCCGTCTCCATAAGCGGCGTGAGATCATCCAGAATCGCGATGTCGATATCGAGATACAGGCACTGATCCGCCTCCAGCAACAGCGTCGGTAGAAACAGTCTGTAGAAAGGCGCCTGAGATCTGGTCGTAAGCACGTTATTGCCGTCTTCCGTACGGAAGTCCAGATTCAGTTCCAACTCCGGGTATTTCACGATGGGAGCGGGTGCCCCGAAAGACTCGACAATCTCCAGAAGAGGCTCTCTATGCTTCTTCGTCACCTCCTGATGCATCAAAAACACCAGCTGGATCCGATCCGGTCTGCCGACTCTTGACAGCAATCCCTTCACACAATGCTCCAAATAAGGGAGGTATGCAAGGTTTGGGGTAAAACATACATAATGAAGATCTGTATGACTCATAGTATGTATTCCTCCATTCTGAAAATCACTGTGAAAAGATGATTGCACACGGAAACTTCTTATATCTTCTTATAGGTTTGAAAATATCTTATATCTTCTTATAGGTTTCGTCAAAGGGAGGCATTTTATACAACAAATTTACCAGAGATTTTAAAATATGATGAAAAAACATTGTCACGACAGAGAATATGTAGTGTTTTCCTCTCAAAAAAAAATGGCGCCGGTTCCCAGCGCCTTTCGGTGGACCCAGACCTTTCGGTCAGCCCCTATCGGTTACCCGATATTGATTATAATATGCTCAAAAATGGCAGATTTGTCAAGTTTGTGTTACTTAATGGCTCCCGGCGTGTGTCTGGACTTGCGGTTTTTAACGCAGAGGGTGGGATTCGAACCCACGCACCGGGAAACCGGCCTAAAGCATTTCGAGTGCTCCCTCTTGGACCACTTGAGTACCTCTGCAAGATGTGCCGGTCAAAACGACCGGCACATTGCATTATACTTCAATTAGGGTCAGGATGCAACTAGATTAAAACAGCCCCGTGATCTTTCCGTTTTCGTCCACATCGATCCGATATGCCGCCGGCTCTTTCGGGAGACCCGGCATCGTCATAATGGAGCCGGTGATCGCAACGACAAAACCTGCGCCGGCACTGACATAAACCTCGCGGACGTTCAGCGTGAAGCCGGTAGGACGGCCGAGCTTTTTCTCATCATCGGAAAGCGAATACTGCGTCTTTGCGATGCAGACCGGAAGTTTCCCGAAGCCGAGATCCGTCAGTTTCTTTAATGCGTTCTGCGCTGCAGGCGTATAGGAGACACCGTCTGCTCCGTAGATCTCCTTTGCGACGGTTTCGATCTTTTCCGACAGCGGAAGCTCGTCCGCATAGATAGGATGGTAATCGGATTTCTTATTCTCAAGTGTTGCAAGCACCTTCTCTGCCAGCGCGATGCCGCCTTCGCCGCCCTTTGCAAAGACCTCGGAAAGCGCGAATTCACAGCCTCTCTCTTCGCAGAACTGTCTGACATAGGCGATCTCCGCCTCGGTATCGGTAGCAAAAGAATTCAAGGTCACGACGATCGGCACGCCGTATTTCTGCAGGTTCTCGATATGCTTTTCAAGGTTGACGATACCGCGTTTCAATGCATCCAGATTCTCGTTTGCGAGATCCGCTTTTGCAACGCCGCCGTTGTACTTCAGTGCGCGAACGGTTGCGACAAGCACCGTGCAGTCCGGCTTCAGACCTGCGATCCGGCACTTGATGTCGAGGAATTTTTCTGCGCCGAGATCCGCACCGAATCCGGCTTCCGTAACAACGATGTCTGCAAGTTTCAGAGCCGTTCTGGTTGCACGGATACTGTTGCAGCCATGCGCAATGTTCGCAAACGGTCCGCCGTGTACGATGGCGCCGGTATGCTCTAAGGTCTGGATCAGGTTCGGCTTCATCGCATCTTTCAGGAGTGCGGCCATTGCGCCGACTGCTTTCAGATCGCCGGCCGTCACCGGTTCGTTATCGTAATTGTATGCGACGATGATGCGGGAAAGACGTTTTTTCAGATCTTCCATATCATCCGCCAGACAAAGGATCGCCATGATCTCCGTCGCGACCGTGATCGCGAAATGATCCTCTCTCACCACCCCGTCTGCTTTTGCGCCGAGCCCCACCACGATGTTGCGGAGCGCGCGGTCATTCATATCCATGCAGCGTTTCCAGATCACCTGTCTGGTATCGATCCGCAGCTCATTTCCCTGCTGGATGTGGTTGTCCAGGATCGCAGCGAGAAGATTGTTCGCAGAAGTGATCGCATGGAAGTCACCCGTGAAGTGCAGGTTCAGATCCTCCATCGGGACCACCTGCGCGTATCCGCCGCCGGCTGCACCGCCCTTGATGCCGAAGCACGGTCCGAGAGAGGGCTCGCGCAGCGCAAGGATCGCCTTCTTTCCCATCTTTCCGAATGCCTGTCCGAGGCCGATGCTGGTGGTGGTTTTTCCTTCGCCCGCCGGCGTCGGGTTGATCGCTGTCACAAGCACCAGCTTTCCGTCCGGATTCTTTTCGATGCGCGAAAGCAGTTCATCGGAAAGCTTGGCTTTGTATTTCCCGTAAAACTCAAGCTCGTCTTCCGTGATATCGTATGCCTTTGCAACCTCACGGATGTGCATCATTTCTGTTTCCTGTGCGATTTGAATGTCTGATTTCATGGCAGCTCCTTTCTTCGGCATGAGGTGGCACCAACGAAGTTGGTGACGGAGTCCTGACGCCTATTGCTATATCACTTTACACCTTCCAAAAAAAGAGCACCTTCAAAAGAAGGTGCCCAGACGGTCGGCTCTTATTTTGCATAAGCACACTGTGTTTTGGATAACTCCGCTCACATGATCCGTCAGCGCTTATGCACATCCATTATGATAAAAGAAGGTGTTTGTTTTGTCAACTGTCTCTCAAAAACTAATCCGAATGCAGCTGCCCCACTTTTTTCAGCACGAAACTGATCGGATGGTAAAGCACGAGCATGATCACCACATTTCCGATGCAGTGGACAAAGTCCCACGGGATGCCCGCGATCCACCAGGTGACGGCCGTCGTCCAGCCGGATGCGACGCCGCCGGAACTGAGTCCGATGAAAAAGTAGGGGATCGCACAGAGCGCCCCGAAGCATAATCCGAAGATTCCCGAAATGACCGCCATCAAAATCATGGATGCCTTTTTTCGGAGAAGCCAGACGATCAAAACCAGTAACGGCCATGCATACAGATACATGATCCACCACAGTTGGATCCCGTAGATGGCGCCCTCCAGCAGGATGAATACCGGCACGACCGCGACCACTTGCCATCCGAAATACAGCGTGAACATGATCAGCCAGAAGCTGGTGAGCTCGATATTCGGCAGACCGCTGAGCGCAAATTTAGAGACCTCGATGACCGCGACCATGAGGCCGATCTGCGCGATCGAACGCGCCGAAAACCTCTGCTTTTTCTTCGGCTCGTGACGCTTCTCGGGAGGCGTTTGTTCCGATTGCTGTTCTGACAGATCCTTATTGTACTGCTTCATACTTCCAGAGGTAGTCATCTCCGTCGGCCACAGGCTGTGCATCTGCACCGTACTGTCCATATTCTCCGTTCACATAAAGTGCCCAATAAGCGCCGTCTTTTTCATAGATCGCGCTCTCGCCATTGATGATCTCCACCATGATCCCGTAGTCGCCGTCCGTTCCGGAATATGTGAAGTCGGAGCCGTTTGCAACCAGTTCGTCCATGGCATCCTTCAAAAACTCCGCATCCGTGATCAGTTCATACTCGGTTGTGTCGCCCGCACTGCCGGTCACTTCGATCGTGATGTCCTTCTGCCCTGCTTGCGCAGCTGGTTTTTTCACCGCGTAGACGATCGCAAAGACTGCGATGAGAGCGGCAAGAATACAGACCGCGATGATGATAATCTTCTTTTGGTTTTTCATATTCTGTTTTCCTCCTAAAAAAAGACCCATCCGGTTTCCCGGGTGAGTCATTAGTAACACCAAAACGCAACGGGGCAACCGCGATTGTCCCGTACACAGTACAGCCAATGACTCGTGACTTTGGAATGTCTTCCCGTACCAATAAACGGCAGGTCTCCTGGCTTGTACCTCTTCATGTGATCATCTGCCTTCCCAGTTTCCCAGTGACAGTAATGACAATCACACTCCGTACTCACAGTGACGAGATCGCACAGGTCTTGCACCTGTTTCCCTATTATCCGGCGCGGTCGAACCCGCCGGCACCGTTTACCATCCTTATGAAACTTATCTCAATCTATCATTCCGCTGCTGCTTTGTCAACCGCCGACTTTCCTTCGATCAGACGGAACAGGAGCGGCGCCAGAAGGACGACGTAGAACATTTGCAGGAGACTGGATAACACGATCCCCGGATGTCCTCCGATCCCGTTTTTGATCAGCGGGCAGATCGCTTCATGCAGGAAATAGAAGCCTGTCCCGCCTGCCACGAAGCGCACGACTTTGGTCGAGGTACTCACATCCGTCGTAAACTTTACAAATCGTCTTTCGATCAACCAGCCACCGAAAAACCCGATACACCAGCCGACGGCCTTGAACGTATCATTCGCCATTTTCGCTCCGTCTACGAGGATCTTTCCGTCCGCATCATAATCTACAGGATATGGCTTTATTGTTGCAAAGATCGCGATCGCAATCGCTGCCGCAACAAAGGCCAGTGCGATCCAAAGATCTGCCTGCGGTTTTTTCTCCAAAAGATCCATTAGTTTCATCGCGCCAAACATGACAAGCAGCCCCACCACCGTTCCGACGATGACATCCTGCGGCGTATGCACGGTCAGGAAGTTGCGGCTGAACGGCACGAGCAGCATCAGAAGAAACATCACGATCTTAAGCGGCTTTTTTGTGTCACGATAAACGGCGATACCGCCGAAAAGCGTGGCACCGTTCATGCTGTGTCCGCTCGGAAACGAGTATCCTGTAGCGGCCGCCAACGCCGTAGGGTCCGGGATGATCCGTGCGTCTCTGATCCATGGCCGGTAAATGCAGGCGGCAACCTTCAAGAGTCCGTTCATCAGACGGTTGCCATTCCAGCCAACGAGCAGATACGTGCCGATCTTTTTGTCAATACACCAGTAGATCACGGCAATGATCGCAAGCGAAACGATCATCTCACTGATCGTACTGACCTTGAGCATAAAATCGGTCAGGAATGCGCCCGGGCCTTCCCGAAACTCCTGCAGCCATAACAAATATTGAATATCCATTTCTTCCTCCTTATCTTTTCAAAAGATCGTTGATATATCCGGTCAGATATTCCCGGTCATAGAACTGATCCGGCGTTGGTATGACATAATCCGGTGCAACCCCCTGATCGATGTCGTAGAAGGATCCGTTTTTGTTGTAAGACATACGGATCGGTCCGGAAATCTGAAACTCCGTGCCCGGCATTCCGCAATCACGACGTAAACTGTTCTAATGTTTCAAACAGCTTCGTCAGATATGCTTTCCGTGTTTCCTCTTCCGCACTGATGAGTTCATGCTTGGATGCTTCATAGTTCGTGATCTGCGGATTGCAGGTGGCTCTTTCACGAAACTCCCTGTAGCCTTCCGGATCGATAAGGTGATCCAATCCCGCGGTATTGATCACAAGCGGGATCTGAATCTTCGCGGCATTTTCCATGATTGTCTCATGCACCTCGCCACACGCCACACACCAGTTGTTGGAACCGCCTTTTGTCTGATAATGCGGATCTGCAAGCCTCTGTGCAAAGACGTAATCAAACCGCGGCTTTGACTGGGTACTGCTTCCTTCGAAATCCGGCTCCGTGGAAAAGTGCTTCTGCCCTGCCGCCAGTGCTTTCTCCGAGTGATCCTCTTCCATCTCCCGCCGAAGCTCTTTGATCTGCTCCGGCGACTTGATCCCTTTGATCTTTAACATCGGGGCATTTAAAATCGCCGCGTCGAAATAGTCCGGATACGTCTCCAAAAAGAGTGTCGAGATCCCGCCGCCCATGGAATGCGCCCAGAGGATCTTCTTCAGATCTTTGCTCCCGGGGGTCACAACTTTATCCAAAAACTCTTTCAGATCCTTGGCATAGGTCATGATGCTGTCGATATGCACGACATCCATTTCGTCAGTTTCTCTCGCAGAATACCCGTGCCCTCTGTTTTCGATAAAGTAGAACGCATACCCGGCCTGATAAAAATACCAGGTAAGTTCATGGTATTTCCCATAGAACTCACAAAAACCGGGTATGATCGTGATACATGCCTTCGGCTCCGGGGGCGCCGCATGGTAGTAATGGATCCTTGCACCGTCAAAGCTGCCAAAAAAACCGTGCTCGACGTTTGCCTCTCTCCATGCTTTACAAGGCCCCTCCATCGCAGGCAAGAAATCATCTTCCCCCAAAAAAGTAAACGGCAGTGTAGGCATCGCTTGCTTCCCCTTTCTTAAGCAGGATCATTCCACCTTTGTCAGATTCCGCGCACCCGCTTTCACCGCAAAAAGGTTGATAATGATCGAGATCACAAAAACGACTATGAGCGCCCCCAGGAAGACACTCACCGCAGCCTTCACAATCGGATCGGTCTGCATTTCCAAAGACATATTGATAAAAAAGATAAACCCGACATACGTCACGATCCCCAAGATCAGGGCGATGACATTGACCAGTCCGAGTTTCCTGGAAATCTCCGCCTCGCTTTCCCACTGGAGGCTGGGTGCCCTGGAATTCCGCACCAGCATGAGATTGATCCAGATCAGATTCAAAAAGAGGCAAAGCAAAGCACCCACCGGAATCGTCCATGCATTCCCGATGGAAATGACGCCCGTTATGATACAGATGACACCGAGTACGATCACATAGAGCACGCTGCCAATCGAACAGATCATCATGGCAAAATTACGTTTGCTCTTGTAATAATCCGTAAGCGGAACCGGCAGAGACCGGATCACGGCAAAACCGCTGCCCTCCCGGGAGAATGCCGTGTTCGCCAGGATATTGAATCCGCAGGCATAGCACGAAGCCGTCACCGTAAAGGTCAACACAGTGAGCACTGTCGCTGCGTTCCCCAAGGGAAACGTTAAACCACTAAGCTGATCTCCGAAAAGAAGCGGGATTGCAAACAGCGCCGGCCATATCAAGCTCATGACAAATCCATAAACCAGGTATGCGGGATTTCTCCTTGTATTCTTTGATTCGTAGGCTGTCAGGCATTTCAGAGTACCGCGCTTTTTTCCGCTGTGAAGCAGTTCTTCTGACATGCGCTGCTTTCCGGACACGGTATTTTGCATGGAGAGTGCCGTACTAAGGTAAAACGCCTTGACCGCAAGCGCTGTCAGAAGCATCAGCGCAATTGTAAGCACAAGACTGATCAGAAGCCCCGATATGCTCCCCTCCATCATAAACTTGATCATGAAGGCAATGCCGGGTAATACATTGGAAACAGAGCCGACCATCCCAAGCGCAGCAGCCGCATCAGACGCACCGTCCCTTTGCAGGACATTTGTGATGATGATGTATGCAAAAGAAAGCCCGAGTGAAAAAATACCGCCCAGCGCCACGATGAGATTGCGGTTGCGCAGCACGCCGAAGATCCGGAAAATGATCACCACGAGTAAGGTCGCGACCGCGATTCCCGTCACGGGGATCATCACGGAAGAAAGCAAGGTTCCGATGATATACGACGCTCCCATTCCTGCGCGAATACCAAAACCGAGACAAACCGCATTGAGCACGACCATACTGACCCCGATAGGGAAAGCAGCCGTTACGGCAACCTTTGCCATGACGATCTGTGTTGCGGAAAATGGCATCGGCAGCAGCGCTTCCAGATCATCCGCAGCATAAAGAACTGTTACGGCATCCTTGATCGCCAGCACAAAGCTCATCAGCAAGAGTATCAGCATCACAAGCTCCGTCAGGATCTCAACCGAAAGAAACGGTGAAAGCAATGGCTGCAGCATATACATACCGACGGCACCTCCGCACACAAGAAGTACCAGCAGAATACGCACCACTATCTTCGCGGCTTTCGGAGAAATCGGAGCCTCTTCGCCGCCCACGACTCCTTTTCCGTTACATATTTGGAGAACCTGAACCAGTCTTCCGACTTTCGCCAAGTTTCCCATCGTTTGTTTTTTTTCTTTCATTATGGCACCTTCTTGCAGTGATTACGGACAACAACAAACAGAATGATCATCAATACAAGAATCGCAAGTATCACAATCGACAAAATGCCCTTGTTGAACACATTCAGCATTTCTATGATGGACATCGCAATGACAATTGCACCGCAGACGATGTTCACAATTGCGAGAAGCAGCTTGTACTTTTTCACCCCGTTCTCCGAAAACTCTCCGATCCTCGCTTCATCTCTTGCCGAGAGCCTTCCTGTGACAAGGATAATGATTCCTCTGGCGACGCTGGCCGCGCCCAATCCTATCAGTAAAATTTGAAAAAAATCCACAGAACCTGTATCCATTTTGATGTCCTCCTTTATGTTTCTTTGTCTGTTAATTCAAGAAAGATGTTTTCCAATGATGCCTGTGACTTGTGTGTTGCTTTCAGGTCTTCCAAGGTGCCGGTATATAACAGCTCGCCCTCCTTGATGATACAGATCTCGTCACAGAGCTTTTCTGCCACCTCAAGTACGTGTGTGGAGAAAAAGACGGTCTTGCCTTTATCTGCATGCTCGCGCATCATTTTTTTCAGTTCAAACGCCGACTGCGGGTCCAGTCCGGTCATCGGCTCATCCAGAATCCAGACCCATGGATCGTGGATCAGTGCGCCCATAATCATGATCTTTTGCCGCATGCCGTGCGAATAAGAAAAGATCTGCTTGTTCAATTCATCGTAGATCCCGAAACGCTTCGCATACGTCTCCATAAACTCCGCTCTGCCTTCCATCGGCGCATCATAGATATCCGCGCAGAATTGCAGATATTCGATGCCGGTCAGCCGCAGGAAATGATCCGGCGTATCGGCAACATAACCGAACTGGCTCTTGGCCTTTTGCGCATCCTTTGTGATGTCAAATCCATTGATCAGGATATGCCCCTCCGTTGGTTTGATCACACCTGTGATCGCCTTGATCGTCGTGGATTTACCTGCGCCGTTATGACCGATAAATCCAGTGATCGCACCGTCCTTCGCTGTAAAGGTGAGATGCTTTACCACTTCGCGATCTCCGTACTTCTTGGTATAATTCTCTACACTAATCAAATCAAATCCTCCTCTCTGAGATTCCTATTCTATCATTTTTTTAGCTTTCCCGCACCCCATACTCACTTTGTCCAAATATCTGTGGGCGTCTTCTTGCTTTTGTATATCAACAGGAAAAATACAATCATGGTCACGATCAGCAGCACCGTCGTAAAACCGGTTGCCTCCACGCCGAAGTTCGCATTGTAGAAAAAGCTGCTGCTTATGGTGGTTGTATCCAGTTTGCCGATGGAAAATCTCAGGATGTTTCCACTGTTCGGCAATCCAAAAATAATGTTTTGGGTAAAGTTCCACGCTGAATGGAACGCAATCGCAATCCAGAAGGAATCAAAATAATATACCATCAGTGACATGACCACGCCCACCAGGTAAATATTGATCAGCGCCAGCACCGTAACTCCCGGGTTGAAAACATGCACCAGCACAAACGGGATCGGGTTGATAAAAATCGCAAAGGCCGGACTCGTATATCCTTTTCGCAAACGCTGAAAATAATATCCCCGGTAAAGGATTTCTTCTGACCCGCATTGAATCACGACCGCGACTGCCAGGATAATGAGCGGGCCAATCGCGCTTGCAGCAATCCCGGGCCATGTGATACGAATGTCCCGATGAAGTACAGCCGCCCCTATGGAAAGCGCATTCAATCCGAATCCAAACAACAAGCCGAGCAGATATTTCGGTACGGTGTTCCCTTTCAGCCCTCTCCAGAAAGAGCCGAGGATCACACGGTTTCGTTTTACGATCAGACAGAACAAAATGACAATCACCCAAACGGCAAGAAAGGCAACGTAAAAGGACAGTGTCTGCGTGAAATCTCCATCCATCCCGGATAGCCACACCGGGGTCAGAAGCCCCAGAATCGTCTGCGGAATCTGTGCGATCAAAAACATTGCCAGCACAATCAGCCCGTGAATGAAGAGGGAATCCCTCCATGTAAATCCCTCGCGATGAATTTTCTTTAACATCTTCTGCATTTTTTCTCCTTCAAATCTTGCTGCTCCTTTCACTCCTTCGCTTTTTGTATGGTAAAATAGCATTCCAGTTTCTCTCTCAATTCACCCTTGGTGATGCTTTTCAGAAGGTAGTCCACGGGCTTCAGCTTCATGGCTGTCAGCACCGAGGACTTGGTCTGCTGACCTGTCAGGAAGATGACCGGCAGCATATCGGAATCCTCATCACTTTTCCAAAAGCAGGGAATCCATATCGGACATGTCAATAACCAGAACTTTGTGCAGATACCGATGGCGGTACTTGCCGGCATGCTTCGATATAAACTGGCTGC
>CACZBF010000025.1 GCA_902779355.1 uncultured Lachnospiraceae bacterium | reverse complement strand
CGGCAGTACCGCTCTGTGTGATCTCCCCTGAGAAAGCCTGTCACTTCAACCGTAAACTCATACTCTTCATCAAACCACTTCTTCATCGTCAGCTCTCCTGTCTACACTCCGTTCCGGTCCGCGCTAAGCGGATGTCCCCCGGACATCCAGCGCCCTGATCGGATGCCGGATCACTGTCTTCAGTTTCTCCAGCTGGACTTTTCTCGCATCAGATAGATAAATCTCATGGTGCAGTCTCTTGCCAGTGATATCCAGAACATAACCCTGTTCTGTCATGTATCTGTGCATCGCATCTACCGTAGCTGGTTCATCATCATACGATCCGATATGCATGCACTGTACACACAGGCCTTCATCATAAGTGAAGAACTCAACCTTTGAGAAATCCTGTTTTTTCTTAGCAGTGGCTTCTCTGACAGCCCACTCAAAATCTTCTTTTGTTACAAAGTCGGGCAGTCGGATGACGGATATCCACCGGAAATCTTCTTTATGAGCATAATCGATACCGATTACTCCATTCTGCCACCAGAATCCTTCCAATGGCGGAACTACATAATCAAAATATCCGTCAATCTGATGATCTCCCTTTTTGCTCATCTTGATCGTAAATGCGATCCCATACAGAAGACCTATAGCATGTTTATACTCACCATCTTCATCATTTGGATTTCCGCTACCCCTGACAGCAATATAATTCATTTTGGGAACAGTAACGATAGATGGTGTGCCCTTCGGCATATAGAATTCTTTGTATTCCTTCTTGTAATCAAACGCCATACCCTTTTTCTCCACTTCGCTTCGGTCGGTGCTAAACGATCGTCCACCGGACGATCAGCACCCCTCCGTCAAGTCTTTTGTTTCATAAGACTTATTCCAGGAACCGATCTCTATCAAGTTGCCTTCCGGATCAGCGATATAGCAGGTTCTCTGTCCCCAAGGTTCAAGTTCTGGTTCCAGCACGGATGTCGCTCCATTTTCCATGGCCTTCTTATATGCTTCATCCACCTCTTCAAAAGTATCGACATACAGCGCTATTTCAAAATGACCGTTCAGTCCTTTTATATACTCATACCGCCGGCTTGTCATCTTCTCAAAATCCTTCCTGCCGTAAAGCAGAAAAAGTGTTCCATCTTTTACAAGATAAATATACATCCAATTACCACGTCATCTTCTTCATACACATATCCTACAAATCTTTTCTGCTCATAATAATCCAATAAATATTCTTTTGCATTATCAGGATTCCAATCAATCCCCCAATATTCTATAGGAAACGCCTTAGCATATATCACTCCACACTGTTGCAAATCTTCCTCTTTCATTTTTCTTATCATAAAAATCACCTCGTGTGCCTCACAAAACTACGATTTATAAATACCTGTCGTCATATATCCTATCTCATGTATACCTTACAAAAATGCCGCAAATGCATTTCGATGTATTCCATGCATTCTTTCTCACACTGCGGCTGTCTGTCCGATCTTGCAATCTGCAGAACAGCCGGCGCGGTAAGCTCTGCCGCAAGCAGCTTCGGATCATCCTTTACTACTATCCCCTCATCCATCATTCCCTTGATAATCTTTGCAAACATCCTCTGTATCCCGTCCAACTGGTGTCTGGTTGTAGCCTCGGAAATCCTATCATTCCTGAACTGCTCTTGCACAAGAAGCATCCGCGTCTTGCGGATTATGGGATCCCGCATTGTGAATGAGATCCTTTCCATAGTCACCTTTATAAACTCCTCCCGGCTCTGTGGCACCTTCCCGATGTTTTTCTCAGATCCAAACATTACCTCATACCGCTCTTCCGCAGAATCGATCAACGCATTCAGGATGTCCTCTTTGCCCTTATAGTGCTTATATAGCGATGGAGCTTTGATCCCGACAATATTTGCAATCTGCTCCACGCTTGTACCATCGTATCCATTCTCTGCAAATAATGTTAATGCCGCATCCAGTATTTTCTCTTTGGTAGACATGACTTCCTCCGTTTTGCTAATAAACATTAGTCTTATCATAGCTAACACTTATTAGCCTGCCAAGGTAAAAAATCAGCTGCCCCTGGATTTAAACCCTAAAACAGCCGTATTTTTCCAGTATTAAAACATTTGTAAATATCTGAAAAGGCTTTTTCTATCCTCTCACGGACAATTGCCTCACCCATATCATACCGTTCATATAGTCCATATAGTCCTAAACTGTTCACCGTGATACTAGCGTCAATTATTTCCTCGGAATCATATTCGATATCATGATCATCTAGCAGTTTCTTGAGATTTGTATTCTCTTTCTGTAACTTCCTTACTATTTCCCGTAAAGAATTCAGATCATGTATTATTGTGCGCATAAATACTCCTATCGATGTAAAGCTAATTTTCTACCAGTACCAGTTTCTTTGTACTTGATTTTTATCCAAATCCTTCTCATCCTTGTTCTTTCCATGATCTCTTTTTCCCAAATACTCATCTTCTCGCGCTATCGTCGGGTCATACCAATCAGCCTTTTCTTTTGCCCATTCAATCCACTGTTTCGTTAAGGATCCATCGCCACTCTCAATCATCGCGGTAATATATGCTCTGATTTCTGAAGCAATTCTGTAATCTTCCGCTTTATTGACAAGTTCATTCGTTAATCTGATCTGCTCTTCTTTTCGTTTACGAATTTCCTCCTGTCTTCGAACCTCCTCTTCGCGTTTACGCTGTTCTTCTTCATATCGTTCGCGCATTATTCTGTTCTCTTCGGCTTTTTCATATATAGCGATGAGAATATCCCCTAAACGATCCTCAAGTTTTTCTTTCTCGGAATCTCGAATATAACTTTTTTCACCAAATACAATACGCAATCTTCCGTTGAACACATGATCATATTGTCTGATTTGTGGTTTCGAAGCCCATGAATGCCTTTTCAGTTCATCCTGATACTTTAGAAGTTCCTGTGCTTCTTGCTTTGTCAATTCATGTTTGATTTTGTCCTTTGATTCAACTACTCTGAGCCTGACAATATCATCATTGAGCTTTATTGACAGATCCTCATCAACTGTTCCGCCCAGTTTCTCAATCGCTTTATACAGCGCATCCAATATGCCCATAAATCTCTTTGTCCCTTCATCCGAAACCTCGCTAAAGAAACTCGGTTCATTCGCCGGCTTATTATATCGTGGGTTATAGTATCTCTGACTCTGTGCTTTTTTTAGCTGTTCGTTATAATCGGCAATCTTTTTCTTATATAGGGACAATACATTATGAAGTCTGGCATTCGTATCTATCTTCAGATTATATGCCACAGCAATGACTCTTTTTCTTTCTTCATTACTAAGAAAACTCAAAATCTGTGATTTGCTAACACTATCCTCATTGGTATCTACCGTATTTTCTGAATTGTCTTCATTTTCCTTCTCAGCAGAAGTTTCATTAGCGATAATTGATTTTCTTAGCCTCTTAACTACAGAATCGTTTGTGAGTAGTTCTACTATTTCATCTTCATTGCCACTAAGCAGTATTGTCTCTGAAGAGACATCTTTTCCGCAATTTCGTCTGGTCCAATAACCTGAAGAAGGAAAAGGAATATCTGATGCCCTACACGCCTCAATCAACCTGGCATAATTCAGATTATACTTTCGAGCAACTCCTGCAACAGACATTTCCCAAATATCGTTATAGAGTTGTTTTCTTGACAACTTTACTATTTCTTTTTTACTCTCCATTCTGATAATTCTTTCCCTTCATATCTCTTTTGTAAATCCGAATACTTGCCAAGCGAAAACGCGTAATCAAACAATTCTATTTCTGTTGATCCCCGTTTTCGCTTAATAGAAAAACCAGGTCTTTTTTCATTTCCTCAAACTGTTCTATAATGATTGACAGATTCTTTTCAATGTTTTGAACCTGCACTTCCGAAATCCTCCCATACTTATATGCTATTAATCTATCCGCAATAATATGATATGACCAACTTTCTGAATATGGTCTATCGTTTTCTTCATTATGAATTGCGAATCCGATGGGCAGGAGATTGTTTCTCATCCCCATGCTCACAGCCATCGAAGATATTCCCAAATATTCACCCGCAATTTTACATGTAATTTTCTTCATATTTCTTATTTCATCATCCGTATATTTAGGCATCTTTTTTCCTCCTGCCAATACATCAGTCCCTATTTTTTCTAATTTTTCAAGCAGCCTATCGGAATAACAAAAACACCATCCTCTCGTTTGTACCCAAAAGGAGTACCAGTAAGCACTATCTTTAAATCAGGTAATCTGAGTGGGACTTGCTTCTCACTGGAATTATATTCTGCTATCAGTCGTTCTATTTCGTTAAGGTGCGAAGCTCCTTCTTCAATCTCATTACTGCCGAGTTTAATCTCAATCAACGCATATCTTCCGTCCCTTAGGTGAAGTACAGCATCAGCTTCCAGACCATATCTGTCGTGGTAATATGATATTGTTCCGCCCATTGACGAAGAGTAAACACGCAGGTCCCTTATACATAAAGTTTCAAAGATAAACCCGAAAGCCTTCAGATCGGTGTTGAAGTATTCCGGGCTGACGCCGAGAGCAGCGACGGCTATCGAAGGATCTATGAACTCTTTTTTATCAGATGATTGTATTGCTGTTTTGGATCTTATCGATGGGCACCATGCTTCTACATCCTTAATCACATATAGTTTTTTCAGAGTAGTCAAATAATCATAGAATGTTGTTTCTCCCATAGGATAATTTGCATTAATATCCCGCAGAATCGTACGATTAGAGGCAAATGTTGATATATTTCTGGCATAGGATCTAAGTAAAAGACGTGTGCCCTGCTCATCTCTTTTCACATTATCCACATTACTAATGTCGTCTCTGCAGAGACTGTCAAAATAACTTCCGGAAATCATCAGTTTTGCCTTGTCGGTTTTTTTGTTCATAATAGATGGCCATCCGCCTCGGCACGCGGCCTGTATTATTCCATCAATCGTGAGATCAGAAATGCATTCTTCATCCGCAAGCGCTTTATTCTCAAATAACGAGGTTAATGAGACTTTGCCGTTTGACTCCCCTGTTTCATAAAGACTCATGGGATACATCTGTAGTGTATCAATCCTTCCGGTACCGGTATGCATAATTGCGGTCTTATCAATGGAATTTGAACCGGTAAGAATATATAAGCCGGATTCGTTTCTTTTATCGACAGAAACTCTTACAGCATCCCATAAATTCGGAGCAATCTGCCACTCATCGATCAAACGCGGATTCTCTCCAACAAGCAGATTAGATGGTTTGATTTGGGCAGTCTGTATATAGGAATCCCTCATATCGGCGTCCTGCATTTCAATATAACTCTTGGCGAATTGTTTAGCAGTTGTTGTTTTTCCACACCATTTGGGGCCTATAACATGTACCGCTCCAAAAGCATCTAACTTATCTTGCAATTCACTGTCACATATTCGTTCTATATAGTTCATTTTGACCATTCACCTCTTAAAAAAAAATATATATACATCATTATACTCGATTCGCACCCATTTTCAATCCTTGCCGAAGACATTTGCGGCATTTTGCCGAAGACATTTGCGGCATTTTGCCGAAGACAATTGGGTCACCTGTAGCACCCTGTCCATATAGTCTATATTGTCCATATAATGCCCTCACGGTACAATATATAGATTTTTCTTTGGATTTATACCACAAGATATTGTGGTGTTCTATGAGAAATGTAGTAGGACACAAAGTACTCAACGGCATTGTTGGGGAAGAATTCCTTCATCTCGCCATATAACTGCCCCGCCAGAGTCTTGTTATGTGCGATGATCAGTGTCGGCTTATTCAGTGCCGCAATGACATTTGCCATCGTAAAGGTCTTGCCGGATCCGGTCACACCAAGCAGGGTCTCAAACTGGTTGCCCTGTTTGAAACCCTCTACAAGCTTTTCGATCGCCTGCGGCTGGTCGCCGGTGGGTTGATATTCTGAATGAAGTTTAAAATCCATCTTGCTCTACTCCGTTTCGTCCTTCGGCTTGTAGCGTTCTTTCATGCGGACCTCATAATCTGCGCCGGGCATCGGCTTCGCATAGAAATAGCCCTGGATCATGTCGCAGTCCTGAGAAGCAAGGAACTCCACCTGTTCGCGCACCTCCACGCCTTCCGCGACTGTCCGCATATCCAGGTATTTCGCGAGCTTGATCGCTTCCGAGACAACGATCTCCGCGCGTCCGTTGTCATTCTCTCCGCGGAAGAACTCTGCATCAAGCTTCAATACGTCCAGCGGCATGTCCTTGAGGGAATTGAGGGAGGAGTATCCGGAGCCAAAATCATCCATCGATACCGCAAAGCCGAAGGATTTCAGTTCTTCGATTGTGTGAATCATCGCTTTCTTGTCATCAAAGAAAGCACTTTCGGTCAGCTCTATCTCCACAAGCTCATGCGGCGTGCCCTCAACATCGACAAGATCACGGATCTGCTCGGCAAGGTCACTCTCGATGAAATGCGCGCGGGACACGTTCACGGAAACCGGCACGCAGCGAAAACCCGCATCTAGCCAGCGTTTCTGATCGCGGGCAACATGTTTGATCATATAGTGGTCTATTTCCGTGATAAAACCGTTTTTCTCAAAGATCGGGATCATACGGCCGGGCGGAACAAAGCCGAGTTCCGGTGACTGCCAGCGGATCAACGCTTCTGCGCCGCGAAGTTCATCCGTCCGGGGGTCATATTTCGGCTGATAATAAACGACGAATTCCTCGTTGTCCAGAGCCGCCTGCTGGCGTTCCTGCACAGTTTCCGCCCAACGTCTGTCCTCGACAAGCGTTTCATCAAAAAACGCGATCCCCGTATCCTCATTGTCCAGGGACTCTCTTGCTGCGCAGGCGATGTTATAGACCTCCCCGAGATCCAGTGTTTTCCGTACCTCATTCTTCTGATCCGGTTCGATCGTCGCAATTCCGGCCTGGAATACAAATACATGATCATCCGTCACATGGGATACTTTCTCTATGATCGCCTGTATGCGGTCTTTCACCGATCCGGTCTCTTCTTCTCTAAGCAGGAGCGCAAAATCCGCCTCTGTTGCGTGCGCGCAGATCTCCTTTTTCTCAAGCATCCCCTGAATGCTGCGATAGATCTCTCCCAGCACCTTTTCTCCCGCATCGGCTGAGTGGCACACACAAAAATTACGGTATCCGACAAACTTCAGGTTCACAACATAATAGCGCACGCCGCGATTGCGATACTTTCGAATTGCTTCACTGCCCTTGTAGACATAGCAAATATAATTGTTGCCCTGTGTCACGGGGTCTGTAAAGAATACCCGCAGCGTCTTTCTCCGTCTCGCAATCCCCGTGATGATATTGATGATCATCACGATGTAGGTGGACAGCACGATCAACCAGATGCTTGCCACAATGATCATGAGCAGGATCAGGTCGGTCATCTCAAACGTGAGATAGCTTTTCCCGATGAATTCGGATTGCCCATCGCTCATTTTGACGCCGATCCAGAACGGGATCTTCACCATCTGTTCCTTGCGGTTTTGTAAGAACCGGAGGCTCTTCAAAAGACTGACTTTCCCAATGTCCCCTTCTGAAAACATCGCTTTGTCAGAAGTAACAAGATAGGCATCCATATCATGGAATACCTCCGTGATCGCCACTTCGACATCATCGCCGGTCTGCCTCAAGATGGGCGCAGCCTGATCCGGATAAAGGTTCGCGTCATAGAGGAAAGCGCTGATATCGATCGATCCCTCATCATCCTCGTCCGCAGAAACCACATCTTCATACCCCGGCAACCCCCTCGTATCCGTGCCTTCTGACGCCGTCACATGCTGGTCCGCGTCAAGAACGATGTAATCCCGTCCGAACACGTCAAGGACCTGCGCGGGATCAATCCCGTCATGGAGGCTTTTTTCATAGAGGTCAGCCATATTCTGTACCGTATCTCTCTCCGCATTGAGTTTTTCGTTGACGAAGCTCGAACCATATACCGACACAAAAAAAGCCACAAGTACAGAAGATGCTACGACCAAAACCGTAAAGATGATCAGCCACACCCATGTATTGCCCTTTTTCAGTTTTCTGATCCTTCTTTCATTGCTGCTTGCCATCAAGACTCCTCCATGTCACTTGTGGTATGCATAGCAACGGCATCTCTTTACGGAGATGCCGAAAACAAAGCCTTTTACTGTACGATCATGATGCCGCCAAAATACTCCGGATTTCCCTCGCTGTCGTTCAGGATAAACGCTCTTGGCTGCAGTGTCACATAAAACCCATCCCGTCGTTTTGCCCGATAACGCATATATTTCATGTCCCCGGTCCCGTTAATGATCGCCTCCACCACTTCCTGATATCCGGCGCGATCATCCGGATGAACACGTTCCTGCCAGATCCTCCCTGCATGATACATATACTCTGACTTCATGGCAAAGTCATCCACGAAGGGAATGGACCACCTCGAATAATCATATCGAAGATCATTCAAGAAGACATATTTCTCATCGGCAGTCGTAACAAACGCCCCGAAAAGTCCGTCCAGTCTTCTTCTTCTTTCATCCGGAACCGGGATCTCCACGCGGTTTGCGTTTCCAAGACTCCCGGCATTGCTCCAGGATTTCAGTTTTTTCTTGTTTTCATACATCTCCTTGTCAGCGCGCTTCAGCACATCGGAGAATCTGGCATCCGTCGCAGGTTCAAATACTGCAAGACCGCTTGCGACAACGGGCCCTGAACGGGAGCGTCCGTTTGCCGTAGATTCTCTTCTCAGGTTTTCCAGCAATTCCTCCCGGATCAGAAAGTCTTCGCCGGTCAGTACCACCACGAATTCGTCTCCACCAATCCTATAAACCTGGCTGTTTTGGAAGATCTCACAGATCATGCGGCAGGCCCGCTGTAATATTTCGTCACCAAAACTATGGCCTCTCGTATCGTTAAACTGCTTCAGGTCGTTTACATCACACATGACAATCCCGAACTGAAGCTCTTTGTCCACAGACCGAATCCTCTGCTCGATCGATTGTGTGTATTCCGCGAATGCATTCTTGTTCTTGATGCCGGTCAACTCATCCAGTCTTGCCAAGCGCTCCACCGATCGGAGTGTTCTCTTTTGTTCCTCTTTCTCCCGCACTTCTTCATCAATATTCTCCATGCAGAAAAGGATATGCTTTTGATCTTCACACATCAGGTCGATATGCCGTATGTGCACGATCTTATCATTGATGAGAAGTCTGCAGCTGACCGAATAGGTTCCGTTCTTAGCCAGATTCTCCAGGATTGTCTCTCTGTCATGGATGCGCAGTGCAAGATCCAGATCATCCGGATGGACATATCTGTGTGCGTTCTGCTGAGACATCGCAAAGAAATCGTCTCCTTCTCTCGGGATCTGCAAGGCTTCAAACAAATGTGTCGGGACAAACTCCGTATACTTTCCCGATGCAATCTCTACATAGAACAAACTGTCATAATGCCCCGCCAATGTGGTCGCGATCTGGCTAAAACCCGCATGGTCGATCATCATATCGACATTCCTCCTAATTTTAATTCTACCTTCACCGGATTCTTCACAAGCGCCGCAAACTCTTTGCCGTCGGTCGGCTTCCCTGCAACAGCACCGTAATGCACCGGTATCGCCACGGACGGTTGCATCTCATTCACAAGTTCCGCCGCAGCCTTTGTATCCATGGTATATGTCCCGCCGACAGGGATCAGCGCAATGTCGCACTGCACGGCCTTTGCTTCCTTCGTCGCATCCGTATCCCCGGCGATATAGATCCGTTTCCCGTCCAGGATCAGAATATAGCCGACCCACTGCGCACTCTTTGGATGAAAGGGTTTGAGGCTATTATAGGACGGAACCGTCTCAAATTCCAGCCCGTCCACTTCGTACTTTTCTCCCGGTTTCACGGTCACTGTCTTTTTCACCAAGCCGGCTGCTTGCGTTGCTTTGTTCCGCATCTTTTCCGGTACGATCAGAACGGTATCTGCCCCGACCACTTTCTCGATATCCTCCGGAGAAAAATGATCATAATGGTCATGCGTGATCAGGAGAAAAGCTGCATCTTTCGGCGTCTCTTTCATGTGGAACGGATCCACATAGATCGCTCCGAGCGGACTTTTGATCCTGATGCTGTTCTGTTCAAAAACCTCAATATTTTCTGTCATCGGAAACCTCCTCTGATCATCTGATGCTCTTCCAAAAATGCCTGGCTCATTTCTTCCCTTCCAAAAGCGGCTGCGCGATCTTTCTGTTGAAAAGATCGATCAGCGGTCCCATGAAAAATGCGGTAACGATCGTCCCGACACCGACGATGGTTGGAATCTTTTCGATCGGATTCCCTGCAGCGACAAACAGGACGCAGCCGAGGACCACGCAGACCAGATCCGTACAGATCCGGATATATTTGAATTTGCCCCATTTCCATTTGGAGGACATCACGATCGCCACGGCATCATAAGTCGAGACGCCCAGGTCGGCGGTCATATACAATGCGGATCCGAAACAGATGACCACGATCCCGATGATGAGGCAGATGACACGTACTACCATGGATGGATTCGGGATCAGCCTCTGCAAAAGATCATAGGTAAACTGTGTGATATAGCCCAGCAGAAACAGATTGATGAACGTGGCCAGTCCAATATTATGCCGGTCTGCAATGAGGCTGAAGACCAGCAGGATGGCATTTACGATCACATACAATGTCCCGAAACCGACAGGGATCAATGCATCCAACCCACTCATCAAAGACTGAAAGGGATCGACTCCCAACGCTGCCAATTTAAAGACGCCGACACTTACGGCGCATATGACAACTCCGGCCAGAGACATCACGATGCGCCGTCTTCTTGCTTTCAGAAATTCTATGATCTTGCCCATTTTCATCCTGCCCTATCTGATCTGTCTACCCCGGCACGGCCCTCTTCCTCAATCCCGGTGCAAACCGGATCGCTTCCTCCGGCGGCAGCGGCTTGCTGAAGAAAAAACCCTGGATCGTGTCAGCGCCGAATTCTTTCAGCCGGCAATACTGCCACTCCTGTTCCACCCCTTCAATGGTCATTTCTTTATCCAGATCATGGATCAGGCGGATCATGTCATCGATAAAAGCATCCTTCCCATCCACCAGATAATTATCTACCAGCGACTTGTCCAGCTTGATCACATCTACTGGGATATATGTCAGATAACCCAGAGACGAATAACCGGTTCCGAAATCATCCATCAAGAGCCGGATCCCGATCTCCTCAAAACGCTTGAAAAGCTCCTCTGCCTGAGCTGAACGATCCAGCATGATGCCCTCTGTGATCTCGATCTCAATGTACTTCGGAGAAACATTGTATTTTTTCAGCAGGTCTTCCAGGAAGTCCACATAACCGGTATCGCTTAACTGTTTGCTGGAGAAGTTGACTGAAACCGGATACAGGGTCTGCCCCTCTTCCTGCCATGCTGCAAGCTGCCTGACCACCTGCTCTGTCGTGATCCGACCGATCCTCCAGATCCAGCCGTACTTTTCCGCGATCGGGATGAACTGCCCCGGGAAAAACTCCCCGCTCTTCATGCGTACCAGGGCTTCATAGCCGCAAAGCTTCAGATCCTGCACATCCACCTTCGGCTGATAAACCATAAAGAACCCGTCATTTTTAAAGGCTTTCAGCAGGCTTTCCCGGATACGCCTTTCTTCTTTTGCCTTCAAGCGGAGCTTCTCACTGTAGAAGAGGATCACGTTTCGCCCGATGTCTTTGGCCGCGATCATCGCCTCCTCCGCATTGTTGATGTGCTCTTCCGTACTGCCGATGCCGTCCGCATTGGATACCCCGATGCTCACCGAAAGCTGCACTTCAATAGTTCCGGAACGGAAAGGCTCCAAAAAAACATCCCGGATCATCTTCAATGATTCATGATCCTCTGTCATGGGCTCGTACAATACCAGCAAAAACTGATCCGCGCCGTAGCGGGAAAGCAGCCAATGCTTTTCCATCGCCAGTGCCTTCAGATCCTGCGCCACTTTCTTTAAGATCTCGTCTGCCAATTCATGACCGTAGGTGGCATTGATGCTCTTAAATCCTTGGATATCGGCCATCACATACGCGGCGCGCTGTTCACCGATCCCGGTTTTCGTCAGGAAATCCATCGCATAACGACGATTAAAGATGTCCAGCAGTTCGTCATGCTGCGCCTGATAGATCAGATGGAGCTGTTCGTTCTCCACGGTATCCTTCAGATAGTGCACGCAGTTTTCCCGGTGGTTGAACCCGTTGTGGATCGCTGTTGCCATATCCATACAGGTATTGTAGCCGCAGGAACTGCAATTGACATGGCGGGACTCAAACGTGTCCTTACCCATATCCCGGAAGATCTGCTCCAGCTCATCGGCATTGGGCATCAGTACCTCACATTCGCCGGACAGATCCCGGTAATGACGCAGATAATCGGAAAGATTGAGTTTCTCGAACTGCTTATTCAACGCTTCTAGACGCTGCTCGGGGGAAAGCATTCTGGATACGGCAGAGTCTCCTTGATCCTTTTTTACTTTCTCCTGAATGGTCAGCAGATTAAACAACGCCTGATCCGTGGAAGAAAGATCCGGATCTGTCGCCGTGCCGCAAAGACAGCCGTTTTCACAATTCAATGCATCGATAAAAAGGAACGGGATCTCCTTATCCCGAATGCTCTCTGCATGGGCTTTCAGATATTCGTACATGTGGCGCTCGCCCTCGATCTGACGGATAAAAGCGCCGTCACCGAGAAACCAGCGCACATGATCTTTGAGTCCGCCGGGCATGGGATAAATAGTGCCCAGACCGTATTCCACTTCGTCTGTGACCGGTTCGCCATATAGGTCACGCTCCCACACCACCTCCATCAGATGGTGAAATGTCACGTTATAATCCACAAGACCGGCATTCTCCGGATCATCGATCTCCAGTTTTTTCGCAATACAGGGACTTAAAAAGGCAAAGCGATCCGTGATACCCATTTCTTTTCTGGCATAGATCGCAGCGCACATCAAAGGACTCTGCACCGGAAAAAGATTCGGGAGCAGCTCCGGAATGTACTTTTCGATATAGGTGACCACCGCCGGACAGGGCTCAGAGATCCCACCCGTAAAGCCGTGTTCCTGGATGTATTTGATATAACCCCAGGTGGTGATATCCGCGCCGAAAGACACGTTAATGAAATGACGCACGCCGAGTGCCTTGAGGCCGCCCAGTACACGCTCATATTCGTCTGGATAATTCGCACGGAAAGAAGGTGCGATCAGAAGAGAGATCGGCTCTCCTGCGGCTAGATCCGCAAGAAACGCATCGGTATCGTCCCGATACTCACGCGCGCCATGTTCGCACGCATCAAAACAAGCCCCGCATCCTACGCAGCGAGCCGGGTTCACATTGATTCGTGAGCGCCCTGTCTCATCTGCTTCCGTGGAGATGCAAGCTCCCATTGCACTGCAGACATTGATGCATTTATTACAGCCCACACAGTATTCGTTTGTATAAACCAGTTCTTTTGTCATGCCTGTGGTCGGATTTTGGTGCTGACCAAGTGAGTGCAATGTCATTATAGCACCATCTGCGCGGTCTGCACACTATTATTTCATGGATTTTTCATAATTGTCGCGTTCATGCTTCCGGTTTGATAACCGTGAAGATCCAAGGTCACAAAAAAAAACCCGATCTCTTTGAATTTTAGGTATATTTTCTCCCGCATTTCATCTGCCGCGAGACGGGAAATATCTTTCGCGGGAACCTCGATCCTTGCAAGGTTTCCGTGCATCCGCACCCGCTCTTCCAAAAATCCCTGTTCGATCAGGAACGACTCTGCCAGATCGATCATATGCAGCTTCTCTTCCGTGATCTCTTCACCGTACACAAAGCGGGAGGCCAGGCAGGCATAGGCGGGCTTGCTCCAGGTCGGCAGCCCCATGGCTTTGGAGATCTCGCGGATCTCGGCTTTCGTCAGTCCGGCTTCTCTAAGGGGACTTTTCACGGACAGTTCTTCCACAGCGCGCAGGCCCGGCCGGTAATCACCGAGATCGTCCATATTGGAACCTTCCGCAGCATAGGAGATGCCGTTCTCCTCTGCGACTCTCTTCACTTCCGAAAAGATTCCATGTTTGCAAAAATAGCACCTGTCCGGTCCGTTATGCCTGTATTCTTCCTCGCTCATCGGATTCACGGCACAGATGACCTGCCGGATCCCGCGCGCTTCGCAAAATGCCTTTGCCTCCTTCAGTTCGCGTTCCGGCACGGATGCATCGGCATTCGTCACGGCAATTACCCGATCCCCCAATACCTCGTGCGCCACAACAAGGAGAAATGAGGAGTCCACCCCTCCGGAAAAACCGACAGCGAGTGAACCCAATCCCTTGAGGTACTCTTCCAGTTTGGAAAGCTTTTCCTGCAATTCTGCTGTCAATGGTTCTTGTGTTTTGATCATGTTGCAAAGCCTCCTTCCTTTAAGATGGATTATATCGGGCAATCAACGCAAAAGCAAAAGGTTTTCCTGCATAAATAGCGGATTGCCTGTGGATGCACCGACATCATGATGCATACCATGGAAAGATATTTTACGAACGGCGGCAACATGGCGCTTACGGATGCGCTTGCGATCTATCGTGCCAGCATGTAGATCATCCGTCAGCGTGGATCAGCTTGACGCTTTTCCTAACTGACGTACTTTGTCAAAAACATCATCCGGCTTCCCTGCAAATACTGTGGCGCCTTGCTCTGCCAGAAATGCTTTGTCACGAAAGCCCCACAGAACAGCAATGCAGGGAATGCCGGTATTTTTTGCGGTTTGAAGGTCAACCTCCGAATCTCCGACATAGACAGCCTCCTCTTTTGTGCTGCCAAGTTCTCTCAATGCCTGTTCCACGGTATCGGGAGCCGGTTTTCTCCGAATCCCTTCTTTTTCGCCGATCGCAACCTCCACATAGTCCGAAAAGAACCGTTCGTTCAACTCCTTGACGGCCGGATCGATCTTGTTGGAAACGATCGCCATGCGGTATCCGTGTTCTTTCAAAACCCCCATCAGCTCCAAAATGCCGTTATAGGGTCGTGTCTGGTCCAGACAATGTGCGCCGTAATGCTCTTTGAAAACCGGGAGCATCTGATCGATCACTGCTTCCGGTGTGCCGTTCGGAACAGCACAGGAGATTGCATATCGGATGCCGCTTCCGAAAAAATGGCGGTATTCCGATTCCTCGCGCTTTGGCAAACCGAATCGTTCCAACACATAGTTCACAGAAGTGGTCAGATCCCCCAGCGTATTTAATACGGTTCCGTCCATATCGAAAATGATGGTATTGATCTTGTTCATGAATGTTATCCTCAAAAAATGCGCACCTTACGGCAAGGTATTTTCTTTGATAAACTCCTCCAGGATCTCTGCGGCATCTCCGATGATCTCCGCGCAGGGTCGTTTTTGATAGTACTCCGCGGTGCGCGCTTCCGGAACCGGACTGTCGTGACGAACGCTCAGGCCGAGGAGCTCACGGCAGACGATCGAGCCGTGCTTCTCTTCAAATCTCCGGGCCAGTTCCTGAACGATGGCATAGTGATCCGCTTTCACCTGGCCGGTTTCCGGTCCGTCATACCCATAAAGAAGACCTGCGATCATAAACATCCCGGTCACGGAACCGCATACTTCGCGAAGCCTTCCCATCCCGCCTCCGAAAGAGGAGGCCAGCCGCAACAGCTGACTCCGGTCGATCGGAAGCAGATCCGCAAAAGCCAGTACGACTGACTGCGAACAGTTATAGCCCTTCTTGAAATTCGCCATTGCCTCTTCTCTTCGTGTCATAGATTAAATGCTCCTTATACTGACAACTTCTTCACGGTTTCACAAAGCTTCTCTGCCAGGATCCGATGCCCCTCCGGCGTCAAGTGCAGAGAGTCCGTCTCCGACGGATAGAGATACGCGGCCGCATCCAGGAAAACACATCCGTACTTTTCCGCGACTGCCTTGTAATACACGGGGAATTTTTTGGATTCCTCCACAGCCTCTTCATAGAAAGCCCCATAGAAAGGCGAAGTCTTGATGCCTTTCCCGATCTCCGGAGGGGAGATCAGGATGATCTTCGGAATAAAGCCTTGCGTTTCTTCGGTAAACGTCCGGATCACATCCACAAGGACCGCTGCTCCGTCGGCGATCTTCTCCGCAGTCAGGTGAAACGTGGCTTTCAGATCGTTGCTCCCCAGCATCAGGGTCACAACATCAATGGGCTTGTGCGAATGAAGACAGGGCTTCAGATAATCCAGCCCGTTTTTCCAGCCGTCGATCGGATCATCATAGATCGTGGTACGTCCGTTGCAGCCTTCCTCGATGACCGCATACTCCTCTCCCAGAAGCATCTGCAGCCGCCCCGGATAGCGCACATCCCGTGGATAGCGCATGCCGGTCTCCGGAACAAAACCATAGGTATTGGAATCTCCGTAACAAAGTACCGTTGTCATCTGTCTTTTCTCAAAGCCCCTTTCTTCCTGTTTCCGTTGCCTTTTCCCATCCATCCGCAATCCGCTTTCGCAGCTCTTCCAAGGGCTTTAACCCGGATAGCGCATCATACGCCGAAACACAGCATGCTCCGGTCGCTGCGGCAAGGCGGATACATTCTTCAGCCGTGTCGCCTTCCAGCACCGAGGTCAGGTACGCCGCAATGCTCGTGTCTCCGGCTCCCGTTCCGGACAGGATCGCATCCGGTTTGTAGGATCTTTCAAACCCTTCTTTTCCCGCCCAGGCCTCCGGATCCAGACTGATCTTAGGAGAAATCTCATCGATCACATCCCGCGATGCCGTCCTGTAATAAAGGCCAGGTACACCGCATTTTAGCAGCAGCACCTTGCATCCGAGCGCCATGCATTGATCCGCAAGCGGTCTGATATCATGGTCCACATCGATCACTTCCGTGATATCCCTGTCTCCGGCGCGTTCCTGCCATTCTTTGAACCTCTCCTCGTCAAGCATATAACATAGTTCTTCAATGCTCGGCACGAAGAAATCCACATACGGGATCACGCTCTTTAAGATGCGCTTCCAGTTTGCCTTCCCAGCATTCGACTCCGGATCAACGGCCGCCAAATCCAGCGAAGTGGCACACCCCTGTTCTTTTGCCCTCCTGAAGAGTTCTATCAGTTCCCGCCCGTCCTCTTCATACATCTTTTTCATGAGCGGCGGATAACCAAAATGGAACAGGTCGGCTTCTCTAAGGGCTTCTTCCTGGATGTCATCTGCTCCATAAGAGTCATTGGCGCCCGGACAATGCAGAAAGATCCGGTCTATCCCGGGGATCGCCAGCACCACGCTGTATGACGACGGTTCCTTTTCCGCTCTGATCATATCCCGGTCGGCATCATACCGTTTCAGGATATTGCAGATCATCTCACCGATCTCATCCGTGCCGACTTTTCCCATGAGTCTGACATCGGCGCCGAGGATCTTCATGGCAAGCCCAGTGTTGGCAACCGCACCGCCGGTAGAGATTGAGATCCCCTTTGTCTCTACGAGTTTTCCGGGCATCAAAATCTCTGACACCTTACTCCTGCCGCTTTCAGGGAAAAATGGCGTCATATCCAGACAGATATGGCCTGCGACGATCACTTTTTTCCGCATCATTTCTACCCCCGTTCCTTTTTTATCATAGCAGAAAAGGGCTCTGCTTGCACTCCCCTCGTTTCCATTTGACTACTTTGGGACACACTGCTAAACTATACGACAGTTTTCCCACAGGGAATGAACAATAGGAGGATCATTATGAAAAAAAAGACGATCGTAACTTTGTTGGCATCTGCTACGGTTTGTCTGGCATTGACCGGATGTAGTGTAGGAAACACCAGCACTGCCTCTGCGCCTCAGCAAACCGACAACGCACAGACGACAGACGCTGCACAGACTACGGATACTGCACAGACTACGGATGCTGCACAAACCGCAGAAGCAGCTCCGACTGTAGAAACAGAAGGAGAAGTAGACGTAGCGCTTGATGATGGGATTGACCAGTACGAAGGAAGCTGGTATGAAGAGATCGCCGGAAGAGGCGCTATGGATATCGCTCCCAGCGGTGACGGCAAATACTATATTCAGGTAAACTGGGGCAGCAGCGCTGCAGAAACTTCCGTATGGACCTTTACAGCGATCTATGACAGCGCATCAGGAGATCTTGTCTACGATGATGGCTTATATCAGGATCTTCTCTTTGATGAAAACGGCGATGAAACCGTGACAGAGGAAAAGAGTGTCCACGGTGTACTCCACCTTACGGATGACGGTAAGATCGAGTGGACAGACAGTGCTTTCGACTCGAGCGAACCCTCTGTATTCGTGAAATAGAGATCCGTCTTCTATGCCTCATCAAACAACGGGGTGGAAAAATAACGTTCTGCGGTATCGGGCAAAACGGTCACCACTGTTTTGCCCGGACCTAGTTCTTTCGCAAGGTGGATCGCAGCCGCAACATTCGTTCCGCTGGAAATGCCACACATGAGGCCCTCTTCTTTTGCCAGTCGCTTTGCTGTTTCCAAAGCTTCCTCATCACTCACCACGTAAATCTTGTCATAAATATTCTGGTTCAGGATCGACGGAATGATACCATCGCCGATTCCCATTTGCATATGTGTACCCACCGTTCCGCCGGCAAGGACTGCTGCATTTTCCGGTTCAACGGCCCAGATCCTGATGTCCGGGTATTGCGCTTTCAACACCTCTCCGACGCCTGTGATCGTACCTCCCGTCCCGATGCCCGAGCAGAATCCATGGATCGGTTTCGCTGCCTGCTGCAGGATCTCCATGGCTGTATAACACTTCTGTGCCTGTGTATTGTCCTCATTCTCAAACTGTTGGGGAACGAACACTCTCGAATCCTCTTTCTGCATCCGTTTGGCAATCTCCAGACATTCCTCAATGCACGCGCCGATATCTCCGGAATCATGTACAAGCACTACCTCTGCCCCATAGTGCTTCACAAGTTTCGAACGCTCTTCGCTTACGGAGTCCGGCATAATGATCACGGTATGATATCCCTTGACTGCGCCTACCAGCGCAAGTCCGATCCCCTGGTTCCCGCTGGTCGGTTCCACAATGATACTGTCAGGCTTGATCCTGCCGGCCTTCTCTGCCTGTTCGATCATATTCAGTGCCGTTCTGGTTTTGACAGAGCCTCCCACATTCAGTGCCTCAAATTTTACAAGTATTTCCGCACTGTCCGGTTCACTCATCCGGTTAAGACGTATCAGAGGGGTATTTCCCACTGCTTCCAACACATTCTTACATATCATCTGCTCATAGATCCTTTCTGTCCGTCATCCGTTACACGGCAAAGCATATTATACTCTGTTTCCGCTGTTTTCGGAACTCTATGCAGAAAAAATATGAATAAAAATGCGAATCTCGCAAGAAAACCCTTGACGAAACTCCGAAAATACTTACAATTGAGCGTATCAGATATTTTTTGATGAAAAAGGAGGATTTATCATGAACAAAGCAGAACTTGTTGATGCAATCGCAAAAGAGGCTAAGCTGTCCAAGAAGGACGCTGAGGCTGCTGTCAATGCTTTCACGGCTACTGTCGGAAAGGCACTGAAGAAGAAAGACAAAGTACAGCTTGTTGGCTTCGGTACTTTCGAGACCAGAAAGCGCGCAGCTCGCACCGGCCGCAATCCGCAGACCGGCAAAGAGATCAAGATCGCAGCTGCTACCGTACCGGCATTCAAGGCTGGCAAGGCTCTGAAGGATCTTGTAAACAAGAAATAATTCAGAAACACAAGAAAAGACCCATTACCAGAAAGGTAACGGGCCTTTTTTCTATTGAACTTTTTTATATCTGCACCGTCTCCTGATCCGGGTGTTCACCGCTCCAGCCGGCCTGTGGCATTTTTTGGATTTTTTGCATATCCGCATCTTCCAAAATAAGCCGGTCAGCCAGGAGATTTTCCTTCATCCGATCAGGATGTGTGGATTTCGGAAGAATGATATAACCGCTTTGGAGCCCAAAACTCAAACAAACAGCCGGAACCGAAGTCTGATACTTTTCTGCCAGTTCCAGCAGTAAGGGGTTGTCCGCCAACCTTGCCCTGCCATTCGGACTCCAAGCCTCTACTGCGATACCATGATCCCTGCAGAAAGACACGGTATCCTCCTGCAGATATCCTGGATGCAGTTCCAGCTGATTAACCGCAGGCACTACTTTGGCATTTTCCAGTAGTTTTTCCAGGTGATGCGTCAAAAAGTTGCTGACCCCTATAGCTCTGATCTTTCCTGCTTCATACAGTTCTTCCATGGCGCGCCAACTCTCCCGATCCAGCGCCACCCAATCGTCATAGTTCGGATCCCCGTAATCCGGCCTGGGCCAGTGGATCAGATAAAGATCCATATATTCCAATCCCAGCTTTTGCAAACTGGTCTCAAATTCCCGTTTTGCATTCTCATAGCCAAGCGCATATCTGGCAAGCTTTGATGTAACGAAAAACTCTTCCCTGGGAATGCCGCTCTCGCGGATCGCTTTTCCAACATCTTCCTCATTCTCATACAAAGCCGCCGTGTCCAGATGCCTGTAGCCAACGCTGATCGCATCGGAGATCACTTTGTATCCGTCTTTCACCGTCGTTTTGTAAGTGCCGAACCCAATGATCGGAATATCCACGCCATTGTTCAGTCTGATGCTGTTCGTCCCCATGCCTGTCCCCTGCTCAGGCTTTTCCTCATCATCTTCCTCTGCCTGAGACAGCAGAAACTCCGCAAAGATTCCCCTTACATCATCCTGCAGATCTTCTGAACGTTTCATCTGATCGACAAGTTCTTCTACTGTTTTCATGGATGCCTCTCCTTACATTTAAAGCGTCATTTTGTCGTACTGCTGTTCCACACTGTCTTCGATCGCATCGCCTACTGCAGCCGCGCCTTTTGTGATCCGATTGCTGTCTTCGTCCAAGCATGGATCAACCGGCTTCTCCGGCTTCGGCTTCTCGCTATGGTCGATGGGCGTATGATCTCCGATGCCAAGGGACTCGGAGATCACGCCAAGGCTGCTGATCACATTGGAAAGGTCGTTTGGCATAAAGATCTTGGTCGCCCTTCCATCAGCCACGATCTTGAGCGCATCAATCCCCTTCAGCCTCAAAACGGTCTCGCTGACATTCGCATCCTTCAGCATTTCAAGACCTTTTGCCTCTGCTTCATAGACAAGCTCCACAGATCTTGCCTTACCTTCTGCAATGGCGATCTGCGCATCACGCTCTGCTTCTGCTGCAAGCACCTTTGCACGTTTGTCACCCTCAGCCCTCTTTACAATAGACTCCTGATGGGCTTCCGCCTGCAGGATCGTCTCACGCCGTTCACGTTCCGCGCGCATCTGCTTCGTCATAACCTCCTCGATTTCCTTTGGAGGCTGGATATTTTTGATCTCCACCCGGATGACCTTGATTCCCCAAGGATCTGTCGCATCATCAAGCGCCACCTGCATTTTCCCGTTGATCTCCTCCCTGCCGGAAAGAGTCTGATCTAATTCCATCTCACCAACGACGGACCGCAAGTTTGTCGCCGCCAGGTTTTCGATGCCCTGGATCGGTTTTTCAATGCCGTAAGTAAACAGCTTCGGATCAAACACCTTGATGAAAACCACGGAATCGATCAACATCGTAACATTATCCTTGGTGATCACCGGCTGCGGTTGAAAGTCATAGACCTGTTCCTTTAAGGATACTGTTTTTGAAACCTTGTCGATAAAAGGCACCAGATAGTGAATGCCCGCATCCCAGCTTTTGTGGTATTTGCCAAGCCGCTCAATCACCTTGACATATTGCTGCGGTACGATACGTATCCCGCAGATCAAAATGATCAATAAAATCGCAATCAACACAATCAGTACAATCATCATTTACCCCTCCCTTTTTTCACTCAACATGATCACAATCCAAATTCCGTTTTCAAAGCCTGATAGCGTGATCTTTCTTTTTCTTTCACTTCTTTCGAAGGATCCTTGAAACAATGATCGATCACGTCCGCATCTTTCAGCGCCTCATCAAACGGTGCGTCTGTTACCAGTTTATCATCATGATGATAAATTGCCGAGCAGATTTTTTCTGTCTCTTCCGGGGTTGTGAGATTCAATTTTCCAAGGATTTCTCTGGCAAGTTCAGCCCCCAGATGCGCATGATCGTCATATGACCCCGATCGATACGCATGAAGATCATGGAGCATCGCCGCCATGCAAAGCAGTTCCGAGTCCAGATCCCTCTTCTCAGCGATCAGCGCAGCCGCCAATGAAACCCCGTAAAGGTGCGCCGCAGCTGAAATGCGCTTCTCTTCATCCAGCCCCATCAGTTCCTGATCCACATACTTCCTTAGCTCCTTTAGTTTTCCCATCTTTCTTGTCCCCTCCGCAATATTTCAGCGCTTTTGTAGTTTCATCCCGCCATCCCTGCGTACTCATAGCCGGCTTCTTCCACTGCGGCTTTCAGAGCGGCTTCATCAACCTCTTTGGAATTTGTGAGCGTAACAAGGTTTTCCTCATGGGATGCAACCGCGCTCTCGATCCCATCGATCGCCTCCAGCGCCTTCTTCACATGTGCCTCGCAATGTTCACACATCATTCCATTTACTTTGATCTGCATATTCCCTGTCTCCTTTCGTGTTTCCTGTTGTATCAGAGTTCCTGTGACCGGATTTCCGATCGCTTTATCTTTCGTCCCGTCATAGGGCTTGATCCAGTTTAAGCGCAGCGCATTGGTGACGACACAGAAACTCGACAGACCCATGGCTGCCGCGCCGAAGATCGGATTGAGTTCCCAGCCGAGCGCCGCCACGTAGCATCCTGCCGCAAGCGGGATCCCAAGCACATTGTAAAAGAACGCCCAAAAAAGATTCTGATGGATGTTCCTTAAGGTTCTCCTGGAGATCCTGATCGCCGCAGCGACATCCCGGATGCTGTTTTTCATCAGGACCACATCCGCCGCATCGATCGCAACATCTGTCCCGGCACCGATCGCAATCCCGAGGTTTGCGGTGGTAAGCGCCGGCGCATCGTTGATGCCGTCACCAACCATGGTGACTATCCCATGTTTCATCAGCTGACGGATGACCGCTTCCTTCCCGTCCGGCTTCACGGAAGCAACAACTTCATCCACGCCTGCCTGCTTTGCGATGGCAGCCGCCGTCACTGCATTGTCTCCGGTGAGCATAACGGTATGGATGCCCATCTTTTTCAGCTCCCGGATGGCTTCCGGAGAATCCTCTTTGATCACATCCGAGACGCCGATGATGCCGAGAAGCCTGTCATTTCTTGCAAACAGGACCGGCGTTTTTCCTTCCCTTGCCAAACGGTCGACCGATCGTTTCGTTTCCTCGTTTAAGCCGCCCGTGATCTTCCCGATATAGTCCGCGTTTCCGCCTGCGATCGCATCTTGATCCAGCCTTGCCTTCAGCCCGTTTCCGGACAGCACCTCAAACGCCGTGGTCTCTGCAAGCGTACAATTTTGCTTTTCTGCGTATTCCGTCACGGCTTTTGAGATCGGATGCTCACTCTTGGACTCCAACGCATAGGCGATGGCAAGCAATGCCTCCTCTGAAACCCCTTCCGGCGGAAGGATGTCCGTCACCTTCATTTCGCCTGTTGTGATCGTCCCTGTTTTATCCAGCGCTACGATCTGCGTCCTTCCGGCCTGTTCCAGGGAAGATGCTGTTTTGAACAATATCCCTGTTTTCGCACCAACGCCGTTTCCGACCATGATCGCCACAGGCGTCGCAAGCCCGAGCGCGCACGGACAGCTGATCACAAGGACAGATACCGCTCTTGCCATCGCATAGCCGATGTCCTGCCCAGCCAGAAGCCACACCACAAACGTAACCAAAGCGATCCCGATAACCACCGGTACAAAAACACCGGACACCCTGTCCGCAATCTTTGCGATCGGGGCTTTGGTCGCCGCAGCATCGCTCACCATCCTGATAATAGCGGAAAGCGTCGTGTCTTCTCCTACCCTTTTCGCCTCGCAGACCAGATATCCCGAGGTATTGATGGTCGCAGCAGATACCGGATCTCCCGCTTTCTTTTCCACCGGCACGCTCTCACCCGTCAGCGCCGATTCATTAACCGCGCTTTCTCCTTCCGAGACGACGCCGTCCACAGGAATACTGTCACCTGGCCTTACCACGAACCTGTCTCCAACCCTTACCTCCTCGATCGGCACGGTTGTTTCTACACCATCGCGCATGATCACGGCTGTTTTGGGGGAAAGATCCATCAGGCTCTTTAGAGCATTTGTCGTTTTCCCCTTTGATCTCGCTTCCAGCATCTTGCCTACCGTGATCAGGGTCAGGATCATCGCTGCCGCCTCAAAGTAGAACTGGTTCATATAATACATGACAAGATCGGCATCTTGCTCCAGCACGGCTCCCGTCATGAGGAAAAGCGCGACTACACTATATGCATAGGCTGCGCCGGCGCCAAGCGCCACCAGTGTATCCATATTGGGTGATCTGTGGAGCAATCCCCTGAATCCGCTCACAAAGAACTTCTGGTTGATCACGAGGACCATGCCGGACAAGAGCATCTGAAGAAGCCCCATTGCCACGTGGTTTCCATCCAGAAATCCCGGCAGCGGCCAGTTCCACAGCATATGACCCATCGACAGATATAAAAGCGGAATCAGAAGGATGACCGATGCGATCAGCCTCTTTTTCATTTTTGGCGTTTCCGTATCTTTTAACGTATCTTCTGCATCCGAAGCAGCATTCTTAGTCGCACTGCTGCCTTTTCTGCTCGCGCCGTACCCTGCGGCTTCGACTGCTGCAATGATGTCTTCCGGAGCCGCCGACCCTTCCACGCCCATGGAATTGGTCAGGAGGCTCACCGCGCAGCTATCGACGCCTTCAACGGCGCTTACCGCCTTTTCCACTCGTGTCTGACAGGCGGCACAACTCATTCCGGTCACATGATACTGTTCCAACCGTCATCCCTCCGTCAGTTTCTTTTTCCGTATCACGACATAGGTTCTTTCCAACAATGTAATATTGATCAGCGCAAAGATCAGCAGATAGAACGGCATGATGCCAATCCCGATCTGCTGCTGCAAGAGCCCGAAGACCATCGGCATAAAGGTGCTTCCCACATACGCCGACGCCATCTGCAGACCTATCACCGCTGCACTGTTCTTTTTCCCGAAATTCGTCGGCGCCATATGCTGGATCGCAGGATAGATCGGTCCCATGCCTGTTCCGATGATCACAAACCCGATCGCTGCCGGCAGATAGTGTTGGATCGGCAGCATGACCATCACGATCCCGATCAGTTCCACTACAATGCCGATCCTGATGAGAAGCCTGTCGCCCAGTTTATTGGAGATGAATCCGGAGATCAGCCTGCCGAGCATCAGGCCGCCGAATATGAGTGATCCGAACATTGCGATCATACTGGCGGAAAGGCCTTGTTTCGCGCCTGCGAAGTAACTCGATGTCCAAACGAAGCAGGTCGCCTCCCCGGAGCAATACGCAAAAAACGCGATCAATGTCAGGATCACGCCGGGCGCCTTGATCGCTTCCCGGATGCCGGCCACCGGTTCCTCTGCCTCTTCCTTCGTTTCCTCGTTTTTCTTCCAGAGCGGAAGCGAGAGAATGCATACGAGGAGGATCCCGATCTGGATATAAGCAGTCCATCGGTATCCCTCGTTCCATCTTGCCCTGCTGAGCGCCAACGCCATGATGGTCGGGCTGATCACCGCGCCAACCCCGTAAAAGCAATGCAGGAAATTCATCACCGACGAGGAATAATTGTTTGCCACATAATGGTTCACGGATGCATCGATCGCGCCGGCTCCGAGGCCATACGGCACCACGAACAGAAACAGCATCCAGTAGGAGGTGGAAAACGAAAACCCGAGAAGCCCCAGGATCGTCAGCATGATGGATACGATCACGATCCACTTCGTATGAAATCTCCTGATCATGCGGGGGCTGACCAATGCCGAAATGATCGTCATAAACGAGATCGCCATGGAAACATATCCGGCGTACGAAGATGGCACGCCAAACGCCACCTTCATCGTCGGCCACCCGGATCCGAGCAGCGAATCCGGCAGCCCGAGGCTGATGAAGATCAGATAGATTACAGCCAGTAATAAAGAATACATCATTCCTCACTCATGTCTTTTATAGTTCCTTCTCCATAGTAATCCCGCCGTGGCTCACTTTCAAGTCATCACTCGTTTAAGCGTCCTCAAAAAAGCAGAAAAAGTGGAAACAACCGCTCTTTCTGTGTTATACTGATTGTGCAGTCATCGGTGGAAAAACCATCGAACACTGCGGGGGAACTGCTTTGGCAAAAAAGATCTTGTATCTTCTGATCGGATTGGCTTTGATCGCACTCGCGATCTGTACCATATTTGTTGACGGATTGACCGGATTTCTCTGCGGGATCGGCATGTTTTTGTACGGGATCGGGACTCTTGTACAATGGATCGAGCACAAAAAAGACGGATCTGCCACGATCCTAAGCCTGATCGGATCCGCGTTTTCCGTAGTGATCGGGATTCTTGTGCTTATGGGCTCCACAGCCGGACAGGCGTATGTGCTCCGCCGCATGGTGTTTACGATCGCTTTCTTCCTCATTGTCAGCGGTATCTTTGAGATCATCGGCGCAATCATCTACCGGAAAGCCATGACCTCCGTCGATCTCGGCGTACAGGCGCCGGGCTCCGTCCTTACCATCATCCTTGGCTGTATCATGATCGTCCTTGGCGTGCTCGGTTTTATCTTTCCCTTTGTTGCTGCCTATGCCTGCGGCGCGGTGCTGACCTTGCAACTATTTGTCGTCGGCATCAGACTGATCTTGCAGGCCAGATCGGCAGGTGTTTTGGAGGAGAGTACCTAATGGGAAATAAGAAACGGGCAATTGTATTAAGCGGCGGCGGGATAAAAGGGGCTTACGAGATTGGTGTATGGCGCGCCTTAAAGGAACTGGACATCCACTATGAGATCGTGGCCGGCACCTCGACCGGCTCCATCAACGCGGCCTTGATGGTGATGGGGGATTATGAAAAAGCAGAATCCCTTTGGAAAAACATCGTGGTGGGAAACTTGATGACGGAGACCCGTACAGCAGGGAGATCCATAAAAGGTTTCTTTCAGACCGTTCTTTCTCCGAAGGAATTTATGAAGTCAAAAATGATCGAGGGATCGGTGGACAACGCTCCGTTTCTCGACTTTGTGGAAAAGAACATTGAGGAGGACGTGATCCGTTCCTCCGCTATCGATTACGGACTCGTGATGGTCCGTGCAAAAGACAGAAAGGGATATGCGGTCTCGAAAAAAGAGATCCCGGACGGAAAAATGAAGGATTATATCATCGCTTCTTCTTCCGTTTATCCGATATTCCCGATGCATCAGATTGGTGAGGAGTACTTTATTGACGGGATGTATCACGACAATCTTCCCATAGACCTCGCCATTTCCATGGGTGCAGAGGAGCTGATCGTGGTGGATCTTCACCAGAAACCCCAGCATCCAAACTATGCCGGCTGCTCCAACGTACTGTATCTGACACCCTCTGCCGATCTTGGCGGCATCCTTGCCTTTGATCGGAAAAAGATAAATGAAAACCTAGAACTGGGCTATCGTGACGCCATGCAAAAGTTTTCGATCGGAAAGGGATAAATATTTATGGAGGTGAAAAATGCTATTTGAATCTTTAGACAAAATCAGACGAGGCACTTTGCTCAGTGCGATCCTCCTGATCGCGCTCGGCATCATCATCATGATCTGCCCCGTGTCCTACATCGATTCGCTGATCCTGGCATTCGGATATGGGCTGGTCATCGTTTGCATTGTGATGTTGCTTGAATTTTTCACAAGTAAAAACATGCTGGTCGAGTATATGAACCTGATCGTCGCATTGGGTCTCGGGATCGTCGGTCTTTGCGTACTGCTGTTCCGGGATGACGTGATGACGACCCTTGCAGGGCTTTCGTCCTTCCTGTTACTGTTGCACGGGATCTTTACGCTTCGCTTTTCCGTGACCTATGGGAAGCGTTCCGGGAAAAAGACCTGGTGGGTTTTTGCGCTCCTGGGCTGCATCCTGATCGCCTGTGCAGTGATCCTGTTCTTTAATCCCTGGTGGAACACTCCCGATATGCTGGTAAAAGTCATCGGCGTCGCCGTATTTTTCTCAGCATCCGTCAGCGTCATCCGCCTGATCTGGGCATGGCCCAGGACCACGACAGCAGAAGAAAAGGGAGGTGAAGCTCATGCCTAATGAGAACAGACCTGAACAAAAGAAAGAAACGAAGCGCAGCGCGGAGATCCTGAAGATCTTTGCCTCACATAATTTCTACGCGAACGGTTTCACGCCTGAAGAGATGAGGACCACCCTTGAGGATCTGGGTCCCACCTATGTGAAGATCGGACAGATCATGTCGAGCCGTGCAGATGTGCTGCCGGAGAATTACTGCAAGGAGCTGGAAAAGCTCCGGCAGAACGTGCGCCCGCTGGAGGCTGAGGTGGCGCGCGCCGTCATAGAAGAGGAAACCGGCAAGAAGATCGACGAGATCTTCAGTGAGTTTAAAGACGAGCCTCTGGGCTCCGCTTCCATCGGCCAGGCGCATTACGGCGTGTTGAAAGACGGCACCAAGGTCGTTGTAAAAGTGCAGCGTCCTCAGATCGCGGATATGATGCGAAATGATTTTGCGCTCCTGAAAGAGCTCGCCGGCCACAACAAGAAAAGCACGGACAGTGATGAGAACACACAGCTTGTGGACCTGGTAGAAGTCATTGAAGAGCTGGAAAAAGTGACCAACGAGGAGCTGGATTTCAGGATTGAAGCTGCAAACACCCGGTTCTTCAAGGAAAACTGTATTGTAGACGAAGAAAAGATCAGCTGCCCCACAGTGATCGATGACCTGACCACTGAGAGGATCTTCACGATGACCTATGTGGACGGCTACACCATCGCTCATAAGGATCGAATGGTGGAAGAGGGGCTGGATCTGATAGCGGTCGGACATGCGATCTGCGAGAACTTCCTGTATCAGGTGTTTGACGTGGGAACTTTCCACGGAGACCCGCATCAGGGAAACCTGATGATCAGCAATGGCAGACCCTACTGGATCGACCTCGGCATGATCGGCCACATCACGGATCAGGATATCGACAGCATCCAAAAGATCGTGATGGCGATCCTCGTGGGCGACAACGAGAATATGGTGGATGGACTCCTCGGAATGGGCACTGCTACTGCAAAGACTGACCGCGACAAGCTCCTGGAGGATGTCAACCGGTTCACCGACAAGTTCAATGCCACCAATTCCAACGTGAACAGCATCAGTGACATGGATACCTCCGCGCTGTTTTCTGAGATCACGGATCTCGCCTCCAAGCACCATGTGAAGCTTCCCGGCGATTATACGATGTTTGTCCGCGCACTCATTACGCTCGAGGGCGTGATCGAGGAAATGTGCCCCGAATTGAACCTGCTGGATCTTGTGACCCAGAAGATGACGGAGCGTACAACGCAGAACCTGAATATCGAGAAAAAGCTGACGGATATCGGAAAAAAGATCCTGAATGAAGGAAAGAAGACCGCAAAGATCCCCGGTCTGATCTCCGATACCCTTTCCGTTTTTTCAAAAGGAAAAGCAAAACTGACACTGGAAATGTCCGGCATCGACGAGCCGCTGGAAAAGACGAGGGACTTCCTCCGTTATGTTGTTCTCGCGGCACTGGCTTGTGTCCTGTTCCTGGGTTCATGTCTTCTGGCACTTGTGGATATCCACCCGAAAACACCGAGCGGCATGCCGCTTCTTTCGGTGGTCGGCATCGTGTTCTCTATCGCGCTTGCGATCTTCTCGGTACGAAAACTGTTTCATAAATAAGCACATGCTATGAGGAGCAAAAGGGGCTGTCGCACTAAGTAATTAGTGTGGCAGTCTTTTTCATAGGATGAAATCCGGCCATTCGGCCGGATTTCTCCTAAAAAACAAAGACCCGGG
>CACZBF010000024.1 GCA_902779355.1 uncultured Lachnospiraceae bacterium | reverse complement strand
CGGATAAAGAGCATGTCTTATATCAGCATATGGATCATAAAGGGCATGAGGGGCTTTCCCAAACTCCGGTAAAAAACTTTACAGGAACAATTGTCCATGCACAAAACCAAACAATGTCGTGGTCTGTCATTCTTCCTTATGAAAGACTTAACATAGGATCAGTCATATGTCTCACGCCATCGCTATATTACTTTAATCCAAGTAGTTATGGCGGAATTTATCTCACTTTTAAAGCAGATGGCACTCTTAATACAGTAAGAAGCTATGTTACATCAAACATTGGAACTACAACTGTATATATTTATTACAGATGACACTCTATGCAAAGCAAATTGTAAATATCAATACTCCATGCGGCTTTAATATTTTATCCACTTACTTAGGGTTTTAGTTTTCCTTTCATCTCCCCCTACCACGACTATGGCTTCTATGTTGTTCCTGTTCCTGTTGTTGTATTAAAATCTGTGGCTTTAATACAAAATCAATAAGGTTCTGTACCCAATTCTTCCACTTGGCTAATACATTGGGATATTCATTTATAAACATTTGGCTTTTAATGATTTCGTTATTATCTTGCTTGATTTCTTCGTTTAATGTTTTTCGTTCTAATCGTTCTTCAATGTGTGCAGTTTTACCGATGTGAACCATTGGGGTTAGTTCAATCCCTTGTGCTTCATAGGAACGACAATCAACCCTATCATTTAACCCAATCTCTTGCATTTTGTCATTTAACACTACTTCCCAATCTTTCCGCCATTTTAGAAGCCATTCCTTAGAATCCCAGGTGTTTTCTTCTACTGTTTCACGCTTCCATTCCTTGCGATTTCCTGACCTTGTCTTTTGAACTTGTTCTACGATGTTTTTCCATTGATTTTCGTCTTTTATGTGTTCAAGGTATGCCTGGTCTACCCTAACCCCTGTTTCTTCAAAATACGCCTGTATTTTGCTTGAATCCAGTACAGGTATCTTTCTACCATTTTCGTCCATAGAATAAATTTTTTTCTGTTTAATAGACCATTTGCCATCTTCGTCAATGTTCCGACAAGGAATGAGAAAATGTATATGTTTATTATTGTCAATAAAATGCACACTATATTGAACAGCTGGAAGTCCATCACGCATAAACTGCTCTGCCATAGCTCTAGCTGTTTCGTCTGCTTGTCGGTCATCGAACTCATTAGGTATTGCTACATCAAATGCTCTTGCCATCTGACCAGTTTCTCTCTGCTCTACTGCATCCCAGAACGCTAATCTGTCTCTAAAATCAACTGGCACTCTATCAGCGAATAACATATGGTCGCTAACTACTTCCTGTTGCTTATGCTCCCATTTCTTGCCGTAAGCACTCTGGTAGTTAGATAGTTCCTTACAACTTTGATTATTCGATTTTGATATGAGATTGCAATGTAAATGATAATACATATATGTCTCCTTGAATAAATACTGTTTCTACGATGGAAAGATTTGTTTCTGTACCCGCTCAGGCGCCGCGTGGCTTCTGGACAGGGAAGTATAGGCTAAGGCATAAAAATCGAAAATAGGCAAAAATATAAACGATTATGGTTATATGCAAAATATAGGGCTCCACGCAGTGGCCGATCCAGCAGGTGCTGGTCTAGTCCAGAGCGAAGCGTCTGGTCAATCCAAGTGAAACTTGGCCGCCGACGGAACGCGTCGGACCACGTGAGTGGGACCGATTGACCCTTTAGGGTCAACACTTAGTAGGACGATATAAAATGCTTTAGCATTTTATGTTGTCCCTAAGTGCGTTGTACTTTAAAAAAAATAAAAATTAAAAATTATGGAATTATGAATAGCTGATACTGATAATTCTATAAATCTTAATTTTTTAAGAAGGGGGGTATGGCATTAAATTGAAGCTTGAAAATTCATTGATAGAGATAATTCCATAAATCTTAATTTTCAAGAAAGGAGACAATGAAGATGAAAGATAACACATTACAAAGAAAGAAAACATTAAACGAAAAATTAAAGGAAATAGAATTTAAAATAGATGATTTAACAGAAAGCGATAAAAAATTTTATTATCAGTTAGATATAAAAGATCAATTACGATATGCGGAGAAATGGGTTAAATTGAAGCGAGCTGAAGTTCGAGCAAAAGATAGCGAAGAGAAGATAAAAGAAATCAAGAAGAAATACGATAATAAAGACAGAAAGAAGGACACTTGGAGAAAATGCAAATTTGGTGGTGCTTTTGCAGAATGTATGGGCAGGAAGATTAACGATGATGATTATAAAATGCTATGGCGGATGATGAGCCAGAATCGCGAAGGCTGGAGAAATAAGTTCAATAATTCGGACTTAGTAGCAGAAGCAGTTAAAGAATATGACAAGTATCATAATATAACAAAAAACCCGCAAACCCAGTAAAATCAGTTTTTTCCAGCACTAAAAAAGAGCCTTACCATAAGATAAGACTCTTTGATATATTGATTTGAGATGATTATCTCAAGCTGTTTGCAAATAATTTATCTCTTCCACCAGCAACCTGATCCATCTCTTCATCCGTCAGTTCCATTCCGGCTTCTTCTATGACCTTCTTTGCTTCTTCCTTGTTTTCAGCTTTTTCGACTTTGTTCTTCAGTTCCCCAACAAGTTTCATAATATACCTCCTTCAAGACTGGTTATAACTGTTTCTATCATTATATACGATAAAATTGTCAATGTGTCAGTAATTATAACATATAATTCTATAAAAGTGAGTGAGTAGGTGAGTGAGTAATTGAATGAGTGATGAAAAACGCCCTATTCTCCTTTCTTTTAGTGTTGGAAAAATTCGAGCCCCGTCTGTCGCTCTGGTAAATGGATCTCTTAAGCCCAGTAAAATGTGGGCTTAAGAGATTTTTTATATCTGGATTTAACGTAATAAAATATTTACCATTATTTACCGTTTTTGACCGGATGCTTCTTCCAGAATTCTTTTGGCCTGTTCCAGATCAAGCCCGGTGAAATAATGGCTTCTTGCCACCTGCGGACTGTTGCCGAACAGTTCAGCCGCAAGATCAAAGGATCCGCCCGGTGCATTGACCACTTCCGTAATGCGGTTCCTGCGGAAGCTGTGAGGGCCCTTTTGATATTCACGACTGATCGGGATATTCTGCTCACGGCAGATCCTTCGGTATAGATTATAAAGCGTGTTGTTTGAAATACACCCGTTTTCGGTTTTTGCGGGAAAAAGAAACGGACTGTTCCATTGGCCGGCAGAGTGAGCCGCTTTTATCCTCTCTAACAGAGCGACCGCTTCCTCTGTAAGCGGGAACCTGCGGTTTTTCCAGGTTTTGGAATGATCTACAATCACATCGCGTTCCGGTATCTGGTCGTGTTTCTTTTCCGTAAGCTGTTCCCTGTGGATATACACTGCGTCGGACACGTCATCCCAAGTCAGAGGCGGAACCTCGCCCCTCCGCAAACCACAGAGGAACTGGAACTCCAATGCGTACGATGGAATATAGCCGGGGCGAGCTTCTTGACGACGATGCAGAGCAAACAAGATCCGCTCAATCTCCTCCGGTGTGTGAGCACGATGTTCCACGGAAGCATCCATCAGAAGCATATCTTTATACCTCTTAAAATTGATACGCAGATACGGGTTTTCTTTGATCCAGTACTCGTTAAAAGCGTAACCGAAAACCGAAGAAAGGATGTTCTTCAAAGATTGGAACCCTTTTTTCCGCAATCCATATTTCTTCAGGTTGCGAAGAAGAATATCCTCGATACCTCTTTTTGTTAGCAGATGGATCGGTTTGCTTTCAAAAGCCGTTTCGGAAAAGAATCTTTTGTATTCTGACCGTGTACGTCCAACCGTGTTCTGAACACTGACCCTCTTCTGAGGATCCTTTACCATAGTAAGTTTCTCGTTGATGACTGCTTCAAACACATCCCGAAAAGTATGGGATGGAACAAGCGTTTCGGATCTTCCTTGCTCCCAGGCAAATATTTTATCTTTGAGCTCGGACATGGTTTTGGCTTTGAACTGTCGTTGGCCGCTTTTCCTGCTTCTGTCCCGGACAGCAGTGTGGTAATATCCGTCTGAGGACGGGTGTTCGGGAAATTTGTATTTTGTAAGTGTTTCCTCCTTTTGAATTTGCATATACAGTTTGAGAACGTCTTCCGATGATATTTTATCAGGATCGGAAGACGCGAGCAAGGCTACGATCCCGGAGGAAGCAACATTTTTTTCGTCGATATTCATTTGTGAACACTTCCTCCTTTCAGCATAATATCTATTCTTTCGGCCTTTGTCCGCTAACGGTGTATAAGCCGCCGTCCTCCGTCTGTCAAGGGCAAGCCTTTTCAGGTCGTATCGACCCTTGACAGCCGAAGCCCGGCAGCTTTATTGTTGGTCAAGCGGGCAAAGTCTAGGTGTCGTGACCGCATCCATCATTATGCAAATGTCAGCAGATAAAAGAGGAAGCCGAAAGCATTGAGGAAATCCCCGGTTTCCGTGACATAAGACAGATCTACATCCAGCATCCTCTTTTGTATCGCAACGGATCGGATCTCATTCTGCAAAAAGATCGACGAGCCTCCTACGAATGGCCCCCTCTATATATAGGAATGTGAAGTATCGTATCTCTGCAAAAAATCCTGAAAAGAATTTTTGCAAAGGAGTTTGTTCTGTTGATCAGACATTGCCCTCAATTATTAGTAATGCGAAGTTTCACGCCTCTGCCAAAAAATCAGACAAATAAATGAAAAAGAGGTTGAATCGGGAAATAAAGGCATAGTAGAAAAAGTCTCCTGAGAGACTCAGAGAAATGCGTATCCGAAAAGTTATTTGTTTAATTGTGATTTAATAGAATACCGTCTCAAGAAAATTGAAGACACAAAAAGAACCTCAAAAAGCGCTTAGCAAGATACGCCTTTTGGTTTCTCTTCTCTTCGCTCCGAGCAACCACGGCAGCCCCGTCCGTGCTGCCGCACTCTCCATTTGGGGCTGCGGACGTCCAGTGGACGTCCTCCTGCAGCCGACCGTAGCGGAGCAGAGACCAATCCCAAACCCCACGTTTCGAACAAGCGTTCGCGTCTTTTCATATAATGATCATATGCTTGCATTATTTCATTTTAGGCATCCGATAAGGCAGCTTTGTGGTAAAATTTTTCTGTCGAAGGGAATAAACTGAATGGAGAAAAAGAAATCTATGGACGATTTTTCGATTAACGAAATGCAGGAAATGCAAAAACTTCTGCAGCAAAAATACAAAGACCACTGGGAACCCATTGAACCGGAAACCGGAAAGAATAAATTGTTATGGATGCTTGGTGAAGTGGGTGAGGTGATCGATATCGTCAAGAAAAACGGCGGAACAAAGGCTTCAGAAGATGGCATATTACGGCAGAATCTGATCGAGGAACTGGCTGATGTCCTTATGTATTATAACGATGTTTTGCTATGCTATGGAATATCCGCCAAGGAGCTGAAACAATCATATCAGAGAAAATTCGAAAAGAATATGAAACGCTGGTAAATTACAGGTGTAGCATGTATGAGAGCTAATGCGCATGATCTTAACTCCCTGAGGGGAATAATAAGAAAACTGCAGGACGAGAACGCTTCTCTTAAGAAGCTCCTGGATGAGAATGGAATACAATACGAATCTGGAGAAATAGCGGAAGCATCTGATAGTACGGATGAATATGATGAGGATCAGGGTAGTCGTATTCTCCCACTAAATCCTGATCTCGATATGGCCAAGGAGTTTTACAGTTATTTCTGGGGACGGACAGATGTGTATGCACGCCGTGGAAAAACAGGAGGATATTTTCCAAGATGCAAAGCCAGATGGAATAATCCTGACTGCCCCAGAAAATCCGGAGAGAAGAAATTTTGTGATGAAGACTGCCCGCAGAGATCCTGGGAAAAGCTGGAACCATGGATGCTTCTGAATCATCTGAAAGGAGCAAAAGAAGACTGCACGGATGTCATAGGAACTTATCCTCTCCTGCCTGATAACACATGCCGTTTTCTTGTTTTTGATTTTGACAATCATGAGAAGGATTCATATAAAAATGATGACGCCAATACGGACAATTTATGGAAAAGCGAGGTGGATGCTCTAAGAAAGATATGCGCTTTAGCTCAAATAGATGTTCTTGTGGAAAGATCACGATCCGGGAAAGGCGCTCATTTATGGTTATTTTTCAATACTGCCATTCAGGCATCCATCGCCCGCAGTTTCGGATACGCGCTTTTGGACAGAGGCGCGGCATCTATCAATTTACCTTCCTTTAAGTATTATGATCGTATGTATCCCTCTCAAGATGTTTTAAGCAAGCTGGGAAATCTGGTGGCACTTCCCCTTCAAGGCAGAGCATTAAAAAACGGGAACAGTGCTTTTATAGACGATTCATGGAATGCGTATCCGGATCAGTGGGGAAAACTGAAATCCGTCAGAAAACTGTCTTTCGATGAAGTAACCGCATATTTGCAGAAATGGCATTCTGAGCAGATGAATATGACTCCATCAACAAAATATGCGCGGGAAAAAGGACAGGTTCGACCGTGGAAGAAGGACGATAAATTCTGCAGGTCAGATGCGATCGGACACGAAATGCATATCGTTCTTGATGACGGAGTATATGTGGATTCGCTCAATCTCCTCCCACGCATTCAGAATCAGATCAAGGGAATGGCTACAATTGATAATCCTGAGTTTTGGAAACGGGACAGATTGGGGCGATCAAACTACTACAATCTGAGAACCATTTCTACCTGGAACGAAGCGGAAGGGTATATCAGGGTGCCAATTGGGCTGTATGAAAAAATAGAAGACAAATGCAGAGAAACCGGGATTGTCATAGACAAAGATGATAAGCGATCATACGGCAAACCGATCCGCGTAAGATTTAAGGGCGAATTACGGGAGCAGCAAACCCTTGCTTCACTACAGCTTGAAAAATATGAAAATGGAATACTATGCGCGCCTCCGGCTTTCGGAAAGACAGTTCTTGCTGCATATCTGATCGCAAAGCGGAAGGTAAGTACATTGGTATTGCTCGATAAAACAGATTTACTCCCCCAATGGATAGAGGAATTCAAACGTTTCCTGGATGTTGATGAAAAACCTCCCACGTATAAGACAAAAACCGGCAGAGAAAAAACCAGAGACAGCATCTTCGGTAGTCTTATATCCGGCATTGACAAAACGACAGGTATCATAGATTTTGCAATGATCGGTTCTGCTTATCATAAAGGAGAGTTCTTTGAGAACATAGATTCCTATGGAATGGTTTTATGTGACGAATGCCATCATGTGGGATCCGCCCAGGGACAGGCGGTGCTGAAAAAAATTCGAGCAAAGTACATATATGGTCTTTCTGCAACGCCTGTGCGAAGTGATCATCTGGACGATATCATATATATGCTGTTGGGGCCTGTAAGACATAAATACTCTGTCAAAGAACAGGCCGATATCTGGGGAATCGACAGATATGTCTATCCAAGGTTTACACGTGTAGTCAATATAACGGGCGGTCAGCTTGATATCCATAAAGCAGATAACCTTATTGCGGATAGTCCTGTCAGGAATGACCAGATCGTTTCCGATGTAGAATGCGCCGTGGCATCCGGCAGAACTCCGGTTATACTTACAAAACTGAGAAAGCACGCTGAAGCGTTATACTCTTTGCTCAAAAACAAGGCAGATCATGTTTTTCTGATCTACGGAGGACAGACATCGAAACAAAATCAGGAAATAAAAAGCGAGATGCTAAGCATTCCAGACGCAGAATCTCTTATTCTCATCGCAACAGGACAGAAGATAGGAGAAGGCTTTAATTTTCCAAGGCTTGATACGCTTATGCTTGTTGCTCCGATCAAATTTGAAGGCAGGCTCATCCAATATGTCGGGAGGTTAAACAGACTGCACGAAGGAAAGAAGGATGTGGTCGTTTATGATTATGTAGATACGCATATCGGATTCTTCGACAGGCAATATAAAAGCAGGCTCAGAACATACCGTAAGCTGGGATATCAGATCATTTCAAAACCAGAAAAAGAAAAACAGGTTGTCAACGCGATCTATGATGGACGCGATTATGCGGAAACCTTTGAAAGGGATTTGGTGGAGGCGGATAATGAGATCGTGATTTCAAGTCCTGATCTGCGGAGATCAAAAGTGGAACGGGTCATTTCTTTACTGAAGCAGCGACAGGAATCAGGCGTCACTGTTTCTGTGATCACCAGGAATCCTGAGATGGTGGGTTTTGGCGACCTGATCGAGCTGCATCTATTGATCGAAGAGATGCGAAAAAGTGGAATCTATGTACGAGAAACAGAGAATGATTGTGAACATTACGCTGTAATCGATAAAAAGCTGGTCTGGCACGGCGGAATGAACCTTCTTGGTAAAGCAGATGCCTATGATAATCTGATCCGTGTAGAGAGCGAGCAGGCTGCTGCGGAACTTTTGGAGATGACGGAGCAATCCACTTGACTTTTTACACTCCTGAGCCTATACTTCTATATAGCAGTGTACCCTACTGTGAGTGGGAACGATAAAAGCAGTGAACCCTACTGTGAGTGGGAACGATCAAAGCGGTGAATCCTACCGATAAGTGGAAACGATCAAGGGCTGCATTTTTGCAGCCCTATTCTTTGGAGAAAAAGGATGAAGCAGGAAAAACTTCAATTATATACTATGGATATGAAGTATGTGCGGGATCTGCATAAAGCCGATGACCGGGTGCAATCGGTTTCCCCTCAGATACACAAAAACAATCGACCTTTTGTAGGTGTTATTGTGGTATGCGAAGACCACCTTTACTGCGTTCCGCTCGATCATCCGAAGGAAAAGCATTACAGAATGAAAAATGATGTAGATTTCACAAGGATATTTGATGGAGAAAAAATTATTGGGGTACTGAATTTTAACAATATGATTCCGGCTGATAAATCTGTGGTGCGGAAGATGAATATCCGAATCGGGAATAATGATGACAAAAGCGAAAAGGCATATAAGAATTTATGCGCAAAGGAACTGGATTGGATTCAAAAATCGCAGGATGCCATTGTGAAAAAGGCCAACAAGTTATATCGCATGATTACGACGGAAGAGGCAAATAGCATGCTGCGCCGGAGATGTGTTGATTTCAAAAAGCTTGAAGCTGTTCTTGAAAAGAGAAAGAGTAAATAATGTTTTTCATATAGCAAAGCGGATTATTTACCACCTTATTTACCGGAGCAGGGAAGACATTCTCAACCCCCCCTTTCTATCAGTATTTGGGGACAATCGAACTCGCGGGTTCGAGCCCCGTCTGTCGCTGGCATTGAGCACTTGAAAAAGCACCTGCATAGCAGGTGTTTTTTCTTATGTGCGAAAGCCCACCTGACCACTTTGTGAGATTGGCGCCTGCGCCGATCGAACTTAGTGGTCATGGTGCATTCTTTCTTAGACGGGAGCGAGAACACGCCTCATCCGGCTGCTGGAAAAATTGCTGTCCTATGATTGTATCGGTTTCCTGTTTTTCCCTGGAAAATAGGACTCATTTCCTCCGGGCTTTGCGGTTACGAGACCCATTCCCCCGGATGCTTCATCTAGTTCGTTGTCTGCAAGTCCAATAATCGCTTCTGCCGGGATAGTCTTTGCTTCCTCAGGTGTTACGTTCTCTGATTTGTTCTTCCATTCACTGGCGTGCTTCATTGTGCTGCCTCCTTCGAGATCAATGATACTAGTTTCTATCATTATATACGATAAGATCATGGTCGTGGCAGTAAAATTTTAAGTGTCCGAGTAGGATGCAAAAACGGGAGTTGTCGCATCAGATAGCACTGCTTTCTAATTGAAAACATAAAGCATGATGATGTATCATATAAGAGGATGGGTATGATGATCGATCATACACGGAGAGAACATTGGTGAAAGGGAAAAGGAGGTTTACTATGGAGATCAGAAGGATCAGTATCGGAGAGGCAAAAAAACGGATCAAGAACGACCCGGAACTCAGCAAGATGCTTGTCAAGAGCGGATGGAGAGAGATCGCGCTTGATCTTGATGGGGACGGAAAGGCAGATGTTGCATTTTCCAGTGACAGCATGGGGAGAAAGATCGATACCATCGCATTCGACCTTAGCGGGAACGGCGGATATAATCTGTATCTGCATGACATGGATGGGAACGGTATTCCGGACACGGTCTGCCTGATCGATGACAATTATGAGGAGAAGGTGATCGCCTTCGGCGGAGAGGTCGAACTCGGGTTCATCAATCTTGGCGTAAAAGTGGCAAACCTTCTGGTGGCAGAAGAGCATCTGAACAAGGAGCTGGGCATTTCCATTGCAGATCTGGCGGCTTACTTTAACCTGCATGCGCAGGCCGTTTTGCGTGAACTGGAAAAGCGCGAGAACGCGACAGGGATTGAGAAGGTTTACTACTTCCTGAACGATGCGCAAACTTATTATCTGGCTACCGTGGATGGCGACAAGCCGAGGGTCAGACCGTTTGGGACCATCCTTCTGGATGACGGGAAGCTGTATATCCAGACCGGAAAGGTCAAGGATGTTTCTAAGCAGATCGCGGCGAATCCGAATTTTGAAATCTGCGCATTTATGGACGGCAGCTGGCTTCGCATTTCCGGAAAACTGGTTGAGGATGACAACCGCGAACTGAAGGTCAAGATGCTCGAAAAGATGCCGTCTCTGAAAGCAATGTACAGCGCGGATGACGACAATACGCAGATCCTTGCCCTTACGGAAGCAAAAGCAACCTTCTATTCCTTCACCGGTGAACCGGAGGTTATTGAGTTCTGAGATAGAAATCTCATGGGATGATAAGAACTATCAAGATCATGGGTCGGGGAGTGCAGCCATGTCAGGTAAGAAAATGCCGGAACAGGGATTGAAATCCGAAAAAAAGCATACCGGATTCAGCAGAGCAAAGGAATTTTGCCTGGGCTTCGTGAAGCAGATCTCTTCCAGGGATATCGTGACTTATGCTGCCAGCGCTGCATTCTTCATCCTATTGTCTTTTCTGCCCCTTACAATCTTTTTGATGTTCTTTCTCCCGAAAACAGGTCTTTCGGCGGAAGAAGTGATCCCTGTTGTTACGGATGTCACACCGGATTATATTGACGCTTTTGTTGCACAGATCATCAGGGAAGCCTATGGAAGAGCCGGGGGGATTGTGCCGCTGACCCTGATCATTACGATCATCTCCGCAATGCAGGGAATGACGGCTCTGATGCGGGGGCTGAGACACGTTTACGGGATTGAGAAAAAGCAGAATTTTTTGTTCCAGAACCTTCTCAGCTTTTTATCCACACTGGTGATCGCGGTATTTCTTTTTGCCGCGGCACTGGGCCTGTTTTTGACAAATTCCGTGGTGCTTGCGTCCGCTGCACAATCGATCCCGATTCCGATCTTGTCGGAATCCGTACTGCGGCTTCGTTTTCTGATCATGCTGGTGCTCTTTATCGTGCTGCTGACCGCGCTCTACACACTGATATCCGGTTCAGAACGAAAGATCCGACTGCATATTCCGGGGGCTGTTCTGGCCTCTGTGCTATGTGCCGTTTTTACAGCATTCTTCTCGCTCTATGTCGGACTTGGCAATTATCGTACGATCTATGGAAACCTTGCGACGCTTGTCGTGATGATGATATGGGGGTATTTCTGTATCTATTTGATCCTGCTTGGCGGGAGTTTCAATCAGTATCGGATGGACTTGAAAGAGAAAGGAAATACGCAGGAGGGAGAAACGGATGGTCATATCGGTCAGAAAAAAGGAGATGAAGCATAACGAGAGATCGGAAATCAGCTCAGTGATGTGGAGACCCCTTTAGGGAGTGTGTCGACGATGTTTTCCCTGCAGACATTTGCGATCGCGGCATCGTGCTTTGCCTGCGGCTTCAATGTTTTGGCGAATACGGCGTTTTCGCGGGAGGGCAGTGCGTTTTGCCGTGATCCGCTCTCTGCCGGTCTCGCTGAAGGACTATGATAAGAGCAAATCCTGAAGCAGCGTGAGAAGCGCATCCGCAACGAGACCGGCGACATAGAGTTTTGCATCCGGACGCGATTGCAGTGGCGGGAGCTGACATTGGTGACTTGTAATCGTACCCCGGAAAGAGATCGCATAATAGATCTCTCCCGGGATGCTGTCTTTATTTGCGGGATCGGCATTCTGAAAACTGCCGGTGACACCGATCGCAAGATCGGCATGAAATTGATCAGCGGCGGCCTTTGCCATGGCGCGGGCGGTTTCTTCGGAATAGACGCCGTGTTGCATAATGACCTCGGCCGGGACACCTGCCGCCACTTTCGCCTCGTTGCTGTAGGTGATGCAGGCACCTTTCATGATGGAAGAGGCACCCTCCGTATCCGTGATCAAGGAAGCGATCAGGCCGGAAGTGCAGCTCTCCATCGTCGTGATCATCAGATGCTTTTCGATCAGCGCGGTGGTGATCCGGCGATATTGTTCTCTCACATATTGTTCCTTGTAGGGTTCGTTTTTTGCCATAACAGCATTTTACCATACTTCGCGTTTTCAAGAGAAACTTTTTGTGCACCGGATGTCATCAGCAATCTGGAAGATGGGGCTATGTACAAAGAGATCAACTAAGCAACATCCATTCAGCCCGGAAAGAAGAGGGAAGGGGGATCACAGATCTGTTTGATTGATCTGCGCAAAGAAAGCCTCGATCTGTTCTTTTCGGGCTAAAATTTTGCCCTGGATCATTTCCGCGGAGCCACCGCCTTTGGCATCCAAAGCGGTCTTCATTTCGGCTGCGAGAACACGAGCATCCAAGTCTTTCCCGCCGGCGTAGTACTTATAACCGTCTTCGTCATTTCCGCAAAAAATACCGCAGTATCCGTCGCGGAGAGAGCGCAGCGTGTTATACAGATTCTTCATGCTGACAGCGCCAAGCTCCATCTGCGTGCACACTGCCGCGCCAAAGATTCCGGTGCGGATATCTCTTGAGAGCAGTTCTTCGGTCAGCTCTGCCACCGTTGTGTTGAGGCGGCTGCTTTCTTCTTTCATTTTTTCCACGATGGGCAGCAGCTGCTCCGGACGCGTCGAGAAGAGGCTTGCCGCGCTTTGGAGCGCCGCCAGATTCTCTTTGATCCAGACATAGGCTCTTCGGCCGCAGAGGATGGAAAGCCGCGTCCCGCCACGGAATTTCTCGGCAGAGAGAATCTTGATGATCCCGATCGCACCTGTTTCTGAGACATGTGGTGCGCAGCAGGCGCAAGTATCCACGGTCCGTTCCTCGTTTCCGATCGTGATCAGTCTGACCTGACCGGCGATCTCAATCTTGCTACGGTAGGGTAGATTATCAAGTTCCTCTTTCGTCGGATAACTGTCTTTGATGGGAAAGTTTTCGTAGATCACGGCGTTGGCTTCCTGTTCCAACTCTGCGATCTGCGCATCGGTCAGCGTGCCGTCCGTATCGACCGTGACAGGATCCGAATCACTCAGGTGAAAACCGGTGTTGTTGTAACCGTACTTGCTGTGCAGCAACCCTGACAGGATGTGCTCGCCGCTGTGGTTTTGCATCCGGTCAAACCGGTTGTCCCAGTCCAGAGTGCAGTGCACCTCCGTTCCGGCAGGAAGTTCGCCATCAGTCAGATAGCGGACATCCGTCTCGCCCTCCGTGGGGGAACCGAGCAATTCTCCTTTCAGGATGCGGAGCGTTTTATCAGGCGTGCAGACAGTGCCCGTATCCGCATACTGTCCCCCTTCTTCGGGAAAAAAGACGGACGCCTCCAACTTGATGTAAAAGGCGCCGTCTTCCTTTACGCATTCCGTTACTACGGTGGTGCATTCTTTTTGATAGCTGTGTTTTTCGTAAAGTTTTTCAGTCATAATTGATCAAAAAATTGTCCTTCGGGGTGGAGCCGCGGCGCTCCTCGGGGTGCGCTTCATAGTAGCGGCGTTTGTCTTCGTACATCGCGACGTCTGCATTCTTTAAGGCTTTGCGGACATTGCGGCTGTCCGGCTCTGTAGCTCCGCCGAGGGCGAAGCTCAGCCTGTCATAATGCGCGCAAGCCTCGCGCACTTCTTCAATCTTTTTCTGCAGAACATCTTCTTCGATCCCGGAAAGGATGATGGAAAATTCATCTCCGCCCGCACGGAAGATCTCCCCATCGTCAAAGACCTCGCGCAATGCCTGTGCCGCATCGCGGAGCAGGTTGTCGCCGGCGTTATGTCCCTTTTCATCATTCATCCGCTTCAGGCCGTTCAAGTCCGCGAAGATCACGCCGACGGGACCGTGCGTATTGCTGTTTGCCGTGCAGAGCTCTTCGACGTAATTATTCATCTCGTTACGGTTGTTGACACCGGTCAGCATATCCTTGGAACTTAAGATCTTCAGCCGATCCATCAGCAGGAAATTGCCGAGCTCCGAACCGACGATAAACGTAGTGAGCTCCAAGGTCTCCTTGATCTCGATCGCGCGGGTCGCGTCATAGTTGATGGCCCACATATAGCCAAGGAGCTGTCCCTGCGATTTCAGCGGGAAAAGGATGATGTTGTAAGCGCCGGCAGAAGTGAGGGATTCATGCCACACGGGATTCCGCTCTTTGACAACATCCATATCCTGTTCGTTTTTCACGATCAGGCAGTTGCTGCCTGCGATCGTGCCTTCCCAGGAGGCTGCGATGTCATAAAACGAAGCATCCACATAGTTTTCCATGGGAAGGAGCTTGGAATCGGCACTGAAGGCTTCACCGAGTACCGCACAGGAGCGGAAGAATTCATTGACGGTCAGGATGCAGCAGTGCTCCGCATCGCAGAGGTCTCGGACATCTTTGATGACATCGCGCATGGTTGCTTTGAAATCGGTCGTGCCGCGGAGTTTGATACAGGTATTGAGGACCTGGGCCGCCGTTTTCTCGGAAAGATCGGCCATGCTCTCGCTGTCCGGCACGAAGTTGATCTCCATCATGTAAAGGCAGTAGCAGAGATTCCCTTCATCCGCCATCAGCGGGAGAAAATTCATATTCAGCCAGACTTCCATCCGATCAGGATGGGCGTAAGAGTGGAGGCATTTTTTCTGGACTGCCGCGCGATAGCAGGCGGTCTCAAAGTTCAGATCTCTCGTAAGATACCGCGTATACTTGCTGTTCGGGACAAACTCCTGAGAGAGCATCTCCGTTCCGGGCGCGGGCTTTTCGATCGAATCAATATAAGGGCGGTTACCTGCCACGATGCGGATCTCACCGTATTGATCGCCGTCCAGTTTTTCCACGGAGACCACACAGGTCATGGGGACCATGCCGTCTACGATTGCCTGAAAATCCATAAGCTGCCTCCCTTCTAAAGACAATGCCTGAAGAGACATCTCTCATTATACAGCCTTTCTGTGAAAATGACTACCGGTTTGTGATATAATGATGACGTGGATAGCGCGATCATAAAAAAACTGTTTCAAAATACGATGCTGACCATGGTGGTGGCGGAGCTTTCGGGTGCCGTGACCGCCATCATAGACGGCGTCATTACGGGGCGGTTTCTCGGCGGCACAGGGCTTGCCGCATGCGGGATCGGCGCACCGTATTATTCCATCGCATCGATCATCAGCGGGATTCTCATGGTGGGCGCGACGGCGCTTTGTACGCGGGCGGTCGGAAAAGGAGATGCGGAGGAAGCCACCCGTGTGTTTTCCCTGACGATCCTGCTTGCCGTGATCTTGTCGGTTTTGCTGGCGGTTATCGGTGTTGTGTTTGCAGGCGGTTTTGCCACACTTTTTGGTGCAAGAGGTTCTTCGGCTTCGCTCCATGAGGCGACAAGCGATTATCTGCGCGGCGTCTTTCTTGGTGCACCGGGCTTCATCACCTATGTGGTGCTGACTCCGCTTCTGCAGCTGGACGGCGATGCGACGCGGCCGAAAGTGGCCAGTGCTGTATCGGCAGCCGTGGATGTGGCAGGAGATCTTTTGAACGTGCTGGTGTTCCACGGCGGGATGTTTGGGATGGCGCTTGCGAGCTCGATCGGCCACTACACGGCACTCTTCATTGTGCTGACACATTTCTTCCGTAGGAGCAGCCTTTTTTCATTTTCTCTGCGGGACATTCATTTTGGCATGACACCCGCGCTGATGAAAGACGGACTTCCGAGAGCGGTCTGCATGTTTTGCCGCGGCCTGCTGCCCATTATTTTAAATACGCTGGTGCTTACGCTTGCCGGAGCAGCGGGTGTGACCGCTCTCTCTGCGCAGAACAGTTCCTCCTTCGTCGTGGGCGCACTTGGCTGGGGCATTGGCGGTGCGGTGTTGATCATGGGCAGTATGACGGTCGGAGAGCAGGATGTGCCGGGCCTTCGTACCGTCGTGAAGACGGCATTAAAAGATATCCTGATCGGCGTGACGATCCTTGCGGTCGTGGTCTTTCTGGTAGCGCCATGGATCGCGGGACTTTTTATCCCGGAGCAAGGCGAAGCCCTTTCCATGGCCGTGACGGCGATCCGCTGCTATGCGGTGACGCTGCCGTTCCTGGCGTTTAATGTTTCGACGGCCAACTATTTTCAGGCGATCGAGCGCAGGATAGGCGCATACCTCGTGAACATTTTTATTGAAGTGGGCGCAACGGCTGCTATGGCGTTGTTCCTCAGCTCCTTCCTCGGGGTATTCGGTGTCTGGATCGCTTTCCCGATCGGACAGGTTTTGCTCAGCCTTACCATTTTCCTTCGCGCGGTGATCGGACGTGACAAAAACCGCAAGGGGCTTGTGTCCTTTATGATGCTCCGCAAGAGCTTCGGCGTGCCGGAAGAGGATGTTTTGGAGAGCTCGCCGCAGACAATGGAGGAGATCGTGGCATTTTCGCAGGAGGCGGATGAGTTCTGCATACGGCACGGGATCGAACAAAAAAGAGCGAACCGTCTGGCGCTTTGTATCGAGGAGATGGCCGGGAATACGATCGAGCACGGCTTTTCCGACGGGAAACAGCATCATCTGGATGTGCGTGTGATCGTGAAGGATCACCAGACGATCCTGCGGCTGCGGGATGATTGCGTGCGCTTTGACCTGAAGGAGAAATCGTCGGGTTGGGCATTTGATCCGGCGCATCCGGAGAAGAATATCGGGATCCGGATGGTGATGCATGCGGCAACAGACATCGCCTACACCAACACGATGAAGACGAACAACCTGATCGTGGTCGTATAACGACTGCGGAGGAGATAAAGAAATATGTCTGAAGAGAGAGAACATGATTTTGCAATGGAAAAACGTCTGCGCGAAATGTCTCCGGAACTGCATCGGCGCTTCACGGATGCGGTGTTCGGACTGCAAAAGATCCTCTCGAACTATAAGCTGATCTTTCCGGAATATACGGATCATTCAGAATTACACAGCCTGACGGTGATCGATTTTTGCAACAATCTGATGGGAAAGCAGGTCGAAAAACTGAATGCGGATGAGCTCTATGCGCTGCTCGTGGCATGTTATTTCCATGATACAGGGATGGGAATCTCGCATAAGGATTACGAACAGTTTTCCAAGGAAATCGACTTCGGGGACTATTTTGAGACGCACAGCAGAGACAATCTGCAGGAGATCATCCGTAATTTCCATAACGAATTTTCCGGCCGATTTATCAAAAAATATGCGCCGTTTTTTGAAATCCCTTCTGAAGAGCATCTGTGGGCGATCATGCAGATTGCCAGAGGCCACAGAAAAACGAAACTGATGGATGAGAAGGAATATCCTGTCAACTATAAGGTGCCGGGCGGCAATGAGATATGCCTTCCTTATCTGGCGGCACTGATCCGTCTTGCAGATGAGATCGATGTAGCGGCTTTTCGCAACTCCAAATTGCTGTACCATCTGGAAGCGATCGTGGACGAAAAGCAGATCGTGGAGCATAAACGGCATCAGGCGGTGAAGGATCTCATTATTTCGGAGAAGGCGTTTACGCTTCTTGTGGATACGCAGGAAGAGGAGATCAAAAGCAGTATTTTCAGGATGGCGGAGAAAATGCAGATCACGCTGGATGATTGCCGGAGGGTGATTGAGGAACACACACCGTACATGATCACGCAGGAAAAGATCATCGTGGAGACAATGGCATAAAGACATTTACAAAAAAGGAGCTGACGATGGAAACAGAACAAAGGGCTACAGGGCATCGTGTGATCGAGGTACTGGCAGAGACTTATCAGCAGCTGTACCTGGATCCCGCAAAAGAGGAGTCTGCCGAAGGATATCAACAGATCGTACGAAGGGGAGAAGCGGCGCCGGAGAAAACGCTTGCCCACTTTCAGACCACTGAGAAAGACAAGCTGGAGATCGCCAATACGCCTGTGGGAAAAGTACAGGTGGTTACGTTTGCGGCGCGATGCGATTTTGAAACCTTTTTACAGATCATGGCAAACCGCTGCGTGATGGCCGAGATTCCGAGAACCCAGGGTGCATCAATCCTGGATGGCGTGATCAATTGGCGCAAGATCGAGGCGCATCAGGAGGCTTTTTTTGCGGATGCTAAAAGGAATGGGGAGAGTGATCCGGACTGGGGTGCGGAGTTTAAACGGTTTACTTCGGACAAACAAAATTTCAAGGACGCGCTTGTGGTGCTTTCTGTCGGCCCATACAGCGGGCTCGATGCTTCTGCCGCTGGGTTTTCGGAGCAGGAATGGACCGCATATTCGCATTCGATCCGGATGTATCATGAATGCACTCATTTTATCTGCCGCAGGATGTGCCCGGAAAAGATCGATGCGTTGTGGGATGAGCTTGTAGCGGATGCAGTCGGGATCTATATCACGCTCGGGCATTACGACCGTCAGCTTGCGGACCGGTGTCTTGGTATCGAAAACGGCCGCTACAAGGGCGGCCGCTTGGAGAACTATTTAGATAAAGCAGGAGCGTCTGCAGCGTTTCAGGCATCTCCTCAAGCCGCAGAGCTTACGGAAAACACAGACCGGCAGGAACTTCTGGCAGCAGTGGCTGCGTGGGCAACCGGCGTGCTCGATGAGTTTGAAAAACTGCTGTCGAAGCAGAAGGAGTCCAATCCTTATCCGGTGATCTCCATGCTCCAGGATCAGTATCCTGGGTGAGACATAAAGTCCTTTATTGTAGTGCTTCCTTCATCACGGACAGATTGTTTTCCATGATGGAAAGATAGGTTGCGCCGTTTGCAATATCTTCTGCCGTGGTCGACTGCATAGAGTCCATGGTCAGGATTTTCTGGTCTTTCGATTGGGTATTTTCCACGATGGTTTCCGCGATACGATGGTTGTCTCCCTCGATGGTCATGACAGCGGGAAGTCCAAGTTCATCCACCTTGTGTGCAAGAAATGTGATCGTTTCAAAGCTTGCTTCTGTTTCTGCGGAACATCCGACAAACGCGGCATAATAATCAAGCCCGTAATCATCGGTCAGATAGCGGAACGGAAAGCGGTCTCCGAAGAGAAGCGTATGAAGCGGCGCTGCGTCGACGGCCGCTTGATAGTCCTTATCAAGGGCTTCCAGCTTTTCGATATAGGAAGCGGCATTGTCCCGGTAGTTGTCTGCATGGGCCGGATCTGCTTTCTGCAGGGCATCGGCGATGTTTTGCGTGAGCACAGATGTATTGCGCAAGGAAAGCCAGACGTGCTCGTCGTATTCCGGTTCGTCTTCTTCGCCTTCTGCTTTCCCTTCCTCTTCCGCCTGCATGCCCTCGATCACCTCTTCTTCCTTAACGGAATTGCCAAGGACATCGAGGAGATTGACCACGACCATGTCTTTGTTCGTTGCCTCCTGCAGGGCGGCATCCACCCATGCATCGGACTCTCCGCCGACATAAATGAAAAGATCGCAGGTGGAGATCTTCAAAATATCTTCCGGTGTGGGCTGGTAGCTGTGAAGGTCGACACCATTGCCGAGAAGCAGCGTGACGTTTGCGTCTGAAGCGTTTTCACCGAGGATGTTCATGACCCAGTCGTATTCCGGGAAGATGGTGGTTACAATCTTCAGTTTTCCGTCGTCTGCAGCAGATGCATCACTTTTGACACTGCAAGCGCAAAAGCAGCAAGTAATTATAACAACCGCAATCAAAAGCGTAAGAACTCGTTTTATCATGATGAAAGCCTCCTGACTATTTCCGGACTGATCCGGAATGAATTTGAGAACCGTTCTCAATTCTAACCACAAAAAGTTTATTTGTCAATAGCCAAAACAGTTGTACTTTTCGCATGTACGGCATATGATAAAACAATCCTGAGGAGGTGTGAAAATGGAACTGATCAGAGTGCAGGATTCGGATTACAAAAAGACCTACGAACTGTATATGACGTTTCCCGAGAATGACAACGGTTATCTCAACAATGTCTATGGATATACCTACGAGCAGTTTCTGGAATGGATCGAGAAGAAGCGGAACTGGTCGGAAGGAAAGGAATTGCCGGAGGGGTTTGTCCCGGACACGACATATGTGCTCTGTGACAATGGTGTCTATGTCGGCGTTTTTAATCTCCGGCATGAGCTGAACGATTTTCTCAGAGAGGGCCCCGGCCACATCGGCTACTGTATTTCGGAACAGTACCGCGGAAAAGGCTACGCTACAAAAGGGCTTGCGATGACGCTCAAAAAAGCGAAGGAGAGAGGGATTGAGGAAGCCTATCTTTCCGTCAATAAGAACAATCCGAAAAGCCTGCGCGTGCAGATGAAAAACGGGGGAACCATCCATCACGAGAGCGAGGAAGAGTATTTTGTCAGGATCAAAACAACCTGATCATTTCGGACGGAGAAAGGACTGCTTATGAAAAAAGAAAGTTATGAGTCCCTCTCTGCCGCGATCACGGATCTTTGTGGGGCAAGTGTCAGGATCACAGGAAAAATGCCTGTTTCCGGCGGAGACATCAACGAGGCGTATGCGCTCATACTTTCCGACAGAACGAGGCTATTTTTGAAAGCAAACCGCAGGGAGAATGCTGATTTTTTCCGGGCGGAAGCAGAAGGGTTGGAAGCGATCGAAAGCACGGGGACCATCACGACGCCGAAGATCCTATGCCGCGGCACGGATACGGACTTTGCATTTTTGCTATTGGAATTAGTGGAAAGCAAAGGAAGAAAGGAAGGCTTCTTTGAGCGGTTTGGGCAGCGCCTCGCTGCGATGCACCAAGCGGATACAGAGCGCTTCGTGAACGGCGGCAGATACGGCTTTTTACAGGACAACTACATCGGCGCAGGTCCGCAGAAAAATGAACCGCGTACCTCCTGGATCGCTTTCTTTCGCGAGTGCCGGCTGGCGCCGCAGTTTGCGCGGGCAGACCGTTATTTTTCCGGGGCGGATCGTACACGGATCGAAAGACTGATGGATAGATTGCCGGGGCTGCTCGTTGAGCCGGAGCGTCCGTCTCTTTTGCATGGCGATCTCTGGGGCGGTAACTACATGGTTGGCTCGGACGGAGAGGCGTGGCTTATTGACCCGGCGGCCTATGTAGGATGCAATGAAGCAGATCTTGCGATGACGGAGCTCTTCGGCGGCTTCCCACAGGCGTTTTATGCGTCTTATGAAGAGGCGCTGCCGCTGCAGCCGGGCTATGCAGACCGCAGGGATCTCTACAATCTGTATCATCTTTTGAACCATCTGAACCTGTTCGGCGGAGGGTATCTTTCCTCTGTGCGGGGGATCCTGGGGAGATATACATAAGGAAGTGTTGACATTTTCCCGCAAAAACAATAAGATTTTGAAAACATACATAAGAATAGGAGGAATGGTTATGAAAAAGAAACTGATCGCAACGATGATCGCAGCCATGACGATGACTGCGGCACTGGCAGGATGTGCAACCAATACAAACACTGCTGCCGCACAGCCTGCAGCAACAGAGCAGCCGGCACAGCCTGCAACGGAACAGCCTGCAGCGACGGAACAGACTCAAGCAGCACAGCCCGCGACCGAGGCCGCTACGGAAGAAGCAGCCGGACAGGGCGAGTATGATCCCGCTGCATTCGATGCATCCGATGTAAGAGTGGTGCCGGAAGAGAAATCGACGATTGACATCTCCGGATGCGACACGTTTACGCAGATCGTGGATAAGCTCGCAGACGGACAAGGCTATGCGAATGTAAAGATCGGGGATGCGGATGCACTTCTGGTATCCAGCGGCACCTACGAATGGGAACCGGGTGTGGACGCAGCCATCGACGCAGAGATCTTTATCTATCAGGATGAAGCACCGGTGTATATTGGAACGGTAACAGCCGGCGGCACGGCGTATCCGCTTGCCATCAAGGACGGAGACCTCTATGTCGGAGGCAATCATTTCATGACCACCTATCTCATCGACACCGGAAACATCATCGAGCTGGAAGAGGGGTATGTCGAGTATGATACGAACGGAAACGAGACGTATTATTACAAGACCTGCAACGCCCAGTTCGAGGATTACGATGAGCCGACTGCAAAGAGCAATGTCGAGGCACTCTTTGATGATCTGTCAAAAGCGGAGGTCATCGCCTTCCAGCCGGTTGGCGAAGCCGCTGAATAATCGGATCGACTGAATAAACATAAGCTGTCACACTTCCTAGGTGTGACAGCTTTTTTCTTTGTATTTGATACCGAATATCTCCGAAAAACTACCGAATAGCGAGAATTGTAGTTTTTTCACTTCCTTTCGTGTATGATTTTTTCGATACAAGACAGAAAGGAATTCGGATCACGTCATGAAAGAAGATCGGAGAAAAGAGCGTTATCTGCGAACTCATACAATGCTCCCGAAGGCAGGTTTTTTTTCTGTCTGTGTGATGTCAGCCGTTATCCTGATCATCTGCCTTTACAAGCCTTTTTATACTGCAAAGGTCTCGGATGTCTTCAACTTGAGCATGGATATTCTTGGTGCGGTAGTGTGCACCATGTTGTATTACGGATGCCTTGCATCCGGCGGAACGAAAAACGGGGACATCCGATCTTACACAGCAGTGTTGTTTGTGAATGTACTCATCTTTCTGTTTGATTCCCTGATGTGGATGCTGGACGGCGCGGCGTCGCTGCGCTTTTTGAACACGGTCGTGTCCACTTTCTTCTATGCGTCGGTGAACCTCCTCGTCTATCTTTTCTGGAGACATGCCTGTACCATCTTAAAGCCGGAGGAAAGACGACGGCGTATCCTTGAGCTGTTGCATCGGATCATGCTGATCATAGCGCTCGTTATGTGTTTTTTGAATCTGTTCACGCCGTTTCTTTTTCAAGTGGATGCCGAGGGCGTCTTTCACAGAGCATTCGGTTATCCTGCTGGCTCCTTCTATATCCTGATTTCGTTTTTACTGTTGATCGTGGAAGCAATCAGATGCAACATCGGAAAATGGCGGAAATTCTTTGTGAGTTTGCCGGCTGTTGTGGCGATCCTGGGGTTTGTGCTGCTCGGAAACAATGAGGCACTTGCCATTTCCTATACGGTTTCCGTCATCGCGGTGATCATCACGAACTGTATCCTGTATGGAGAGAAGCTGCGGATGAAGGAGCTGATCATCCGGATCTTTTCGGTTCTGCTTCTTTGTACCATGCTGTTATACGGGCCTGTCATGTATCGCATCAGCTCAAAAACTGTTGTCCGGGAGGGATACCGTTCGGTACAGGAAGCATTTACGCTGACGGAGCAGATGCTGGATGAGGTTGGGCTGGAGAAACTTTGCGATCCCTCACACACGACCTTGTATCAGGAAACACGGGAGAAGCTTCGTACGATCTGCCGCGCCTTTTCACTTCAGAATCTGTATGTGGAAACCATCGATGAGACAGAAAAAACGCGTGCTTTCGTGATTGCCGTAGCGGCTTCGGATGAGGAAGATGCGTTCATGAAGGAAAGTCTCGGGTGGCCGGGTGCTTCCATCTGGACGGAAGAGAGTCATCTGACGGATCCGGAATTGATCGTCATGGAAGGGGGATACACCGATCTCTACTCCGTGGAAGATAATGAGTATGGTCACAATCTGGATTGGTTTTATCCATACAAGGATGACGGTGGCAAAGTGCTGGCCATTCTGGGAGCAGATGTGGACGTCGGAGTACAGCAGGCGGATGCGATCAAAAAGTCGCTGAAAGCGATCGCGCCGGCAATCGTGCTGTTTTTCATTACCCTTGTAGTACTGCTTTATATGCTCGACATCACGTTCCTGCATCCGTTTTATGCAATTTCCCGTCGGATACAGCACTTTTTTACGGACGAGGATCAGAAGGACGAACAGCTATCCATGCGCAGGATCTATGAGATCTGGTTTTTGTCCAAGTCCTTTGATTTCATGAGCGGAGAGCTGGATGAGTATGAGGAGGTCAGGACACGGGAGATCCAGGAGAAGCAGCGCATCTCCACAGAGATGGAACTGGCGGCGTCAATCCAGGCGCAGTCTCTGCCTCGGACATTTCCGCCATATCCGGATCGGACGGAGTTTGAAATCTATGCTTCCATGGATCCGGCCAAAGAGGTGGCCGGGGACTTCTATGATTTCTTTTTCGTCGACCCCGATCATTTTGCCTTTTTGATCGCGGACGTCTCGGGCAAAGGTTTTCCGGCAGCGCTCTTTATGATGCGCAGCAGAACCGTCATCCGTTCGTTAGCGGAGCAGGGGCTTTCACCTTCGGAGATCATGCAGAAGGCAAATGTCACCTTGAAAGAGGGCAACCGTGAATTTATGTTTGTAACGGCCTGGATTGGGATCATCAATCTGAAAAACGGAAACATGCGATGTTGCAATGCAGGGCATTTGTGCCCGATGATCCGGAGAGACGGAATTGACTATGAGCTCTATCGGGATCCGCACGCACCGATCCTGGGGGTATTTCTAAAGAAGCAGTTCAAGGAATATGAACTGACCCTGGATCCTGGCGACAGTCTGCTTGTCTACACTGACGGTATTCCGGAAGCGCTCAATGAGGAGGAAGAGCAGTATGGTCTGGATCGGCTGAAAGAGGCGCTGGACAAAGAGAAAGACGCCTCTCTGGAGACGCTTGTGCGTTGCATAGCAGATGATGTGAACAGATTCCAGGGCGATGCCGAACAGTTTGATGATATTACAATGCTGGCGTTTCGCTACTTAGGGTAGGATCACGCAAGCAGTTCCTCCGGCTTGCAGCATAAGACTCTCGACAAAGCGACAACCTTTTCGGCGGATGCACGTCTTATGTCTTTATCTCCAATCTCATACTGTTGCAGCGTACGAAGGTTCACCCCGGCAAGCTCAGCCAGCTCCCGTTGAGACAGCCCAAGTCCTTTGCGATAAGCCTGCAGTCTGGACATCATCCTTCTTTTTCGGATCAGCTCTGAGATCGACGCCAATGCTTTTTCCTCGGATGCGGTATGAAGAGCCGGATACAATCTTGTCAGATCGGAAATCCGAAGATCCTGCGCGATCGTTGAAAAATGCTCCATCGTAATCCATTGATAATAGGCAAGCATATAACCGCTCCAATAATATGCTTCTGTATCATATCTGACCAGTGCTTCCCTCTCGTCTACTTGAAAGCCGCATCTCTCCGCTGCCCTTTGAAACAGTTCTGTCCCGGACATCCCGGACAACACACGCGGATCTCCATTTTCCCAAGCGGATGCATATCCACTGATCACAAGAAAGGAAACACAGACATCCGGCTCAACTGCAGCTGCTTCATAGCCGAATTCCATATATTCCCCCATATTCCGCATTGCGTCAGATAGGTAGCACTCCGGAAAAGCCTGCATCATCTGCCTTCTCCCTTCATGATGTCATTGATATATCTTCCATGCTTGTCCACGTCCTCCAGCAACTGCATATATCGATCTCTTGCAGAGCGGTCTCTTGCAATCCTTCTGGGATAATAAGTCATCCCGTCCACCGGCTCGACGCTATCATAATGCAGAGCCTGAAAAGCGCGCTCACTTTTTATCATATACTGTAGTCCGAGATCCCCAAGACTAAGCGCCATGCTTAGCTGATCGATCGTGATGGTATTGCTGAGAAATGCCCGGGCAAATGAAAAATAGGAGTCATCTGCCCTATAACCAACGATCACATCTGCTTTTTTCGTATCGGGTAGATACTGTCTGATCAGAAACTCTCTGGCACGTTTTTCCAGAGGACTGGATAAACGCACATTCCTGTTTTTCAAAAGAAGCGCCATCCAGGAAAGTACACTGTACTCCGGCATTGTAAGATCCATGATCCTCATGCCTCGCTCGTTGAAGGAATAACTGTTTACAAAGCCGCCTCTTTCATCCAAGGCTGCCCATTCCCTCGCAAGCTCGATGTCTTCCGTGCAGTAGAAACCCTGACCATAGTCATTATCTATCCTGCCTTGGCCATATACAGGCTTTTTTATGATCTTTTCCGAGCCATGAAATAGTTTCTTCATATGTCCGCCTGAAAATCCTGTCTCTTGCACGATCAAAAAACTACGTCTACAGAAGTATATCTAAACTATACTTCCACAGACGTAGTTTGTCAACAGCTGAAATAACATACCGAATATCTCGGAAAAACTACCGAATAGCGAGAAAGGGTAGTTTTTTTGGGGCTTTTCATGTATGATTTTCGCATGAAACAACCACTTAGACACTAGGAACGACCGAATACGCAAAAATCATGCCAGATCGGATGGCAGGAACGTATCATAAGGCAAGAAACAAAAAACAACCGCAACCGAAAAGGGAGGAAACGACAATGGCAGAGAATATGAAAGTAGAAGACGAAGTAATGACGAATGCGGTCGGAGGTACCGAAGGAGCGACAGTGGAACTCTT
>CACZBF010000023.1 GCA_902779355.1 uncultured Lachnospiraceae bacterium | reverse complement strand
AGCCTTCTTCATGCCGAGAAGCCGCGCCTCCATGATCTCTTTCTTCTGCTGAAACTGCGTCACGGAGTCCTGCTCCTGCATCTGCGACCGGTACTGCTCCTCCAGTGCCGCCGCATGGTCAAACGCGTCTGCCGCAGCAACGGCAGATTTCTTCCGCTTTCTGGCGGAACGATTGCCAAAACGATTTGCATGCGCCTCGATATCCCTTCCGTTGTCCGCCAGGTTCCGGTAACGCTGTGCCTTAGCCTGCATGACAGTCGCATCCTCAAAATAGTATTTGGTCCGGGTAGCAAAATCGGTGGTCTTTTTCCGATCCCGGAATTTCTCCATCAGCATATCCTTGGAAAGGAAGCCAAAGCCGCCTCCCTTTTCCTCGATATGCCCCAGCCCCTTTTCCCGCTGCTGTTGCAGAAAATCTTCTTTTTGAATTTCGGTATTTCTTTCTGCATAATCTTTAAGCTGTGCCATCCCGTTTCTCCTTTCCTGTCTACTGCCGTTTCTTTCCCTCCGGAGTCATGCTGCAGCGTAACAGTGGGTTATGCTTCATTTTCCTCCCTGTGTCCCATATACATCGGCTTTCCGAACCCTCTCGGGAACAGTTTTTCCGAAAGCTGCAGTGACGCCTGATTATGCCGATCCAGAAGGACTCTGGTCTCCGGCGCGTAGTTTTCTTCCATGGCAATGATGGAATGCCGCATCATGCCGACCAATGTCTGTTGATACTCCTTGCCCAGCGCCGCCATCAACTGCAATGACAGGGCGCCTGAAGGATGCTTGTGGAACAAAAGGAAACCATTGATGTCCTCCCCTTGCGCGCTGAAGCAGGAGACCGTCGGTTCAAACCAGTTCATCGGAAGATAGGAAAGATCCTCGCAGATACCAGTGAAGCCGGCTTCGATGCAACGCCAGATCCCCTTCCGAAACTGTCTGACCGCGACATCTCCGGCCGATATGATATTCGGGCTGTCTTTCCGGACCTTCATCAGCGGGAGTTTTTCAAACTCGCCCACCTTGACTACGATCAGGTCCCCCTCCATCAGTTTTACGCCAAAGCCGGCCTGTTTAAGCATCGTGCGCTCCAGTGCGCCTTTCTTCGCTGGGATCACGAAGTTGGATCGCTTCACCTGCACCGATGCGATCCGCTCCCGATAGGCGTCAAAGAGCTCCTGCCCGGCCTCTTCTTCTCTGATCTGCAAAAATCTGATGGCGCTTTCCGTGTCCTTGTCCGTTTTTTCGGAATTGATCAGTTCCCAGATCATCAATGCGTCCGGCGTCGTGTTCCCTTCCGCCTGGACCGCAAGCCCCCGGTAGAACGTGCGCCCCATGTTTTCTGTCATGTCCTCTCCCAGAAGGTCCACATACGCTTCCACGTTTTCTTCTGTGATATCAATGATCTCCATCTATGCTATCCTCCGATCCTTAATTGTTATGGATTATTTTCTTGGTTAGTTTTGGTCATGGTTTTATTCCCGTTCATTCTCGCTCTGTGACTCTTTGCCGCGATATACGAAGAGCATCATGGTCAGGTCGTCAAACTGATCTGCCGCACCCGCAAAACGATCCACATCCTCACGGGCTGCCGCAAGCACCGCTTTCGGGTCTTCTGCAGTATGCTGATTGAGGAGCTTATTGACACGTTCCATCCCATATCGCTCCCCGCTCTCATTGGCCGCTTCCGGTACGCCGTCCGTATAGATAAAGAGCCTGTCTCCCGGCCGCATCACAAAGTTGTGCGCGTGATAGGTTGCTTTTTTCAGTCCTCCCAACACGAAATCATGATGGGTCTTGGATTCGATAAAGTGCCTGTCATCCTCCCCGTTCTGCTGCAGGAGAAGCGGGTTTTCGTGTCCCGCATTGCCCTCAGCGACCTCGCCCGTGGAGAGTGTCACGATCGCAAGCCAGACCGTCACAAACATGGAGGACTTAGTCTTGTTGCCGTTGCAAAGCTGTTTATTCACATCCGCCAGGATCTCTGCCGGACTGCCGCCCATCAGCGCGCGGTTCTTGATCAGGGTCATGCTGATCACCATAAAGAGCGCTGCGGGGATCCCTTTTCCGGATACATCCGCCATCACAAGCGCCAGATGGTCCTCGTCGATGAGGAAAAGATCAAAGAAATCTCCGCCCACCTCTTTGGCAGGCGTCATGGATGCAAACACTTCGAATTCGTGCCGGTCCGGGAACGGCGGGAATTTCTGCGGAAGCATATCCTGCTGGATCTGCGCCGCTACGTTGAGCTCTGCCTTCAGGCGCTCCCGCTCGGTCGTGATGCGGGTCAGGTCTTCTTCAAAGACCTCGATCTCCTTCTCCATCTCGGCCATCGTTTCTGCGAGCGATTCATATTCGTCTCCCGTATGCAGTTCCAATGAGGAAAAGTATGCCTTGTCGCGCTTGCCGCTCCTGCGATCCGCCGCGTAATTTTTGGCCGCTTCCGCAACAGCGCGGATCGGTTTTACAATCACTTTTTGCATCCGCCGTCTGTAAAGTAATCCCATGACGATCACAGCAAGCAGCAACAATAAGAAGAAAAGTACCAGAAATGAGATCATATTGGACCACAGACGGGTATAAAAAGCATCCGCCTCGATAAAGACGACAACGTCTTCGTCCGGATACGGAAACGGCTCGTACCATGCAAAGACGACGTATCTCGGATCTATCCGCATATAGCGGACTAAATTCTTCAGGAGCGACCAGCGTTCCTCTTCGATATGGTCAAGCTCCACGTCTTCAAACCGACGCCAGAGGACATCTTCAGCCGGCACTGCCTCGTCTCCGCCGAATTTTTCCACGTCGCAAAGGAGAGACGCGATGTGGGTCTTCTTGTCAAACACCATCAGGCTTGTACCATTCAGCTGGCTGTTGTTTTTGCCGAACGCCAGGATGATGTCCATCACCTGCTGATAATCCTCCCGTTTGGCAAGCGGCGGATCTTCCTCCGTATACCAGCGGTAATTGAGCAGCTGCCCTTCTGTCTCCGCCGGATTGCTCGCTTCCATCCGTTCTTCGAAATGCGGGTCACTGCGCTCCTGCGCAAGCACGGCATCGACGAGTCCCGGCACGTCCGCAGTCGTCTGCAGCACGTCGGAGACGCTCTGCGCCATGTTGACCGTATCGTCGTAGCTGTCATATAAGATGCTGTACATAAACAGGAACATCCCGATCAGCAAAACAGCCGTGCCGAGAATCCCTGCATGCAGGATGCTGGTGATCGTCACCTTTTGGGAAAGCGTGCGCCGTTTTCCTCTCTTTTTTGCGCCGCCGCGCTTGGAGTCCTGATCCATCTCAGACAATGCATTGCCCTCCTGCCTCGTTGCTCCGGTACTCAACTTTCCTTCTCCTGCAAAAGCTTCTTCTTGATCGTCAGCGTGTTTTTCCCGTCGCGGTATTCATAGAACATATCATCCATGGTCTTTTTCACCATAAAAATCCCGAGTCCGCCCGGCTTTCTTTCCCGTCCGGGTTGATGGACATCGGGATCTTCTATCTTCAACGGATCAAATGGCGTGCCGCTGTCGGCAAAACAGAGTGTCATCAGCCCGGCATCATCGATGTCGAGCGCAATCTCCACATTGCCCGCCTCCTCCCCGTATGCGTAGGCGCACACGTTTAGGAAGATTTCCTCCACTGCCATATTGATCTGACGCAGTGCTTTCTTTTCACATGCTACCGATGCGAGCGCACCATCAACGAAATTTGTCACCTCGTCGATGCGACCCCGATCGGCCTCTACAGTCAGTCTCTTCATATACCTGTCCTATCATCTGTGATCAGTCTTCCACCTCAAGGAAATCCATAAAGCCCGTCAGCTCAAAGATCTCCCTCACATCATCGTTGATATGCTGCAGAACCATCCTGCCCTCTCTCTCATCCAGGATCTGATACGCATTCAGGATCGCGCGCAGCCCCACGGAGGACGTATAATCCATGTCCTTCATATCGAAGTAAAGCTCCTCCACCCCATCCAATGCTTCCTCTGTCAGCTCCGCTTCCAGATCCGGCGCTGTCTTCGCATCGATCGTTCCGTTGATCGTGATCGTCAGTCTTTTTCCTTCCCTTGCAGTCGTTAATTTCATCTTGCTCCCCTTTCCGATATTTACAGTCGTTTCGATTTGTGCATACAAGCAAGTTTATTATACTATATTATACGAATTTTCTCATCATTCGGCAGAAGATTTCTATAAAAAAAGACGGTCTCTTTCGAAACCGTCTTACACTTCTGTTTCCCTTTATGCGAACCGTTGTTTGAGGCAGTCATACTCGCGGTTGATCTCCTGGATCGTGTAGGTGTCGCCGCCGATGTTGTCGGGGTGATAGATCTTCAGCAGATCCCGGTAGCGGCGCTTCAAAGAACCTTCATTATTGACGCCGATAAAGAACATATCGCCTTCGATGATCTTGCGGTCGTCAATCTCTGTCAGGGTGCGCTTCACCTGCTCGTAGAACGCTTTCTGCTGTTCTACTTTGATCCGCTCGTTTGCGAGCTTTCTCGTCTCCTCTTCGAGGATCCGCCACTTGTTGTCGAATAAGCGGCGACTCTGATCCAGCTTCTGGCGTTCCAGTTTCCGGTAGCGGTCAAAATCGCGTTTGTCCTTTTTCAACTTCTGCCGCTCTTCTTCGAGATGACGCCGTTCAGCTGCAAGGGCTTTCTTCTTATATTCAATCTCGATTTGAACAGTTTCGTTGAAGTACATCTGGCTCAAAATCTCGTCTGCGCCACGAGCCGATGATGTATTTGCGTCCATAACTGGCTCCCATTTGCCCACAATCTTGTGGGAGGCCTCCAACTCCTACAAAGATATGGTACTATACCTTCCCGGTCAACTCAATAGTACTATAGTACCAAATTAAAGCAGGATGTAATATTTTCATATTACATCCTGCTCGAAAACCGCGTTATTAAAAGCACAATTACTATTTGAACTTAAAGCCTTTTTTCTTGTTATTTCCGACTGCACCGTTCTGTTTATGCAGCGAGTCGCCGGTTTCGTAGTCGAAATCCCGCAGCAATTGCTTTGCCTTGTCGCCAAGCCCCGTCGGCACTTGCACGATCAACGTCACGTAATGGTCGCCGCGGACGTTCTTGTTGCGGAGGGACGGGACACCCTTGCCCTTGAGGCGGATCCTGGAATCCGTCTGAGTCCCGGGTTTCACCTCGTAGAGGATATCGCCGTCGATCGTATTGATCCTGATCTCGCCGCCCAGCGCTGCCTGCGCATAAGAGATCGGCGCCGTCGAGAAGATATCCATATCCTGCCGCTGGAAGATCGGATGGTTCTTGACGATGACTTCGACCAGAAGGTCTCCGCGAGGGCCGTTGTTGATCCCCGGCTCGCCCTTCTCCCGGATTCGAACGCTCTGCCCGTTGTCGATGCCGGCCGGAATCGACACAGAGATACGCTTACGGCTTGCAATATAGCCGGTGCCGCGGCAATCCGGGCACTTCTCTTTGACGACCTTTCCTTTGCCGCCGCAATCCGGACAGGTAGATACATTCTGCATCGTGCCGAAGAAGGACTGCGTGCTGTAGACGACTTTTCCTTTGCCGCCGCACTTGGTACAGGTCTCGGGGTTCGTCCCCGGCTTCGCGCCGGTCCCGTGACAGGATTGGCACTCATCCTTCAGGGTCAGCTCAATCTCCTTCTCACAGCCAAAACAGGCTTCTTCAAACGAAATATGTACGCTTGCCCGAAGGTTTGCGCCTCGGCGCGGACCGTTGCTGTTTGCACGGCTTCTGCCGCCGCCGAAGAAATCTCCGAAAATATCGCCGAAGATGTCGCTCATATCCATGCCGGAGAAGTCGAATCCGCCACCGCCGCCCATACCGCCTTCAAAGGCTGCATGACCGAACTGATCGTACTGACGGCGTTTGTCCGCGTCAGAAAGAACCGCATAAGCCTCCTGCGCCTCTTTGAACTTCGCCTCTGCGGTCTTATCTCCCGGATGCATGTCCGGATGATACTTCTTTGCAAGGCCGCGAAACGCCTTTTTAATTTCATCATCCGAAGCATTCTTCTGAACGCCCAGGACTTCGTAGTAATCTCTCTTTGAATCTGCCATTGCCTGCTACCTGTTTATTCCTCTGTTTTCACGAATGGTGGTCCTTAGCGATAGCGCTTCGGACCACCCGTATTGTTTCTTATACTTCTTTGTAATCTGCGTCTACGACATCGTCTCCGCCGTTGCCGCCGCCGGCATTTGCGCCTGCATCCTGTGCGCCGCCGCCCATGTTCATGTTGCTCATGTCCGGCCCTGCGCCGCCTGCGCCGCCTGCGCCCTGTGCTGCCTGTGCGTTTTCATACATCTTTGCGAAGACCTTCTGTGCGCTTTCCATCAGCTTCTCTTTTGCTGCCTTCATCTCGGAAACCTGATCATCGGTCATGTTCTCCGCCTGCGGATTTGCCTCCAGCAATGCCTTCAGTGCGTTGAGATCTGTCTCGATCGCAGACTTATCAGCCGCATCCAGTTTGTCTCCTACCTGCTTCAGCGCATCCTCGGTCTGGAAGACGAAGGAATCTGCTTCGTTTCTCGCATCGATCGCTTCTTTGCGCTTGCGGTCCTGTGCCTCGTATTCCTGTGCCTCTTTGACAGCGCGGTCGATCTCGTCATCACTCATGGAGGAGCCCGCCGTGATCGTGATGTGCTGCTCTTTGCCGGTACCAAGATCCTTTGCAGATACGTTTACGATACCGTTTGCATCGATATCAAAGGTTACCTCGATCTGCGGTACACCGCGACGTGCCGGCGGGATACCGTCCAGACGGAACTGGCCGAGGGACTTGTTGTCTCTTGCAAACTGACGCTCCCCCTGTACCACGTTGATGTCCACGGCGGTCTGGTTGTCTGCTGCCGTCGAGAATACCTGGCTGTGCTTCGTCGGGATCGTCGTGTTACGCTCGATCAGGCGGGTTGCAACCCCACCCATCGTCTCGATGGAAAGAGACAGCGGGGTGACATCCAGAAGCAGGATATCGCCTGCGCCGGCGTCGCCGGCGAGCTTGCCGCCCTGAATGGAAGCACCGAGTGCCACGCACTCATCCGGGTTCAGAGACTTGCTCGGCTCTTTGCCGGTCAGCTGTTTTACTTTGTCCTGTACGGCCGGGATACGGGTGGAACCGCCGACCAGAAGGACCTGTCCGATATCCGCATTGGTAAGACCTGCGTCCTTCATTGCGTTCTGTACCGGCGTTGCGGTCTTCTCTACGAGGTCATGGGTCAGCTCGTCGAATTTCGCGCGGGTCAGATCCATGTCAAAGTGCTTCGGTCCTTCATTCGTTGCCGTGATGAACGGCAGGTTGATGTTCGTCGTGGTCGCGGAGGAAAGCTCTTTCTTTGCTTTCTCTGCTGCTTCCTTCAGACGCTGCATTGCCATCTTATCGCCGGAAAGATCCACGCCCTCTTTTGCCTTGAATTCGTCGATCATCCACTGCGTCACGCGGTTGTCGAAGTCGTCGCCACCGAGGTGCGTATCGCCGTTGGTTGCGAGCACTTCAATGACACCGTCTCCGATCTCAATGATGGAGACATCGAACGTACCACCGCCGAGGTCGTATACCATGATCTTCTGCTCTTTTTCGTTGTCCAGGCCGTATGCCAGTGCAGCTGCCGTCGGCTCGTTGATGATACGCTTTACATCAAGGCCTGCGATCTTGCCGGCATCTTTGGTTGCCTGACGTTGTGCATCGTTGAAGTACGCCGGTACGGTGATGACCGCTTCGGTCACGGTCTCGCCAAGATATCCTTCCGCATCCGCTTTCAGCTTCTGCAGGATCATTGCAGAGATCTGCTGCGGGCTGTACTTCTTGTCGTCGATCGTGCGGCCTCTGTCGGTACCCATATCACGCTTGATGGAGCTGATGGTCTTCTCTGCATTCGTGACTGCCTGGCGCTTTGCCGGCTCACCGACGAGACGCTCGCCGTTCTTCGTAAACGCCACGATAGAGGGCGTTGTACGGCTTCCTTCCTGATTTGCGATGACGGTGGGCTTTCCACCTTCCATAACCGCCACGCAGCTATTGGTTGTTCCAAGGTCGATTCCAATGATTTTTCCCATAATGGTGTCCTCCTATATCTTTTCTTTGATTGTTTTTTATTTACTGTACCACTGCTACCATGCTGTGTCTGACGACGGTATCGCGGTATTTGTACCCTTTTTGCAGCTCCTGTGCGACGATTCCTGAATCATATTCTTCACTCTCGACCTGCATCACGGCGTTGTGGAGTTCGGGGTCGAACTCCTGCCCGACTGCTTCGATCGCGGTCACGCCTGCATTTTCAAGCTCCGTCAAAAGCTGTCTGTAGATCTTGTCCATGCCGTCTACGAAGGGGCTGTCTTTTTCCTCCTCCGGTACGGCAGCCAGTCCTCTTTCAAAGTTGTCGATGACCGGCAGGATCTTTTCGATGATGCTCTTGGCACCGGTCTCAAACATCTGGCTCTTTTCTTTTTCCGTCCGTTTCCGGAAGTTTTCGAACTCTGCCATCTGCCGCGCCACGCGGTCTGTCAGTTCTTCGATTTTTTCATCTTTCTTGTCTTTTTTCTCCCGTTTGGAGAAGAACTTCTTTTTGTCACCGGCTTTTTCGTCGGTGTCGTCCTCGGCTTCGTCGGTCTCTTCGGCTTCTTCAGCTGCTTCCGTTTCGCTTGCGTCTTCGGCTGCGTCTTCTGCGCCGGTCTCTCCGCTCACATCCTTGTCTTCGTCCGCCTTTGCCTGCGCTTCTTTCTCCTCAGCGCCGCTTTCTTTCGTTTCTTCCGCTCCGGCCTGTTCGGTTGTCTCTTCTTTCTTCGTGTCTTCAGCAGTCTGCGGTTTCTTCTTTGCTTCCTCGTCTGCTTTGTTTTTTCCCACTTTACTCACCTCGATATTTCCTATGCTTTGTCTTTCGCCTTATCCAGCGTTTCGTTGAACTGCTGCTTCAGATTGCGCAGGCTGTCCATGACCTTTTCGTAATCCATCCGCTTCGGTCCGATGATGCCGATCGTGCCTTTGATCCCGTCTCCGAGTTCGTAGGTGGCTGTCACGACGCTGCAGTCCTTCATCTTCTGTACCGGCGTCTCTCCGCCGATGTAGACCTGAATACCGGTGTTCTCTTCGTTGTTCAGGCTCTCGTTGACAAGGGAGATCAGTTCTTCCTTATCTTCAAACGCCCCCAGGAGCTCCGATGCCTTTTCCGAATCCGCAAGCTCCGGATATTTCAGGATGTTCGTCGCGCCGCTAGTGTAGACCGTCAGGTCTTCGTCTTCGCTGATCACTTCCGCGACCGCGTCCAGGATCTTGCTGATGATGTCACTGTGGATGCCTGCCTGCTCTTTCAGCTGTGTGATTGTCCCGAGATTGATCTCCGCAGCGGTCAGACCGTTTAGGCTTGTGTTCAGCAGGATGTTGAGCTTTAAGATCTCTTCATCATCCACCGGCTCCTGCACGCTGACCATGCGGTTTCGCACCAGATTGCCTTCCGTCACGATGACGGCGAGGAGATTCATGCTGTCCACTCTTGAGAGCTGGATGAACTTGATCTTGGTGCCGTTCATCTTCGGACCCGTGATCATCGTCGCGTAATTCGTATCCGTTGCGAGGAGCTTTGCGACCTTCTTCAGTACCTGATCCATCTTCTCGGTGTTCTCGATCACAAGAGACCGCATCTCGCTGATCTCTGCGTCCTTCTCACGGATGAGCTGATCCACATAGAAGCGGTAGCCCTTGTCCGACGGAATCCGTCCTGCCGATGTATGCGGCGAAAGGATGTACCCAAGCTCTTCCAGATCCGACATCTCGTTCCGGATCGTCGCAGAAGACAGGTTCAGATCGGTGTACTTGCTGATGGTGCGCGATCCCACCGGTTCTCCGGTCTCAAGGTAGTTCTTGATGATCGCATTCAATATGATTGTTTTTCTGCTGTCGAGTTCTTCCATCTGCTTACGATCCTCTTTTATTAGCACTCGAATTGATAGAGTGCTAATATCCTAGAAACTAAGATAGCACGACCCTATTTTTTTGTCAACAAGGTTTTTTATTTTCTTCAAACACCGATCGTCAAAGCAAGCTCGATCTCATCATCTGTGATCGGTTGTAGTTCTATCAAAATTTTCCTCACTCCTCCAGATTTCCGTAAGATGCGATCGCTTCATCCACCGTCATATCGCCCACCAACACATGATGTGCTGCATATCGGAACTGCTTGACCGCATTGTCGTTGATATTCGCCTCGGTGCTGCAGATCATACGATCCTTCGGCGTGTCGCTCAGCGACGAATACATGCTGTCCAGCGAGAAATCCTTTGTGGTCGTGATAAGCCGCTTGACGGAAGCCATGTTTCCAAGCTCACTGTTCGAGATCAGAAACCGCATAAACTCCATCGCCATATCCAGATTCGGACTGTTTTTGTTGACGGAAAAGTTCATTGCCACGGTGTCAATGACGAAGCCGCCTTTCTCGTCAAACGGCACCACATAGAAGCGGTACTCAAACGGTGACGCGGAGAAACTTTCCGACTGGCTTTCCCTTTTCTTTGTGCCGGATGCCACATCGCCAGAGCAGACCAGCATCGGAACATCGCCTTCAAAGAATCGCATGATCGCCGCATTGTAGTTGTCTTCGATCTCATTTTCACATTTTTCGATATCGATATCACCGTCATCTGCGAGCTCTTTTAACTTCTCAAGGCTCGGCCGCATCAGCTCGCCTGCGCTCGGATCTAGTTCATTGAAGCTGTCCCGCATAGCCGGATTCGAAACCGCGGAATTGCAAAGCGATGGGTAGGCGAAATTATATTCCAATGAACCCGACTCCGAGGAAACATAGCCCATAACGGGAGATGCATACCCGGCTGCTTTGAGTTTTTCGCAGGCCATTTCAAACTCGCTCCAGGTCTTCGGTACCTTCAGCCCTTCCTTTTCAAACAAGTCTGTATTGACGAGCATCCCAAAAGACGTCGCGAGCACGGGCGCCATCAGGATCTCCCCGTTGTCCGTCTTTCTGATGACCCCATCCCTCACGCAGGAAAAGTCGATCCCCGTTTCGGGCGCGGAAAGATCGGCCGCGGACTCAAAGATGTCCGCGCAATCGGGATTGCCCCACATCCAGTTGAAGGTGCAGTAGATATCCGGCGCCTCGCTGCTGAGCAGCGAATTGGCGATCGTGTCATTGTACCCGTCCAGATAGATGTAACTTAGGTTCACATTTGGGTAGTGCTCGTTGAACCGTTCGAATTCACTTTCCAGCGCTTCGAAATTGGAGTAGTTCCCGTAAACTGTCAGGGATGTGTCCGCATTCGTATCCAGCTTCGGCGAAAAAGGCTTGTCTTTGCTTGTCTGCGCGCAGCCCGAAGCCGTGGCGATCACAAAGACGCCAAGAATTGCTGCTGCAATGACACGATGTAAGTTTGTTCTTCTCATAGTTCATCCTCCGTTTCCGTTGAAAAGAGTCCCGACCGAAAGAAATTGTCTATTGCTTTTACAATCGAGTCCCGATCCATAGTTTTTAAAAGATAGCCGGACACCGATTGTCCAATGTCACGCTGAACCGCATCCTGATCAGCGCTGCCCGTCAGAAAGGCCACCGGGATTTCGGCTGCCTGGGGTTTTTGTCTGATCTGCAAAAGCACCTGGGGGCCGTTCATTTCCGGCATTTCAAAATCGAGCAGGATCAAATCCACCGCATGCCCCTCCAGATAGGCAAGCGCCTGGTTGCCGCTCTTGGCTGCCGTGATCTGATACTTTTCCGATAGCCACCCGCGCACCATTTTCAGATACGACAGGTCATCATCCACCAGGAGAATATGGCGGCCGTCCGTCCCCCCGGGATCCTTGCGTCCATTTCCCACTGTTTCGTTACTCATCTTGTCCTTCCCTTCTTCCCTCTTTGATCAGTTCTGGGATCACATCATAGTCAAGATCATCGGACGCCCGGCAAATGGCATCCACTCTTTCTTTTTCGTCGTCCGGGATACGGTATTGCGCCAATTCCTCCACCGCGCTGACGATCGTATCGTAATCAAATTCCTCGCAGGCTTGTAACAGGTTCGCATAAACCTGCTGCAACGCCTCTGCCTGGATCAGTGGAAGCGACTCTTCTTTTCCCTCGGTTGTAAAAAGAGGTGTCAGCTTCTCAGCAAGCGCTGTGTAAGAAGAAAGCAGCCGTTCCAGATCGTCGCCGCGCTCCCCAAGGCTTCCCTCGTTTCCGGCTTTTTCTAAGTCCGCAGCGAGGTCTCTCACATCGGATGCGCCGATCACACCGGATGTGCTCTTCAACGCATGGAGTTTGACCGTCAGGTTTTTGAGGTCGTGTTCCTTCCATAAAGACCGGATCTCCTCCGCGGTTTTTTCCGAACCTGCGCTGTAGATCTGCAACGTGTCAAGATACGACGATACATTCCCGCAATGCGACATGCCGGCGTCTGTATCCAGCTCCGGTATTGTCAGGATCGCTCCCGGAAGCGGCTGATCCTCACGCTGCGTAACAGCCCCAACCGTGATCTTCTCCTCAGGAATGTATTTCAGCAGCATCTGCTCCAGTGAAGCAAACTCGATCGGCTTGGCAAGGTAATCGGTAAAGCCTTCCGAAAGGAACATCTCCCGCATTCCCGAGATCGCATTTGCCGTCAGGCAGATGATCGGTGTGTCCGGATTTTTGTTTTCCGAAAGGGCCTTTAACTCGTGCAGGGTCTGGATGCCGTCCAGATCCGGCATCATATGGTCCAGGAAGATGACATCATAGACCTGCTCTGTACACAGGCGCATGGCTTCCCTTCCGCTCTCGGCTGTATCGATGGAAACCTCCGTCGCTTTCAAAAGGCTCGTGAAGACACTTAGGTTCAGGGGCGTGTCATCCACCACGAGGATCTTGGCATCCGGCGCCGTGAAGCTCTGCACATATCTGCCCTTCGACTCCATCGCAGCGCGGAATGCTTCCTCATAGTCACCGACTTTTTCCGTCCCTCTTACTTCCTGTTTGACTACAAAGGAGAAAACGGAGCCCTTTCCGTATTCGCTCTCCACCTGCAGGGAAGATCCCATCATGGAAAGGAGGCTCTGGGTGATATTGATGCCAAGTCCGGTTCCCTCGATATTTCTGTTCTTTTTCTCCTCAAGGCGCTTGAATGCGACAAAAAGGTTCTCGATGTCCTCCTGTTTGATGCCGCTGCCGGTATCCGCCACGCTGATCTTTAACAGGATCTTATTGTTATCCTCTGCCGAGGGCTCGTATCCGACCGTAAAGGTGACCGTCCCTTCCGCCGTATATTTCACGGCATTGGAAAGCAGGTTGATCGCGCACTGTTTGATCCGCAGTTCATCGCCATACAGCATGCGCGGGATGTCTTTGTCGATATCGATCTTTAATGACAGTTTCTTTTCTTCCGCGCGAACCCGGATCATATTGACCAGATCGCTTAAGATCAGCACCAGATCGTATTCGGCCGGGATGATATCCAGTTTCCCCGCTTCGAGCTTGGAGAAATCGAGGATGTCGTTGATGAGACCAAGCAAGGTATCATCCGCCATCCGAATGCCTTCGGAATAGCGAAGGATCTCCGGGTCATGGCTTTCCCGGCTGATCATCTCATTGAAACCCGTGATGGCATTCATAGGTGTGCGGATGTCGTGCGACATCATGGAAAGGAAATGCGATTTCGCGGCATTCGCTTTTTCCGCCTCTTCCGCTGCCACGGCAAGTCTGCGGTTGTAAAGCATCATGACAACCATATTGAAGATCAGCAAGGCCGCCAACGCGCCGATCGTACCGCCGAGCAGGACCCAGTCCACAACGTCAGGGATCAGGCTGGACTTCGGAATGATGTTGATCAGGAACCAGTCCTTATCAGATGTTGCCGGCGTATGGGCGACGACAGCACTCTGCCCCTTCGAATCCGTGATCTCGATGAGACCCGTATCACCGGTCACCTCGTCTTCAAACGCCTGCTGGCTCTGATAGTCCGTATCATTATAGGATTTATAATATTCAAACAGGTTGGCATTTTTCAGCTGGTTGCCATGAACCATGTATTCCCCGTCGCCATCGATGATCGCAAGGTCCACATCTTCATACTCTCCCTTCAGATAGACCAGCTTCCGGCTGATCTCGCTGATCGGGATAATGCGCATCAAAAGCGCTTCCCTGGTTTCACCGGGATTCTCTCCCTGCAGGGTTACGGTATTCAGGAATGCCATGGAGGGAACGCCGTTCTGAGGATTTGCGAATGCGGCCGTCTGCCGGATCTCCTTGTTCAGATCGTCTTCCGAAAAATCCTTAAACAATGAAAATCCCTTATAGGAGACGCTGTAGTCGTCAGCGTCCTTCAGGCTGGGCTCTGACGAAAGCCCTTTGAACGATCCGTCGTCATAATAAACGATGTTCGCGGCCACCTCATCCGAGATGGAGGCCCTGCGGGTGAACTCGATCGCTTCCTCGATCGTCATAGGCTCTCCTGACGACGACGCATAATTGTTGATATAGTTCGCCCAGATATCACACAGATGCTGCTCATCTGCGAGATAGTTCGTGATGACCTGACCTGCAGTCTCTGCAGTATTTTGAAAGACCACCAATTCGTGATGATTGCTTTCGTCTCTTTTTTGCGACGTGTAGACGGAAATAAAAAAGATGATGCATGCAATGATCACGATATTTACAAAGATCGTCAGTCCTCTTTTCACCCAAAAACCTCTACTGCGCAGTGCGGTCAATCCACTTGCGCTCTGTTTCTTGCCTAAATGTACAGTTATAGTAATTATAGCACAATCCGGGCTTTGTTGGAACGGGTTGTCCGTGGCTGCTTCGGAAAATCCGGCGCCGATCGGTGCTTTCGATTCCGCACTTGCCGATGACAGCGGTTCGGTTTATAGTAAATATATGCAGGAAACGACACTTGAGAATTGCCTGGAGGCAGAGATCCCCTCATTTTTATATCAGGTATCCGGCATTGACGTCGCCGCCGGGCTGGATTACTGCGGCGATGCCGAAGACTATCTGATCGCACTGATCGCGTTTCAGGAACGGGTCGTGGAAAATGCAGCGCTCATTGAGGAATATTGGCGCAAGCAGGACATGAAGAATGTGACGGTGAAGATCCACGGCGTGAAAAGCACCTCCCGCGCGATCGGCGCTTTGTCGTTAGGAGAGCTTGCCGCAACGCTTGAAAAAGCCGGACATGCAGCGGATTCGGCTATCTCTGACGAGGAGATCGATCTGTTTCTTCGAGAGTATCGCGCGCTTGGGCAAGCCTTGTTGCCTTTGCAGGAGGCATCGCATCAGGGGACATCGCCCCAGGATACAGATCTGCCGCCCCTTTCTTTGGATGAGCTCCGCGAGATACTCGGCTGCTTAAAAAAGCACGTCGAAAATGCGGATTATGACAATATAGAAACCATCGGAGAACAGCTATCAGGCTCTGCGATCCCTCCCGAAGCAGCGGACTATGTGCAAAAGCTCTGCCACGCAATCTCAGACCTTGAGTACGATGAGCTCGACGCGTTGCTAAATACGCCTCCGGTCTTTTAGAAAATGCAATCATGCAACAATTGATCAATTCTTCCCTTCGATGATCTGCAGCGTGGAGTCAAAATTGTATTCGTATTCCTGTGCCCACTCTTCCAGATATTGCTCTTTGCTCCGATCCGTATAGGAAGCGTCTCCTTGTGCTGAGAAAAGCGCATAGTCATCCAGATACAGCACCTTTTTATCCGGAGACAGGGACTGATACTCCTGGAGAATGGTATTTCCGAACCCGTTCGTATCCTTTCTTTCCTCTCTTGTCACAGACTGGATCAGTTTTCCATTCTGATCAAAAGATGCCAGGATGATCCTGCTGTCCAGGTCGTTGACATACTCCACCACATACACATGATCGGAAGAAGCAGGCTTAAAATAGGTGTCGTCACCCGGGTTGTTGAGCATCGCCTCCACATCCTGAAGTGTGAGCGACGGACCGTTGGTCTTGCCATGGTCTTCCGGCCTGGAATAATAAATGGTGACCTTCGCTTCCCGTTCCGGAGAGACCTGTCCGTCTGCAAGATGCTCATACATGTCCGTGAAACTATGAAACCCGTTTTCATCCGTATTTCTGGCGGCATAGTCCGAGGTGTTCGGATACAGGTAGAGTCCCGCAAATGCATCCAACGGAAACTGTCGATTGTCATCATCGTAGACTTTGTACCAGATATTCCCTTTTCGTATGGTCTGTGCATTTTCTCCGTTTCGGGCCGGATCCGGAATGAATTCATCGCAGATCATGCGGATCGCCGTGTCCTCGTCAAAATCATCCGGGATCACGCCGTATTCCCCGCTGTAATCCTCAAAGTAGTACCAGAATTCCTCACTGTTCGCCACATAGGGATGCAAGGCATCCTCCTCGTTTTCAAAGACCAGTTTTGACCTCAGGATGTTCTTGCCGCTCTCTTTGTCAAAACTCGTCACTTCCACATACTTGCAGCCCGCCGCCTTTTCTTCTCCGCTGGGGAACAGGATATACGCCACCGGCATCCCGTATGTATCTGTCCAAATGCCATAATTGTAGATCACGCTGATCTCCGGAATCTCATAGACGATCACCCTGAAATCATCCGTATCCGGCGCCAGGTATTCCCGGTCAGCCTCATCTTCATATAGAAGTGCTGTCACCGCAGGATCCTCTGCCTTGCTTTCTTTCTCTGCACTTTCCTGCCCTGCCTCCGTTACAATGAGGCTCCCCTCCGACAGCGTTTTCGCACCGTCCGGATCATCCCAATCGGAAAACATGACCTCATAATAGCTACAGTCTGCAATCTTTTGATACCAATCCGGTGACGGAATCTCCCACTTCCATATCGTGCCGTTCTTTTGGAACTCAGATCCCTCCGCAAGATTCTGTCCTGCTTCACCGATGGTACTGACGGTCCAATATGACGGAGAAGAGGATAGCTCATATCCCGCATTTCTCGAGTCATCATAATAAAATCTAATCCTGATTTCATTTCTATCCGTCATAGTGTTCAGGATCTCATCCGTAAAAGAAACACGCACGGTGTCCGGCGCAGTCTTCACGACCGCCACCGCCGCGCTTCCTTGCGCTGCCTCACCCGCGCCTGCAGCTATCGCACCGTTCTGCACCGCTGCTTCTCCTGCCGCGTCTCCCGCCTGTCCGCAGGCAGCGCACATCAGCAAGAACAGCAACAATGCTGCCATGATCCATATGTGAGCTTTCTTTGTTGTTTTCATTGGCCTTTCCCCTCATGAACCTTCTACAGGTGATCCGGCGAGTGCACACAGGGCGGCCTCGGTTGAGGTCGCCCTGTGATGATAGTGTCTGATCAGAACAAATCCGTCTCGTCGTCATGGTCCTCCGTCATGTATTCCCGGCTGACCACGCGTTTCTTTTCTCTCTGGGTCTCCACATACTCAGAGATCATCTCCTTCACATCTTTGGAGTTTTTGATGTTGATCAGGTCGAAATCCTTCATGGTCTTATCGGAGCTGCAGATGTGGATGGTACCCATCCCGAAGATCCGCTGTCCAAGCGACCTCTTCAGAGAAACGTCCAGCACTCTGTAAAGCCTCACCTCATCCTGTCTTTTCGTGAAGACGCCGCTGTCGATAAACAGCCGATCCTCACTCAGAGAATACACCGTAAAGGTCCAGGGCAGGCCGCACCAGATCCTCTTCCGCTGTTTCCATTTGATGTCTACCATGATATTTTACACCTCCGATTTTCTCTTTTTTCAGTCTTTCTTTTTGATCTTGTTTACCGCAATCTTCGCCGCCCGCTTCATAGCATAGGGTCCGACCAGCTTCAGCTTGTCTTCCGCACGTACCATCCGGCTTGCCTCCGGGAACTCGCGGCTCAGATGGATCGCATCAAACTCGCACTTCGTGGTGCAGAGTCCGCAGCCGATACAGCGGTTCTCGTCCACAGTCGTCGCGCCGCAGGAGAGACATCTTGCAGCCTCTGTCTTGACCTGTTCCTCGGTCAAAGTCAGCCGCAGGTCCTCAAACGTCTCTGCCGCCACGCCGGCCTTCTTGCCCGGAATCTGACGCGGTGCGTTGTCAAAGCATTCACGCTTGGTCTGATCTTCAATATCGTTCTTGTCGAACTCGATGAAGTTGCGACGGTCTCTTGCGAGATCCAGACGGTTGCCGGGATGCACGAAACGGTTGATGGAAACCGCCCCCTCTCTGCCGCCTGCGATCGCATCGATCGCGAACTTCGGTCCGGTGTAGACATCGCCGCCCACAAAGATGTCCGGCTCTGCCGTCTGCAGCGTCAGCGGATCTGCGATCGCGCCGCCGTTCGGTCTTGTCTCGACCTTGGTGCCGTCGAGGAGGCTGCCCCACTGGATGGACTGGCCGATCGAAAGCAGCACATTCGCGCAGGTGATCGTGATCGTCTCGCTCTCATCATACTGCGGGTTGAAGCGGTGCTCCGCATCAAAGACCGCTGTACATTTCTTGAAGACAACGCCTTTCACCTTGCCGTTTTCGGTCAGGATCTCTTTCGGACCCCAGCCGTTCATGATCTCGATCCCTTCTTCTCTTGCTTCCTCGACTTCGTCTTTCGCTGCCGGCATCTCTTCCGGGCTCTCCAGACAGAGCATTGTCACTTTGTCAGAGCCTGCACGTACTGCCGTCCGCGCCACGTCGATCGCCACGTTACCGCCGCCGATGACTACCGTCTCACCCTTCAGCTTGATGGAATGATCGAGGTTGACATTGCGCAGGAAATCCACACCGGTCTGCACGCCCTTCGCGTCCTCACCCGGCACGCCGGTCATACGGCCGCCCTGGCATCCGATTGCCACGAAAAATGCCTTGTAGCCTTCTGCGCGAAGCTTCTCGATCGTGATGTCCTTGCCGACTTCCACGTTGCACTTTATGTCCACGCCCATCTTTTTGATAACGTCGATCTCGGCCTCGAGTACTTCCTTTTCCAGACGATAGCTCGGGATGCCGTTCATCAACATGCCGCCGGGGCGTTTCTCTTTTTCAAAGATCGTCACCGGATAACCGTCTCTGCGCAGGAAGTATGCAGCGGAAAGCCCCGCCGGGCCTGCGCCGATCACAGCCACTTTAAACTCATCTCCCCACATGCCGCCGTCATGCTTCTCGCAAAGCGGGATGTAAGGCTTCTTGGAATTCAGATCCAGAGACGCAATGTATTTTTTGATCTCGTCGATCGCCAGCGGCTGATCGATCGTGCCGCGCGTGCAGGCATCTTCGCATCTTCTGTTGCAGACAGCGCCGCAGATCATCGGGAGCGGGTTGTCCTGCTTGATCAGTGCGAGTGCGTCCTCATACCGCCCTTCTGCTGCCATCTTGATGTAACCCTGTACGGAAAGGTGCACCGGGCAAGCAGTCTTGCAAGGTGCCGTACCGGTCTCGTAGCAGTTGATCTTGGCATCGTCGCGGTAGTTGTAATTCCATTTGTCCGGTCCCCACTTCTTGCCATCCGGCAGCTCCGTCTTCGGATAAGTCACTTCGGAGCCGTCCTTCTTGCAGAGCTTCTGGCCAAGCTTTGCGGCACCAACCGGGCAGACCTCTACGCACTTACCACAAGCCACGCATTTTTCTTTTTCCACATGCGCGCGATAAGCGGAGGCCGACATATTCGGGGTGTTGAAAAGCTGCGAGGTACGAAGCGCATTGCAGACGCCCGGTGCACAGTTGCAGATCGCGACGATCTTGTTTTCGCCGTCGATGTTGGTGATCTGGTGCACATAACCGTGACGCTCCGCGCGCTCTAAGATCTCGTACACTTCTTCTTTCGTGATGTAATGGCCGATCCCGCGGTCATCCATGTATTCGGCCATATCGCCCATTCCGATACAGTAGTCGCCGCGGATCTCGCCGGATCCTTCCCCGCGCATCGTCTGCTGCTTTCTGCAGGAGCACTCGGAAATGCCCCACTTGTCATACATATCGATCCAGCGTGACAGATGCTCCACCGGCACGGACTGATTTTCCATACTGATGGCCTTTTCCACCGGGATCACGTGCATACCGATGCCGGCGCCTCCGGGCGGTACCATCTGCGTAATGCCGGCGAGCGGAAGCTGTGTCATCAGGTTGAAAAAGGTCGCCAGCTGCGGGAACTCGTCCGTCAGCTTTTCCTGCATCATCATAAACTCGGCGGAACCCGGCACAAAGATCGGCAGCTCATACTGACGATGCCTGTCGGGAGACTTCGCACGGTTCTGCTCGATGATACCGATCCAGCGCAGGCGTTCTATCATCGCCTTGGTATCCTCAAGACTCATACCGTTTCTGCCGGCCAGCTCTTCGAGCGAATACGGCACACGGGTTTTCTTAAAGCTCAGAAGGAACTTCACCTGCTCCTTTGTCAGGATCATATCCAGCATCCAGTATTCCGGATCGCGGTTGTTGATCTTTTTGGTAAGCTTCTTAACGTAACGGTCTGTGATCAGGCTTGCAAGCTTCAACACCAGCTGCTCTTTTTCCGGATCGGGTGCCACATAATCCGGATCCTGCCAGTAGTCCCTCTCATTGATCATCGGATCCCCTTTTTCCGGATCCATTGGTCTTAAATTTACTGCCATACATTATCCTCCTATCTTTCTCTTCTCTGACGGTTCTTATAATCTCTTATCCCGTTTCATCCTGTCATAATGCTTGTTCATGATGGGCTCCATCACGGATGCAAGTTTCATATCGAGATTGAAATAATACACGATCCAGCTCAACACAAACAAGATCACGGCGATGATTACGATAAATTTGATCACATTTCCGATGAACTTCCCCATGGTTTTCCTTTCCTTTCTTTACCATGCCTTGACGTCGTCGAAATCCTCGAGCGACGGATCCAGCGGCTCTTCGTGCAGCACTGTACGCATATAACGGTTGACCTCGTTGCGCATATCTCCGCGGCTTGCATAACGCGGATCCATCAGACCGTGCGGAACCCAGATCAGATGGATGCCGTGCTTTTTCGCCTCGTCATCAAAGATCCCATGATAACCGGTCATGGATTTGCAGCGCGTGTGCTCATACATGATGACCATATCCGCGCGGTACTCCTCGCAAAAACGCCAGAGGTCATCCACACCGACGTCCAGACCGCCTTCGGAGCGGTTACGCATGTTTTCCTTCGCGTAAAGGTCTGCCATATCGTAGTATGCCTGCTCCGGATCGTCCTCGCTGTAGATGTCGGTGGATGTAAGGCTCAGCATATCGATCAGCGGCACAATGCCCCAGCAGTTCTGCAGCCAGAGCGGGAACGCCGAATAGTACTGTGCCTGCACGCCCCAAAGGATCGCACGGTGACGCACCTCAGACACCACCGGATTCTTTTTGTCATAGGCGTCGTACATGATCTTGCAGATCTCCTGCTCGTTTTTCAGGAACGTATCGTCGCGGCCGCCTGCTACCTGATAATAAGCATCGCGGTAAAGTGCCACGTTGTTGCCGATGACCTGCGGATAATCGGTCTTGCTGACCTCGAGCCATTCCTTGAAGCACTTCGTCTCGCCGTTGAAGGTCTTCATATTCTTGAAATAAGCGTTCCAGTCGAATTTTTCTCCGGTCACGTCCTCCACGAATTTGATCGCGTTCCGGATCTCCTGTGCCGCATAATCCCTTGTCTCCGGGTCCGTATAACGGATCGGCACCGCGATCCCGAACGACGGCAGATCAAACCGCCGCTGCTCCAGAGAGTTGCCCATCAAAGAGCCGTCGCAGGTGGTGTTGCAGTGCAGCATGCAGATCCCGACCTTCGGATAATCGTCCTCGATCGCCACGCCAAGCTCTCCGGCCGGCATGGGGCACACATCGCCCGGCACGCCATATTCTTCGCATACATCCACGTAATGGATCACGCCGTCCTGCGCCATCGTCGAAGACGTATAGATCGGCGGGATCTCCGGTACGATCGCGGTCAGATTCGGGAAACCGTTCATGACCTGCGACATCATGTTTTCATCCAAAAGCACAAGCTTCTTGCTCTTCTCCGGATCTCCGCCGATGTTCTGATCCGCTTCAAACAGCGTCTTCATCGTGGTGCACATATGCTCTACGATAAGGTCGAACTCTTTATGCGCGATCCGAAGCTGCGGTCCGCGCAGACCCTCGGTATGCCGATCCAGAAAATCCGGCGCTGCAAGGTAATTCACCATCCAGCGGTACCGAAAGAACCCCTTCAGGCACTGCGGATTTGCCATGAACTTGATCATGGTCTTCCAGATATAAAGCCATCTCGTATAGTCATACCAGGTATCTTTCAGGCCGCGCCACTCCCTGCGGGTGCGATAGCGCTTGCCATTATACATTTTTCCAAGCTTTTCGCTGTTGATCGCTTTTCCCATCAGTCGTCACCGCCTTTCCCCTCTTGATGAAGCTGCTTGATCTCAATGCTCTCCACAAACGCCTGCACTCTGGTGCGAAGCTGTCCGGAGGAGGTCACCACATAGGGACGATCCATGGAAAGCACGGGATAGCCGTACTCTTCACGCATGATATGCTGCATGCCGGCACGTTCATACCCCCAGAAATTACAGAACTTCATCTGTTGGACAATGATGCCGTCCGCATGGTATTTCTTCGCGAGCTGATCCAACACATCCTTGCGGTACTTCACCGCCTCCATATCCATGTAACGCGGACACTGGTTGTTCTTCACCACATGGCGGCAGATCTGCGTCAGCACGTCCTCTTCGTCATTCAGCTCAATGGGAATGCGGTCCGGATAGGAACCGTAGCAATAACGATCCGCGACAACGAGCGCGCCCGCTTCCTCGATCTCCTTGACGTAATCCGCATCATCGATCTCGGAGCCGACCAGCAGCACCCTTGCGCGGTATTTTTTCTTTTTCTCATCATCGGGCTCGCGGGTCTTTAACTCTTCTGCCGTCTCACGCAGCATCGGAAGCAAAAGATCCTTCGGACAGGCATAGGTCACAAGACAGATCACCGCAAATTCATAGCCCGTGATCCGCGGATTCTCCTCCGCACGATAGGCGCCGATCTCAGAAATCAGCCGACACACTTCGTTGTGGATCTCTACAGATTTGCGCAGCGCTGCCTCCGAGGTATCTGTCCCAAACTCCTCGGTAAGGCGGTCCAGGATCCGCCTTCTTGTCATGCGGATCATATGCTGCACCGCATTCTCATCGCTCTTCATCGGTGCATCGATGTGGGCGATGAAAAAGCCCTCTTTGTTACATAACTGGAGGCGTTCGAGATTCTCAAAACAGTCTGCCACCTGCGAACAGGCTGCTGTCTCGAGGATCGCATCCAGAAACTGATAGCCGCCCTCCAACGCACGCTCCACAACCGCCCTGCAGTATTCGCAGGTCATACTCGTCATGTAGTAGGTCCCCATCTCCATCGTGCCTGTGCGCGGAGCACGCACATGGATCGCGGTGATCCCCGGCAGATTGTAGAAAGCCTCCGGCAGCTGGAAACAGTTGATCCCGATGATCTTGTCTCCGCGATCCGCCGCCTGACGCACGAGATCGTTGTTGGACTCCAGCAGCAGCTTTTCAAACTCATATAAATGCTTTAAGTCCTTCATGATACCCCCCTCTCCTTCGGCATCCGATGTCACTGGTGACGGAGTCCTGATGCCTTTTTATATTACTTTCATTCCCCTTTAAAAAAGACTCCGACGCCCCCAAAAAAAGAGGTTCGTCGTAGTCTTTTTATTATACATAAAAAGTGCCGTTCAGTCCAGTAAAAACGCGGCCATTACATAATTTGCGACATCCAGTCCACGCTCCGAAAGTCGCACATTTTTTTCCGTTTCCAAAAGGAGCCCGTCGGATGCCATTTCATCGATCACCTTTCCGTAAACGTTTCGCATCGTAACCCCGAATCTCCTGTAAAATTCTGCCTTTTCCACGCCCCGGATCTCCCGCAGACCGAGAAACATGGTCTCCTCCATCTGTCCTTTCTTATCGATCACTTCCTCATCCTGCGGAGAAAAGTCATATTTGAGGTAGTCCGTGAGCTCCCGCGTGTTATGAAACCGCCTGTTTTCGATCAGAGACGCCGCCCCGAGCCCCAGTCCGAGATACTCATTCCTGCGCCAATAGCCGAGATTGTGGCGGCTTTCCTTTCCGTTCCGGGCAAAATTGGAAATCTCATACTGATGGTATCCGCTCTCCGCCAGCAGCGCCACAGTGCGGTGAACGATATTCCGCTCCGTCTCTTCGGACGGAAGGAGTTTGGGCTCGCCGCCCTGCTCGCGGATCTTTGCATCTTCGCCGTACATCCGATAAAAATCTGTCCCTTCTTCGATGAGGAGACTGTAGACCGAAAGATGTTCCGGGCGGAGCCGTAAAAGTTTCTTCAAGCTCTTCTCGTAATCCCCCTCTTTTTGCATGGGTAATCCACTTATTATATCTAGATTTATATTTTTAAACCCTGTTTTTCTGGCCAGCTCAAAGGACTCCAGAAAGTCCTCATAGGTGTGGATCCGGCCAAGGAGTTTTAATGCGGCATTATCCGCCGACTGCACGCCCATGGAAAGTCTGTTGATCCCGCATCCCTTATAGATCGCGAGTTTCTCCCGGGTCAATGTCCCCGGATTGCACTCGATCGTGATCTCCGCGTCCGCAGAAACCTGAAAATGCGCCCGGATCTGATCCATCAGGTCTGCGATCCCGCCCGCTTTCAGCGTCGACGGCGTCCCACCACCGAAAAAGACAGAAGTGACGGTCCTATTTTGATACGCCGGCGCCTTTTCCTTGATCTCCTGCAAAAGCACGCGCACGTAGTCCTCTTTGGTTTCCTCGGAGGCCGGCGCGGACAGAAAATCGCAATACCGGCATTTTGCGGCGCAAAACGGAATGTGCAGATAGATCCCGAAATCCGTATCGCCGGTGCCGTTCCTTATTTCAGACATCGTCATTCCTCATCCAGCTTCAACACGCTCATAAAGGCTTCCTGGGGGATCTCCACGTTGCCGACTTGACGCATCCGCTTCTTTCCTTCCTTCTGTTTTTCAAGCAGCTTCTTCTTTCTCGTGATATCGCCGCCGTAACATTTTGCAAGCACGTCTTTCCGCATCGCCTTCACGGTCTCCCTGGCGATGACCTTGCTGCCGATCGCCGCCTGGATCGGGATTTCGAACAGATGCCGCGGGATCTCTTCCTTCAGCTTCTCGCACATCTTCCGGCCGCGTTCGTACGCCGTCCCTGCGAAGACAATGAAGGAAAGCGCATCCACTTCCTCTTTGTTGATCAGGATGTCCAGCTTCACGAGGTCGGACTTCACATAGCCCTTCATCTCGTAGTCAAACGACGCATACCCTCTCGAGCGGGATTTCAGCGCGTCGAAGAAATCATAGATGATCTCATTCAGCGGCATATCGTATTTGATGAGTGCGCGCGTCGCCTCGATGTACTCGATGCTCTGGTAGATGCCGCGCCGCTCCTGGCAAAGATCCATGATCGGACCGATAAATTCGCTCGTCACCATGATCTCTGCCGCCACAAACGGCTCCTCCATGTAGTCGATCTCCGCCGGGTCCGGCAGATTCGTCGGGTTCGTGATGGAAAGCACCGTTCCATCCGTCTTGTGTACTTGATAGATGACGCTTGGGGCCGTCGTGACAAGATCCAGATGATACTCTCTCTCCAACCGCTCCTCCACGATCTCAAGATGCAATAGCCCAAGGAAACCGCAGCGGAAGCCGAATCCCAATGCCACAGAAGTCTCCGCTTCAAACTGAAGCGCTGCGTCGTTGAGCTGGAGTTTTTCCAGGGCATCCCTTAGATCCGGATACTTCGCGCCGTCCGCCGGATAAATCCCGCAGTAGACCATCGGGTTGACCTTTTTATAGCCCGGCAGTGCCTCTGCGCAAGGCCTTGCGGCATCCGTCACGGTATCGCCGACTCTCGTATCTTTCACGTTTTTCAGGCTCGCGGTCAGATAGCCGACCATCCCGGCCGTCAGCTCGCTGCAGGGAAGGAACTGTCCCGCGCCGAACGTCCCGACCTCCACGACGTCTGCTTCCGCGCCTGTCGCCATCATCCGCATCCGGCTGCCAGGCGCGATCCTCCCGTTTTTGATCCGGCAGAAAACGATCACGCCTTTATAGGAATCATATTTGGAATCAAAGATCAGGGCCTGCAGCGGCGCATCCGGATCGCCGGTCGGCGCAGGGAGTTTTTTCACGATCGCTTCGAGGACATCCCGCACGTTCTGTCCCGTTTTCGCAGAGATCTGCGGCGCGTCCTGCGCTTCGATCCCGATCACATCCTCGATCTCCTCGATCACGCGCGCCGGATCCGCACTCGGCAGGTCGATCTTATTGATGACCGGGAACACCTCCAGATCCGCATCCAGCGCGAGGTAAACATTCGCCAGGGTCTGTGCCTCCACGCCCTGTGCCGCGTCTACCACAAGGATCGCGCCATCGCAAGCCGCAAGGCTTCTCGACACCTCATACGTAAAATCCACATGGCCCGGCGTATCAATGAGGTTCAGCACATACTCTTCCCCGTCATCCGCCTTGTAAATCGTGCGGACTGCCTGTGATTTGATCGTGATCCCGCGCTCCCGCTCGAGATCCATATTGTCAAGCACCTGCTCCTGCATCTCACGGTCGGTCAGTAGCCCCGTCATCTCGATGATGCGGTCCGCCAGCGTGGATTTGCCGTGGTCGATATGCGCAATGATGCAAAAATTCCGTATCCGTTCCTGATCAGTCAATGGTTTATGCTCCTCTCGAAAACAGCTGAAATGAAAAGGTAAATTCCAGTGAAAGTTTAAATTCCACTGCTCTTTGAAAAATAGCGTTTTTTATATATTTGTAAGGTCATATTTGACCGAAGC
>CACZBF010000022.1 GCA_902779355.1 uncultured Lachnospiraceae bacterium | reverse complement strand
TTTCAGTCATCTGTCAACTATTTTTTAATAAAAAAAGACCTCTATACCATTTCTGATATAGAGATCTTATTCCGTCATCTTATCTTAATGACATTGCCTTTCGGGACTGCTTTTTGGTTGCTTTTTAATGCTTTCTGATCTGGTTCTTGCCGGACTCTTTCGCTTCGTAGAGCGCTTCATCTGCACGTGCGTAGATCGCATCGATATCACGGTCAGTTTCACCGACTTCCGTCACACCGAAGGAAGCATGAATGCCATGCAACTCACCGAGCTCTACGGCGTTCAGACGGTCCAGGATCGAACGCAGACGCTTCTCGGTCGCTTCCCAGCCACCATCTTCTCTCAGCAGGATAATGAATTCATCTCCGCCGAGCCGGCCTGCAAAACTCATATTCTCGGTGATCGCACGCTCGCAGAAAGACCACTGCTCATCTTCGATATCGATGCCGAGCGTATCCCAGATGGTCTCTGCGGCGGTCTGGATCGCTTTGTCACCCATCTGATGACCGAGCTTGTCATTGATCTGTTTGAAGGAGTCCAGATCCAGGACACAGACTGCGATATACTGGCTGTCAGTGCGTCCGCGCAACACCGAATCTGCCATCGTGAAGAAGCGCCCGCGCATGAGGAGCTTGGACAGCGCATCAAAACTGGAACGGATCTCAAGGTCGCGCTGGATCTTTAAATTCTTGTGGTAAGCAAGGAACTGATCGATCCTGTTCCGCTGGAGGCGGAAATGGAAGAACAATGCCACGATCGTAAAGATCATCCCGTAGATCATATCGTAGCGGGCGATTGAAGGAGGCTTCTTGGCATAGGACGAAGCGACAAATGCAATATAGGCGATCGCGATGACGCCGGTGAACGGGATCATCCGGTCAATAAAGGCCATACAAAGGATAATGATAAACGCCGGGAACACCGCCGATACCAGAAACGCTTCATCGATCGAGGAAACGATCGAAAAAGAAACCAAAATAGCGATCGTCACATAGATCAAAATGCCGGAAAGCTTTAAGGTGTATTTCCGGAAGATCAGCAGGACCGCTGCAAAAGCCCCGCAGATCACAAGGTAAGTAATATAGGTCGTGCGCCGCGCGTATGGGATCACGTTCAGGAAAGACATGACCGTCGAGGCAACCATTACCATCAGAAAGAGGATCGCGATGCTCTCGATGTTGTTACGGTTCGTCTGTCGTCTGAGCTCTGCAACGCTCTCGAAAGTTTCTTTGTCAAACCCGTAGTAATTGAAGCTCTTTGATTTCATTGTTCAATCCTTTGTGTCAGTCGAAACAAATTCCTTTTCTATTATACACGGAAATTGTGTCAAATGGAACAAAAAATTGACACTCTTTTACGATCCTTTTAAAATGAGAAAAGAGCAGGCAAAATCAAGCGTCTGCCGGGGGATTATTATTAAAGGGGAAGGGAAAATGATCGACAAAAAAACAAAATGGTGTTATTGCATCGGCGCGACCGGACGTGATGCGGCGTATGTGCTTGTCAGCATGTTTCTGCTGACCTATATCCAGTACACGATGAAGCTGGAAGTTGCGCAGTTTACGGTGATCTCCGTGGTCATGGTAGCCTGCATGGTCTGGGATGCGATCAATGACCTCCTGATGAGTACGATCATCGAAAACAGTCACTTCAAGGCAGGCAAGTACCGGCCGTTTATCATTGTGGGTGCGATCCTGAATGCGATCGTGATCGCGATCCTGTTTACCGTGCGTCCTACAGGCTGGGCGTTCGTCATCTTTTTCTCCATCATGTATCTGCTGTGGGGCATGACCTACACCATCAACGACATCGCCTACTGGGGGATGCTCCCGAGCCTCTCCAGCGACCCGAAGGAGCGGGATTCGCTTGTGACGTTGATGGGGATCTTTGTGTGCATCGGACAGTTTTCCGTGGCAAGCATCGTGCCGATGGTGATCGCGGGGAATGCTGTCGTGGCGTTCCGCGTGGCGGGGCTTGTCGTGGCATTGGCGTTCCTTTTGTTCCAGACACTTGTCTTTTTCGGCGTGACCGAGCGGGAGCGGCAGGACAACGCAGAAGCACTGAATTTCAAAACCATGTTTCTGATTCTGAAGAGGAACGATCAGCTTCTTTGCTCCGGGATCGCTTATGTGCTGTTTTCCGTCGGCCAGCAGCTGCTGTTGCTTCTCGCCGTCAACTTCTTCTATTTTGAATTCGGCTATTCCCAGAGTGGGGATCTGGTCACGCTGTTTACGGTCATGTACGGGCTCGGAACTCTGCTCGCGCAGTTCCTGTATCCGGTGCTTTCGGAGAAGCTGACCAGAAACCGCCTCTGCGGGATCTGCATGGTCGTGTTGATCGCGGGATATCTGGTATTGCTGCTGTTTGGCTATGTGATCCCGAAGAACGTGATCTTACTCATGGCGACGGGCTTTTTGATCTTCCTCAGCCAGGGACTCATCAACCTCGCGATGATCGTCATGATCAACAACACGATCGAGTACGACGAGTACCGTTACGACGAACGGCATGAGAGCGTGATCTCCGCGATCCGTTCCTTTGCAGTGAAATGCGCCGGCGCGTTGAACCAGGGCGCAGCATCACTCGTCCTGATCATCAGCGGGATCTATGCGGTGAGTCAGAACATCAGCGAGATGGAAGTGCTGGTCGGGAGCGGCGGCATGGCAAAAGAAGAAGCGCTGATGAAAGCGGATGATATCATCGCGACCGTGGAGCCGACGCAAACGCTGTTGCTTCGGATCGGGATGGTGGCGATCCCGCTTGCCGTGATGATCATCTCCAGGATCATCATCCGGGCAGGCTATAAGATTGATGAAAAAGAATATGACCGTATGGTCAAAGAAACTGCGGAACGGAAAGCAAATTGCAGCGCATCATAAAAAGGAGGGACTGATTATGGCAATTGTACCGGAAAAAATGCCGAAACTCGGCTTCGGCCTCATGCGTCTGCCGGAGAAGGATGGTGAGATCGACATCCCGCATGTCTGCCGCATGGTGGATGCTTATATGGCAGCGGGGCTGAACTACTTTGACACGGCCTATGTGTATCACAGCGGAAAATCGGAGGTCGCGGCGCAAGAAGCGATCGTCAAACGTTACCCGCGTGAGTCGTTCACATTGGCGACCAAACTCCCGGCTTGGGAGATCAAGAAAGCGGAGGATGTGGACCGGGTCTTTAACGAGCAGCTGGAACGCGCCGGCGTCGATTACTATGATTTTTATCTGCTGCATTCGATCGAGGACGGGTCGAACCACGACACCTATGAGAAGTATGACTGCTACAACTGGGGACTGCAAAAGAAAAAAGAAGGGAAGATCAAACACTTCGGCTTTTCTTTCCATGGCAGTCCGAAGCTCCTTGCCGATGTGCTGGACCGCCATCCGGAGATGGAGTTTGTGCAGATCCAGCTCAACTACGCGGACTGGGAAAATCCGGTCGTGCGTTCCGGAGAACTGTATGAGATCCTGCACAGCCGCAACATCCCGATGATCATCATGGAGCCGGTCAAGGGCGGGATGCTTGCCAGCTTAAAGCCCGAGATGGAAGAGAAGTTCAAAGCGATCCGTCCCGACGACTCGGTGGCGTCCTGGGCACTGCGGTTTGTCGGTTCGCTCCCCGGCGTGATGACGATCCTGTCCGGTATGTCCAACGAAGAACAGATGGAAGACAACCTCAAGACCTTCAAGGATTTTGAGCCGCTGTCCGAGGCGGAGCAGGCGGCTGTGAAAGCAGTCCAGAAGATCATGATGGAAACGCCCGTGATCGGATGTACGGCCTGCCGTTATTGCTGTGACGGCTGTCCGCAGAAGATCAGCATCCCGGATGTGTTCCGCGCCGTCAACACGATGAAGCTCTACGATGAGGATTTCCGCCCGAAGGCCTTCTACAAAGGATTGGTCGAAAACAGTGGAAAGGCGTCCGATTGTATCGGCTGCGGTCAATGTGAAAGTGTCTGCCCGCAACACTTGCCGATCATTGAGTTGCTCAAAGAGGCTGCGTCGAAGCTGGAGTCGTAATGTTGTCCGCCCGGACGAGAGACGTCTGTATTTCATAAGCAGAACCTTGGAAAACGTCGGTAGTTATTGCGTGTTCTTTGCGCAATTACTATCGCTACGTTTTTCACAGAGCAAGAGCGTTTCTGCGTTGAAATGCAGCGGCTTTCGGACCGGGCGGTTTGTATTGTGAAAAAAGTGGTTGACAAAATATGTTTGATAAAATATAATCGAATCAAATATAAACAGAAACCAGCAATCCAAAAACCAACAAGGAGGTACAACCATGAGTGGATTTTATGAGCAGAACGTAACAGCAGCAAACGGAGACGTGATCTCCATGAAAGAGTATGAGGGTAAGGTCGTGCTCGTTGTGAATACGGCAACAGGCTGTGGATTTACGCCGCACTACAAGGACATCGAGGCGATGTACGAAAAGTATCATGAGCAGGGGTTCGAGGTTGTGGATGTGCCGTGCAACCAGTTCGCAGGCCAGACACCGGGGACTGACGACGAGATCCATGAGTTCTGCACACTGCATTACAATACGCAGTTCCCGCAGATGAAGAAGGCAGACGTGAACGGCGAGAATGAGCTTCCGCTGTATACGTATCTGAAGAGCCAGAAGGGCTTCGAAGGTTTCGGCAAGGGACCGAAAGCACTGGCGATGGGCGCGTTGCTTTCCAAGGTGGATAAGGACTACAAGAACAACCCGAACATCAAGTGGAACTTCACGAAGTTCGTGATCGACCGACAGGGCAACGTCGTGGCACGGTTTGAGCCCACGGCGAAGATGGAAGAAGTTGCAAAGTGCGTGGCTTCTCTGATCTGAAAAACAGACTTAAAACGCGGTCTGTGAGGACTTCCGAAAAAGAAATGAGAAGCGGCTCCTTCGGGGGCCGCTGTGATTAGGAGGATACCATGTCTCAAACTTATGAGCAGTTGAAACTCGAAAACCAGCTTTGCTTTCCGCTGTATGCCTGCGCGCGCAAGATCGTGAACGCGTATACGCCTTTTTTGAAGCCGCTCGGGCTTACCTATACACAATACATCGTTTTTTTGGTATTATGGGAACGCGAGGAAGTCACAGTCGGAGAACTGGGGACGCTCCTGCATCTGGATGCGGGGACACTGACGCCGCTTCTGAAGAAACTGGAAAAGAGCGGCTATGTGACCAGAAAACGCTCGGAACAAGACGAGCGGATCACCTGCATCCGTATCACAAAGAAAGGGGACGACTTGAAGGAGGTGTGCAAGGAGATCCCATTTCAGGTAGGGTCATCTGTCGCTTGCCTGACAGAGAAAGACGGGAAAGAATTGTATCGGATCCTGTATGCGTTCTTGGAGGAAAAGTAACAGATGAGCGTACGTTATGAAGAAACCGTAAAACGACAGAAGACGATCGTTCGTACCAGTGTGATCGGGATTGTAGCGAACATTGCGCTGGTGGGTTTTAAGATGACGGTCGGACTGCTCAGCCATTCGATCGCGATCGTGATGGACGCGGTCAACAACCTGTCCGATGCGTTGAGCTCCGTGATCACGATCGTCGGTGCGCGGCTGGCGGGACGCGAGGCGGACAAGAAGCACCCGTTCGGCTATGGGAGGACAGAATATCTCAGTTCGCTTGTGATTGCGATCATCGTGTTGTATGCAGGTGTGACATCACTGATCGAGTCCATTAAAATGATCATCTCGCCCGAAGTGCCGGATTACACACCGGTGACGTTGATCATTGTTGCGGTTGCAGTGGTGGTCAAGATCGTTTTGGGGATTTACGTAAAGCGGACCGGTCAGGTGGTGAATTCCGATTCGCTCGTCAATTCAGGGAAGGATGCACTGTTGGATGCCGTCGTTTCTTCGGCAACGCTTGTCGCAGCCTTGATCTATATTTTCAGCGGAGTGTCGCTGGAACCGTATCTCGCTGCGGTCATCTCCCTGATCATCATCAAAGCAGGTTTCGATATGTTTGCGGAAACGGTCTCCAAGCTCTTGGGAGAGGCCGGAGACGTGGAGCTGCTCATTGCGATCAAGCGGACGATCTGTGAATTTCCGGAGGTGCATGGTGCATACGATCTGATCCTGCATAATTACGGACCGGATACGTACACAGGGTCCGTGCACATCGAGCTGGAAGATACATGCTCCATGGCGCGGCTCGATGAGCTGACGCGGGAGATCTCCGGGGAAGTTTATCGGAAGCATAACGTGATCATGACAGCGGTGGGAATCTACTCCGTGAACACGCGTGATGAGGATGTGATTGCCCTAAAGAAGGAGATCAGCGCGAGGGTGCTTTCCCACAAGTATGCAAAGCAGATCCACGGCTTTTATTACAACAGGAAAGACAATGCGGTCTGGTGTGATGTGGTCGTCAGTTTTGACGCGGAGAGCCGCAATGCGGTTTTGGAGGAAGTGCTGCAGGATCTGCGGCAAAACTATCCGGAGATGATCTTCATGCTGGCGATGGATATGGATTACGGAGAGATCAGCGCGGTGAAATGAAGCGAGAAGACAAAGAGATTGGAGACAGGCGAAGATGAAAGAGGTATCACTATGGATGAACAACAACACATCGCACAAGAACAACCATGACAGAGAAGCAGACGATCGAGCAAAAGAAAAAGAGAACGGGAAAGATCATCAGGACGATCCTGATCATTCTTGCCGTTCTTTTTGTTGTCTACTGGATCTTCATCTACTTTCTTGTCAGCATGGCGCTGATCCCTTCCTTCATGCAAAAACTGGAGTCTTTTGACCGGATCACGAAAAAGAGCTTTGCGGAGCAGGTGCAGAGCAACGAGATCCAGAAGAATCGGAAAGAGGCACTTGACGAAACAAGGGCGTGGCTTGAGACGGTGTCGCATGCAAAACGAGAAGTCGTTTCCGACGACGGTTATCATCTGATCGCAGAGGAATTTTTACAGGATGGCGCAGCAGAAAGTGATCATGATTGGGTCATCCTTTTGCATGGGTACACAGGTATCAAGGAAGAGATGTATCCCTTTGCGTATGAATACTATCAGAGAGGTTACCATGTGCTGGTGCCGGATCTGAGATGTCAGGGGGAGTCGGAAGGGGATTTCATCGGGATGGGGCTGACAGACAGTCAGGATCTTTGTCATTGGATCGATCTCGTCTTGTCGGAAGATCCCGAGGCACGGATCGTTTTGCACGGACAATCCATGGGCGCTGCGACAGCGCTGATCTACAGCGGGAGAGCGGACGCTGACGGACATGTCTGTGCGGTCATTTCCGACAGTTCTTATACGGATGCGTATACGATGTTTGGGGAGAAAGCTTATGACTGGTTTCATCTGCCGGCATTTCCGCTGGTGGATTCCATGCGGCTGATGCTGCTGATGCGCGGCGGATATGATCTCTATGATGCATCGGCGATCAACGCAGTACAGATGTCATCGATCCCGACGCTTTTGATCCATGGAGATCAGGATCGCATGATCCCGGCCGAACAGAGCGCAGAGCTTTACGAAGCGGCGTCCTGCCCGAAAGAGCTTTTCCTCGTCGAGGGAGCCGGCCACGGCCAGCCGCAGGACAAAGATCCGGAAGGTTATTACGGGGAAGTGTTCGGGTGGCTTTGGGCAGTGGACCCGGGTGATTGACCAGGCTCACCCATATTTTTTCATATGCTTTTTGATCGCATTGAAGGTTTTGTCACTGATATAATGCTCGACCCGGCAGGCGTCCTCAGAGGCGGTTTTTTTGTCAACGCCGAGATTGATGAACATCTGCGTGAGAACGGTGTGCCGTTCGTAGATCCGTTTCGCGTGGTAGGTGCCGGCCTCTGTCAGTTTGATGAAGCCTTCATCGTCTTTTTTGACAAGTCCCTCGTCGCGGAGCACACCGATCGCACGGCTGACGGACGGCTTGGAGTAGCCGAGATAGTCGCCGATATCGATGCCGCGGACGTTGTTCGATTCCTGCGAGAGTACATAGATCGCTTCCAGATACATTTCTCCGGATTCCTGTAATGCCATAAAAACCCCCTTGTGATGTCGGTCAATACTGTGCTTCTCTTAGTATAGCACACTGCGAATGAAAAAAAAGCCTTGACAGGTTAGTGCAGACTAACTATACTTGAAAACGGTTAGAGGGTGCTAACTGATTTTTTTGAACCAGTGGTTAGCGCACGCTAATTACAACAGGGAAAAAGGAGGAAACGCATGATGCCATTGGTTTATGCGGAGAAAGGAGAACCTCTGATCATCAAAAAGATCGGCGGCAACCCGGAAGTAAAGAAGCACCTGGAGGACCTGGGTTTCCATGTGGGCGGTGAAGCAAGTGTTGTGAATGCGCTCGGAAACAATCTGATCGTGAAGGTCAAGGAGAGCCGGGTGGCAGTCAGCGATGAGCTGGCGAGAAAGATTTTTGTATAGATGCCAAAGGAGGAAAATACTTTGAAAACATTGAGAGACGTGAAGATCGGAGAAACGGCAACGGTCGTGAAACTGCACGGGGAAGGCGCGGTGAAGCGCCGGATCATGGACATGGGGATCACGAAAAATACCAGCGTCTATGTGCGAAAGGTCGCACCGCTGGGCGACCCGGTAGAGGTGACGGTCAGGAATTACGAGCTGTCGCTGCGCAAAGCGGATGCCGAGATGATCGAAGTTGAATGATGTGGAACATCATATTGAAGGAGGAGAATGAAAATGTCGATACGTATTGCACTTGCGGGAAACCCGAACAGCGGAAAGACAACGCTCTTTAATGCGTTGACCGGTTCCAACCAGTTCGTCGGAAACTGGCCGGGGGTTACCGTGGAGAAAAAAGAAGGAAAACTGAAAAAACATGAGGATGTCATCATTACGGATCTTCCGGGGATCTATTCCTTATCCCCCTATACGCTGGAAGAAGTGGTGGCGAGAAATTATCTGATCAAAGAACGGCCGGATGCGATCTTAAACATCATTGACGGCACGAACCTGGAGCGGAATCTTTATCTGACGACGCAGCTCACCGAGCTAGGGATCCCGGTGGTGGTGGCCGTCAACATGATGGATGTGGTGAAGAAAAACGGCGATCAGATCCATCTGGAGGAACTGTCCAGACAGCTGGGCTGCAAAGTCATGGATATGTCGGCGCTGAAGGGCGACGGCACGATGGAAGCAGCGGAAGCGGCGGTGCAGGCCGCGACAAACGGAAAGACTGTTCCGCAGCACACCTTCTCGGGGCCGGTAGAGCATGCGATCGCCCATATTGAGGAGGCGGTCGTCCATGACATGCCGGAAGAGCAGCAGAGATGGTACGCGATCAAAATCTTTGAACGGGACGATAAAGTGCTGGAGCAGATGAAGATCCCGGCTGAGAAGATGGCGCATATCGAAAACGACATCCGTGCGGCGGAGAAAGAACTGGATGACGATGCGGAGAGCATCATCACGAACGAGCGTTATGTCTATATCGCGGAAGTCATCAAATCCTGCTATAAAAAGAAACGCGAAGGGGCATTGACCACTTCCGATAAGATTGACAGGGTCGTCACAAACCGGTGGCTCGGACTTCCGATCTTTGCCGGCATCATGTTCCTGATTTACTGGGTTGCCATGGTGTCGGTCGGTACGCCGATCACGGACTGGGTGAATGATGGGGTGTTCGGAGACGGCTTCCATCTGTTCGGTATCGACGGCGGTTACGCGGAAGTGGCGGAGAGCTACGCGGACGCATCCGCCATCGTGGATGGATATGACGTGTATGTGGCAGAAACCGGTACGGAGCCGGTGGAGGAGTTTCCCTATACGGTAGAAGATGAGGAGACGCTGGAAGTCAGCGTGGAGACGGCATCCATCGCAGATTATGAGGACGCAGTGGCGACACTGGTTGTCATCGGTGATGAGCCGGATCCGGCAGACTACGGCATCTGGGTGCCGAGTATCCCGGCCCTTGTGGAGTCCGGACTTGACGCGGTGAACGCGGCTCCCTGGCTGAAAGGATTGATCCTGGACGGGATCATTGCCGGTGTCGGCGCAGTGCTTGGATTCGTACCGCAGATGCTGGTGCTGTTTTTGATGCTTGCGTTCCTCGAAGCCTGCGGCTATATGGCGCGTATTGCCTTCGTCCTGGATCGCGTGTTCCGGAAATTCGGGCTCTCCGGCAAGTCCTTTATCCCGATGCTGGTGGGTGTCGGCTGCGGCGTGCCCGGCGTTATGGCAAGCCGTACGATCGAAAACGAGCGCGACAGACGGATGACGATCATGACGACGACGTTTATCCCCTGCGGTGCCAAGGTGCCTTTCATAGCAATGATCGCAGGCGCGATCTTCGGCGGATCTCCATGGGTTGCGACATCCGCTTACTTCATCGGAGTTGCGGCAATTGTGATTTCTGGTATTATGTTAAAGAAAACAAGAATGTTTGCAGGCGATCCCGCTCCTTTTGTCATGGAGCTGCCGGCATACCACTGGCCGACCGTCGGCAATGTCCTGCGGTCCATGTGGGAGAGAGGGTGGTCCTTCATCAAGAAAGCCGGGACGATCATTTTGCTTTCCACGATCGTGATCTGGTTCCTGAGCTACTTCGGGTTTACGGCTGACGGCTTCCGGATGCTCGAAGCAGATGAGCTGGAGTTCTCCATCCTCGCAAAGATCGGCGGTGCCATTGCATGGATCTTTGCACCCCTCGGTTGGGGCAACTGGCAGGCAGCCGTGGCTTCCATCACGGGGCTTGTCGCAAAGGAAAACATCGTCGGCACCATGGGGATCCTATATGGCGGCGGCGAGCTGACGGCATGGCAGTCCCTGTCCCTCGCGTTTACGGGGATCACCGGATTTTCCTTCCTGGTATTCAATCTCCTCTGCGCACCCTGCTTTGCGGCAATCGGCGCCATCAAGCGGGAGATGAACAATCCGAAGTGGACCTGGTTTGCGATCGGTTATCAATGCGGCTTTGCTTATGTGATCGCCTTTATGATCACGCAGTTCGGCTGGGCGTTCACCGGACAGGTGAACGTAGTAGGTCTGTTGTTTGCGATCGCAGCGCTCGCTTGTATCATTTACATGTTGTTCTTTAAGAAATATAAAGAGGCGGACAAACTGCGGGTGGAAAGCGGACGGATCTGACAGACCGCCGGCTGAACGCATTCCGCCCGGCCGGGAAAAGAGGATTATGCCCGACCGGCAAAGGAGGCAGACGTTATGGCAGAGTGGATCTCACAAAATCTCGGGACGATCGTTGTAACGATCCTCCTGATCGCCGCGGTAGCGGGTGTCATTTACAAAATGATCAAAGATAAAAAACAGGGAAAGTCATGCTGCGGCGGGAGCTGTTCGCAATGTAATGCGTGCGGCCACTGCCCGGGGAATGATCATAAATAATTCGCCCCTTCTAAAGAAGACTTCCGGAACGCAGCGCTTGCGCGGACCGGGAGTCTTTTTTTGCCGCATCAAAAAGTCTTTCGTATAAAAAATTAGAAATAAGGTGGCCTGCGTGGTCACTGCGTCAGAACGGTGTACGAAAGAGACAGAATGTGGTAAAATAATTGTCAGGAGGCCTGAGTAAGGAGGGAAACGATGGCACAGTTTGAGAACTATCTGGAGAGAAAAAAACAGAATCAGGAAATGCAATACCGCTGGGATCAGGAGGAAAAGGAGCTTCCGAAGCAGAAATATGAAGTCGGCATGGATAGCTATGACCTCGTCGATTACTACGAGAATCGGATGGAACAAACCGCATTTGCAGAGCGGACGAAGTATTACTTTGAGGATGCGGGACTCCTGGCGTCGAAGTCGAAGCGTTACTTCAATATTTCCGAAGGCGGTGCAAATGTAGAGGAGTTTGCCGCACAGCATAAGAACCATTCCGCGGACAAACGGAAAAAGAGCGCCAACAAGGCGGCGACGGCTTTCGGAAAAGCAGCGATCCTTGCGGATAAATACAACAAAAAGAAGAGCAAGGATTTCTACGAGGTTTATACCAGACGGGAAGAGATCATGCGTCTTCGGATGGAGGGCATGGAGCAGGCGGCTGAGACCAAGTCTACCAGCAAAAATAACGAAATCTATCTGAAATCCAAAGCGAAGATCTCCTGTCTCATGATCCTGATGGATCAGCTGCGCAACCTGTCGAAGATGGCCAAGCTGAAGGGAGACACGAAGTCGCTGCAAAAGCTCCAAAAAAAGGGAACCTCCATCAAAAAAGAGCTGCACAAAGTGCAGAGCGATATGAAGGAGAATCTGCCCACCACTGATGAGAAATGGAAAATGGAAAATGGCATCCATGAAGAGGATGCGATTTACGAATTGCATAACGAGCGTCATCAGGTCTATCGTGAATCCATTACCGAGGAAGACATAAAAACGCAGATGAATTATAAGGTGATCCGAACACAGGCACTGAAATACAAGATGGAATTTCCCTGCGGGGTTGCGCGTCTCGACAAAAAGGGTCAGCCCATCAGCCTTGCGGATTCCAGAAAGCAGGAGTGGAATCTACGTTATCAGGCGGCGGTGGAAAATGACCAAAAGGAAACCATAGATAAGATGAAGCTGGAGGCGCTAAAGCGGGTGGAGGTCTACGAACTGCCGGATCTTTATACCCTCTCCAAGGTTGATATGACGAGACTGTTCCGGCGTCATCCGGCGGAGTACTATGAAATGTTTTTCAGCATGCCGCAGTTCATCGATCAGGAGATGAAAAAAGACGGCGTCGTCAAAACGGAGATCGACCGGAATCCTGTTCTGAAAGAGAAGATTGCGCTGATGAAAGAGCTCGGAGCACTTTTGCAGGGGCTCATGCAGCACGGACATATCAGACTGAATGACGGCGGGTTCAGCGTGGGGACCTTTGGCGTCAACATGGAGAAGCATAGCACAAAAATTCAGCAGGGCTATCAGAAACTCGATCAGGCGGTGAAAAAAGAGCAGGGAGAGAAGGAAAAACTTGATCCCAAACTCCAGACCCTTGCCGAGCAGAAAACCGAGTATGAAAATCTGAAGCGGACGAACCCCGGCTTTACGAAGGGAGGCTACCAGCTCTACAAAGGCTTTTTCGAAGAAAACAAGACTTATCTGAATCCGGAATATGTCAAGATCACTTCGGATTATCAGAAGATCTATAATAAGAAAAACAATAAGAGCGATAATCTTGAACTCTCCCGCACTTTTGGCGCCATGCTCCGTGCTGTTCATCTTGATAAGGACGGAAAGCCGATCTCGGAAGCGGACAAAAGGAAAAAGGCGCAGAATGACCGCTGGATGAACTCCTGGGTGGAGAAGGAAAACGAAACCGAGGAAGAGAAGCAGCAGCGGGAAGCGACCCAGCGTGAGATCGTTGAGAAAGAGGCGGAGACCATCTTCAAGGGCTTTACCTTCCCGGAGCCGGCGGATCTGAAGAAATGGACAAAGGAGATGCTGACGAAAAAGCCCTTTGCCTTTGCTGAAATGCTGAAGCGCGCGCTGGCAGTGGATAAACTGGCGGAACTGTGTCCGGCGATGCGGGAATACAGGGATACACACCCGGTATTCCAGAAGAAACTTGCGGTAGCGTTCGCGCTGAATTCGATGACGCCTCAGTTTACCAAATCCTATTACGGGGTGAATACGGCGGTACTGGCGGGCGCGGAGGTTGTCGATGAGGAGACGCAGCTGGATTCGAAACAGAGTTTTGAGGATGCAGGGAGTCCCATGGGATATGAACAGCAGCATCTTTTGGGTTATACGGAACAGTTCAATAAGCTCCGCCCGATGCAGCTGAAGGAACAGCAAGACAAGAAAACCGCAGAGGAGCAGGCACGCAGGGAACTGCAGAATAAAGCCGCAAAATACAAGGCCGATAAGAGAAAGGTGAATGTGAATGCAAACGGAGAGTAAGACGCATCACATCTTGTTGAAAGGAAATACCAGAAAGCCGTTTGAGAGCGTTTTTCCGCTTGTATTCAAGGATGCGGACAACAGGATCTCCATCGGGGCTTACAGAGAGGATGGCGCCGTTCTCGGCGCACTCTCGCTGGTGCTTTCGGATAATCAATATACCATTGACTGGCTGTATGTGATTCCGGAGACAAGACGGCAGCACATCGCGACGGGGCTTATCAAAGAGTTTCAGAATTTTATCGTTCACACCGGAGAGCGTTATCCGGTAAGTGCCCGCTTTCCCGTGACCGGAGAGGATACGAGCCTGCATCGTTTCTTCCTTTCCCTTTCCGGCGTGGATGTGGCATACTCCCATGAGCGGTTTTATGTGACGCCGGACAAAATTCGAAAAGCAGCGCCGATCCATCTGAACACGGCTGACTCTGCACAGACGATGAAGTTTTTTGAAAACAAGGAGGATTGGCAGAGGAAGACACTACGTTTGTTGGAACGGACCTACGGATACACCGTGACGGATTATGCCGCTTGGAAAGAGGACTGTGTACCGGAGCTTTGTCTTTGCCTTTCGGTGCAGAACAACTTGATCTGCGGGATCTTTGTCCAGCGGGCGGCGGAGCATATGCTGGAATTAAGCTGGCTTTACGGGAAGTATCCGCCGGGGCTTTTTCAACTCCTGGCGAAGGCAGCGCAGGAAGCGGAGTGCTTGTATCCTGAGGATGCGCTGACGTTTGAAGTGATCAATGAGAAGTCGGAGAAGCTGGCGCAGCGCCTGTTTCCCAACGCGCGCTCCGTGGCGATTTATGAGGCAGGCTGGTGACTTTGTTTTTTTCGAAAAAATACTGCCACGCAGGAAAATATTTCGTATAATAAGATAACAGGAAGTACATGATGACAACGAATCATGAAAGGAATCCTGCAATCGTGCAGACAGGAGGATACGACATGAAAGAAACAGATAAGAAGAAACTGACAAAGAAACAGTTGGAAAAGGTTGTCGGCGGGATTGATCCTTCGATCTACAAGGTGGAATCCCCAATGGAACCCGGTTATCAGACGGTACCGCAAAGCGGGGGCAACGGCGGATATTTTCCTGCGTATGGCAAGCCGGGACAGTTTCATGAGTTCCTCCAGCCACCGAATCAACAGAATAAAGGGTGATCTGACTCAAAAACCCGGAGGACTGATAAGGGGAGCGATATGCTCTTATGACAAAAACCAGGCAACACAAGAAAAAAAGATCTCTTCAGAGGATGGCGGTATACTCCATCCTCTTTGGTGCGTTTATTTTTATGTTGGTGCTCAGCACCGTGGAGCTGGTCCTGCATATTTTTGCGATCATGGGCAATTACAAGGCGGAAGCGGAGCATGAGGGATCCTTTGTGGTCTCACTGATCGATCCGGAATACCTGGAGACGATCTTTGCCGAGACGAAAGCTAACTATGCATTGGCGTCGGAGGAGCTTAGGCAGGCACAGTTTACGGATCCATACCGGGAGCATTGCGCGGTCCTGCTGGATGAGGATTATTTTGCGGCACGGGAGATCCTGGTGAAATGCCGGGAGCAGACCGGCATGCGCAACATCCAGATGGAGTTCTACGATCCGGAGCACGATCGGATGGTCGTCGTGCTGGACGGGGATACGCCGGACAACGCTTATCTTCCAGGCCAGTGGCTTTCCGATGAAGGGGCCGGGGAGATTGAAAATCCGCAGGAAATCGCATACATCATGGATTCAGACTGGTATATGCCGGTCGGCTATGGGGCGGTCTCTGGCTGGACTGCAACGGAGTATATGGCGCTGACTGATACCAAGGGCAACGAGATCGGGTATCTTGTCATGAACATTGATATCAACGAGTTTTCGAAGCGGCTCAGTGCTTTTCTCGTGGTGTACATACCGACTCTGCTTGCCGTGTTGATCCTGACGGCGGTTTGGCTTTCCCAGGTGCTTCGCAAGCGGATCATTTCTCCGGTCAATAAACTCGCTGCGGCTGCGCGGGAATATACGCGCAGGGACAAGGCATTGGAGACGCCGGCAGAGTCCTATTTTGCCGATCTTGAGATCAATACCGGCGATGAGATCGAAGAGCTTTGGGAGAGCATGGCGGACATGGAGCGGGATATGACAAAGACATTGTCGCGCGTCCGCACCGTGACCGCAGAGCGGGAGCATCTCAGACAGGAGCGCGCCCTGATCGAAGTGGAACTCGATATTGCAAGAGATATCCAGCGTGCTGCGCTGCCGTCTGTTTTTCCGGCGTTTCCGGAGCGGACGGAGTTTGACTTGTTCGCTGCCATGACGCCGGCGAGAGAAGTCGGCGGAGACTTCTACGATTTCTTCCTGTTGGATCACGATCATTTGGGGATGGCCATTGCGGATGTTTCCGGAAAGGGCATCCCGGCAGCATTGTTCATGATGATCAGCAAGCAGGAATTAAAGAACCGTGCGCTCGCCGGAGGCACGCCGGCAGAGGTGCTTGCGTATGTCAACAATCATCTCTGTGAAAACAATCCTTATGAGATGTTTGTGACGATCTGGTTCGGAATCCTGACGATCAGCACCGGCGAGGTCATCGCCTGCAGTGCGGGGCATGAATATCCTGCCATGACTGACGAAAACGGCACATACACGCTCTTTGAGGATCTGCACGGACTGGTCTGCGGAGCGATGCCGGACATGCCGTATGAGGACTATACGTTTACGATGCCAAAGGGCAGCAAATTCTTTGTATACACGGACGGCGTTGTGGAGGCGCATAGTGTAGAGGAAGAGCTCTTTGGTTTTGAGAGAACGGTGGAGGAACTGAACAAGGTTCGTACCGAAACACCGGAAAAGACCGTCGAGCATATTCTGAAGTGTGTACATGACTTTGAAGACGGGCGGGATCAGTTTGACGATATCACGATGCTGAGTTTTTGGTATAAGGGAACGGTAGACGCATGAGAAAAAAAGATGACAAGCAAAAAATGAAGCTTGACAGAGACTCCATCGGCGGCCGATTTCTCCGGGTAATTCTGGGTGCGGTGCTGTTTCTTTCGCTTTTCTTTACTGCGGTCAATATTGTAACGATCCTGCAGATGTCCACTCGTTCCCGGCAGTTGCTCGAGCAGATGACCTTACATGTCAGCGAACAGATCCTGACACCCCTGTTGGAGCAAAGGGACAATGGGACTTTGAACATGACGACCGGGAGCGCCGAGAGTGTTAATCGCTTTTTTGAGGGGTGTCTCAATACGGCAGAGATGATCGGATCCGTGGCAGGGCGTCTTTACCGTGAGGATCAGCCTTCTTCAAAAGGCATCGTTGAGCCGCCAACGAAAGATGACATTGGCGAGGATGTGGTGTATCGTCTGGATGATGCAACTTTTGACGCTGCGGATCCGGCAAATATCCATACGATGGAAGTGATGTCGACCCTTCGCCATATCCTGCGCTCCGCTTATGCGATGGATGTGGATATCGCATCCGCCTATTTTGCCTCTGAGGACGGCTTCACGTTTTTTGCGGATAACAGGGTGGAAAGCGTGTTGGATGAGAACGGGAATCCGATGCCGTTTGATGCGAAGTCAAGAGCCTGGTATCAGGATGCGGTCGCGGCCGGAGGGGCGGTATTCAGCCCTCTGACCACGGACTATTTCACAGGCGAAGGAACCATTACCTGCAGTGTGCCTGTATATGCGGATGATCGACATACGGATCTCATCGGTGTGGTAGCGGCAGATGTGCGAATGGAGACTGTGGATGCGATCCTGAATGAGTCTCTGCTGGCAGACTCCAGAGTCTGCATTACGGATGGTGACGGAAACCTCATGATCGCAACTGACACGGAAGGCCTGTTCGGATTGGAACCCGACGAGAAAAAGAATCTGTATGATGAGAGCAGACCGACGTTGAATGAGATCCTGAAGGAATCCGCAAGCGGAGAGAAGGGACATGATTCGTTCTCGATCAGACCTGATGGGACAGAACTTCCCGAGATGGAGTATGTAGAAGGCGTGAGTACTGATGAGGACTGGTCTGCATATATAGAAGAAAGCGCTGATAGCGCATACTATGAGGCCTACTACGCGCCGATCAATCTCCTGGGCTGGTCTTATCTGTTTGTTGCGGATGGAAATACGCTGAACGATCAGATGAACAGCATCGTGAATGAATTCTACGATAAGGTATACAACCATATAGAACAGGACCGGATGTCCATGGTCATTTCTCTTTGCATCGGGATCGGCACGTTTGTCGCGGTGCTCCTGATCATGGGCGCGTTGTCGAAACGCGAGACCAGACGGATCACGGAGCCGATCGTCGCATTGACGAAAAAGATCGGAGCGGTAAACGGAGATAATCTGGAGTTTGAATGGCATATGGAAGCGGACAACGAGACGACATCGCTCGCCGAATCCTTTGGCGTCATGACGGAGAGGATCCGCACATATATCCGCGATCTCACGACGGTCACGGCAGAGAAGGAGCGTATCGGGGCGGAGCTTGATGTCGCTACAAAGATCCAGTCGGACATGCTGCCGCTGAATTTCCCGGATCGGGAGGACTTCCGGCTCTATGCATCCATGCGGCCTGCCAAAGAGGTCGGAGGAGACTTTTATGATTTCTTCTTTGTGGATGATGACCATCTTGCGCTGGTGATCGCAGACGTTTCCGGAAAGGGTGTTCCCGCGGCGCTCTTCATGGTCATTGCAAAAACGCTGATCAAGAACTCCGCGATGAACGGTATGACGGAGCCGAAGGAGGTCTTTTCCATCGTGAACAACATCCTTTGCGATGGCAATGAAGAGATGCTGTTTGTGACGGCCTGGATGGGGATTTTGACGCTCTCTACCGGGGAAATGGTCTGCGCCAACGCAGGGCATGAGTATCCGATCATCCGCAGAGCCGGCGGTTCATTCGAGCGTTTTGAGGATGAGCATGATGTGGCCCTGGCGGTTGTGGAGGATGTGCAGTATCGGCAGTATAGCGTCACGCTTGCAGCGGGAGATATGTTGTATCTGTATACCGACGGTTTCCCGGAGGCGATGGATGAGGATAATGAGCAGTTCACGGAGGAACGCTTGCTGAACGCATTGAACGAAGAGTCGTTTGAAGATCCGAAGGCACTGGATGATCTTGTCCGTCAGCGTGTGGACGAGTTTACCGGAGAGGCCAGCCAGTTTGATGATATGACATCGCTTGTGATCCGGTATTTGGGTAAATAAGATGTACGGTTTTTTTGAGTATTTTGACGAAAAAAAGAAAAACACTCCTTATGAAAGCGCGGAAGAACATCGGAGCGAGCTTTTTTTGCTGCTCGATATGATGCTGGAGTATTTTCTCCGTGACAAGGGGGCACGCTGCAAAGAAGGCACCTGGCATAGCAGGGCTTCCCAGGTCAGCGAGGAAGAGCTGCAGGATTATTTTGACCTGCCGCCCGAGATGCGGCCGGAGGATCTGCAGTGCGCCGACGCGATCGCGGATGCCAAAGAAGCGATGACATTTATCAAGGGGCGTGAGGCGCTGACGAAAGACGCGTTTCTCCCGTTTCGGGAATTGAGAGAGAGGCTGTCCCTTTCTTTTCCGGAGGAACTGGCTGTCCTTGTGGCGGCATCTGTCCGGTGGGAGCTTCGATACCTGCGCATCTACCGCTTTATCCAGGATGATTACACGCTGCAGTTTCCGACCGTGGGGACGATGGCGGCGCTGATGGCATTTTTGGGCTATACCGCAGAGGAGACGGAGGATCTCTTCGCACCGGATCGGACCTTGTGGACATTTCTGTTTGACAAGAGAGGCGACGCTGCGATCAAGCGTTACCCGGCGCTGATGGAGCCGCTGTATCTCTCCGATACGGCGTATGCATATCTTTGCGGCGAAGAGGGAGCGGGAGATCTTCCGATCCGTGTGGACCAAGAGCCGCGGGAGATTGAAGGCTTTTTTTCCGACATCCTGCCGACACTTGCGCGGGAGACGGAGACGAAAGAGAAGGCAGTGTTCCGGTATCTGGAAAGCAGTGATCCGGAGGACGCTGCGGCAGCGCTGACGATGCTTGCGGCGAGACAGGGCGTGCCGTTCTATGAACTGGATACGGAACACTTGATTGGCGCAGAGCGGATGCTGCCTGCTGTGCTCTTTTACTTTCGGATGCATGACGGGGTGATCCTGCTAAAAGAGCAGCACAGCGAAAAAGAAGAGGCAGACGATGTGACCGAACAGGGGCGGACGCTGACGCTTTCGGCCCTGCTTCCGACCTTAGTCAAACACCTTCCGGGCCGGGCCATTTATCTGTGCGGGGAGAAAAAACTTCCGCCGTTATCCGTAAGCGCGGACTGCATCCCGGCGGTGCTTTCCCTCCCGCTTCCGGATGTGAAAGAGCGGATCAGGATCTGGCAATATTTCCTTGCCGTCGAGCGGATCATCTTAGAAGAGCGCATCGACATCTTTGACGTAGCGGACTGTCATGAGCTGAGCTTTTCCGCGATCAAAAGGATCATGCGGCAGGCAAGAGAAACGATGGATGCGTTGGGCCTCACGACCCTTTCCAGACCGCTTTTGCAGGATCTTTTATTCCGCCTCAACACCTCGCATTTCGAACACCTTGCGACGGCAGTCAATGCACATTATACCTGGGATGATATCTTCCTCGGTACGGCGGAGAAGAAGCGCCTGCAGGCAGCATGTGACCGTTTCCGCCTCCGCAATCGCGTCGGCGCGGAATGGGGGATCAACAAGAAAAATGCATATGGCAACGCCGTGATCATATTGATGTACGGACCTCCCGGAACAGGCAAGACGATGGCGGCACAGGCGATCGCAAACGAGATCATGACACCGCTTTACCGTGTAGATGTGTCCCAGATCTTTTCCAAATACATCGGAGAGACGCAAAAGAACCTCTCCCGGATCTTTGACGAAGCGGAGAAGCGGAGTGTCGTACTGTTCTTTGACGAGGCGGATGCGCTCTTTACGAAGCGGACCGAGATCAAGGATTCGCATGACAAATATGCCAATTCGGACACGAGTTTTCTCCTCCAGAAGGTGGAGGAATACAGCGGGATCACGATCCTTGCGACGAACAGTTACCAGAGCTTTGACTCGGCCTTCATGCGGCGGCTGACTTATGTCGTGCATTTTGAACGGCCGGATGTCGCGACGCGTGAAAAAATGTGGCGGACGATGCTCCCGGAAGAAGTCCCGATGGATGCGGATGTGGACTATGCATTCCTCGCGGAGCGCTTCACCGAGCTGACCGGCAGCAACATCAAATCCATCCTGCTTACCGCTGCGTACTTTGCGGGAGCGGAAAAGCGGTCGGTCGCGATGCGCGATATTATCCTCGCGACGCGGTATGAATTTGAGAAACTCGGACGCCTTATCAATTCCGAGGAGTTCGGAAAATATGCGATGTTTATCCAGGAGACTTGATGTGAGAGATCTAAGATGAATGAATCATTTGCGGAAACCCTGCGGAACTTAAGAGTGCAAAGGAATCTGTCCCAACAGCAATTGGCTGACATGCTGTATGTGGATCGCTCCACGATCGCGAGCTGGGAGACCGGGCGCAGAGTCCCGGATGTTTCTTTGATCCTGCGCCTTTCAGAGTATTTGAGAGCCGATTTTGTTCAGCTTTTGCATGCAGCGCAGCGTGAAGATGAGAAGCCGGAAGTCATCCTCGTGGATGATGAGAAGATCGTGCTCGCAGGCGGGATCCCAACGATCCAGCGTGTCTTTCCGGATGCCAACGTGACAGGCTTTTCACGGCCTTCCGAAGCACTGGATTATGCGAAGCGTACCTCGATCGATCTCGCGATCTTGGACATTGAGATGGGTAAGACGAGCGGGCTGGATCTTTGTCGAAGCCTGCTGCAGATCAACCAGTATACGAATGTGATCTTTTTGACCGCTTACATGGATTATTCTTTTGACGCCTGGGATACCGGCGCCTGCGGGTTCCTTTTGAAACCGCTTTCCGAAGAGGCGATCCGAAAGCAACTGACACTGCTGAAATATCCGATGAAGGGACTGACATTGACATGACCGACTGGATCTCGCTTTCGAATTTTGCTGTCGCCGTCGCAGGACTTACGATCGCGGTGATGAGCCTGCTTCTTGCGGTCTTCAGCCGCTACATGGAAAAAAACGTACGTGCCTTTTTTATCACGTTTTTTCTGATCCTGATCGTGTATGTCTGCAGCGATCTCATTTCTCAGATTTCAACGATCTTTCTGGGGCCGGGTTTCACGGCGCTTTCCAAGATCATGCTGTTTTTGGAATCGTTCTTCTCGTCGATCCTGATGCCGATGCTCTCGGCGTATCTGATCCACTGCGCAGAAGAAGACTTAAAGCGCCATCCGCTGCTCCTCATCTCCGGGATCCTGTGGCTTACCTATGTCATCCTCCTTGCGGTGACACAGTTTACGGATGTGATCTACTATTATACGCCGGACAATATCTATCATCGAGGCCCGTATTATCCGGTGCTGCTGATCCCGCCGGCGGCTTTGATGCTTTTAAACCTGATCGCGGTACTGCGCAGAAAAAAGAAATTGACATCGCTCCAGTTCAAGGGGTTTCTCGCTTACGTCCTGATCCCGCTTGCCTCGATGGTGATCCAGATGTTTTTTTACGGGATTTATATGATCGAGCTGGGGACAGCCGTGGCATCACTGGTGCTGTTCATCTATATCCTCGGGCAGCAGACCGACCACTATGTCAGACAGCAAGGGGAAAACACGAACCAGCGTCTCAATATCGCCATCTTGCAGATGCGGCCGCATTTCATTTATAATACGATGACGAGCATCTACTACCTCGTGGCGCAGGACTCCGTGCGCGCGCAGCAGGTCATCTCGGATTTTACGAATTATCTGCGCAAAAATTTTACGGCGATCGCGACGAGCGAACCGATCCTCTTTGCCGAGGAGCTCGAGCATACGAGAGCGTATCTGGCCGTGGAGCAGGTGCGGTTTGAAGGAAAATTGTTTGTGAAGTATGAGACGGAAGTGACGGTGTTCCGTCTGCCACCGCTGACCCTGCAGCCGATCGTGGAGAATGCGGTTAAGCACGGCGTCGATCCGGATCTTGCGCCGGTTACGATCACGATCAAAACGAGCGAGACCGAGGAAGAAATCTGCCTTAGCGTGGAGGACACCGGCGTCGGCTTCAATTATGAGGAAGCGGAAAACGCAGGAGGCGCTTTGGCAAATATCAAAGAACGACTGAAACTAATGTGTGACGGCTCACTGACCATCATGCCGAGAGAGCATGGCGGGACAGTGGTGATGATAAGACTACCGAAGGAGTAAGACATGGAAAAAAAGGGAGATTTGTGGGGTAAAAAAGTACTGATCATCCGGGAAAAGGAAAGCATCATTACCAAAGGGATCGCAAATAAGATGGAAAGCCTGGATTGCGCTGTGACCGTGAGGGCGGAGGATGCACCGAATCTGAAAGAAGATATCATCAACAATGAACTGATCCTGATCTATCTCCCCTCAGATTGCCTGAACAGCACGATCCAGAGACGCCATATCGCAGCGATCTGCGGCCTGCTCGAGGAGGACTGGAAGGACACGATCGTTGTCGGAGAAAAGGATCAGGAGGCCAACATCATCGAGGCCTTTCCCGTATTGAAGGATCATACGTGGCTGTACCGTCCTGTGAATATGGACATCCTGGAGAAGACTGTCCGGACCATGCTCACGAAACCCGCAGCGGGAGGGAATGCCAGAAAGCTCCTGGTCGTAGATGATGACCCGGCGTTTGGCAAGATGATCCGTTCATGGCTGAAGGATCATTACAAGGTCAGCGTGGTCACAAGCGGGATGGAGGCGTTTACCTTTCTTGCGCAAAACCGGGTGGAGCTGATCCTGCTCGACTATGAGATGCCGATAACAGACGGGCCGAAGGTGCTTGAGATGCTGAGAGGGAATGCGTCGACGCAGGAGATCCCGGTGATCTTTTTAACGGGTGTGAGTACGAAGGAAGAGGTGTCGCGTGTCCTTGCCTTAAAGCCGAACGGTTATATCTTAAAGACCACGAGCCTTGTGGATCTGCTCCGGTATCTGGAGGAATTTTTCAAGAAGCAGGATGAAAAACTGCAGAAAGATCTCGAGGTCTCCACGGAAAATGAAGTGCAGGAAGAGGGCCAGGAAGAGGCAAAGGAAGCGCCGGAAAAAGAAGGCGAAAAAGAAGAGTCCACAGAGGAAGCAAAAGAAGAAAGAAAAGAAGAAGCGAAAGCGGAAACAACAGAAGAAGCAAAAGAAGAAACGAAAGAAGAGACAGCAGAAGCAGAGGCAAAAGAAGAACCGAAAAAAGAGGACGCGTAGAGGACGGTCATGACCAGCGAAAAAACCAAACGGGACGAAAAATTCATTGTCTTTATCATATCCATGGCACTGATCGGATTGATGATCGAAAATCTGCTGATGGGATGGGAGTTCTGGGTGCCGATCTTAAGCATTCCCGGGATTGCATCCCTTTGGATCATACACCTTCTGGACAGACCGAGTTACACCATTCGGAAGGTGTATTATTTTATTTTTGCCGTGATGATGCTGTTTTACCAAGGCGTACATAAGACGAGCTATACAGACATCGCGGTTACGGTTGCGCTTGCTATGGCTGTGTTTTCCCTTATGGATCATGTTGCGATCATGCATGTTTTTCTGGGGGAATTTTTTTTGCTGCTCCTGATCCACCTTATGAATCTGCCGGGCGGTGAGCCGGTGAAGTTTGACAAGCAGACGACGTCAGTGCTCCTGCTGCATACGGTCGCGGTACTGTTTGTTTACTTCGTCTGCATCCGATCGATCAACAACAGACTGGAACTGAAGCAGTCAAATGAGGAAAAGGATGGGCGGATCGAAGCGTACGATGCGGACATGGAGGATTTCCTTTCCAACGTTTCCCATGAGCTCCGCACACCGGTCAATGTCGTCAACGGGATGTCAGATATCCTCCTCAGAAAGACCCCGGGCGGGGAAGTGGATGCCGTCAAAAAAGCGGGGATGAAGCTCGCCTATCAGATTGAGAATATCCAGGATTACATCGAGTGCAAACGGCAAAAAGTGCTGATCGAGGAAGACGATTATATGAGTACTTCCCTGATCCATGATGTCGTTACCGCTTTTCGTTATATGGACAACAAGAAGGAACTGGAGCTCGTGATGGATCTGGATCCGCGGACGCCGACGAGGATGCACGGCGATATCAAAAAGCTGCACAAGATATTCCGTCTCCTGACCGAGAACGCTGTGAAATTTACGCGGAAGGGCGGCGTCTATATCAAGCTCTACACGGACACGGTGGGGCAGGATGTGAACCTCTGCGTCGAGGTCACGGACACCGGGATCGGTATGGCTTGGGAAACGATCAGTGCTGTTTCAAACGGATTGTATCAGGTGGATAAAAAGAGGAATCGGAGCACCGGCGGGATCGGACTCGGGCTCTTTATCGTGTACGGATTTGTTCACAGCATGGGCGGATGCGTCAAGATCGAAAGCGAGCGGGGTAACGGCACCATGGTACGCCTCACCATCCCGCAGAAGGTGATCGATCCGCAGCCGTGCCTTACCGTGAGGGATACCTTTGACGGCGACATCCTCTTCCACGTCAGACCGGATAAATACCGTGTGCCGAAGGTGCGAGATTTTTATCGCGCCATGGCGGCAAATCTGGCATCGGGCATACGTGTCCCCCTGTATCCGGCGGAGACGTTGAAGGATGTCGAGAAGTTACAGGAGAAGCTCAACGTGAAGTACATCTTCATGGGCCAGGAGGAATACGAAGCGAATCCGCTCTATTTTGATGAGCTAAGCCAGGGCGATATCGTCGTGGCGGTTTCCGCAGAGGCAGGCTTCACCGCAAACAGAGGCAGCAGGGTTATTATCATGCCAAAGCCGTTGTATGCCTATCCTGTGATCCGAATCCTAAACGAAGGGAGAGATGCTACCGGCCTGGAAAACGATCTGCATGCTGCAAAGCCTGATTTTGCCGGCGTGAAGGCGCTGGTCGTAGACGACGAGCCGATGAACCTCGTTGTGGCATCGGAGCTTTTTAGGGAGTACAACATGGAAGTGGATACGGCTGGATCCGGACCGGAAGCGATCCATGCTTTTCGAGAGAGGGACTATGATGTGGTATTCATGGATCATATGATGCCCGGAATGGACGGCGTCGAAGCCATGAAGGAGATCAAGAAGGCGGCATCAGAACTCGGAAAAAAAGTGATCGTGATCGCGCTGACAGCAAACGCTGTCGCGGGTGCTAAGGGTATGTTTATGAAAGAAGGGTTTGACGGGTTCATTGCCAAACCGATCGATATGACAGAGTTCGAACGCGTGATGCAGCGGGAACTTTCCGGCATGAAAAAAGCGGGGGAGGTGACGTAGCATGAATAAGAAAAAACTGTTTCGTGATATACGTGCTGCGCTCCGTGATTCGGAAAGACCTCTGACAGAAAGGCTGTTTATCGCACTGACGATCATATCCGAGATCGCGGTGACGATCGCCCTGATCGGGGACATCCTGAGTGGAGAAGACTTCAGGGAGCTCACCATTCTGGTCCTCACCTTGATCATGGTGCCGACGATCACCTTCACCGGGATGTATAAAAACAAGATGAAGATCGGGATCAGACTTGTGGTTGTCGGACTGCTGTTTATGATCCTGCCGACGCTGTTCTTTTTCGGCGGCGGCCTCTACGGCGGCGGTGTCCTTTGGATCATCTTTGCCTTTATGTATGTCGGTCTCGTCATGGAGGGTATCGAGCGGACGGTCTTTCTGGTGCTCGTTTTTGTGTTGGCCGGAACCTGCTACCTGCTGGAGTATTTCCATCCGGAATGGGTGGTCGCGCATACCAGACGGATGTTTTTCATCGATTCGTTCCTTTCGCTGATGCTGGTCGGCCTCGTCTGTTATTCCATGTCGTGGCTGCAAAACCGCTTGTTCGAGTCAGAGAACGACAGGGCAAAGAAAGCGGCGGAAAAGGCGGAAGAACTGAACCGCGCGCAGAACCGCTTTTTTTCCAGTATGAGCCATGAGATCCGGACGCCGATCAACTCGATCCTCGGTCTGAACGAACTGATCCTGCGGGATGAAGCTATCTCGGATGACGTGGCAAAGGATGCTGCCGGGATCCAGGGATCCGGTAAAATGCTGCTTGCGCTGATCAATGACATTCTGGATTTCTCCAAGATCGAAGCGGGGAGTATGGACATCGTTCCCGTGGATTACAGGGTCGGCGATATGCTTTCGGAGATCGTCAACATGATGTACCTTCGTGCAAGTGATAAGGGACTGCAGTTTGAAGTCACGATCGATCCGCAGGTACCGTCCGTCCTCTACGGTGACGAGGTCAGGATCAAGCAGGTCGTGATCAACCTGCTGAACAATGCTGTGAAGTACACGGAAAGGGGACAGGTCGAGCTGCACCTGGAGAGCGAACCGGTGGATGAGACGACAACCGAGCTCCGCCTCACCGTGTCGGATACCGGCATGGGGATCAAACGGGAAGCGCTGCCGTATCTATTCGATGCGTTCAAACGTGTGGACGAGGAAAAGAACCGGCATATCGAAGGAACGGGTCTTGGTCTATCCATCGTGAAGCAATTGGCAGAACTGATGGGCGGAACGATCACGGTCAACAGTGTGTACGGTGAGGGATCCACCTTTGTCTTTACAGTCAGACAGGGTATTTCGGATCCGACCGTCATCGGAGAACTGAACATCCACAGTCAGGGCGTCGTGAAGAAAAAGGCATATGAGAGCAGCTTCCGCGCACCGGATGCCAAGATTCTGATCGTGGATGACAATGAGATGAACCTGGAGGTCGAGGCGCGGCTGTTGTCCGGGACAGAGATGGCGATCGATACAGTCCTCAGCGGAAAAGAGGCGCTGAAGAGGACCGTCAGTGTCCATTACGATGTGATCCTGATGGATCACCTGATGCCGGAAATGGACGGCATCGAATGTTTGGAGAATATCCGGGAACAGACCGGCGGTCTCAATAGGACGACACCGGTCGTGGTGCTGACCGCGAATGCCGGGAGCGACAATCTGGACCTGTATACGCGCTCGGGATTCAATGGGTATCTCATCAAGCCGGTATCGGGCGATGCGTTGGAACAGATGCTGATGAAGCACATTTCCAGAGAAAAGGTGATCCGAAACAACAGCATCAGCAGGCTCGATGCGGATATCAGCGCAACTGCCGGTTACGCGCAGAAGGCACCGGTGATCATCACGTCCACCTCGATGTGCGATCTGCCGTATGGTCTGGTGAAGGAACTGCGGATCCCGTTGCTGCCGTTCTTAGTCCATACGGATGAAAGTGTCTTTAAGGACGGAGAGCAGATGGCAGCGGATGAGCTGATCCGCTTCCTGGTAGCAGGAAAACATCTGGAATCTGCGCCGCCGGATGAAAAAGTATTTACGGAGTTCTTTGCCGAGAACTTACGAAGAGCGCACCATCTGATCCATATTTCGCTGACGACGAGCATGAGCGAGGAATATAAGATCGCATCCGAAGCGGCAAAGTCCTTTGACAACGTGACCGTGATCAATTCGGAAAGCCTTTCCAGCGCACAGGGTATCCTCGTGCTGATCGCAGTCCGCCTGGCGCAGCAGAATGTACCGGTGGAAGATATCGTGGCGGAACTGGAGGCAGTCAAGCAGAGACTTCGCTGCAGCTTTGTCATTGACAAGACGGACTATATGGTAAGAAACGGCCGTATCAGCCGCAGAGTCCACAGGCTTGCAAAAGCGTTGAACCTCCATCCGAGCCTGATGATGCGGGAAGACAAAGCCACGATCGGCGGTGTCTGGGCGGGCTCCACGAGACACGCCTACAGACGGTATATCCGAAAGGCTCTGCCCGTGGATATCATACCGGATTCGGATATCGTGTTTATCACGTATGCGGACGTGCCGGCGGAGACCCTTTACTGGATCAAAGATGAGATCAGCCGGATCGCCTTTTTTGAGAACGTGGTCTTTGTACAGGCGTCTGCCGCGATCTCCGCGAACTGCGGGCCGGGGTCGTTCGGTATCCTGTATTTCATCAAGAGCAATAAGTCCTATAACCTGTCGCCGTATTTCGAGAAGGAAGCCGTTATCGGAGACCATACGCTGACAGACATTGAAGACGAAGAGGAAGAGCAGGCGGATGCTTTCGGTATGACGGAGATACCGGATCCGATGCCGCAGGAAGAAAAGTGGTATCATGGGATTGACGGGATCGACGGAGAGATCGCGGTGAAAAACAGCGGGTCGGAGGATGCCTTCCGGACGGTGCTGAAGATCTTTTATGAGTCGATCGATCAAAAGACAGTGGAGCTTGAAGGGTTTTATGCCGAGGAAGATTGGAAAAGCTACACGATCAAAGTGCATGCATTGAAGAGTTCCGCGAAGCTGATCGGTGCGGTGGAATTTGCCGAAACGGCGCAGTTCCTTGAGAATGCGGGGAAGGCAAACGCCTTGGATGATATCCGCAAGCGTCATGCGGACTTTATGAGAGAGTACGCAAAATACAAAGAGCGGCTCGACGGGGTCTTTCGGGAAGAACAAGAGAAGACAGAGGCGGTTCAAAAGCCCGTGGCGGACAGATTCCTGATGGACAGCGCCTATGAGGGGTTGCGGGAAGCGGCCGGTGCCAGAGATCTGGATGCGATCGAAGAGATCATGGAGGAGATCGCACCCTATGAGATCCCGGGCGAGGAAAAAGAGCGGTTCGAAAAGATCATAAAGGCCATTGACAGCCTTGATTATGAGGGTATTCTTACAGCGTTAAAGGGAGTGTGAACGTATGGGAAGTGTCTTCGACTCTGTTGTAAAGATCAATGATGCGGTAAACGGATTTGCGTGGGGGACGTTCGGGCTGATCTTGCTGCTCGGGACGGGCATCATCTGCACGGTGATCACACGCTTTTTCCAGGTCACACATATCCGGCACTGGTGGAAAAAGACCTTCGGGAGCATGTATGGGGAAGCCCGCATCATCAACGACTCCGGTGCCCTGTCTCAGCTCCGTACTTTTTGCATGGCGCTGTGTGCCACGATCGGAACAGGAAATATCGCGGGCGTCTCTACGGCGATCTGTGTGGGCGGCCCGGGAGCCGTGCTTTGGATGTGGGTGGCGGCTTTTTTCGGCATGATGGTGAAATATGCGGAAAATGCGCTCGGCCTTTTTTACCGCCGCCGCAATGCGGAGGGTGCATGGTCCGGCGGTCCGATGTATTATCTGCAGGACGGACTCGGATCACTCAAGCATTGCAAAGTTCTCGGCAGGATACTCGGTATTTTGTTCTGTATCTTTACGATCCTTGCGTCGTTTGGGATCGGTAACATGGGTCAGATCAACAAGATCACGATCAATGTCGGCGAAACCTTTTTCTCGGAAGTGCAGGGGAGCGGCGTCTTTCTCGGCGCGCCTGTGGCAGACTGGATGATCGGGATTGTCCTGATGATCGTTGCGGCAGTGATCATCCTGGGCGGTTTTCGGCGGCTTGCAGCTGTATCCGAAAAGCTGATCCCGTTTATGTCAATCATCTACATCATCGGGTGTCTCGTGTTGATCATCATGCATATCACAAATCTCCCTGCGGCGTTTGCGTCGATCTTTAAGTTTGCGCTCGGGCCTGCCGCGATCCGCGGCGGTGCGGTCGGGACAGCGATCCAGCTTGCGTTCAACACGATCAAAAACGGATGTAAGAGAGGCGTCTTTTCCAACGAAGCGGGGCTCGGTTCCTCTGTCATGGTGCACAGCAACAGCTGCGCCAGAGAGCCGGTGCGCCAAGGCATGTGGGGGATCGCGGAAGTGTTTCTGGATACCTTTGTGATCTGTACGATGACGGCACTCGTTGTGTTGAGTTCCGGTGCGATCGATCTGAATACGGGGCTTGTGAGAGAGGGCGTCAATGATGCAACGCTCGTGGCGAAAGCTTTTGGTGCATCGCTCGGGGCACCGGGAGAGTGGTTTGTGGTGATCGCGATCACGCTCTTTGCGTTTACGACCGTGATGGGATGGTCCTATTACGGGGCGAAGGTGACAGAGTATCTGTTTGGCGTGACCTGGGCAAAAGTCTACCGGTTGATCTTCATCGCGTTGATCGTTCTCGGCGCCGTGATGGAATCCAACCTCGCCTGGGACATCTCCGATACGTTTAACGGCCTCATGATGATCCCGAACCTGATCGGCTTGATCGCGCAGATTCCGCTGCTCATCAAACTTACCAGGAATTACATCAACCGGCGTATAAAGGGAAAAGAGATTGAACCGATGCTGTCCTATGACCCGGACATCCAACGTGATGCCGCGAGAGCAGTTGCAAAGGGGATGGACTAAGGATTGAGTTTTCGTGATATTCGGTGTAAGATAAAACAGTTAATAACCTACTAAAAAGGAAGACGTGACACAAATGCTAGAGATGATCTTGAAGATGTCTGCAGTAACGGCGGTTCATGTATTGCTGACCGCGTTGTTATGGCTCAAGCTGCGGAAGAAAACAATAACTGTCCCATGGAAGATCTTCCTTGGTCTGATCTACGGGGGCTGCGCGATCCTGTCGACGCACTTCGGCATTGATTTCCATACGATGCTGCTGAATGTGCGGGATCTCGGGCCGCTCATCGCAGGTCTGTTCTTCGACCCTGTGTCAGGTCTCATTGCGGGTTTTATGGGCGGAATCGAGCGCTACATCGCAGGTACGTACTGGGGGATCGGATCCTATACGAGGATCGCCTGCAGTCTGTCCACCTGTCTGGCCGGTGTCCTTGCTGCCGTGATGAATTACGCGATCTTCAAGCGGAGGAAGCCCTCCCCGTTTTATGCATTCGCCATGGGCGCTGTCATGGAAGTGTTCCATATGTATGCGGTGTTGATCACCCATAGAAGTGATATGAGCATGGCATTCTATGTGGTGAAAACCTGCGCATTGCCAATGATCCTCTTTACCGGCCTCGGGCTTGCGGGGTGCTCCATCACACTGCGGGCAATCTCCCATGAACTGAAAAACCCCCTGCGCGTGCCGAAAAAAGAAGAAGTATCCGTGGCGCAGAAGTTCCAGTTCTGGCTGTTTGGTATCGTCACGTTCGTACTCGTGTGTAATATGATCTTCGTGGTCAATGTGCAGAGTCAGACGGCTATGCAGGATTCCAGCGAAACGCTGCGGCATGCATCGGAGAACATCCGGGATGCCTATATCTCCATAGAGTCATCGGGATCGCAGGCAAGCGAGGCCGAGACGGATGAGCTGCTCTCGAAAGTGCTTTCGGATTTCCATGTCGGAAACGAAGGCACGTTTGACATCATCAGCAAGTCGGGGATCAGCTTTTTCGGCACGCACAGCGGGACGGCGATGTCTTTGCCGAATAAGAAAGAGCTGCAAAGCCACGCGCCGGGTGAGATCTTCAGGGCGAATATGTTCCAGACACCGTCCTTATGTCTGACGGACAGCCTGCCGGACGGCCTGACGCTTTTGACGCAGATCCCTGATTCGGAGATGTTCTTCCTTCGTGATGTGCAGGTTTACGAGACCGCATTTGCAGACATCATCCTGTTTGCCGTGATCTACGTGCTGGTTTACATGCTGGTGCAGGAGATCGTTATCAAAAACCTCAATCAGATCAATGCGTCTCTCGACAAGATCACATTTGGCAATCTGGATGAAGTGATCTCGGTGCGCAGTTCGTCCGAATTTGCTTCCCTCTCGGATGACATCAACCAGACAGTGACGGCGTTGAAGGGGTATATTGAGGCGGCGGAGAAACGGATCGAGGAAGAACTCGAACTGGCCCGTATCATCCAGGAATCCTCCCTGCCCAAAAACTTCGCGTTCCCGCGAAATGATATGGAAGTCTTCGCTACGATGGATCCGGCGAAAGAGGTCGGCGGCGATTTCTACGATCTGTTCTTTGTAGACAGGAATAAGGTCGTCATGGTGATCGCAGACGTTTCCGGAAAAGGAATCCCGGCGTCGCTGTTTATGATGCGCGCGAAGACCATCATCCGCGGACTTGCGGAATCAGGCCTGCATTCGGCAGAGATCCTGCAGCGCGCCAACAATTCGCTGTGTGAAGGCAATGAGGCGGAGATGTTCGTGACCGTCTGGATCGGCATCGTGGATCTTTTGACGGGGCATATGAGTTACGCCAGCGCGGGACATGAATATCCGATCCTGATGCGCGCAGGCGGAGATTATGAATACGTCAAAGAAAAGCACGGGCTTCCTTTGGCCTGCATGGAAGGTGTGAATTATAAAGAAGCAGAGATGACGCTGAACGCAGAGGACCGCTTGTTCGTCTATACAGATGGGATTCCGGAGGCGATCAATCACGAAACCGCACAATACGGCACCGAACGCCTGCTTAAGGTCCTGAACGCAACGAAGCAGAAGCCGATGGATGTCGTGCTTCCGATGGTCAGAGAAGACATCGCCGGATTTGTCGGTGAGGAAGACCAGTTTGACGACATCACGATGCTCGGGTTTGTCTATAAAGGGCAGCAGTAACCACAACAGGTGAAAAAGAGTGTACGAATTTTCCAACGAGGTGTATGATTGGAAAAAGAGACAGGAGAACCGTCCCCTGTCTCCTTAGGAACAAACATGAAAGAACAAGAAGAATACTTCCCCGATGAGATGCTACTGCCTGCTTTGGATGAAGCGGCATCGGTATTTCGGGAGAATGGAATTCGAACGGAACTGTCCCTTGGTTCCGGTGATGCACCGACAATCCTGCTGACCTTTCCGGATCAGAGCATCTGCATTTCCTGCATGTCTATAGATATGGAGGCAGACAGCAGGGTCTTTCATTATGTCCTCTCCTCGCAGGGAGAGCGGTCCTGGAGCTTTCCGTCGATTTTTCCGCCGACTTCCCTTCCGGCGTTCCCCTATCTGCCGAAACTTTATGACTGTCTGCGGTTCGGGATGCCGGGCGACACATCGGAAGAAGCCGCAGAGGCCTTTCGACATCTGCGGCTTTTGTCTTTGCAGGATCGATTGTCAGAGCTCGGTCTGACGACGGGGCTTGTGGAAAAAGAGGATGCGTCGACCGGAGTGTCTTCTTCCCTGACTGTTTACACGGAAGAAGAAGAGATTCTTTTCAACTATGACTTCATCTTCCCATCGCTTTCACTTGCAGTGCTGCATATCATCTGCGGCGGGGATCATATCTTTCTTCCGGAATGCGGGGAAGTGCCGTCTGCCTCGGAGTTGTCTGTATTACTGCCCTTGGTTGTGTGAGTAAAAGGGGCTGTCGCACTAAGTAATTAGTGTGGCAGTCTTTTTCATAGGATGAAATCCGGCCATTCGGCCGGATTTCTCCTAAAAAACAAAGACCCGGG
>CACZBF010000021.1 GCA_902779355.1 uncultured Lachnospiraceae bacterium | reverse complement strand
TGAACAGAAAAAAGTGCTTACCGCGAAGAGAAAAATCTGCTTACCGTCGACGGAAAAAACTCCTTACCGAATGATGGCAAAATCATCTTACCGCGCACAACGTGTGTAAGTATTTTATCATAATCGGCGACCAGATGGGCAGCAGCGCCCCCGAATCGCAAGTGCGGCTACCCTAGCCCTTCCTGTTTTGGGTAATATCTTCTTTCTCCTCCAAATCGTCCGCAGCTTTTCCATTGACTTCTGTATCTTTTGTTTCTTCTGCCTCGCAGTTTTCCATATATAGATAATAACCTAATTCCATCATATCCATAGGCGCTCCTTTCTATGATGCAGCAGCAGGATTTCTCCCGCCGCCGCTTTCAGTTCTACTGTTCTTTGAGTTCCCTTTTATATTTATAAAAACTATTCCTGCTTATTCCTGCAAGTTTGATCACTTCTGCATCTGTTAAACTACCATCAAAGTCTATGCTATGTTTCTTGATTATTTCTTTTGCTGCAACAGATTTTTTAGTTGTAAGTGTGCTGCCCTTTTTCAGCCCTATCTGTTTACCGTTTAATCTGGCTGTCTCTATTCCTTCTTTTGTTCTCTGGTGTAGATCATTAACTTCTTTTTCGGATTGCTCAAATGCGATCCTAATTTGTTTTACTGCAAGTTTTCTAAAATAGTTATTGATACCTTTGAATATTTCATCTTCATCAGATCCAATGAGTTCGATTTTGTCTTGTGTGCTATTTTTATATATCTCTGTATCAATGTAGTGTTCTTTCAAGAAAACAAGGTTTACATTCCTTTCAAGCAAGTTGAAGTATACTTCTATGCCTTCATCTGCATTTCTGCTCATTCTGGAAACACTATCAAAAACAATAGTATCTCCTGCCTTTGCCGCCTTGTATATCTTATTCCATTCTGGACGGTTCATCTTTGTTCCCGTGTATGCTTCTTTTCTTATGATTGCATCAGGATATTCTGCAAGAATGTTTCTTTCCTGCCGATCTATTGACTGCTGCTTTGTGCTTATTCTGCAATAACCATATACTGTACACATTGTTTGCCCCTTTCCGTATCACAACTAACGTTCATTACTTTTGGTACTATAAATATATCACTATTCTTTTGTGTTGTCAACACTTTTGGTACAAAAAATGTATACATTACTTTTGGTACAGACAAAACAAAAAACAGCAGGTTTTCGTAAACCCGCTGCCTTTTTGATTATAATGCCATCTCTAACACTCTAACAACAACAGAGATGATGCTTCCTATTCCTAATCCAGCCACAAAGCCAAATAGCGCACGGCGCAGATTCGTGCTCTCATATTTTTGAGTACAGTACTGGATCGTTCCGTCTATTAAGCAGGGAATCATTGCCAACATACCTAATACAATCATCCAAAAATTATTGATAATTACTATATGGAATAGCCTAATAGAGATGGTACCTGTCAAAATCCCCACTGCTATACTTAAACATCTCCAACAGAGTGGGAAGCAAAAAGAACCTATATGCGGTGCTCTATCTGGCATTTCATTACAAAGTGGAACCTTTCCAATTTTTTCCATCAAATGCCTATTAGATTTATGATTATTGCTATCCATTCCTTCTTTTACAGAAAAAACAGATTCCAAATATCAGAAACAAAGCAAGTAAGATGCCTAATATCATTTGTTGTGATTCTCCTTTCCATAGAACTAATTGTGCTATTTGGGCAGTTTTTCTGGATGCTTTTCGAAATATTCATTCATGTCATTAACGTAGTCCATATTCAGACTGCCATCCTGATTGTGCAATTGATAGCTCGAGGAAGATGACGATGATGATACCCCTATACATGCGACAAATATGAGACCAAAAACAACTGCAATAATAATCAGAATAATCGTCCCTTTTCCATTTGGCATAAAATTTCACCCCCTTCTCTTTTCCATATAGCAACTACAAACAGTCAGTACTATATACAGTCAGTATGATTATATACTCTTTTTAGTTACTATGCAACTAAGGTGATTGGCATGATAACTTATGACAGATTATGGGAAACTATGAAGGAAAAAGGTGTTACAAAGTATTTTCTAACAGCCAAATGCGGCTTGAGTCCATCACTCATAACAAGACTCAAGCGGAATCAATCTGTTAGAATGGACACAATCAACACACTATGCAAGATATTAGATTGTCGAGTAGAGGACATTGTAGAATATATTAAAGATGATGAATAGCGGTATACCAACCGCTATTCTTTTTATTGCGGCGGCGATGACGGAAAGCGCTTCTTCTTTTGGTGCGGATTGTAACTACCAATATCACGTTTTCATAATCAGGGTATATCTTTCCTAAAATATACCGCCCCCCTGAATACAGCTTTACTTTTTGCAGGATTGGACAAAACTTGTAAATTATAATAATTCTTTTTTTAAGTATCTATGAAGGAATAAATTGTGCAGAAACGGCTTTTGCATAATTAGTCAAATATCAAAAAAGGAGAAACAAATGAACACAAGAGAGTTAATAGCAATTGCAAAATCAAAAGGAATAACTATTAAAGATCTGTCCAGCATAACTCAGATAAAGTTATCAACACTATATCATTTTAATCGTGGCTCAAATATGTCAAAAGAAAAAGAAGAAAAACTATATAATACCCTTGTTTTTCTAATGGATAGATAAACTGATACTAAAAGGAATTTATAGAAAGGATATCTAAATGGATAATAATTTTGCGGTAGACAGTACAGAGGATAGCATCATCTTCTATCATGAGTGGCTTGATGTAGCAGATTATGAATTAAAGTTGCTGATTCTAACAAGTATTTTGGCGGAGAATAATTTGGCTTATAGAGGAAACTTGACAAACATGTGTGAATGGCTCGGCGTGAAGCAGAATGCCAATAATAATAGTAATATCAAACGAGCAATAGAAAGCCTAGAGAATAAAGGGTTAATTTTTTACAAATTAGATGGGCGTATCTATACTATCACAATATCAGAGAGAGGGATGAAAGATAAAAAGATTGTAAGGATAAGAAAAGCATGGGTTTCCGCATTCAAAAAATATAACAAAGATGGGAATAACAATAGGATAGACAAGAATATATCTATTGATTGGATAAAGATCCTACGAGTATTTGTTTATTTATATAGCAAAAAGATGAACAAGCCTATCAAAATCGAGGATATTGCAATGGATCTTAATGTCAGCAAAACAACTGCTTCAAATGCAATTAAAGCAATCCAGAGTTGCGAATTGTGCGGCATCCGTATGTATAAGAATACAATCAGGAATTGCGTTATGAAAGATGGAGATCCTACATACTATAATGTTGGCACTGATATGGGATTTATTATAATTTTTGATGAATAAAAAGTATTAAAAATTTGTTGTTATATTAAGAGTTATTATAGAACCAATTTTTTAATACTTTACAACAGAAAGGTATTTACAATGAGCATATACAAAAGATATAACACCCAGAGAGAATCAATAAAAAGGGGCATTGGATTAAGTAACTATAAGAAGAACCTGTCAAATGACTCGTTATTCGATGACATCACTGATAGATATATTCTGTCAAGGAAAGAGACAAGAGACAGCATGCTAACAGATTTGATGAAGAGGCTTGATAGTGAGGTTCAAAAAGAGACTATTAATGTTGTGTATCATATCTGCAACGTTTTATAGGCAGCAGTATTTTAGTGGGTACTGCTGCTTATAAATACAGATCTGCACTGCTGCCTTCCGTAATTCCTGTTTTTCCCGCTTTTTTTGCTTTTAGAAAATAATAGTTGACGACTCTAAGTTTTTGTAATATAATTATAAATTATGATCAAGATGCATAATCAAGTTACCCAATCAGTAAAAATCAAGTGTCTTGTTTCGCAAACCCCTTATGCAATGCGGTTTGTAGCGTTTTCTTCTCTTCAAAACAGGTTGCTTTGACTTTTAATCAAGTTGTCTGGGGTTCGATTCCCCAGTGGCTCAGGAAAAAACAAGCCCCGCAAAACCTTGATAAATAAGGGATTGCGGGGTTTTTATTTTTTTCTAAAACAAACATATTTTCGAGAACGCGTGTACTATTTTTGACTATTTTTGACTAAAAAGTGTGGGACCCGGTGTGTGACCTTTTGAGAATCATTCTCATTTTTTGAGTCTATTTTCATCAATAAACTGCTGCATCAACTTGCTAATGGTTGCAGCCTTGCATTACTTAACTTGTTCTGCAATTCATTTGTGAGTTTCATACTTTACCCCCTCAATGATATTGATGACTCATTTAATGCGGCTGATTTGGGATGTGACGAAACCGGTAAAGGTATTATCTTGCCTCGGAGACATCGCATATCCCGCAAAAGAGTCCAGCTGCAACTGCACCTCTCCACCTGCCACGAGGTCTAATTCACTATCTTCAAGAACTACCCCGGCATCCTCTACATTCTGTTTCGTCTCTGCAAGAATGTCCTTCACTTCTTCTACCGTCTTTGCATTTCCTAACTTGTTCTGCAATTCATTTGTGAGTTTCATACTTTACCCCCTCAATGATATTGATGACTCAGTTAATGCGGCTGAATTGGGATGTGACGAAACCGGTAAAGGTATTATCTTGCCTCGGAGACATCGCATGTCCCGCAAAAGAGCACAGCTCAGACTGCACCTCTCCACCTGCCACGAGGTCTAATTCACTATTTTCAAGAACTACCCCGGCATCCTCTACATTCTGTTTCGTCTCTGCAAGAATGTCCTTCACTTCTTCTACCGTCTTTGCATTTCCTAATTTGTTCTTTAATGCATCGGTTAGTTTCATACTATGCCCTCCTTTTGCAAGATTGATGATACACGTTTCTATATATATATACGATAAAACCTTTCTTGTGACAGTACTTTTCCAAAAAAATTCTGTACTTTTGATCACCCCTCACCGCTTTTCTTGATCGGTGCGCCGCAATGCGGGCAGCTTTCGTGGAGACCGTGTACGTAGATGCCGCCGCAGTATTCACACTTGTCCTCCTGAAGCTCTCCTTGATCGGTCTGGCATTGTACGGCCTTTGCCTGTCCTCTGGAGCGGATCGCTTCAAAGATCCGGTTTAACATAAACACACACGGCAGGACAAACATGAGCAAAAGGATCAGGATCGTTTCAAAATCCACATGTGCTTTCATGACACCGGGCAGAAGATCTCGAAATCCCCGCGCAATCGCCTCTCCGACGGAATAAGATTCCTTGTTGAGGTATTTTTGCACCTTTTGTGTCAGCTTATCGCTTTCGCTCTCAGTAATGATGTCTTCGGTATCATCCCCGATCATCCCCCACCATTTCCAGTCCAGAAAAGCGGGATCGGGATTCTTCGGCTCAGAATAGACGATCAGCCAATGGCATTCATCATCAAACCAATTAACATACGTGTCAAATGCATAAGCCTCTATAGAATCATAATATTCTTCCCAATCCTCATTATAGACGGTCAGCAGCGCCGGGGTAATCCCGGTCGTATCCTGAAATTCCTGAAACACCTCGCCGATCTCGTCAATCTCGCTGTCCGTCAGGACGTGCGCATCATCGACAACGATCAGATCCGTCTGCTCATAAGTCAAAGGAAGCGGTTCTGGCGGAAAAAAGGGTGCACCAAACATCAAGAACCCGATCGTCAGCCAGATCACCAAGAGAACGATGGTAGAGATGACAGTACTCTTCCAGTTCGAGGCATCGACCTTCTTTGTGCTGTAATAGTAAACCGGATGATGGTTGCTGTAGTACACAAACCGGTGTGCACCTGCAAAATATTCGTTGGATACTCTCGGCCCGCTGCTGCGGGAGCCGGAACCTCCGGAAGAACTGCTGCTAAAAGAACCTCCGCTGAAACCTCCGCTGTGAGATCCTCCGCCTGTTGAATGTGGCATAATGTTTGCCTCCTTATCCTAATGCAAACATTATACATGATTTCCGGCAGTTATGCATGCCAAATCTTATCGCGCCGTTAATTGCGCAAAGGTCACAATGTCACTTCGTGCCATGCGACTTTTGACCCCTCCGAATAACAAAATATCCCCGGTGCTTCATGCACCGGGGATCCTCTCAGACTGCGATCAATCCGATTACCGAATGACGATTCCCTGCCAGCTGTAGTATTTCCCGCTTCTTCCGGGTCCAAGGAAATATTTACGAACTCTGTAGCACCACCGGAGCGGCATATTGGTAAGCTGTATTTTCCCGAATTTTCCGGTAGCCCTTCCGCAGTCACCGACATCCTCATAGCAACCGCACCATGGGCAATAGAGCTTACGCCGCGCGCCGATCGTTATCTTGCCGTTTGCGCCGCCGGCAGTCGCCTCGAGTTCCTCTTCGGTCAGTTCGGTCGGCTCCAGAGTGACTGCCGTGACACCGTTTGCCTTTTCCTCTTCCGTCAGTTCTACGCCTTCCTCGATTTCATATTCTTCTGCCATGTTTTTTTCCTCCTTTAACATGATCTACAAAAACCTTTCCATAAGGTTTTCTACTACTATATACGAACGATTCCGATGTGTGGCACAAAAATATCATTCATTTTTGATCGCTGCCAGTGCGGAAAGTCTCATCGCCCGTTGTGACGGGACAAATCCGGAGATCATACCGATCACGATCGCAAACAGGACGCCCACAATCGCCAGCCATGGGGGAATCTGGGAAATATTGCCGGAACCGCCCCCGAGACCGAAAAGACCGCTGCCGCCCTTGGAAAAATGATTGATGATCGCAGAAACCGCATAGCTGAATCCCAATCCGACGACCCCGCCGAAAAAGCCAATGTACGCCGCTTCCATCAAAAACATCCCGCCGATATCCCGGATATTGCAGCCGATCACCTTCATGATCCCGATCTCTCTGATCCGTTCATAGATGGACATCATCATCGTATTCGCAATGCCGATCGCGGCCACCAGGAGCGATACCGCACCGATTCCGCCCAAAACCGCCTGGATCATATTGGTCTGCTGCTGGGTCTGTTTGATCCATTCCACGTCGCTCTGCGCATCGTAACCCATGGTTTTGATGAGTGTCTGCACGGTAGTGACATTTTGAAAATCATCCACTTCCACCAGAATCTCATTGTAATAGATGTTTTTGTACGGCTTTCCGTTTTTCTTGGTAGGCTGACCGGGAATCGCCTTATTGCGGTAGATCTTTCTGACCATCTTGATCAACGCGTCGATATCGCAATAGACGTCGTAACTGGTCGAGGTGTATTCCCCGGTATATTTTTCAACGCCGGCCGTAGGGATCGAATACTTCCTCGTCGTATTTTTGCCGGCACCGCCTGCACCGGATTCCTCATTTAGATTCTTGGAGGAACTGCTATCGCTTGCCGGAAAATAGGTCGGCGTGGGCTTTGCCATGAGATCCCAGTCCAGCGTCTTTCCGGTGTCATAAAACGGGTACGAGTAGTTCCGGGGATTATAATAGCTTTGCAGCACGAATTGCCCGAAAAAGAGCTTGAGTTCTTCTCCCTCCTTTGGGAGAGACCCTTCTCCGACATTAATGTTCATCCGCTCAAGCCTCTCCACCGGAAGCCCGCTCAATGTGGCATCCACCTGATACTTTCCGAATTTCAGTGTCGCATTCATATTGAATTTCGGAGAGACCGACACCACATGATCCAGTTGCTTGAATTTGTCCACCGTGCTGTCGGAAAGGAGCTTCTGCTCCGCATTCTTCCCCGCCTTCCCGCTGTCGTAAGGCGTCCTGACTGTGATCGTAGTCAGGTTGGAATATTTTTTTGTCTCCTCCATCATGGATTGCTTCAGTCCGAGCCCCAGAGAAATCATCACGACAATAGACGCCACGCCGATCACGACGCCGAGTACGGTCAGGATCGTCCGTGCTTTCCGCTGCCACAGATTTTTCAGGCTCATCGTGAGCATATCGGTAATTTTCATGCCTGATGGTCTCCGTCCTGATCCACTTTGCTCTCAGGGTTTCCCTCTTCAGATCCGCTCTCGGTGTTCGCCGTATCTGCCGTATTCTCATCGCCGGACGTCACATCAACACCTGTTGCAGTCTCCTGCTCCTCTGTCAGATCCTCCTCGTCATCCGTAACGTCATCCTCCAGTTCCTTTTCCTTCTTCTTTTCCTTCACTTTCCGGAGGATCATGACCACCGCGACCGCTCCCGCCGCTACGATCCCGACGATGATCAGGATCTTTGCCCATGCCGGGAAAGTTGTCGTCTGCTCAAATTCTTCCAGGTTTTCCGGTGGTGCCTCCATATAAGCAGAAAATCCTTCCTCGATCTCAAGCGCAAATTCCTTTTCTACCGTGGTCACATTGCCGCGATCATCCTCATAGTCAACGATTGCATGGATTTTGCCGTCGTTGGGAGCCGTCGTGACAAAAGATGCGTCCACATATCCCGTGGAACCGCTGGTGATCGTACCCACAAAGACATCATCGCCTGTCACGTTCTCATCACGGAAGCGGAACCAGACGTTATTTAACGTCGTACGGCCGGTATTGTAAATAGCGAAGGAAACGTTTCCGTTTTCTCCCACCCCGAGTCTTTCCGGGCTGACCGACTCTTCACCGGTATCGAACTTGGATTTCTGCCATACCGGAATGGAAACACTGGCCTTATCCGTGATGTCCGTCTTGCCGGCTGCGTCATAGGTCGTATTCACGTTCAGGACGTAGGGCTTCTGTGTCAGATCTGCCCGCGCCGACATTTCAAGCGCCAGATCCACCGTTTGTCCCGGCGCGATACTGGACTCGTAGATTGCACTGGATCCGGATGTCGGCAAAAAGGCCGCATAAGTCGTACTGGATGAATTGCTCGAACTGCTGCTACTGCTGCCCGAACCGTTCGAGCTTGTGGTCGTCGTTTCGGAATCGGACTGGAGATTGAAAAGGACATTGCTGACCGCAGTCGTCTCCGACGTATTCTTCACATGCACAGTGATCGTAAAGGTGTCTCCGGCATTCACGTCCGCGGGGCTCGTTTCAAACCCTGTCACAATGAGACGCGGCTTGCTCACTGCCAGATTGTCTTCCAGCCGTCCGCTGCCGGCTTTACCGGTCGCCTGCACGTAAGCCGTGATGGTCGTTTTGGACTGGGATGTGGATTCTCCGTTCGGCAGGTAGGTCACTTCAAAACTGATCGGATAAAACCCCGTCAGCACATCATCCCTGACTTTAAAGGTAAAGGGTACGATCGCTGCCGTTGCATTCACATCCGCATAATAGCTGTATGCACCCATATAGGGAATCGTCTGGGTATAATTCTGACCACCGGACTCAAACGGCCACTCCGTCACCTTGTTGGAGATGATCGGCGCCACCACAACATTCGTCAACGGGCAGAAATTGTAGTTGACGATCGGAATATACAGTGTCACGGTCTGACCCGCGGAGACAGACGGCGTCACATAAGTACTGCCGAGCGCGATATAGCCTGTGCCGCTGGACGAGCTTGTGGATGAACTGCCGGACGAACTGCTGCCGGACGATCCGCTCGATCCGGAGCCGCTGCCTGACTGCGAGGACGAATTACCCGACGTATTCGATTCCGACGTGTTCGTCTGACTGCTCCCGTTTGTCGCATCCGTCGATGTTGCAAACACCGCTGCCGGCATGCCGGCGATCAGCATCCCTGCTGTCAGAACCGCCAATATCGCTCTTTTCACTCCTGTTTTTCTTTTCATCTTCTCTGCTCCTCAATGATAAAAAATTATTCCGTAATGGGTACGTTTTCCTCGATCCACTCAATCTTGCCGTCCATGATGTGGATCAGTCTGTTTGCAAAATGTGCAAGATGGTCATCATGTGTGACCATCACCAGCGTCTGGTTCTGTTTTAATACGATATCCTGTAAAAGATGGAGCACGTCCATGGTCGTGCTGGAGTCCAGGTTTCCGGTAGGCTCGTCCGCAAAAATGATCTCGGGCCGCACCACCAATGCCCGCGCGATCCCGACACGCTGCTGCTGTCCGCCGGACATCTGGGTCGGCTTATGATCCATGTATTTTCCGAGCCCCACGTGCTTTAACATCTGCACGGCACGCTCCGTCCGCTCCGTCTTCGAAACCCCTGCAAACATCAGCGGAAGCGCCACGTTTTCGACGGCGTTCATGGTCGGCATCAGATTGTAGGACTGAAAAATAAAGCCGATATGCTGTTGCCGGAATTTCACCAGCTTAGATTCATTCATCTTTTCGATATGCTCTCCGGCAATCACCACCTGCCCTTTGGTGGGCTTTTCCAGCCCGGCCAGCATATTGAGCAGCGTTGATTTCCCGGAGCCGGAGGTGCCGACGATCGCACAGAATTCGCCCTTATGCACATCAAAGGAGACGCCGTTCAAGGCCCGCACCTTTTCTTCTCCCAACTCGTAGATCCGGTAGAGATCCCTGACCCGGATCACTGTTTTTTTCGCCGTTTTCTTAGTCATTGTCCTGATTCACCTGCTGTCTGGCAACCAGTTCCGCAAAGTATCCCTTTTCCTTCATCAACTCTTCGTAGGTGCCGTCCTCCACGATCCTGCCCTGATCCAGCACCACGATCCTGTCGCAGTTTTTGATGGTACTGAGCCGGTGTGCGATCACTACACGCGTACATTTCAGGCTGTCTAATGCATCAGACACCTTTTTCTGCGTCAGGTTATCAAGCGCCGAGGTCGCTTCGTCAAACATCAAAATCTTCGGTTTCCCGGCCACCGCACGCGCGATCATGATCCGCTGTCTCTGTCCGCCGGACACACCGCCCTCGCCTTCGGAAAGCATCGTATACATTCCCATCGGCATATCCCGGATGTCATCCGCGATCCCGGCGATCTCAGCCGCTTCCCAGGCCTCCTCCAGAGTCAGATTCGGCGCCGCGATCGAAATATTGGCAAAAATATCGCCGGAGAAAAGCATGCCGCTCTGCATCACCGTCCCGATCCTCTTACGCACAGACCGGATGTCCAGCGTCGACAGATCTTTTCCATCATAATAGACCGCTCCTCGCTGTGGGTGTTCGAAGCCAAGAAGGATCCGCATCAGCGTGGATTTGCCGCAGCCCGTCTTCCCGACAATGGCAACGTACTGTCCCGGACGGATCTTTAAGGACAGGTTATCCAGGATCTTCGGCATGCTTTCCTGATACCGGAACGTCACGTTGCTCAGTTCGATCGAACCGGACAGTGACGACACCAACGGTTTTCCCTCGGAAACCTCCGGCTCCGCCTCCATGATGGGACGCGCCATCTCAAGCGTCGGTTTGATCCCGGCGATGGCGAGTACGCTGCTGGAAAGTGTGGTAAACGCACCGCTGACGACACCGAAGGATGCATTGAACGCAAAATAATCGGCATCCGAAACTCCGGTCTTCACAGCCAGATAATACGTTACCATCGTTCCGATCAAAGTGATCGCCGTCACAAGGACGCTGTTGATCTTTAAAAAGATGGGCGGGTTATATTGATACTCCGCCCCTTTCGCGTAAAGCCTTGCCCAGCGGGAAAACGCCCGGCGTTCCGCTCCGGAGAGACGGATCTTCTGGACACCGGAGATCAGCGCATAGCTCATACCGTATTCTTTGCTTGCGATCTCCATCTGTTTCTGGGAAATGCCGATCTGCATCAGCGTCGCCACCGTCGTGATGATGATCGTCAGCAACGTGACCGCAAGGGACGGCACCACCAGACTCGGCGCATATTCAAAGATCTGACCGATATAGATCAGAGAAAAGAGGGAAGTCAACCCTGTGGACAGGAAGACCGTGATCATCTGTTCCACAAGTGCTCCGATATATTCCATACGGTTTGATAATTCACCTGCCGCATATTTCTTGAAGAACGAAGGCGGAAGCGACAGGATCCGCATCATGGTCGCTGCCCTCACTGTGATATCGAGGCTTGTCGAGATCCGTTTTTCGATGAGCGATTGCACTGCCTGAAAGAGGAGCCCGCTGACGGAGATCGAAAACATAAACGTTGCGATCGCAAGCAGGATCCTCGTACTTCCGGAAGCGATCACATCGGAGAACAGGACATGTGTCATCTGCGGTGTCAGCAAACCGACCAGTACAACGATCAAAGCCAGGATCAAATAACGCACCAGATCCGGTATGCTGATATTCATGAAAATAAATTTTAAAAGGTCCCTCACTTTTATGGCACGCATCGGAAACGGCCGGTAAAAAGCAATCGCCTCCCGTCCGAGCATTTCTTCTGTACTCTTCGTGACGTTCATGGGATTCCCGGTCTTCGGATTGGTGAAATGATAGGACAGAAGTTTGTTCGGGATCAGCGCAACAGGCGCACCGCTGTCCGCCATCACGCCAAGCATCGCGCCGCTGGCGTCCTTACTCCAGCCTTCCTTCAGCTCAACCGTCCGCCACATGATCCCCTTGGGCCTGAGCAGATAGGAAAGTACCTTTTCGAGATCCTTCTCTTCCTCCGGCACTTCCGTCTCTTTGACATGATAATAGCGCAGGATCTCCCCGATGGCATCCTGTGTACTTGACCACTGGTCGACATAGGATGCATACAGTCGCCGACCCATGACAGCACCGGCAATCCGGCCGAAGGATTCCTCAAAATCCTGCTGGTCCGATAATTCTCTTTGTTGAACCTGTTCCGTAAACCAATTCTTCACAGTTTTACCCTACTCCGATGTGATCAGTTGTTTATACAAACCGTCATGTGCCATCAATTCGTCATGTGTGCCGCGCTCCACCACGTCTCCGTGATCCAGAACAATGATCTCATCACAGTCCCGGATGGTGGAAAGCCGGTGTGCCACCACGATACAAGTGATCCCGCGATCTTCGATCGCCTTCACCACATCATATTCCGTCTGCGCATCCAATGCACTGGTCGCTTCGTCCATGATCACGATCGTCGGATCCTGTGCCAGGACACGTGCAATCTCCATCCGCTGGCGCTGTCCGCCGGAAAAATCCTTGCCGTTCTCCATGATCTGATAATTGTAGCCACCGTCACGTTCCATGATATCGTCATGGATCTGTGCGTCACGCGCCGCCAGGATCATCTCGTAATCCTCCACGGAATGATCCCACATCTTGATATTGTTTGCGATGGAATCCTCGAATAACGTGATATCCTGATCCACCACTGCCACAGATCCGGTGAACACGCTCCGTCGGATGTCCTTGATCTCTTTCCCGTCAAAAAGGATCTTTCCTTCCCACGGTTCATAAAGACCGGAGATCAATTTGCTCAGAGTGGATTTGCCGCAGCCGGAGGCACCGACAAAGGCAACACGCCCGCCCCGCCTGATCTCCAGATTAAAATCCTTGATCAAAGGCTGTGCGAGCCTGGAATATCCAAAGGTCACATGCTGCATGGAAAGTGTACCGGACAGTTTCTGATAGCTGGTATCGTTTTCCGCATAGGCTTCCTTTCCGTCAAGCGCCGTCGGATACTCCATGACGTCCTCCAGACGCTCCATCTGTGTCCGCATCTCCGTAACGGTCTGGCTGGCACCGATCAATGACGAGGCAGGCGCCAGAAATTGCTGCATGAAGCCCTGAAACTGCAAAACCATACCATTGGTAAAATGACCGTGCATCACCAGATACACCCCGATGATCTCCACGCTCAGGTTCGCCGCAGTCTGTACGATCTCCGGGATCAGGCCAAGGTATGTATCCATGCGGGAATACCGCACGACCTGCGTATTGACACTGGCCTGAAACCCTGCCCAGCGCCGGAAATAGCCGTCCTCGGCACCGCTGGACTTGATCGTCTCGATCATCTCCACACCGGTCACGGTGGAACTTGCGAGCTTTCCTTCGTCACGCATCTGGACGCGGGTCACATTCACGCGCTTCTTACTGATAAAACGGGACACAACAAGATTGACGGCAACACTGGCAAGTCCCACCAGGGTCAGTACCACCGAATAGCGGATCATGACCGTCAGATAAAAGATCATCATGACCGAATCCAAAAACAGTGGCGCGATCGTATTGATCAGAGAATTGGCGATCTGGGCGTTGGCTTCCTTCCGCTGTTGGATATCCCCGGCCATCCGCTGGGAGAAAAACTTCATCGGCAGCTGCAACACTTTCCACAGGTATGTCGAATTTCCGATCACAGCCATCTTCCCTGTGATACGAAGAGAATAGATCGCCTGAATCCATTCAGCGACAATCTGTATGATCGAAAACACTGCCAGCGCCACGATGAAAGGAAGCATCATATGCATATCGCGCCGCGACAACAGATGATCCATAAAGAACCGGGAGAATCCGGCCTCGATGATCGAGATCAAAGAAGTAATGATCGTTGTCAAGACAACAAAAAAAACCGCCGGACCGGTTCCCCGCAGTGATTTTTTGGCGAATTCCATGACGCTTTTTCTTTTTCCGGAGGGGACAAAGTCCGGTCCCGGTTTCAAGGTCAGTACGACTCCGGTAAAGCCCTCGTCAAACTCCTGCCGCGTCATGATCACCGTGCCGCGGGCAGGGTCATTGATATAGACCTTGTCGCCGCGTACGCCGTCTAATACAACAAAATGGTTGAATTCCCAATGAACAATGCAGGGAAAGAAACCGCTGTCCAGAAGATCCTCCGGCTCATAGCGATATCCGTGTGCTTCCATTCCATAGTCCTTGGCCGCTCTGAGAATATTGCGCGCGTTCGAACCGTCTCTGGAAACCCCGCAGTCCTCACGAGCCTGAGAGAGAGGGATCCATTTCCCGTAATGCGCCATGACCATCGCAAGACTGGCCGCACCGCATTCCAGCGCTTCCAGCTGCATGACCACCGGCACCTTTGCCACATTGGAAAAGGGTAATTTTTTTCCGATTACTGCATTCTGTGCCATGACTTCCCCGTTCTTCAGTTCGTTACCAGCGTGATCGGTGCGATTTCTTTCTCGGCGCCCTTCGCATCATGAAGGTGGAGTTTTCCGAAAACGCCCCATACCATAACGCCTGCAAGCAGGACAATGACTGCAAGCAATATCAGCCATACGCTCGGTGAAGTCACCCGGATATAGTCATGAAGCTGCTCCGGCTCGGAGATGCGCTCCAGACTTTTCTCACGGAAAATGCCTGCTTTTTTTGTCTGCTGATTCTCCGTTGTTGTCTGTTGATTCTCCGTTGTTGTCTGCTGATTTTCGGTTGTTGCTTCCTGTTTTTCTGCTTCCATTTTCTTTTCCTTTAAATCTTTCCGCCCCGAATGACCCGGAAGGGATTGTCGTTGATCCCGCCACGCAGTTTCTGCAGAGCCTGCTGGTGCAGGATCTTGGTCTTTCCGTAACTCAGATCGAGGGCTTTACTGACATCAAGCAGCGTCATATTCTCATAGTAATGCAGCACGATTATATCCCGCTCGTCTTCGTCCAGGCTTTTCAACGCTTCCGCCAGTTCCCCCAGCGTCTCCTCCCGGTAGAGATCATCGTAGGGATTGACCTCCCACTCCAGATCCTCCGGGAGCTCCGCATCCGTCTTGTGAACACGGAAATAATCCGTCAGGGTATTCCGTGTGATCGTATAGATCCACGTGGATATCGACGCTTTTTCCTCGTCAAAACGGTCTGCGTTTTTACAGACTTTGAGAAAGACCTCTGATTGCAGATCCTCCGCCTCCTCCTTGTTGGAGATCCTGCTGGAGATATATGCCGTAACACGGCTTTGATATTCAAGATAAACCTTCTCGATGTCCAAGTGCTTCTCCTTAGTTACTGCTCTTATCCGGCAGATACGGCATCAGCGCTTCTGCCACTCTGACGATCGGCATCGTCTGAATCATGACCTTGCCGGGTCCTTTGACAACGGTATTGAAGAGGCTCTCTCCACCGAACAGCACATTTTTCACGCCTTTGATCGTGACAATGTCCATCGTGCAGGTTTCGCTCATTGCAGCAAGGAATCCGGTTGCAAGTACCATCTCCTGGCCTTCCGCAAGTTCATATTCCACAACGGATCCGTTCACTTCCAAGAATGCCATGCCTTCACCGGAAAGCTTCGTCATGATAAAGCCCTCGCCGCTGAAAAATCCGGCACCGACCTTCTTCTGGAAAAAGGTTGTCATTTCCACGCCCGGCTCCGATGCCAGATAGGCACTCTTCTGCACGATGACGCCCTGTCCGGGCTTAATCTCTACCGGCCTGATCTCTCCCGGAAAGCTGGAGGTAAACGCGATCATGCCCGGGCCTCCCTCTGCCGTATATCTGCATTGGAACATATGCTCATTTGCAAAAGCTCTCGCAAATGCCTTGCCAATGCCGCCACCTGTCGTGGTCTCCATCTTCATATTCGGGGTCATCCATGCCAGACCGCCGCTTTCTGTCACCATCGTCTCACCTTCATTGACCTGACAGATAACTGCCGGCAGATTGCCACCCTTGATCTCGTAAGTCATAAGATACCCTCCTTTTTCAACACTCCGTTTCCGGTTTTCATTGCAAACTCAAAGTACAAACAGTATAGCACAAAATCCGTATTCCGTCATTGGTTTTTCGATCTTTGCTATTCCGATTTCTTTCTGCCCTCGTGGAGCTCCACCTGCCGATAGGGAATCTCGATGTTGTTTTTCTCCAGGAACAGCTTCATTTCACGCAGGAACTGTCTCTGTACCCACATTCTCTGGTAGCCGACCGAGTACAACGCAAATCTCAGATCGATGCCGTCTTCCTCGAAGCGGTTGATCCCCTGATAGATCGGCGGCTGTACAAGCCCGACGATATGGTCTCCGATCTCCGGGAGCGCTTCTGCGATCAGCGCCTCCAGATCCTCAAGTTTCTCCTCATACCGGACTCTGACCGGCACGATCATACGCATGACATCGCCGGACTGGTTGATCACCTTTCTGATCTCGGAATTATTGATCACCGTAATATCCGCGTACCATCTGATCTTTGTCGTACGGAGGCCGATCTCCGTCACAATGCCAAACGTGTCATCAATCTTGATAAAATCTCCGACATCAAATGCGCGCTCAAAGATGATGAAGAAGCCGGCCAGGATATCCGCCGTGATCTTCTGTGCACCGAAACCGATGACCATGGAAAGCACACCGGCCGAAGCCAGAAGCGCTGTCGGATTGACGCCCAGCTTGAGCAGGATGTAGATGATCACGATCAGGGCAAAGATGTATTTGATCGAACTGCGGAGCATCAAGCATACCGTTTCCACACGATACGGTGAGAGCCTCGCAATGTAGTACAAGAGCCGTTTGATGATCTTGTCCAGAAGGACCATGACGCAGATCATCAGGATGCACTGCGCGGCTGTAAAGATCCCGATCCCTTTCTCCCAATTGCCGTTCACCACAAAGCCGAGCACGCGGCCAAACGGCGTCTCAAAGCCGACGAGATATAACACAAGCGGCAGAAGAAATACGATCCCGTAGGCGATCGCATATCCCCGGATGGAATGGAGCGTCAGCTCTGCGGTCGTCATCTCTTCTTCTTTCTTTGCTTCCGTACGCCACCGTTCTTCAAACTGATACTTCTCATTATTCTTCGCCAGTTTGGAGAATACAAAGAAGCCGCGTTCGTCTTCGACCATCTCTTCCATGGCTTTCGCTTCTTCGTCTTCCGGCGCGTCCTCTTTCTCGGCTTCCTCCTCGTCCGGTATCCGTTCACAGTAATGCCTGTTTCCGATCACCCACAGGATCAAGAGCATGAGGAACGTATAAACGGCAAAGATGAGGGAGCCCACAACCGCATTGGCCGGCTTGTCCTGATACATGCCCATCACGAGATAACTGCCGTCCATCGTACCGCTTTCCAGGGTGATATCGCCGACGATCGCAGGGCGGTCATCAACCCTCGCTTTCTGCAGTTTTTCGGATTGCAGCATCTCCTCCGTGAGCCCGAGGTCCGACGCCAGATATCCGGTCAGCTCATCATCTGTGGCAGCAAGAATCTCAAGCGTCTCACCGTCCACAACGATCGCGAAGTCCGTCTCTCCGATCAGACCGTATTGCAGAGTCCTATCCACACTGATCATCGATTGCAGGTCTTCGATCCGCATCGGATCCAAAGAGATCAGCACGCATCCGTCTGCGTCTCCATCTGCGTTGCGGATGCTGACACCCATATACATCCTTTTTTCCCCGGACACATCATCCTCCATCGCCTCCTGTGTCACGTGGTCCACGCCGTCTAAAAGCGCGCGGAATGCTGCAGACTGCTCGCCGTCCTTTTTCAGCACAAAATGGTTATAAGGAGAATCCGTAAGGAACACCTCTCCTTTTTGATCAACAACATAGATATACTCCAGATCAAGCGTCTCTGAAAGCTCCTGCAGGCTTTCCGTCGTGATCTCATCATAATGATCTGCCACCTCCTGCGCCGCGATCCGGCACTGGATCAGATACTGCTCCGCCACCCACTCATCGATCTCATCAGATTCTGCTTCATAGATCGCCTGTGCAGTCGCATTCCCGCGAAGTAGCTCTGCGAGGTTGAGATAGGTATTGGTTTCCTTGATAAGCACCTGCCAAAACCAGGAAAAGGAAAATACAAATACCAACCCGAGCACGGAAAGGGCGACCGTGTTCTGGTGAAACTCTTTTTTCGTCAGTTCTCCCTTTTGCACGGCATAGTAAATATATCGCCCGACCAGAGCCGTGACTACCGAAACCATCAACGTGAACTGCAGCGCATAGGCAATGGCGGAAAGCAGCGTCTCCATCAGCGGGACCGTCACGGCAATGACCGAGTCTCCGGCATCATACGTACATCCGATGTACATCGGTGAGGAAATGGAATCCAGTTTGAACAGAGACAGCTCGGCATCGACCGGGGCTGTCCACATTTTTGCGCCTTCATAGTCCACATTTTCATGGGAGAGCACCGTGCCGTCCGCTTGGTCATACACAAACACATTGACATCACAGCACATGGAAAGCACGCGCAGCTGCTCGTTCAGCGTAAAGGTCTGGGAAAGAAATTGATAGAACGCCTCATTCGCCGTCTCCGTGGTCAGATATCGCCCATCCCCCAGCGAGATCCCGTAGATCATATACGGCTGATCTTCTGAGATGCCGCTGTAATAGATCGTCCCCCACTCGTCATCCTCGGTCGCCCAGCCATCCTGATATGGCAGATCCGTATGCGGTTCCTCTCCGTATGAAAAAATGATCCGACCCTTTTCATCCGTCAGATAAGCGCCGGTAAAGCCAAGCGCCTCCGCCGTTTCTTCGAATTCCTCCTGGTTCGTGATATGCCCCTGATAGATCCGTCTTCCGAGGAAGAACCCCCGGGCGGAGTAAAAAAGCTCATAGCGTTCCAGCGCATACGTCTCATTATCGGAAAGCTGCGGCAGGAATTTTTCCACCGCCTGCAGGGCATACTTCGTCTGTTGTTTGACACCAGCCAGCTGCCGCCCCCAGAGCAGGATAAAAGATATAAAAAAGAATACCATCGTCTGAATGACGAGGATGATCGTGATCATACGTTTGAGTGAGATCGGGCCTTTTCTTTCGTACTTCATAATGTAGCATTATACACCAAAGTCACCCAAATGTGAAACTCGTTGCGAGACTTTTCCCTTTTTGTTATGATTGACGTGGTTATACACATCAATATAAGGAAGTAATCGTTATGGATTGGATAGTCATCGTAGACGATGATCAGGAAAACCGCGCTCGCGCGGCGTCGATCCTGCGCAAAGAAAACATCAAGGTGACAGAGCTCCTCTCCGGAGAAGAGCTTTTAAACTATCTGGAAGGCATGACGCCGTTTCCGGATCTCATCCTGCTGGACATCCGCATGCCCGGCATGGACGGATTTGAAACGCTCTCCGCCATGAGAAAGGAGATCGATCCTTCCTCACAGATCCCGGTCATGTTCCTGACCGGAGACGAGGATCTGCAAACGGAGCTGACCGGCCTTCGGCTCGGCGCGATGGATTTTTTGCACAAGCCGTTTCTCCCGGAGATCCTGGCACTGCGTGTCCTGCATAACCTCGAGCTGATCCGGCTGCAGCGAGATCTTTCCCGCGAAGTCGAAAGGAAATCCAAAGAAAAAAACCGGCTCACGCTTCACGTCGTACAGACGCTGGCGGAAGCGATCGATGCCAAGGACACCTATACCAACGGCCATTCCGGGCGCGTCGCGTCCTATTCGAGAGAGATCGCAAAGCGTCTCGGCTATGATGAAGAGATGCAGGATGAGATCTACATCATGGGACTGCTGCATGACATCGGCAAGATCGGCGTTTCCGATCAGATCATCAACAAGCCCGCGCGCCTTACTGACGAGGAATTTGCCGAGATGAAGACGCATCCCGGCACGGGCAGCAAGATCCTGCAAAAGATCAAAGAGATGCCGCGCCTTTCTTTTGGCGCAAGGTGGCATCATGAGCGCATCGACGGCCGCGGCTATCCGGACGGGCTGAAAGGATCAGAGATCCCGGAAGAGGCGCGCATCATCGCCGTCGCGGATGCGTATGACGCTATGACGAGCAACCGCAGTTACCGTGATCTGATGCCCCAGGCATCGGTCCGCGCCGAGATTGAGCGCGGGAAAGGGACGCAGTTTGACCCGAAGATCGCGGATGTGATGCTTGCCATGATCGATGAAGATACGACGTATTCCATGCACGAAGGTGCCGGTGAAGAAGAGGCGATCCGCTCCCGTGCGGAAGAAGAGACCGTCAACCACATGGACGGGATCGCCACGCTTCCTGAGCATCTGATGAAACTCCCCGGATTCGACACCGGTCTCGGCCTCTATCTATGCGGAGACACGGAGGACTATCTTGATGCGCTGTCCGTTTTCGGCGCTTCCATTTCTTCGAAATCCGAAAAGATCAATGATGCACTCTCTGCCGGAGATATCGAGACCTACCGTACACTCGTCCATTCCCTGAAAAGTTCCGCACGGACTGTCGGTGCCGTCGCGGTTTCCGATCTCGCAAGAGAGTTGGAGGATGCGGCCAGGCAAAATGATCTGGAAAAGATCCGCAAAGAGACGCCGCATCTCCTTTCGATGTACAAAGCGTTGGAGGAGCCCCTGAGATGAAGAAAAAACAATCGCGTGTGCTTGTTGTGGATGATATGCCGATCAACCGTGTCGTTCTCTTATCGCTCCTTGCGACGCACGGTGTCCTTGCGGATCAGGCCGAGAGCGGGATGGAATGTCTTTCTCTCTGTGAGGAAAACGCATACGATCTGATCCTGCTGGATCACAGGATGCCCGACATGGACGGCGTCGATACACTGGTCAGGCTGAAAGAAATGTTCCAGGAAAAAGGGCGGGAAATCCCCGTGATCTGTCATACCACGGATGAAGGACGACAGAACGTCAACCTTTATAAAGCCGCGGGATTTCGCGATGTGCTGATCAAGCCGATCGATCCCGGCGAGCTCTTCAATGTGCTGATGATGTATCTCCCGGACGAGGAAGAAGCAGAGGAAGAAGATCCCTTCGAAGCAGCAGCGGATCAGCCGGAGTATTCCCCTTTCACCGAAGAAAGCGCCATGGAGGAGATTGAAAAACTCCCGATGTGGCTCAAAGTCGTCCCGCATATCGATCTCGTACAGGGAATCACGAACTGCGGGTCTGCAGAGGATTATCTGGATGCGCTCTATATCTTCTACTCTTCGATCGAGGAGAAAGCGGGAGAATTTGAGCAGTTCCTCAGCGCGGAGGATTGGACCATGTATGCGCTGCGTATCCACTCGTTAAAGAGTATGGCGCGTCTCATCGGCGCCCGGAAACTCGGCGAAGATGCGGTTTTCCTGGAAGAAGCCTCCCGGGCGGAACGGATCAACGATGTCCGCATGCGCACGACTGCCTTTCTGCAGTCCTACCGGCGCTTTGCAGAAACGCTCGCGCCGATCGCGGGAGAGATGGATCATGCGCCTGTCAAACCCTCTCAAAATACCAAACCGGAAGCCCCGCAAAAAGAGGAGGCTCCCGACTTAAGCCATTCGGTCCTGTTCATCCAGGGCGGAGAAGGCATCGTCACAAAGGGGATCGACAACCACCTGAGCGCGGCAGGCTTCCGCGTCATTTCCATCCCCGATGAGCCGGACCGGATCATCGCGCACCGGAAATCGGCCGATCTCATCGTCTACTATCCGAACGCCAATGAGCAATCCCATATCGGGATCGCCATGAGTCTGCTCGGCGAGATCTGCCAGGACGACAACAAGCTCCTGTGCCTCGTCGGTGACACCGCAGACCTCGAGACCGCGATGGCTTCCAACGGTGCGCACCGCGTCTCCAGGACCTATCAGCGCCCCATCACGATCGATCAGTTTGTGCGGGATATGCAGCTCTTTTCCGATCTGGAACGAGACTTCCACCGCAGAAAAACGATCTTTGTCGTGGATGACGACCACGGATATCTGTCCGTCCTCGAGCACTGGCTCCAGGCTTCCTACAACGTCTCCTGTTTCCAGAATGGCGAAGACGTGCTGGCCGGGTTATCCACGATCACACCGGACCTCATCCTGCTGGACTATGAGATGCCCCAAATGGACGGGTGTGAATTGATGAAACGCATCCGCACAGAGTTTCCGGACACAAAAATCCCGATCATCTTCCTGACCGGAACGAATGACCGGGAACTTGTATTCCACGTATTGGAATCTAAACCGGAGGGGTATCTGCTCAAGACCTCCCAGAAAGAGGCCCTGCTCGATGCACTGCACCGGTTCTATGCAGAGACGCTGTTCCGCATGTCTCTGTAAAAATCCTGCTAAGCGAGCGCTTTCTCGATCGCTTGCATGAGCGCCGGCTTCCCTTCGGACTTCGGCACGATCCCGTCCGGCGAGACACCGTCCGCGTCAAACGAGGTATCTTCCATCCCTGTCCGGTAAAGCACCGGTACGCCGGAGAGATCCTCTCTCCCTCTGATCTCCTTTAAGACCGCCGGGCCGTCCATCTCCGGCATCGCATAGTCCAGGAGCACGAGATCCGGCTTTGCTGCCGTCATCGCATCGAGCGCAGCCTGTCCGGACGTCACCTTCGTGACCTCGTAGCCGCCCTTCACAAGCCACCGCTCCACCATGGCGAGCATGTCTGCATCATCGTCTACCAGTAAAATCTTACTCATCTTGTTCCTCCTGTTTCTCTATCCGCAAATATTTTTTTCAACGTCGCAAACAACGCATCCGGCTCCACGGGCTTGGAAAGGTGCACATCCATCCCTGCCTCCAGTGAAAGCCTCACATCTTCATCAAACGCATTGGCCGTCAGTGCAATGATCGGGATTGACCCTGCATCCGGCCGATCCAGCCCCCGGATCTTTCTCGTCGCCTGCAGTCCGTCCATCTTCGGCATCCGGATGTCCATGAGTATCGCGTCATACGTCCCCTCCTTGCTGTTTGCAAAGCGGGAAACGACTTCCTCTCCGTCGACCGCCAGATCCGCTTCGATGTCCTTTAACTTCAGCACCTGCTTCATAATCTGGGCATTGATCTCCATATCTTCTGCGAGCAGAACTCTCCTCCCAGCCAGTTCGCCGACCTTCTCCGGCCTCTTTTTCTTCTTCTTTTTCTCTGCAAGGATCTTGCCGATCTCGCTCTTGATATTGCCCGCAAACAGCGGCTTCGCAAGAAATGCGTCCACACCGGCACGGAGCGCCTCCTCCATGATCTCATACCAGTTGTAAGTCGTCAACACGATCGCGAGATCCGCATCCTGCACTGTCTCGCGGATCTGCCGTGTCAGTTCGATCCCGTCCATTTCCGGCATCTTCCAGTCCACGAGCAGGAGCTGGAATGGCAGTTCATGAGGCGCACGGTTTTGGAACATCACAAGTGCCTCTTCCCCGCTCAAGACATATTCGGATGCGATCCCGATCCTGCCGAGCACCATTTTGGCATGCTCGCAGGCCGTCACATCATCATCCACGATCAGGACTCTGAGGCTCTCCGGATCAAAATGGTAGGCGTCGGATTCTTTTCCTTTACAGATGCCTAGCGGGATCGTCACGGTAAAGGTCGAGCCTTTTCCTTTTTCCGATGCCGCTTCGATCGTGCCGTTCATCATTGTCACGATGTTTTTGGAAATCGCCATCCCAAGCCCCGTGCTCCCGGAGCGGTTGCTCGTGCCCTCCAATTCTTTGGAGAACGGCTCGAAGAGGTTCGGCAGAAATGCCGGGTCGATCCCTTCGCCGGTATCCCTGATCACGAAACGGAGTTCAGCTTTATCTTCTTTTCTGGAAACCTCCTCCACCGTTAAGATCACGCTGCCCGGTGAGGATGTGTATTTGACGGCGTTTGCGAGGATATTGAACAGCACCTGCTTCAGCTTCATATCATCGCCGAAGTAGTCGTCATCCACATGCCCGATCACGCTGCAGTCATAGGTCAGCCCCTTGTCCGCACACTGAGATTCAGTCATGGTGTTGATCTGCTCGATCATGCCGCCAAGTGAAAAACGTTCTTCCGTCAGCCGGACATGACCGGACTCGATCCGGCTCATATCCAGGATATCGTTGATCAGTGAAAGGAGGTGTCTCGACCCCGTCCCGATCTGCAGCAGGAGGTCGCGCGTCTCCGCATCCAGATCCGGCTTCTGCAGGGCGATGTTGTAAAGTCCGATGATCGCATTCATCGGCGTGCGGATCTCGTGGCTCATGTTGGAAAGGAAGGCCGTCTTCGCAAGGTTGATCTTTTGTGCTTCCTCCAACGCCTTCGTGAGCATCCGGCTCCGCTCCTCCTCTACGACCGCAAGGGACGCATGGGAGGATTCCTCCATGTCTTCGGCGCTGCTCAAGATCTCACGCAGGGTCTGCTTTAAGTCCCGGTATTCCTTCAGGAGGAGGGGCGTGTCACGGAGCACCGTTGCCGTATCCCCGGCTTTTGCCGCATCCTCCAGCGCCTTTGCCTTTTCGGAAAGCGCCATCGCGCCGATCGCACCCGACGTGCTCTTTAAGGAATGCACATTCAGCGCAAAGGCTTCATAGTTTTCATCCTTCAGATCGTCTTCGATCTGTGCGGCTTTCTCATCAATGGAAACCTCGTATGTCTCCAGCGCGAAAAGATAATCCTCCGCGTCGCCGCAATAGGAGATGCCCTTCTCCGCATCCAGTTCCGGATGTGAAAAGATGATCTTCGGAAGCTTTGAGATCTCCTCGTCCTCTTCTTCCTCTCCGTTCCACGGGATCACGGAATCGGCCGGGAGATATTTCATCAGCATCCGTTCCATCTCGTCAATATTGACGGGCTTTGCAAGGTAATCCGTAAACCCTGCCTTCAGCATCTTTTCTTTGTCTCCGGACACCGCACTGGCGGTGAGGGAGATCACGGGCGTCTTTTCAAACTTTTCCGGGAAACGGCTGCGCAGCTCCTGCAGGGTCTCGATGCCGTTCATCTTCGGCATCCGATAATCCAGAAAGACCAGATCGTAATGCTCCGCCCCGAATTTCTCAATGCATTGCTCCCCGCTCGTCGCCACATCGATGTGCATCTTGGTCCTCTTCAAAAGCCCCGCAACCACCTGCAGGTTCATCGGTGTATCATCCACCACGAGAAGCCGCATGCCGGGCGCTGTAAACTGGGTGTGTCTGTTTCGGGAGCCCGGATTTTCCTCCAGATGCAGGCTCGGATCAAAGTCCCCGACCGGGGTCTGATCCACCACCTTCTGTGTCAGGACAAAGTAAAACCGGGAGCCCTCATCGTACCGGCTCTCCACCTTCAGCTCGCTGTCCATGATGGAAAGGAGCTGGCGCGTGATCGCAAGCCCGAGGCCGGAGCCTTCGATGCTCCTGGTCTTTTTCATATCCAGCCGGTCAAAAGGCTCAAACAGCCGCTCCATGTCCTCCTCGCGGATGCCGATGCCGGTGTCGGCCACGGAAACCGTAAACCGCACGGAATCAGGGAAGGACTCCTCCAGCTTCATCTCGAAATCCACTTTACCTTTTTCGGTATACTTCACCCCATTTGTCAGGAGGTTCGTAATGATCTGTTTGAAGCGAATCTCGTCTCCGTACAGATGTGTCGGAAGTTTCGAATCCACGGTAAAATGCAGTTCCAGACCTTTTGATTCGGCGCGGAAGCGAACCAGATTATAAAGGTCAGTCACGACCGAGGTCAGGGAATACTCTTCGTTTTCGAGTTCCATTTTCCCGGTCTCGATCTTGGAAAAATCCAGAATGTCGCTGATGATCCCGAGAAGGCTCACGCCGGCTTTCCGGATGTTCTCGGAATAGTCAAGGATCACGCCGTTATCCGTCTCCCTCTGGATCATCTCGTTCATGCCCAGGATCGCCGTGATGGGGGTTCGGATCTCATGGCTCATGTTGGAAAGGAAGGCGCTCTTTGCTACATTGGCATGCTCCGCCTGTTCCAAAGCTGCCGCAAGGTTTCTGGCGCGTTCCTTTTCCTCTTCGGCAAGCTTATGCTCAGTGATGTCCTCGATGAACACATAGTAGACCTCGCCGTATCCGGGGAGGGAAGCAAAATGGCCGTAGTCATCCACCCAGCGCACGCTCCCGTCCTTCCTGATAATGCGGTACACCACATAGTCGATGTGGCGTCGGTTGGATTCCCGCGTGATCTGCTCATCAATGGAGGTCTGAATGGAATCATAATCCTCCGGATGCACCATCCCGCGGAAGTTGTTGCCGGTCAACTCCCGGAGCTCCTCCACGGTCTCACATCCGAAGATCTCGCATGTGGATTGGTTCACGTAAAGCAGCTCCATCGACTCGTCCGCGCGGTAAATGAAAAAACCGCCCGGCATTTGCTCCGCCAGCCATTCCGCTGCGGACATCCCCTCTTCCGAAGGGATCTTTGTCATCAGATCATCCCCTATGATCCGGTTCCTCTGCATGTTTGTTCCTCCTGCTTCGCCTGTTACGCGGCGCGGCATTCCGTCATTTTTACTACTCTTCCCTTAAGAACGCAGCTCTTTCTTTCAGATACGCATTCTGCTTGTTCTCGAATGTCTTTTCCTGCGCGCTCTTCCGTTCCTTCTTCGCGACCACCTTGTATTCGTCCTTGCTGAAATCGATTCCAAACTTTACTTTGATCGTGTCCAGCACGAGCGAGACACCCTCCTGAAGAAGCCGTATATTTTCTCTCAGCTCCTTCTTTTTCGCAGATGCCACCGAAACTTCCGGACATCCCTTTTTTAACTGCTCATACGCCTGAAGTTTCTGTATGTATGTCTTCGTCTTTACCGGGTCCTGCAGAACCAGCCGTAAAACGCCGGTCTCGCGAAGATCATGCTCGTCCGGAAGTTGAAATTCCTTCACCAGATCAGACATCACCTCTTCAATGTGTTTCTTCACATCGTCCAGCTGCCCCGTCTCACCGGCTTTGATCAGCTGGTTCAGCCATGCCAGATTCCTCTGGTGCGCTTCCCGGTATTCCGGAAGGACGTTCCCTTTTTCGCCTTCAATGCTGCGCGCTTTTGTTTCCTCTGCCGATCCTCATCTGTGATGATCATCTGATAGGGTACGATATCCTTCTTTTTCACCTCCTGATACTTCAGACACTCAGTGAGGTACTGGCTGGCCGCAGCTTTCTCCGCTTCGTCAAATGTTCCGGTCTTTTTCTTGAGATGTTCTTCTCCCGTATCGTCATCGATCTTGCTGTTGTCGTCGATATAATACTTCTTGGCAAAGTAGCCCCCCGTCATGCCCATGAAGCTGTATGTCATATAGAGTCTCTGATTGATCTCCGGATTGTCTTGCAGGTATTTCTCCAGAGAAGGATGCGCTTTCCGCAGTTTGTCCACGGACTGTCCGCTCTCCAGCTCATAGAAGAACGCAACGTCATTCTTCTCCAGCTTCTGCTCCGTATAACGTTCCATTTCCTCCAGGAACTTTTTCAGTTCTTTGTCATAGACTGCCTCTGCTTCCCGCCCCTCCGGCGTTTTTGACCAGCCTGCAGGGAGTTTCTTGTCCTTTACCTTTTTGTGGAGTGCAAGCAGCTCCTTAGAGGGCTGCGGCAGATCCTTGATCCAGAACCGGTTTGGGATCTCCTCGGCAAGCATCTTCTCTCTCAGTTCAAAGTCATCCTCATCGATGGCTTTCAGCCACTGCTTGTTCCATGCGTGATTTTTTGCATCCTCTTCGGTCTTCGGTTTTCCGTTCTGATCAAAGTTGACACGCCGCATGACAAGGATCGCGTCACGGGAAAGGTCACCGGCTCCTCCCAGCACCTCCTTTGACTTACGATACTCTTGTGCGTAATCCTTGTTATTCACGACCGAGTGTGTACTGCCGAGCACTTTCATGACCCGATAGGATTTCGGGGTCAGATTCGGATGTTTTTGGGGTTGGGCTGCAAACTCCTCCACTTCTGCATCGTCGGTAAGTGTGAATTCGCTGCAGGAAAGCCGAGCTTGGAATTGACAGCCTTGAGTTTGTCTTCGAGTTTTCTTTTGTCTTGCGCAGACTGGGGTTCTTTGATGAGGTGCGTCAACTGATCCTTCAGGTTCATATAGCAGGAGTATTTCGCGCGCGTCATCAGATGATGCATATTCCCCTGCTTTGATTTCAGCTGTGCAGCCGCGACCATGCCTTCCATTCTAAGCTTCATGATCTCTTCCCGCTGGTTATATTTCTGCAGCGGCATAGCGAAGGGACCATACAGTCCGTGAAGCCCCCGGGATGATTGATGACAAAGCCGTACTCAAGCCGCATCTCGGTGAGAGTCTGCTGCTGCTCCTCCGCCGATAGGTCAAAAAAGAGTCTCTCGCCCGCTGTCTGCCCTTTCTTCTGCCCGGCCTTTTCCCATATAGACGCGCGGCGTTTGCGAGCTCCTTCGGGTTAACCACAAAACGCTCATGCGAGTAGGAAGTCGTCATGCGCTCCTCAAACTGGAACAGACTGAAGACAGCATGCTCCTTGTCCGTATACGGAAACCGTGCCACGATCGGGAAGAGATCCCCCGCATGCAGGATCGTCTCGATGACTTTCCCGAGCAGCCCCGCGCCGACTCTCCGGCGCCGCACCGGCGGCACAACAAAGGCCCAGTCGATCACATACTCATAGCGCACCAAGAAATAACTGATCGCGCCCAGCACGGCGTTGTTCTCATCCACGGCGCCGATGCAGATCCGGTTTTCCTCCCGGTTCAGCTCCGGCGGCAGTACGGATGCAAAGTCCTGTTCGTTTTCTTCTTCTATCAGCAGATAATTGATTTCCAATTTGAACCTCTTGGATATGTTTACGAAATAATAGCCTTATTATTATAGCCTATTGGGGCGGATTCTTCAATGAAAGCAAGAGGAGACGCAGAACCATCCCCTGTCTCCACGCCATCCAATTCTAAAATTTTTCTAAAATCCGTACCAATCCCCTTGCTTTTTCATGTTGCTTTGATAAACTGTCTTCATCGGAATTCTTCTGATCTGTTCGACTTCCTGTCGAATAGTCTTTTCACACTATTATGATGATATCAAAAGAACAATCACAGTAGGACTCTCGATTTTCTTAGTCCTTTGAAAGATCTGCAAAAGTATTACAAATCGTATTGCGAAATCAATCGTATCGTTTTATTATAAAAGAGGAAAATGTAAATGTACGAGCACTTTGATATTGATCTCCGGATTCTATCTTTTGAATGGGATGAAGAAAAGGAACAAGCCAACTTTATAAGGCATGGGATGCACTTCAAAACAGCTGCAAAAATCTTTTGGGACCCTAAGAAGTTGATCCGCGAGGATGAAGAACATCCCGGTGAACTCCGATATGACATCATCGGGCGCGTTGGGAAAATACTCTTTGTCGTTTGTGTTTTTAAAAATCAGAATACAATCCGAATCATTTCAGCAAGATTAGCAACTATTCCGGAGAAAGAGAGGTATGAACAGGATGAAGATGTCTTTGAATGACCTTAGCAAAGAATTATCTGCAGAAGAATTATTAGAACTGGAAGAGGCTGCAAAAAAGAAGCCGGTATATGACGAAGATAGTCCCGCCATGACACCGGAGCAGCTGATGGAGTTTAAGCGGATCAATCATCAGAACAGAGTGAAACCGACGATTTCACTTCGCATTTCTCCTGCAACATTAAATAAAGCAAAGCAATATGGAAAGGGCTATACCGGTTTGCTCAGTCGCTTACTTGATATCGCCATCAATGATGAAGAACTTGTTCGCAGATGTATTTAGGAGGAGACAGCTCTACTGTTGACCAATTTTAAAAGAAAACTGAGCCTTCTGCTCCGTTGTCAGATTCGCCTCGTTATCCATGGCTTTGGTATACAGTGTGAAACCCGTGATTTTGCCAGTGGAATCTGTCTTGATATTGTTTATGATAATGGAACGCTTTGTCTGATCAATCGCGTAATTACTTAACTTATTGCTTGCCAACTCATTTGAGTAAAACAGCGAGTTCTCGTATGTTTTTGCAGGAAGGCCTCCTGTAGTGTACCCACTGATTTTCGGAGGTGTTGTCGAGTCTGTTACACTTCCGCCGTTGTAGCCGATGGACTGTAAGAGCTCATACATCATCGTATTATCTTTGGAAGCGATCATAAACCCGTTTGAGGAATAGGTCTGGTTTGCATCATAACTGCCATTCTTCAGTTGGTAATAGTCTGCAATACGAATATTGCTGCCATCTATCAAAATTCCCAGATTATCCTTCAGATTCTGTATCGTCCACCCTTTCGCCAGGATTGCATTTCCCAAACTCGTCAAGGTTTCCTGATCCTGCTTTATCCGCTCACCATTATCCTGTTCCCACAGCTGGGTTAACGACATATTCGCATACTTATTACCCCAGTTGATCGCGGTCTTCCCCGTAGACGGAGAATAGGTGATCGTGCAGGAACCGAGCTTTTGCGGCTGGCCGGTCCACTCCCCGGAAGGCACGCCTCCGAGCGACATTGAAGATATATTCGTCGCCCATCCGTCCTGCTGCTGCTTTAAGGGCGAGACCACAACACGAAAGCTTCCGTCTCCCTGTTTGATCGCCGCACCATTGTATGCGGCCGATGCGTCGTCTCCGTTTGCAGCCACCATCATCTCTGCATACGCCGAACGCACATTGGCGAAATCCGTGCTCTCTCTGCTTTTTTCTAGTTGACTAGTAAATATTGGAATCGCGATCACAACAAGTACAGCGATGATAGCCACAACGATCAGGAGTTCCGCCAGGGTAAACCCTTTCATATCAGAAGAAATATGTCTTTTCATCTTCAATGGCCCCTCCGATAATCATTTATCTGTTTTATATATATCGGCTATTTCTCTCGAAAAGTCAAGGGAGGCGACAGGGGACGGTTCTGCGTCTCCCTTTCAGATCCTCTCATCATATGGCATGACGGGGATTTCCGAAAGGACGATCTCCTTCAGATGCGCGAAGCTTTCTCTTGTATTCGCTGCGATGAGCGGGAAGGGACGATCCACCGGGAAGCCGTCCTGGTGAAGGCATTCGATAAAGCCTCCGGCTTCTGTGATGATCGGATAAGCGGCTGCGGCATCCCAGGGCGAAAGCCGGATCTCGAAGTAGAGCTCCACACGGCCGGCAGCCAGCATGCAAAGCTCATAAGCCGCGGAGCCCGTGCGCCGCAGGTCATCCGATTCGGCATAAACCTTTTCTATGATGCGAAAACACGGCGGCGCGTATTCTTTTTTGTAAAGACTCATTGCGGAGCAAAGATGGCCGTGCGCGAAGTCTCGGGAGGAGACTCCGATCTTTTTGCCGTTCAAAAAGGCTCCGTGTCCGACTGCACCGGAAAACATTTCATCCTTGTAAGGGTTATAAACGACGCCGGCGTATGGCGCGCCGTCCTTGAAAAGCCCGATGGAAACGACGCTGCAGCCGATATCGCGTACATAGTTGGAAGTGCCGTCAATCGGGTCGATCACCCAGGTGTACGCGCTGCCGGGATCTCCGTCAGTACGCTCACGATCCTTCTCATCGTGAGCACCCTCTTCTCCGACGATACGACTGCCCGGAAGGAGCGAAAGCGCGCGTTTTGCGATGTGCCCCTGCACGCGGACATCCATATTCGTCACGAGGTTTGAATCGGTCCCTTTCTCATCGACCTCCATCAATGAGGAACGATCCAATATCATAGTTCCGCACTCTCTTGCGAGAGTGCGGATGTTTTCCAATAATTCGGTTATCTGCATCTTTTATTGTCTCTCTTACTGAATTCAGGAGACACAGAACCGTCCCCTGTCTCTCCCTTACTTAAATGTAACCCTTCTCTTGATCTGGCTGCCACCGTTCACCTGATCCATCTCTTCGTCCGTCAGCACCATGCCAGCCTGCTCAATGATCTCTTTTGCCTGCTCTTTGTCTACTGCTTTTTCCACGTTTTCTTTCAGTTCTCCTGTCAGTTTCATCATGTGCCCTCCTTTCTTTTCAAGATCACCTTTTACTCTATTATACGACAGATCCACGGGTGTGGTAGTGGATTTTTGAAAAAAAATACTGCCATTCGCACAATCCCATCGTATAATAGAGTAGAAAGAAATTTCTACTAAGGAGGAATGAGACATGAAACAGACCAAAGATCTTAAGAAAAAAACCGGCACGTTCCTTGATGATAAGGATATGGAAGCAGTTTCAGGCGGGTTCGACCCTACGGATCGCCCTCCGGTTTCTATAGAACTCGGGGACCAGAGAGTCTATTCCGGATCACCGGGTGAAGTGCGCATACAAGGCGGTTTACACATTACAAGGATCGGGCACGATTAAGAGCTGTAAGAAAGCCGTTTGAAAAAACAGGGGACGCAACAACGTCCCCTGTTTTTTTTACGCCTCAGTTTTCTTCTTCATGTACTTCTCCACATCTGCCTGATTTGTGATCTGCTGAAGCCTTTCCACTTCTTTTGTGACAGCGGCATCGTATTTACGCTTCGCCGTCACCACATCCCTTTTCAGATTTTCAAGCAGCAACGCCACGGCGGGATCCTTCGCTTCATCCAGGCTCTGCACCTCGGTTCTTTTTTGGGTTACGATCTGTTGTTGGTTCTGGAGTACCTGTTGTTCATCCATACTCTTTGCATCCTTTCCGTCAAAGAAATGATGCTCCCCGCTCTGTAAAAGAGCGATTTGTATACTTCACTATTATATACGATAAAACGGCGGTTGTGGCAGTGTTTTGCAAATTCACGCGCACCGAAAAAAGGGCGCGAAAAACCCCTTCCCAATTTGGGAAAGGGTTTGAGTTTTATTCGGGCGGCTCAGTTGTGATATGGAGTGGTTCAGGTCTTCTAATGTAAGGAAGAGGATCATGATATTTTTCTATATCCCCCAGCCACCTGTTCTAAATCCGCATCATCAAGGGTCTTCCTTACTGCATCTATATTCTTTGCGTTTTCTAATTGATTCTTATTTGTCTGTTTCATCACATTTCCTCCTTTAAGAGTTATCATGTTTCTATTATTATATACGATCAGGTGGCAAGTGTGGCGAAACTTTTTTAAAAAATCTCAGGAGACGGTTCTCTATCTCCTTCTAGTTGAGCGGAATCATAATACTATAGTTGGGAATATTCGTTTCCTTTTCTCCCCCGACATATTGGGTATTCGATATATTATTCTTCCAATACACATACACATAAGCAGGAGATGCATTCGGATAGATTGAGACCATGACGACTGCTTTTGTGTAATCTTCCTTGGGTGCATACGCGCCCTTGGGATTTCCCATGACAAACGTCGTCCCACCGTCCAGGGTGGTTCCTTTGCCGTAGGCCTTCACTGATGTCTTTTTTGTCAGTTCTTCTCTGGTTGGATAAAACTTACCACTACCCGGGTGATAGGCGCCGGCTGCATTGTAGGAGCTTACGCTTCCGCCTGTCCACCATTTCATTCCTGCAGCCTGTGCTGTTGCAGAGTCCTTCACACCGGCATAATAGAGCTCGATGGCGGCAGATGCGGCCTGCCGCATCGTATAGATGTCTGCTGCCTCCCTGGATTTTTCAAGCTGCTTATTGATGATCGGGATCGCAATCGCAACCAGCACTGCAATAATGGCGACCACGATCAGGAGCTCTGCCAGCGTAAACCCTTTTCGGTTGGATTGAAAGCGCTTTCTCATTCTCATAACAACTATTTTTCACTTCCATGAATATCGGAATCCATGATATATCGGTGACCTTAAAAAGGAGACAGTTAGAGGCATTGTCCCGCTGGCGAATACCCTTGATAATCAAGTTCCTCTCCGTACGTCCGAAACCGGGACGGGGTCTACCTCCGTTTTGACTTTATAATAACTCTGCGAGAAAACCCCATCCGACATCAGTCGGTTGAGGGTATTTCATGGCTTCTTACCGTCCAATATATGCGAAGATCATCGAAAAAGCAAGGTCTCCGGCCTCTGCGGAACTCACTGCACACCATGAAAATTTCAAAAAATTGCCACACCCTGTGGAACTGTCGTATCAAAAAAACTAAAAAAAACTGCCACACCCTGTGGAGCTGTCGTATAATACAGTAAAGGACATGTTTAAAGGAGGTACGCATGATGGAACTTACAGGAAAACTGAAAGAACAGGTTGAACAGACCGAGACAAAGGAAGAGGCAAAGGTTGTGATCGAGGACGCGGGTTTCAAGCTGACCGACGAAGAGCTTGATACCATTGCGGGAGGCGCCGCGACCGCCCGCAGATCAAGAAGTAAGGGCAGATAAGAACAGGTGATCCGCGATCCTGGAAGAGGTATGGGATATTGCGATCACAAAAACCCGCTATCGGTTATCAACCGTCAGCGGGTTTGTTATCGTTCTGTCCTATCATTTGTATAACATACCTTTCTGCTTCTTTGAATGAGGATTGTCCAAGTCTGGGACTGTCGTGATGATGTCACTCTCACGCATTTTCTCATCCCAATACGCCTGGAAGCGTTCCGGATCAAAGGTATCTCTGGCACCACCCGGAACAGTACTGTTCACAATTTGATTCCAACGCTCCTGCATTGCAGCATCTTCAAAACCTCCGGAGACCTGATCCAGCAGATCATCGTTGAGTTCCTCTCTGTCCCTTCGTTTTTCCATAATGAATCCCTCCTAAAAAATTTGCCGGTTTATGGCCGCATTGTCTCAGCATATTTCCCGTATTCGATTATTGTTTTCGTTCTGCTTGTCTGTTCAGATCGCAGTATTCAAGAACCGCCGGATTTGCGAATTACAACAGGATCAACAACGAAAAAACCCTTCCCGATGGGAAGGTGAAATAACGGGCGTGCATGCATGCAGGGTGCTACAAAATGGATCGCTACCCCATCCCCGGGAGCCACTACAGTACAAAAAAAGAGAGACAGGGGATCTACTCTGTCTCTCTTTTGATTTGTACTACGTGAAACGGGGAAATGAACCATTAACTCCGTCCCCGGGGACCATTCTTCTCATAAAAGGTATAGGAACCTTTGCCGCTCTTTTTCGACTTGTACATGGATTCATCCGCCCGTTCCAGCATCTCCGTCGTGTTCGAGACATCCTTACCGTTTACGATCCCGATGCTCAGGTAGATGGGCGGCAATCCGTCATCCTTATTCTCAAGCAGCACTCTGATCTGGTCGATCCTGGTCTCGATCAGATCCCGGCTGATACCAGAGGCATGCATCAAAAACACCACAAACTCATCTCCCCCGATCCTGCAGATGCAGTCGTCATCGCGTAGGACCTTTTGGATGATCTTTACTGTTTTTACCAGAACCTTATCGCCGATCTCATGCCCGTAGGTGTCATTGTACATTTTGAAATTGTCCACATCAAACAGCATCATATAGGTGCTGTCGAGCCTGAGGTTCGCCTGCAGGAAATCAAAGCCGGCTCGGTTGTACGCCCCCGTCAGCTCATCATGGGTGGCCTTATAGCTCAGATTCTCGATGTTGGACTTATTTGATGCATAGATTTTGTTATAGGCCCTGGCCAGATACCGGAACTCATTGGAACCGACCTCGGGGATGGGAAGATCCGCTTTGATCTGATCGACCGCCCCCAATACCGGATTGATGGCAAGACGGGTCGTCAGCCAGATCATGAAAAAGATGAGCAGTGCCTGGATCAGGATCGCCGCACGTACCACACGGATCTCCCTGTCCAGAGAATCGATCTCGGCGTCCTCTATGCCCCTGGTCAGTTTTTCAACCTCATCCAGGCTTCCCTGCATCTCATTCCTGATCTCCTCTTTATACCGGTAATACTCGTCGCTGTGAACAATCTCCGTTGCACGCCTCATCTTTTCCTCGGGACTGAGTTCCGCGTCCTTCTGATCCAGCTTGACCGCTGCAAGGATCTCAGGATAATCCGTGTAGCCCATGGCATCGACCACAAGCCGCATGGCATAGTATTCCATATCCATCAGTTCCACGGAATTGTCCAGCGCCTTCTGCAGCTTCTGAAGCGCGGGTTTGCTCCTCTCCCCCACGTCCATCTTGGCCACAGCCTCTTCACGTCTTTTTGATTCAAAGGCCTCCGTAAAATACTGATCCATAAAACGGACATCACCGTCGATGGTAAATCGCTGTACCTGTTCGGTCAGGTAATCCGACGCGTTCATGAGGTCATGGGCAGCATTTTGTAATTCCGAACTCTGCCTGAACGCGGAAGTGATATCCCAAAACGTCCCCGTCAGACGCAGCGTCATAAACACCACAGTACCCGAGAAGATCAGGATGATGATCACCAGCCACAGGTGCACCACCCGATGTGAGATTCCTTTCTTCAACAGTCCGGTCATATATCCTCCGAAATGCCTTTCCTACAAGGGTTATTCCACGCGTTCGATTATAGTTGATTTTGATCAAATGCGCAAATGGCTGCACTACACCCCGTTTGGCTCCGGGCCGCCGGCAGCAAAGATGGTACTCGCATATTTCATGAACCGGCTCATCTCGATCCAGAATACGCCGTTCGTGTCGGCTTTGTTCGCGTAGGTTTCCAGCTTGCCCTTCTTATTCAGCCTGTAATCCGATGTAGATCACGGTGTTGATCTGGATCCTGTCGGCTTTCTTCATCCTGAAGGCGGTCCTTGCAATCATCTATTAAAGTGATCGCGGTTCTTCGTGGAGAGATACGATCACAAAGATCATTGTTTTTCGATCAACAGCAAACCCGCTATCGGTTATCAACCTCTGTCCTATCATTTGTATAACATACCTTTCTGCTTCTTTGAATGAGGATTGTCCAAGTCTGGGACTGTCGTGATGATGTCACTCTCACGCATTTTCTCTTCACAATACGCCTGGAAGCTTGCCCGTTCCGGACCTTCAAAACCGCCGGCGACTTTTTTTACACTGTCACCCGCGCGATCTCTCCGATCTTTTCAAAATCGCCCGCGTCTGCGGCTGCTTTCATTTGTGAAAACAGCGCAGTCTTCTCCTCCGGTAAGTAAAAATCCTTCAATTCGGAATAGACTGCCTCCAGTCTTTCCATGTCCTTTTCCTCTGCAGCTGCTTTGATCTCATCAAGCGCCATGGCCATCAGTTCTTCATCTGCCACAGGCTTTTCGGCTGCAGGCGGCAGCGCATTTGACTGTTCCTCCGGAAACATCTTCTGTAAAAGCGCTCTGATCTCACGGAGCTCGTCCATGAACTTTGGCTGATACTCGGAAATATAAGCCATGTCGTTTGCTTTTCCTGCATCCTCGAGGCGCTGCGCTGCTTCCCCTGTATGCTCTGCACCGATAATCCTGAGAGAACTCTTCAACGCATGCACTTTGACCGTGTAATTTTGCGTCTCCCCATCCGCATATAGCTTCTCGATCTCCTCTGTTTTTTCGTCAAACGCCTGATAAAACAATTTGAGGAACGAAAGGTACGCTTCCGCAGATCCGCCGTGTTCAATCCCGCATCCCGCGTCGATCAGATTTTGTCCTTGAAGCACCTCCAGTTCTTTGATTGTCTCTTGATCGGCCGGATCGTCTTCAAACTTGTTCTTTTCCACCTTTTCTTCCGGCAGCAGCCTCCTGAGCATTTCTTCAAGACGTTCCGGATCGATCGGTTTGGTCAGATAGTCATCGAATCCTTCCGCCAAATACTGCTCTCTTGCCCCGGAAACAGCGTTAGCCGTAAGACAGATATAAGGGGTGTGAAGGTTCGGGTTGGATGGTTCGGATTTTATCTGATGGAGTGCTTCGATCCCGTCTTTTCCCGGCATCAGGTGGTCAAGAAAAATAACGTCATATAGCGCATCATGCGAAAGACGGATGCCCTGATCAGCGTCTTCCGCGCAATCGATTTGGATCCGCGTCTGTTTGATCAGGCTTTGAAACACTACCAGATTCATCGGATTATCGTCCACGACAAGTATATGTGCATCCGGCGCCGTAAAGGATTCTTTGTATTTCTTATGCTTGCTGATATGATCTCTGTAGGATGCCTCATAATCACCCACGGCATCCCATCTGATCACCCTTTGTTTGATATCGAAATGGAAATCCGATCCTTCTCCGTATACGCTGTCCACCTGAAGCGACGAGTCCATCATCTCAAGCAGCCTTCTGGTAATGCTCATCCCAAGGCCGGTACCCTCAATGTTCCTATTTCTCTCTTCTTCGATCCGTTCGAATTCCGAGAAAAGCTTTTTCAGATCCTCTTCCTTGATCCCGATGCCGGTGTCCTTTACCGATACCTTTAACAGCACTGAGTCCGCCTCGTTTTCCGGTTTTTCATATCCGATACCAAATGTCACGCTCCCCTTTTCGGTATATTTGACCGCATTGGTCAAAATATTCGTGATGACCTGCTTTACGCGAATCTCATCACCATACAGGAATTTCGGAATATCTTTATCAATATTCAGTTTCAGTTCCAGACCCTTTTCATCGGCGCGTGTCGCAACCATATTTACCAGATCATTGATGACTGAGGAAAGGTCATAATCGACCGGTATAATCTCGATCTTGCCTGCTTCTATTTTGGAAAAATCCAATATGTCATTGACGAGGCCGAGAAGCGTGCTTCCCGCGACCTTTATATTTTCCGCATAAGTAAGAATCTCTTTGTCATTGCATTCGCGCAGGATCATTTCATCCATGCCGAGCACGGCATTGATGGGCGTTCTGATCTCGTGCGACATATTGGCGAGGAACTTGCTTTTTGCTTCATTTGCGCTGTCGGCGATCTTAGCCAGTCTCTCTGCGGAATCTGCATATACGAACCTTTCGAAGCGCGATTTGTTGATCAGGTGGCCGCTCACTATCCCGACGAACGAAGCCAGCGCCAGCGTCTCCATTCCCCAAGAGAAGACGTCCGGTGAAATGTATTTACTTCCGAGAACTGCGTAAGACACGTATGCCGCACCCACAATAATGATCGTCGCGATCGTCCTGTCAATGAAAAAAATAGGGACGACCGGCGCGGCAACGATAGCGGTCGCGATATAACGGTCAGGCGTAACAACGGCAATCCCAATACCGGTACTGAAGATGGACAGTTCAAAAAAGTACGCGATCGGATAAAGCAGCCATTCGAACCGTTTCATGAGAAAGAGCGAACAGAAAAACGCAAAAAAGCATGTCAGAAAAGACACGAAAAAGACGACCCGCGCTTTTTCAAACATCGGCGCACTGTACAAAAACACGCTCGCAAGCCAGAACAATCCAACCAGGCACGACCATGTTCTGATCGTTTTTCTGTTTTTTTCGTTAACAGCCTCCCGAACCTGCTGAAACGCCGTTTGGCTGAGTCCCCCATAGAACAGCTCTTTCTGTAAAAATCGTAAAAGTCTCATAGTTGTCCCCTATTGCTGCTTGGCAAAAAACGCCCCGATCGTATCCAGAAGCTTCTGTTTGGTGGCGGACTTTAACAGATAACCCTGGGGCTTCAGACTTAACACCCGTTCAATACTCTCTTTCTTACTGTTTCCGGTCAGGAAAATCACCGGGATGGACGCGGTGTCACGTTCCGTCCGGAGCATTTCTAAAACCTGCGGTCCGTCGACCATCGGCATTTCATAATCCAAAAGAATGAGGTCCGTTGTGTTCTTTGCAAGCCAAGTGATCGCCTTCATCCCATCTGTCGCGGTTTCTACGAGGTAAGTTCCTCTTAGCCAGTCCGAAACAAGCGCCGCGTAAAGAGGATCGTCATCAATGATCAAAACTCTTTTTTTCTTGCCGTTATTCCGGATCCGTTCGGTTTCCTTCTCCAGTTCAAGGGCCAGAAGTTTCATATCAACCGGACGGTTGAACCAGAGGATGTCTCTGATGGACGGAAAGGTTTTGACAAACAGTTCCCGGATGTTCTCCGACCCGATAAAGATCAGATTCTTTTTTTGATCCCGGATCATATCACTCACCAGATAGAGTTTCTGGATCCTTTTCATATCTCCAAGCATCGAGTCCTGCAGATAGACAATGTAGGTTTCATTCCTGTCCATGGTATCGGCAATCAGATCCGTGTTATCCTCGAACAGTGACACGCGATATCCCAGATCGACGAGTCCTTTTTCAAGCGACTTCACCACGATACTGAACTGATTGGAGATGATCACGACCTCACTTTTTGTCATATCATTTTCATTCATTTTTTCTTCAGATGCAGACATTACCGTACTTTCCTCCTCTCATCTTTTTTCACTATAAGATATGCGCAGGTCATTCATATATTCTGTCTCCTGTCCCAATGATCGCAAAAAAGACCTTCACTCGGTTTCTTTCAAATAGATCGCGGCATTCTGATGGCTTACATCCATAGCCAGTGCTTTCCCGCGGAACTTTCCCATCAAATGTAAAAAACCCGGGTAAGTTCCATGCTTCCCGGGCTGTTCCCCCATACCTATTAAAGCCTGCTTCATATCAACGCCCTTTCCCTCAGAAATCTGTTTTCTTGATTCTTCCAGATCGGATAAAACATCTTCTTCGGTCTTAGGTGCATAAGGATTGGCCGGTTTCGGTGAGGTAAAAAGTGACTGTGTATATTTAAAAACCATCGTACGCGCTTCTTCAGGCATCGTTTCCAGCATAGACACTGTTGCTTCTATTGTACTCATGGAAATTTCTCCTCTATCTTGTGTGATTGCCTTTATATTATACGCTTGATTCCAGGATTAATCCACGCCTTTTGTTCAGAATTCGCGAAATCCTTGACTTACACAGATGAAGCATCTATTATTGCACTACAAGGTGTGGGTCGGCAGTGTAAAGATGCCGTTTGCCTGCTGGGCTGCGGTCTTTAATGTCTCAAGCCGCTCTTTCGTTTCCTTTACCGCTTCACCAAGGAGCCGCTGCTTTTGTGCCATCAGATCCGTATTCCCCGGATCGAGCTTCAGCATCTTATTCACGTCACGGAGTTGCGCCTGTGTGGATTTCAGTTCCCTGTCCACGTTTCTTAAGGCGGTTTGAAGTTTTGTAGTATCACCACCGATCTCGACGGTGATCCCGCGAATTCTACTCGTCACGGTTTCCCCTCCTTTCCGGCACAAAAACAGCCCGGATATCCGGGCAAGAAAAAAGCATCACCGAAGTGATGCTTTCATTTATAATAACTCTGCGAGAAAACCCCATCCGACATCAGTCGGTTGAGGGATGAATCGCCCTTTTGTATTTTCCTGACTCGTATACTTGCGTTTGTGTTCACTTGTCCGCTGAAATTCGATGTAAGACCGGACTGTTTCCATGGATACACATCCGGTCGTCGCACAGAAATAGCTTGCACTCCAGAAGGCATCTTTCCATAAATAGCGTTCCACATGGCTGGCGTAGGTCGCTCGTAATTCTTTGGACAACTAATCACCGATCTCGTCTGTGATCACTTTCTTCCTGTACTTGGTCACAAAAATGATATGATAGGTGAGCTTGTATACGGAATGAGA
>CACZBF010000020.1 GCA_902779355.1 uncultured Lachnospiraceae bacterium | reverse complement strand
CACCTTGGTGCAATACGCACGAGCCGCATGCAACTATTAAGCCTGGCAAGAAAGGCTTTACAATTGCTTTGAGAACCGGACCTAATATGCCGGAATGTGAGCGGATCATCGGAAGCATAGAACATTTTTATGGTCATTTGGAGATAGAGAGTGTGGGTCATCTTGGGCTGACATCTATCGAATATAAAGTGGATGTAGAATCAAGAAAGCAGGAAATCTTAGATTTCTGTAAGTGCATTTAAGGGAGATACTATGAACGTTTTAGTTGAAACAGAACGATTAATAATTACCGAAATGACTATGGATATGGCTATGGATATCCATAAGAATTCTTTGGATGAGGATACAAGAAGATTCGTACCGGATGAAGTCTTCGAAACATTGGAAGATGCAAAAGAAACGGTGGAGTTTTTGATGTCTCAATATGGTTCTACGGATGGTCCACTGGTCTATGCAGTGATTCTGAAAGCCGACGATACAAATATAGGGTATGTTCAACTTGTTCCTATCGGAGAAGGTAAGTGGGAAATAGGATATCATGTGGCAAAAGCATATACTTGCAAGGGCTATGCAACAGAAGCAGTAAAAGCACTTCTTCCGCTTATGGCAAAAAGAGTTGGGACTGAAGAAGTATATGGCATTCGACTCCTGGAAAATGTTTCTTCAGGACGTGTTTTGGAAAAGTGTGGATTTGAAACCTTCTTTGAAGGAGAAGGAGAATATCACGATGGAGTATATGAAATAAGTAAAAGTGTTTGGAAACTGTGATAATCCATTATTGATGTGATGCAGTAAGGATTATCTTCCAGTTTTACGTTTTATGGGGGGAGAAATCCTATATGTTGATACTCAGCCATAAACGTGGCATTATGATATCTGATGGCTGAGAATAACATAATAATTAGGAGGCTGGCATGATAGGCAGGAAGCGGGAAATCGCTGAATTAAATAGGATATCCTATATACATGTTACCATTTTTAATTGAGGATACCCTAAATAAATGGTTCCCGACATATCGTTAAATTGTCAGAGATAATAATCTGTAAAAATCCCAATAATGCTCATTGTGTAAACGGAGGATATATGTTATTCTATACTCAATGAGTAAAGCAATGAAGGGAAAGATACTATGTCGGATGAATTGTTTAGTGTAAAAATGAAAGAATTAAGAGAATCTACCGGATTGAATCGTAAGGAGTTCTGCGAAAAGTTCGAGATTCCGTACAGGACAATGACCGAGTGGGAACTGGGTCATAGGAATGCTCCCCCATATGTACTCAGACTGCTTTCGTATTATGTTGAGATGCAGCGTAAGCTCAATGAGAATGGCATCAGCGAGAAATAATGGGGGTATGAATATGGCTAAGAAGGGAGGAACTCTGAGATGACGAGAAAACCGACACATCCGGGAGCTGTTTTTTTAGAAGATGTAATGAAACCATTAAATCTTTCTGTTACTGACGCTGCAAGTATGCTTGGTGTGAGCAGAAAAACCTTGTCTGAATTCATAAATGAGAAGTCTTCATTAAGTCCTGAAATGGCTTTAAGAATAGGCAAGGCAACAAATACCTCTGTAGAGAGCTGGATGAATATGCAGCAGAAGCTCACTCTATGGAATGCGCGAAAGCATGAGCCAAATAATGTAATACCTTTTCCGAAAAGTGTGGCACAGGAAGGTTAAACAGGGTTTTTAAACACCTCACTCTTATTCTGTGGGGTGTTTTTTGAAGGCCAAAGAATTCACCGAGATGCATTTGATAAAAATGGTCACATGAGTACAGAATTATCAAAAAAATCATTGCTATATCTTTCTTGTGTGAGATAATGACAAAAACAGACTATTGAGTCCAAAATTGTCAGAGGTGGCAGATGGAAATAAAGAGAGATAAATATTTGAATGATTTAAAAGACCGTATGCATAACGGTATGATTAAAGTTGTTACTGGAATTAGAAGAAGTGGAAAGTCCTACCTTATTTTTTCTATTTTCAAAGAATATTTGATAAGTGAAGGTGTGGATGAAGAACACATCATCGAGATGGAATTTGATAAAAAAGAGAATTCAAAGTATCGTGATCCAGATGATTTACTTGACTATATAAAAGAACATATTACAGATAAGGGAGAATATTACGTTCTTCTTGATGAAGTGCAAATGCTTGAAGATTTTGAAGAAGTCCTTAATTCGCTGCTTCATATAAAGAATTTAGATATCTATGTAACGGGAAGCAATTCAAGGTTTTTGTCAAGTGATGTTCTTACAGAATTTAGAGGGCGAGGAGACGAGATTCATGTTTATCCGTTGACTTTTCAGGAGGCAATGCAGAACTATAAGGGTGATATTTATCATGGATGGGCAGAATATGTTACTTATGGCGGTCTTCCGCTTGTTTGGGGAATGCGCACAGATCAGCAAAAGATTAAGTATCTGACGGATCTTTTCGAGAAAACATATATAAGTGATATCATTGAACATAATGGTATTGAGAAGACGGAGGAATTGGAAACTCTGTTGAATGTACTTGCTTCGGCAGTAGGTTCGCTTACAAATCCCACGAAGATCGAAGCAACTTTTAAAAGTGTATTGAAGTCGACAATATCCAGAAATACTGTTGTTCAGTATTTAGGATATCTAAAGGATGCTTTTATAATAAATGAAGCAAATAGGTATGATATTAAAGGTAGAAAGTACATAGGAACACCACTTAAATACTACTATGAGGACATTGGTCTTAGAAATGCCAGACTTGGATTTCGTCAAGTGGAAGAAACGTATTTGATGGAAAATGTGGTATATAATGAGCTGCTATCGAGAGGATATGCAGTTGATGTTGGTGTGGTGGAAACAAGAAAGCGGAACTCAGAGGGTAAACAGGAAAAGAGAAAGCTTGAAATAGATTTTGTAGCTAATATGGGAAGCCAACGTTACTATATTCAGTCTGCATTCCAAATTCCAGATCAAGATAAAGAAAAACAAGAAAAGGAATCTCTGAATAATGTAGATGATTCCTTCAAAAAGATTGTTTTGGTTCGAGACGTTGTGAAGATTTCCAGAGATGAAAAAGGAATAGTCACAATGAGCATTTATGATTTTTTGATGGATAAAAATAGTTTGGAAAAATGCTGAGGAATTTTATCCGGGTGAGTGCTATGTGATTCACCCGAGGAATCTGGTGGTGAAAGATGGGGTGATCTGTATTCCTCCGTATATGACGATGTGTTTGTAATAAAAGACAGTTTCCAACGGAATAAAGAACCCATATGCAAAGAAGCTTAAAAAGCAAATTACAATCAATCTGAATGTGGACACTATTGAGTATTTCAAGAACCAGTCTGACGAAACAGGTATACCATATCAGACTCTTATTAATTTGTATCTTTCCGAATGTGCCGAAGAAAAGAAAAAGCTTCAAATGTCATGGGCATAAACTACCCGCAATCGACATTAGTAGGTCGTGGGCAGTTCATTTGGAAAGGAAATCGTATGAAAGACGATAACAGGAGAATTAAGTGGCGGAGCGTGTTGATCGTCGCTGTTCTGTTTGTCATAGTCCTGTTCTTCGCGTGTGCGCTGAGGATGCCTGATCTCTCGCTCCTTCAGGGCAGGGACGGCAATGACGTCTGGACCGATGAATCGGGCCTTCCGTATTTCCTGGATCCGGATTCCGCCCTCTATGTGCGTATATCCAAGGAGATAGCCGAGACCGGGCAGTACGGCACGGCTGATCCCCAGACCGGGCAGCTGATCGATACTTTACAATACGCTCCGGAAGGCACACATGTGAAGAGAACGGACTTGTTGCCGGAGACGGCTGCTTTCATATGGAAGGTCATGGGTGTGTTCGGTAAAGTCGATATACAATTCGTGGACTTCTACTTCGTGTTCTTTTTCATGCTGCTTACGATCCCCGTCGCGTGGATCCTGACTCAGAAAGCTTATCTCGCGGTGTCTGGGGATAAGAAAAGCGGCGCTTCCTTCGCGGGGGCAGTCGGAGCGCTCCTCGTCACCTGCGCACCGGCATTCGTCTCCCGTACGCTCGCCGGGATATTCGATACAGACATAGTCCATTCATTCTTTGTCTTACTGCTCATGCTGCTCATGACGGAAATGATGCTCCAAACTTCTTTGAAGAAAGGCATCCTGCTTGCCATATGCTTCGCCGTCACGGCGCTGTTGTACAAAGCCTACTGGACATACAGCGCGTTTGTCTTCGCCGCGGTCGCTGCGGCAGGCGGCGGAGTATACGTGTTCAGTCGGCTGCTCATGCCCTCAAGTAAAACAAGCGGTGCGGCTTTGTCTGCTGCATCAGACAGCACCGAAAACGCAAACAAAACCGGGCCAACCGGCAGATTCCGCCAGTGGCTCAGCGCCGTGCCTGTACAGCTCTATCTGGCGATAGCTGCTCTGACCGGTATATTCGTGGCAACGCCTTTCGGGAGACCGATGCTGACCAGACTGCTCGGAAAAGTGACCGGTTACTCGACTGTTGACGTAAATGAGATGAGTGGAAATAATACCATTATGGAGCTTGTGGCGCCCGACTTCGGCCCGGAGAAGTTCTATAACTGGTTTTTAGCAGACCTCAGTGATAAGTCGACTACTATAGTGAACGGCGTTGGCGGACTGCTCGTCCTGATATTTGCCTTTGTATCAATGGGTTACATCATTTACAGGGTCGCCAGGATGCGGAAAGAAGGCACGGACACAAACAGGGTAATGGTCTATCTGTCCGTGATCGGGACGTGGCTGATCGCCTGTTTCTTCATGACCGGAATCGGCATCAGGATGGTGCAGTTCTTTGCATTCCCGTGCGCCGTGCTTGTGGGAATACTCGCGGGGAGGCTGTTCAATCAATATATAACGGATAAAGGGAACGCCTCCGGGAAAGAGGTGGCCCGGAACGCTGTGCTCAATGTCGCGATATGCGCGGCGGTGGTATTGGCGCTGACCGGCTCCTTCCTGTGGGGCCGGGAAATAAGGAGCATGATGAGCGACTCGCTGGCGCACAGTATGGAGTGGGTGAAGGACAATGCCGAGACTGAGGATGCGGTGGTGCTCTCCTGGTGGGATTACGGCTACTACTATGAGCTTGATTCCGAGCACCCTGCTCTCTGGGACGGGGGTACAGGGAACTCGAAGAGGTTGAACATAGTCGGAAGGATACTCTCGACCGATGATCCGAAGCTCAGCTACTCATTGATAAAGATGATCTCGACGTCGGGCGACAAGCCGATCGATATACTCACCGACAAGCTCGGGAAAGCAGAAGGCTTTGATGTGCTGTATAAAGTAGTGGTGATGGATAAGGACGACTCGATCAAAGAGCTGACGGATGAGTACGGCTTCGGCGGAAGTGAGGCTGCAGAGCTGGAGGCTTTACTGCATCCGAGCGATCCGAGGGAAGTCTACCTCGCGTTGTATGAGACCATGACCGAACAGCTCGGGGTTTTCGAGTACTACGGGAACTGGGACTATGACGGGGAGAACACGGTACCGGTTAAAACTGTATACACGTCGCTGCCGGACGGGAGCGATGATATGACCTCGACCGATAAGGAGGTGCAGGAGTTCTTCGAGAAGAGGCAGAAGGAAATGCTGTGGAGGCTCTATATCTCAGGTGATACAATAAAGAAGAGCGAAGTATCGGACCCTGAGGATTACGAGGCTTCTGCCGACGAGCCGGCTTTCGAGAAAGTATTTGAAGAGGATGACGGCTATGTCGGCTTCAAGATCTGGAAGCTCAGCTGGTAGGAAAGAGCAAAAACAAAGCCCCCGCAAGCGTTTCTGCTGCGAGCCTCCACTTTACGAGAATAACGCAATTTGATAAGATATAGCGTAATGGCAGAGCAATGGCGTGATGCTGGTTAAGGAGGGCTTATGAATTCTGATTATCTCATTTCTATTGTAACACCGTTCCACAACACAGATTTAAAGCTTTTTCAACGTTGTGTCCGGAGTATGCGGGATCAGATACTCGGATTCGAAAACATTGAATGGATCGTTGTGGTTCACAATTCGGATTCGGCATATCTGGAGGGTGTCAGGGGACTCCTCGGAGACGATCCCAATGTCAGGATCGAAGAACTTCATAATGACTGCGGCTCTCCATCCAGTCCCAGAAATCACGGTCTTTCACTTGCGACGGCGGATTATGTGGGCTTTCTGGATTCGGATGACGAATTTACCCCGGAGTGTCTTGAAGAAGCGCTTGCCCATATGAAAAGCTCGGGAGCGCAGATCACATGGTTTCGTCGGGAATACGAGCTGGAAGATGAAAACAGTATTCCGATCACGGAAATTGTGCTTTGGGATCAGACAAGAACCGAGATTCTTGTTACCAGAGACGAAAACTGGGACGATGAGAAAATGTTCAGCGGGATCTGCGGTATGGTGACCTCGCGGCTTTATGACCGAAGATTTCTTATGGATCAGGGGATTCTTTTTGATGAAAGTGTTCCCTTTGCCGAGGATTACCTGTTCAATCTGGAAGCATACGGACATGCGGAGAAGATCTGTTATCTGCCGCAGCTTATCGGTTATCACTATTTTATCAACAACAAATCCCTCGTACAGGGAAAAGAGAAAAGCCCGGAGACTCTGATCTCGTTTGCGGAGGGCTATAAAAAAGTGTTTGATACCGGTCTTCGTTACGGCTTCTACATGAATGCCATCATCGGAGGACTCTGCTGTGTCCTTGCGCGTTTTCTGGTTTCTTCCACGATGCTCACACTGGAAGACAGGATCCGGATCCGGGATATTTTAAGCCCTTATCTCGATATCATGGAGCCGATCCGCGTATCCAAGCTTTACTCGGAAAAGGATGTGAAGAACCGGTATGATTTTCCGAGGGATGTGATCCTGAATCCGGAAAAATACGCGGAGCCGGGAAACAGAGAGGAACTGATCGACACAGGGATCCGGAGACCGCATTTTTATTCGAAATATCAGTATATCCTGAAAAAGATCGTCGATGTAAACGGCATGACCGATATGGGGAAACGTTACAGTCTTGTGGATATCATGTCTGTCGAGGGTTTCCAGACCAGAGTGCCGGTAACGAAGTATGAAATCTATGAACCGATCGTGAAGCTTCAGACCAGGATCGGGGAATCCGGTATTCTCACTTCTGATCCTGTGATCGGATATGTCATCCGCTCGAATCCTTTCGGCTCCCCCAGAATGTTTCCCGTCACGGAGCGGCATCTGAAACCGTATGTGGACGCCTTTACAAGAGTGGCGGAGGGTAAGGTTTCCTTCCTTCTGTTTGAATGCCTTCCTCCGGTCAAAAAATACAATGACAACACCTACCTGAACTCGATCAGCGGGATGACGCTTTCCGCATACCTTACAAAATATCTTCACAGAACAGGAAAAGACCCTGATTTTTTCACCTCTCCCGGAGCGCTTCTGAAAACCGGAGAGATGGCTGATTTTACTTATGTAAGGCTCCTGTATGCACTGAGAAGGCGGGATGTGGAGCAGATTTTATCTCCGCTCACATGGGGCATCGTAGATGCTTTTTGGATCCTGGAAAAGAACTGGAAACAGGTGGTAGAGGATATCCGAAACGGTACGATCGGTTATGATGCGCATATTTCCGAATCTCTGCGCTCTGCGTTTGAAGAAGACATGAACCCGGATCCGGAGCGTGCGAACGAACTGGAGGCAATCTTTGAGAGAGGTTTTGAAGAACCGGTCGCAAAGCTGATCTGGCCGAAACTTTCCGTAGTGGTAGCCGGAGGAACGGGGACTTATCGGATCTATACGGATCGTATGAAGCGCTATACCGGCGACGTGCCTCACCGGAATTATACCCTTTCCACATCCGAAGCGATCATCGGAATGGAAACGGAAAAATCGGATCTTTATTCCCTCGCGATGCAAAATGCTTTTATCGAATTTGTTCCGGTAGAGGGAGAGGATAAAAATGCCGTTTCCGCTCCCCGTACGGAGATCGGGAAAGAATATACGCTGCTTCTGACCACATACGCCGGCCTTTACCGGTATGAATATCAGCAGGCCGTAAAGGTACAGGAGTTTCGCGATGAGGTACCGCTGTTTTCCCTGGAATATGCGTTGTTTGAAAGAGTTCCCATGGGCGGCGGTTTTGTGACGAATACGGAGATCTATGATGCTTTGAAAGAAACGGCATCGGCGTTTTCCATCCGTCTGATGGACTATGCATTTCATTTCCGGGAAGAGGAGAAATTGCTGGAGATACTTGTGGAGACCGAAAATGACAGTTTGGAAGAGCATCCGGAGAGAGAAAAAGTTGCAGCGGCTATGGATCTGGCGTTAAAGAAGAGAAGCGGAGCCTATCGTAATGCGAGAGAGACAGATCATCAGCCGCCCCTGTCCGTACTGTATCTGGAGAGTGAAACGCAGTTTCTGTTTCGCGATATATACAAGGCGAAAACGCAGTGTGCACCGGATCAGCTCGCTCCGGTGAGAAATCTTCAGACTGAGGAATTGAAGACCTTCTTTTTTGGCAGAGTATTACGGGGATCATAACGTGAAACATGCATATCTGATTATGGCACACGGCAACCGGAAGCTTCTGGAAATCCTTCTGGAGCTTTTGGATGAAAAAGACAATGATATTTATCTGCATATTGACGCCAAATCCGACATAGATCCGGAATCGTTTTCCGGATGTGTGCAGCGGGCTTCTTTGCGATGCTATAAAAAGATCAGGGTTTTCTGGGGAGATCTTTCGCTGACGAGATGTCAGTTTTATCTGCTGAAAGAGGCTGTCAGGCAGCACCATGATTATTATCATTTGATATCCGGTTCGGATCTTCCGTTGAAAACAGGCAGAGAAATAGAGGAATTTTTTCTGCGTTATAAAGGCAGGCAGTTTATCAGTTTTGATTCGAATGGGCCTTCTGAGTCGGAGAACTGCAAATACCTCCATCCGCTGCGTCCTTTGATCACCCGCTGCAAGGACAGGCAATCCTCTCTGGCGCGTCGTTTGCACAGGATGGATGCATATTTTGTTGATCTTCAGAAGAAGCGGGGAAAGGCGACCGGCCTGTCACGCGGATCGAACTGGTATGATATCACCCATGAGCTGGCGGTGGATTTCGTTTTCCATGAAAAAGAACTCCTGAAGACTGTCAGGTGGGCATTTCCCCCGGACGAGAGCGTCCTGCAGACCTATTTTCGAAAGTACGGAGGTCGGTTCCTTCTTTACGGAACAGAGCCCGACTATGAGAGATCGATCCTGCGGAAGATCGACTGGCAGCGGGGAAACGGATTCAGTCCGTACACCTGGCGGAGCGAGGATTACGAAGAGTTGATGGGTTCGGACATGCTTTTTGCAAGAAAGTTTGACTGGGATGTGGATCGGAATATCATCCTCCGGATCCGTGAAACCCTTCTGCAAAGACGGAACGAGGAAAAGGGTGCGATCGGGGAGGCGAGGCTATGAATTTTACCGTTTTGGAGCAGTCCCGTTTTTTTATCGATCTGCCGGAATCCTCTCAGGTCATGGTGCTCGAGGCGACCCTTTCGTTTATACCGGATATGGCACTGGTGAAAAAAGCCTGCGCTCAGACGCTGCCGTGTTTTCCGAGATTTGCCGGGAGAGCGGTCATCGCTGCTGACGGGAAAGGTGTTCTTTTGATCCGGAATACGGAGGAGATGCCGGTATCCGAAGAAGAAACCCCGAAAGAACTCGGGACAGATGAGACCAACCATTATCTGTTTCGTGTGATCGTGAGCGAAAGGAGACTAACGTTTGCCGCGTACCATTCCCTTGGAGACGGACTGCTTTTTATCCGGTTTTTCATACAGCTTCTTTCTCATTATATGAAAGAAGCGGGCGAGGATATCGCAGTGGAGGAACCGATCCTTCTGCAGGGGAAAGACTTTCAGGCACTGTTTGAAACGCCGGAGGATGGATTACGGGATGTGATGGCAGAGGCGCCAGAACTTCCGACTGTCGGGCGGGATGATCTGTTCTTTGACTCCAGGGACGATACGCTCTACGGATCACGTGATTTCTATACATGGAGGCTTTTATGGGATGCCGGTGAATTGAAGACGGTACTTTCCGAATATGCCGTGACGCCCCTCGTGTTTTTTCAGGTACTGATCTCGGAAATACTGAGGGAGCAGTGCGCGGTAGGGGAACGGGTGATAGAGGGCGGGTTTGCCATTGATCTGCACCGGCGTCTTCATAGCAGATCGCAGTGTGAGTTCGGCACCCTCTCTTTGCTCCATTATCCTCCGGAATATGATACACTTTCATTTGAGGAGAAGCTCCTCCGGACAAAAAAGGAACTGGATCTGAGAATGGAGCTTCCGGCGATCAGATATGAACTGGACCAGATGAATTCCTATGCCGCGGATACCCTGAAGTATTTTGACCTCAGAAAACCGGAGGTCATCCGTGAGTTTTTAAGGAAAAGAGAAAAGGGCGGATCCACCTTTTTTATTTCTAATCTCGGAAGGCTTATGATGCCGCCGGAACTGGCCGAGCGGATCATCGGGATCAATATTTACAGTCCGCCTGCCGGCTATGAGGGGAACTATTATCTCTACTCTCTCGGTGATCAGAGCATCCTTACTTATACCGGAAACAGTACCAGTCACCAGGTTATGGAGCATCTTCGGGAGAAACTGGAGAAGCATGGCGTTCATTCCCGTGCGGAGATCATCGGGCTGAAACAAACGGATTATCTCGGCAGGCTTCCATTAAGCGGTTACGGGGAGATGCAGAAGGAAGAATTGAAAGAGAATGAGAATGAAGCGGGAAAACAGTCTTGATCTGATGCGGGTGATCGCAGCCTGCAGTATTGTATTTTTTCACTCAGCAGGAAACCTCAACACAAAGTTTGCGCTTGGCACCGACATGAGCGGCGCGGAGATGGTGACCGTTCTCGGTCTTACTTTTATTGCAAAGGCCGCTGTCGTATTGTTTCTTTTGGTTTCGGGCGCTTTTACGCTGTCCTCGTCCGCACTTTCAGACGTGCGTGGGCATTATCGTAAAACATGGAAAAAACTCGGTATTCCGACGCTGATCTTCAGTCTGGTTTATCTCGCACAGACTTTTGCCGTCTGGATGGAGGGGATCCGGGAAGGGATCGACCGGTTTTTGTATGAACCGAAGGAGATCGCATCAGAACTTCTTAAAATGCTTCTGAAGGGAGAAACGGCCTCTCATCTCTGGTACCTTTATCTTTTGATCGCACTGTATCTGATGGCTCCGTTCCTCCGAAAACTGCTGGATATGATCGGAGATCATCAGCTTCTTCTGTCTGTGATCCTGATCCTTTGGGGCTGGGTGAGCCATATGACGGCAGACCATTATCTGACCTGGGACCTGGGATATGCAGCGGAAAACACCGGGATCTTCATGCTGGGATATGTCCTGCATGAAAAGGAAAAGAAGTCTGACGCGATAAGAGGGGCGGGACACGTCTTCCTGTTTGCGTTGATCCTCCTGTTCATTCACGCGGCGGGTTTCATCCTCTTTAGAAGCAATGCGGTCTTATCCGTGATTTTTGTACCGGATACGCTGAGCGGTCTTACCGCATTGGAGAGCGGTCTGATATTCGTAGGCTTTATGAGGCTTCGTATTTCTCATGACTTCGGGATGCCATCTTCCCTTACCTACGGTGTGTACCTGATCCATCCGCTGGTGGGATCGCTTGTAGCCGCGGTCTGGGCAGGGATCATGGGCATTTCATATTTCTCCGTTGGCGATACAGTTGGCACCGTGTTCCTTTACGGAGCGATCATTTGTATTCTGAGTTTTATTGCTGTATGGCTATGGAAAAGGCTTCGGCGTCATTCCGGAAGAAAGCGGGAGGCTTAAAAACAGATGGATGCACTTTCAAATGTTGTGATCGAAACCGCACAGGGTAAGGTAAAAGGCGTTGAGGAGCACGACGGGATCGTTGTTTTCCGGGGCATTCCCTACGCGGCTCCCCCTGTCGGGGAAAACCGATGGAAGGAAGCCAAACCCCATGAGAAATGGGAGGGGGTTCTGGATTGTTCCTCCTTTGGAAACAGTGCACCGCAGAACATGATGGATGAGGTTTCGCAGCTTATCTGGACAGAGGAATTTCAGATCAGCAACAGAGCCTATTCCGAGGACTGTCTGACGTTAAATCTCTGGACCAAAGCGGGGCTCCGGGATATGCCGGTGGTGGTCTATTTCTATGGCGGCGGTTATGTTTCCGGCGGTTCCTCCTGTGAGATCTATGATGGCACGGTTCTTGCGGAGGCCGGGATCGTTTATGTCACATTTAACCATAGGGAAGGGACGCTGGCGCTTTTTGCCGGGGAGGAACTTTCGGAAAAGTCAGAAAGCGGGACATCCGGGAATTATATGCTTTCGGACGATATCGCGGCACTTCGCTGGGTAAAGGAAAACATCCGTGCTTTCGGCGGTGATCCTGATAATGTAACGATCTGGGGACAGAGCTCGGGTGCAGGTCAGGTCAACGCGCTTTCCATATCGCCTCTTGCAAAGGGACTTTTTTCCAAAGTGATTTCGATGGGATATAACGATTATGTGGATTTTCTGTTTTCAAAGGCATGGATGGAGCAGAAAGAAGCCTATGCGTTTGGAAAAGAACTTCTGCAGAAGATGGGCTGCTCACTCGAAGAGGCATACGAAAAGGATTTCCATGAGTTCTTAAAATATCCGCAATTCGGAACGCTTCAGATCGATGGGCGATACATAGAATCTGATTTCCGGCATGGCGTGCAAAACGGCCTTACGGACGGAATCCCGTTTATGATGGGATCAGTGCCGGGGGATGCCGTTGTAATGCCGTTTCTTCGCCCCGCCATGGCGTGCAAAGAAAAAAAGGCTCTGGAGGAAATACTCTCAGGCTTTTTCGGACCGGAAAATACAAAGGAGATCTGGAAAGCGTATGAGATCGAAAATCGGGAGAATCCGGAAGTCCTTGCGGAAATGAAAGAAGATCTGCTTGTCGGTGCGATGCTGGACTTTGCGCTTGGCCGAAAAGAGAGAGAATGCGGGGGGCTGACTTATATCTACTACTTCAGGCATCCGATGCCGGGACCGAACCAGACACGATTCGGCGCATTCCATTCCTGCGAGGTTCCCTATTTTATGAATCATTTTTCCGCTCTCCGTGATGCATACTGGAAGGAAGAGGATTTTGCCCTCGGCGCTCTTTCAAGCAGAGAGCTCATTCATTTTATCAAAACCGGGAAGCCCGCAGGGGATGCGTTTCTTCCGTCCGACGGTACCAACTATTACTCCATCGACGCGGCAGAACAGAAGAATTTGCTGCTGGATCCGTGTAAAAGGGATCTGTGGTTTGAGATTTTTAAAGGAGGTGTTCGATGAAACCGTTTTTCAGTATCCTGATTCCTGTTTACAATCAAGTGGGTAAAATGGAGGAGTGCATTGCTTCGCTCGATGCCCAGGAGTTTACGGATTACGAGGTGATTTTCGTCAATGACGGCTCTACCGATACCTCTCAGGAAATGCTGGAAGAGTATGCGAAAGAGGACCGGAGGAGACGGATCCTTCTCCACGAGAGCAACCGGTCGCTTCTTTTTGCGCGTTATACCGGAATGAAAGAAGCAAAAGGAGAATATGTACTGTTTTTGGACAGTGACGACTTTCTTTCTCACGATGCGCTTCAGCTGCTTCATGAGAGACTTACGGAAACGGCAGAACCCCCGGAGATCCTCCGGTTTGGGTTTGTAACGGAGCCGGAAGGGACAAAGACATTTCCGATCGAAACGAAGGACATCCTCCTGAGTGTTTTGACGGGGGAGATAACCCCTTCCGTCTGGAAGAACTGCTACAGGAGAAACGTGATAGAGGATCTGCTGCAAAAAACGGAGCCTTTTTACTGCAATATGGCGGAGGACGCCTGTCTGTCCGGGATGCTTTATTCCATAGCAAAAAGCTTTGGTATCTTAGATCAGTGCATTTATCATTACAATTCCGGCGGCATGTCCAGCAGCGGCAGCAATCTGAGTCTGGAAAAAATGAAACGGGATATGAGAAGCGTGGAAGAAGCAGGGGCGCATCTGACCGGTTTTATGGAAAAATACGATCCCTTGTATGCGTCCGCAGCGCGCATTTCCGCAAAGCGCATGGTGGAATTTGTGATCCTCCAGCACGTGGTCTTTGAAGAAAGCTGGGAGAAGGTATTTGATTATCTTAGGTTTGTGAAGGACGGAGAAGATGGCAGATATGAGCGGTTTTTTGACATGGCGTGCAATAAACTGATCCCGGTGCGGGTAAAGTATGCCATCGGGATCAGCCTGACCAAAGAAGACAAAGAGAACATTTTCAGTAAATATGAGGAGGATTTATGAACGATCATCCGTTTTTCAGTATTTTGATTCCGGTTTACAACCGGGAAGATCAGCTTGATGTTTCACTGGAATCCATTCAAAAACAGACATTTTCGGATTACGAGATCATCTATGTCGATGACGGCTCGACTGACGGTTCTTATCAGGAGCTTCAGAGGATATCCGGCGGGGATGAACGGATCAGGGTTTTTCAGCACGAAAAAAACAGTTCGCTGCTTGCTTCCCGTTTTACGGGGATGAAGGAAGCAAAGGGGGAATACCTGCTTTTTCTGGACAGCGATGATTACTATACGCCGGATACGCTGGAAACACTGCATCGTGAAGCAGAGCTTCATCCGGCGGATGTATTGATTTTCGGCGTGAACTCTACGGTTTCCGGAAGGGAGGCACATCCGCTGATCACAGAGGATCCTCTGAAAGATCTTCTGCAGGGGAGGATCGCTCCCGGCGTTGTCATGAAGAGCCCGAAAAGAAGCGTGGCGGAAAGAATCATGAATACAGCAGAGCCGTTTTACTGCAATATGGGAGAAGACAGCTTTATGTCCACGGTGATATTTGCAAATGCTAAGAGCTATCATGCTTTGGATCGCCTTTTCTATCAGTATGTGGATGAGGGAGGAATGTCCGCCACTTCCGGAAAACACAGCGTGGAAAAGATGAAAAAAGCACTTGACAGCCTGAGGGCTTCCGGAGAGCATATCACGGGATACATTTCGAAGTATCGGCCGGACTATCTCGAATACGCACAGGAAGCGTCAAGACGTCTCCTCCGGTACGCCGCTCTTCAGTATACACTGTATGAGAAAGACTACCGGGACGTATATGAAGCGCTGGATCTGCTGCGCAAAGAAGGCTGCCGGGATGCGTTTGATTTCGGCTGTAACCGCGTGCTTGAGGCAAAGGTGAAGAGGAGCCTTGGCATGGAGGCAACATTTAATTTTGATCTGAAATAAAGGAGGAGTCTATGAGACTTGGTGTATCAAATCAGTATTTTTATTATACCAGAGCGGGCCGGCAGTCCTTTTTCCTCGGATTTCGTATGGTTTTTCAGGAAGAACTGGATGAAGCGGCTTTTCGGGAGGCTGCGACCGAAGCAGCGCGTCGTTTCCCGGAATTGACCGTGAGGACCGTCATCAGCGGAGGAAAACTGATGGCTGTCCGCGAAGACGCGCCGCCCTGCTTTTTCCCTGAAGACAAGGGCGTGGTGCGTGTCGGCAGTGATGAGACGAACGGACATCTCTTTTGTTTCAGAATGGGGAAAAAGAGCGTTTTTATGTCTCTCTATCATGGAATGACGGACGCATACGGTGCATTGAAGTTTTTAAGAACACTTTTTCTCCTGTATGCCGATCGCACGGGCTATCAGATTTCGGAATCCGATCGGGAAGCGCTTCTCACAGAGCTGAAAAGAGAAGTGGTTCCCTCTGATGCGGATGAGTTTCCTTCCTTTGATCCATACCGTGAATACGCGGATCCTGAGGCCGTTCCGGAATGGCGCTATGATTTTCCGGAGGCGTTCGGCATTTCTTCAAAACTGTATGATGAGACAAATCCCACACTTCATAAATATGTGGTGGAGACAAGTATCTCTACGTTCATAAAGAAAGCAAAGGAGAACGGAAGCTCCGTAGTGCCGTTTCTTGTAGATACCATGTCCGGCGCCATCTGTCGATACGGGAACAAAGGGGAGCTCCCGGTCGTCACAATGGTTCCCGCAGATCTGCGACCGCTTTTTTCCTCCGGTACGCTTGTGAATTTTTCCGACGCGATGTTTTTCCCGTGGTTCACATCGAACCTTGATAAACCTGTGGAAGTGCGCTGCCGGGATCTGAAGGATTATCTGGTGAAGCAGAGGACCGTAAAGAACTTTCAGGCAATGATGGCATCGAAGTGTAAAGAGATTGCTTCTTATGAGGAGCAACACATGCTGGAAAAACTCACGCATCCGGAACCGGAGAGCAAAAAGCAGACGGCGCCGCCGGTGAGGAGAATTACCTATGCCCTTTCCTATCCCGGAAAGATGGATCTCGGATACGGACTGGACGGAATGCTGGAGGACTTTTTCCTGGATACGTCGGTGAATGTATTTTCCGCAATTGTTCAGACGTATGGCGACAGGATGAGAGCCCTGATCATCCAGCGGTCCGACGATCCCACATTTCCGGAGTGGTTAAAAAAAGGATTTGAAGATGCCGGATTATCCGCCGGATTGTCTGATCTTGGCGTGATGGAGCCGGATGTCGTAGATCTTTCCGCATTAAAGACTGTTTGAATACATGAAGACCATTCTGAAATATATTGACAAAAAAAACAGATTCGGCATGCTGCTGGCCGCGGTCTTCATCGTGGCCCAGTGCTTCTTTGATCTGAGGATCCCGGATTATGTAACGGAAATGACGGAGATGCTTCAGGCTGATCAGCCGACAGTGGATGCTGTCATACATTCCGGTGTGGGAATGCTGCTTTGTGCGCTGATCAGTTTTTCTCTTGCCGTCGCTTCAAGTTTTCTGATCAACAAAATGTCTTCCTCCATGGGGACAAAACTGCGTTCTGCCGTGTTCGACCGTGTGCTTGATTACTCTCTTGAGGAGGTGGGCCGCTTCTCGGAGAGCAGTCTCATCACGCGCTGTACACAGGATATCAACATGATACAGCTCTTTTTCTCTGCGGGTCTTGCGCTTCTTATCAAAGCACCCTTTCTTTCCGGCATCGCGATCTTCAAAATATCCGGACAACAGATGGAGTGGACGGCGGCGACAGTGGTGGCAGTCCTCCTGATCCTGCTCATGATGGCAGCAGTGCTTCTTTACTGCAGCAGAAAAATGACAAGAATGCAGCAGTGCGTGGACAGCCTGAATAAAAGGGGAAAAGAGCACATTTCGGGACTCCGCGTGATCCGTGCCTTTCATACAGAGCGGTTTCATCAGGATCGTTTTGAAAAAGTCAATTCGGAGCTGGAGGGGATCAGCATATCGAACGGGCGGATGATGGCATTGATGCTGCCCGGTTTTGTATTTGTCATGTATGCGCTCAATCTTACAATCTATCTTGCCGGGATCGTGATCATCGGCGGTGCTGAAAACGCGCAAAGAGCAGCTCTTTACGCCGATATGATCGCCTTTTCTTCCTATGCACTGCAGATCGTGCAGGCATTTGTTTTTCTGGTGCGCGCGATCATGCTTCTGCCGAGAACCACGGTTTCCGTAAAACGGGTGCAGGAGGTTTTATGTACGATGCCCTCGATTCGCGACGGAAAAGGGGAACAATCGAAGGAGACGGGAACGATCGAGTTCCGGAATGTTTCTTTTCGATATCCGTTTGCGAACGGAATCGGGAGTGCCGGAGAGAATGATCTCAAAAAAGAAGACAACTATGTGCTTCGAGACATCTCTTTTCGCGTGGAACAGGGACAAACGGTGGCATTTATCGGTTCTACCGGCAGCGGCAAAACCTCGTTGATGAATCTGATCCCGAGACTCTATGACGTGTCGGAGGGACAGGTTCTTGTAGATGGCGTGGATGTGAAGGATTACAGGCTGAAGGAACTGAGAGACCGGATCGGATATGTTCCGCAGAAGAACAGGCTTTTTACCGGAACAATCGCCGGAAACATTGCATATGGGGACAACGGGCGGTTTTCCATGACGCTGACGGAGATCAAAAAGGCGTCTGAGGTCGGGCAGGCAAAAGAATTCATCGAACAGAAATCCGGCGGATATGAGGCAGAGGTGGCGGCCGGCGGAAGTAATTTCTCGGGCGGACAGAGACAGCGTCTTGCTATCTCGAGAGCGGTATGCAGAGATCCGGAGATCTATCTTTTCGATGATTCTTTTTCGGCGCTGGATTTTCTGACGGATCGAAAACTTCGACAGGCATTGAAGGAGACTTCTTCGGGCGCGACGGTTCTGATCGTGGCGCAGCGGGTTGGGACGATCCAAAACGCGGACAGGATCTATGTCATGGAAAAGGGCAGAATCGTCGGAAGTGGAACGCATGAGGAGCTTCTTTCCTCCTGTCGTATTTATCAGGAAATCGCAGAAAGTCAGATTTCCGTGGAAACGGCGTGATGCAGGGTGAAACGAGATGAAAAACGGTATGATCTTTATCTTGAAAAAGCTGAAGCCCTATAGAGTATCGATCACGGCAGCGATGCTTCTTTCGATCGTTTCTGCGCTCTCACTTGTGCTTTTGCCCGACCAGTTGAAAAAGATTGCCTCCTATATCGAGAACGGGCTCGGCGGTACACTTCGTATGGACGACGTGCTTCCAACTGTGGTTTTTTTCCTGGCGGCATTGCTCCTTTATTTTGTCGGGAATTACCTGCAAGGGGTACTCATGTCGAATTCCACGCAAAAGCTTGGTGCGGATCTTAGGCGCGAACTGGACGCGAAAATAAACCGGCTGCCTCTTTCTTATATAGATCGTCAGTCGGAAGGGGATTTGGAGAGCCGGATGGTCAATGATGTGGATTCCATCATCACCAATCTGTCCGGATCGATCGCCTCAGCACCCTCGAATGCGTTGATTCTTGTTCTCTGTCTGATTCTGATGTTTCAAACGAATTTGATCATGTCGATTGCGCTGTTACTTGCAACGGCTGTAGGTTTTTTGCTTTCTGCTCTGGCAATTCGGATCAGCCAGCCGCAGTTTTCAAAACAACAGCGCGAACTCGGTGCACTCTACGGTCAGATCAATGAAACGCTGAGCGGACATCTGGTGGTAAAGGCATTTAATTGCGAGGAGGAGGTCAGGGAAAGCTTTCGGAAGGAGAACGAAGAGCTTTATCGCAGTACATTTCTTGCGAGATTTCTTTCGGATCTTTTACAGCCCGTCACCGCGTTTTCTTCCAATCTGAGCTATATTGCGGTCTGTATCACAGGCGCTTTCCTTCGGGTAAAGCTTGGGAGCGCTTTTTCATTGGGAGATATCGCGGCATTTATCCTTTATGCGAATCTGTTTTCGTCACCACTGTCCGGTCTCATGCAGACTGCTTCATCACTCCAGCCCGTCGCGGCTTCAGCGCTCCGTGTAAAGGAGGTGCTGGACGTGCCTGAGATGCGTGAGGATGAGAACACGCACCATCCGGCGATCAAAGGCGATGTTACTTTCCGGCATGTAAGATTCGGATATGTGAGCGGGCAGACGATCATAAAGGATTTGTCTTTGGAGGTGAGGAAGGGACAGAAAATTGCGATCGTCGGAAAAACCGGTGCCGGAAAGAGCACACTGGTAAATCTTCTGATGCATTTTTATGATGTGGAGAGCGGGGAGATCCTTCTGGATGAAATTCCGATCACAGAGATGAGCGAAGAGGAACGGAGTCGTGCGATCAGTATGGTACTACAGGATGTCTGGACCTTTGAGGGATCGATCCGGGAGAATATTCTTTACGGTAAAACAGATGTGTCAAACGAACTGTTTGAAAAGGTGCTTCAGGGCACGGGACTCTCATGGCTCATGCAAACGCTTCCGGAGGGGGCGGATACGATCCTGTCCGCGCAGTCCGGGATCTCCGCAGGACAGACGCAGCTCATTACGATTGCGAGAGCGATGATCATGGATGCGCCGGTGTTGATCCTGGATGAGGCGACCAGTCATGTAGATACCAGAACAGAAAAGATCATACAGGAGGCGGTAGACAGACTGACTTCGGGCAGAACCTCCTTTGTCATCGCCCACCGTCTCTCAACGATTCGGAACGCAGATCAGATTCTCGTGATGGATCACGGAGACGTGGTGGAGATCGGAACCCATACAGAGCTGCTCAAAAAGGGTCAGATCTATGCAGAGCTTTATCGGAGTCAGTTTGAGGAAGAAAGATCACCAGCTGTTTGATGGCAGTCATCCTTTCATCCTCTTGTTATGGATCCCTCCAACTATTTTTTTCCATAAACAACTGCCTGCAATCGTAATGAAAAAAGCCAGGATGATATTAACAACGATCGCTGTCTTTCCAAACAGTATATCTTCAAATACCATCAGGTAGGTATAGACCATCAGGTGGATCAGAAAACAACTGTCACTCAGATTCCCGAGAAAGACAAAAGGCCGGCTTTTAAGCAGCCTGGACAGGATTCCTTTCTGCAATGCAAATACGTACACCAGTGCGCATGATGTCATGGTCCATATCACCGTAAGTCCCGCCCAATTCTCTGCGCTCAGTGCTTTCTCCGGAATCCCTATCAGGCAAACATAGAGGATCCATTCGATCACGGTCAATATGATCACGCTAAACTCCAGCAAATTTCCCTGTTTTTTTCCGTTCCCGTTCGTCTTTTTCCGCTGTAAAAAAAGATACCCCAGATTACAGCCGATGACAAAGTCTTCCAGACGCGAAAGAGGAAAAATATATACAAACCAATGGATCAGATCATCTTTTGGGATCAGGTTCCTCTGCACCAGATAAGCGGCAAATGCCAGGAGGATCTGCAGCCCGAAGGTTATGAGGATCACGATTACAGCTGTTTTGATCCCGCGATACTTTTTGATGAAAAACAGGATCAGAGGAAACATCATATACAAAAACAGAGCTGTCGATAAATACCACGAAACCCCATTTAAAGAAAAATAAATATCATTGTCCGGCACCCATGATTGCAGCAAAGCAGTATCTATCACAAACTTTCCTGCAGGATCCAGAATCCTTTCCGTCAGCGGAAGCCCTTGATCTTTCAAGATCAAGAGCGGTAGTGCCAGCAGCAACATCGTGATATGCAGCGGATAGAGTCTCATGATCTTTTTTATTCCAAACTTGATGCTGTAAAAAAAGCCATGCTGATCGATTCTATCACTGTCATAGTAGGAATAGACCATGAGAAATCCGGAGAGAATCAGAAAGACAGAGACACCCCATGTTCCACCTGCAGCAAAAACAGCAGCGCCGGAGTGAAATAAAAAAATCCCTAAAAAAGCAATTGCTCGAATACCCTGCAGGGAATCAATCCTGTTTTCTTTCGCGATCTTACCAGTCACCATACTCATTCACCTCCGGAATCATCGCCTTTCGCGTGCATAATCATAACAGACACTCCATCGTCACTTTTTGCGGAAGGAGTCCCATTTTCTCGTAAAACTGCATTGCACCGGGATTGCAGCACCACACGTTCAGGGTCAGATTGTAAAATCCTTTCTCTTTTGCGTAAGCATGTACCGCCGCGTAGAGCTGTGCACCGATCCCTGCGTTACGCGCCTTTTCATCCACGCAGATGTCATCAATGTAAAGCGTCCGCACGTCAGTGAGCACGCGGTCGTTTTGTATCTGCTTCCGGATGCAGAACGCATGCCCCAACACCCGATCCTGCTCATCCACACAGACAAACACCGGCGTTTCCTCCTGACTGATGATCTCCAGCAGCTCTTCTTCGCCGTATTTCGTCGCCGGCCCCATGAAAAGATCCGGCCGTCCTTTGTGATGTACCAGATCCACCTGTAAAAGCAGATTCAGGATTCCGCTGATGTCCTGCTTTGTCGCCCTTCTGATTTGATTCATGGATGCCCCTCCCTGTGGATATGTTCCCCTCCATCATAGAACGTTTTTTCACTTCCTGCAAATGGTCATTCAAATGGTCGCACGACCTCCTCATGATCTGACAGATGACATCAAGATTGTCGATACGTTTTCTGTTTGATAAAATTGAAAATGGTAGTAAAATACATATATTACCGGAGGTACTACGGATGAAGGTTATTAGCAGAAGGATCAGCATCGCATTGCTTGCTCTGATATCGGTTCTTTCCTTCACTTCCTGCTCTGCTGCATCTTCCGATTTGCAAGCTGCGGGAGAGGTTTTGGCGAATACAGAGGAGGGCGCATCAGGCGCCGAGATCAAAACGTCTGTGCACAGCGCGGTCAACTTTGATCATGAGCTTATGCCCTATGAGCCCAAGAAGGATCATTACAATTTCTATTTTACATACAAGACCGTGCACCCCTGGTGGGATGCCGTGGCGCTGGGAATGGAAGATGCGCAGAGGCAGTTTCTTGATAAGGGCATCACGGTCACCTACGAATATTTGGCGCCGGAATCGGCATCAGCAGAAGACCAGACCAAGAGGCTGCTTGCAGCGGAAGAAGCAGGGGATTACGATGTCATCGGTGTTGATGTTGCCGATGAGGCGATCATCTCTCCGATCCTGGATAAAATGTCGGATGACGGCGTAAAGGTCATGACCTTTTCCAGTTCCGATGCGGCAGACGGATGCAAAAGGATCGCTTATGTCGGGAATACGCATAACTACGAAGACGGCGCGGATCTGACGGAGGCTTTGTGCAAAAAACTCAACTATCAGGGAAAGGTTGCGATCCTCGTAGGAAGCGTCGGCGCACCCTGCCATGAAGACAGGGCAATGGGTGCGAAAGACACGATCGCCAAATATCCCGATATGGAGATCGTTGCCACGGAGTATGACATGGATTCCGTGGATCTGGCTTATGACCTGACGCTTCAGATCCTGCAGGATCATCCCGATCTTGACGGCATCATCTGCTGCAATATGAGCAATCCCGTCGGCGCCGCCAGAGCGATCACCGAGAAGGGAAGCGATGCAGTGATCGTCGGCATGGACCATGACCAGGAGGCTTTGCATTATCTGAAGGACGGCGTCATATATTGCCTCGGCGTGCAGGACTGCTATTCGATCGGATTCGATACCCTTCAGATCGCGGTTATGATCGCAGATGGCAATCAACCGGGAGAATTGTTTGATGAAAAGACTGATGAGACTACAACCGTAATCTATCAAGAGGACGCACCTATCATGCTTTCTCTGTTATATGGTGACGAATGATGAAGAAACGGATCACAAGAAAAACGATCATTCTGACTGCGGTCATAGGCGGTATTCTGCTGATGCTGACGGTCATCGGAAATACCATTGTATCATCCAGACAGATGATGACGGCAACTGATGACGCGGTTTCCGAGGTGAGCTCCTTCTACCTGGAAGCGATGGCGGATCAACGCGCGAAAACGATTGCAAACCTGATCGACAGCAACTTTGATGATATGGAAAAGGCTGTTGCGTTTATCAAGGATCAGGGGATCAAAACGGACCAGGAGCTGCGTGATACACTGGGAAGCGTCAAATCCTTGCTATCCCTTGACGGTTTTGCGCTCGCAGATGAAGACAATATTGTGCATAAACAGTATACGACCTACACAGGCGGCAGCAGACATGCCTTCCTCTCAGAGGAAGAGATGGAAGAGAGAGATGTCAGTACGTTTTCCAATTACGGCTCGACCAAGGAGGTATGTCTGGCGGCGCCTACGCCGGACCTTCAGATCGCCGGAAAACCGTATAAGGCGAGTTTTGTTCAGTTCGATATCAGGGAGATCATTGATCTCCTGGCTTTTGATGATGAGGGCAGAACCTATTTCGGGTTGTATAGCAAGAACGGAGAGTGTCTCTCGGATACGGACCTGGGACCTTATATCGCAAAGAACAATCTTTTTGATTCCATCAAGGGAATTCTTCCCGAAGACGAATGGAATACGATGCATGAGAATTTCTCGAATGGTGTTGAGGGAGATACCTCTTTTACCGCCAACGGTGTCGTAGAGACCATCTCCTATGTTCCGGTAGAAAACACGGACTGGATGATGGCTGCGCTGATCAGTGAGAGTGTTATCCATGACAGGCTCCAAAGCGTCAGGGAAAAGAGTCAGACATTGAGCAATAATCAGATTATCTTCATTCTGCTGTTCTCGGGCATCTTCTTCCTGATTCTGTTCTTGATGTTAAAAGATCTGTCCAAGAAGGACCTTGAGGCGGAAAAGGAAAACACCAGAACATTCCGTCACATGGCAAATACGGATTCCATGACGGGTGTAAAGAACAAACATGCCTACTCTGATGCCGAGGCATATCTGAATCAGATGATCCGTGACGGTCAGATCGAAAAGTTGGGGATTGTCGTATGTGATATCAACGGGCTGAAGCATGTCAACGATACACTCGGACATGCTGCCGGAGATAAACTGATCCAGGACGCAAGTACCATGATCTGCAAGTTTTTTACGCATGGTGCGGTCTATCGGATCGGCGGAGACGAATTCACGGTCGTTCTCCAGGAGAAGGGATATGAGTCGATGACGCAAGTCATAGAAGAGTTCAATCGTGAAGTGGAAGGGAATATCGAAAAGAACGAAGTCGTCGTTTCGATCGGCTATTCGACGCTGACTTCGGAAGATCAGTGTGTACACGACGTGTTCGAAAGAGCCGACCAGATGATGTATCAGCGCAAGCAGCAGTTGAAAGCCATGGGGGCGGCGACAAGGTCTTAGGCCGTTCGGAAAGGACTGCATCCGGAGGGATGACGGAAATATGAGGTTTGAGCATATTTCTGTTTAAAAAAAACAATATTTTTTTTGGCTTGACTATGACGTTACGTCATAGCTTATGATGTAATCACACGTGTAGGAGATCATAACCATGAGGACAGTAAATGAGGTAAGTAAACTGACAGGAGTGAGCATACGTACACTGCAGTATTACGACAAAATCGGATTGCTGCGGCCGACAGAGTATACCGAGTCGGGGTACAGGCTTTACGATGAGAAAGCCTTGGAAAAAATGCAGCAGATCTTATTGTTTCGTGAGTTGGAGTTTCCGCTGAAGGATATCAAAGATATCATCAACAGATCTGATTTTGACAAGAAAAAGGCGTTGGAACAGCAGATCGAACTCCTCAAATTAAAAAAAGAGCATATTGAGAACCTGTTGAACCTTTGTCGCGATCTACAAATGAAAGGAGTGAAGAAATTGGACTTTACAGCATTTGATTCAAGCAAACTTGATGAGTATTCCCGCAAGGCCAAGGAGCAGTGGGGCTCCACACCGGCGTATCAGGAATATGAGGAAAAAAGCAAAAACAGGACAAAGGCTGACGAAAAGGAAATCATGAAAGAATTCATGAAAGTCTTTGAAGAGTTTGGCGCTATGAAGGAGAAAGAGCCAGCATCCGAAGAGGTACAGAGTCAGGTGAAAAAGTTACAGGGCTTCATAACGGCTCATTACTATCAGTGTACGGATGAGATCCTCTCCGGGCTTGGCAAGATGTATGCCGGTGGGGGAGAGTTCACGGAGAATATAGATAAGATGGGTGGTGAAGGGACAGCGGAATTTGTCTCTCAGGCGATCGAGATCTATTGCAAACAATAGGGTTTTTGGGGTTATCTCACAAACTTCCGATCGAAAACCTCACATTCTTCCGATCGAAAAGCTAATATTCTTCCGATTTGAGCAGTAAAGCCGGCAAGACAGGGGAAGATCTTGATGAAAACAGAGTTCCAAGGAACGACGAAAAACCAAAGGTCACATGTGGCTATGTCAAAATATATGGTCACGTGTCAGAACACACTTATAAGCATCTTCATGTATAGAAGATGCTTTTTATCTTTTTAGGTGATATGTAGTATAATTGATAAGCAGATATTGGAGAGAATCAATAATGTACCGTACAAAAATCCAGTTTCCGCATTTTTGTCACATAAACTTCGAGGATATATTACAAACAACTCATGAAAACAAAAATCACAGTCATCGTCGATAACAGATCAAATAACGGCATGCAGGGCGAGTGGGGGCTTTGCGTCCTGGTTGAGTATGCCGAGAAAAAGATCCTTTTGGATGCGGGGTCGTCTAATTTGTTTCTTGAGAATATGCAGAAACTGGGGATTGACGTTGCCGCAATCGATCATGCAACGCTCAGCCATGCCCATTATGACCATGCGAACGGGTTTCCGGCATTTTTTGAGCGAAACCGGAAGGCAAAGCTCTATCTCAGGGATCATACGGCGTGCGATTGTTATGCGAAGAAGCGCATTTTTCGGAAGTATATCGGGATTCCGCGCAGGATGCTACGGAAATATGCGGACAGGATCGAGATGGTATCGGGCGACTATCAGATCATGGATGGCGTGTGGCTCGTGCCACACAAGACGAAGGGTCTTGAGAGCATCGGGATGAGGGAGCTGATGTATCGGAAAACGCCTTCAGGATGGATGCCGGATGATTTTTCTCATGAGCAGAGCCTGGTGCTGGACACGGAGAAAGGTCTTGTCATATTGAACTCCTGCTCACACGGAGGAGCCGGCAACATTATAGACGAAGTAAAGGCGACGTTTCCCGGTAAAAAAGTATATGGTCTGATCGGTGGGCTCCATCTGTTCAATAAGTCGGAAGAGGAGATCAGAAAAGTCGCAGGAACCATACGGGATACCGGTATAGAATATGTCTGCACCGGGCATTGTACGAAGGACAGGGCGTTCGGCATTCTGAAAGAAGAACTCGGTGACATGGCAGACCAGATGAACGTGGGATATCAGATTGAGATCTGACGGGAGCGCATTATTTGGATAAACGACACGCCTGTACTGCATAGAAACGGAAACGACTAACAAGTATGAAAGAGATATCAGAAGATAAACAAAAACGCGCAGAAGGAAGCATCCAGAAAAAATTTCATAAGCAGCTGTTTTCGCCCTTCGCCAAGGCCTGCAAAATGTATCAGCTGATCGGAGAAGGGGACCATATTGCCGTGTGCATGTCCGGTGGGAAGGATTCCATGCTCATGGCAAAACTCTTTCAGGAGATCCAGCGTCACAGGCAGATGGAGTTTGCACTGACATTTCTTGTGATGGATCCCGGATACAACCGGGAGAATCGTCTGCTCATCGAAAGCAATGCGAAAGCGCTGGGGATCCCGGTCACGATCTTTGAGAGCACAATCTTTGATGCGGTCGATACGATCGATAAAAATCCATGCTACCTTTGCGCGCGGATGAGGCGCGGGTATTTATACAGCAAGGCGAAGGAGCTGGGGTGCAACAAGATCGCGCTCGGTCATCATTATGATGATGTGATCGAGACGATATTGATGGGCATGATCTACGGCGCGCAGATACAGACCATGATGCCGAAACTACACAGTACCAATTTCGAAGGCATGGAACTCATCAGGCCGATGTATCTGGTCAGAGAAGATGATATCTGCGCCTGGAGAGACTATAATGATCTGCATTTTCTACGGTGCGCCTGCCATTTTACGGAGACTTGCGCCACTGTCCATGAGGACGGCACCTCGTCCAGCAAGCGCCTGGAGACCAAGAAGCTGATCGCAGAGCTGAAGAAGACGAACCCTTATATCGAGTCCAACATTTTCAGAAGCGTCGAGAACGTCCATCTGGATACTGTCATCGAATATAAGAAGGACGGCGTGAGACATCATTTTCTGGATGAGTACGATGTGAAAGGGGATTGAGATGGAAATTGTATCCGCCCATGAGAGCGATTTTGATACAGTAAAATCGATCGCGCAGACCACGATCAGGCAGATCTATCCGAGATATTATCCTGCCGGCGCGGTGGACTTTTTCTCAAACCACCATTCCGATGCGCATATTCGTGAGGATCTTGATGCCGGAAACATCTACATTCTGAATGATGGCGGCATAACGGTCGGTACGGTGACGATCGTGGAGGACAATATCAACCGCCTCTTTGTCCTTCCGGAATATCAGCATAAGGGCTATGGAAAGGCGCTGCTGGATTTTGCAGAGGGAAAGGTGTTGGAATCCTATGACCATGTGCAGATCGACGCATCTTTTCCGGCGAAGCGGATCTATCTGATGCGGGGCTACAAAGAGATCGAGTATCAAATGATCGAAACAGAGAATGGAGACTATCTCTGCTTTGATATCATGAGGCGGGGAAAATGAGAGTCATCAACTATTTTGAAAGCGATCGCACAGACCATTGGTTGAGTGAGATAAAGAGGGCTGATTGGGCTGCGGCAGAGCTGTTATATACGCTTCTTTCCCAAGGAGACTTCTTTGAAGCCACAGGAGAAGGCTCCAAGGTCTTGCTGCTGACGGATGGCGATGAACTGATCTCATTTTGCACCTATGCAAAAAAGGATGATATCCAACCCACGGACCTTTCGCCGTGGATGGGCTTTGTTTTCACGTTTCCGGAACATAGAGGGCATCATTACATCGGACTTCTGATGGAGGAAGTGGAGCGGCTTGCGAAAAATGACGGCGTCTCCGCCGTTTATATTTCGACGGATCATGTCGGTTTATATGAAAAATATGGCTGTATGTTCAAAGCAGAGATGAAAGATATATCCGGAGGGCTCTCCAGAGTCTATGTGAAAAAGATTAGAGATGCCGGTTAGGAATGAGGAGCGAGTGTTGCAGGGGGTTACGATGGTTTATGAGTTAGAGGACACTGCGAAGGCAGAGCGTCTGTTTGCCGGCTGGCAGGAAACAATGATCGATTCCTGCCTCCAGAAAATAATGGGAAAAGTATACGTTACGGACATGGAGCAACCAGCATCTGCATTGGCATTTGTGGGTTGCTTTGGGTTTTTTGCAGGAGAACCGGATCGGGAGCTTGCAGAATGCAAGCCGGATGGGTTTGCGATCCTCGTTCCGCAGAATGAGCAGTGGGCAAAGCTGATCGAGAAGTCGCATCCCGATGCAAAGAAAGTGACAAGATATGCGATCAAAAAGGATACGCGCTTCGATACAGACTTGTTGAAACAGAACATCCGGATGCTGCCGGATGGGTATGAGCTAAGGGACATTGACTCGGAATTCTATGACAAGTGCCTGAAAAACCAGATGGCAGTGGATTTTGTTTCTTCCTTTGAAAATAAAGAGAAGTTTCTGTCGGATGGCAGAGGCGTCGTCATTGTCCGGGATGGGGAGATCGTGTCAGGCGCTTCCTCTTACACACGCTACCGGGAAGGGATTGAGATCGAGGTTGACACCGCAGAGTCGGAACGGAGAAAGGGGCTTGCTTTGATCGCCTGCTCGGGCCTGATAGTAAGGTGCTTGGATGAAGGGCTTTACCCCAGCTGGGACGCGATGAATCTGGGTTCCGTGCATCTTGCGGAGAAATTGGGATACGAATTTGACCATGAATATGTGGCTTATGAGATCGATCCGGATGAGAAGACGCATTAGCCGGCGCAGGGATGGTCTGATGGAAGGGTAAGCATATGCATTTTGTGGATGCGAAAGGGATTCTGACCGGAAGCGGCGGACATTACGGAATGAATATCTATAGAGGCTGCTCCCATGGCTGCATCTATTGCGACAGCCGCAGCAAGTGTTATCAGTTTACACATCCGTTTGAAGATATTGAAGTGAAGCAGAATGCGCCGGAGCTGCTGGAGAAGGCGCTGAAATCGAAAAGAAAAAGGTGCATGATCGGAACCGGAGCCATGTCTGACCCGTATATGCACTGCGAGGAAAAACTGGGGCTTACCAGAAACTGTCTGGAGATCATCAAGGAACATGGCTTTGGCATCGCAATACAGACAAAGTCGGATCGGATCCTGCGGGACATCGATCTTTTGGAGGAGATCAATCGTTCTGCCAAAAGTGTGGTACAGATGACGCTTACGACTTACGACGATGAGCTTTGCCGGATCGTGGAGCCGAATGTCTGCAGTACGAAGCGCCGCATTGAGGTTCTGGAGAAAATGAAAGAGAGAGGGATTCCGACCGTCGTGTGGCTGACACCGATCCTGCCGTTCATCAATGATACGGAAGAAAACATCACAGCCATTTTAAAGGAGTGCGTCCGTGTTGGCGTCAAAGGGATCATTGACTTCGGGATGGGGCTCACGCTCCGGGAAGGTGACAGGGAATACTATTATGCTGCGCTCGACCAACATTTTCCGGGGCTGAAGGAGCGTTATATCAAACGCTACGGGAATGCTTATGAGCTGCCGAGCCCGAAAGCAGGGGAACTGATGGAGTTGTTCCGGAGGATCTGCAAAGCAAATGGCATTCTTTCCACCCCGGAAGAATGCTTTCAATTTATGAGTGAACTGCCGGAGCAATATTCCCAGATGAGTATCTTTGATATGTAGAAGCAGAGCTGTTCTGCGATGAAGGATGTTAAGAGATCTTTTAGAGGCGATGTACGAGGAATTACCGGCTCCGAAGAAAAAGAAGTAGTAGGAATATTTTAAAAAAATTTTGTAAAACGGTATTGACTCTCACATTATGGTAGGGATTAACGTTGTAGTGAGCTCAAGAAAGAAACATCCATGGAGGTTGGTTTTATGCTAAAAATAGGAGATTTTTCAAAACTATCCAGAGTTAGCATCAGGATGCTCCGCCACTACGACGATATCGGGCTTTTAAAGCCGGCAGAAATTGACGACTTCACCGGATACCGTTATTACCGTGAGGACCAGTTATTCGTTGTTGCCAGGATCACGGCACTGAAAGATATGGGGTTTTCCCTGGCAGATATCGTAAAGATCCTTGAGATCTATGATGATAAGGAAAAACTCGAGGTCTTTCTGGCTGCCAGGCAAAAGGAGCTGGCCGAACAGGCGAGAGAAACGGAGTATAAGCTGATGCTTCTGGATACAGCCCAAAAGAGGCTGAGAAAGGAGCAAAACATGAACTTTGACGTTACCGTAAAAACAATTCCCGAGAGGTATGCAGCAATCGTACACATGGTCATTCCCCGCTATGAGGACGAGGGGATGGCATGGGGTATGATGAAAGAGAGTAAGCAGCCATTGATTCCTGCAGATCCTTGCTATGCTGTGGCAGAGTTTCTTGATGATGAATTCAAGGAAAAAGATGTAGAGATTGTTGTTTCCATGAATGTGAAAGGAAAGTATGAGGATACTGAACACGTGAAGTTTAAAACGCTTCCCGCTGTGAAGGTGGCAAGCTGCATCGTCAAGGGCAGCTATGACCAGATGGTGGATGCATACGCAACAGTGGTTTCATGGATAAAAGAAAACGGTTATAATATGAACGGGCACATGTTCAATATTTATCACGTAAGTCCGGCACAGACCCAGAACCCGGACGAATATGTGACAGAAGTATGTTTCCCGGTGGAGTAATGATGATCAGGCGCCGGAGGGTGAAATGCCTCTCCGGTGCTTTTTGCTATTATTGGCAGAATGAAAACAAGAGAGGACGTTTTCGGGCATGAAGAAGACAGCCATGTTTACCATGGGCACCAGAGGAGATGTTCAGCCCTATATTTATCTGGCCGGAGAATTGCAGAGGCAAGGTTTCGACGTCATTTTGGGATCGCATCCCTGCTGGAGAAACCTGATCGAGGAAGCCGGGGTCTCTTTCGAACCGATCGGTCCGGATATCGATATCGAAAAAGAAGCGGCTGTGATCAGAGGCAAGACTTCAAATCCGCTGCTCAGCATCATGAAGACCATGAATTTTATCATGCGCATTATTCAGGGGGCCACGCATGAGGTATATCAACTCTGCGAAGGAAGAGATTTGATCATCGTGACCCACAGCCAGATCGGAGCAGTCGAAGCGGGGGTGCTCGGGATTCCGACGGTCAATGTCACGCTTCAGCAGGAGATGATCCCGCAGAAGTTGAAAAAAAAGACTTGGAAGGACAAACTGATCGGAGGGGTGATCAGCCGTATGGCGGCAAAACCATACAACAAGATCCGGAAGGTTTATGGGTTGAAGCCGGTCAAGTCGGCAGATGAGATCATGTCCGACAGATTAAATCTGATCCCGATCAGCAAATATGTTTTGGAAAGAAACCCTTACTGGAGCGACGAAAACGTGATCACCGGATACTGGTATGAGGAAGAACCGGAGTATCAGCCGAAAGAGGATCTTGCGAGATTTTTGGAACAGGGAGACCGCCCGGTGATATTGGCGCTCGGTGCAATGTCTTTTGAAGACCGTTCGCAAAAAGAGAAACTCGACCTGTTTGTGCATGCATTTGAAAAAACCGGCTGCAGGGCGGTTATTCAGGGATTTCAGAAGACAAGGAAGGACTATCAACTGCCTGATACCATGATCTTTTGCGATAGTGTCCCACACAGCTGGCTGTTTCGACAGGGAAAGTACGTGATCCATCATTGCGGATTTGGGACGACAGCGGCATCCTTCATATATGGGATCCTTTCCATTCCGGTTCCGCACGTGCTCGATCAGATGGGATTTGCGATGCAGCTTGAAAAGGCCGGTGTATCGTCAAAGCCGCTCCAATCCAAGGATCTGAGTGAGGAAAACCTCATAAACCGCATCGAAGAGATCAATGCGGATTATGAGGAAAAAAGGGATCATGCGAGGATGATGTCGGAAAAGATCAGGACAGAAGGAGGCGTATCCGAGGCGGTCAGGCTGATTAAGGAAAAGGTCTTTTGATGTTGAGGAAAGGAACCGGGTGATCGGTTCTTTTTTCTTTGTATAAATAGACTTGACAATCAGAGATTACGTTATATAATAAACATTATATAACGACAATTATAAAAAAGGAGGTAACGTATGGCACCAAAAGCAAAAGTGACAAAAGAGATGGTAGTGGATGCGGCATTTCAGGTGATCAGAGAAAACGGACATGAAAATCTGAATGCCAGAAGGATCTCAGAGCGTTTGGGATGTTCCACGCAGCCGGTGCTATACAGCTTCAAGACGGTGGATGAGATCCGGGAGGCCGCCTATGGACTTGCAGACAAATATCATACGGAGTACATCATGCCGAAGGAGACCGATGGGAATCCGATGCTTGCGCTGGGATTGAATTATGTCCGGTTCGGACAGGAAGAAAAGAACCTCTTCCGCTTCCTGTTCCAGACAGATCAGTTTGGCGGGAAGGATATCACGACACTTCTTAGCGACTCCGAATTGTCCGGGATTCTGGAGATCATGGCGGATGGCCTCAAAGTAAACATCGAGCAGGCAAGGGAGATGTTTTTGGCTTTCTTTTGTGTGGCACATGGCCTTGCCAGTCTCCTCGCAAATAACTCTATGGAATATGATGAGGAGCAATGTAAAAAAATGCTGACCAATGTCTTCTTCGGAATGGCAGCAGTCGGGAAAGGAAATGAACATGCATAACATTTATGAAAAAAGACCGATCCTGTTTGCGGTGCTGTGGATCGTGATCTATTGCTTTGTGATGGCACCGATCAGAGGAAACTACGGGGATGCAAGTATCGCGATGTTGCTGGGGCTGCTTGCTTTTACCGTTGGGATCATCGTATTTGTCAAAATCAGTGGCCTAAAGGAAGCATGCGGACTGGCAGGTTGGCCGAAAGAGATGAAGAAGTTTCTTTACTTCCTCCCGATGTGGATTCTTGCGACAGGAAACCTTTGGGACGGGTTCTCCCTTTCTTATCAGGGTTTGCCGTTGCTGTGTGCAACAGTATCCATGATCCTTGTCGGCTTTGTGGAAGAGATGATCTTTAGGGGATTCCTGTTCAAGGCAATCCTCGCAAAGGGAAGGCCGATCGTCGCGGTGATCATTTCCGCGCTGACATTCGGAATGGGTCATATTGTCAATCTGTTTACGGGACAAGCTACTATTGATACTGTTTTGCAAATGATCTTTGCGGTCAGCTGGGGGTTTATCCTGACGATGGTGTTTTATAAGAGCGGAAGCATGATCCCGTGCATCATCGCGCATGCCATGATAGATGTGTTCTCGTTGTACGGTGCGGATGATCCGCTTATTGATCGAATATATATCGTAGTGACAATTGCTGTGGCCGTGTTCTATTGCATCTATTTGGCAAGATTAGAAAAGGGAAAAAAGAAATGAAAACAAAAGACTTTACGATCCGTCTGGAAGAGAAAAAGGATTACCGGGAGGTAGAGAATCTGGTCAGGGAATCGTTTTGGAATGTATATCGTCCGGGATGCACGGAGCATTATGTGATCCATGTGTTGAGAAGGGATCCGGCATTTATTCCGGAATTGGATTTTGTGATGGAGCAGGATGGGAAGCTGATCGGCCAGAACATGTTCATGAAAACCGTCATCGAGGCAGATGACGGCAGGGTGATCGATGTGCTCACAATGGGGCCGATCGGGATCATTCCGGAACTGAAGCGGAAGGGCTATGGAAAAGCGCTGCTGGACGATTCTTTGGAAAAAGCGACAGAGATGGGGTTTGGTGCAGTTCTCTTTGAGGGTAACATAGATTTTTACGGTAAGAGCGGATTTACCTATGCCAGCGAGTTTGGCATCCGCTATCATAACCTGCCGGAAGATGCCGATTCTTCCTTCTTTCTTTGCAAGGAACTGATTCCGGGATTCTTGGAAGGCGTCACAGGTGTGTATCAGACACCGCAAGGGTATTACGTAGACGATCCGGATGTAGAGGCATTTGATAAAGGTTTTCCGCCAAAGGAGAAGCTGAAACTGCCGGGGCAGATCTTTGGGTAAACGATCAATGATAAAATCCGGTACGAATTCCCTCTTGACATTTTATATTTTATAAAATATAATTGTAAAAAAGGTAAATAAAAATGGATGTGTGTATCGTTATAAGGAGGGACTGACATGACTTATGCAGTAAGGTATTATACCAAAACCGGAAACACGAAGAGACTGGCCGAAGCGATCGCGAAGGAGCTTGGCGTGGAAGCATTGCCGATCAGCGAGCCCGTCAACGAGGCCGTGGATTATCTGTTTCTCGGGAATTCGTATTATGCGTTTAACATCGATCCGGAAGTGAAGACATTCGTGGCTTCGCTTGATAAGGAAAAGGTCGGATCGATCGTCAATTTCGGCTCTGCGGCACTGCTGAATTCGACTTATAAGAAAGTGAAAGAAGTCGCCGACAAGGTTGGGATTGCCATGGATCCGAAGGAATTTCACTGCAAAGGGGAATTCAAAGGTATCCACAAAGGCAGACCGAATGAAAGCGATATCGCAGCTGCAGTCAAGTTCGCACAGCAGTATAAGTAAAACCGGAAAAGAACCTCTCTCAGGAGCAATGTCATTAAGATAAGATGACAACAAAAAGAAATAGAGAACTGAGAACCTGAATAAGGTAATCAGTTCTCTTTTTTTGATGGTTTTTAAACCTTCA
>CACZBF010000019.1 GCA_902779355.1 uncultured Lachnospiraceae bacterium | reverse complement strand
CCCGGGTCTTTGTTTTTTAGGAGAAATCCGGCCGAATGGCCGGATTTCATCCTATGAAAAAGACTGCCACACTAATTACTTAGTGCGACAGCCCCTTTTTGATGCCGTTTTATACTTTAAATCTGTAGCCCACACCCCAAAGGGTCTCAATGAACTGTGGGTTGGATTTGTCCAGCTCGATCTTTTCACGGACTTTCTTGATATGCACGGTGACCGTTGCGCTGTCGCCGATCGCATCCATATCCCAGACCTCCCGGAACAGTTCTTCTTTTGTATAAACCCTGTTTGGATGCTCCGCCAAAAAGAGGAGTACTTCAAATTCCTTTGTGGTCAGGTTTTTTTCTTCTCCGTTCAAAAAGACGCGGCGCGAAGAGCGGTCAATCTTCAAACCGCGGATTTCGACGATATCATTTTTCTTCATTTTGGCGGCATTTGTCAACGATTCATATCTGGCAAGATGCGCTTTCACACGTGCGACCAGTTCACTCGGCGAAAACGGCTTTGTCATATAGTCGTCTGCGCCGAGCCCTAATCCCCGGATCTTATCGATGTCATCCTTTTTGGCGGAAACCATCAGAATGGGGGTATTCTTGACTTCACGGATCCGTTTGCAGATCTCGAATCCGTCAATCCCGGGCAGCATCAGATCGAGCAGAAACAGATCAAATTCTTCTGTCAATGCGCGGTGCAGCCCTTTTTCACCGTCTGTTTCGACCTCAACCGTAAACTCCGAAAGCTCCAGATAATCCTTTTCCAACTCCGCAATAGACGGTTCGTCTTCCAGTATCAATATTTTTGCCATTCGTTATTTACGCTCCTTTGTTTTCACATCCTTGATCACGACCGGATCCGGCTCGATATACCGCCGGATGACAAAATACATGGTCGTCCCAAATCCTTCTTTGCTGGACACCCAGATTTTGCCGCCGTGATCCTCTATGACCTTTTTTGCAATGGATAAGCCAATCCCGCTGCCACCGGTCGCAGAGTTTCTGGACTCGTCGGTCCGGTAGAACCGGTCAAATACATAGGGCAGTTCGTGAACAGCAATCCCTTTCCCGTTGTCCTCGATCTCCACCTGTACAAAATCACCGACATCCTGCACACGCATGCGGATCATGCGATCCGTTTTATCCATGTATTTCACGGAATTATTGATGATATTATGGATCACGCGGGTAAGCTGCTCCGGATCGGCGATGAGTTCGACATCGGGCTCCGCATTGGAAAAGAAATGAAAGCGGATCCCTTTGTTCTCCAGATCCATTCCCACCTCTTCCGCGCAATCGTTGAAATAATCTACGGCATTCAGCCTGGTGAAATGGTAGGGGATCCGGTTGGTATCGATCTGGGAATAGATCGTCAGCTCATTTAAGAGCGTCGTCATCTCCATCGCTTTGCTGAGAATTGTCCGAAGGTATTTCTCCTGTTTCTCCGGCGTATCCGCAACCCCATCCAGAATGCCTTCCGCATAGCCTTTGATGGAGGTGATCGGTGTTTTCAGATCATGGGAAATGTTTCGGACGAGCTCTCTGTTTTCCGTCTCGGCATTCAGTTTTTCCTCGGCAGACTCTTTCAGACGCTGGCGCATCTCCTCGAAATCTCTCGATAATTCTCCGATCTCATCCTCGGACTCAGCTTCCAACACAAAATCCAGATTCCCGTCCTTGATGCTTTTTGTTGCTTCCTGCAGCTTACGGATGGGGCTGATCATGCTCCGATACAGCCAGACACTTAGCATGACGGCTGTTAAAAGCAAAATGATCACGATACATATCGCAAAATCAACCATCATCTCTTTCCATCCCGGAAAAGAGCGCATCTCTGCTGTGATGGCGGTGATCCGTTCTGCCGCTTCGAGATCTGTCGTGTTGATCAATAGAAGGATCAACCCGATACTCACCACAGGGATGAGGATGATCATGATGAAGGAAATGGCAAGTTTACTTTTCAACTTCATAAAAAAACACTCCGTAGGATGATTGTACCACACGGAGTGCTTCGTTTGAACTGTTTCCTGTTCAGATCAGCGCCTGGATATATAGATCGCTTCTGGAAAGATCAATACAGCTCCCGTCATTCAACTGCACGACCGGTTTGCTGAGTTTTTTGTCGTTTAAAAGAATGATGTTGGCGCTGTTTCCGTTGTTGAGCAGGACTCGGTTGTTCTGATAGGTTTTGGCGATCTGCTTTAAAAAAGTCAGAAGGAACTCTGTTTTGTAAACGCCGAGACCGGTTTTTTCAAACTCGCCGATGACCTGGAAAGGAGAAAGGGGTGCTCGGTAGGAACGCTTTGCCGTCATCGCTTCATAGACATCCGCAAGTGCAATGAGACAGGAGAAATCTTCGATCTCATCCTCCACAAGCCCCATGGGATAACCGTTGCCGTCGGAACGTTCATGGTGCTGCAGGGCAGCCTTCTTGATGCGATTGTCGATATTCTGTTTCTTCAGAATGTTATAGCTGTATTGGGGATGGTTACGAACCATCTGGAACTCTTCATCCGAGAGTTTTTCCTTTTTGGTCAGCACCTCCGGCGGAACCCGGAGCTTTCCGATGTCATGGTAGATGCCTGCGAGCGTCACGACATCCACATCTTCCGGGGAAAGCTTCATCCAGATCGCGATCTGTCTTGCGATGAGAGCCACATTCAGGGAGTGGGCATAGATCTGGTCATCGTTCTGGCGCATGTTATGCACCATGTCAAAAAGCTGGATGGAAGTCGGACAAAGCTGGAATAGCTCTTTCACTTCCGTGCATGCTTTCTCTACGTCAATGGGCGCTCCTTCCTGATCGATCTTCGGGAAGCTGGAATTCATATCCGCGAGCACCAGCGCAAATTTCGTCTCAAATGTGTGGAAGGTCGAGGAATGCGTCACCTTTTGGGAGTAGTTGGTATTGGTCGGTGCAACGACATGATCCGTGGCACGGATGATCTGTGTCTCGTGCTTGACCTCGGTATTTTTAAAGACGGCCTTTTCCGGCATCGGTGCAACGGTTATCTTGGTCTTTTCAGGCTCTTCCGGCTTCTCCTTCTTTTCCTCGACAGGAGCAGGTGTTTCCTCGACGACCGGTTCGGGGGCTGCATTCTGTTCCTCCGGAAAGATCACCATCGCAGATTCTACTTTATAATAATGTAAGCGGGAGATCAGAAACTTGGAGATGCGGGTACCGGGAAGAAGGATTTCCTGGCCTGTCGGCGACTTCACGATCTCGGTCGTGACCATGCCGGGCTTCAAGTCTTCAATTTTGCAGGAAAAGGGCTTCGGATCCACAGGGTACCTCATAAAATGAATCGCGTGTTGGATAGATAGGGCATCAATGGGATAATGCGTCAAAAGTCACATGTCACGAAGTGACATTGTGACCTTTGCGTGACGAGGCGCTCTGACACACAAGTGTGTCAAGGCGCCTTATCACGCAAAGTGCACATGCGATTTCATCGCATGGCACTTTTGACGCAGTCTACACATCCTACATATTCTACGCTGTTTTCAATACTCTCAGTTATAGAAAATTATAGAAAAACCATACACAAAAGTCAATCTGTAGTCTTGACTTTTGCACATCCCTAGTGTAACGTATCAACCGTAGCAACTGAGATACAATTCCATATTGCCTTTCTCTTATTCAGAGTGATGGAGACACATAGGGTCTGTGAAGTCACGGCAACCCCTTGGGAACAAATCAAGTTCCAACGGGAAGGTGCCAACCTGAGCGAGTTGATCGAACAATAAGAGGACTTGATTATCTTAGATCACCGTCCGCTTATGCGGACATTTTTATTTCCATATCATATAGGAGGAACACATGGAAAAGAGATTATTTACTTCTGAATCTGTTACCGAAGGCCATCCGGACAAAGTCTGTGATGCGGTATCCGACGCCATCCTGGATGCCTGCATGGCACAGGATCCGATGAGCCGTGTTGCATGCGAGACCGCAACCTGCACGGGTTTCGTTCTTGTGACCGGTGAGATCACCACCAAGGCAAAGCTGGACATCCCGTCCATCGTACGCGAGACCGTAAACGAGATTGGCTACAACGATGCAAAGACCGGATTTGACGGCAACACCTGCGCGGTTATGGTTGCACTTGACCAGCAGTCCGCAGATATCGCAATGGGCGTTGACAAAGCGCTGGAGGCAAAAGAAGGCAGCCTCAAAGACGATCTGGATACCGGTGCAGGCGACCAGGGTATGATGTTCGGTTATGCGACCAACGAGACCCCGGAATACATGCCCTACCCGATCGACCTTGCACACAAGCTTGCTCTGCAGCTGACCAAGGTTCGTAAGGATGGTACGCTTTCTTACCTTCGCCCCGACGGCAAGAGCCAGGTTTCCGTGGAATACGATGAGAATGGAAAGCCGGTAAGACTGGAAGCAGTCGTTCTGTCCACGCAGCATGATGATGATGTGACGCAGGAGAAGATCCATGAGGACATCAAGAAATATGTGTTTGATCCGGTTCTTCCGAAAGAGCTGATCGACGACAAGACTCGCTTCTATATCAACCCGACCGGCCGTTTCGTCATCGGCGGACCGCACGGTGATGCAGGTTTGACCGGCCGCAAGATCATCGTAGACACCTACGGCGGATATGCACGTCATGGCGGCGGCGCATTCTCCGGTAAGGACTGCACGAAGGTTGACCGTTCCGCAGCATACGCTGCACGTTATGTGGCAAAGAACATCGTAGCAGCTGGCCTTGCAGACAGAGCTGAGATTCAGCTTTCCTATGCGATCGGTGTTGCGGAGCCGACTTCCGTCATGATCGATACCTTTGGTACCGGCAAGCTTTCTGATGAGAAGCTTGTTTCCATCATCCGCGAGAACTTCGACCTTCGTCCGGCAGGCATCATCAAGATGCTGGATCTTCGCCGTCCGATCTACAAGCAGACCGCGGCTTACGGACACTTCGGCCGTAACGATCTGAACCTTCCGTGGGAGCAGACCGACAAGGTAGAGGCACTGAAGAAGTATCTGTAATCGAAACAGCCAGATAAAAACTGCCGCATTCTCAGGGATGCGGCAGTTTTTCATATCAATGTGAGGAGAAACATGACCGAACAGGAACTGAAAGAATCGATTACATATGAGGATGAGGACCTCATCGTCCTCCATAAAAGACCCGGTACTGCTGTACAGACAAAGCAGACAGGGAAGCAGGATCTTGTCAGTTTGCTGAAGAATTACCGCGCAGAAAAAGGCGAAACGCCTTATATCGCGCCGATCAACCGTTTGGATCAGCCGGTGGAAGGTCTTGTGCTGTTTGCAAAAAACGAAAAGGCAGCCTCCAACCTCTCCGCGCAGCTGACGCGGGGTGAGATCGGGAAATGGTATCTTGCAATTGTCATGGACCAAAACCTCCCGCAGGAAGGGCATCTACGGGATTTCATCAAAAAGGATGCAGGCACAAACCTTTCCAAGATCGTGCCGGAAGGTACAAAGGATGCGAAGGAAGCGCTTCTGGATTTCCGGAAGCTTAAGGTCGATGGAGACCAGGCGCTGGTAGAGATCCATTTGCTGACCGGCCGCCACCACCAGATCCGCGCTCAGATGGCCTTCCACGGATGGCCGCTGCTTGGCGACCGGAAATACGGTGCCGTCCGAGGACAAAACGAGCCGTCTATGCCGGCGCTATGCGCATATCGTCTTAGTTTCCGCCATCCTGTGACGGGGGAAAAGCAGACATTTGAAGTATCTCCTGAGGACAAAGTGTTTTCTGTTTGTATCAGTGATTAAGAGATTTTTTTCTTGTTTTTTAAATGGACTTATGCTATCTTTTAACAGTAGTGTTGTTACTTGAAAGGAGGATTAGTTATGGCTGTAGCTGCATTGATTCTTGGTATTGCTGCTCTTGTACTTGGCTTCGTTCCGATCCCGGGTGGTGGCATCATCGGTTTGATCTGTGCGATCGTTGGTGTGATCCTTGGTGCAATTTCCAGAAAGAAGCTGAAAGAGGCTGGTCAGCCGTCCGGTATGGCAACTGCTGGTATGATACTTTCCATCATCGCACTTGTTCTTGATGTGATCGTATTGATTGCTGCTGTTGCATGTGCTGCCGCGATTGGCTCTGCAGTTGGTGGTGCACTGGGTGGATTCTAAGCAATTATGACCAAAAAGAGAGATTCCAGCATTTATGCCGGAATCTCTTTTTTTACATCTTTCTTTTTTCGGGATAAACAGCGATGCACGTATATATTGACTTTCTCGGGCGTCAACTCCCGGCCTACGGACTGCTGATCACGACCGGTGGGCTCCTGGCCAATCTGTTGGCGTTTCTTTTCCGGAAAAAACTGAAGATCGATATCGATAACCTGATCCTGCTGGAAGCCTATATGTTGATCGGCGCACTGGTCGGATCCAAGGCACTTTATCTGATCACGGCTGCTCCTTATATCGAGTGGAACCGTATTTTCGAGCCGTCCTATCTGATGATGCTGATGCAGGGCGGGTTTGTATTTTACGGCGGTTTGTTCGGGGGACTTGCGATGATCTTTCTCGCGGGAAAGATCCATAAGGTGGATGCGGTCTACTACATTAAAAAAGTGATCTTCCTATGCCCGTTCGCGCATGCGTTCGGCCGCCTCGGTTGTTTTATGGCAGGCTGCTGTTACGGGATTCCCTACCACGGACCCGGAGCGGTGGTGTTTCCGGAGAATTCGTTTGCCGTGCCGGGGGTCGAGCTCTTTCCGGTACAACTCCTGGAAGCGGGGACATTGCTCGTGATCTCATTGATTATTGGGATCGCGACGTTGCATTTTGCATCAGACTATACGATCGAGCTGTATCTGATCCTTTACGGGATCGATCGTTTCCTGCTGGAATTCCTGCGCTATGACAGCGGGCGCGGGATCTACGGACCGTTTTCGACCTCGCAATGGATCAGCCTTGTTGCAGTGGTCGTCGCGATCATTGTGATGATCATCAGAAAAAGAAAGAAACAGAAATCGGAGGAGATGGGATGAGATACGGCGCATTTTTAAAAGAACACGGGCGGATCGGTTTTGTGGCGCCATCCTTCGGGTGTGCGACGGAGCCTTATCGCACGGCATTTGACCAGACCTTAAAAAAGCTTGAGGAGATGGGCTATCAGACCGTGCTGGGTCCCAATTGCCGCACGGAGAGCGGTATCGGGATCAGCAACACACCGGAGCTCTGCGCGAAGGAACTCGAGGAATACTATTGCGCGGATACGCAGGATGTCCTGATCTCCTGCGGCGGCGGTGAGTTGATGTGCGAGATCCTGCCGCATCTGAACTTTGAAAAGATCCGGAATGCTGCGCCGAAGTGGTATATGGGGTATTCCGATAACACGAACTTCACGTTTCTCCTGCCGACGATCTGCGACACCGCGGCGATCTACGGACCGTGCGCGGCGTCGTTTGGTATGGAGCCATGGGATCCTTCACTTCAGGTTGCCTTCGATGTCCTGAAAGGAGAACGCCTGAGTGTGAAAGGCTATGAAAAATGGGAACTCGAGAGTCTGAAGGATGAGACGCATCCGACCGTGCCCTATAACCTGACGGAAAAGAGAGTGCTTTTCGGGGAAGATGCGACCTTTTCCGGGCGTTTGATCGGAGGCTGCTTGGACATCTTGACAAACCTTGTCGGTACGGCTTATGACCGCGTGGAGGAGTTTCAGGAGCGTTACAAAGAAGACGGCATCATCTGGTTCATGGAAGCCTGCGACTTGAATGTCTTTTCCATCCGCCGCGCCTTGTGGCAGATGAAAGAAGCGGGGTGGTTTCAATATGCGAAAGGATTTTTGATCGGGCGGCCGCGGATCTTTGACGAACCGATGATGGGATTAGACCGCCATACCGCCGTAACCGGAATCCTCGGTGACCTGCATGTTCCGATCATTCAGGATCTTGACATCGGACACCTCCCGCCCATGATCCCGCTCATTTGTGGAAGCGTAGCAAACGTGGTCGTCAAAGGAAACGACTATAGCATAGAAATGCGCCTTAAGTGAGCAAGAACGGCGGCATCTTTCATTAGCAGGAACGTTGGAAAACGTCGGTACTTAACGAGTGTTCTTTGCTCGTTTAGTACCGCTCCGTTTTTCATGTAGCGAAAGCGATCCTGCGTTGAAAGTTGCCGCCGTTCTTGCGGATTAAATTACTTGTTACTCTTCTTCCAAATTTTCATTTTTTCCGCTTCCTTGATCAGATCATCGCGGAAGGACGGATGTGCGAGCCCGATGATGGCTTCTGCTCTCTGCCAGGTGGTAAGTCCTTTCAGATTGACGATGCCGTATTCCGTGACGAGATACATCGTGTTGGCGCGTGTATCGGTCACGGCAGAGCCGGGATGCAGCGTCGGCAGGATGCGGGACTGAAGATTGCCGTTTTTGTCCGTAAAAGTGGAGGAGCAGCAGATAAAGCTCTTGCCGCCCTTGGACAGATAAGCACCCAGGACAAAATCCAGCTGTCCGCCTGCACCGCTGATGTGCTTGATACCGGAGGATTCTGCGGAGATCTGACCGAAGAGATCCACATCCACGGTGTTGTTGATGGAGATGAAATTGTCAAGCTGAGCGATCACGCGCACATCATTGGTATAATCCACCGGCGCACTCATAAGTTCCGGATTGTCATCGATAAAATCATACAGTTTTTTCGTCCCAGCGCCGAAGGCATAAACCTGGCGGCCCGGATCCAGGTTTTTCTTTCTGCCGGTGATCTTGCCGGCTTTCGAGATATCCACAAAGGCATCCACATACATCTCCGTATGAACGCCGAGGTCCTTTAAGTCGGATTCTGCGATCATGGCGCCGACAGCGTTCGGCATCCCGCCGATCCCGAGCTGCAGGCAGGCTCCGTTGGGAATGAGTTCCACGATTTTTTGTGCCACGGCCTTGTCGACATCGGACGGAGGTGCACCGCCACCCATTTCACAGATCGGCGGATTGTCGCCTTCCACAATATAAGTGACCTGATCCACGTGGATGCAGTTTTCATAGCCTCCGAGGCAGCGGGGCATATTCTTGTTGACCTCAACGATGATGATATCTGCGCGCTCGCACACAGCAGCAAGGTGAGAGGCATTCGGACCGAAGTTGAAGTAGCCGTGCTTGTCCATCGGCGTCACCTGAACCATGAAGATGCGCGGCTTGATGGAAGCATCCATATCCCGGTAGTACCGCGGAAGTTCGGAATACTTGACCGGGCTGTAGAAAGAGCAGCCCTGCGCGATCATCTTCCGCTCGATCCCGGACATATGCCAGGAATTCCAGGTGAAATGCTCTCCAGCGTCTTCCCGGTCGAAAATCGCGGGCTTTTTCATCAGGATGCCGCCCCGCAGATTGACGTTGGTCAACTCATCGGTGCGTGCTGCCAGCGCTTTGTCCAGCGCATCCGGTGTACAGGTGGTCCAGCCGAAATCGATCCAGTCGCCGGATTGTACGACCGATACAGCCTTGGCCGCAGAGACTTTTTTGCTTTCATAGGTTTCTTGAAAAGACATATCGTACCTCCCTTGTTTGCCGTAAACAGATGGTTCTGTATTCGTCATATGAAAAGATTTTATCATAAATCAAACGGCTTTGTATAGAGGCATTGCGGTTGCAATCAGGCCCGTCATCCCTTACAATCATCGAAGAAGGAGATCTGCCATGAAAAAGACTGTTATGATCACAGGTGCATCCCGTGGGATCGGTGCCGCAACAGCCACTCGCTTTGCAGCGGCAGGGTACGACCTGATTTTGATCTGCAAAGACAACACAGAAAAGTTGGAAAAACTTGCCGATCAGCTCGGCGCGCGGCATGACGTGCGCGTGCGGACTTTCGCGGGACACGTCGGAGACAGCACCTTTGTATCGCAGGTTTTTTCAAAATGTGAGGATGTGGACATCCTGATCAACAACGCCGGGATTTCTTATGTGGGGCTGCTATCCGACATGACGCCGGAGTCCTGGGATGTCTTGATCCGAACAAATCTCACCGGCACTTTTTTGTTCACGAAATACGCGATCCCGGGCATGGTGCAGAAAAAAGCGGGACGCATCATCAACGTTTCTTCGGTCTGGGGAAACGTCGGTGCGAGCTGTGAAGCCGCATATTCCGCGACGAAGGGCGCTGTGGATGCCCTGACAAAGGCATTGGCAAAGGAGCTTGCACCGAGCAATATCCAAGTCAATGCGGTCGCGCCTGGCTGTATTGACACCGATATGAATGCAGACCTCTCTGCAGAGGAGCGGGATGCGCTTTGTGAGGAGATCCCGGCCGGGCGTTTCGGAACGCCAAAGGAGGTAGCAGAACTGATTTTTTCCGTGGCACATGCGCCGGCTTATATGACGGGGCAGATCATCGGATTGACCGGTGGCTGGAACTAACTTTGTCATTGCCTAAACGGCGACTTTTTTCTATAATGAAACTATCAAAAGAGCGAAGAAGGAGGGAGATCCTATGCGAATTACGATTACCGGAAGAAACATCGATCTGACGGATGGCTTGAAGGCAGCAGTCGAGGATAAGCTTTCAAAGCTCGAGAAGTATTTTACACCCGATACGGAGGCACATGTGACGCTTTCCGTTGAGAAAGAGCGGCAGAAGATCGAAGTCACGATCCCGATGAAAGGAAACATCATCCGTTCTGAGCAGGTCAGCAACGATATGTACGTATCCATTGACTTGGTGGAGGAGATCATCGAGCGCCAGCTCAAGAAATATCGCAAAAAACTCGTGACGCAGCAGCAGAGCGAGAGCTTTTTCAAGAAAGACTTCATTGAGAAGGAAGTCGAGAACGATGAGGAGATCCAAATCAGCCGCACCAAGAAGTTTGATGTGAAGCCCATGTATCCGGAGGACGCCTGCGTGCAGATGGAGCTTCTGGGTCACAATTTCTTTGTATTCCGCAACGCGGAGACGGACGAGGTGAACGTCGTCTATAAGAGAAAAGGAAATACCTACGGCCTGATCGAGCCGGAGTATTAAAAAGAAGCGGATTTCCTTTCGCAAATTTGAAAAAAGATCCCTCCCGGCATTGTCCGGCGAGGGATCTTTTTTGTAAGAAAAAATGGAGTTTTGTGCGGATCTGTGATAAAATGACTATGATTTTGTATTCATTTTTTAGAGGATGAGAAGCAGGCTCTTTTCAGGAGGATCACATTGGACTACAATCTGCCGGAGATAACAGGGATTGATTGGGAAACAGCACATCGCTACATTCCGGAAAAAAGTGTATTGATCGACGTTTTGACGGAGTTTGTCAGTTCGGCCAAAAAGCAGACGGAACTTTTACAGGAATATCGGGAAAAGGTGATGAAGAACCCGAGTCCGGAGAATTTTGCTTCCTACAGGATCCAGGCACATGCCATGAAGGCCGCGCTCCGATCGTTTGGATCGGATCTCTTTGATGCCGCATTTGCGCTGGAGACTGCAGGCAAAGATGAGGATCTCAAGCCGATCAAGCGGGACACGGATTCTTTTTGCGAGGCATTTCTGGATCTGGCGGAGCGATTCAAGATCATCACCGGTGCCTGTGATATCGGACAGGAGTATGACGAAGAGACCTTTTTTGATCTGGTGGAAAAAACAGATGCTGCGATGCAATCCTTTGATATTTCAGCGTTGCAGGAAGCGTTTGAGACCATGCGGTCTATGAAGGTTCCGGAGCAATATGAGGGGATTATGATAGAAATGGAGCCGGCGGTCCGTGATCTGGAAGCAGATGCAGTCGCGGCGTGTTGCGCAAAGTTAAGAGAGCACAAGGGAGAGAGATGACATGAGATTTGTTGCAATACAAGACCTGAAACCGGGCATGATCCTGGGCAGAAAGATCCATACGCGTAATAAGGCAACCCTGCTTGAAAAAGGGGTTGAGCTGACACCGCGCTTTATCGCCCGTCTGAAGAAGGACGGCTATCTCGGTGCGTATATCACCGATGCCTTTTCCAAGGATATCAAGGTTGCGGAGGCTGTCAGTGAAAAGACGATCGAGGCAGCGATCGATGCTGTCGCAAATGTGGATATCGACAGCATCCTGCAAGCGGCGTCCAACCTGATCAAGGAGATCTCCTCTCTGGAAGAGATCAGTCTGGATCTTCTGGATATCCGCTCTTATGATGACTATACCTATCACCATACCGTCAATGTCGCGATCTATTCGGTGGCGGTGGCTATTAAGATGGGGCTTTCCATCAATCAGATGAATGAGATCGCGATTGCGGCGCTCTGCCATGACCTCGGCAAGACACAGATCGATCCGAAGATCCTCAACAAGAAGGACAGACTGACGGATGAGGAGTTTGAAGAGGTTCGGCGCCATCCGCAGTACAGCTATGAGCTGATCTCCTCCAATCCGCTTGTCAACATGAAGATCCGGATTGCGGTCCTTTCCCACCATGAGAATGAAAACGGTTCCGGCTACCCTTACGGGAAAAGCAGCGATGAGATCCCGTTGTATGCCAAGATCATCCATGCAGTGGATGTATTTGACGCATTGACCAGCAACAGACCTTATAAGGGGCCTGTCCCGCCCATTGACGCATTGGAGTATCTGATCGGTGGCGCCGGCATCCTATTTGATCAGCATGTGGTAGAGACGGTGCAATCTGTGATTCCGCCTTATCCGCCGGGAATGGATGTCATTCTTTCCAATGGAGAACGGGCGGTTGTGACCGGACAGACGACGCAGTCTCTGCGGCCGTGCATCAAAATCTACGAAACCGGGAAAGAAGTGGACTTGAGCAGCGATCTTCGTTACCGGATGGTATTTATTACAGATTCCGGATACCTGATGAAAGAGTCTATTTCGGGGATCGATACCGATAACGACGATCCTGCCGATAAGGACAAAGTGAGAAAAACAATCCTTGTGGTCGATGACAGCAAGGTTTCTCTCGGGCAGACCAGAGCGGCGCTGGAGGATGAATATAACATTATGACACTGGAGAGCGGCGCCGCGTGTCTGAAGTATCTGGAAGCCAAGGGAGCGCCCGATCTTCTCATCATGGATATTGATATGCCGGAGATGGACGGCGTATCTACGGTGGAGGTGATCCGGGAAACCCATCATGATCTGGCGGTGGTGTTTTTGACGGCGATCGCAAATAGAGATACCGTGCTCCGCTGTAATAAAGTCGGTGCGAAGGATTATATCTTGAAGCCTGTGAATCCGATCTATCTGCGGGAGCGGATCGAGATCGCACTGGATAAGAACAAGGATCGCTGAATCTGACGGGGGAAAAATGGGAGCGGCGTTAAGTGTAAGCCTGATCGTTGTCGGCAGTCATTCTATCATTTACGGCATACTGTTTTTTCAGAGAGAGAAAGATGCGGGGTATTTTCGGAATACCATGCTGATCCTCGGATTGTCCGCAGGCATCTGGCCCATTGGATACGGCATGGTCGGATTTTGCCAGGATCCGGAGGTCTGCGTGTGGTTTCGAAGGCTCGCGCTCGCAGGCGTCGTGGCCTATCCGTTGGCAGAAACGATTCTCGGATTAAAAAAAACCAGACTCTCTCAAATAGCACAAAATCTGATCCGTGTCGCATTGACGGTTTATGCGGTGGCGGATTGGCTAATCTATTCCAGGGCCGGTGTAGACCGGTTTGTTCAAGTCGGAACTTGGACCACGTTTCAGGCGGTTCCCTGTCCGGAAAGGACCTTCCATACGATCTATATCATCGTGATCTGCTCGATGGGCTTTTCTGCATGGTTTCTCTGGTTCAAAAACATGACCCATAAACGGGAAAAAAAGCTACTGTACGGCATCCTGGTCGCAAACGTCGTGATCGCGATCTGTGCAATCCCGGATACATTTTTGGTCAGATGGATGGAATTCGGCTTGCCACTGTCGGGCTTTGGTGCCGGGATTTCTATGCTGCTGTGGTACCTGGCGGCCGAAAAATACAACACGTTTTCCATCTCCTCAAAAACCATGGGCGATTATGCCCAGAATGTGGTCAATGAGGGGATTGTTATTTTGGATGAGTCCTTGCATGCAGTGGTCTCAAACAAATTTGCGAGTGAGGAACTGGGGGTAAGTGAGGGCCAGAGCATCGAAGAGATCTTGACGATGGAGCAGACGAAAGAAGAGGTTTTGGAACGCCTGGAAAAAGAATCCAATATCCTCTTTAAGAGCCAGATGCCTGGAGATGACCGGAAATATGCCGTGAATATGACGGTTGCGTTGGATGATTACGGAGAACCGTATGGATACATCCTGACGATGAACGATATTACGAAAGAGGAAGAACTCGTTCTGGAAGCAAACAGTGCCAGCCAGGCCAAGAGTAATTTCCTTGCAAATATGTCCCATGAGATCCGTACGCCGATGAATGTGATCAGTGGAATGACACAGACGATCCTAAGGGACTGCCCGGATGCGGAGACGAAGAAAAATGCGGCCATGATCAACTCCGCGACGCATACCTTGATTGCGATTATCAATGATATCCTTGATTTTTCCAAAATCGAGTCCGGGAAGATGGATCTGGTTTGCGAGCCCTACCAGATGTCTTCTCTGATCAATGACGTGGTTGCCATGATCAGGGTGACAGCGGAGGATAAAAAGATCGAGCTGATCGTCCATGTGGATCCTGATTTTCCGGATAACCTGGTCGGCGATGCGGTGCGCGTCAGACAGATTTTCCTGAACATCCTTGCCAATGCGGTAAAATTCACCGACGAAGGCAGCGTCGAGCTCAGCATGAATTATGACAGGCTCGGGAATGAGAAATGCCGCATCAAGGTGCGCGTACGCGACACCGGAATCGGGATCAAGGAAGAGGATCTGCCCCATATTTTCGATATCTTCAATCAGGTGGATACCAAGCGTAACCGCACAGGAGACGGCACGGGGCTGGGGCTTGCGATCTCTAAACGTCTTGTGGATATGATGCATGGCAAGATGGAGGTAGACAGCGTCTATGGGATGGGTTCGATCTTTTCCTTTGACATCATGAGCGATGTCAAGGATTGGCAGCCTATCGGTGATATCCAGGAAGCACTTTCCAGGACCAACACGGATGTATTTCAGGTCACGATGAAAGCGCCGAAAGCCAAAGTGCTGATCGTGGATGACAATTCGGTGAACCTGAAAGTCGCAAAGAGCGCGTTGAAGTATTATGAGATCAATCCGATCATGGTGGAGAGCGGAAAGGCCGCGATCCAGTGTTTTGAACGCTTAAAGCCGTTTGACATCATCTTTATGGATCACATGATGCCGGAGATGGACGGCGTGGAAGCCATGCAAAGAATCCGCGCAAAGGAGGGCGGGCAAAGCGCGATCATCATCGCGCTGACTGCCAATGCCTTAAGCGGGGCCGAGAATTCCTACAAGGAAGCCGGGTTCAACGATTTTCTGGCAAAGCCCATCGATCCGGAGCGGCTGGATGAGATCCTGCGGAAGTATCTGAGAAAAGATCTCCAAACGGAAGTGAAAAAGAAAAAAGAGCGGCGGTAACCATACAGTTAAACACGAAAGGGAACGAAAAGGATGGATGCAGGGCAATTGCTTGGAATGGAAGGGATCTATTTAGTGATCTTTGAGCTTGTGACACGTCTCATAGGTTACTTTTTGACTTCGGTCGGTCTGTGGGGCGTGCTGAAAAAGACAGGAGGCAGGCCAATGCTGGCGTTCGTTCCGGTGGTACGTCACTATCAGATCGCAGTAGCCGCAAAGAAAGAGGAAGACGGCAGGAATTACTGCATCTTTATTACCGGTGCTTATCTGTCCCAGCTGCTTGGCACGTTACTGAAAGATGGTAGTTGGTTTGACCAGATCCTAAACATCATCACGCTTTCAATTGGGATAGCGGGAATTGTGTACGCAGTCCGGATCTATTTTGGGTTGTTTAGGCTTTTTCAAAGATCCAAATGGTGGATTCTCCCATGGCTTCTTTTGGAATGCGTGACGGCGTTGATCTGGGGGTTTGGAAAGAGTTTTCAACCGATACAGGAGGATACAGAGGATCCGGAGCAGGCAGCCAGGATCAGTGGGTCATCGGTTGCTAAGATCCAGAACGGTCTGACGATGAACCTGAACGAACGCACGGCGAAGGAGTTCTTCAAAAAGAAGGTGCTGCTCAGGGATATCCACCTTTCTATCCCATCTGGCCATATGGTATTGCTGCTTGGCGGATCCGGCGCGGGGAAGACCACATTTTTGAATGCCGTCACCGGTTATGAAAAGGCAGATGCAGAGCCGTTACTGAACGGAAACGATATCTATAAAAGCTATGAAAGCATGAAATACAGCATCGGCTTTGTGCCGCAGCAGGACTTGATGCGGGGCAGCGATTCGGTACTGATGACGCTCCGCGATGCAGCGAAGCTCCGCCTGCCGAAGGGGATGAAGCGGAAGGAGCGTGAAGCGCGGATCCAGGAAGTTCTGGATATCTTCGGACTGCAATCCGTAAAGCATAATCTCCTCAACAAATTGTCCGGCGGACAGAGAAAACGCGTTTCCATTGCATTGGAACTCATCTCCGACCCGGATCTGTTTATTCTGGATGAGCCGGATTCCGGACTGGATGGTGTCATCGCAAGAAGCCTTTTTCAGAAGCTACGAGAGATCGCGAATGAGGGAAAGATCGTGATCGTGATCACGCATACGCCGGATCGCGTGATGGATCTGTTTGACGACGTGATCGTCCTGGCAAAGGATGCTGACCGTACCGGCAGGCTTGCGTTTTATGGCAGTATCGCGGAGGCGAAGGACTTTTTCGAGAAGGACAATATGGAAGAGATCCTGCTTTCGATCAATCAGAAGGACGAAGGCGGAGAAGGCAGAGCGGACGAATACGTGGAACGCTACAGCGAATTTGCTGCGAAGAGAGCGGGGTGAGACAGGTGGATGCGCAGGATCTGAAACATACCGGAAGACTCGGACAGATCGGCATCTGTCTCGGGAAGCTGTTCCGGCTTTTTATCTATCAGAGCGACTGGAAGGTGCTGCCCATGGCCGCGATCATCGCGGGATTGGTGGCAATGGTGGTCGGCGGATCCACGTTTGTCAACATGGAAGGGACGCAGACCGGTACATTTGCACTGACCTGTGTCTGTATCTGGAATGGCTTTTTCAATTCCATCCAGGTGATCTGTCGGGAGCGTGCGATCTTAAAACGAGAGCATCGCGCCGGACTCCATATCACCTCCTATGTGGCTGCACATATGATCTATCAGATGTGTCTTTGTGCGATACAGGCAGGCGTGACCTTATTTGTATGTGTGCTTGTCAGGATGCCGCTGCCTGAGACCGGGCTGCTCATTGCAAGTCCTGTACTGGAGATCTATCTGACCTTATTTTTTATCACGTATGCATCGGATATGATGGCGCTCATGATATCTGCGATCGTACATACGACCACCACTGCCATGACCGTGATGCCGTTTCTTTTGATCATTCAGCTCCTGTTTTCCGGTGGATTCTTTTCCCTGCCGGCATCGCTGAACAGTTTGACGGATCTGATGATTTCCAAGTGGGGGATGCAGGCACTTTGCATCAGCGGTAACTTTAACGGGCTTCCGTCCGTGACGATCTGGAATACGCTTGTCTCTGTCGGTGGAGGAGTCTCACTGGGCAACGGGATGACGCTTGGCAATGTCCTTGCCATGATCCAGGAAAACGGAGGGAGAGAGGTCATTTTACAGGAGATGGCGAAAATGAGCCAGAATCCGAATTATAACTATGATCTGCAGAATCTTCTGGCATGCTGGGGATTTCTCGCGCTTTTTTCGATCATTTACGCATTTATCGCAGTGGTGTTTTTGGAGGCCATTGACAAAGACAAGAGATAAGAGGAGGGAACATGAGTCGTACAGAAAAAAAGAAAGCTTACATTTCTGTCGGAAGAAAGATCGCTTTGTATGTGGTGTTGACAGTGTTTCTGGTAGCGCTGTCTGTCGCGATCGTTTCCCATTTTATCAACGCCTCGCGTATCGACAATTACTTCAAAGGGCTTTCGCTCGATACAGCCAGAAACTTCCGGACGTTTGTCGACGCTGATTTTTTGCAGGACGTCAAGGCGGTTGTCACGACAGACGAATATCAGGCGCTGCGTGTGAAAGCGGAGGAAGAAGAAAACGAGGACCTCATTGAGGAATACCTCCGCGACAAAGGACTTTGGGAAGACTATGTCAAGAACCGTGAGGTGTTGCACGAGTACCTTGAGAATATGACGGATGTCAAATACCTATATGTCGTTGTGTGGGGAGATAAGGATGCGCGTTATGATATGTACCTTATGGATGATTATGAAAATCCGCTTTACTATTCCTGCGGATATTATGAGGAACGGGAAGAATCGTTTCTCGGGATGGAGGCAACGTCGGAAGTCGCGCCCACGATCTCAAACGGCGACTGGGGGTGGCTTTGCTCGTCCTTTGTGCCGGTGCATTCGGAATCCGGCATTTTGGTTTGTCAGGTGGGCTGCGATGTCGGGATGGATGAGATCATGGTCGAACGTCGGCAGAATCTGCTGTACATCCTGCTGGTGGCGATCGTTGCTGCCGCACTCATCTCTGTCGGCGGCATGCTCCTGATCAGAAAAACGATCAGCAGACCGCTTTCCATGATTACCGCTGAGATGAAAAAGTTTGCTCCTTCTAAGTCCCGTGACTATACGGAATCTGGTGTGATGAACCTCAACATCCACAGCCATGACGAGATGGAGGATATCCATAATGAGATCCGTTCGATGCAGATCAGAATCCTGGAATATCTGAAGGATATCACCGCGATCACCAAAGAAAAAGAGCAGGCAGAAAACGACATCCAGGTGAAGGAGCAGGAGATCGGCAAGATCAGTAAGGAGGCTTATCGCGACTCCTTGACCAGCGTGGGAAGCAAGGTCGCTTACGCAAAGAAAGTCAGTGAGATCAACGAGGAGATCCTGCACGGAGAAGCGAATTTTGCGGTTGTGATGGTGGATGTAAACCGCCTGAAGTATATCAATGACAAATTCGGGCATACCGCCGGTGATGACTATCTGCGCGGGTGCTGCCGGATCGTCTGTCAGGTCTATAAACACTCTCCGGTTTACAGGATCGGCGGGGATGAATTCGTCGCCATCTTGATCGGCGAGGATTATGAAAAGAGAAAGGAAAGGATGCAGGAGCTTAGAACTGCTTTCGAAACCTCCTACAACAGGAACGAGCGCGATCCATGGCACAGATATTCAGCAGCTTTCGGTATGGCGGAGCATGCCTTTGACGACATCACGTTTGATCTAGTTTTCAAGCGCGCAGACAAAGCGATGTACGAAGAGAAGAAGCGCTTTAAAGAGGAGCACGGCATCCCGATCTCGGAGAGATAGAAAGTAGCCTGCCGGATGAACAATTCAGATCATGAGTAACCAGTTAAAAGGAATTACATGTATCTTTTTTGCAGCGATCGGCTTTTCTCTGATGACCTTCTTTGTGAGGTTGTCGGGAGACCTGCCGACCATGCAGAAGGCATTTTTCAGGAACGCCTTCGCACTGATCATTGCGATTGCGGTCCTGATCATCAAAAAAGAACGTTTTACGATCAAAAAAGAATTTGGGACAGATATCTTGTTTCGGTGTCTGTTCGGAACGACGGGGCTGATCGCGAATTTCTATGCGATTGACCACATGCCGCTCGCAGACTCGAACATGCTCAACAAGCTATCGCCTTTTTTTGCGATCCTCCTCTCCATTCCGTTACTGAAGGAAAAACCGTCGAAGCTGGATATCGCAGCGACGATCGTTGCATTTATCGGCGCGATGTTCATCATTAGGCCGACGCCGGAAAATATGGCACTTGTACCGGGATTGATCGGGCTCTACGGCGGCTTCGGCGCCGGGACAGCCTACGTCTTCGTCAGAAGGGCGACGGGGAAAGGAGCGGCTACACCGGTCATCGTCATCTGCTTTTCGCTCTTCTCATGCCTGCTGACGCTGCCATTCATGATCGTAAACTACGCGCCGATGACACGCACGCAGCTCCTCTTTCTGATTGCTGCCGGATTATCTGCGGCGCTGGGACAGTTTTCCATCACGACAGCCTATCGATATGCGCCTGCCAAAAAGCTGTCCGTGTTCGATTATCTGCAGGTGATCTTCGCCGCATTGTGGGGAATTCTGTTCTTCCATGAAGTTCCGACTGCTATGAGCGTGATCGGATATGTCATCATCATCGGCGTAGCCTTCCTCAGATGGCTGGCGGTATGGATGAAGGAAAGAAAAACGGAACGGAATGTGATAAAATAACTAGCAGGTATGAAGAATTACGAAAGGATGTGAACCTATCATGGAAAAAGAAAAAAAAGAAACAATGAAAGAAAAGCTCGAAAATCTGTTTGACGGAGACAGCTCCAATTCCAACAATATTTTTGATCGGATCTCCCATCAGATGACCCCGTCACGTGTGGATGAAGTGATCGATGAAGTGAAAGAGAAGATCAAAGAGGGAGAATGACCCTGCCGGCAGAGGCCGAAAGGGAGGACAGGATCTATGATATTCGAAGACATGAAAAGTCCGGCGCAGAAAGAGGCTTTTCTCGAAAAACGCAGGGATGCCATTACGAGCAGCTCTGCGGAAGTCGAAGCTATGGCGGTCTATATCCTGACGGAGCGCTTTGATGAAGATGTACAGAGGCTTATCGAGGGGGATTACTATTTTGATCCGCCAAAGCTGATCCTTTTGCGCAAGGGGCAATCGACCCGCAAACGAAAGGTCTATAGTTTTTCTGCGGAAAATAAGATCTTGCTGCAATATCTGACCTTTATGCTGATGGAGCGGTACGACAGTCTTTTTCCGCCATCTCTCTATTCCTTCCGAAAGAACAATCCGGTCGGAAAGCTGTTTCGGATCATCCACTCTTATGATACGCACAGGAAAAAATATATCATCAAGACAGATATAAAAAGTTTCGGGGAATCCATCGATCCGGCGATTCTGGATACAAAATTAAAGCCCTGGCTTGCGGATGAACCGGAGGTATATTCCTTCATCATGTGGCTGATCACCAGAAACCTGTATTACCGCAACGGCAAGCTGGAAGAGGGTTTCACCTCAGTACTTCCGGGAAATCCGATCGTCGCCTTCCTGCAAAATATTTTTTTGCTGGAGGTAGATCGCTTCATGGCAGAGAATGTGCGCATCTGCAGTCGTTATACGGATGACATTTGTATGATCTGTGACGACAAAGCGTCTGCCGAGCGTTTGATGGAGCAGCTGCGGAAGATCATCGAGGAACTCGGTCTCAGAATGAATGAGGAGAAGACCGGCATCGTTCTGCCCGGTGAGGGCTATGACCTGTTGGGGCTCAAATTTAATCCGGACAGCATCGATATTGCCGAAAACACGTTTCTGAAGGTCTCAAACAGAATGAAGCACCGGGCTGACAGCCTCTGCCGGAGGGTAAAGAAGGGCAAACTGACACGGGAAGACGGACTGCGGCTCATGGCAGGCTATATCCGCTTTTATTATTACGGCAGGGGGGAGGACGGCTGGATCAGCTGGGCAGATCGTTTTTTCCAATGCATCACGACAGTGGACAGCCTGAAAAAGCTGGATCACCTATCACAAGAGTGTCTCCGCTATGTCGCTACAGGCAGGCGCACCAACGTGAAATACCGGTTCCGATATCAGGATATCAGGGATACCGGCTATGTGCCTCTGGTTCGCGCTTATTACAGTCGCAATGAAGAACAGGATCAACCATCTTGAACAATAAGAGTAAAAGACAACTATGAAGATACCCGTTGTGATACAGATGAGGCCGGGTGAAAATGGCGCTGCAGCGCTATGTATGATGCTCGGCTATCACAAAAAATTCGTACCGCTGGAAGAAATGCGCGAAGTATGTGTTTCCTCCCGTAACGGCTCCAGCCCTGAGCAGATGGTGGAAGCCGCGTCCCGCTATGGGCTTGACGGGAAGGTAGAAACACCGGACATCGATGCGCTCCGGAAGATGAAGTTCCCTTTGCTCGTATTCTGGAAAAAGCGCTATTGGTGCATCTTAACCTCGATCGGAAGGAATATCGTTACGATCACGGATCCGGCCAGGGGCGAGATCAAGATGACGCTGCAAAAGTTCACAGAGCTTTATTGCGGAAAGGTGATCGTACTGAGCAAAAGCAAGGAATTCGTTGCCGACGGAAAAAGAGAATCCCTTGCATCTCTGATTAGCGGGCGAGTAAAAAAATTGCGGGGTCCGATGATCATCCTGATGATCCTGACGCTTGCCTGTGTCGTTCTGAATATCGGCATGGTGACCCTGCAGAAAAACATCCTGGATTCCCATATGAGTTCCGTCTCCGGGGAAAAGGCAGACGGCGGCTATATTGTGTTGCTGATCTACATCATTGCCCTGACGGCTTATTTCATTCTGAATGTGGCTAAGACCAAACGGATCAACGACTCCAGCAGGGATGTTTCTGCGGTTTCCGGCGCCAAGATGTTCAAAAAGATGTTTGATCAGCCGCTGAAATTCTTTGAACAGTACAGCGCCGGGGAACTGATGTCCAGGATCGACAATAACATCAGCCTTGATAATACTATCATTCGTTCTCTGGTACCACGTGCGATCGATGCCGTGATGACCATCGTATATTTTATCACGCTTGTGAAGTACAATGCCGTCATGGCCGTTGTCTGTCTGGTCGTGATCGTGTCAGATCTGATATTTACCTTGAAGATGCAGGAAAAAAATGCGATCATATCCCGCAGCATGGCAACCTCCGGAAATGTCTTGAATACTGCGGTCCTGAACGGAATGAGCATGATCGAGACCATAAAGTCCACCGGAGCAGAGCGTTCTTTCTACAGCATGTGGCGCGCGTCGCAGGCACAGGCCAACGAGGGCAGATTCCAAAGCCAGCGCATCAATGCGGTCATCACGTTTCTCACAGGGATCCATGGATATGTACTCCAGGGAATACAGCTTTTCATGGGCGCATACTTCGTTTTGCACGGCAACTTCACTCTGGGCTCTATGGCGCTGTTCCAGAGCATCTTGAATTCTATGATCACCTCTATGAACAACTGCATGGCTTCGGTGAATTCGCTGCAGACGATGCGGACAAACATCGAAAGAGTCAATGATATCATGCATCGTGACAGCCGGCAGCTCATCCCGCTTCCCGAAAGTGATTATGAGACGGTGGATAAGCTGGAGGGAGAACTGAGCGCGCATCATATCAGTTTTCGCTATAACCCGGGGGACAATCTAGTTGTGGACGATGTTGATATCGAGGTCGGCCGCGGCCAGATGATCGCGATCGTGGGCAAGACCGGCTGCGGGAAAAGCACCTTGCTGAAGATCCTGGCGGATCTGTACGAAGCGGAATCCGGAGAGATCTTGTACTCCGGAAAGCATCGGGAAGAGATCCCGGATGTGGTCTTCCATTCCTCCGTCCTTACGGTGGATCAGGAAACCATGATGTTTGAGGATTCCATCTACGACAACATCCGGATGTGGGACAATACCGTAGAGAGATATGAAGTCATCATAGCCGCACGGGATGCACAGATCCACGACCGTATCATCCGCGATAAAAAGGCTTATGGGACCAAGATAGAGGAAAACGGACGGAACTTCTCCGGCGGTGAGCTGCAGAGGCTCGAACTTGCCAGAGCACTTGCACATGAACCGACGATGCTGTTTCTGGATGAGTTTACATCGGCGCTGGATGCGTTGACAGAAGACAGAGTGCTACAGTCGATCAAGAAAAAACGTACCACTTGCATCATCGTTGCCCACAGGCTCTCTACGATCGTGGGATGCGACCGGATCTATGTTATGGACAAAGGGAAAGTGGTCCAACAGGGAACGCACGAAGAACTGTATGCACAGGAAGGGCTTTATCGTGAACTGATCTCGGTGTGAGGAGACAGATCTAGGCTAGGATTCTGAGAAAACATGGGACTTTATACAAATAACATCATCAAAAAAGACGAAAATAACAAAAGACTCGAACAGTACGCAGATGAATCCCTGATCACAAACCGCAAGATGCGCCATTTGGAAGAGGGTGCCGAGGATGTCAGAATGGCTCTGGTTTATCTTCTGGAGAGATTCGGGATCCAGGTTTCCGGCATACCGCAGGAACGGTCTGTGGAAAAACTGATGGAGACGATCTTAGATCCTCTCGGAATGATGTACGAAGAGAGGCGGTCTGTGGTCGAGGCGAGCCGTGACAGGGCGGACTATCTGCTGGCTTTTCGAAAAGATGGGAAAGCAGTGGTCATGATGCCGACGATACAGGGATATCGCTACTATTGTCCCTATGACGCGAGTGAAGGCCATGCATCCAGAGCCTATATTGCATCCCTTCAGCCGGCTTGTTATCGGATCGGCAGGCCGATCAAAGAAGGGAAAAATCTGCTCTCCACGTTTTGCTATAATGCCTTGCATTTCCTGACAGTCGGGGATGTGGTCCGGCTTGCGGTCGCGACCGGTCTGGCCGCCGCCCTCGGTTACATTCTGCCGCTCGTCAGCAAATGGATCTACAATGTCTACATCAACGGGAACGGAACCGCCGGAGGGTTCTTCCTTGCGATCGTCATTTTCCTGTCGGTCTGTCTGGTCAGGGGATTCATGACGATGCTGAAGTCCATCTTTCTTGCGAAGACAAAGGTCAGGATCTCGGCGAAAATGCAGTCGGCTGTCATGGCAAAGGTCCTTCATCTTTCACAGACGTTCTTTAGAAACACCTCTTCGGGAAAGCTGTCAAAAAGGATCGCGAACTGTGGCAGATTGTCGGATACGATCATGCAGATCATTATGGACGTGGCGCTGAATCTGTCTTTCTCTCTCGTCTACCTGTATCAGATGGATCAGTTCGCTTCGCAGCTTTTCCTGCCGGCTGTTATCTTCATCCTTCTCAAGATCCTGGTTTCGATCCTCGGCGCGATCAGTTATGCGCGCAATGAAACCGGAATCCTCCATATCGATATGGAAAACAGCAGCTTCATGTTTTCCGTAATACGCGGCATTCAGAAGATCAAAGGCATGGGCGCAGAGAAAGCCATCTATTCCAAATGGGCCGAAATGTACCGCCAGAAGCTTTCCCTGACCTATCAGCAGCCTTTCTTCTTGAAATATAATACCGAAATACTGTCAGCGATCTCCATCGCCACCACCATCGCGCTGCTGGGCGTCTCCATGGCAGAAGGGATCTCAAAGGAAACATACATGACCTTTACATCCTCGTATACGCTGGTCATAACGGTGGTCTCGTCGCTGACGGATATCATGCAGAGCCTGTTCTTGATCTCTGCACTGAGTGAAAATGTCAAACCTGTTTTTGAAGCCGAATACGAAGAGAGCGAATCCCTGGAATTTGTGGAAAGTCTGAACGGTGATGTGCGCGCGGAAAATATTTGGTTTTCCTACAAGGATGACCCGCACGGCTGCCTGAAGGGCGTATCCGTTCACATCAAACGGGGCGAGCGCGTAGCGATCGTCGGAGAAAGTGGATGCGGCAAGAGTACGCTCCTGAAGATCCTGCTTGGTATGGAGATCCCATCTGAAGGAGAAGTCAGCTATGACGGGAAGTCCCTGAATACCTTAAACCTCAGATCCCTCCGCAGGCGCATTGGATCGGTATTTCAGTTCAGCAGGGTTTTTCCCGGAACGATCACCGACAATGTCTTGTTTGGTTCTTCAGAAAAATATGATGAAGAGAAAGTATGGGATGCTCTGGATAAAGCGGAGATCGGAGATTATATCCGTAGTCAACCTATGAAGCTGGACACAGAGATTTCAGAGTCCGTTTCCTGCGGCTTCTCAGGCGGACAGCGGCAGAGGATTCTGCTCGCGAGGGCATTTATCGATGATCCGAAAGTGCTGATCCTGGATGAAGCGACCTCTGCTCTGGATAATATGACCCAGACCAAAGTCATGAAAAACATCTGCAATATGAAATCCACCGTGATCATGGTGGCGCACAGGCTTTCTACCGTGGTGGATTTTGACCGCATTATCATGCTCGAGAACGGAGTGATCGCAGAGGAAGGAACTTATCAGGAACTGATCGAAAAGAATGGCAAATTTGCGGAACTCGTAAGAAAGCAGATGCAATAAACGCCAAAACAAAAGTTTTGGCGTTGTTTTTCAAATGTCGGGGGAAGAAATTGATTGGCTTCGCCTCAAAAACAATCCTCAGCTTCGGCCGCCCGTAAAGCCTTTTCTATGGAAGCCGGGACGGTTTTCCTACGGACGCGCGAAAAGCGCACCCCCGACAGCAAGATCGTAGCATGTTCTATGTTTGTTTTCAAGTTCCCTTGCTGCCGTGCATCATGGTGCGGAGATAACAGAATGAGACAGAGGAGACCGGAACAATGAAAAACACATTAAAATACAAAATGATGCAGTTTTTCTGGGAGCATTTTCATCAAAATAAGCCCATGATACCGGAGGGTAGTGTCGATACTTCCGCCTTGAACGATCAGATCACGGCATCGATGGAAAAACTGAAGAGCATGTTGGCCGAAGATCCCCATATTTTCAGACAGATGCAGCTTGGCACTCACTACCGGACAACTTTCTCTCCCGATTTTACTGCGGACATGAACGCCTGTCTGTATGAATGCCGCCTGTGTAATATTTATGCACTGGAATACTATCTGATGTACAGACTGCTCCTCTCCTGCCTTTCCGGGGAAAATATACACGACTTAAAGATCCTGTCCATGGGATGCGGCTCTATGATCGACGGGCTGGCTCTTTCTTTTGTATTAAAGGAGTACGGTAACGACTTCAACGTACGGTATACAGGGGTAGATATCTCCAAATGGCCGATGTCCTTTGAATTGCCGTTTGAAAACAAACTGGTCTTAACAACCATGCAGGACTATCTGAAGGATAATGGTCCCTTTGATGGGAATGTCATGATATTTCCGACGGTCTTAAGCGGGCTGCGTGAATACCCGGATGAAACGGGTGCTCTCTGTCAAAGTATTGAAGAGACAGAATTCTTAAGCGACACCCTTTTTGTGATGGTAGCGTACAGATCGACCGCCTCTTATAGCAGAGACTGGCAGATCACGGATTGGCAGAAGATGCAGAGGATCATAGCCGCATTGGAAAAGAAGGGCTATGTGGCCGAAGATCTTTCCGTTACGATTCCCGAAGCCTGGAAGGACTATCTCCAAAGTGAAATGTCGGAAACCGAGGAGGGAAAAAAATACGCTTGCCGTTATTTTGCCCCGCGGTACGGAAATGTGCAGATCAAACAGATGGCGCCGGATTTTGCGCATCCTGATGGTGTGGAAGAATATTTGGCAAAGCCGGGATATGTCAGGAAAGCATGCCCTTATTACGAGATGCATCGGGATCAGTACTTCTCCCGCCATCCCGAAATCAAGCCCGAGGAAGAGAATCCCGAAATGATCTGCAAGCAGACGTGCCCCATTATGTGTACGGTATTTCCCAGGACGATCCTTTACAAAAAGACCAGTCCCTGTTTTCAACTTTTTATGCTACGCCGGAAGAGAGGAGACAAGATGCAATAAACGCCAAAACAGCAGTTTTGACGTTGTCTTTCAAATGTCGGGGGAAGAAATTGACAGGCTTTGCCTCAAAAACAATCCTCAGCTTCGGCTGCCCGTAAAGCCTTTTCTATGGAAGCCGGGACGGTTTTCCTACGGACGCGCTAAAAAGCGCACCCCCGATAGCATGATCGTAGCATGTTAAGTATTTACTTTCAAGTTCCTTTGTTATTGCACCGTTAGATAGGAGACAGTATGGACAATTTGATGAACATTGAAAAAAACAAACATTTTCTGGAGGAAGCATTTAAGGCCGCCTTCTCGTTCCAACCGTTCAAATCCGAAAAAACGGATCAGAATGAGACGGTCCAGATGATTGAAACTAAGATCTATATTGGTCTGAATGATGCGGATACCAAAGAACAGATCTTTGAAACCCAGCAATATCGGGACGTCTTAAAAGACGTTTGCCGCAACTATCATGTGGCATTTTCGGTTCATGAGGAGGAAGGCGGCTATTGCCACGAGGATGGACAGTACACGGAGGAAACCTCTCTCGTCCTGACCCTGATCAACCCGGAAAAAACGCTTGTAGAGCAGATCGCACAGGACCTCTGCGTTTTCTTCCACCAGGAATCGGTCCTTATCACGGAGGATACGGTGAAGGGGTATTTTATCTATGAAAAGGTTTTGACGGAAGGGGAGTAGAGGATATGATTCGAATATTATTTATCTGCCACGGCAATATCTGCCGGTCGCCGATGTGCGAATATGTGATGAAAGAACTGGTGAAAAAGGAAGGTTTGTCGGATCGGTTTGAGATCGCGTCGGCGGCGACGAGTTCGGAGGAGATCGGAAATCCGGTATATCCGCCGGCAAAAAGGAAGCTTGCGGAGCACGGCATCGGGTGCGAGGGACATCATGCGCGCCGGATGACACGCGAGGATTATGACTATTATGATTACCTGGTCGGAACCGATCAGGAGAACATGCATTACATGCTGCGGTTGTGGGGAAATGATCCGGAGGACAAATGTTCTCTGGTCATGGACTATACCGGCCATCCCAGAGAAGTTTCGGATCCGTGGTATACGAGGGATTTTGAAGCGACCTGGCGCGATGTGAGTGAAGGCTGCGCGGCGTTTCTGGAGTACCTGAAAAAAACGGAAAAACTGTAGCGGGCGGCTTACCGGCGTTGTACGGCACTTTTTATTCCGCCGCCGGCGAGATCGCATCGATCGCATCCAGGATCTCCTGCTTTTCCGCTCCCTCAGCCATCGTTGTGATATAGCCGGATTGCCTGCCAGGGAGGATCACGGAATCCACGTCGGTGATTATGACGGAGGAGGTGTCATCGGGCTCGATGGTTTTGATTCCGCTCAGCCGGAGTTCAAAGAGCATGGTATCCAGCGTCCTTTCGTTAAACCAGAAATTTCCGAGGCTGTATGCGATGGGCCTTTCATGATAAGAGGTTACGCCCTGCAGGCAGTGGGTGTGCGTGCCGATGACCGCATCTGCACCCGCATCGATACAGGCGCGAGCCCCATCGATCTGTGCCTGCTCCAATGTTGTAGAATATTCCGTTCCCCAGTGGGGGAGTGCGATCACATAGTCCGCCTCTTCGGCGGCTTTTTTGATGGAGTTAAGAAAGCGCGTCATATCATAGCAGCGAAGGATTCCGGGACTGTTTTCGCCGGCCTCCGGCGTCATGATATTTTTTTCCGCACGGGATGCCGCCACATAAGCGATCGTGACGCCGTCCGCATCCAGAAAGACCGGGGCGGAGGCTTCCTCCAGATTGATTCCCGCGCCGACATAGGGAATACCCGCATTTTGCAAGGTCTGCAGCGTATCGAGAAATGCTTCCTCTCCGTAGTCAAACACATGATTATTGGCAAGCCCTGCGAGATCCACGCCCATTTCCGTCAGGTACTTTACGTTCGCGGGATCAGAGCGAAATGTATACATCTTTCCAGCCATGGGAGTGCCGCGATCGCTGTAGCAGAACTCGTTGTTGATCCAGAGGAGGTCGGCAGACTGCATTTCTGCAAGATAATCGGGGTCGATGACGTTTGTCAGATCATCTCCCTGGGAATGGAGATAGCCCATCGTGCACCAGTTGTCGGCAAAATTGATATCGCCGGCGAAAGCAAGGGTGATGGAAAAGGACTCTGAAACAGGTTCCTGCTCTGTAGTAGGAGATACCTCGCTGCTGTGCTGCTCGATATCGGTTGCTGCAATGGGGGATTCCGGTATGTCCGCAACAGGTTCTTCGGATATATAGGGCATGGCGGAGGTAGAAGGATCAGTCGCCTCAGTAACGGCTTCCTCCGAAGCTGGCACCATCATCTCTTCCCCACACCCTGCAAGCGGCGTCAAAAGCGCGATCCCCGCTGCCAAAGCGACACCTGCCGCAAATCGTCTCTTTTTTTCGTACAATCTTTTCCCCATGTCTTCATTATAAAAACACAGCCAATGACTTGCAACAAACGGATTTTGCATCTGGCGGGCAGGAGTGATATGATAGAAAATAGTGTAGAATTGTCTGGTTTATGATCACTTAGAGGGAAAGTAAGTATGTTTCGCACAGATTTTGTCTGGGGTGTGGCGTCCAGCGCCTATCAAATAGAAGGAAGGGATCCTGCGGACGGCGCCGGAAGAAATATTTGGGATGCATTCGTGGATGCCGGAAAGATCCAGCGGGAGGAAAATGCATACACGGCGTGTGATGTGATCCACCGTTATCCGGAGGACTACGCACTGATGCGTCTCCTCGGGATCAAACACTACCATTTTTCGATCAGTTGGGCACGGATCCTGCCGGAAGGCACGGGCGAGGTCAACGAAGAGGGCATCCGCTTTTACCGGGATATGATCTCCTGCATGAAAAAGAACGGGGTCGAGCCGTATGTGACCCTTTATCACTGGGATATGCCGGAAACCTTGATGCATCGCGGCGGCTGGCTTTCACCGGATAGTCCGGATTGGTTTGCTGAATATGCAGCAGTCGTGGCAGACCGTTTTTCCGATTTGGTAAAATATTTCATTACGATCAGCGAGCCTGAATGCGAGATCATGCTCGGGCATTGTACAGGCGAAAATGCGCCGGGGCTGAAACTTTCGCTTACGGATGCGCTTCTTGCAACGCATCACCTCTTGATGGCGCATGGCAAGGCGGTCCTTGCACTGCGCGGGCATGCGAGACATCCCATTTCCGTCGGTTATGCAGCGACCTGTGGCGTGGCGATCCCCGCAACGAGTAGCGAGGAGGATGTGGAAGCAGCCCGAAAAACCTACTTTTCCATTGATACGGAAAGTGAACGGTGGGCGTGGAATGTTTCCTGGTTTCTGGATCCGGTGATCTTTGGTACTTATCCTGCGGACGGTCTCAAGGCCTTTGCGCCCCACATGCCGGAGATCAAAGAAGAGGATATGAAGCTGATCAGACAGCCGCTCGACTTTATGTGCCATCATATCTATAATGGCTACTATGTCGCGGCGGATGAGGATGGCGACGTGATCAGGCTGGAGGAAAAGCCCGGAGCGACGCATACGGATGCGGACTGGCCGGTGACGCCGGCGGCGCTTTACTGGGGCGCAAGATTCCTTTCCGAAAAATACCACCTGCCGCTTTATATCACGGAAAACGGAGTGGCGTGCCACGACAGCATTTCTTCTGACGGGCGTGTACATGATCCGAACCGGATCTCGTTTTTGGACAACTATATCGGCGCTCTGCAAAAAGCATCTGACGACGGAGCAGATATCCGCGGTTACTTTGTCTGGAGTTTTCTGGACAACTTCGAATGGGTTTCCGGCTACAGCCGCCGATATGGCCTGGTTTATGTGGACTTTGTCTCGCAGCTTCGGATCGTCAAGGATTCCGCGTACTGGTATCAGAAAGTGATGGAGACCAACGGCAGATCGTTGACCGTCAATCAGAAAGCGCGTCAGATTCTCTTCCTGGAGCAGGATGAGGGCGGCGATGTCAGCGTTGCATCCTGGATCACGGAAGGCGCTTACGCCGGTATGACGCTGGATGAGTTGTTGCACCGGGCGCCGGAGCTCTTCGGAGGCGTGATGCAGCCGCCGGGACGTACGGAAATGATCACGCTGGAGATCGAAGGGGAAGCCTCCTTCCTGCAGGATCAGACCTACCTTTATATCACGGTTTCCATGGGAGACGGCCTGTTGAACGGACATTATATCCGCCGGGGAGACCATTTTATACTGCCAATGGGCTTTGGTGTTGTGGAGATTCAGGGAAACCTGACGCTCCTTGTTTCTGCCCGTGTGATTTTGGAGGCCAGTAAAGAAACAAATTGAGAAACATACTGACGATTTTTAAAACGGATGTCAAAAACATCTGCAGCCACTTTTTCCCGCTGGTGATCGCGATCGGTCTTTGTGCATTGCCGGCGCTTTATGCGTGGTTCAATATCTATGCCAACTGGGATCCTTACGCCAACACGGGAAACATCCAGATTGCCGTGGCGTCGGAAGACCGGGGATATCAGGTCAGCGCGACGGAAACGGTGAACATGGGCGATGAGATTGAGGAAGGTCTGAAAGAAGCCACTTCCATCGGCTGGGTCTTTCTGGATACGAAGAAGGAAGCCGTGGATGGCGTCAACAGCGGCAAATACTACGCGGCCATCGTGATCGAGCCGGATTTCTCCGAAAGCATGTACACGGCATTGTCGGACAACTTCAAAAATCCCAAGATCACTTACTACGAAAATGAAAAGAAAAACGCGGTGGGCACGAAGATCACGGACACGGCCGTGGATACCTTGCGTAAAAACATCAACCAGCAGTTTATCGATGTCGTGACGAACCGCGTATTTGAGAAAACAAATGACGTATCAAGGAACATGGAGAGTGATTCGGCATTTGAAAGATTTGAGAACAACCTGAAGGAAATCAACCGGAATCTGCAGGAATATCAGGTCATGGTGGATGCTTTCGTGAGAAGCAACGATGCTCTGGAAAGAACGGTGTCCGAAGCCACCGGATCCATGGACGGCACCAGGAAAAAGCTGGAGACGGAAAACGCATACATAGCGAAAGCCAACCAGGACATGAACGCGACGAACACTTCTCTTGTCGTGTTCAGCCAAAATGTACAGAATACGATGACCGCGATCGAGGGCTCCATCAACAATATGTCGGCGGACATCGACCAATCCGGGGTTGCTCAGGACGCAGCCACGCTGGATGCGCAGGTCAACGCCCTGCGGACGGATACCGATGCGGCGATCAACCATGTAGATACGCTGTTAAAATCCCTGAATGAAGCAGCCGGCGCAAAGGCAAAGGATGCCACGGGCGGAAATCGGGCGGAGCTGGAAAAGCTGAGCCAGGAGTATCAGGAGAAGCTGGATACAAACCAGGCGGAGATTAACAGTAGAAAGCAGCGAATTCAGGAGATAGACGCGAGGATACCCCAGATAGATTCGAGAATAGCGGAGATTGATGATGAATTATCACACTTGACTCCACCAGACCCGCGCATTCAAGAGTTAGAAGAAGAAAAGACCAATTTAGAAAACGAAAGAGCCGGTCTGGTTACAGAAAAAACCACAAAAGAAGGACAAGTGAGAACCTTGGAGGTCGAACGCGCCGATCTCCTCACTGCAAAAGCCGCCGTCGACGCAGCCCTCTACTCCACGGATCCCAGCACGATCAACAATGCTGTTTCCACGGCAAACAGGATGCTGGACATTTTAAGCTCCATGCGAAAGACCCTGGTGGACAGCCTTCCTCAGAATGCCGCAGCGACCGCCGCCAATGAGGCGTCCGCACTGGCGAAAAATGCGCTGACGACCTGCTATCAGTCCGTGGAGAATGTCCGGAATCTGTATGTCACCTCGCTGGTGCCGCAGATGAACGTCCTCATGGACAGCATGCGGCAGGTCATGGACAATGTGAATTCCACGCTGACGACGCTGGATCAGGCGCTTGGCGATATGGATAAAGTCTTTGACGGGATTCTTGATACCGTGGACAGTACGGATGAGAGTCTCATCCAGACCTCTGAGGTGATCCGCGAGGTCAGCGAGAGACTGACGGAGATCACAGATCGTCTGGATGCGGTATCCGAAGACGAACGTGCGCAGGAGCTAGTGAATATGCTGGGGGGAGATCCTTCCACTTACGGCAGTTTCTTCTCGGAGCCCGTGGTTGTGAAGACGAACGAGATTTATCCGGTATCCAATTACGGATCGGCAGTCACACCCTTTTACACGACGCTTGCAATCTGGGTCGGGACGATCTTTTTGACCGCGCTTTTCAAGGTGCACGCAGATCCCAAGGGACTTAATCACCCGACGCCGGCGCAGCTGTTCCTCGGACGTTACCTGATCTTTTTCGTACTCAGTCAGATTCAGACCCTCATCATCGTACTCGGGGATCTGTTATTCTTCAAGGTGCAATGTCTGCATCCCGGGATGTTCTGGTTCGCTTCCTCGGTGACGGCCTTTGTATTCTCGGTTTTGATCTACTCTCTGGCGATCTCTTTCGGAGACGTCGGAAAAGCGCTGGTTGTGGTCATGGTCGTGATTCAGATCGCCGGATCCTCCGGTACGTTCCCGATCGAGCTGCTGCCTGATTTTTACCGGCGGGTTTATATTTTCTTCCCCTTCCCCTACGCGATCAACGCCATGCGGGAGTGTATCGGCGGGTTGTATGAGAACACCTACGGAGAATGCTTGTGGGAGCTTTTGATTTTTGCCGGGGTAGGGCTTTTCATTGGACTTGTGGTGCGGATCCCTCTGATGGGCTTGAACCGTTTCATCGAAGAACGGATGGAAGATACCAAGATCCTGTAAATATCGCTGATGGATAAGAATATGGATAAAGAGAAACAATATGAAAAAATGTATCGCGCCTTAATGGATTATGAGAACAGGGCGCATCTTCGGAACAAGCACAGGATCCGCGTGGGGATTACGTGCCTGGTCTTTGTACCCATTGCCTTTCTGATCCTGATGTTTTTGACGGACAGCAGTAAACCGCTCTTTTTAATGCTCTGGATTATCTCGCTTTACGGGATTGCGGTCTATCTGATCCTCGTGGAGTATGCTGACCATAAACTGCAGCAGAAGCTGGCGCAATTCCGCGGTGAAGAGGAAGTAGAAGTCAAGGCCTTGATCGGAGAGCATATGGAAAATGTGGAGGAGACCTTAAGGAGTGTAAAGGACAAGGCAGAACATTTTCTGATGCGCAGTGCCGGCGAGGAGGCAGAAGAGGTACTGGACTTAGACAAGATTATGCCTGACGTGGAAGAGCCGGAACTGCCGGAAGAACTGTCCGAGAAAATAGAAGAAGAAGCAGAATTGCCGGAAGATTTGTCTGAGAAAATAGAAGAAGAAGCAGGATTGCCGGAAGATCTGTTTGAGAAAATAGAAGAAGAAGAAGCAGAATTGCCGGAGGATCTGTCCGAAAAAACAGAAGAAGAAGCAGAGCAGTCCGAAACGATAGAGGAAGAAACCGATGAAAAACATTCTTAAGATTTTTCTTCTGGACGTAAAAAGAATCAGTTCCAACGTGGTGGCTCTTGTGTTTATCATGGGTCTTTCCGTGCTGCCCTCCCTTTATGCGTGGTTCAACATTCTGTCCAACTGGGATCCGTACGGACCGGATGCGACCTCCAGGATGCAGATCGCGGTCTGCTCGGATGATATGGGCGCAGAGATCGAGAGTGTGAAAGTCAATATCGGCGACAGCGTGGTGGAAGGATTGAAGGCAAACACGACCATCGGGTGGGTGTTTACGGACACGACGGAAGAAGCGCTCGCGGGCGTGAACGACGGGGAATACTATGCGGCGTTGATCATTCCCGAGACGTTTACAAAAGACATGATGGGCTTTTTGAACGGCGACGTCACGCACGGAGAAATTGATTATTACGAAAACGAAAAGAAAAATGCCATTGCGCCGAAGATAACCGCAAAAGCACAGCAGGCGGTAAAAGAGCAGGTGAACGCCACATTTGTGAGTACGCTGACGGAGTCCATGGTGGAGTTCGGCAATGTCATGTCCGCATCAGAGGAGCAGACGGGGGTTTCCCTGCTGGACGCTCTTCTGGAGCAGCTGAATGAATTAAACCGCGAACTTTCCATTTATATCACGATGCTGGACTCCTTTATCAATATCATCAACTCTGCAAGCAGTCTGTTGAATACGACGCAGGTGATGCTGCCGAATCTGGATTCCGTTGTGGATAACGGGCAGTCCACGGTCAACACCCTGGAAGGAGCGCTGATCGCCGCGGATGGAAGTGCCAGAGCAGCGGCACGGCTCCTCACGGTCAGTATGGATACGATTGATCAGTCGCTTACCAGCCTTTCGGGAGCCGTCTCCTCACATCTGTCCATGATCAAAAGCGGCATTCAGGGGCCGGAGACCATTGCACAGTATGCGACCATCGCCGAAGGACTGCAGCATTCCATTGATATTAATTCGACGCTTTCTTCCCTTGGCGGTGTGGTCAGCGATGATGTCAAAAAGCGGATCACGGATGAATACAATTATGTGGAGAACACCTTTGCAACCCTGACGTCGGATCTGAAAGCCATTGCAACCACCGGAGCGAAGACCGAGCAGGATATTGTGAATCTTTCCATAAAGATTCAGGGAGAGATCGACAACTGCAGAGCTGCTGTGAAAGCGCTGCGGGATGATTACACCTATAATGTGCAGCCGCGGATCGATACCATGATGGATGACATGCGTGTTTCCATGATCGGGGCAGCCGATGTACTGAATTCTATCGACGGTAATTTTTCCGATGTGGCGGTTGTGCTGCAGCAGTACAAGGATACCATGGAGGACGGCAACGGAAGTCTGCAGGATTCCCGTAATATGGCTGTCGACATGAAAAACAAGCTGGATGAGTATATCAAACACATCCTTTCTCTCTCCACAGACGAACAGTATCAGGAAATCATGGATATGCTGCGGACGGATCCGAATCTGATCGGTTCCTTTATCTCCTCACCGGTTTCCATTGAAACCGTAGAGGTCTATCCCATCGAGAATTACGGTTCCGCCATGGCGCCGTTCTATACGATCCTTGCGATCTGGGTAGGGGCGCTGATCCTGGTTGCTATCATGCATGTGAAAGTGGAACCGGATGAGAAACTGAAAAATGTGAAGCATTATCAGGCTTATTTCGGACGGTATCTGATGTTTTACATTGTCGGACAGCTGCAGACGCTCTTGATCGTTTTGGGTGATTTCTTCTTTATCGGCATCCAGTGTAAATCACCTTTCCTGTTCTGGTTTGCCTGCTCGTTTATCAGTTTTGTGTTTACCCTCATGATGTATTCCCTTACGGTGGCTTTCGGAAACGTGGGAGAGGCGATCGCAGTCGTGATCATGGTGCTGCAGGTAGCGGGTGCCGGTGGAACGTTTCCGATCGAAGTGCTGCCGGAGGTTTATCAGAAACTGTATATTTTCCTGCCGTTTACCCACGGACTCAAAGCGATGAAAGAATGTGTGGCCGGGATGTACGGTATGGATTATTGGATCTCGCTTCTCTGGCTTTCGGTATTTGCGGGAGTATCGCTTCTGATCGGTCTGGTGCTTGCGATCCCCTGTCGGCGGCTGAATGAGAAGATTGAGGAGAGCAAGGCAAAAACAGGGATCATGCTATGAAAAAAAAGCCAAAACCCCATCGCGGCTTTTGGATTTTTTTCCGCATTCAGCTCGTGCTCCTGCTCCTTGTAGTAGCAGGAGTGCTTTACTATCTGTTTGGCGGATATGCGGGAGAGATCCGGGCACTCAAAGAATCAGGGGAGCAGATCGCACGGAGTTCTACTCCCGAGGATTTTCGTACTGCGGAGACCTCTATCGTGTATGCGTCGGACGGGACAGTCATCTCGACGCTTTCCGGAGAAAAGGATACGTATTATCTGACGGCCGATCAGATCCCGTATGATGCCAAGGCCGCCATCATTTCCATTGAAGATAAGAAATTTTATGATCATAAGGGTGTGGACAACAAAGCCATTGCCCGTGCAGTGCTTGCAATGCTGAAAAACGGTGAGCCGACGCAGGGTGGGAGTACCATTACCCAGCAGCTCGCCCGAAACATCTATCTGACGATGGACCGCACCTGGCAGCGGAAGATGGAAGAGATCTTCCTGGCAAAGGCACTTGAGAAGAAATACAGTAAGGATCAGATCCTGGAATTCTATCTGAATAACATCTATTTCGCGAACGGCTATTATGGGATTGAGGCAGCCAGTCGCGGTTATTTTCAAAAAAAGACCTCGGAACTGTCTCTTTCGGAGATCTGCTTTCTCCTTGCGATCCCAAACAGCCCCAGCCTTTATGACCCCCTGAAAAATATGGAGAATACATTGGCGCGGCGTGATCGGATCCTGAAAAATCTCTATGAGGATCAGGTCATTTCCACCTCCACCTATCATCTGGCGTTGGATGAGACCATTACGCTGAACCAGGCATATAACACAAAAAATGTCTATGTGGAAACCTACGCCTATAACTGCGCGACCCGCGCGTTGATGGAGATGAAGGGATTTCCGTTTCTGTATAAATATGATATGGAAACAGCTGTCCGGGAACAGTATGATAAGGCATACGGGGATATGTATGCGATATGCCAAAAAGAACTGTATACGGGGGGCTATCGGGTCTATACCTCTCTGAATCTTGAGATGCAGCAGGAGCTGCAGGATTCGATCGATCAGGGGCTGGCGGAGTTTGAAGAAGTGAATGACGAAGGCGTCTATGCGCTGCAGAGCGCCGGAGTCTGTATCAATAACGATACCGGCCTCGTTTCTGCGATCGTCGGTGGGAGAAGCCAATCATTGCCGGGCTATACCTTAAACCGTGCCTATCAGAGTTTCCGGCAGCCGGGCAGCTCGATCAAACCGTTGATCGTCTATACGCCTTCACTGGAGCGCGGTTATACACCGGATACGATCGTGGTGGATGAAAAAACAGAGGACGGGCCTTCCAATTCCGGTGGTGGTTACGCAGGAGCAATGACGCTGCGGCAGGCGGTGTCGCTTTCGAAAAATACGGTGGCGAACCAGCTGTTTCTGGAGTTGACACCGGCCGTGGGGTTATCCTATTTAGACCAGCTCCATTTTACCCATATTTCCACCCAGGACCTGCGGCCGGCAGTGGTGCTGGGCGGCTTCACCTATGGTGCTTCCCCGGTTGAGATGACATCAGGGTTTGCGACGATCGAAAACGACGGGATCTTTCGCGCGCCGACCTGTGTGCGACGGATCACGGACGCCGACGGTAATATTTTGTATGAATCCGATACTGCAGGAGAGCGGGTCTATAAACAGAACGCGTCGCGGATGATGACGGATATGCTGACAAGCGTCATCACAGAGGGGACCGGAAGAGGTTTGGACCTCGGAGAAATGCCATGCGCGGGCAAGACCGGGACGACGAACGACAACAAGGACGGCTGGTTTGTCGGCTATACCCGTTATTACACGACGGGAATCTGGGTCGGGTATGATTATCCACGCTCGTTCGCGGGACTGTCCGGGAATTCCTATCCCGGACACATCTGGCAGGATTATATGCTGAAGATCCACGCAGATAAAGAGCCGTTGGAGTTTCTGCCTTATCTTGAGGTGGTTCCGGAAGAACCGGAAGAAATGACAAACCCGTTTGAAGAAAACGAACAGGATACGCTGCCGGAGCAAAAGCCTTTGGAGGAATTGACCCCTGAAGAGCATCAGAGACTCTGGGAGGAGCAATTGCGGCAGATCCAGGATTACCTGAATATGATGAACGGAGTATAAGGAGTGCGGACATGGAGAATGTACCGAAGTTAAGAGACCTGAAAGGAAAAGAGAAACTCACCTATTTTTGGGATTACTATAAATGGGTGCCGATTCTGATCGTCGTTGCGATCATCGTTGTGATCACGATCGTCAGGGCGGCGGTGAATAAAAAGGACAGTGCCCTCTATGTGTTGGCGGTCAATGCGGATCCGTATGCCGAAGAAGAGGTCAAGGATGCGCTTTTTACGGACTTTTTACAGGAACAGGGGATCGACCCGCAAAAAGAAGAGGTGCTGCTCAATACAAGCCTCCAGTACCTTGGGGGAACCTCTACGACAGATATCTATGCAATGCAGGCGATCACGACGATCATGGGCTCCGGGAGCGCGGACGTGGTGATGATGCCGGAGGATCTCTTCCGGGAGACGGCAAGCCTCGGCGCCTATGTGCCGGTGCAGTATTACCTGTCTCCTGAGGAAATGGAAGCATTGGGTGACCGCATCATCTGGGTGGAAAAAGATCCGGACATTACCTCCATCGCAGAGCAGGACGAAGACGATGCCCCCGGCGCGACCTATGCGCGCGGCATCCTGATGGACAGCAGCGACCTGATCGGGCAAAGCGGTCTCTACGACGACACGCTCCCCATCATCGGCATCGCCTATGCCTCCGAAAAGCCGGAACTCGCCGCCGCACTGGTGAGAGATCTGCTGGAGCTATCAAACTGAAAAAAATAACTAGACAAGAAAATAGAGGCGTGATATAATTCGTTGGTGTTTGAAACCGAATAGTTATATGACGAAATCTCTGATTTCGTCAAGAGGAGGCATGATGGAGCGTTAGCGAATCCATGCCGACGACGGCGTGTGGCTCAGTTTGGTAGAGCGCTACGTTCGGGACGTAGAGGCCGCAGGTTCGAATCCTGTCACGCCGATGACAAAAAGGACCACCCAATGGGCAATGTCATTAAGATAAGATGACAACAAAAAGAAATAGAGAACTGAGAACCTGAATAAGGTAATCAGTTCTCTTTTTTTGATGGTTTTTAAACCTT
>CACZBF010000018.1 GCA_902779355.1 uncultured Lachnospiraceae bacterium | reverse complement strand
TGATTGAGGCTTAATCCTGCCTCCAGGCTATCTAAAACATCTGATGATGTCTTATTCAAAAAGAAACATTTTCCTATTGACTTTTAATAGTTAGTCTTTAAATAATTGTTCAGGTTCTTTATCGCTGCTGCCCTCTGATCGCAGCAAGCGCTTCTTTCACATTGGATACGCCGATCAGTGTGATCCCGGTGACGCCTTTTACGGAGTCTTTGCTGACGGCCGGCAGGATGCACCGCTTGAAGCCGAGCTTTTTCGCTTCCTGCACACGCTGCTTCGCCTGGCTGACGGCACGCACTTCACCGGAGAGTCCGACCTCTCCGAAGCAGATGAGGTCATCCGAGAGCACGAGATCCTGAAAACTGGAAATGATCGCCAGCACGATCCCAAGGTCGATCGCCGGTTCGTTCATGCGGATCCCGCCTGCGATATTGATGTAGGCATCACAGGTGGAGAGCTGCATTCCCAGGCGTTTTTCGAGCACCGCCATGAGGAGGCTCACCCGGTTATGGTCGGTCCCTGCTGCCGTCCGTCGCGGAATCCCGAGATTGCTGTGACAGACAAGCGCCTGGATCTCCAGGAGGATCGGTCTCGTCCCTTCCATGGAGCACGCGACGACCGAGCCGCTCGCGCCCTCCGGTTTTCCGGACAGCATAAACTCGGACGGGTTCTGCACCTCGGCAAGCCCGTCTTCCCGCATCTCAAACACGCCGATCTCATTCGTCGAGCCGAAACGGTTTTTGACGCCGCGCAGAATCCGATAAGACGCATGCCGGTCTCCCTCGAAATACAGCACGGTGTCCACGATATGTTCCAGCACGCGGGGCCCTGCCACCACGCCTTCTTTTGTCACATGTCCGACGATGAAGATCGAGATCCCGAGGGTCTTCGCCAGCTGCATCAAAATCCCCGTCGCCTCTCTGACCTGGGAGACACTTCCCGGAGCGGATGCCACCGCTTCCGCATACATCGTCTGGATCGAGTCGATCACGACGACCTGCGGTTTTTCTTTCCGGATGATCTCGCACGCCAGATCCAGATTCGTCTCTGATAAAATAGAGAGGCTCTCTCCGAACTTTCCGATCCGCTCTGCCCTGAGCTTGATCTGTTGGAGCGATTCCTCTCCGGATACATAGATCACGGGAATGCCCTTGTTGGAAAGGTTTTTGCTCACCTGCAGGAGGATCGTGGATTTCCCGATGCCGGGATCCCCGCCCACAAGCACGAGCGACCCTTTCATGATACCGCCGCCGAGCACGCGATCCAGTTCTTCCATGCCGGTCAGCGTCCGTTCCGTATCGCTGACCGTGATCTCGGACAGTTTGGAAAGGCGTGCTTCGCTCACTGCTTTTTTCGTCGCAGCGCCTTTCCGTTCTTCTACGGTTTCTTCTACAAAGCTGTTCCATTCCTTGCAGCCCGGGCACTGCCCCATCCACTTGGCCGACTCAAAGCCGCAGGACTGGCAGAAGAATACCGTCTTTTTTCCTTTTGCCATCGCTTATGCCTTCTTCACCTCGACTGCAACCGCTTTTCCGGCATCAAGCTCTACGGAGAACGTGAGCTTTCCGCCAAGGTTCGTCTTCAAGGTGCCGATGGTTGCGCCCTCCAGCGAGACACTGTACTCCGTCTCCGGCTCTAGGCCGACCGTAATATCGGCATCCTCCGGTCCTTCCACGGAAAAAGCCGCGCCGTCCGCAGTCTGCGCAAACGAAAGCACCGCCGTACCCGGCGTCGACTCATAGACGAACTCGCCGTCCTTCTCGAGCCGCGTGATCTCCTGACAGGTCTTCACCTTGTAAGCGCCGCTCTCCAGCTTCTTTTTCTCCGTCTGCGAATAATCGCCGAAGCTCACGCTTCCGTTGCTTTCCGTGCGGATCAGTTCACTTACCACAGCCATCTTTCTTTCCCTCCATGTTATGTTGTTGGTTGCTTTTTGACGGGTTTCTTTTTTACAAAAACAATTTCATTCTTTTTCAGAGTGACGTCGATCGTGTCCCCTTTTGCAAAATGCCCTGCCAGCAGCTCCTCCGCCAGCGGATCCTCGATCTTGCTCTGGATCATACGCCGCAGCGGTCTCGCACCGTACTTCGGATCATAGGCTTTCTCCACGATGTGCGTCTTCACGGTGTCGGTGATCTTGAGTGTGATCTCCATCTGGGTCTTGCAGCGCGCCATCAGATTCTTACCGAGGAGCGTCACGATCGCTTTCATATCTTTCTTATTCAGTGCACGGAACACGAGCGTCTCATCGATCCGGTTCAAAAACTCCGGTTTGAAGATCCGCTGCACCTCTTCCATGACGCCGCTCTTCATGCGTTCATAGAGCTGCTTCTCGTCGTTGTTGGTGCCGAATCCGAGCCGCTTCGGTGCGATGATGGACTGCGCGCCCGCGTTACTCGTCATGATGATGATCGTATTTTTGAAGTCGACCTTGCGTCCCTGTGCATCGGTGATCCTGCCGTCATCCAACACCTGCAGCAGCACGTTAAAGACATCCGGATGCGCTTTCTCGATCTCATCAAACAGGATCACGGAATACGGATGACGCCGTACTTTCTCGCTGAGCTGGCCGCCCTCGTCGTAGCCGACATAGCCCGGCGGCGATCCGATCATCTTGCTGACGCTGTGCTTTTCCATGTATTCCGACATATCGACGCGGATCATCGCGGACTCGTCGCCGAACATCGCTTCCGCAAGCGCCTTGGAAAGCTCCGTCTTGCCGACACCGGTCGGTCCGAGAAACAGGAACGATCCGATCGGACGGTTCGGGTCTTTGAGTCCGACCCGGCCGCGCCGTACCGCACGCGCCACGGCAGATACCGCTTCCTCCTGCCCAATCACGCGCTTCTCTAAAATCTTCTCCATCTTGGAAAGCCGCGCCGCTTCGCCCTCTGTCAGTTTCTTGACCGGGATCTTGGTCCATCCGGCCACGATCTCTGCGATGTCGTTTTCCGTGACCACGGGGCGTTTCTTGCCCGCATCCTTTTTGTGGCGGACCAATGCTTTTTTGTATTTGACACTCAGCGCTTCACGCGCTCTCTTCGCCTCGGACGCATCCGAAAACCGCTGCTCTTTTAACGCGGTCTCCAGTTCCGCTGCGAGATCCTTTAACTCTTTTTCCATCGCAAGGAGATTCTTTGGCGTGCGCATGCCGCCGATCCTCGCGCGGGAACCTGCCTCGTCCATCAGGTCGATCGCCTTATCCGGCAGGAAACGGTCATTGATATAACGCGCCGAAAGCGTCGCCGCCGCCATCAGGCTTTCGTCCGTGATCGTCACACGGTGGTGATCCTCATAGCGTTTACGGATCCCTTTCAAAATGGCAACCGTCTCCTCCACGGTCGGCTCCGCCACTTCCACAGGCTGGAATCTCCGCTCCAGTGCCGCATCTTTTTCCACATATTTCCGATACTCCTCGATCGTCGTCGCGCCGATCAGCTGGAGCTCGCCTCTTGCCAGCGGGGGCTTCAACATACTGGAAGCATCGATCGCGCCCTCCGCACCGCCGGCACCGATCAGCGTATGGATCTCATCCAGAAACAGGATCACATTTCCCGCATGGATGACTTCCGCCACCACGCGTTTGATCCGCTCTTCAAATTCACCGCGGTATTTGGAACCGGCCACCATGCCGGAAAGATCGAGCGATACGACACGTTTCCCTGCGACCGTCTCCGGAACAAGACCGGATACGATACGCTCCGCAAGGCCCTCTGTGATGGCGGTCTTCCCGACACCGGGCTCGCCCACGAGACAGGGGTTGTTTTTGGTCCTGCGGGAAAGGATCTGGATCACGCGCGCGATCTCCTCCTCCCGGCCGATCACGGGATCGAGTTCGCCGTTCCGCGCAAGCTCCGTCAGGTCTCTGGAATAGCGGTCAAGCGTCGGCGTCTCGCTGTCGTTTTTCTCCATCGGTCTCCCGTTCTGGAAATCGTCTTTATAGAGATTGCCGTCCTCGCCGATCGCCACAAGCGTCTCGACATAGATCTTCTGGAGGTTGATCGACATGGTATTCAAAAGACGGACTGCCGCGCAATCCGTCTCCTTTACCAATGCAAGCAGCAAATGCTCCGTCCCGATCGTGTCGCTGTGAAAACGTTCTGCCTCGGATTCTGCGCGTGACAACACCGCAGAAAGCCGCGGAGACAGACCGTCCGGCTCTTTCAGAAGGACGTCGGAAGAAGGAGCGATCAGATTCTCGATCAGCTCCACCAGTTTCTCCTCATCCATTCCGGCTTCCAGCAGCACTTTCGCCGCCACGCCGGTCCCCTCGCGGATCAGCGCGACAAGCAAATGCTCCGTCCCGATATAATTGTGGTGCATGGACCGGGAGATCCTTCCCGCCAGTTCCAATACATGTCTTGCTTTTTCTGTATATGGTTTTGCCATGATGTCCTCCGCGGAACGTTTTTACAGATCGTTCAGATCCATGACCTTCAGGTCGTCGTCCGCATCTCCCTCACCGGAATCTTCCGGTTTATTTTTTTCTTTCTTTGCTTTCTGTTTTTTCTCACGCCGCTTCGGCTTCTCCGGCTTCGCTTCCGGCTCGTCCTCAAACGCGTCATCCTCGAACGGTTCTTCGTCGAAGGGTTCTTCTTCTACCGGCTCTTCTTCTGCGAGCGACTCTGCCGCAAACGCACCGGCTGCAGCTGCTGCTCCCTCTGCAAGGTCGTCTTCGGCTGCGTCCCCGTCTTCAAACGTGCCTTCCTCATCGTCTGCGAGCTCTTCCCAGAGAGTTTTTTCCTCTTCTTCGTCCTTTGCTTTTCTGCCGAACCATCTCTTTTTCTTCGGCTTTTCCTCCGGCTCTTCCTCTTCCGGCTCGTCTTCGTAGTCGTCCTCAGGCGCTTCCTCGTAGTCGTCTACGGGTTCTTCTTCTTCCGGCTCGTCCGCAAAATACTCGTCACCTTCGTAGTCTTCCTCGTACGGTTCTTCCTCTTCCGGTTCTCCCTGTTCTTCTTGTTCTTCTTGTTCTTCTTGTTCTTCCTCCAGCTCTTCCCAGAGGGTCGGCTCCTCATCCTCATCTCCGGCCGGCGCCAGTCCGCTGTCTTCCCTTGCTTTCCTTAACTGCATGGCGAAAACGATGAGCAGGATCAGAAGGACCAGGAAGCCCGCTGCGATCCCGATCAGGATGTAGAGCGCCATCTTCCGGAAGTCTTCAAATTCTTTTTTCAGGCTTGCGATCTCACCCGAATCCACTGCTGCCGCGGTCGTATCCGTGGGCGCCTGCGCCACGACGAGCTCTTCCGTCACACCCGCATAGCGCTGGTAGGTATCCTCGCCGAGATCGTACTGATACCAGTCTTCTTTTCCGTCACTGTTGACTGCATACATCAGATAAAAGTCCGACGTATCCGCCGCATACACCTCTGTCGTGCCGAAGATCTCCTCAAAGAGCATCCCCACTGCAGAGGGATCAAACTCCTCCGTCACATCCGGCGTCATGGTATCTGTGGCCCCTTCCGTCCCGTCGGAAAGCTTCTGATAAGCCGTCACACCGCCCGTCCCGTTCAGATCGAGCGTCAAACTCACATATCCTGCAGGAAGCTCCGCTGCAAGCGGCGGCGCCAGCACGATGATGTAGCGGTCGCCGTTTTGCAGTTTCACATAAGGCGAAAACTGCCCGGAGATCGCATTGTAGACATACATCGCTTCCGTCCCGTCCGGCCCTTTCATGGAAACGAGATAAATGTCGCTGTTCTTTTCAAACCGGAGCGCCGGAAAACTTTTGCCCTGATAGGTAATGCTGTCTTCCACAAAGTCCGCCTCCGCAAAATCCGCAGGCAAGGTGTCCGAGATCTCATAGGTCACGCCGTCGAGCAGAACCTGTTCCGGATGCTCCGCGGCCTGCTGTACTGCGGGATCTGCTGCTGCGGCCGCTGCGTCTCCTGCCTCTCCGCCGGTACTTCCCTCACTTCCGGAGAGCGCCGCCAACGCGATGCTTTGCGCATCCGCAACGCTTTGTCCTTCCTCGGCACGTACGACGTGGATCGTATAGGTTTCCGTCGCACCGTTTTCTGCTTTCACGACGACGGTCACGGGGTTGTCGCCGACTGCGAGATCCGTATTCCCGGAAAGGGACTGTACGGTCGCATTGCTGTCCGCCGCCTTCGCATTCACGGCTACACTGGTGGTCTCATAGGGGACTACCGTGGAATACTCTGTCTTGGTCGGCGAAAATGCCGGTGTGAGAGACCCTTTGGAAACTGCAAGCGAGGAAAGCTCCGTCTTCGCAGAGCCCGTCGATGCCGGATTGACAGTCACGGTCGCCGAAGCGCCCTTCATCTGGCCCAGCTCCTCCGAGGTGTCAAACGCAACGCCGTCTTCCCCTGTCACTTCGATCTTGCTCTCACCGCTGCCGATCGACTTTAACGTAACCGAGACCTGATCGGTTGTCACGCTGATGAGCCCGTTCCCGGCACCGCAGGTATCCGAGCAGCTGACAAAAGAGAAGATTGACGCATCATAGGTGATCCGCATGACGGACACTGCTGTTTTCCCGTCCGCAGTCTTGGCCGCCACATTGACGGTCAGGTTCTCTCCCTGTGTGATCGTCTCGCTTGAAACGGACAGTTCCAATACACCGTCCGCCGCCGCTACCGGCAACGCCCTTCCGAATATCATGGCCGCGCATAGCGCCAAGCCTGTGATCATTTTCCCGATCTTCTTCATGCTCTTTCCCTCATGTAAGACTTTCCTGTATCTTCTACCCTACGATCCGCTGGATCCCGAGGATATGTTTCTTCAGATAGATCATATCTACATTATTGACGACACCGTCATGGTTGATGTCCGCAGCCTGCTCCGCTTTCTCGGAAAGCGTCAGTATCCCGAGGATACGCTTCTGCAGCAATACCAGATCCAGGTTGCTGATCCTGCCGTCTCCGTTCAGATCGCCCGGCATCTGCGGTGCACCGGTCGGAGCGGATTCGCCGCCCTGTGCTTCTTCGCCGGTCTGGCCGCTCTCGCTTTCCTGTGCTTCTTCACCGGTCTGGCCGGATTCGCCGCCCTGTGCTTCTTCGCCGGTCTGAGCGGACTCGCCGCCCTGTGCTTCTTCGCCGGTCGGAGCGGACTCGCCGCCCTGTGCTTCTTCGCCGGTCTGGCCGGATTCGCCGCCCTGTGCTTCTTCGCCGGTCTGGCCGCTCTCGCTGCCGCTGCTCTCTGCCGGTGTCTCCGGCGTCGGCTGTACGACTGCCTCCGGCACGGATCTCACCACCAGAAGGTGATATTCCTGCGGCGTACCGTTCTGCGACGTACAGGTGATCGTGATCGTATTGTTCCCGTAATTGAGCGGATAAGAACCGGTACCGCTGACACTGGAAGTCCCTGCAAGAGGCGAAGCGGCGATGGTCAGATTATCCACGCCCTGTCCCACATACAGGTTGTACTCCGTCGTTTCCGGAGAAAAGGCCGGTGTCATACCATAACCATTGACGGAAAACGATGCCAGCCGGTTGTTCGGGTTGCCGCTGTCCGCGAAGCTGCTTGGCTCCTCCGGCATATTCTGGTACACCGGGATCCGGAACACATAGGCCTGATCCATGTTGGTGTAAGCCTTTTTCATCTGGAGACCCTCATTCTGCGCCGCCAGAAGGTTTGCCATATACTGATGCGTGTACAGCCGCGAGCGATCCACGACATTAAACTTTTCAAAATAGAGGGTGTTCTGTCCGGTCGCCACATAACGTTTGGCCACGACATCGGACCCTCCCAGGAGCGATGCATAACGGGTATTCCAGCCCGCGTTCACCGCATAGGTCAGACCGTTTGTGAGGATCGACGCCGCAGCGGTCGCATAGGCGCTGATATTAAAGTAGTTGAAATAGCCCTCAAATCCGGGCTCCGTGCCGGAGATCATCGGGCTCGTCCCCGCAACGCCCTGCTCCTGGCGGACACGCGAAGCCAAATGATACGGGCTGACGGAAAGCTGCGAGCCGATCGAGGCAAACGCATCCGCATAGTCCAGCGTGGTCCCATCCGTATCCGTGACCGGCTGTATCATAAAGGTATTGGACAAGATGGATCTGACGCCTTCCGCCGTCTGATAAGGCCTGTACTCCAGCGTCTCAAACTGAAACACATAGCTCTCGGAGAGGTAGTTCCTCGGATCCATGATATAGGCAATATAACTGCTGTTCGGCGCTACCCAGCCCGGTTCAAACTGTACCCATTCATTGGTGTTCCAGTTATACACGGTGGCATCCGTCGATTTGGTGGAGTCGGAAAAACTTGCCGGGATAAGATTGCGTCCGGGTACACTCTCTGCCGCGATCACCTGTCCCCAGTCCAGCCCCGTATCTACGGGTTCAAACTGCCACGATGGATGTTTGCTATGGAGTGTCGCCAGATAGACCGCATAGGAATGCGGAAAACCTGCTGACTCCATCGCCGCGATCGCTTCCTGATCATTACTTGCCGACGGCGTCGTCACCGTCACATAGGAACTGTGCATGTAACCGCTGTAGGTCTGCCCGTTCTTGGAAAACGTGACCGCATACCAAACGTCGCCGTTCGGCGCTGTCTGCTGTCCGGTGATCGTTACGGCCGTCCCCATCGTGATCTGGGTCACCTGCGACTGATCTGTCCCTGCACCGCTGCGGACATTCACAACATCGCCGGATACCGTGCCGCTCGTCGTATTCGGCATCTCTGTCTGCGCAGGCGGTTCTGCCGCGCCGACGCCTCCGGCATCCTCACCTTGTTCCGCCGGTGCGCTCTCCTCGCCGGCGCTCTCCTGTGCCGCCGGCGTCTCCTCCTCAGCGCTGCCGGAAGAATCGGATGTCTCCCCGCCGGTCTCACTCTGACCGGACTCGGAAGATGTGCTCTGTGCGCCCTCTGCGCTCTCCTGCGCGTCCTGCACGCGGACCAGATCGCCGCGCACCCAGCCGGCATAGGTGGTGCCGTTGTTGGTATAAGAAACACGATACCACTTGCAGCCGTCGCCGCCGATGGTCTCGTCCTTGATCGTAAACGTCGTCCCATGCGTCAGGGAAGTCTCTGTCCCCGACTGCGTGTCCGGCTCCGTACGGATATAGACAGCCCCCGTTCCGGTCTGTGTCGTCGCAACGCCTGTCCGATCCGCTGCATAGATCGGACCGGTCAGTGCCGGATGTACGGAAAAGCAGGCCACCGCAGCAGCCAGAGTCAACGCTCTTATGTATTTTTTCTTTCGAAAATTACCCACTTTCACATATTCAAGTATAAACAACACCCCAGTCACCGTCAACCTAAATCTGGTGCCTGGGGAATGGGGTATTACAAGATGTATGAAAAAATCAGGTGAGGTGGAACCTCCTCTTTAGCTCTGTGAGCGCGCGTCCTCCGCCGATGATGATCGTGGCGACAAAAAAGAATCCGGTGATCCCGAGCGTGATCCATGACATCCTCGGCTTCGTGATCAAATGGAACTTGGAAAAGATCACACCTAATATCGCCAGCGCCAACATAAAGATCTGCCACGGCATGTAGCTTTGCCAATTCCGAAAGTTGACGATCATCAGGATCAGCGCCGCCACATCAATGAATAAGATCATCGCCGGATAAATGTAGTTCAGCGACCACCTCTCGAAGCCGAACACCACATCGATCAGCACCAAATACAAAAATGAGGCGAACACCATCGTATAAGTCTTGACGTGATAACCGTACTCGTACTCCACCACGATCTTCAGGAGGAGATAGGTCCAGACCAGACCGCCTGCGATCACAAGACACCAGAGTGTCCCGCTCTCCGGATAGTCATAATAGTTGAGGCCGATACTGACCAGCATGACCATGATCGCACACGTCACATAGATCCGTGCTGCGATGCTGATCTTCTTCGTGATCTTGACGATATCCGGGTATATGTTTTTGCAGTCATGCGGATGCTCCAAGGCGAAGCCGCAAAGCGGGCAAACCTCTGCATCATCTTTGATCTCGATCCCGCAATGTTTACAAAGACTCATGATCCTTTTCCTTTCCGAACCCTATTTGTAATAAACCCCGTTGGTCATGATTGAGACGTCCAGCCCGTAATCCGTCAGGGTCTTGATAAACCGCCGTTCGATGTTGGTATCCTTAAAGAGCGACGCAAACGTGAAAGCCAGCGTGTCTCCGTAGGAGCAGACCGTGCCTTTCAGATACTGTCCCATGGAAACGGACAGGATCCCGTGGATCATCTCCACATAAGGGCGATAGCCTTCCGCAACATTGATCGTCCCGACATTCGTCACGGTGGTGGTGTTGGAGTGCGCGATAAAACGATACGCCCAGAGCATCCCCTGGTTCTTGAACACGAGCGGTATGACCTTCGCGATCCAGTTTTTCGCCTTGCTCACGTTATAAGAAAGCGTGACTTCCAGATTGTCTTTCGTGATCTTTTTCTTGAGATCCTCATGCACGATCGCAAGGACCTCTTCGAATGTATAGTCTTCTTTGGTTGGGCGGAACTCCGCGGACACCATGACAAAAAAGTTTTTGGTCGTCACGGATTCGAAATACGGGCGCAGATTGACCGGCACGTTGACTCTGATCGGGCGCTTCCGCCGCCGCTGCTTGACCTGTTCCTGATAAATGCTGTAGGCCATATCCGCGACCAGGAGGTCATTCAGGCTGACGGAAAGCTTGTGCGCCAGCTCCTTTAACTGCGGCAGTTTCAGGTGCACATGCATGATCCCGAGCTGTCCTTTTTTGAGGCGCTCCCCGCGGATCTCGGATGCCATGACAACGCCGTAGGCAGTGCCCTTTTTCTTTTTCGTATAGTTCTTCAGGAAACTGTCTTCCCGATTCAGAGAGGTGTCGCTTGCGAGCTCGTCGCCATACTGTTCGCGGAGCTCCGGATGCGCAAGGCGCAGATACTGATAGGTCAGCTCTTTCAGGAAGTTCATCCCGCCCATGCCGTCCGTCAGCGCATGGAAGACTTCGACGTTGATCCGCCGCTCATAATAGGAAACGCGGAACATATAACTATTGTTGCGGTTGTCACGGATATAGCGGCAGGGATATTGATTTTCCTCATAGACGCGGGGCGCAGGTTTGCCGTTTTCCTCAAAGTAATACCAGAACAAACCCTGTCGGAGTCTCACATTGAAGCCGTCAAATTTGGGGAGCACGATATCCAGTGCTTCCTGCAGTTTCTCCGGATCCACATCTTCCTTCAGCGTCGTGCAGACACGGTAAACACTGGTCAGTTCCTGACCGGAAATGACGGGAAAAAGATTGGCGGTGTTATCGAGGCGCTCCCATTTGATGGTGCGCATTCCCTCTTCCAGACGGTTTCTGCGTTGTTCCTTTTTTTCTTTCTTGTTTTCCTTTGTCGTGCTCATGGTGAAAAGATCATCCCACTTCCAAATATTTCGCTTCAAATTCCACAGCCGTGATCGGCGTTCCGAAATAGTACCCTTGGATATACTGCACATCCATCTCCCGGAGCTTCTCTAACTGCGCGTCATCCTCCACGCCTTCCACGCAGGTCTGGATGCCGAGCGTATCCGCAAGCTCGGTTGTCATGCGTACGAACACTTCGGAATACTCATCGCGCGCGATGTCGATCACGAAGCACCGGTCGATCTTGATGATGTCGATCGGGAGTTCTCTGATATGGTTCAAAGAAGAATAGCCCGTCCCAAAGTCGTCCAATGCGATCCAGACGCCGACCTTTTTGATCTCGGCCAGGATGGATTTCATGCGGTTCATATCATTGATGGCAAGAGACTCCGTCACCTCCAGCGTCAAATTGGTCGGACGGATCTTGGTCCGCTGGATCACGTCACGGATCTTTTCTGCGATGTCACTCTGCAGGAGCTGCACCACGGAAAGGTTGACGTTGATGCGGTACTCCGGATGCCCCATATCGTTCCAATATTTGCAGTGCTTGCAGGCTTCCTCCAGGACGTGATCGCCGATCTGGACGATGAGTCCGAGATACTCTGCGAGCGGGACAAAATCCGTCGGAGAGATAAAGCCCAACTCCGAAGAATTCCACCGGACCAGAGCCTCCGCGCCATGGCAGGCATCCCTGCCGTTTCGGATATCCGTCACCGGCTGGAAATAAACCTCAAACTCCTTGCAGCCGTTCATCACGGCTTCACGGAGGTGGCGCTCCATGTCGATGCGCTTGATGGAAGTCAGTGCCACATTGTCATCGTAGTAGACGACATGGTTCTTGCCGTTTTTCTTTGCCTCGTAAAGGGCGATGTCCGCTTTCTTGATCACGTCCGCCGCGGTGTCTCCCTCGCTCGGGAAACGGACGATCCCCATACTCATCGTACAGTAATAGTCCTCGCCGTTCAGATACCAGGGGCGTGCAAACGTCTCCCGAATCTCCGCCAGGATCTCCGGCAGCATATAATACTGATGCATGGCAAGGATGATCGTGAACTCATCGCCGCCCATACGGTAGCAGGTATTTTCCACCCCGGGGATCTTTTGCAGGGACTGCGCGATCAGTTTCAGCAAAAGGTCGCCGTACTGATGCCCGATCCCGTCATTGATATGCTTGAAATCATCCAGATCGATGTAAAGCAGCGCGCCCTCGCCGCCGAGATCCGCAGCCTCTTTGATGTAGCGCTCCAGATCCTGCTCGCACCGCATGCGGTTATAGAGGCCGGTCAAAAAGTCGTTGTTGGCCTGCCGCTCCACCTTCTGCTGCGCCACTTTCTTGGACGTGATGTCGTAGATCGTATAGAGATTGACCGCATTGCCATCCACCCATTTGATCGGGTTCACGCGGACATCATACCAGCGGTCCTGCAGGTCGGAATAAAATTCGACGAACCCTTCCTCCGGCTTAAACTCGCGCCCGCCGAAGAGTCCCCGGATCGAACCGGCATCTTCCGACTGCGTGAAAAGCGTGCGGAACGTCTGGTTCACGAAAAGCTCTCGTTTCGACCCCGGATCCTCGACATAGATCCCGCAGCCCACGTTCTCCAGGATCGCTTCGAGAGAAGCATAGGAACTCGCCAGAGAGTTCTTGGCGATCCGCTTATTGAGGATGCTCTGGATGATCTGCCGGACATCGTTCAAAAACTTGACGTCATTCACATCCCAGGTGCGGTTTTTATGGTTCTCGATGAAGCAAAGATACATCCCGGCTTTGCCGTTCACCTCCACGGGAAGGCTCACAGCCGCCTTGATCTTTTGCTCGGAAAACAGTTTTTCAAAACTCTCCGGCTTCTTGGAATCCGAAGAGACCATGTAAGGCTTGCCTGTCAGAAACGGCATCGACGAAACCGGGATCTGCTGCATGCGCTCCAGATAGGAGATCCCTTTCGCGCCGACCCATTCGCAGATCATGTCGACGGTCGTCAGATCCCTGCTGACCCGCAGCAGACTCGCGCTCCCGAGATCCAGATACAGCACAGCCTGCTCCAGGATATCGTTGACGATCTTGGCAAAGCTGTTTTCGCTTTCCAGCATCTGTACGATGTTCGTGACCGCTTCGTTGCGCTTCAGCTGCTTTTCCACTTCTTCCCTGGCAGCCGTGCTCTTTTTATTCTCTTCCTGCGCGACGACTTCCTCGAGCTTCACCGTCAAAAACTGCTTCGAGATCGTCTCCAGGAACTCCAGCGACCGGTAGAACTGCTTCTCCGTGGTCATGGTCAAAAACTCCGGGATCCTGGCATCGCGGGAAAGGGCGAGGAGGCTCCCCTCCACATCCTGGATCGCCGCGATCACGATCCAGATTGCCGCAAGCGAATCCTTCACGCGTACCGCAACACCGCAGCAACGTAAAAAAGGCTCATCAATCTCCTCCTCCACAACGTTCTCGATCGAGGAGTTGATCAGCTTGTTCAAAAGGCTCATGTATTGATCCATGCCGACCTTGCTGTGCAAAAAAGTCAGTTCTTCCTTGGACCCGTAGGCCTTGGTGATCACGCCCTGCGTCCTGGAAAAGCAGACTGCGTAAACACTGTTGGAGGCACAAAAACGATCCTGCAGTTCCTGCATGAGGTTGCGATCGAGCATGGCTTCATGATATGCATCTATGGAAGCGTTTTTTTGAGCTGTTTTTGTTTTCTCTTCCATATCAAAGATTATACCTTTTTACGATTTTGAACACAACCGCAATGCAAAAAGGATTTTCTGGAAAGCCCTATTTATCTGCGGGCGCGAGTTTTTTCCGGATCCTCTGCAATGCGTTGTCGACAGACTTCTGATTCTTTCCGAGCGTCTCTGCGATCTGCACATAACTGAGTCCCGACAGGTGGAGAGAGAGCACCTCTTTTTCCATCGGGGAAAGATCCTCCGAGACCCTGCGTCTGATCTCTGATAAGTCCTCCGCGCGGATCACGAGTTCCTCCGGGCTGACCGCCTGCAGGGATTTCAGCGTCTCTTCCAGCGGCTCCGTGTCCTCCTCGTTGTCGATGGAGACGTAGGTGTTAAGCGGCATGTGCTTTTTGCGGTTGTTCCGCTCGATCGCCGTCCGCAGCTGCCGGTCGATACAGATCGTCGCAAAATTCAAAAAGGAGGCCTCCCGCGTCTCATCATAATCTCTTACCGCTTTGAAGAGACCGATCATGCCCTCCTGGATCAGATCATCCGTATCGCCGCCGATCAGAAAAAAGGCATTCGCCTTCCGGCGAACCAGATTTTTATATTTCGCTACCAGAACGTCTGCGGCCTCTGAATCGCCCGCGCGGGCGCTTTTGACGAGTTCCTCATCCGTTCTTTCCTGTTCGTTTTTCATGCTTTATCTGCTTTCATCCGCTGTCGCACGATCTCATAGGCCAGTACGCCGCAGGAAACCGAAGCGTTCAGCGAATCGATCTCTCCTTTCATGGGGATCGCTGCGCAAAAATCGCAGGACTCTCTGACCAGCCGGCTCACACCCGAGCCCTCGTTGCCGATCACAAGGCCGATCGGACCGGTGAGCGAAAGGTCATACATGCATTCCCCGCTCATGTCCGCGCAGACGAACCAGAGGCCCTTTTCCTTCAGCTCTTTGATCGTCTGGGTGAGGTTCGTCACCTTCGCGACCTTGGTATGATAGATCGCGCCGGCGGACGCTTTGGCTGCGGTCGCCGTCAATGTCGCCGCGCGCCGTTTCGGAATGATGACGCCGTGCGCACCCGCGAGATTGGCTGTCCTTATGATCGCGCCGAGGTTATGCGGATCCTCGATCTCATCCAGCAGGATCAAAAACGGCGGCTCGTTTTTCTCCGCCGCAACGGCCAGGAGATCGTCCACCTCCGCATATTCATACGCCGCGACGGAAGCGATCACGCCCTGATGATGCCCGCTCTCCGACATCTGATCAAGCCGCTCCTTCGGCAAAAACTGCACGATGGCATCCGTCTTTTTCGCCTCCCGCAGGATCGTCTGGATCGGTCCGTCCGACAGATGCTCCTGCACAAAGAGACGGTCGATCGTCTTCCCCGCACGGAACGCCTCAAGCACAGGATTGCGCCCCTCGATCCGGTTGCCGTCGATCTGCACCTGCTCCGCCTGCGCACGGTCTCTCTGACCCTTTACCTTTTTTCTTTCCATATCTCAACTCCACTGATCGGCTGGTTCATAATATCAACGATCCACGTACGGTCGTCCTTTTGTATGTCACAAGCGCAACGGTCTGCAAATGCTCGCTCGATGTGCTTGTGACATACCATGGACGACCTGTCTGCAACGCTGCATAAGCGATCCCTCTGCCGAAATCATGCTTCGACCTGGCATGGCAGGTTGCATGAAAAGGTAAGCGAACACTTTATGAGGAACTTGGATTCTCTTGGCATTTGCTTCTGTTACAGCAAGGATTTGCCCGGATGGCAAATCCAAGTTCCATGCGCCATGGATGGCGCATTGGAACTGGTTGCGTACGATTGAAATAATCTTGCGCAAATGCCTAGAGAAGCCATGTTCCGAAATATGTGAGCGTCATTTTCAGGCATCCTCCCATGCCGGGAAGTATAAATAACCCTTCGGCAGAGGGATCGCCTAGCCTTCCATTGCCTTACGGATGAGGGCGAGCATGCGGTCATCCTGGCCTGTCAGGTAGAGGTAACCCATCAGCGCCTCGAATCCGGTGGCTCTGCGGTAGTCTGCCATGGACGCATTTTTTGCCATGGTCGGGGAGTTGGCATTGCGGCCGCGTTTGAAGACCGCTTCCTCTTCCGGCGTCAGCTCCGGCTCGATCACGTCCATGTAGCGCGCCTGTGCGGCGGCCTTCACCATGGAGGCTGTCTCGTGGTGGAGCTTGGCCGGCTTCGTATTGCCTTTGCCGACCACGATCGTCCGGATGACGAGATCATAGATGCCGTCCCCGATAAACGCGAGTGTCAGCGGTGAGTAGCTTTGCACATCGACATCCCCGATCGCAAACGTTTCGCGGATATAGGAATCGAATCCCTTCATGCCTTCTTCCACTTCACGCCCTCTCTGGTATCCTCGAGGATGATGCCTTTTGCGAGCAGCTCGTCCCTGATCTCGTCGGCTCTTGCAAAGTTCTTTTCTTTTCTTGCGTTCTGGCGCTCTGCGATCAGCTGCTCGATCTCGCTGTCAAGGAGCACCTCTTCTTTTTCTGTCACGATGCCGAGCACATCGCAAAGCGTCGCAAGGCGCTCCGCTGCAGCTTCCAGATATTCTTTCGAGCAGTCGGAGGAAGCGTTCTGGTTTAAATACCGGACGAGCTCGAATACTGCGGAAACCGCGTCCGCCGTGTTGCAGTCATCCTCCATCGCTTCTTCAAACCGCTGTACAAAGGTGTCTGTCCCGGCAAGCAGTTCTTTTTCGCTGTCTGTCATGTGATCGCCCTTGGCGTTTTTGGAAAGGTAAGAAAGATTCTCCGCCGCCGTCACGATCCGCTCCAGCCCGGCCGCCGCAGCATCCATGAGCTCCGCGGAGAAATTCAGCGGACTCCTGTAATGCGCGGAGAGCATGAAGAAGCGCACCACCTGCGCGTCATACTTTTCCAGGATCTCCCGCACGGTGAAAAAGTTGCCGGCGGATTTGCTCATCTTATGATGGTCGATGTTCAGAAACCCATTATGCATCCAGTAGTTCGCAAACGGTACGCCGTTCGCGGCCTCGGATTGCGCGATCTCGTTTTCGTGATGCGGGAAGATCAGATCCTCTCCGCCTGCGTGGATGTCGATCGTATCGCCGAGGTATTTGCGGCTCATCACGGAGCACTCGATGTGCCAGCCCGGCCGCCCCTGCCCCCAGGGAGATTCCCAATAGGGCTCGCCTTCTTTTTTCGGCTTCCAGAGGACAAAATCCAGCGCATCCTCCTTGAGGTCTCCGGCCACCTTGATGTCGCGGTGTCCGCCCTCCAGGTCATCGATGTTTTTATGGGAAAGCTTCCCGTAATCCTTGAACTTACGCGTGCGGTAGTAAACCGTGCCGTCCTCCACCGCGTAGGCATAGCCTTTTTCGATCAGCGATTCGATCATCGCGATCATCCCGTCGATCTCCTCGGTTGCCTTCGGATGCGTCGTCGCCGGCTTCACGTTGAGAGATGCCATATCCTTTTTGCATTCTTCGATATAACGCTCGCTGATCTCGGATGCCGGAAGTCCCTCCTCGTTTGCCTTTTTGATGATCTTGTCATCCACGTCCGTAAAGTTGGAAACGTAGTTGACGTCGTATCCCTTGTACTCCATGTAACGCCGGAAGGTGTCAAACACGATCATCGGACGCGCGTTGCCGATGTGGATCAGATTGTAGACCGTAGGACCGCAGACATACATGGACAGTTTCTTCTCCCGGATCGGCTTAAACTCTTCTTTTGTCCTGGATAACGTGTTATAGATCTTCATAGTTTACTCCTCTTCTTTCTTTTCCAGCGCTTCCCGTAGCTGCTTTGTCTCCTGCTCGAGATCGATGATCCGGTTCACCAGTTCCGAATGCTCTCTCTGCAGCACGCAGATGTCATCCCATACCGGATCCGGCAGATCCACCTGATCCATGTCCTCGCAGCAGATCCGTTTGTTGTTGCGGCGCACGATACGTCCGGGCACACCGACCACCGTACAGTTGGGCGGGACATCCCGGATCACGACGGATCCCGCGCCGACCTTGCTGTTTTCTCCGATCGTAATGGAACCGAGGATCTTGGCGCCCGCGCTGATCATGACATTGTCCTCCAGCGTCGGATGGCGCTTCCCTGTCTCTTTCCCGGTACCGCCGAGCGTCACGCCCTGATAGAGCGTCACGTTGTTGCCGATCACGGATGTCTCTCCGATGATGACGCCGGTACCGTGATCAATGAAAAATCCTTTCCCGATCGTGGCGCCGGGATGGATCTCAATGTTGGTCTTTCTGGCTGCGCGCTGCGAGATCCACCGCGCGCGGAAAAACTGCCCCTTCAGATAGGCGCGGTGCGCTTTGCGATACGCGCGCATCACCTGAAAAGAAGGGTACAAAAAAACCTCCCGGATTGAATGGATCGCCGGGTCGCGTTTCCTGATCACTTCATATTCTTCACGTATTTCCTGAAACAACCCCATGATGTCTTATGTATTCTGCGGGCAGCCGCTGCAGCCGGTCATTGCGGCGCTGCTTTCGTAAAAGCTCTCGATGAGCGCCACCGCCTGCGCGGAAATGCCTTCTTCCTTTCCCGTAAAGCCAAGGCCTTCTTCGGTCGTGGCTTTGATATTGATCTGAGAAACGTCGATCTGCAGAGCCTCTGCCATCCGTTTCTCCATGGTTTCGATATAAGGGCGCAGCTTCGGACGCTGCGCAATCACGGTCGCATCGATGTTGCCGATGGCGTATCCCTGCTCCGTCAAAAGCTCGCCGACTTTGCCTAGCAGCTCGATGCTGTCAGCGCCGGCATAGGCCGGATCCGTGTCCGGAAAATGATAGCCGATATCATGCAGTCCTGCCGCGCCAAGGAGCGCATCCATCACCGCATGTGTCAGCACGTCCGCATCGGAGTGTCCGAGCAGACCCAAAGTATGCGGGATCTCCACGCCGCCGAGGATGAGCTTTCTGTCCGGCACAAGTTTATGCACGTCATATCCCATTCCGATCCGCATGACGCATGTGCCTCCTCAATCATAATCCGGATAGTTTTCCGGATACGGCTCCACGTCCAAAAGATAGCGGACTTCTTTTTCGATCTGCTCTTCGGAAAGATCGGCCGGAAATGCCGCCACATCTTCCATGACGCCGACGTTTGCAAACTTCGGGTCGTCCGCTGCGCTGACGATCAGAAACGTCCTGCCGTCGATCTCGTTTTCATCCACGCGGTAATACACGCCGCCCTGCTCATACGTCCTGCGACGGCCGAATGTCTCCTCGCTTTTGGTCTCCACAGCAACTGCGCCGTATTTTTCCAGATAGGTCTCTACGCTCTGTTTCTTAGCTTCTATTTTTTCCTGTTCCATTTTTTCTCCTGTCTGCTAGGCCTGTTCTTCCCGTTTCTGTTTCCTTATTTCGGCGGCCCGCTCTTCGAGGTCCCGGATCCGCTTGGCCTCCGCCATGACCTTGTCCGCCCATTCCGGATCCGGTTCGAAAACCTTCAACGTCCGGAAGCCGTATACCTTGCCGTTTGCATGCACCGCATCCTCATCATCGATGTGCAGGGAAATATGATACTGGTGCGGCATCTTCTGCGGGAGCGGCTTCGGGTTGTTGCCCTGGATCTCCTTTTTATGCCTGGCACCGTTGATGATCCCGTCAAAAGAGACGCCATAGTGGCGGAACAGGCTGCGGATGTAGACGTCCGCCCGGAAAGAAGAGGTGTACACCCAAACCTCAAACCCTTCGGCCTGCAGGTCATGGATGAGCTGCACCGTCCCTTTTCGGAGCCGTTCCGGAAACAGGCGGCTCAGCGGAAAACGAAGCGGCGGCTCCGTCTCGTAATCCTTCGGCGAAACAAACAACACATCATCCAGATCAAAGGAAATCTTCAAACCCCCTGCCCCCTTTCTGATCATCTATTTATTATAACAGTCCTGCGAGCGAAAAACACGGTTTTTTTCACGATGCTTTTTCAACCGTCGCTCTGCAGGCGGTTGCGGACACCGGAAAGCAGATAGTAGGCTTTCTGATACTGGTTTTGTCTGCCCTCATCCAGAAGATATGCGAGATCTTCCTGCACGGCTTTTTCTGACAGGAGCGGTTTCAGGAACGGCGCGTAGCGCGTGCCGGCACCTTCCGTGATCTCTCCCAGCACTTCCTGCAGCGTCTTGGTTTTCTGATAACTATGACCGATCGGATCGGTCGCGGCATCGATGCTGTCCGCCGCGGCAAGGATCGCGTTTCGGATCCCGGGCACATCGCCCGCGCCCTCAGGATATCCTGCCGTCCTGTCATACCAGAGATGATGGCATTCCGCCAATGCCGCCCGGTGCTTCGTGGAACTGTAGCGCGCAAGCATATCCGCGCCCACTTTTGGATGGAGTTTGATGATCTTTCTCTCATGGTCGAGAAGCTCTCTCCCGTAGGTAAAAATGCTGTCCACCATGGTGAGTTTCCCGAAATCAAAGCAGAGCGCATCGTGATAGATCTCATGGATGAGATGCGGGAGATCTGCAAACACCGCGTCGATCCCGGCATAGCCGTACTCCTCGATCAGCACGCCCGGGAAACGGCGTCCCAGATGCTCCATGAGGCAACGGCTGATCTCCGCCACCTGCAGCGTATGCACATACGTCGGCGGATGCAGTGCCGCCAGACAGTAGAGCCCCATCTCTTCAAACGTCATCGTCCCGGGGATCTCAATGAATGCTTCCAGAAAGCCCATCAGGTATTCCTGCAGATAGTTGAACGCATCCATGTTCACGGATTTCAGGATGTAATCAATGATCCTGTCATAAAGGATCCGAATCGTCGTCTCTTCCCGCGCCGAGACCCGCTCTCCCTGCAGCGTCAGCAGATACTCCGTCGGGATCAGGAGGTTGTGCTGCACCGCATACATATCGTAGGTGTAATCCGCGTATTCTTCATAGAGTTTGAGCAGCCCTTCCTGATATGCCTTCTTCTCAATCTCGCCCGCAAAATAGGCGTTGCGGAGCATGATCAGACGGAAATGCACTTCCGGCAGGATGTCTTTTACTTTCTCCGAATCCTGCTCCCATTCCTTTCTAAGTTCACCGAGGCGTCCGTTGATCTCCCGGCACTGCTCCCTCGTAAACTGCCAGCGGTCTCCCCGCTCGGTCAGCTGCCCCATGTGCTCCAAGCACCGGCAGCGGTGCTGCTCCCACGGATAGTCCGGTGTCTGCTCCAGATAAAACGGGTCGGAGGAAACCTCGCAGGCATCGATCAGGGCCTGGTATCTCGCGGCATTTGTTTCCGGCTCTGCAAAAAACGTATCATAGAGTGCGGAGTAAAAACGGCAGGCCCGCAGGATATAGGTCTGCGCCGTCGGGCTCAGGCTCGCATAGCGGTCGCGGTCATAGAGGATCTCACGCGCGATCATCGCTGCCAGCAATCCCTTGTCCCTGAAAAACGTGCACAGTTCCCTGTCCACCGTGAGCCGCGCCGTCCGGTTGACGTTCGCATAGCACACGCTGATATGCATGTTCAGCTGTTTCGCATAGCCGTCAAAGTGGTTGCGGAACGAGAATTCTTTCAGGAGCTTTTCCGACACTTCAAAGAGCAGGAAGAGATCCAGCTCCTCTCCGGAAGCCGGCTCCAGCAGCTCATCGCAAAACTCCTGCAGCGCGAACATCGCTTCCTCCGGCATATGCTCCGGCGTGCGGATGAGCGGATACAAGGTCTCTTCCAAGATCCGGCGGCAGCGCTCTCCGAGCACGCCGATCTTTTGGTAATCCTCGCGGAGCTTCAGGGCATACGCGCCCGCGCCCGCCACCTTGTCCATCCGGACAGCGGACAGCACGCGGATCTCGGAGATCCCGTCCACATATTCTTTTAAGTCTTCCCGAATCTTTGCGTAATCCACGTCTTATGACTCCGCCATTTCCTGTACATCCCTAAGCAGGAGGTACGTGTTCTTGTAATTATTCTGTCTGCCTTCCGACAGGAGATACTGCAAGTCCTCCTGCACTTCCGGTTTCTGAAAAAGTTTGGAAAGATAAGGCGCATAGCGGGTCCCGCTGCCCTCTTCCAGTTCCTTTTGGAAATCCTCCAGGGTCTTTCCACGGTTATAACTCCGGCCGATCGTATCCGTCGCCGCATCCAGGCAGTCCGCGCAGGCCACGATGTCGATGATCGTCTTGACCGGACTCCTTGCCGTATCAAAGGTCTCCGGATAGCCCTTGCTGTTGTCGTACCACCGGTGATGGCCGCGCGCCACGTCCACATAACGTTTCACGGACTCGTTGCGCCCAAGCAGCAGCGTGCCCAGATCCGGGTGCTGTTTGATGTTGTCAAATTCAAAATCCAAAAGCCGCCGACCGTAGATAAAGATCGTGTCGATCATCGGAAGTTTGCCGAAGTCGTGGCAGAGTGCCGCATGGAACGTAAAGGAAAGGATCTCGTCCTTTCTTTCTTCCACCTCGACCACATCTTTGCAGCCGAGCACGCCGATCAACTGCGCCGGATCCTCCGCCAAGAGATGTGTTACGATGCAGCGGGAAAGGTGAGCCACCATCCGCGAATGCACATACGTCGGCGGGTGGAATGCCGCGAGAGACCGAAGCCCCATCTCTTCAAACGTAATCTTGCCCGGCACCTCCACAAAGTAAAGGAGCAGCGGGGTGTATAGTTCTAATAGTTCGCTCAGCGTGCCGCTGTTCGGCATCATGAAAACATAGGCGCACGCATCATGGTAAAACTGCCCCAGCAGGGTTTTTTCACGCTCGGTCATCTGCGCCGGATCCATCGAGAGGATCGTATCGAGCGGACACCGCAAATTGACAAAGAGGTTGTCAAAATCATACGCCGACCGGTCCCGCGCACTGTACAGGCCCAGCAGCTTATTCCGGTACTCCTCTGCGGAAAGTTCGCCGCTCAGATGCTTGGCCTGATAGTAACTGATCAGCACCATCGGATAAGAAGAATACTCGCTGTACTTTTCTTCATCCACGGCATACAAGGCTTCCTGGCGCTCCACTGCCGCCACGATCTTTTTTAAGTCCGCGGAGTCCGGCTTCGTCCGGTACATATAGTCCATGATCGCGCTGTAATATTCCAGCGTCCGGAACAGATAATAATCCCAGTCATAGGACGGATACTCGCTGCGATAGAACGGATCGTCATAAACCGCCATCGCTTTTTCCAGCGCGAGCACCCATTCATGCGCAAGCTCCGGTGTCGTCCCGCCGGCCGAGCCGTACAGCGTTGCGGAAAAGCGTGTCGCCATCAGCACATGGTCTTTGGACTCGTCGGAAAGGCGGGAAAAAGTCTCATGGTCCAGATACGTCATCAGACGCTTTGCAGCCGCGAGACCGCGGTTCCTAAAGTGCGCACAGATCTCCTGATTCGTGGCGATCCGGCTCGTCATATACATGAACGTATGGCAGACCACGACCTGCTCATGCAGCTCCTGGATCAGATACTCCTCGTCCTGCTTCCGCTCCGCATCCTGCATCAGGCGGTCCGACAGCAGCGACATGATCGCGCCGTCCAGATTTTCCACTGCCATGTAATTGACGAGGGAATCATTGAAATCCCGGATCATTGCGATCTCTTCTTCCGTCAAAAGCTCGGACGAATCCGCCAACGGAAAGATCACCTGATCCAGCATCTCCCTGTTTTCCCGCGCAAGATGCCCGATCCGCTGAAAGTTTTCCTTCAGGCGCCTGCTGTAGCTGTCGGCGCCGTCCAGCTCCTTCATCTCCGGCGAAGAGAGGGCGCGGATATCCGTCATGCGTTGGATATATTTTTGAAATGACTCTTTATCCATATCCTCTTCCTATAACTGATACAACGCCCCGTATTTTTCTTCCAGATACGTCATAAAATCATCTGCCGTCACAGACCGTCCGGTCAATGCAAAAAGCCATGCCTCCGGCGACAGGCGGTCCGCCTTTTCAAACACGTTCTTCGTCATCCAGTCATTCACCGCCGTCAGATCTCCCGCCGCCAGCGCCCCGTCGAAGTCGATCTCCTGCTTCATCCGGCCCACATACATCGCATTGTAAAAATTACCAAGGAGATACGCCGGAAAATACCCGAAGTCCGACGACCAGTGCACATCCTGCAGCACGCCGTCCCTGTCATTGTCCGGACGTACGCCGAGGTACTTCTCATAGAGATCGTTCCATGCCGCCGGGAGTGCGTCCACGGTGAGCATCCCCGCAAAGATCTGTTTCTCCAGCTCGTAACGGATGATAATATGGAACGCATAGGTCACCTCATCCGCTTCTACCCGGATCAATGACGGCTGCACCAGATTGGCTGCCTCGTAAAGTTCCCTTGGCGACACATCGGAAAGTGCCTCCGGCATGAGTTCTTTCAGCTTCGGATAAAGCGCATTGAGAAACGCTTCCGACCGGCCGACGATGTTTTCATAAAACCGCGACACCGACTCGTGCATGCCGAACGTCTTGCCGTCATACAGGAAATATTCGTTGTTCTTTTCCGGCTGGCGCTGGTCAAAAAGCGCGTGCCCCGTCTCGTGCAGCACAGTGTACAGGTTGGAGAGAAAACAGTCCGGATAGATATGCGTGGTGATCCGGATGTCATGCGGAGACAGCCTCTCCGTATACGCATGCTCCGATGTGGAATACGTGCCCTTCTTCGGGTCAAACCCCTGCAGCTCCATGATATACTCGGTCACTTTGCGCTGCGCATCCACGGAAACATGCCGCGACAGGAAGTCTATGCGGATCTTCTTTTTGCTGTTCTTGATCCTGGAAAGCAAGGCGGATAGCCGTTCCGCACATTCCGCAAAGCAGGGGTCGATTGTCTCCACGTTCATCCCGCGCTCATATCTGTCGAGAAGCCTGTCATACGTCTCCTTGATCCAGGTCTCCTCCGGGGCCACGACACGCATGGCGCTTCGCTCCCGGTTGATCTCGATCACCTTAGACAGCGACTCCCTGAAAAGCGAAAAATCAGACGCCTCTTTTGCCTGCACCCAGTCCACAAACGCCTTCTTCTCGATCAGGGAATACTCATACGCGCGCTCCTCGGAAATGTTCCGCTCCATCAGATCATTCCGATACAGCTGCTCCACCATCGCGCGATCCCACTCGTCCAGCGTCTCCTTCTGCTCATAGACCTTCCGCACGTTCCGCAAAAACCCTTCGTCGCGCCGCAGCAAAAACGCCTGCTGCTCCAACGTCGCGATGATCTCGTTCTTCTCCTCCACGGCGTCCTCCGGGCAGACCGTGCTCTGGTCAAACGAAACGATCCGCGACGCATCCGCAAACGCGGCCTCCTTCTGCAGGTGCTTTTTGATCTCGTCTAATTCCTTCACTTTTCCTCTCCTTCTCCCGGCAGGTTACTTACGGGCGCCCCCCGCCCCCCGACATGGCCAGTTGCATCCATACGGGCATCCACTGGCTGCTCTCAGGCCCAACGGGACTGCGACCAGCCCGCGGACGCCCTGTATCCAGACATGGCAGGTTGCATGAAAATGTAAGCGAACACTTTATGAGGGACTTGGATTCTCTTAGCATTTGCATCATTTTCAGCAAGACTTCGCCCGGATGGCGAAGTCAGGGAGCATACGCCAGGGATGGCGTATTGCGACCGTTTGCGTACGGTTGTCATACATTGTCGCAAATGCTTAGAGAAGCCATGTCCCGAAATATGTGAGCGTCATTTTCATGCAGACTGACATGCTGGGGGCGGGGCGTCCGTATGTAACCTGCCGTGTGTGTGAAAACAAAAAATCGCGGCTCACGCGGGAGCCGCGAGGTGGATCATAGATGTTGGCGCCTTATGCGAGGGCTGCCGTGATGATCGCCATGGAATAGACTTCGCCGGCATTACAGCCGCGGGACAGGTCGTTGATCGGGGCATTGAGGCCGAGTAAGATCGGGCCGTATGCATCGAAGCGTCCGAGTCTCTGTGCGATCTTGTAGCCGATGTTGCCGGCATTGATGTCCGGGAAGATGAAGGTGTTGGCACGTCCTTGCGTTGTGCTCTCCGGGCATTTCTGCTTTGCGACACGCGGCGAAACCGCTGCATCAAACTGCAGCTCTCCGTCGATGATGAGGTCCGGATATTTCTCCTGTGCTTTCTTGGCTGCGTTGTGCATCTTGTCCACGTCCTCACCGGAACCGGAGCCCCAGGTGGAATAACTGAGGAATGCGATCCGCGGATCAACGCCGAAGATCTTGGCGCAGTTTGCGGCCTCGTAGCAGATCTCGACAAGCTCGTCTTCGGTGGGCTTGATGTTGATGGCACAGTCACCCATTGCCAGCACTTCGTTTTCACCGGATGCACCGGGACGTACAAGGATGAAGACGGAAGATACGATTGAGCTGCCGGGTTTTGTCTTGATGAGCTGCAGAGCCGGGCGCACGGTATCTGCCGTGGAATAGGTCGCACCGCCGAGCAGTGCATCGCCGATGCCCATCTTTACGAGCATCGTGCCGAAATAGTTTGCTGCTTTCAGGGTCTCGCGCGCCTGCTCCGGCGTCACACCCTTTTTCTTGCGCAGCTCGCAGAAGAGATCGACCATCTCGTCGATCCGGTCAAAATTGGCAGGATCGATGATCTCGGCGCCGCGGATATTGAACGCGGATTCTTCTGCCGCCTTTGCGATCTCATCGGGATTCCCCACGAGGATCGGGCTTAAGAAAGTCCCGGCAAGAAGCCGTGAAGCCGCCTCCAAAATACGCGGATCCGTCCCCTCCGTAAATACGATCTTCTTCGGATTTTTGCGCAGCATCTCGATCAACTGGCCAAAACCATAATCTGACATTTCAAAAATCACTCCTTTTTTCTAAAAATATCTTTTATCATTCTACATCTTCCGGTCGCTTTTTTCAAGGCGTGCCGCCGTCGTCGGAGGACTCTTCCTTCTGCATTTTTTCAAGGAAATCCGCCGCATCGTCCGGCACCTGATCGAGGTCGTCTTCCCCTACGTCCACGACCTTCGGCTGCTTGCGGTAGAAGATGTCATAAAGGACAGGCTCGACAAACAGCGTCATCAACGTCGCGTAGAGAAGGCCTGCTGCGACGACGATCGCCATATCCTTGCTCATTTCCATACCGGCATCCGGATTGAAGAACATCGCCATCATCGCAAGGATTGTGGTCAGCGCCGTCATCAGAATCGGACGCATTCTCGTCTTGCCTGCTGCCACGAGCGACATTCTTTTCTCCAGACCGCCAAGCCGCAGCTGGTTCACATAGTCCACGAAGACGATGCCGTTGTTCACGACCGTTCCCATCAGAACCAAAAATCCCATCAGAGAAACGAGGGACATCTGCGTGTTCGTGACGAGCATACCGATCAGACCGCCCGTGAACGCGAGCGGCACGGTAAAGATCACGATAAACGGCGACAGGAGGCTCTGGAACTGTGCCACCATGACAAGGTAGATCAGCACAGCGCCGACGATCATGAGAAGCCCCATCTGCTTCAGCATATCGTAAATGTTTTCCATCTCTCCGCCGAACGCATAGGAATAACCGCTTGGCATCTGATAGGTATTCAGCTTCGCTTCCACCTGGCGGTTTAAGAGCGTCAGATTGTAGCCGTCATCCACCGCTGCGGTGACTGCAATCTTACGCGTCCCGTTTTCGCGGTGTATTTCGGAAACCGTATCGTTATACTCCACGGTCGCCACCTCGGAGAGCTTGTGCGTCTCTGTGACGGTCTCTCCGTTTTCATCCATTTTCGTCGTTTCAAACGTCAGATCCAAAAGGTTCTGATCTGTCAGAGGATCCAACTCATCTTCCACCGTGACGTCCATCTCTCTTTGATCTACCGTGATGGAAGTGGGCGTCTTTTCGGTCTGCATGTTCGCAGCGATCAACTGGTAAAGCTCGGCCTCCGTGATCCCAAGACGCATCGCCTCATCCTTGTCGATCAAAAGATGCACTTCCGTCTCCGGCGTCCCGATGCCGTTTGAAATATCTTTGAATCCGGGTACGGAAGAAACGATCTCCATCACATCTTCGGAGATCTCGATCAGTTTTTCATAATCATTGCCGAACACATCGATCTCCAGGCCCTCGCCAAGGAGCGCGGTCATCTCTCCCATCATGGAGTTGGTCACCGTGATCTCAGCGTCGATCCCGGAAACCGCGGCATTGAGCCGCGCAATGAGGTCATCCAGCTCTGTCGTCGTATCCATCCCATCCTCCGGAATGATGTAGCCGGAGAAGCTATGTGCATCCAGCGTCTCGCCGGAAAGGGCTGCGCCATTGATCCCGGACGCGCTGTTGCCGTCCATCAGGCCGAGCACCTTGACACCGGGCTCTGCGATCACCGCATCCATGATCTCATCTGCGATCTCATAACATGCTTCCTGCTCCAGTTCCTCATCCAGTTTCGCCTGCAGCGTGATCTGATCAGATCCGGCATCCGGGAGCAAAACAATTCCCATCCGCAGCACCTGCACGATACAGAACGCAAGAAGTCCTGCCGCCACACCGAGCGGGATGATCTTGACTTTCAGGAAGAAGGAAAGGATCGCGCCATAAATGTCCTGGATCTTGTCAAAGACTTTATGCTGACGCGGCGTTGTCTTTTTCAGAAGGGCCGAACCCATCACAGGCACGACCGTCATTGCGACAAGGAGTGATGCGAGCAATGCAAACACAATGGAAAGCGAGAACGGCAGCATCAACTGTCGCACGAGACCGCTCGTAAACACGATCGGGAAGAATACGCAGATCGTCGTCAAAGTCGAGCTGATGATCGCGCCCGAAACCTGGCGCGCACCCTGTACAGCCGCACGCGGGGCAGAGAGTCCGCGGAAGCGCAGACGGTAGATATTTTCAATTACAACGATAGAGTTGTCCACGAGCATACCGACTGCAAGGGACAAGCCGAACAAGGACATCAGGTTGATGGAGATGCCCGTGAAATACATGATGACAAGCGCCGTCAGGATACTGAACGGGATGCTGAATGCCACAACCAGCGTCGGTCTGATATCGAGCAGGAAGATTGCCAGGATGATGATCGCAAGCAGTGCGCCGATCAGCATGCTGACCACGATGCTGTGGATGACCATGTCGATAAAAGCACCCTGATCCACGAGCGGGACGATATGCAGTCCTTCGTAGTCGGCTTCCAGTTCTTTGATGGCTGATTTGATCTCACTGCTGACGGCACTCGTGCCGGCTGTGCTTCCTTTGAAGATGGAAAGTAAGATGCCCTGCTCACCATTGACTTTGGAGTAAGCGTCTCCCGCATGGTCGATCACGGTGATGTCCGCGACATCGGAAAGCAGGATGTCCTCATCCGCAACGGACGTCAGCACCATCGCAGAAAGCTCTTCCGGAGAGTCGTAATTTTCCCCGACCTTCAGGATCCACTGATGGTCGTCCTCGCTGTCAAGATACCCCGCCGGCATCGCGAAGTTCTGTGCATAGATGATCTGGCTGATCGTATCCAGATTCACAAGCTGGTCCACGTTGGCAGCCGCTTCCGCTTCTTCTTTTGCTGCGGCAAGCTGCTCCTCCGCTTCCGCGAGCTGCTTTTTGCCTTCTGCGATCTCCCGCTTGCCGCCTGCAATCTGGGCTTTTGCATTGGAAAGCCCCGCCGCCTCAATCATCTCCGGCGTCATGGCAGAGACCGCCTGTTTGTACTCTTTTTCCTTGGAGGCAAGTGTCTTCTCCGCAGCCGCAAGGTCATCCTTTGCTTTCTGCAGCTCTTCTTCCGCTTCTTTGAACCCGTCCGCAACCTGTTCCTTGACGCGCGCGTTCACCTCGTCAACTTTTTCCTCGGAAAGCCGGACCTCCACGATCTGATCCACCAGGCCCGCGGCATTCACACTCGCGACACCGTTCTGGCGCTCGAAGTACGGCGTGACGACATCCTCCGTAAAGTCGGAAAGGTCATAGATATCCATGCCATCATAGCTCACGCTGCAATAAAGCGTCGCCATCATGTCCATGCTGATCTCCATGATGTTGGGCGTGCCGCATTCTTCGGGCAATGCCCCCTCGATCTGGTTCACTGCGGAGCTGACCTTCACCATCGCGGAATCCATTTCGGTCCCGTCGGTAAACTCCAGTGTGATCATGCTGTAGTTTTCGCCGCTGACACTCATCACGGACTCGACACCGGACACGGTACCGAGCGCGCTTTCCATCGGCTTCGTCAGATTCTCCTCAACTTTTTCGGGGCTGGCGCCGGGATAGGTCGTAATGACTGCCATGTAAGGCAGGTCCATATCCGGCAGCAGACTTGTCTCCATGCGGAGCATCGCCACCGCGCCGATCAGCATGATCACAATGACGCCAACCAGCACGACAAACGGCTTCTTGACACTTAATTTGATCATATACCCTCTACCTGCTGTTCTCTCTTCCCAGTGTTTGTCTTTCTAGCGTTCCAGTTTTCGGTGTTCCGTTTTTTCTAGCGTTCCATCTTCCAGAACTGTACCGAGTACGGTGGCAGCACGCTGCCGCCGCCGAAATCATGGGTCATTCCCGTGATCATCTCCTCGGCCTGTCCGCAGCCCGCGTCGAAATGCGCGGTGTACTCATTTTCATCGATATTGAGTGCGATCATGTAGCGCTCGTTTTCGCTCTTCCGCTCAATGATGCACTGCCGGTTCGTCAGCACCACCTGGCGCATCCCGCCGTAATTCAGCGCTTCGGAATGACGCTTAATATCGGCCAGCTTCGCGATGAGGTCGGTCAGCTCATTCCACTGCGGCTCTTTCACTTCCGGACGCAGTGCCGGATCGCCGTCGCTTTTGTTGCCGGTGATCCCCCATTCACTGCCGTAATAGACGATCGGAATGCCCGGCATCCCAAACAGCAGCCCGTAGATCAGGGGCAGGTGCTTCGGATTCTCCAGAATGGATGCGATACGGCTCACGTCATGGTTGTCCACGAACGCCAGCAGATGCATGCCGCGGCAGAGGCACCAGTCCTCCGGTCCAAATAGGCGCAGCAGCGAATGCACGATCTCGAAAAGATTGTAGCTGTTCATGGAAGAATAGAGGCCTTTGTAGCACTCATAGTTCGTCACGGAATGGAGCATGCCGTCATTGACGTACTCATAATAGTTGCCGTGTACCATTTCCCCGACCAGGAAGAAATCCTCTGCGATCCCGTTGCAATGCTCTCTCAGGCGATGCAGAAATCCCCGGTCCAGGCAGTACGCCACGTCAAGCCGGAGGCCGTCGATCCCGAACTCACTCCTCCAGAAATCCACCGCCTCAAAGATATGCTGCACAACGGCTTCGTTTTGGAGGTTTAGTTTGACGAGGTCAAAGTTGCCTTCCCAGCCTTCGTACCAGAAGCCGTCGTTATAATTGGAATTGCCGTCAAAGCTGATATGAAACCAGTCCTTGTAGGGGCTGTCCCAGCGTTTTTCCTGGACATCCTTGAATGCAAAAAAGCCACGCCCCACATGATTGAACACGCCGTCGATGATCACACGGATCCCTGCGTCGTGGAACTTTTTCACAAGGTCCTTAAAGTCCTCGTTGGTCCCAAGCCGCGTGTCGATCTTCTTGTAATCTCTGGTGTTGTAGCCGTGGGTGTCAGACTCAAAGATCGGAGAAAAATAAACCGCACCAACGTTGCATTTCGTAAGGTGCGGAATAAAGGCTTCGATCTGTTGAATCCGGTGCGTCAGCACCCCGTCATTCTCATAAGGCGCGCCGGTCATCCCCAATGGGTAGAACTGGTAAAAAACGGTTTCATTTGCCCACATGTCTCAAATCTCCCTCCTTTTTTTCTCAAAGGGCGCGTAATGTCTTGATCGCATCTCCCTTCAAAATTATCTCTCCATGCTCGTCCAAATAAGCCAGCAATGCGGTGTCGGAATAGATCGCGCTGGAAAAATCAAGCGCCGCGGAAAGCAGCCTGCACATCTGGTCGTCGTTCAGCTCACCCTTGCTGATCACAAGATAATATTTGCCGTTTCTCGGCAGGCGGTATACCACGTTCCGCACCGGAACCGACAGATAAGTCCCCTGCGCATAACGCAGGATATAGTCAAAGTTGTCAAACTCGATCTGATAAGCATTCTTCACCGGGCTCTTCTGGTCCGGCTCTTCCTCATGCGTCCCGATCCGCTCTCTCGCATCGGTCGCACCCATGGCTTCCAGGATCTCCCGGAAGGCTTCCGTATCGTCATCGCGGACCGCATCCGAAATCTTTGTCAGCGCGTTTTTCAGGTTTTTTAAGATATCGAGGATCCCGTTCTGTTTCTCCGAAAGCGTCAGAGACAGGATGTGGTTCGGCAGGATCGATGCCTGCACGGAAAGCGAGCCGCCGGGCACTTTGTAGCCGACCTCTTCCTCCGCCATCATAATGATCTTGCGCAGAAAGTCCTCGGTCTTTTCCCCGCTCTTTAAGAAATCATCCATATCGAGCCCGTTCTCCTGGAGCTCCTGCTCCGAGATCAGGCATCTCACGGTTTCCAGATCAATTCGCTTAAATTTCATAATCAGCCCTCCGTTTTGGAACGCAAGGTATAGTAACAGTCTTCATCTTTTATATCGGCTATTTGATCTCGACCTTAACCTCTAGATGCTCCGGTTCGGATATTCTTTTTGCGTCCGCTCGATGATACCCTGATGGATCAATACGATCATCTCGGGAATCATCGTCGGATCGAACTGTGTCCCGGAGTGTTCCCTCAGCTCTTCGATCAGCTTCTCTTCCGTCAGCCGGTCACGATAGCACCGGTTTGTACTCATGGCATCCACCGCATCCGCAATACAGATGATCCGCGCCACATAGGGGATCTCCTCCCCTTTCAGCCCTTCCGGATAGCCCGTGCCGTCATACCGTTCATGGTGATAATGCGCGCCATCTCTGATGCCGGGGATCGAGTTGAAGTGCGCCAGCAGGTGATTCCCCACCGTTGCATGCGCCTGGATCAGGCGGAATTCATCCTCCGTCAGTTTCCCGGGCTTCTTCAGCACCGCATCGGGCACGCCGACTTTTCCGCAGTCATGCATCAATGCAATGTAATAGTAGTTCTTGCGCTCCTCTTCCGAAACGCCGAGGCTCTTGGCCAGCTCGCAGGAATAGACCGCCACACGGCTCGAGTGACCTCTCGTATAGCTGTCCTTTGCATCGATAAAATCCGTCATCGTCAGCATTGCCTGCCGGATCATCTCATCATCTTTCTGAATCTGCTTGCGGTACTTCTCTGTCCGGTACCACAACATCACGGTCAAAAGCGTGATGAACAAGACGACGAGCATCGCGGAAAAGAACACCCAGAACACCGGCATGTTGAGGACATTCATATGCCAGTATCCGGTCAGAACCGCCTTCTCCGGGATCATCTCTTTAGAGGTATAAATGACGGCTCCGAACCCTCTCGTGGATTGCTCGTGCACGACCGTGAGGTCCATCTCGTCGTTCCGCTCCGGCACAAAGGTCAGCACATTTCCGGAAACAAGGTACGTGCCGTTCCAGGAGCTGTTGACCTGCAGCGCTCCCGGGAAAACGATGTCCGCAGTCCAGTTGATAAACTCGCGCCCCGAATAATTGATCAGCTGCCAGTCATACTGAGCGCCGCAAGGAAGGTTTTTATAAAGGGAATAATCCATCCACGGCACACCGCGTTCGACAACCAGTTCCAGTCCGTCCTGTACATGACCGCTCTGCAGACTGTCGTACTCATAGGTACGCAGGATCTTGCTCTGATGGTCGCAATAGGCGACCATGCAGATCATGCACACCAGCAAAGCCAGGATGAGGAACAACAACACAATAAATTTTTTCTGGTGAATGAGGTTTTTCATGCAGTAAAGTATCTCACTCCTGATTCAAAAATTTTCATGTCCTGCTCGCCGTAGATATTTTTCGCCACGGACCGTCCGATCCGCTCTGCGTGCGCCATCTTGCCGAGAATCCGCCCGTCGGGGCTCGTGATGCCTTCGATCGATGCATACGACCCGTTGACGTTCCACGCAGGATCCATGGAAACTTTGCCCTCGGGATCAGCATACTGCGTCGCGATCTGTCCGTTCGCACGAAGCTTTTCGATCCACTCCGCCGATGCTACAAACCGCCCCTCGCCGTGTGACGCCGGCGTGACATAGGTCTTGCCGAGCTCTGCAAGCGAGAGCCACGGACTCTTATTCGAAACCACTTTGGTATAGACCATATGTGAAATGTGACGGCCGATCGTGTTGTAGGTCAGCGTCGGGGAATCCTGCTTCTGCTCCAGGATCTCGCCGTAAGGCACAAGGCCGAGCTTGATCAGCGCCTGGAAGCCGTTGCAGATACCGAGCATCAGGCCGTCTCTTTCGTTGAGCAGCCGCATCACAGCGTCTTTCACTTTTTCATGGCGGAATACATTTGCAAAAAACTTTGCGCTGCCCTCCGGCTCGTCACCTGCAGAAAATCCGCCGGGGAACATGATGATCTGCGCAGCGTCTACCGCCTTTGCAAAGGCCTCTGCGGATTCGCGGATCGCTTCGCCGGTCAGGTTCTGGAAGACCAGCGTATTGGTCGCAGCGCCTGCTTTTTCAAACGCGTTCGCGCTGTCATACTCGCAGTTGGTGCCGGGGAAGACCGGGATAAACACGGTCGGTTTTGCGGTCTTGTTTTTGCAGATGTAAATCTCGCTCTCCGCTGCGCGGTACGGGTCGGACGGGATGACCGTCTCTTTTGTAACGCCATCCGGCAGCGTCCCCTTGGACGGGAACACGCGATCCAGCGTCTGCTCCCATGCGTCCTGGGCTTCGGAAAGGGAAAGCTCCCATTTCCCGTTTACCGTAAAGACCGGAGCCTCTGTCACTTCACCGATCGGGGTGATGAGACCACCTGCTTCAGCCGTCAGTTTGTCATACTGATCCTTCGGGATCTCCGCCAGGATCGCGCCGACGTTGTTTCCGAAAAGAAGGTCGCTTGAGAGATCTTCAAAACGGATGCCGTAGCCCTGACCGAATGCCATCTTGGCCGCAGATGCAAAGACACCTTTGGTATCAAGCGCATAGGCCGAGATGATGCAGCCCTTTTGGATCATCTCGTGAATGTTTTTGTAAAGGTTCAGCACATTTGCAAAGGCTTCGTTGCGATCCTTGCCGTCTCCGGGAAGCGCGAATTGGTCTCTTGCAAAATTGAAGAGCACCAGCTTGTTTCCGGGTGCTTTCAGCTCCGGAGAGAGGATGTCTTTTTCCTTCGCGACATCCACTGCAAACGAAACGAGCGTCGGCGGCACATCAATGTCGTTGAACGTGCCGGACATGGAATCCTTTCCGCCGATCGACGGCAGGCCGTAACCGATCTGTGCGGAGAATGCGCCGAGCAATGCCGCGAACGGCTGGCTCCAGCGCGCCGGATCCTCGCTCATGCGGCGGAAATATTCCTGATAGGTCATGCGGATCTTCGTCGGGTCACCGCCCGCTGCCGTGATCCTCGCAATGGACTCCGTCACGGCATATACCGCGCCGTGGAACGGGCTCCAGCCGGAAAGGAACGGGTCAAATCCGTATGCCATCATTGTCACGGTATCGCAGTCATGCCCTTTTGCGACCGGAAGCTTTGCGACCATCGCCTGTGTCTCGGTGGACTGGTACTTCCCGCCGTACGGCATCAGCACGGAACCCGCGCCGATCGATCCGTCGAACATCTCGACAAGACCTTTCTGCGAGCAGACATTGAGGTCCTTTAAAGTCGCCAGACAAGCCGCCTTCGTATCGCCGGCCTTGAGCGCTTTCGCTGCCTCGGGCAGCGCGTAAGTTTCGAACGGGTTCTCTTTTTCATCCGGGAGCGATACAGCAACATCGGTCTCCTGATGCGCGCCGTTCGTATCCAGAAACGCTCTCGAAATATCCACGATCTTCTTGCCACGCCACATCAGAACGAGCCTGGGCTCCTCCGTCACGACCGCAACTTCGGTTGCTTCGAGATTTTCCTCTGCCGCGTAAGACAGGAATTGCTGTACATCTTTCGGATCTACGACGACCGCCATGCGCTCCTGTGATTCGGAGATCGCAAGCTCCGTGCCGTCCAACCCTGCATATTTTTTTGGCACACGATCTAACTGCACGGTCAGGCCCGCTGCCAGCTCGCCGATCGCAACCGACACACCGCCGGCACCGAAATCGTTGCATTTTTTGATGATATGGCTGACTTCTTCCCTGCGAAAGAGACGCTGCAGCTTCCGCTCCGTCGGCGCATTTCCTTTTTGCACCTCGGCACCGCAGACATCAATGGACTTCGTCGTATGCGCTTTGGAAGAACCCGTCGCACCGCCGATCCCGTCGCGTCCTGTCCTGCCGCCGAGCAGGATGATCACGTCGCCCGGATCACTCGTCAACCGCTGTACCGCACGCCGCGGCGCCGCACCCATGACGGCTCCGATCTCCATGCGCTTCGCCACATAATCCGGATGGTAGATCTCTTTCACATAGCCGGTCGCCAGACCGATCTGATTGCCGTATGAACTGTAGCCCTTCGCCGCCTGGCGCACGAGCTTTTTCTGCGGGAGCTTGCCCGGCATCGTCGCGGAGTTCGGAACGGTCGGGTCCGCCGCACCCGTCACGCGCATCGCCTGATAAACGTACGTCCTGCCGGAAAGCGGATCGCGGATCGCGCCGCCGAGGCACGTCGCCGCGCCACCGAAAGGCTCAATCTCCGTCGGGTGGTTATGGGTCTCGTTCTTGAAATTGACCAGCCACTCTTCGGTCTTCCCGTCCACCTCAACAGGCACCACGATCGAGCAGGCGTTGATCTCGTCCGACTCCTCCTGATCGTCAAGCTTGCCTTCGGCTTTCAGCCGCTTCATCGCCATCAGGGCAATGTCCATGAGGCAGACATATTTGTCATTGCGGTCGCGGTAGAGCCGGTCAAAACTCTCGCGGTATTCGCGATAAGCATCCTCGATCGGCGCACGATAAAACCCGTCCGCAAACGTGATATTCTTTAACTCTGTGGAAAACGTCGTATGACGGCAGTGATCCGACCAGTAGGTATCCAGAACGCGGATCTCCGTCACAGTGGGGTCGCGATGCTCCTCATCACGGAAGTAATTCTGGATATGCAAAAAGTCGCGGAACGTCATCGCCAGGTTCAGCGAATCATAGAGCGCCTTCAGCTCTGCTTCCGGCATCCTCGTAAACCCGTCAAACGTCGCGATATCCGCCGGCTCCTCGAACTGCTGGATCAAAGTCTGCGGCTTCTCTTCCCCGGTCTCTCTGGAATCCACGGGGTTGATGCAGTGGTTCTTGATCGCCGCCAGCGCGGCCTCATCCACATCGCCGTAGATCACATACGTCGTCGCGGAACGGATCACCGGCTCCTCACTGCTGCCGATCAGCTTCACGCACTGCTCCGCCGAATCCGCTCTCTGGTCGAACTGCCCGGGCAGATACTCTACGGAAAAGACCTTGCCGCCCTGCGCATCAAACGTCTCCTCATAAATATCATCCACCGGCGGCTCCGAAAAAACGGTAAGCAGCGCTTTCCGATACGTCTCCTCCGACAGATCCTCAATATCATAACGGATCAGGATCCTGACACCCGTGATCCCCGTCGCTCCGAGATTGTGCTTTGCCTCATGCCTGAGCTCTTCCGCTGCAACAGCAAATCCTTTCTTTTTCTCCACATAAACCCTGCGGACACTCATGCTCTCTCTCCTCCAAGAAACGCGTTTCCTGCCGATTGCCGACACGTAACGCACAGTATAATATAGTATACCACGAAGCATCCCCCTTTTGCACCCTTTTTCGCTTGCAAATCCAAAAAAAAGATACTATAATAGCATCGTTGGAAAGATCTCATACTAGCGAAGCGGAGAAGCGCGCGTAGCAGGTTCTCCGTTATATCGACGAAAAGCCTGCTTTTCGGCGAAGAGGAGCAACAACGGAGCGAAGCGAGCGGCGATCTAGATCGGCGCGAGCATAAGCGCAGTTTGTTGCGACGAGGGATCGTAGCTCAGTTGGGAGAGCGCTGCGTTCGCAACGCAGAGGTCGGGAGTTCGAACCTCCTCGGTTCCATTCTTGTTATATCAAGTCTTTGGAGGAATTTGCTCTCGCTTCTTTTCATGATATAGTGATACGGTTTTTCCATTTTGAAATTCATCCAAAAAGACAACCTTTTTTTCGTAGTTTCCAACTATCATATTCACCTTGTTCTCCGGAATATGATGGCTAAGATATAGTTCCCTTACCTCTTCAGGAGACGGTAAAAGATCTATTTTTACTATCTTTTTCTCTTTTACCTTTTTAAGCATCTTTTCTTCTGTCTTGTAGAAACTTGTTATCTCCCGATCCAATAACTCTCTGCGTGAGTATGGTTTCTCTCTGTTTTCATCCCTAAAAAACATACTATTCCCTGAGTCATAGATCGGCGCAACCCCTATAAAACTACCATCGTCCGCATTTCTTATGATCCCCATATTCAGAAGATGCCCGTCCGTATTTGTGATAGCAAAATTGATCATCGTTTGATAATCCATATATCTTTGCATCTCGTCTGCATCTATTCCATTTTTGACGGATACGTTTATATAAGCATCGTACGTTGATATGCTGCTATCCTGTTTTTGAGAACTGACAATTTCGAATGCCGAGACCAATTCTATCGTTTCTGACGTAAAGGCATCGCATTGGCTTTGCAGATTACCGTCGTCTGTACGTGAAACACTATATTTTACATATGGCACCCCGACATCCTGTCTTTCATGGATCATGGTTGCTAATAGTTCATTTACAGCCTGTTGGCCGTAGTGTTCACTCGCCTTTTTTATTAACACAGGCGTATCGTAGTTTAAGTCCCAATACTTTTCCATTTGACCTCCAAGGGCCGCATTGGGATCGTAGGAAGTAAAGTTGTGGTAAGGGATCTTACCCTCATTGAATTGTTTTTGTCTATGTAAGGAAACATTATCCCAACCTAATTCACAATCTACCGGGCAGATCCAATATGTGTCAGTAATACTTAAGCCAAGGTTCTTTGCCATATAATCCATATTTCCATGGCTTCCGGATTTTTTTACGGCCTCCTCGATCATTTTTCTTGAACCCGGAACCGCGCGCTGCGTCCACCAGATTTTCATATTCTCTAGTGTAGAGTTGCCAAGGAAAGGATCTATTCCGATGTGAAAACTATGCCAATTCCTTACCTTCCCATCCGTTTCGTCAATATTGATAAGCCCGCAGATTCCATCTTTATGTTTCAGAAAATAATTTGCCATAATAGGATTTCGCCTCCACCTCAAATTCAAGACCGCTTAGGAATTCATCAATCTCCATTTCTGCTATGTACCGGTATGCATTCATTTTATCCGGAAAATGAAGTTTATTTTTTGTATCGAGCACAACCTCTTTACCATGATGGCGGAATAACACTTCCATTGTTTTCCCGTTCCAATGCCAATGGTACTGTATATTTTTATATATTCCCTCCATTTTATCCATTACCGGATATGGATCCAGCAGTTCCCCTATTTCTACTCCTATTACATTTGCAATCTTAAGGAGGGTTGAAGCGCTGCACTTGTTGATTTCATGTTTCTGATTCATCAGACCATTGATCGTCGAATAAGGAACGCCAGCTCTTTGCGCAAGGTCATATTGGGATTTTGTTTTATTTTTTATTTTTTCAATAAACCGTTCATTCATAATCTCACTATAACGAACGTTCGTTATAAATTCAACCAAAACTTAGTACCATCCCCCTGTCTCTTCCCTGGCTACGCAGTACAGCTAACCGAAAAAATATTGGCACAAAAAAAAGCGCAGCCTGTCGGTTGCGCCAAGTCAATTATTCGTCTCTCCTGATTTTCAACTCGCGGCGTAGGCTTTGATTGCCTTTTCAACGGCGGCATTTAATGATACATGCTCGCTATATGCTTTCTCTGCAATTTTACGGTGAAGCGCCGGATCGATCCTAACATTGAATTTTCCCAAATACTCTTTGTCCGGTGTCTTTCCGACTTCTTTGCAAAAATCGAGGTAGTCATCCACAGCAGCGTGAAACTCATCCTCCACTTTATTGAGGTTATCGCTTTCAAAAGTAACTAGATCCTTAATCCCTTCGACCTTGCCAAACAACGATTTTGAAACGGAATCATATTCTATTCTGGCATGATATCCTTTGTATTCAAGCGTATCATTCTTCATAGATCCCCACTCCCTTCCAAATCCTCTTTTAATGCTCGGATCGCTCTCAGTCTGTTATGTCAATAGGGTTTGATCCCCCATACTCAATGATGAAACTCAATGTTCCCTTAGACTGTCCAGTCTTCCACCCGCAGTCCCTCGACGCGGCGAAACTCCGAGAGGTTTTTGGTGACCAACGTGCCGCCCATGGCAAGTGTTTCGGCTGCGATGATCAAGTCATTGGGGCCAATCTTCTCCCCCTGTTTCTCCAGTGAGGCGCGGATCAACCCATAGAAGACACCCATCCTGTCGTCATACGGCACGATCGTAAAGGCCTCTAAAAACTGACGGTAAACTTGGATCGTTTTCTCATAGTCGTTGCTTTTTCTGGCGCCGTATTCGATTTCGGAAACGACAATGGACGGGATAAAGATCTCCTGTGAAGGCGTGTGGCGAAGCATCGCATCCAACTGCGGGGACTGTCCCTTGATAAAGTATATGATCGTGTTGGTATCCAAAACGTACTTCATAAGGCCGCTCGCTTCCCGTCATCCGCCCATGACAATTCTGCAGGTCTTTCATCCAGTCCCAGAGACTTGCCTGCTCCAAACAGATCAAAAAAACCGCTCGGATAGGTATCTTCTGCGTTCGGCGCTTCTCCTCCCGTGACAGAAGCGGCGGCAAGGTGATCTGCATACGCCTTAAAACGCATCAGCTGGCGGTATTCTTTTTCGGAAATGATCACGATATTCTCGTCTTTAGGGCGTGTGACCAAAAATATCTCTCCCTTTGTCGCACGGTCACAGATAGACTTGAACTCTGTTTTGATGGTAGTACCCTTGACTGCAACCATATAAGCCCCCTGAAAATGATATGATTTTTGATACTATTTTTCGTATTTATTTTAGCATCCTATCATTTCATTTTCAAGTTCTCTTTTTTATAATAACTCTGCGAGAAAACCCCATCCGACATCAGTCGGTTGAGGGATGAATCGCCCTTTTGTATTTTCCTGACTTCGTATACTTGCGTTTGTG
>CACZBF010000017.1 GCA_902779355.1 uncultured Lachnospiraceae bacterium | reverse complement strand
TCGGTCAAATATGACCTTACAAATATATAAAAAACGCTATTTTTCAAAGAGCAGTGGAATTTAAACTTTCACTGGAATTTACCTTTTCATTTCAGCATTTTCAGAAAATCCTATCAAACACTTTGACCAGAATGCTTGTATAAATAGGCAGATGATACTATAATGCTAGTTGGAGGGTCACACATGAAGAAAAGAATTGTATCATTAATCGCGCTCGGTATTATGACCACCGGTATGATCTATCTGTTAAACCGGCTCGCTGATTACCGCGCAGACAATAAAAACATACTTCCCATGAAAGGTCGCTTTTTCACTTGGAGAGAGTATGACATCTTTTACAATGTGAAAGGATCCGGAAGCCCGATCCTCCTGATCCATGACCTGATCCCAAGCGGCAGCAACTATGAATGGACAAAGCTGATCCGCCGTTTAGAAAAAGAGCATACCGTTTATGCAATCGACATGATCGGCTGCGGCAGATCCGATAAACCGGCGATCACTTATACCACGTACTTTTATACCGAAATGATCGGCAGCTTTATCGACAAAGTCATCGGAGAAAAGACGATCTTGATTGCAAGCGGCATGTCTGCTTTTCCTGCGATCATGGCAGATAAAATGTATCGGGAAAAAGTAGAAAAACTGATCCTCATCAATCCCGAGAAGATCGCAACCTCTGAGATGCAGCCTGATCAAAGGAGTAAACTGGTCAAGACCATCATTACGCTTCCGATCATCGGCACTTATGTGTTCAACATCGAGACCACAGAAAAGAACCTGTTCCGTTTATTCCGCGAACGATTCTACATGAAACCGCAGCTTGTGGACGAAAGGATTGTCGGCGCTTATTATGAGGCCGCGCATCGCGGACATGGCTCCGGTCGTTATCTGCTTGCCAGCCTTCGCGGACATTTTCTGAATGCCAATATCCGTATGGCACTACGTGAACTGGATAATCTCGTGATCATCGGCAGTCGAGACAGAAAGGGTATGATCCCCATCCAGGGAGAATACAAAAAATACTCCCTCAAAGCAGAAACTGCTTCGGTTTCCGGAAGCAAGACCCTGCCGCAGTTGGAAGTACCGGATAAGTTAGCGCAAGTGATCCATTTGTTTATCTGATCTGATAGAAAAAAGGGAACGGTTCAATCCGCTCCCTTTTTTAATGGCGATCTTGCCGGCGTTCCCGCTTTCCGTGGATATCGATGAGGGGAATGCTTCTTTTTTTGAATCTTTACGATCGACCGGTGAAGGTCCGTTGTCGGAACTACAAAGCGTTCAATCGAAGAAAGCACTCCGCCGAGTGTCTCGATCGCAAAAGAAGCCTCATCCGCTTCAGCATCGATATCTTCTGTCTTAAATGGGGTAAACCATCCCCCAATTTTCACAAAAGGAAGACAATACTCCGAAAGCACAGAAAGATTAGCGACTGCACGGGAAACCACAACATCAAACTGTTCTCTGTATGCTTCCTCTTTTCCCAGATCTTCTGCACGCGCATGAACGATCGAAACATTGGAAAGATCTAATTTCTGACAAAGCTCTTCCAAAAAAATCGTTCTCTTTTGCAGAGAATCTGTCAGGACAAATTGTGTATCAGGTAGAACCATAGCCAGCGGAACACCCGGAAAACCGGCGCCGGTGCCAAGATCCAGCACTTTTTTTTCAGACATCTTCTCGACAGGAATAAACATAAGTAAAGAAAGACTGTCTAAGAAATGCTTTCCCACAACATCCGGCCATTCCGTGATCGCAGTCAGATTGATCTGTTGATTGCGTTCGATCAAAAACTCATAATACGTTTGAAACTGCTCAGATAGCCGATCCGTAAAGGGAATCCCAATCTGATCAAACCCTTCCTGCAACTGCTGCATGCTATTTTCCATGATTCGCCTCCATGAAAACCAGCAAAACCGTGAGATCGGCAGGGCTGACACCGGAAATGCGGCTTGCCTGGCCGATGGAAGCCGGCCTGAATTGTTTCAGCTTCTGTCTGGCTTCGATCCTGAGGCTTGGAACAGTATCATAATCGAAGTTTTCCGGGATTTTCTTTTTCTCCAACCGCTTAAACTCCTCGACCTGCTTGATCTGGCGCTCGATATAACCCTCATATTTTACCGCAATATTTACCTGCTCCTGTACTTCGTCGGAAAGGATCGGACGATCCGGATCAAGCGGCGCAATACTCTGATAAGTCAGTTCGGGCCTTCTGATCAGTTCCGCCAAAGACATCCCGTGCGTTAACGGCACACTTCCGAGCGAAGAAAGACAAAGAGAAACCTGTTCGGAAGAACCGACAGTGACAGTACGAATCCGCTCGATCTCTTTTTTGATCAGACGTTCCTTCTCACAAACATGATCATAACGCTCTTTGGAAAGCAACCCAACCCTGTAACCATACTTGGAAAGCCGAAGGTCCGCATTATCCTGACGCAGCAACAAACGATATTCTGCCCGGCTTGTCATCATGCGATAAGGTTCTGTCGTCACTTTCGTCACTAGGTCATCGACCAAGACGCCGAGATACCCTTCAGACCGATCGATCACAAGCGGCTCCTCTTCTTTGATCAGCATGGCGGCATTGATCCCCGCAAGGATCCCCTGCGCCGCAGCTTCTTCATAACCGGAACTGCCGTTACTCTGCCCAGCGGAAAAGAATCCCGTAATATCCTTAAACTCTAATGTTGCTTTCAATTGATTCGGATTGATGCAATCATACTCAATCGCGTAAGCATTACGTACAATCACCGCATGCTCAAAACCCGGCAACGTCCGATACATCTGGTATTGTACGTCTTCCGGCATCGAGCTGCTCATCCCGGACAGATACATCTCATTGGTATGAAGGCCCTCCGGCTCAACAAAGATCTGATGCCGCTCCTTATCGGGAAAATGTACCACTTTATCTTCAATGGAAGGGCAATACCGCGGTCCTGTTCCTTCGATCACACCGGAATACATGGGGGAACGATCCAGGTTCTCCCTGATAATGCGATGAGTCTCTTCATTTGTATAAGTCAGATAGCAGCTTACCTGATCGATCTGTACCTCGTCCGGATCCGTGGAAAAAGAAAATGGGCAGATCCTTTCATCTCCGGACTGTTTTTCGAGCTTTGAAAAATCAATGGATCTCCGGTCAATCCGTGCAGGAGTCCCGGTTTTAAAGCGATAGAGTTCAATCTCATTGTCTATGAGCGACTGTGACAAATGGGTAGCCGCCTGAAGGCCGTTCGGACCGGTTTCATTGATTGTATCCCCATAAAGACAACGGGCATTCAGATAAACTCCGCTGCATAAGATCACGGCTTTTGCATGATAGATCGCCCCTGAAAAAGTACGTACTCCGACAATCCTTTTCTTTGCATGACGACCATCCCCATCCTTATCGTTTTCCGTCATGATCTCTGCTACTTCTGCCTGACGGATGGTCAGATTGTCCGTTCTTTGCAGCGTCTCTCTCATCCGCATGCTGTAAGCAGCCTTATCTGCCTGCGCCCGCAGAGAATGAACAGCCGGACCTTTTGACTTATTCAGCATCTTCGACTGGATAAATGTCTGATCGATATTGATCCCCATCTGTCCGCCCAGTGCATCGACTTCCCGCACCAGATGCCCTTTTGAAGTACCGCCGATATTCGGATTACAAGGCATCATCGCGATACTGTCGATGCTGACCGTAAAAATGATCGTAGAAAGACCAAGCCGCGCTGTCGCAAGCGCTGCCTCACAGCCGGCATGACCGGCACCGATCACAATGACATCATAAGATTCTTCTACAAACGGCATGTTTATTTCCCCATGCAAAATTCTGCAAAGATTTCGTTGATCAGATCTTCTTCCACTTTTTCTCCGATGATCCTGCCCAGTTCCGCATAAGCATCTATCAGATCCACAGAATAAAAATCCTCCGGCATTCCCGCATCAATACTTTCGAGCACCCGCGAAAGACTTTCCTTTGTTTTCCGTAACGATTCCTTTTGACGGACATTTGTCACGACTAATTCGTCGTTAAATGAGATATTTCCATGAAAAAAGACATCTGAAATTGTCGTTTTTAACTGATCGAAACCATCACCTGTTTTGGAAGAAATGGATACGATCGGTAGTCCGGTAAGAGAGATCTCTTTTTCCAAGGTCTCTTTGGTAACCTCTGCAGAAAGATCCGATTTGTTGAGCAGTATCAGCACAGTTTTGTCCTTCAGCAAAGAGGAAATCTGTTGATCCTCCGGACTGAGTGGCCTGGAAGCATCCACCACAAACAGAACCAGATCAGCATCCGGAATACAATCAAACGCTTTTTCCACACCAATCTTTTCTACCGGATCTTCGGTGTTCTGGATACCTGCCGTATCAATGATCTTCAGAAGAATGCCGTCCAACATGACCTGTTCTTCCAGAGTATCTCTTGTTGTGCCGGCAATATCTGTCACAATCGCCCGCTCTTCTCCGAGCAACCGGTTCAAAAGGGAAGACTTCCCTACATTCGGCTTTCCGAGAATGACTGTTCGTATCCCTTCGGATAAAAGGCGACCGTTTTCCGCAGTTTCCAGGATGCGATCGATCTCATCCTGCACGGTTAAGACATCCGTGCGCAGCAACTCCGGAAATCCAGACAGATCATAGTGTTCCGGATCATCCAAGGCTGCTTCAATATAAGCGCTGCGATTTAAGAGTGTCTTACGCAATGTGGAGATCTTTTCTTTCATCGATCCCCGCAGAATCTGCAGAGAGCTTTTTCTCGCATACTCCGTTTTGGCCTGGATCAGATCCATTACGGATTCCGCTTCCGTGAGATCGATCCGACCGTTTAAAAAAGCCCTTTTCGTAAACTCTCCTGGCTCCGCGAGCCGCGCACCGGATTGGCAGACAGCTTCCAGCACCTTTTGCATCGCAAGCGGACTGCCGTGACAATCAATCTCAACCGTATCTTCTGTTGTATAGGATCTGGAGCTTCTCATCAAAGCCACCAGTACTTCGTCGATCAGCTCTCCATTTGAACGGATCATCCCATAATGGATGGTATGAGAGGGTGCATTGGATAGATCAGCTCCCTCCAATAAGCCGTCCGCAATCTCAATGGCTTGCGGACCGCTGATGCGTATGATCCCAATCCCACTGGGGATGAATCCTGTTGCAATGGCTGCTATCGTATCTCGTTCCATCATATCCCAAATAATGCTTTTTTCTTACTATTTTACGAAAAGCACCGGCAATGCCGATGCTTTCCATCAAACAAGATCAGTGTTTTTGATTCTGTGGCGCACCGTTTATTCCATTCCTTTTCAGGATCGCTTTCATAAACAGTGGCTGGAAGATAAAGATCAGAACATAACCGACTGCCAATGTCAAAAGCAGCGAATTCAGAAAGACCGGCAGAAACGGCATCGGTTGTCCATGCCGAGTTGCATTCCAATATGCAAGGCCGACCATACAAAGCGTCAAAATCGGTGTATAGATCAGATCTGAGATCAGACTGTCCAGAAATCTTGCAGGCAGGCTTCCCGGCTGCAGTCCCGCTTTCCGATCGACAGCATTCATTACCTTATTCATCGGAACCAGTAAACCGATGATGATACTGATAACCGTACTGATCGCAAAACTCATTAACCAGGAAGGAACCGTAAAATGTCCGGAAGAAAGGGTTCCGACCAGAGACAAGAAAAAGCTGAGTGTGATCCCCATGCAGAGGTTCATCTCAATGCCCACTTTTCTCATTTTCTTTTGCATTTCTTCGTTCATGTATCTGCCTCCTTTCGCTTGCACTTTGGTTGATCATTATTTCGGAGATACTACGACATAACGATCCGGCTCTTCGCCTTCACTATGTGTCTTCACATAACGATTGTTCTGCAGCGCGGAATGGATGACACGCCGTTCAAAAGGATTCATCGGCTCCAGTTCCACAGGACGCCCTGTTTTTTTCACTTTGTAAGCCACATTGCTTGCAAGGTTCTCCAAAGTCTTCTTGCGGCGATTGCGATAATCTTCCGTATCGACCTTGACTTTGATCTTTTCCTCGGTATTGGTATTGATCGCAAGCTTCGTCAGATACTGCAGTGAATCCAACGTTTGCCCACGTTTTCCGATGATCACGCCCATTTCTTTTCCGCTCAGCTCAATATCAAGGCAGTTATTTTCTTTATCATAAGAGGTATCGATCTGTACCTCCAGATGCATCGCATCAAACACTTTTCCGAGGAATTCTTTTGCAGAAGCCGAAAATGCTTCCACACTACTGTCGCTCAGAACAGTTACTTTTCTTTCATTTTGTTTCTTTTCGGAAGAAACGACAGATTCAGATGTCTTTTCTGTCTTCTTTTCTGCTTCCTCTTTCTCTGCCGGTTCAGCCGGTTTTTCATCCTTTTTCCATGCTTTGATCTGTGCCGGCTTATTACCGATCCCGAGGAATCCGGAACTCCCTTTCTCTACCACTTCATATTCGATCTGATCACTCGTCAAACCAAGCTTTACACATGCCTCCGTGATGGCTTCTTCTACGCTCTTCGCGGTTACTTCAATATAATCGTTCATTTTTCCACCTCTATCTATTCTAGTTATCTGACTTCTTGTCAGCGTTATTGCGTTCGTTAAACTCTTTTACCAAATTTGCCTTGTAAGCCATGCTGTCCGGCCGGGCATTTACCTTGATCTCAGTCGCCTTTGTAAGCTGCTGCTCTTTCTCTTCGTCTGTCAAAAGAGATTTGAACTGGACGTTGGTTTTGGTGCGGAGCTGCGCGTTATTGCGGATCTGATTTTCGTAGATTCCCATCTTTTCGCGCTTTTTCTTTGCTTTTTCCTTATTTTTCTCGATGATATCTTCCAGATTGATCTTATCCAGCTTTTTATTGATGATCAATGCCTGTACAGTTCTTACAACTGCCGAACCGATCCAGTAAACACCGAGACCGACAGGAACCGTAAAGCAAATGACAAACGACATCAGCGGCATCAGAAGATTCATGGATTTCATCTGTGCACCCATCTGATCATTGCCTGTGGTGTTTGCCTGCGGCATCACCTTAATAGAAAGCACCTGAGAAAGATAGGAGAATACCGGGATCAAAAGCGCAAGAAACGCAAAGCCAAACAGAGCAGTTCCTTCTCCGGTGTGGTCTTTTACAGCATTAAACCAAGCCGTGATATAGTCCCAAGGCGTATAGGAAATATTCAACCCGAGAAAATTATTGACATGATTGACTGCCTGCTCAACGACATCTGCATTGGTCAGATTCGGAAAATAAGCACTGCTGGTCAGTGTTTCCCATCCCTCTTTCGGCAGCTTGTAGAGTACATCAACGATAAAGTTCTGCTGCCGTTCCGTAGCAGAAGCGACCTGTCCCAGAAAATTGGAAGATTCCGCAATAAAGAAATCCGCTCTGAGGGCCGTCAGGTTCTTAAAACCGGCAACCAGATTGGTCATCTTATCCTGCCAACCAGGCGTATTCATGATCTGATCGGTAATACTGGAACCAGCAGGTGTGATAAAAATATCTTTTACGGAACTGATATAAGCCGGAACATTATAAAATACGCGATACAAAGCGAACAGGATCGGCATCTGAATGATAAACTGCAGACAGGTACCGGTTGCGGAAACGCCGTATTTCTGGTAAACAGCCTGTGTTTCCATGTTCATTTTCTGCATGGATTCCTGATCGCGTTTTCCCTCATACTTTTTCTTGATCTCCTGAAGCTCAGGGCTCATCTTTTGGGTAAGACGCGAGAATTTCTGCTGTTTATAAGTCAGGGGATATAAACAACTGTAGATGATGATCGTAAGAATAATGATGGAAATACCGACGTTTTCAACATGTCCGCCGGTAATGAGTTTGATAAAATCATAAATACCACCCAGCACAAAACCGAGAACGAGCGCAATCGGTCCCAAAATTGCACCGGAGTATTTTGTCATTAGAATTTTCAAGATCGTCCTCCTTACGGAACGGGATCAAAGCCTCCTTTGGAAAAAGGATTACATCTTAAGATCCTCCAAGCCGCAAGAGCCCCTCCCTTGACTGCACCATACTTTTCCACGGCAAGCATCCCGTACTCCGAGCAGGTAGGGCAATAAGGACATTTTGTAGATTTCATTGGAGATATGTATTTTCGATAACCCTTTATAATAAGAAGTAATAGTTTCTTCATGATCCCATTTCTTTTTATTTCAACAAATGATGAAGACCCGCAAGATCTGCAAGTGCACCCCCTATCTGATGATAGTCTGCGTTCTTCGCTCCAACTCTTGCGACGACTACAATGTCAAAACCATTATTCAACATTTCTTCGGATAGTCGCATATTTTCCCGTATCAGACGGGCCAGATGATGTCTTTTTACACTGTTTCCTATTTTTTTGCTGATTGAAATTCCAAATCTGTTCATTCCCAGGTTATTAGGAAGAACATACATCACTAATTGTTGATTTGCGTATGATTTTCCTTTTCTGTAAACCTTCTGAAAATCATCTGATTTTTGCAGCGATCGTGGATGTTTCATTGTTCGCCATTTCCGGTATTTCTTTCAAGAAGAAAGACCACAGAAGCTGTGGCCTATGCTGATAACTCTTTTCTTCCCTTTAATCTTCTGGCTGCCAGTACTTTTCTTCCGCCTTTTGTACTCATTCTTTTTCGAAAGCCATGAACTTTGGCTCTTTGCCTTTTTTTCGGCTGAAATGTCATCTTCATTTAATATCACCTCCATCCAGTGAAAAGAACATCACCAAAATTATAGCAAAAAAAGAGTACAAGTCAAGAAAAACCTTACATTTTCGTGGAAAAACAAGCATTAAATTTTCTTATAAATTGTGGATAAGTGGATAATTTCTGTGTATAACTTGAATAAAGTGTAAGAATAACTTTTTAAAAGTGTCGTTTGAAATGATTTTGGTTACTGATTGTAAAAAAAGGGTTTTTGTAGTATGATAGTAGAGGTCGCATTTTGCGTTTGCGACGCATTTTATTGTTCGAACGGAGTTGTTTTTTATGGACGAAATCATTCAGGAATGGCCAAAAATCCTGGAAAACGTTAAAGAAGAATATGATATCACAGATACAGCTTTCCATGCTTTTTTGGAACCACTTACCATTTCTTCCATTGAAAATGACGTGATCTATATTATTTGTCCTTCCGGCCAGATTGGGATCAATTATTATCAAAAGAAATATTATCTTCCTATTAAAGTCACGATCGAAGAAACATTTGGAAAACCTTATGAAATAGAATTCATTCTGGATAACGAAGAATCGGCTGTTCCGAAAAAGAAAAAAGCAGCCGCTTTTCCTCTGGATCGTTCCAATCTGAATCCAAATTATACCTTCGATACTTTTGTGGTCGGCAATAACAGCCGGATGGCCCATGCTGCATCCATCGCAGTTGCAGATGCACCGGGTACCGTTTACAATCCTCTTTTTCTTTACGGAGGTGTCGGACTCGGTAAGACCCATCTCATGCATTCCATCGGTCATTATATTTTGGAAAAAAATCCGGACAGCAATATCTTATATGTAACATCAGAAGAATTCACGAATGAAGTGATCGAATCAGTCCGTAGCGGTAATGCGGCTTCTATGACAAAGCTCCGTGAAAAATACCGTAATGTAGACGTTTTGATGATTGATGACATTCAGTTTATCATTGGAAAAGAAACAACACAGGAAGAATTCTTCCATACCTTTAATGCCCTTCAAAGAAAAAGAAAAGCCATCATCATCACTTCTGACAAACCACCGAAGGAAATGGAAACCCTGGAAGAACGTTTTCGTTCCCGTTTTGAAATGGGATTAATGGCTGACATATCCGCTCCCGATTATGAAACCAGAATGGCGATCCTTCGTAAAAAAGCCGAAAATGATCATTTTGTCATTGATGATGAGATCCTGAACTATATCGCAACCAATATCAAATCCAATATCCGTGAATTGGAGGGAGCTCTTAATAAGCTGCTTTTCCTCTATAATATGAATCATCAGGAGATTACGATGGAAGTTGCCGTAAAAGAACTGCAAAGCATCATCAGTCCCGATGAAAAGAAAGAAGTCACACCAAATCTCATTATTGATGTAGTTTGTGATCATTTCAGTATTACAAAAGAGCAGATTGTTTCTAAAAACAGGAGCAATGATATTGCCAAACCACGTCAGGTTATTATGTACCTTTGTAAAAACATGACCGGTTATTCTTTGGATGCGATCGGATCTCTTCTTGGTGGAAGAGATCATACAACCGTTCTTCATGGCGTACAGACCATATCCAAAGAATATAACAACAACGAAAATATCAGAAATACCATCGATACGATCCGCAATAAGATCAATCCAAATTAAATGATTGCGTTTGTTTTGCACATGGATCCACTTATTATAAGAATCGTTTTCCATGGGTTATCAAGATCATTTTTAAAAAAGAAAAGCATAAAAAAGCCAAGAACAAGAGTTATCCACTTATTCACTTTCTATAATAAGAATACTTTTAAAATAATTAATTATATATATTGAAAGGAGCTTCCCATCATCATGAAAATCGTTTGTTCCAAAGCAAGTCTTCTTAACGGCGTCAATACAGTACAAAAAGCAGTTCCTACCAGGACCACAATGGCAATCTTGGAGTGTATTTTGATTGATGCTTCTACAAATGAGATCAAATTGACGGCAAATGATACGGAACTTGGCATTGAAACCGTGATAGAAGGGGAGATCCAAGATAGAGGAGTCATTGCGCTGGATGCTAAGATCTTCTCTGATATCGTAAGGAAACTTCCTGATAACGAAGTTGTCATTGAAACGGATGCTACTTTTAAGACTTTCATTACCTGTGAAAAAGCAAAATTCAATATCATCGGAAAATCCGGAGAAGATTTTTCTCCCATTCCTTATATTGAAAAGAATAATGAGATCACGCTTTCTCAGTTTACTTTGAAAGAAGTCATCAGACAGACGATCTTTTCCATTGCTGACAATGATAACAACAAGATGATGACGGGTGAACTATTCGAGATCAAAGAAAACATGATGAGAGTAGTTTCTTTGGACGGACATCGCATTGCGATCAGAAAGATCATGTTTGATCGTTCCTATGATGCGAAAAAAGTGGTTGTTCCCGGAAAAACACTTCAGGAGATCAGTAAGATCATTCCCGGAGAAACGGATCAGATGGTAAATATTTACTTTGATGAAAACCATGTGATGTTTACATTTGATCGTACGACGGTTGTTTCTCGTTTGATAGAAGGAGAATATTTTAAGATTGATCAGATGCTTTCTTCGGATTATGATACGAAGATCAATATCAATAAGAGAAGTCTTTTGGATTGTATTGATCGTGCAACCCTTCTGGTCAAAGAGGGTGATAAGAAACCGATCATTATGGATATCAAGGATAGTGTCATGAATCTTAAGATCAATTCCTTTATCGGAACGATGGATGAGGAAATTGATATCGAAAAAGAAGGAAAAGATATCATGATCGGCTTCAATCCGAAATTCTTTATTGATGCGCTGCGTGTCATTGATGAAGAACAGATCAGTCTTTTCATGGTAAATCCCAAAGCTCCTTGTTTTATTAAGGATGAGGGAGAGAACTTCATTTATCTGATCCTGCCGGTCAATTTCAATAACGGAAACGCATAAATGACAGAGATCAGGATTAGAGATGAATCCATCAAACTCGGACAGGCAATGAAACTATGCGGCGCTGTTGACAGCGGTGTAGAGGCAAAATTTGCGATTCAAGATGGAAAAGTGACAGTAAACGGAGAAATCTGTGTAAGTCGAGGAAAAAAACTGACTTCCGGTGATACCTTTGCATACCAAAAAGAAAGTTATCTCATTGTTTCATGATCATCAAAAGCATTCAACTTCATAACTTCAGAAACTATGAAGATCTCAGCATTGCATTCACGGAAGGAACGAATATCCTTTATGGAGAAAATGCCCAGGGAAAGACCAATATCCTGGAGGCTGCTAATTTAAGCAGTACCACGAAATCCCATAAAGGCAGCAAAGATAAAGAAATGATACGCTTCGGAGAAGAAGAAGCGCATATCAAAACGATCATTGAAAAGAAGAAAACACTTTATGAAATAGATCTTCATCTGAAAAAACAAAAGAATAAAGGGATCGCGCTAAACAGGATTCCTTTGAAAAAAGCCAGCGAGCTCTACGGTATCCTGAATTTGATCGTTTTTTCACCGGAAGATTTGTCTATGATAAAAAACGGGCCGGCGGAACGCCGGAGATTTATGGATGCCGAACTTTGCCAGATGGATAAGGTTTATTTTTCTGATCTGGTGAATTATCAAAAAGCATGTACGCAGCGAAATAAACTTTTAAAAGAAATCCAGAAAAATAAAGAGCTGAAGGATACACTTTGTCTTTGGAATGAGCAGATGATCAGATTCGGAAGACCGATCATCAATCGCAGAAGACAATTTATCAAAGAGATGAATGAAGTGATCCAAGGGATTCATGCACATATATCCGGAGAAAAAGAAACTTTGTTTTTGAAATATGAACCGGATGTAGACGAAAGTTCTTTTGCTTTTGAATTAAGCAAAGCGGAAGAGAGAGATCTTTATCAACAGTTTACAACAGTGGGTCCTCATAGAGATGATGTATCTTTTTTAATTAACGACATTGATATACGTCGATTTGGATCACAAGGACAACAACGGACATCTGCATTATCGTTAAAACTGGCAGAGATCGAACTGATCAAAAAGACCATCGGTGATACACCAGTCTTGCTTTTAGATGATGTATTGTCGGAATTGGACAGTCAGCGGCAAAATCTCCTGCTAGATCAGATTCATGATATCCAGACAATCATTACCTGCACAGGTCTGGATGAATTTATTCAAAACCGTTTTCCTTTGGACAGAGTCTTTCTGGTTAAAGAAGGACAGGTAAGTATCATGGAAAACGATGCTTTACAGGCATAACGGAGGAAATCAAAACAGAAATGGCAAATCAAACGGAAAATTACGGCGGCGATCAGATACAGGTATTGGAAGGTCTGGAAGCAGTCCGGAAAAGACCGGGTATGTATATCGGAAGTACATCTGCGAGGGGTCTTCACCACCTTGTTTATGAAATTGTGGATAACTCTGTGGATGAAGCGCTGGCGGGTTTTTGTAAAAATATTGTTGTGCATATCAATGCCGATAACAGTATTACGGTAGAAGATGACGGGCGCGGCATTCCTGTGGATATTAATCATAAAACCGGTCGTCCTGCAGCGGAAGTGGTATTTACCGTATTACATGCCGGCGGAAAATTTGGCGGCGGAGGATACAAAGTATCGGGCGGACTTCACGGAGTCGGCGCGTCCGTCGTAAATGCGCTTTCTAACTGGTTGGAAGTCAAGATCCGTCGGGATGGTAAGGTTTACGAACAACGTTATGAAAAAGGGAAGATTGTGACGGATCTGACCGTTACCGGAGATTGTGATCCGGAAAATAACGGGACAACCGTTCATTTTATGCCGGATGATACCATTTTTGAGGAAACAATTTTTGAATATCCCGTATTGAAACAGCGTCTGCGGGAAACGGCTTTTTTGACCAAAGGAATCAGGATCACATTAAATGACTGGCGTGATGACCCGGTCCATACCCACGAATTTCATTACGAAGGCGGTATTAAGCAGTTTGTAGAATATCTGAATCGCGGAAAGACTGCGCTTTACGAATCGATCATTTATTGTGAAGGAAAAGTTAATAATGTTTATGTGGAAGTTGCAATGCAGCACAATGATTCTTACAACGATTCCACATTCAGTTTTGTAAATAACATTACGACGCCGGAAGGCGGCACGCATCTGACGGGTTTTCGAAATGCATTGACGAAGACCTTTAATGACTATGCAAAGGCAAATAAGATCTTAAAAGACAACGAAACCCTGACCGGCGATGATATCCGGGAAGGTTTGACTGCGATCATCAGCGTTAAGATTGAAGAGCCGCAGTTTGAGGGTCAGACCAAACAGAAGCTTGGGAACAGCGAAGCCAGAGGTGCGGTGGAAAATGTCGTAAGCCAGCAGCTGACCTACTTTTTGGAGCAAAATCCGGCTGTTGCGAAGACAATCTGTGAAAAAGCTCTGCTCGCGCAGCGTGCGCGTGAAGCAGCAAGAAAAGCCAGAGATCTGACCAGAAGAAAGACAGCGTTGGAAGGAGGGTCTCTTCCCGGAAAGCTTGCCGATTGCTCTGATAAGGATCCGAAGAACTGCGAGATCTTTATCGTTGAGGGTGATTCTGCTGGCGGTTCCGCGAAAACAGCCAGAAGCCGTGCAACACAGGCAATCCTCCCGCTTCGCGGAAAGATTTTGAATGTCGAAAAAGCAAGACTCGACCGAATTTATGACAATGCGGAGATCAAAGCGATGATCACGGCCTTTGGAACCGGGATTCATGATGATTTTGATATTGAAAAACTCCGTTATCACAAGATCATCATCATGACGGATGCCGATGTGGACGGCGCGCATATTGCGACACTGATGCTGACTTTCCTGTATCGCTTTATGCCGGAGCTGATCAAAGGCGGTTATGTCTATCTGGCCACGCCGCCTCTTTATAAACTCGAAAAGAATAAAAAGGTCTGGTATGCCTACAGCGATGAGGAGTTAAACCAGATTCTGAACGAAGTCGGCAGAGATAACAACAATAAGATCCAGCGTTATAAAGGACTTGGAGAAATGGATGCGGAACAGCTTTGGGATACGACGATGGATCCGGAAAAACGCATCTTGAAGCGTGTGATCATCGATGAGGAGAGCGCATCCGAGATCGATGTGACCTTTACGACGCTGATGGGAGATAAAGTCGAGCCCAGACGCGAATTTATCGAAGAAAATGCACGTTATGTGCAAAACCTGGATATTTAAAGGGGATTTTGAATGGACGATACAATTTTTGACAATATCCATGACGTTGATCTAAAGAAGACAATGGAAAGCTCCTATATCGACTATGCGATGAGTGTCATCGCAAGCCGTGCACTGCCGGATGTCAGAGACGGTCTGAAGCCGGTACAGAGGAGAGTACTCTTTTCCATGAGTGAACTTGGTAACACCCCTGATAAGCCGCACAGGAAATGCGCGCGTATCGTCGGTGATACGATGGGTAAATATCACCCCCATGGAGACAGCTCCATTTACGGAGCACTGGTCAATCTGGCACAGGATTGGTCGACTCGCTATCCGCTCGTGGACGGACACGGTAACTTCGGTTCCGTGGACGGAGACGGCGCCGCTGCTATGCGTTATACAGAAGCACGCCTTTCCAAAATGTCCATGGAAATGCTGCGTGATATCAACAAAGACACGGTTGAATTTGCGCCGAACTTTGATGAGACAGAAAAAGAGCCGACGGTACTCCCTTCCCGGATTCCGAATCTGCTGGTCAACGGTACTACCGGTATTGCGGTCGGTATGGCTACGAATATCCCGCCTCATAATCTGAAAGAGGTCTCCGATGCGGTGATCCGTATCATTGATGATCAGATCGAAGAAAAACCGACAGAGATTGAAGAATTGATGGAGATTGTAAAAGGCCCCGATTTCCCGACCGGCGGTATGATCCTCGGTACAAAAGGGATTGAGGAGAGTTATCGCACCGGCAGAGGAAAGATCAAGGTGCGTGCCGTGACGGAGATTGAAACGATGGACAACGGTAAAAGCCGTATCATCGTTTCCGAACTCCCCTATATGGTCAATAAAGCCCGCCTGATCGAAAAGATCGCGGAGCTCCACCGAGATAAACGGATAGACGGCATCACGGATCTCAGAGACGAGTCTGACCGTGAAGGAATGCGGATCTGTATTGAATTGCGTCGGGATGTCAATGCAAATGTCGTCTTGAACCAGCTTTTTAAACATACCCAGATGCAGGACACCTTCGGTGTGATCATGCTTGCGTTGGTCAATGGAGAGCCAAAGATCTTAAATCTCTATGAGATGCTGAATTATTACCTTCTGCATCAAAAAGACGTGATCACACGACGTACCAGATATGACCTGAATAAAGCCGAAGAACGGGCGCATATCATACAGGGACTATTGATCGCGCTTGATAACATCGATGAGGTGATCCAGATCATCCGCGGAAGTCGGACCACACAGGAAGCAAAAGAAGGCCTGATCGCACGCTTCTCTCTTTCGGAAGCACAGGCATCCGCGATCGTGGAAATGCGGCTTCGCGCGTTGACCGGTCTGGAACGCGAGAAACTCGAAGCAGAATACGAAGAGTTGTTGAAAGCGATTGCAGAGTATAAAGAGATCCTGGCGGATGAGAAAAAACTGCTCACCGTGATCAAAACGGAATTATCTGAAGTTGCAGCAAAATACGGAGATGACAGACGTTCCACGATCGGCTTTGACTCCTCCGATATTTCCGCGGAAGAGCTGATTCCGGTGACCAATACTGTCATCGCGATGACGAAGCTCGGATATATCAAGCGGATGAGTCTAGATCATTTCCGGGCACAGCACCGTGGCGGACACGGGATCAAAGGAATGGAGACCATCGATGATGACTTCATCGATGAGCTGCTCATGACGGTTTCCCATCGGTATCTCCTGTTCTTTACGAATCTCGGACGCGTATACCGGATCAAAGCCTATGAGATCCCCGAAGCCAGCAGGACTTCCAGAGGACTTGCGATCGTGAACCTATTGCAACTCCAGCCAGAGGAGACCATTTCTGCGCTGATCCCGGTGGAAAAATACGAGGACGGCCGATTCCTCTTTATGGCAACGAAGAGCGGTGTCGTGAAAAAGACCCCGCTCAACGATTTCCGGAATATCCGTAAAACCGGACTTGCTGCGATCAACCTCAAGGACAAGGATGAGCTGATCGAGGTGAAGCTGACAGACGGAGACCGTGATGTCTTCCTGGTAACGAAATACGGGCAATGTATTCGTTTCCATGAACGCGATGTCCGCAGTACCGGGCGTACTTCCATGGGTGTACGTGGCATGAATCTGACGGATCAGGATGAAGTGATCGGTATGCAGCTCGATGTACAAGGTAGTTCTCTGATGTTCGTATCGGAGAAAGGCCTCGGCAAATGCACGCTGACGACCGAATTCAGTCCTCAATTCCGCGGCGGAAAAGGTGTCCGGTGCTATAAGATCACGGAAAAAACCGGCAATCTCATTGGTTTCAAGGCTGTGGAAGAAGACAACGAGGTTATGATCATCACCACAGAAGGTGTCATCATCCGGATCGCAGTGAATGGGACGGCACTTTCCGGTCGTGTGACTTCCGGGGTAAAACTGATCAACCTTGATAAGGATGTGACAGTGGCAAGTTTTGCGAAAGTGCGGAAAGATGATGCGATCTTAGAAGCAGAAGTACCGGAACTCCCCGATCAGGAAGAGCTGCGCGAATATGATGCGGCAGGAGAAGACACGGAAGATGATTCTGACGATGACGATGAGGACAGCGGGCTTTCCGAGGAAGAACTGCTAAAAGAACACGGGATTTCGGAAGATTCATGAGTGAACTCAGAGAAATACAGGTATCGGAAATAACGGCCGCGGTACGGGAAATGTCGATAAAAGTGAACCATTTCCTGTCAGAAGACATGAAACAATGTCTTTATGAAGCAAAAACGACAGAACAATCACCGGTCGGCCAAAGTGTGCTTGGGCAGCTCCAAGAAAATCTGCAGGTTGCGGAAGAAGAAATGATCCCGATCTGCCAGGATACGGGAATGGCAGTTGTCTTTCTTTCCATTGGTCAGGATGTGCATCTGATCGGCGGAGATCTGACAGAAGCCGTCAACGAGGGAGTGCGACAGGGATATACAGAAGGATATCTGCGAAAATCCGTAGTAAAAGATCCGTTGTTACGAGAAAATACCGGAGATAACACGCCGGCGATCATCCATACACAGATCGTTCCCGGAGACCGCGTAACAATTACGCTTGCACCAAAAGGATTCGGCAGCGAAAACATGAGCCGGATCTTTATGCTAAAACCGGCCGAAGGGATTGACGGCGTCAAGAGAGTTGTCCTGGAAGCCGTAAAAGACGCCGGTCCCAATGCCTGCCCACCCATGGTGGTCGGTGTCGGGATCGGCGGTGATTTTGAAAAAGCAGCCTGTCTGGCGAAGCAAGCATTGACCAGAAAAGCCGGATCACATTCTCCGTTGCCTCATATCGCAACGCTTGAAACGGAACTATTGCAAAAGATCAATGATCTTGGGATCGGTCCGGGCGGCCTCGGTGGCACGGTTACAGCGTTTGCCGTTCAGATTGAGACGTATCCCACGCATATCGCCGGTCTTCCGGTTGCAGTCAACATCTGCTGCCATGTGAACAGGCATATCGAAAACGAAATTTAATCGTTTCGCAATGCCTTCATTTCTTTCTTTCTTTCAAACATTGCTTCATCTGCTCTATTGAAGACAGAAGCAAAGTTGTTGTCAATCGACGAATCATAAAGAGCATAGCCCAGAGAAGCGGAAGGGCATTCCCATTCTTCTTTTGCAGGATCCGGGTTTTCGACAGCCTGATTGAAGGAAGCGACGAGTTCCTCGATATTCTGATAATCATTTCCCTTTAACAAAATGACAAATTCATCTCCGCCGATCCGGAAAACCGGTGAATGTGCAAAGGTGTCACAGACCAGTTTGCAGAGACATTGAATGGCGACATTCCCTTTGTCATGACCATAGGTGTCATTCATCCGTTTCAGGAAGTTCATATCCACTATAACAATACCGAATTCACCATTTCCATGGACCATTTCCTGCTCGATCTTCGTAACTTCTTTATCGTAGGCATTTTTGTTGCGAACACCGGTAAGCGCATCCTTATTTGCAAGCTCGTTCATGGCATCGGCTTTTTGCCGTGTATCTTCCAGCTTTTTGGAGGTCTGGATCAGGTTTTTGATGTGGGTGTCGATCTCTAAGATCATGGTCGCAAACTGATGTCCTAGGGAAGAGATCTCATCATTACCTGCAAATTCGGATTCGATCTGCGCGGCGATCATAACATCTTTTTCCTCGGAATACCGGCGTACTTCTTGTTCCAACACCTTGGTCCTCTTTAAGAACAGATGGTAGATCACCAGCATGATGATGATATTGCCGGCACAGATGACGGCCATGACACTGAGGAGCTGACGGATCGTATTGGACAGGATCTCGTGATTGACTGTGGCCACATCAATCTCTGTAGCGATAATACCTAGGGTCTCTCCGTCAATGACCAGCGGCGTGTAATAGCCATAGGTATGTCCCCAGGAATTGTCAAATTCCATGTATCCGTTCTGCGGCTCTCCGCTGAACCAGGTATCCCAAAGGATTTTGTATTTTTCCGGGTCATTGTAGTATTCATCGCCCAGATAGAGATAAGAATTATTTTTTACGATCTTTTCCGTGCGTTCTCCGTCAATCATGTAGACCACATCATAGATGTCCGGCTTCATCACAAGGTAATAACTGTACGGAATACCAAATGCTTTTCTGGCATTTTCAAATGCAAGCAGCCAGTATTCGTGGAAATAGATAAAATACGCTTCTTTCAGATCGGGAGAAAGATCCTCGAAAGTCACATCCACACCGAAGGCTTGTCCCGGGTATTCTTTTTCATAAAGTTCCCAGAAATGATTCAGTGCGGTCTGATATTCATCGAAATCGTAAGGGATATTGATGTCTTCATAGTGATCCATGTAATATTTCTGATAGGTGACAAAATCCTGTCCGTCATTTTCCATCATGATCGCAAGATATTGTCCGATATTACGGATATCTTTTTCACACTGCTGACGATAAATATTGAGCTGACTCACATAAGTGCTGACACCGGTGACGAGCAAGATGACGACCGTATAGAAAAAAAAGATCCATAAGAGCCAATGGATGAAGCTTTTCGTTTGTCTGGGTTTTTCCATTTCAGCGTGATTCATAGTGAAAAAAGTTCCCCTCTAAATCCATAATATAAAATATATTTTAACATTATTTCGTTTTTTTTTCACTTTTTTATACTCTTTTTGTGATAAAATGAACACCATGTCAAGCATATCAATATCCCTTCCTTGTACAAAGGAAGATATCAAACAATTAAAATGCGGTGATACGGTTTCTTTGACAGGCACGTGTTTTGTAGCCCGGGATGCAGCCCATAAACGGCTGAAAGAAACGCTTGATCGCGGAGAGCCTCTTCCGATCGAGTTGAAAGACGCTGCGGTTTATTACATGGGACCATCTCCCGCGCGGGAAGGGCATGCGATCGGTTCGGCGGGACCGACCACGGCCACCAGGATGGATGCCTATACACCGGAACTTCTGGATCTGGGGCTTCGTGTGATGATCGGAAAGGGGAAGCGTTCCAAAGAGGTAAAAGAAGCCATGAAACGCAACGGAGCCGTCTATTTTGCCGCAGTCGGAGGCGCAGGAGCCCTGCTTTCCAAGTGTATCAAGCATTCGGAGATCGTCTGCTACGAGGATCTGGGTGCGGAAGCATTACGACGGATTGAGATTGAGAATTTTCCGGCAATTGTTGTGATCGATGCGGAAGGAAACGATCTTTACGAAACAGCAGCACGGGAATGGAGGAGAGGTTAAGCGATTTATGGAAGTCAAGAAAAAGAAAAGCAAAAGATGGATCATCGTGTTGTGTATCATCGCTGCGATCGTAATCCTGATCATCATCGGTGCCAACAGTCTCCGAAAAAAAGCAATGGCGGCGTTGGAGAGCATGACTTCCACAGAGACTGCCGAAGTGGAATACCGGGATCTGGTGAGTACGGTATCCGCGACCGGAACGATTGTCGGTGCGGACGAGCAGACCGTCAAATCCACCTTATCCGGTGTTATAGTGGAAAACGTCCTCGTCGAGGTCGGAGATACTGTACACGAAGGGGATGTCCTTTGTGAATTTGAGACGAAGGATCTTGAAGACAAGCTGGAAACAGCAGTAAATACGGATGCGGAAAACGATCTGACAACTGCTTACAATATCGAATCGGCAGAACAGGCACTGGTTGATGCGCAAAACGATTATCTCATAAAAATCCCGGATCTCGAAGGCGCAATTGATCGTACGCGTCATGATTATGAAGTAGCCGGCGTGAATCTCCAGAATGCAAGAACCGATTATGAAAAAAACCCGAACACACAAACGCAGTCTGCGCTTTATACTGCGGAAACAAATGCCAACAATGCTTTCAACAATTATGATCAGGCATTGGAAGAACTGGAAACACAGAAAATAAAGCTGCAGGAAGCGATTGAGAAAGCCGAATATGACTTGCAGTTGGCAAAGATCAAGAGTGAAAATGCGTCGTCAGAGCAATCTGTGGAAAGTGCAAAAGAAAACATGGAAAAGAGCCAGGTGACGGCTCCGATCACAGGTGTGGTCACTTCTGTCAGTGTTGCAGCTGGCGATACTTATTCCGGCGGCGCCATCGCAGTCATCGATGATGTCAGCAGCTATGAGGTCTCCGCGAAAGTGGATGAATATGATGTCGGAAAGATCCAAGTCGGTCAACGGGCCGTGATCCGGACGAATGCGACAGGCGATACGGAGTATGCAGGGAAGGTCCTTTCGGTGGCACCGAAGTCGACCAGCAGTTCCAGCAGCTCGACAAGTACAGCATCCCTCAGCAGCAGTTCTTCTCAGGATGTTACTTATGAAGTTCGCCTCTCTCTGGAGGATCTGGAAGACATCTTTAAGCTCGACATGACGGCAAAAGTCAGTATCGTCACAGAAGAAAAGAACCATGTATTGACAGTTCCCTATGATGCCGTACAGACAGATGATGAGGGCAATTTTTATGTGGAGGTCGTGGATCAAAGCGCGGCTGTGCCTTCGGATGGAACAGATACAGCAGCCAATCAGACGGAACAGGACGAAAATGCCCAATCATCCGGTCAAAAACCAGGAAATAATCCGCAAGGAGGCATGATGCCTCCCGGACAATCCGGCTCTGCGTCAGCGAATCTCCCGGGAGCCATGAATACGAAGAGAGTTCCGGTGGAAAAAGGAATTGAAAGTGCATACTACATAGAGGTCATCAGTGATGAATTGGAAGAGGGAATGGAAGTCCTTGTGCCGAATACGGATTCCTCTCTTAATGATATGATGGTGATGATGGGTCAGCGTGGTCCTATGGGAGGCTTCTAAGATGGAAGAACGCCGTAAGATGATCGAAATGACAGGCATCGTCAAGAAATACTTCATTGATACGCCGAATGAGCTTGCTGCCTTGAATGGTGTGGATCTGACTGTTCACGAAGGGGAATTTCTGGCTGTAGTCGGAGCCTCCGGATCCGGGAAATCTACGCTGATGAACATCATCGGGACGCTGGATCGTCCGACAGAGGGGCATTATACCCTGGACGGTGTGGATACCAATGCGGCAAAGGATTCGGAGTTATCCAGCATCCGGAATCAAAAGGTCGGCTTCGTGTTTCAGACTTATAACCTGATCGCGCGTACGAGCGCGCTCATGAACGTGGAACTTCCGATGCTGTATGGCGGAATGTCCAGAAAAGAACGAAATGAACGCGCAGAGGAACTGTTGCGCATGGTCGGTATGGAGGAACGGATGAAACATCGTCCCGAAGAGCTCTCCGGCGGCCAAAAGCAGCGTGTCGCGATCGCGCGTGCCATGGGTAACGATCCGTCAATCATTCTGGCCGATGAGCCTACAGGCGCTTTGGATTCTTCCACGGGGCGCATGGTCATGGATCTTTTTCATCAGCTTCATGATGAAAAGGGCAAAACGATCATCTTGATCACACATTCTCCGGAGCTTGCGGAAGAGACGGAACGGATCATCACACTAAAAGACGGCGCTGTCATTTCGGAACGGGAGGGAAGCGGACATGCTGTTGTATGAAAACATCCGGCTGGCGTTTTCCAGCCTTCGCGCAAATAAAATGCGGGCATTTCTCACGATGCTCGGGATCATCATCGGCATCTCTTCCGTCATTGCGATCATGACGGTGGGAGAATCGATCGAATCGTCCGTGACTGATACGATGGGGTCTCTCGGCGCAACGAATATCACGGTATCTCTGCAGGAAAAGGAAGACGAAGAAGAAGGAGAGTCTGTAGAGATGGGGATGCAGTTCGAAGGTCCCGGTCGGATGCGTACGCCGACAGAGGATGATTATTTTACGGATGCAATGCTCCATGACTATTGTGAGAACTATCCGGACACCATAGAAGCAATTTCTGTGCAGGAAAGTCTTTCCTCCGGACAGCTTTTGGTCGATAAACTATATGCGAATGTGTCTCCATCCGGTGTCAGTGACGGGTTTTTTTTGGCAAATGATCTGGAACTGATCGATGGCAGATATTTTTCCGATCATGAGATTGAAAACCACAGTATGGCTGCGATCATCTCCGATAAAGCCGTGAATAATCTCTTTCAGGGAGACACGGATGCGGCGATCGGAAGCACGATCTCCCTTGTTTCCGGAGATCAATATCTGACGGTTACAGTCGTGGGAGTTTATGAATATGAGCAATCTATTTACAGTTTCGGTAATACCTCGGAAAAAGATCTGTCGACAGATCTGTATCTTCCGCTTCCGACGGCGCGTGATCTGAACCATACGACCGGAGAATCCAGTTTTACTGTCGTGACGGCAGCCGTTACCGATGTGGATAGTTTTATTTCTTCAACGGAGCAGTTTTTCAACACGTATTACCGGAACAACCGAAACTTTGAAGTATATGCTTTTTCCATGTCCTCCATGCTGGATTCGCTGACATCCATGATGGGGACAATTACAACAGGAATTGCGTTGATTGCTGGAATTGCGCTTCTTGTCGGCGGTATCGGCGTGATGAACATCATGCTCGTTTCCATCACAGAGCGTACACGCGAGATCGGTACGCGAAAAGCTATTGGCGCGCCGAATTCTGCGATCCGGATGCAATTTCTTGTAGAGGCGATGGTGATCTGCCTGATCGGCGGTATCATCGGCGTGATCCTGGGGACGGTGCTCGGTCTTGTGGCTGCAAAGGTGCTTGATATGCCGGCGACGCCCTCGATCTCCAGTATCTTGATCTCACTTGGCTTTTCCATGGCGGTCGGGATCTTTTTCGGTTACTATCCTGCAAACAAAGCAGCGAAAATGGATCCCATTGATGCTTTACGATATGAGTAGGAAAAGAGAACAGGAGGAATTATGAAAAAAAGGCGGATTGCATTGGTTGTTCTGTCGGTCATGTTGGCAGGAATCCTCGGGGGATGTGGGGGAAATGACAAAAAAGACGGCGAGACGGACAGTAAAGAAGTCATCGCTTCCAATGGGGAAAGCAGCACGTTATCAGACGGTGATACCCTGATTATTGCAACGAATCCGGGTGTTCACGCGGATATCCTGAATAAGGCTTCGGAAAAACTGGCCTCAGAAGGCGTAAACTTGGAAATCTACACCTATGAAGATTATTATATGCCCAATCTCCTGGTAGATGACGGAGATGCGGATGCAAACTATTTCCAGCATGAGGTATATTTGGAAAATTTCAATAAGAGTCTCGATACACATCTGGTATCCGTTGGAAGCGTTCACTTTGAGCCTCTCGGCATTTATCCGGGACAAAAAAAGAACCTCTCCGAACTAAAAGAGGGAGACATCATTGTGATCCCAGAGGATGCTACGAATAAGGCAAGAGCTTTGAAACTATTGCAAAACGTTGGCGTTCTTTCTCTTACGGAGGGAAAAGATGATCTTACGCTTTCCGATATTACCGAAAATCCGTACGGAGTCAGTATTATGCCGGAAGAAGCATCCATGATTCCGACCGAGATACAAGACGTCGCATTTATCGTATTGAACGGAAATTTTGCCAGAGACTTAGATTTGTCCGTTACAAAAGATGCTTTGGCATATGAGAATGCAAATTCTTCAGAATGTGACCAGTATTGGAATGTTGTGGCAGTCAATGCAGGAAACGAGAATGATCCGCGAATCCAAAAACTGATGGAAGTCCTGCAGAGCGACGAGATCAAAGACTTTATCAACAGTTCCTATGACGGAACCGCAATCGCAAAATAGAAAGGAGATCATATATGAAGAAAGGAAAAGCACTCAGTTTGATCGTATCTGCAGCTCTGGTTCTGACTGCAATGCCGACAGGTGTTTTTGCCGCTTCGGATGTCGCTTCCGCTTCTCCGACAGAGGTAACGGATGTTTATTCTCTGAATACGCATGCAGCCGGACTCGGCATCGATCGTTTGAGCAATCCCGGAAAGTCTGATTCGGGATGGAACGGCAGTTATGTGTATTTCGGTATGACCAGCCGTTACCCGATCCGTTTTCGCGTGCTGGATACGAACAATACCTCCTACGGACAGAATTCCGTGCTTCTGGATGCTGATCTGGCGGTTTTCCGCGAGGAATACAGCAAAAACGGCGCTACGGATTGGGCAAACAGTGATCTGAAAAAGTATCTGAATGAAGATTATCTGCTGGGTAACTTTACGGAACCTGCACGGAACGCCATGATCTCCAATAACGGAAACGGCCTGTCCGGTGAGAAAGTCTTTGTGTTGAGCCAGTCGGAGGTAACGAATGCTGATTATGGTTATACCTCCAAAAATGCCCGGATCAAAAAGAATCCGAAACTTTCTCAGACAGAAACAGCAGAATGGTATCTGCGTGACAGCAATGGCTCATCGGTGAATACCGTGGGGAAAGACGGCAATGAGTCCAGCGCCAGCGTGGATGCGTTGTCGTGGGTGAGCCCGGCAGTGAGTTTGAATCCGGAAAATGTCCTGATGACCTGGTCTTCCGATCAGGCGAAACCGAATAGTTTCTCCGTTGTGGATGCAGAGCCGACGAATTATCAGTCGCTCACCATTGCGGGAGGAAACGGGTTCAGCGCACAAAGAAAAGATCAAAACGCTGTTCCTGCAGGGACCAGTTTTGTGGCAAATGTAAGCGATCTGGGTACTTCGGATTGGGGAGTCACGTATAGCCAGATTTCCGCCATGCTGGTGGATGACAACCGTAATGTGATCGCTTACGGACCTGTGAGTGATGTGGCTGCTACCGGCGATCTTGCGGTGACGATTCCGGCAGGTGTACCGAAAGGCAATTATACCGTAAAGCTTTTTGCGGAAGATGTGGTATCCCGTTCAATTAACAAAGCAGTAGATTACGGCAGCAATGTGGTGGATCTTCCGGTCACGGTAGATGACCTTCCGGAAATACAGTCCGAAACGCAGGCAAATCCGGAACAAACAGCAACTGCAGATGCAGCGCAGAGCGCGCCGGCATCCTCAACTCCTGCGATACCCTCTACACCGGCGGCACCTTCAACACCTTCAACACCTGCTGCAACACCGACGCCCAAACCGGCAGCAAATCTGGCGCATACGATCACTGTGAAGACAGACGGCAACGGAAAGGCGGCAGTCAATGTGACCAGCGCATTGCCGAATACAGATATTCAGGTGATCGCTACACCGAACACGGGTTACCATCTGAAATCATGGACCAGCAAAGAGGTTTCCATTGCAGCAGACGGTACATTCCATATGCCAAATCGTGATGTGGGGATCTATGTGGCCTTTGAAAAGGACGCGCCGACCCAGTACAAGGTGAATGTAGGCGTCAGCAACGGCGGAACAGTCACTGCAAGTAAAGCAACGGCTGCAGCGGGCGATAAAGTGGAAATTTCCGCAAAGGCAAATAACGGTTGGACATTTAACGGCTGGAATATTCCGAATGTGGCAACCGATCCGGCCGGCACGTACTTTCTGATGCCGGCAAGTGATGTGACCGTGAATGCTGTTTTCGTACAGAATGCGACTTTGACCTTACAGGTTTCGGGAAGCGGTACTCTGACAGCGTCTCCGAGTAATCCGACCCCGGGTCAGACAGTTGTATTGAACCCGCAGGCTTATGCAGGCTATCATTTCAAACAATGGGTCAGCACGGATGTCAATCCCGGTACGTCCAATTCCTTTGTGATGCCAAATAAAAACGTGACCGTACAGGCTGTATTTGAAAAGGATGCGCCGAAACCAACGCCGACGTATACTGTGACGACGAATGTGATCGGAGATGGCGGCTCCATTGTCTTGAACAACGGCAATTCCTATGCGGCAGGAGCAAAAGTAACCGTAGATGTGACTTGCGGTTTGGGATGCCAGTGTTCCAGCCTGAACGTGGATCTTGGCGGTCAGACGAAATCGCTGGATACGCATGGAGATTTCTTCATCATGCCGTCCAATAACGTGACGATCACAGCAGTATTTGAACCGATCCCGTCGCCTACGACCTATACAGTCAGAACAACGACCAGCGGTTCCGGGTCCGGAAGCATCATCCTGCCTGAGGGAAATACGTATGAAGCAGGAGAAGATGTGGACGTTGTGATCGATACGACAGATCAATGCATGATGCTTTATGTGGATCTGGGGAATGGAACGCAAATACAGTTAAATCCGAACGGAGACACGTTTGAGATGCCATCGAGTAACGTAACGGTCGGCGCAGTATTCGCAGACCCGACTCCGCCGCCAAATCCGACACCTGATCCGGATGATGATCAGGAAGTGATCGGCGGTGATACGTAGAATGAGTTCGTGGATGCATTTACGGACGAGACGAGATATTTGAAAAATTGAGCTGTTCCAGATAAATGTTCTGGAAAAAAGGATCATCAGCGAGAGGGATCTCTTCGGTAATTGCCAGTATGCCGGCAATCCGGAGGGATCCTTTTTGATCGGTCAGATAACGGATCGCGCCGTTGAGGGAAGTATTTCCGCAGGCACATACATGACCGTAAAATTCTTGTGGGATCAACCCAATCATGAATGCAGCGTCAAGATCTAACTTTTCTCCAAAAGTTCCGGCCAAAAACAGGGTATCGATCGCTTTCGCTGTAAGACCGGCATGAGAGAGCAGAGCTTCGATCCCGGCATAGATCGCAGCCTTGGCAAGCTGGATGTCCCGGATATCCTGCTGAGAAAAGTTTGGATTTTCGCCATGTAAAAGGCCTGTGGGATCCATCGTCCCATCTTTCAAAAGCGCTGCGCATTTTGCAATGATATCGGTTCCGACGCCTTCCAGTTGCTGTCTTGCGATCCGCTCAAATGCGGAGCCGGCAGCAGCAGAGGCTGTGATGATATGCCCGTTGGTCAGCAGCGCCATTTCGCTGTTTGTGCCGAGATCTACGAAAACGGTATTTTTGGTTCGTTGATCAAAATCCAACGCATACAGACCCGAGACGATATCTGCACCGACAAAGGCGCTGATGCCAGGCAGGATCATCGTTTCTGTCTCTTTTGGAACAGGACAGGTTTCATTTCCGAACAGGTCTGAGGCCAAGAGTTGTTCTTCTTTCAAGGTCACAGGGTGGAAAGGAAAGGAAGAAAGGCCTCCGCAAGGATAACCCCGCAGTAGATGCAGCATAGTGGTATTGCCTGCGATCACGAGATTTTTGACCTGTTTCTCCGAAATCTGATGTTCTTTCAGAAGTGCAGAGATACCGTCACGCAGGTCTTGTTGGATTCGGAAACGAAGGTCTTTGTCTTTGCCGTTCATAGCGGAGCGGATCCGTGTGATCACATCGGCGCCGTAAGTGCGTTGGTGATTCAGGGAGATAGTTGGTTTGGAACTCTCCCCGTTTTCCAGATCGACCAGAGAAAAAGCCAGTGTTGTAGAGCCGAGATCGATAGCGATCCCATACGTTCCCGTGGCAGAGATCGATTTGCGGAGCGCGATGAAACGGCAGTTTTTGAGATTGCAGGCAGAACAGTCATGCTCCGTATTCGCTTCGGAAAGATCTGAAGATAATTCAAAGATCAGACATTCACTTTTTACAGGATCCATCATGCCGGAAGAGGTCAGCTGCATGGAAAGCGTCTGCGCAGCATCCGTCTCTTTGAATGCATCCCGGATGACCTCGAGAGGCAGATGAATGCCCGGTTCCAGTCGTTTCCGTATGCCGTAGCCTTCCTCTCTGCAGAGCTTTTTGATGCGCTTTTCCAGTTCTTTTTCAAAGGTGAGGAGATGTTCATCCGCTTCCAGATCAAGTGCAGCGGCTTTTTCGTATTCACCGTCCTTCTGCATCTCTTCGGACATCGCTGTCACAGTGTTTCCGATCGTCAGAATACAATAAAGGACAGATATTCCGCCGAATTCGTCACTCAAATGCCCAAAAGCCAATGCGGCCTTGGGCTTCAGATAGGGTTTGCTTTGTCGTCCTGTAATAATCCTGATATCGCTCATGTGTCTATGATACTTGAAACGATCCGAGAAATCCAGCAAAGGAGTGAACTTCCCGTCTGTTACGGTTGAACCGGAAAGAGACGGTATGATAAAATGATGGCTGACAGGAGGGTCTGGCGGATGAAGTGGAAAGCGAAACAGAACGAGAACACGGGATTGGAGCGATATCTTTCTCCGTTCATGGTCTGGGCCTTATCTTTCGGATGCGCTGTGGGATGGGGATCCTTTGTCATGCCGGGGACAACGTTTTTGCCGGCTGCAGGACCTCTCGGGACTATGATCGGTATCATCATCGGCGCCTTTGTCATGTTTATCATCGGAATGAACTATCATTACCTGATGAATGAATATCCGGACTCCGGTGGTACGTTGACCTATACGATCAAAAGCTTCGGATATGACCACGGGTTTTTGAGCGCTTGGTTTCTGATGCTGGTGTATGTAGCTATTATCTGGGCGAATGCATCGGCACTTTCCCTCATCAGTAAAAATCTGCTTGGATCGATGTTTCAATTCGGTTTCCACTATGTGATCCTCGGATACGACGTCTATTTTGGCGAAGTCTTGCTTTCCCTTACGGCGATCGTGGTATGCGGTCTGATCTGTATCCTTGGGAAACGTCTTGCGGCGGGGTTGCAGGTTCTGCTTGCATTGATCCTTTTTTTTGGTGTCATGCTCTGCGCGCTCTCTGTTTTTGATTCATTTGGCGGCGGTGTTTCCATCCAACCTGCTTTTTCTCCGTCAGAGCAGGTGCCGTTCCGACAGATCATGTCGATCGTTGCACTTTCTCCCTGGGCGTTTGTCGGATTTGAATCGGTTTCCAATTCCGCTTCTGGTTTTAAGTTTGACAGCAAAAGGGTGATCCGGATCCTGACCACTTCTCTTTTTACCGGCAGTATGGTATATATCCTTCTGACCCAGATGGCGGCATCCGCCGTCCCGGACGGCTATGCCAATTGGAGCAGTTATATCGCGGATCTGGACAGTTTTTCAGGGATTTCCGGTCTTCCCACATTTTATGCTGCGCAGCAGTCCATGGGAAAAACCGGTGTGATCTTACTTGGTATGGCTGCGCTTGCCGGTATTCTGACGGGACTGATCGGTAATTTTATCGCCGCGAGCCGCCTGATGTATACAATGTCAGAAGATGGCATGCTTCCCAAGCGGTTTCATGAGTTAAATCGCGATCGTACACCGCAGAATGCTCTGCTGTTTTTGATGATCATCTCGCTTTTTATCCCATTTCTCGGGAGAACGGCGATCGGATGGATCGTGGATGTGAATACCGTTGGCGCCACGATCGCCTATGGATACACTTCCGCAGCCGCTTTTTATACAGCTCGAAAACAGCATAAAAAAGGGATTCAGATCACCGGTATCATAGGGCTTGTCATGTCCATTCTCTTTTTCCTGTATTTCATGGCATGGTCGGCGGGCGCGATGTCGACAGAGTCCTATCTGATCTTGGCAATCTGGAGTGTGCTCGGGTTTTTGTATTTCCGCTATGTTTTTTCCAAGGATGAAAAACGACGTTTCGGAAAATCCACGGTTGTTTGGCTTGGTCTCATGTTTCTGATCTTTTTTACGACTTTGATGTGGGTGAAAAACGCGACGGATGAGATGACGGAAAATGTGGTCGCGAATATCAGCGCCTATTATGAGGCGCAGCACCATGGCCATGACATCGCTAGGATCGAAGAAACCGAGCAGTTTCTGATCACACAGATGGAAGCGGCGGATAAAGTGTTGGTTCGCAACAGTATCATTCAAATGCTGTTTATCCTCGTTTCTCTCGGGATCATGTTCAGTGTTTATACGACCATTTCCAAACGTGAGAAGAAAATGGAGATCGAAAAGATCAAAGCCGAAGAGAGCAGCAAAGCAAGAATGACTTTTCTTTCCAATATGTCACATGATATCCGCACGCCTATGAATGCGATCATCGGTTATATCAATCTGTCCGAGAGGGAAGATATTACGCTGGAAGAACTGAAAGATAATCTGGCCAAGATCAAAGGATCCAGTAAATATCTGCTGGCGTTGATCAATGATGTTTTGGAAATGAGCAGGATTGAAAACGGCAAAATGGAGCTTGAGCCTGTCGTTGTGGATCTGAAAAAACGGCTGACGGATGTGCAAGATCTCTATCAAACCCTGATGGAAGAAAAGAAGATCGCCTTTACGGTGGATTGTTCCGATATCCAAGACAGCCTGATCTATTGTGATATCAACCGGTTTAACCGCGTCCTGTTGAATCTGATCAGCAATGCATATAAATTCACGCCGGAAGGCGGACAGGTGACCGTATCTGCAAGACAGATCCCGACTGAGGAAACAGGGAAAGGATTCTATGAAATCTCCATTTCCGATAGCGGCATTGGTATGTCCGATGAGTTTGCCGCAAGGATCTTTGAGCCATTCGAACGGGAAAACTCCACGGAAGTCAGTGAAATCCAGGGAACAGGTCTTGGCATGTCCATTACCAAGAACATCATTGATCTGATGGGCGGCACCATTTCCGTACACTCGGGGAAAAACCAGGGAACGACATTTTTGATCGAAATCTCTTTTCCTTTGGCATCGGAAGAGCTTTCCGTATTGGAAGAAGAAAATCAGACTGAAACAACGGAAGAGCAGATGTTTTCTTCCTGTCGCCTGCTTTTGGTAGATGATATGGAGATCAATCGGGAGATCGTATCGGCCCAGCTGGAGAGCAAAGGATTTCTGATCGAGTGCGCAAAAAACGGACAGGAGGCCGTGGATCTTGTGACGGCATCTCTTCCTGGTTATTACAGTGCTGTCCTCATGGATATCCAAATGCCTGTTATGGACGGTTATGAGGCAACCAAACAGATCCGCCAGATCCCGGACGAAGCCCTGTCTTCGATTCCGATCATCGCAATGACGGCGAACGCATTTTCCGAAGATGTGAAAAAAACGAAAGAGGCGGGGATGAACGAGCATATAGCAAAGCCCATTGATCTGAACATGGTATTGAAAGTATTGAGGGAAGTTATGGGGGAAAAGAATTTTAATCAGTCACAGTCGTGACCGTTTCTTTGTTGTTTTCAGTACCTGTTTTTTCCGGCTCATATTTCCGGCAACGGTACAGGAGACGTTCATAGCTGCTGAGCTCGTATGCGGTGATCGCAGCCTCCCTGAGTATCGGTTTCCCGACGGAAAGTTCCTGTAACTCTTCCCAGGTAGATGCTTTGAAAAACGCTTCCCATTCCTTTTCATGAAAGAGATTTCCGTTCTTCTCATTTTCGATCATACGGGAGATGCTGGATGCATATAGCATCAGATGTTCCGGATAATGTCCGAAACCTGCTCTGCAGCGCATACGATAAGTAATCTGTACCTCCGGAAACACGCTTATTTCTCCGACCTCATCTCCGAGAATGATAGGATTCAACACCTTTGCCGATAAGATCGCATCTTCTCCGATCCGAAGGATCGCACAGAGCAGTGCGATGAGCAGGTGGTTATTCCTCTGTACCAGTGCCCGGAATAAGTAATCGTTCGTAAGCGGTATTTTCAGTTCGCCGCTGGCTGATATGAAGTTTTTATACATTAGAGAACTCCTTTCATCTTGTAACCACAGGATGAAAGGGGAAAAAGGTGATTCCTAGATTATCATATCCAGAGCTTTTTTGCAATCTTTTTTCTAAGACTGCTGATGATCTCTTAACTGCTCAAATGTCACACCGTATTTTTCCGCGATATCTTTTGCATAAGAAAGGCCCTCCGGCGGTGCAATAACGATCCTGTAAGAACGTTCGCCGTCCTTGGACTGTGAAACGAGACTTGCAGCCATGTCTTCAGCCGTTTCTTCACGGTTTAACACGTCGATCTCGCTTGCCAGCTTATGCATGTGTGTGTTGTAGATTGTCCGGACGCCGAGATATTTCAGCGCGCGCACCACATCGCGTGCGATATAGTAACCTTCCTCATAGGAGGTGGTGGAAAAAGATTCGTTGAGGAGCAGGAGGCTTCGCGCGGTCGCCTGCTGATAGAGTTCACGGAAACGTTTGGTTTCCTCGCCAAGGCGTCCGAGATCCATCGTTTCATTCTCATCTGCCGGATAATGGGTGAAAATATTGTCAACGGGGCTGTATGTAAAAGATGCAGCCGGCACGCGGATCCCGCCCTGTGCAAGGACAAACGCAAGCCCGACCGCCTGGGTAAAAGTCGTTTTACCGCCGCGGTTTGCGCCGGTCAGGATGTAGATCCGATGCTCTGCGGAAAAATCCAGATCATTCCCGATTACGTCTTTTGCGGTACGTCCCTCCGGATGGATCCGGATCTCGTTGGCAAGTTTCAGATTGCAGAGGCCTTCGGTCTGCAGTTTCCTTTCCTCGGCAGGAAGGACCTGCGGTGCGCAAAAGGTAAATCCGACGGCCTGCATTTTTTCTACGTATTCCGCAAAGCGGATATAATACATAAATTCCGGGATCATCTTGGTGATCACTTCGGTACTGACATTGACATGACGTGAAATGACCGATTTCAGCTTACGCACGATCTTCCCGATCATATGTGCCATGGCGCGATCCATCGAACGGATCACATCATTTCCCCGATCCTCACGTCCCAACATGGCAAGTGATGTCAGAGGAATCCCCGGCAGTAAGTCGGGCGCTTGCGTTGTGGCACCAAAATGCTCGGACCTGGAGGGATCATAGGTAAAACTTTGCTTGTCCGGTCCGGAGAGAAAGTCGTTGAAGTGAGAGATCACGGATGATTTCGTATAATATTTGGAATTCACGGAAACAATACCGACGCTGTTCGGTTCAAAACGGTCGTTCAGATTGACACCGAGCGTCACGCTTTTGATCTCGGAAGTTTCTTTTTTCAACTCCGAAATGTCTTTTTTCAAAGCGGCAAACCCACTTTCCTCATAGAGCGATCTGGTGTAATCACGGAGATTTTTCAGTCCCTCGGATTTGATCGGGGTATTGGTGAGTGTCTCATAGATCGCTTCTACACTCATGAGATATTCTTCCATCTCTCCCATCCGGTGGACCAGATCCCAGACTCCGGAGGCATCAGTGATCTTTTGGAAACTACCGAATTGGCGAAGAAAATCGATCTTTTGCAATACGTCCTGCATTTTTTCACGGATCTCGGGAAAAGTCAGGATATCCTCAAAGATTTCATTTCGATAACGCGCAACCGCCGCATCCTCGCAAAGATGCGTCAGATAGTAATAAATCACGGCTGTTTCGGTCTTCTCTTCGGACAGGGTCTCGGACAAAAGATCCAACGACAGATCATGTGCGGTCAATAATGGAAGCTCCTTGTATACAGGCGCTTTTTCTCCGGGATACATCAGACTCATTTTTTCCATAGGCTACCTTCCTTCACGGGCTTCATGGGCGTGCTGTACATAAATTTCGGCATTTCCCAGAATGTAGGTTTGATCTTTTTCTTCCAGAGGGCGCTTTACTTTGGCCGGGCTGCCGAATACCACGGAGTTTGGCGGGATCTCGGCGCCTTCGGTCACGAGTGCACCTGCCCCGATGATACAATTGTCGCCGATCACGGCGCCGTTTAAGATGATGGCACCCATGCCGATCAGGACGTTATTTCCGACCGTGCAGCCGTGAACGATCGCGCCGTGTCCGATTGTGACGTTGTCCCCGATCGTCAAATGAAATGACCGATCCACATGCAATACACACAGATCTTGAATGTTCGTGCGGTTTCCGATCCGGATCGTGTCCGAATCGCCGCGGATGACGGCGTTATACCAGATGCCGCAATCGGCGCCGATCTCTACATCTCCGATGATCTGCGCTCCCGGCGCAACGTAGGTTGTGGGATGAATCTGTACCATGAGACGTCTCCTTTTCTCTTAATAGATGTCACGTGTAAACCGGTCCGGCTCGATCCGGTGGTCTTTAAAGTAAAATGCGCGGTCATGATCATTGACCTCTCGCAGGATTTTGGCAGGATTGCCGATTGCGATGACGTTATCCGGCAGATCCTTTGTCACAACGGAGCCTGCGCCGACAATACAATTGTCTCCGATTGTGATCCCCGGCATGATCAAAACGCCCGTGGCGATCCAGCAGTTTTTGCCGATATGGACCGGGAAATTATACTGATAGCCTTTTTGACGGAGCGACGGCTCCAGCGGGTGTCCGGCGGTTGCGATGACCACATTCGGACCGAACATCGTGTAGTCCCCGACATAAATATGGGTATCGTCTACACAGGTCAGGTTGAAGTTTGCATAGACGCGTTTGCCGAAATGACAGTGATGTCCGCCCCAGTTGGCGTGAAACGGCGGTTCGATGTAGCAGTCTTCGCCGATCTCCGCAAACATCTGCTGTAAAAGAGAAGCCCGTTTCTCCATTTCCGAAGGTCTGGTTTGGTTGAAATCATACAAAAGCTCCAGGCATTGCGCCTGTTCGGCCATGACCTCAGCATCCCCGGGGTCATAGAGGTCTCCATTGTGCATGCGTTCTTTAACCGTCATAGAAACTCCTTTCGGGATATCCATCTATCTTTTATTATATCGCGGCTTTTCGGTTCAACAAGAGTCTTTTTTACATACAATGGATTCTGTGCTATAGTTTACCTGCAACTTTACTGATCATGAAAGAAGCGATTGATAGATGGAAAGCTTAAAAGAACGTTATCCGGACTGGGATGAACCGAGTGAGGGAAATGAAGAACTGTGCAAAAAATTCTCGATCGAGCTGTGGCGCGGTGGAGAAGTGAACCTTCCATATCGTCTGTACAGTCCAAGGGTTTCAACAACGGCAGATCAAAAATCTCATCAGGATCATACGAATGAAAAAATGCCCCTTGTCGTTTATCTGCATGGAGCGGATGTGGTCGGTGATGACAACATAAAGCACCTGTCGCTGCATGATATCGGGACGGTTTTTGCCAGGAAAGAATGGCAGAAACGCTATCCCTGTTATATTCTTGCGCCTCAGTATGGGAGAACCATGCATTGGTCACGTCATGATATTCAGGAAACCCTGCTTTTGATGATCCCACATATTGTGAAAAGGCATAAGAAGATCGATCCGGATCGTGTTTACATCTATGGATACAGCGCCGGAGGCGTCGGAACGTTGGAACTTTTGAAGAAGACAGATCTTTTCGCCGGCGCCATGGTGATCTGCGGTGCGACTTATCGTGATCACCTGGAGGCACTTCTGCAAACACCGATCTGGCTGCTTCATGCAGCGGACGACCGGATTGTGTCTCCATACCAAAGTCCCGGTTTTGGAGTTGAGTACCTGGGTTCGCATGACCTGTATGGTCTGTTAAAGGAACAGGCCGGTGACCGGCTCTTTTATACGGAATATCCCAAAGGAGAAATGAAAGAGAAATACGGATTGAATCCGCATTGTGCCTGGGTGCCCGCAGGACAGGATGAACAAGTCAAAGAATGGCTGTTTCATCAAAGGAAAAAATGAAAGAGGAACCTTTTATTTTTCTTTTGCGCCGATCGCATAGGGGATTGCAACAAAGACGATGCCTCCGATCATGTTTCCGAGGGAGACAAACAGAAGATTGTAAAGGCATCCGACGGGTGTCACTGCTGCTTCCCCGGGATGCAGCAGTACTTCCGTAAACAGCGTCATGTTTGCGATACTGTGCTCAAATCCCGTAGTAATAAAAGCAAAGAGACACCAGAAGATCATGATGAGCTTTCCGGCGTCGGATTTCACGCGAAAACCGCACCAGACCGCGAGACAGACCAGCATATTGCAAAGCGCGCCCCGCGCGAGTAATGCAATCGGTCCGGGGGCAATTTTAGCTGCCGCTGCGTTGGCCATAAAGATCCCGACTGCGCCGTCCGGCAATGTGGTCAGAACATAGACCGCGCCCAGAACGATAGCACCGCAAAGGTTTCCAAACCAGCATACGATCCATAGGAGCAGGGCATCGGAGAACTTTGTTTTCCGTTTGATCAGGCCTGCTGCCATGACAAGGTTATTTCCGGTGAACAGTTCGGCACCCGCCATGACGACCAAAGACAGTGCTACGCCGAAAGCAAGTCCCATGACAAGCTTTGTATAAGGAGCTCCGTCAAGCTGCGCGCCGATGCTGTTGGTCAACAGCACACCAAATCCGATGAAAGCGCCTGCCAGCATAGAGAGCAGGAAATATCCCAGAGGATTCTTTTTTAACAGTTCTGTTTTTTTGACAGCGGCATTGGAAGCCGCAAGAAATTCTTCCTGAAACACCGGAATCTCCTTTCCGTTTCATTTCCTGTTGAACACATCACCGAATATATCAATTGGACTGTTGTCTGTCAAGCGGAATGGCATATCCATTTTCCGTGGCTTTCTGCTATAATGGTGGCTATGGAAAAGGAAGACAGAGGTAAAAGAAAAAATTCCATGGATATGCTGCAGGGTCCCTTACTCGGGAAGATTTTCTTTTTCGCGCTCCCGCTTGCCATCAGTGCAGTTTTGCAGCAGCTGTTTAATGCTGCGGATGTTGCTGTTGTCGGGCGGTTCGCCTCTCCCGATGCCATGGCGGCCGTGGGTTCCAATGCTCCCGTGATCGGTCTTCTGGTGAATCTTTTTTTGGGACTGTCCGTGGGGGCAAATGTTGTGATTGCCAATCTCATCGGCGCAGGACAAAAAGACAGGATCAGGGATGCCGTGCATACCATTCTCGCTCTGGCGATCCTGATGGGATTTATCCTGACAGTCTTCGGCATTGCGATCTCTCCTGCGGTGCTGGGTTTGATGGGTGCTCCCGAAGAAGTGATGAATCTGTCGGTTTTATATCTGCGTGTCTATTTTCTCGGTATGCCAATGGTGCTTCTATACAATTACGGTGCGGCAATCCTGAGAAGTAAAGGAGACAGCAGGAGACCTCTTTTTGCCCTTGCCCTTTCCGGTGTGATCAATATCGGCCTGAATCTTCTCTTTGTGATCGTATTTCATCTTCATGTAGTCGGTGTAGCGCTTGCGACGGTCCTTTCCAATGCTGTCGGTGCGTCTCTGATCCTTTATTTCCTTGCAACCGAGGAAGAAACCTTCCGTTTTTCTTTTCGCAGACTTCGTATCCGGAAAGTTTATCTTTCCTATGTGCTTCGGATCGGGCTTCCGGCCGGTGTGCAGGGAATGGTTTTTTCTTTTTCCAATGTCGTCATTCAAAGCGCCATCAACAGCTTCGGTGCGGCCTGTATTGCGGGATCCACGGCAGCCCAGAATTTTGAATTTATCTCCTATTGTTTTCTCAATGCTTTTGCACAGACAGCCGTGACGTTTACCAGCCAAAATTACGGTGCCGGGAAGAAAGATCGTTGTAAAAAGGTGTTCCAACTGACTATGCTGCTTGGGATCGGCTTTGATATCCTGATGATAGCGGTTTTCATACTGTTTCGGAGGCAATTGATCCTGCTGTTTACGACGGATCCCGTTGTCATTGAATATGCGATGGATCGGATGATGTGCGTCTGCCTGACTCATGCACTGATCGGAACTTATGAGATCAGCGGCGGCTGTATCCGCGGTATGAACCGTTCGCTTGTGCCGGCATTGATCTCTATCTTTGGAACATGTGCGTTTCGCCTGATCTATGTATTTACGGTTCTGCCGCAGCATCACACTTTTGGCACGCTGATGAATGTCTATCCGATTTCGTGGATCCTGACGGGAACATTGATGATCACGGCCTATTTCATCATCAGACGAAAGGCTTTTATGCTGCTTAAAAGTGACGCAAAGTAAGGTTTTGTGTTATAGTATTTAAAAAAACAGGAAAAGAGGAAAGAATTTATGGGTGGAAACGCCTTTTTGCCAATGCTGGTCATGGTGATGATCTTTGTTGTCGTGATCGGCTACATCAATGAACGCACGCTGAAACTGACTTATGAGATCGCATTGATGCTGTTTTCAATCGTGATCGGTGCCGTGTTTTATCTGATCTATCAGGGAACACAGAACCTGGAGATCGGAGATGCGCTCCAAAGGATCATGAAATTCGATCTGGACGAGTTTCTCACAAAGGGCGTGCTCTGCTTTATGCTGTTTGCAGGATCCTGCCACATGAGATTAAAGGATTTTGCCAAACAAAAACGCCCGATCACGGTATTGTCCATTGTGGCAACACTGCTCGGCGCGGTATTTTACGGCGTTTGCTTCTATCTGGTTTCACTGGCGCTTCATCTCGGTCTGACCATGCCTGTGTGTCTCATGTTCGGCAGTATCGTGGCACCGACGGATCCGATCGCAGCGACCAGTATCCTGAACAAATTCCGTCTGCCGAAAAACATCAGCTTCCTGATCGAGGGGGAATCCCTTTTGAATGATGGTGTCGGTGTTGCATTGTTTGTCTGTTTTTCCGGTATGGTGCGTGCATCGGGCAAGGAAAACTTCTTTCTGGTGATGTTCCGGGAGATCTTCGGCGCAGTTCTGGTCGGCGGCGTGGTCACGATCCTCTGTTTTTTCGTTTTCTATAAAACCAAAAACGAAATTCGTCAGATCTTTACCAGTATTCTGGCAGTTTCCCTATCCTATGTGTTGTGTGAATACTTTGATTTTTCCGGTGCGATCGCATCCGTGGTCTGCGGCGTGCTGTATTCTTCCCTGCGACATTACTTTGAGCGTAAAGGCAAAGAATGGCATCTGGAAAAGTTCGATGTTTTCTGGGAAGTGACGGATAATCTTTTGAATTCCATCCTTTATGTGATACTTGGACTGACCTTCCTTCATATTCTTGCGATGCCGGCGGTGATCCTGATCTCCCTTCTTGCGATCCTCTGTAATTTTATCGGGCGTGGCGGCAGTCTTGCGGTCAGCACGCTGATGCTGGGCCCCATCCCGGACGGATTTGACAGGTGGAGTTTTATCAAACTGCTGACCTGGGGAGGTTTAAGAGGGGGGCTTTGTATCGCGCTTGCCATGAGCGCAAAACCTCTGCTGCCGGATGATACGGAAAACATTGTGGTGGGAGCGACTTACGCCATTGTGGCATTTACAACCATCGTGCAGGGACTTACCATGCGAAAGGTATATGCGGGTATTCAAAAGTCTTTGGAGAAGAAAAAACTGACAGGCGCATCATAGGGGGATCTGCTGATGCAGGAAAAAATCGGATTGAAGGACAGACTGGGTATCATCGCCTTGGAATCAGCCAGAAAAACAGGAGAACGGGTGGATGAGATCCTTTCCGGCTGGAGAGACGGAAAGCATTTTTTGATCCCGTCGGAATGCCCGAGGTTCGGAAGCGGTGAAGGAAAAGGGCTGATCGGAGATTCCATCCGGGATCGGGATTTGTATCTTCTGGTGGATATCTGTAATACCTCCCTGACCTACAAGATGGACGGGTCTCTAAACCGAATGTCTCCGGACGATCATTTTCAGGATCTGATCCGGATCATTGCGGCTTGCAGCGGAAAGGCCGGCAGGATCACAGTTATCATGCCTTTTCTTTACGAAGGAAGACAGCACCGGAAAACAGCCAGAGAGTCGCTGGACTGCGCCGTGATGCTGCGGGAACTGGAAAGCATCGGCGTGCACAGCGTCGTCACATTTGATGCCCATGATCCGCGGATGGCAAATGTTATCCCGTTTTCGGGGCTGGAAAATGTCTCTCCGTCCCTGCAGTTTACGCAGGCGCTGCTGACAGATTACGAAGATCTTCAGATCGACGGAGAGCATCTGATGTTCATCGCGCCGGATGAGGGTGCGACGGAGCGTGTCGTATTTCTGGCAACACTGTTTGGTGTGAATATCGGGATGTTTTACAAGAGGAGGGATTATACCAGGATCGTAGACGGGACCAATCCCATCATTGCCCATGATTTCTGCGGCGGGTCCGTTGAGGGGATGGATGTGATCGTGGTGGATGATATGATCTCGTCCGGCGGGAGCATGCTGGATGTTGCGAAACAGTTGAAAGACCGGGGCGCGAAGCGGGTATTCATTTTCAGCACCTTCGGGCTGTTTACCAACGGCTTTGAAAAATTTGATCGCGCCTATGAAGAGGGGTATTTCGAAAAGATCTTTACGACGAATCTGATCTATCAGAAGCCGGAATTGCTCGAAAAAAGCTATTATTTTTCGGTCAGCATGAATCGATATATCGCAGCCATTATCGACACACTGAACCAGGGAAAATCCCTCAGTGCTCTGACCAGGCCGGCAGAGCGGATCCGCAGCACGATCGAAAACTATCAGAAGAAAGAGGTTTAAAGTCGGCGCAATCCGCTCCAGATCAATTGGAGCACGCTGTCAGGCAGGATCGTGGAGACGCGATGGATGCTGCTGATGATGCTTGGGGTACAGACCGGGAAGCCTTTTTCGGAAAAAAACAGGGACACCGCTACAACGTTTTTCTTTTTTGAAGCAAAGGAGAAATGTTTGATAGCGGTGCTTTTGGTTTCTCCGGCTACCGGGATGAATTCCGTATCTTTGATCCAGTAGGGGCAAACGGCAGTCACGGTGATGCCGGTACCGAAGAGCTCCACCCCCAGCGCTCTGGAATAGCGTAACAGGAAGGCTTTGGATGCCGCGTAGACATTCAGTCCCTGAAAAGGCTGAAAAGCAGCAGTCGAAGCGATCTCTATGATTCTGCTTTTCCGACGCATATAAGGGATCACGCTTTCCGTGATATCAACAGCGGCCTCACAGTTCAGCCGCACCATATTCATGGATGATTTCCGGTCGATCTGCTTGTAGGTGCCGATCTTTCCGAATCCGGCCGCATGGATCAGGTATGCCACATCCGGCTTTTCTTTTTCTAACGTCTCTCGAAAGCGATCCATATCCGCTTCTTCCGTGAGATCCATCTGGAAGATCCGGACCGGCGTGGAAAGCTCTTTTTGCAGAGCCTCCAAACGATCCACTCGCCTGGCGATGGCCCAGATCTCATCGACTCTCTTTTTGGTTGAAAGCTGGCGAGCATATTCCGCTCCCAGACCACTGGATGCACCTGTAATAATCGCGACTGACATCCGTAATCCTCCTCTCAGATTCACATTGACAAACACCAGATCGCATAGTACAATAAGCATTGCGCTGTGATGTTCCAGCACAATCATATAGCAATATCAGGATTCAGGCAAGGAGAAGTACTCAAGTTGGCTGAAGAGGCGCCCCTGCTAAGGGTGTAGGTCGGGTGACCGGCGCGAGGGTTCAAATCCCTCCTTCTCCGTTTGTGGTGACGTAGCCAAGTGGTAAGGCATGGGACTGCAACTCCCTGATCGCCGGTTCAAATCCGGCCGTCACCTGTAAACAAAAGGGGCTGTCGCACTAGTGTGACAGCCCCTTCTGAAATCTGCAATAGCAGATCGATTATCTCTTTGAGAACGATTAATGAAGTGAAAGTGCCGTATTTTAGGCGTTTTTCCATCAAGTTGCTGTTTACCTGCTGCGTACGGTAGAAAGCTCAGGACTACTGTATGCGGCTGGTGGCAACTTTGTTATTCTTTATTGTCAAACCATTTAGGAACTTTGTGGGACAATCTCACAAGACTACCATCTTTGTAAATTGCAAATCTTCTAAAATCTTCTGTGTTATCATATACCGCAACAAGATTACAAAAGGAGTCCTTGGATAAAAAATCCAGGGAGTCTTTTTATTGCTACTTTATGCTATTGCTTTAGTTCTTTTGCCAATTAAATAATAGTATGTCACCATGAGCATCAGAAAAGCGCCTATCCATGCAGATACTTCAGAAATGGCAATTCCCTTAAATCCGTTCCTTCCTACCAAAAAGCCAA
>CACZBF010000016.1 GCA_902779355.1 uncultured Lachnospiraceae bacterium | reverse complement strand
CAGCGAGACGGTAGGACAAAGCAAGAGTCGAATTTATTCGACGAAGGCTTTGGACAACCGGATCGGGATTTGCGAAGCAAATGACATGAGGATGGAGCGCAGCGGAATCCGAATGACTGCTTTTCGTAGTATCGAAGATGGATTCCGAGTGATCACATTTTTCGTAGTATCGGACTTGAAAGAATTATTATCTGTGTGAAATTTTGAGTGTGCAACTCACAAGCATGTTCATACCGAAAAAAATAATCCTCGATAGCTCAATGGTAGAGCACTCGGCTGTTAACCGAGTTGTTGTAGGTTCGAGCCCTACTCGGGGAGTTTTTCTTTATAACAAGGCCCGGTGGTCAAGAGGTTAAGACATCGCCCTTTCACGGCGGTAACACGGGTTCAATTCCCGTCCGGGTCATTTAGGAATGTCAGAAATGGTATGGACCTTTAGCTCAGTTGGTTAGAGCAACCGGCTCATAACCGGTCGGTCCTGGGTTCGAGTCCCCGAAGGTCCACTTGAGAGATATATTCTCAAGTACAAAGGGTCATAAGGGATCTTCCCACGTTGTGGGATCTCCGCTCCGCTCCGGTCGGCGCAGAGAATGCGTCCCCCGGACGCATTGCGCCCCTCCTTATGACGAGGCCCGTGTGGCGGAACTGGCAGACGCGCAGGACTTAAAATCCTGTTGTGGTGACACAGTACCGGTTCGATCCCGGTCACGGGCATTCCGTTTTAAATGAATATGTGCGTGTAGCTCAGCTGGATAGAGCACTTGGCTACGGACCAAGGTGTCGGGAGTTCGAATCTTCTCACGCACGGGAAAAGAAAACCCCTCAAAAGCCTGATACATGGCGGTTGAGGGGTTTTTGAAAGTGGCAGGAATAATACACGGAAACGATAGCAACTGCGCGGTTTTTGTGATATAGTGGAAAGCGGATGGCGGTCGCATTGCACACGCCGGACAACGGAAAGGACAGAAACGAATGGACACAAAATTATTGATCGAGTTGATCGGGTATCTCGGATCACTTCTGGTTGTGATTTCGATGCTGATGACTTCGCTCACGAAGCTTCGGATCGTGAATACGATCGGAGGTGTGATCTTTACGATCTATGCATTGATCATCCAATCTTATCCTACAGCGATCATGAATCTGTGCCTGGTCATCATCAACCTTTACAGGCTGTATCAGATCAGAAAATCCGGGCCGCATTATCAAATGTATGAAACCACCGGGAAAGACACGTCGCTGCAATATCTGGTGGAGTATTATAAAAGCGATATCCTTCACTTTTTCCCGGATACGGATACCGAGGCGTTGAAAGAATGTAACGCTGTGTTTATGGTGGTTGGTGAAACGACGCCGGCGGGATTTCTGATCGGGAATCGGATCGAGGCGGATACGATCGACGTGATTGTGGATTATTCCACGCCGAGATATCGGGATACTTCTTTGGGGAAATATTTGTATGAGGAGTTATCCAAGCGCGGGATCCGGAAACTGCGGTTTGCCGTCAGTTCCGTGGATCACGAGGGCTACATGAAAAAGATGGGCTTCACGAGTACGGTAGACGGATTTATAAAGGAATTATAAACGATGATCATTTCCAAAGACATTCGAAAAAATGAACACTTCATCAAAAAGGGAACACCGGTCAATTGCCTGTACTGGCTTATCAAGGGGCGTGCGGTCCTGTTGACGGACGCATCGGAGATCGTATTGTCCGGCGGCAGCGTGATCGGGATCTCGGACATTTTGTCTTCTAACTATCAGTGCGACTATGTGGCGGTAGAGGATTGCAAACTTTACATGGTGACGATGGATCACGGTGCGGATCTCACGCAGATCTATCACAGCCAGAAGGGGTATGACGCGGTCTTTCTTCTGGCCGTGGTCAGCACGACGAGCCAGATTATTAGGGAATATCATACGCTTTATCAGATGGCGGAGATGTTCCGCCGCACTGCAAAGGAGATCCGGAATATCCTGGATACGCTTGGTGTGGAATATGGTGCGCCGAAGGATCACGATGCGACACTGGATGCGGCGCTGCATGCGGCTATCGGACATGATCCTAAGTGGCAGAGTGCGTTCTATCAGGAATTTGCTTCACGCCCGCTGAATGCGATGCAGGCTTTTTACGGCGGCAAGGAATCCCTCGTCAACGGAGAGATCTTCCGCGCATCGGAGTACGCGGCTAAAGTGTTGACTGATCTGGACATCACAAAGCAATATCTGGAGACCTATAAATCCCTTTTCCTGGCAGACAACCAAAAGGATCTGACGCAGGTGCTCCTTGCGCTTGCGCGGCGTATCCCGGTAGAAAAACGACAGGAGATCCTGGATACACTTTCCAATGTATTGGCGTTTGCGGAGATTTCGGGGCAGTATACCGAGGAGCAAACGGAGATGCTCTCGGTTCTTCTGGATGAATACATGGAAAAACAGGAGGTACGGGATGCCGAACAGGAAGGGGACGATCAAAAGGATCCGCTGACAGAGATCCTTTCCTATGCAGAATGTGCGATGACGCGGGAAGAGGAGATCCGGAAACTGGTGGAGGATTACCGGAATCTTACGGATCAGACTGCGACAGACGACGATACGAGAAAGCTACGCCGCGGGCTCACCAAAGCATTTTACGAGCTCTATCTTGCTGTATTGGAAAAAGCCATCAGAGAAGAGGAGCATTCGACCAACATTTCCATGTTCCTAAACTTCGGTCTGCTTGACGAAGAACTTGCCGGAGAAGATAATACACGGATGCTTCGGGCTCTTGTGCCGAGGCTCGCGCTTTGCAAGGCCGAAAATGTCTTTACGATCGAGGAATGGCTGCGCAGCATTTACCGTGGCGAGAATGAGCCATCCAAAAATGAATTTGATATGGACTACGACGCTTTTCTCCGTGACGAAAAGAAAAACGGCCGTATGAGTCAGCAGGAAGTGGAAAAGCGCAAGAAGGATCAGTGGGGCAAGGTCAAGTTTGAAGTAGAAAACATGATGAAGACCAACAGCCGGACGACTTACGGACGCGTGCTGACATTTTGCCCGGCTCTTACTGAAGTGGATATGATTCAGAAACCGGAGAGCGCGCTTGTAACGGCAAAGAAGCTGCAGGATGCGGTCAGTGAGATCGAAGATACGGATTACTCGATCTTCTATCATGATGTGCTTTTCTCGGATCCGGAGCATGGGATCAATTCAGAAACCGTGAAAGAGAAGATTTATCCGAATATCATCCTGATGCCGAATACCGGTGTCAAAGCCATGATGTGGCAGGAAGCCGCCGGGATCCGCAGTAATACGCCCGCGCGGTTCATGTTTCCGATCTTTCTGATGTCGGAACTCAGCGATCAGATGCTGCTCACAGCCGGCCGCTACCGTTGGGAGTACTGCCGCAGGATCCAGGGTGTGCGCTGGAATGACGTGACCGAAAAATCACTGACCGGTCAGTATTGCGATTATCTGCAGTTCTACAAAAAGAACCATGATCTGTCGCAGGAGGCGAAAGAAAAACTCGCGCAGGAACTTGTACGCGTCAAGAACAATTATCGTGAGGTCTTTGTCAGGGACTATATAAGCTGGATGAAATATGAGTCCAAAGGGAGTTTCCGGCTGAATAAGATCACGCGCGATATTCTGATCGAGACCTGCCCGTTGCCGAAAAAGAGCAGGGAAGCACTCGTGCAGAATCCCACCTTTGGCAAAAAGATCGAGCGTATGATCAATATGCGGGCAAAGGATAAGAAGCGGCTATCCATGCTGATCGACCGCTACAAGGAAGCAGGCGGAGAAAACCTGGAACCGTTGGAGAGGATGATGGCCTACTATGAGCTTTGAGATGCTCGCACCCTGTCATTTCGGGCTGGAGTCGGTACTGAAAAAAGAGATCTACGACCTCGGTTACGAGCCCTCGGAGGTGACGGACGGCAGGGTATATTTCATCGGTGACGCGGAAGCGGTTTGCCGCGCCAACATCAATCTGCGGACCGCGGAGCGTGTGTTGATCGTGGTCGGACGGTTTCATGCGACGACTTTTGACGAACTGTTTGAAAAAGTCAAGGCATTGCCGTGGGAGCAGTTTTTGCCAAAGGATGCGCGTTTCTGGGTCAAAAAGGCGTCCTCTATCAAAAGCAAACTGTTCAGCCCTTCGGACATCCAGTCCATTGTCAAAAAGGCGATCGTGGAGCGGCTGAAAGGGGTTTATCATATTTCATGGTTTGAAGAAAACGGAGCGGATCATCCGATCCGTGTTTTTCTCTATAAAGACGAAGTAACGGTGGCGCTGGATACATCCGGCGATTCCTTGCACAAGCGGGGATATCGTCCCGCCGTGGGGAAAGCGCCGATCTCTGAGACATTGGCCGCAGCGCTCCTGATGCTGACGCCGTGGAAAGCAGACCGGATTCTGCTCGATCCTTTTTGCGGGAGCGGAACATTTCCGATCGAGGCAGCGATGATGGCGGCGCAGATCGCACCGGGTGTCGGCAGAGCTTTTACTGCGGAGGCTTGGACGAACCTGATCGACAAGAAACTGTGGTATGAAGCCGTGACGGAAGCGGAAGAGTGTAAGAACCTTTCCGTTGCGACAGATATTCAGGGCTACGATATCGACGGTGCGGTCGTTTCCCTTGCCAGAGAAAATGCATCCCGCGCGGGTGTGGAAAAGCTGATCCATTTTCAGCAGCGCGATGTGGCAGCACTCCGACATCCAAAAAGCTACGGGTTTTTGATCACGAATCCGCCTTATGGGGAGCGGATCGCTGACCGCGAAGAACTTCCTGCGCTTTATCGGACGCTCGGCGAGGTTTATCAGAAGCTCGATCGCTGGTCGATGTACGTGATCACGAGTTTCGAAGAGGCCGAACGATATATCGGCAGAAAAGCGGATAAAAACCGTAAGATTTACAATGGAATGATACGGACCTACTTTTACCAGTTCATGGGTCCGAAACCGTCGAAACGACAGGAGAAACATGCAGACCTTTAGGCGTTATCTCATCATGAGCGGTGTGATCCTGATCGCATTGCTTTTCACATTTCAAAATCTCACAAAGTCGATGAAAGAGGTTCATCTGTTCCGCGGTGCGGAGCTGGCGGATGAGGTCTTTTATCCGATGATGGCGGATTCCGTCAATGATCAGGAGATCAAGCTTTTGATCGGGGGGAATACGTTTTCTTCCAATGAGATGTCCCTCTATATGGATGAAAAACTGGAACTGATGATCCCCGTGGATGCGCTGCGGGACAGTTTTCGGTGCCGCTCAGGCGTCTATGATGAAAATTTGCTGCGGCTCATGAAATATACCAGAGAGGTGGATTTCCCGCTGGATGAAAAGGGCTATTTTCTGAATGACGAGTTTATTGATGACACCTCGGGACTTGTGCGGAGCGGAGAAAAGCTATACGTACCCGTTCGTGAGGTGACGGAAAGCTTCGGCGGAGAGTACCGGTTCGATATGGAGTTGAACACGGCTGAAGTGACGGGCAATCAGGAGGGGATCCCTTTTTACCCGTCGTATTTCAATCTCTACGAAGAGGACTGCGGACCAGAGGTACGAAAGCAGGGAAACCAGGACACCTGTTGGGCATTTGCGTCGGTGTCCGGTTTGGAGAGCACTTTGATGCCGGAGGAGGACATTGTGTTTTCCGCGAACCACATGGTGCAGCAGAATGCGTTTGAAACCGCGCCGGAGGATGGCGGCGAGTATACGATGTCTATGGCGTATCTTCTCAGTTATCAAGGGCCGGTGACAGAGGCGCAGGATCCGTACGGCGCAGTAAGCAGAGAGGATCTTTCACCGGTGAAGCATGTGCAGGAGATCCAGATCGTGGACAGCAAGAATCTGGAGGGCATCAAGGAGGCGGTTTTCCTTTACGGTGGCGTGCAGTCTTCGATCTATAACGACCTGAAAAACAAGGACAGCGATTCGCCCTATTATAACCGCAACACCAATTCCTATTGCTATATCGGGACCGCAAAACCGAATCATGACATCCTGATCGTCGGCTGGGACGATGATTATCCGAAAGAGAATTTTACGGAGGAATTGGAAGAAAACGGTGCATTCCTTTGCCTGAACAGTTGGGGAGAGGAATTCGGCGAGGACGGTCTTTTCTATATTTCGTATTACGATACGAATATCGGAATCCACAATGTCGTTTATACCGGCATTGAGAATACCAATAATTATGACCATCTTTATCAGACCGATCAGTGCGGCTGGGTCGGTCAGATCGGATACGGACAGGACACGGCATACGGCGCCAATGTGTATCGCGCCGGAGAAAAAGAGACGTTATCCGCGATCGGATTTTATGCCACCGGTCACGGGACTTCTTATGAGCTTTATCTGGTGCACAATTTCCAGACAATCGATGATCTGCAGAGTATGGAGGAGCTTGCCTCCGGCACTCTCGGAAACGCCGGGTACTACACAATCCGGCTTGACAAACCGGTGGAACTGGATGACAATGAATCCTATGCGGTCGTGGTTGCATTAACCACGCCTGGATCCGATCGGCCGCTTGCGGTGGAATATCAGGCGGATCGCTTGACGGAAGCCGTGGACCTGTCGGACGGACAGGGATATATCAGTATGAACGGACGCTTTTGGGATGACATCGAGGACGCGCATGCGTGCAACCTTTGCCTGAAGGCGTATACGAACGACAGATGACAGCGTAAGCGCATCAGCGTTCCGGATAATAACAGGTTTTTGAAATGGAAGAAAGAGTTGTAAAAATCTGCGCCAGCGTATCCATGATCTTGATGCTGTTGGTCTGCAGCTCCTTTTTTTATCTCCCGCAGCTCCACCAGTACGAGGAACAGGTGCGGGAGAATTATCGGAGAGAAGCGGCAGCGCGCGACCAGCTCGTGGATATGACAGGCTTGGAGATCCTGCAATATAACACGATCGTTTCCGAACAGTCAGACGGAGAGCCGCAGTTTCGCGAGCAGCTTAGGATGCAATTGCCGGAAGGCATTGACGAGAGGAACGTGGCGATCGGCGATGATTATCTGAACCAGACGATCACGGTATCGATCCCCGGGGCAGACCCGGACTATATGTTCCGCTATCCGATGGTCGGCGATCCGGATCACATTGTGAGCCTGACTTATGAGAGCGTGAACGGCAACGGATACGTGGATATCCAGACGGATCAGGTGTTTGAATACGAGAGCCGGATCGAGGACGGGTATCTGTATCTTGACTTTGTGGATCCGCATACGCTCTATGATAAGGTGGTCGTGATCGATGCTGGACATGGCGGCAATATGCCCGGCGCGACGCGCGGCAACATTTACGAAAAAGACATTGACCTTGCGATCACGGAGGAGCTATTCCGCCTGTTTGCGGAGCCCGGAAACGAAAAAATCCGGGTATATTACACGCGTCTCGATGACACCAATCCTTCGTTTGAGCAGCGCGTTGGCCTTGCAAACAAAGCGAATGCGGATGTGTTTATCAGCATCCACAACAATACATCTTCTTCCAGGTCTTCTACCACGGGAACGACGGTGCTCTATGATGAAGAGAAAGCAGAAGATCCGCACGGTTCCAAGCGGCTGGCGGAGCTTTGCAAGGAGGAAGTGACAGCGGCGCTGGGCAGCAAGGATCAGGGCCTGACGGACGGAAACGAGATCTACATCCTCCGGAATGCGACGGTACCGGCCGCATTGGTGGAGGTTGGATTCATGTCCAACAAAGAAGAACTGAAGAAACTGACGACCCCCGAATACCAGCATGCAGCGGCACAGGGGATCTATAACGCGATCCGTAGAGCGTTGGAAGAGGGATTTTGATCATGAGGATTGTATTTGCAACCGGAAATGAAGGAAAGATGCGCGAGATCCGTGCGATCTTGAGCGACCTGCAGGTGGAGATCGTTTCCATGAAGGAAGCGGGAATTGAGGCGGACATTGTGGAGGACGGCACGACCTTTGAAGAAAACGCCGTCATCAAAGCAAAGGCCGTTGCGGCGTACACGGACGACCTCGTGCTGGCGGATGATTCTGGGCTCGAGATCGATGCGCTCGATAAGGCGCCCGGTATCTATTCGGCGCGCTTCCTCGGGGAGGATACTCCCTATACCGAAAAGAACCGCATTCTGATCGAGAAACTCGCGGATGTCCCTCCGGAAAAAAGGACGGCGCGCTTTGTCTGCGCGATCGCAGCAGTGCTCCCGGACAAGTCCGTGGAGGTCGTGCGGGAAACATTTGAAGGCACGATCGGCTATGCGCCCGAGGGTGAAAACGGCTTCGGCTACGATCCGATCTTTCAGGTGCCGGAGTGCGGCTGCTCTTCTGCGACGCTTTCTCCGGAGCAGAAAAATGAGATGAGCCATCGCGGAAAAGCGTTACGCGCGATGAAGAAGGTATTGGCAGATTATCTCAAACAACAAAGTTGACAAGACACCGGGTGTCCTGTACAATCGGTGAAAGCGGGGTGTGGCCCAGTTTGGCTAAGGCGCGTGGTTTGGGACCACGAGATCGCAGGTTCGAATCCTGTCACCCCGATTTTTTTGACTTCATTTTTATGGCTCACAAAGTGAAGTTTCAGGCAGATGCCATTTTCCGACAAGATTGTTGCCGCGAGTCTGCGGAAACTCCATGAAAATGACGAAACCTGACGCACGCCTTTACGGCAAGAATTTTCCTGACGCCAGATACAGTTCATACCATTCCTGATGGGTCAGATCCACCTTCATCGCCTCGCAGATCTCCTGCAGATGGCCGGGGTTCATGGTGCCCACGACGACCTGCATCTTTGCGGGGTGTCTTAAGATCCAGGCGATCGCAACGGCAGATTTGCCGATGTTGTACTTTTTCCCGATCTTTGCAAGCGCCGCATTCAGTTCCGGATAATCCGGATGATCGATAAAGCATCCCTGGAACATCCCGATCTGGAGCGGAGACCAGGTCTGGATCGTGATATCGTTCAGCCTGCAATAATCCAAAATGCCGTTGTCCCTGACGATGGAGCGGTCTGTCGTCAGATTGTTTAAGTACAGTGCGCTGTCGATCAACTGTGTCTGATCCAAAGAAAACTGCAGTTGGTTAAATACAAGCGGCGGCTTCACATATTTTTTCAACAGTTCTAGCTCGCCGGGTGTCACGTTGCTCACGCCGAAATACCGGACTTTCCCGCTCAGATACAGGTTGTCAAATGCCTCCGCCACTTCTTCCGGGTCAAAGAGCAGATCCGGGCGATGCAAAAGGAGCGCATCCAGATAATTGGTCTTCAGCCGCGAAAGGCTTTCCTCCGCGCTTTTGATGATATCCTCTTTTGTCCAGTCAAATTCCTTGCGTTCAGGATGTATCCCGCATTTGCTCTGGATGACAACCTCTTCACGTTTCAGTCCGGTGCGCGGGAAAGCCTCACCAAAGCGGGTTTCCGCATCTCCGTCACCGTAACAGGTCGCATGGTCAAAGAAATTGATGCCCATCTGATAGGCGCTTTCGATCATATTCGCTGCTTCATCCGCGCTTAAGGCCGGCATGCGCATACAGCCGAGGATGATCCTCGACACCTTCTGCGGTCCGTTGACGACATCCATCGTTTTCATGGCAGATTCCTCCTATAAGTCCCTCCTGTTTTGCTGCTGGTTGACGGATGAAAAAGAATCGTCATCACGTGGCTCTGTATGTTGATGATACCACGTCGGATCTCTTTCGTGTAGTGAAATAATAACAGCCGCATCACGCTTTACAGACCTCGCATTTTATGAGAAAATAAAAAAACAGATTTAAGTAATTTTTGCGGAGGTGTATGGAGATGAAAAATCTGAAAATCGGCGTGAAGATTATGCTTGCAGTTTCGATCGTTGTCATTCTGGGATTGGGATCTTTGATCGGGGTCTCGATCATGAGAATGCGGACGACCATGATGAAGACCACAGAGGATCGTTTGAGTGAGCTTGTGGATGCCCGGGCGATCCTGGTGGACGAGTACTTTGACAAATATCTCGCGTACTTCAAGGGATTTAGGAATCTGCCCGAGGTGAAGGCACTTGTACAGGACCCGGAAAATGAAGAACTGACGGCACTCGTACAGGAGATGGCAGATCAGTACATCCAGGCCCGGAACGGCATGGAAGGGCTGTTTGTCACGCTGCCGGATTCTCTGATCCTGGTGCACACCAACAGAGATTCCATCGGCGCCCTTTCCAACCCGGATCCCGCAGCAGTCGCGGCGATCCCGCCGGCGCTTGAAGCCCATAACGGTGACTGGTTAAAAGGCCTCGTGCCGTCCACCAGTACCGGACAGGTCGTGGCGGTGGACTACTCCGGTATCTATGACGATGACGGCAACCTCATCGGTTTCGTCGGCGGCGGTTCTTTTATCGACGAGCTGCAGAATGCGGTTTACAACATGTCCTTGAACGGTATGGACAATGCGCAGGTTTACCTGCTTTCCTCCGCTCGCAATAACTACATTTTTGCACCTGACAGCGAGATGTTGGGCGCAGAGATCACGGATCCGTCCCACGCTGAGGCGATCACGGCAGCAGCTGCAAACGAGAGCGGCCATTTTTCCGCGACTTCCGAGAACGGTCAGAAAATCTGGGTGGCTTATGAAAACATCCCGGATTATGATGCAGTGCTGGTGATCACGCTTCCGGAATCTGACGTGATGGGCACGATCAACAATCTTTCGATCTTCATGCTGGTCCTCGGACTCATTACGCTGGGTCTGACACTGCTGGTCACCTTCCTTGTGACGAAAGCGATCAGCAAGGATATCCAGAAGGTCAGCGGCATCATCAAAGATATCGGTACGCTTGACCTTACCAATGCAAAACGTCTGGAAGTCTTCCACGGCCGGAAAGACGAGGTCGGTGAGATCGCAGATGCGGCGGCTTCCCTGACCCATGCAGTCGAAGAATCCGTCCGCTCGCTCCGTGTACGTTCCGAGAATCTGCACAACGGCGCTCTCCAGCTTTCCGAGAATTCGAAGGCAACGCTGGAATCCATCGGACAGGTGGATGCAGCAGTCCAGGAGATCGCACAGGGTGCGACCGCGCAGTCTTCCGAGACACAGAACGCCAACGATTCCGTCAGAGAGATCGGCGAAATGGTTTCCGCGACCAAAGAGCAGACAGAGCGCCTGAAGGTTTCTTCCGAAGAGATGCGGAAGTCTTCCTATGAGGCAAGAGAGATCCTGGCACGCCTGGGTGAAGTCAATGAGAAGACCAAGGTTGCTGTAGATGCGATGTACGAGCAGACCAGCCATACGAGCGCTTCGGCGGATGATATCTCCAAGGCATCCGACCTCATTTCCTCCATCGCTTCGCAGACCAACCTGCTGTCGCTGAATGCTTCGATCGAGGCTGCCCGCGCAGGTGAGGCCGGCAAGGGCTTCGCAGTCGTTGCGAATGAGATCGGCAGTCTGGCGACACAGACATCCGATTCTACCAAGCAGATCGAAGAGATCATTCAGGAACTGATTGAGAATTCGCAGAAGTCTATTGAGACCATGAACGAGGTGAAAGACATCATCGATCAGCAGACCGAATACGTCCGTCAGACGCAGGAGATCTTCGGGTCTGTGGAAAAAGAGATCGATCAGTCGCTGTTCGGGATCGATGAGATCGCCGGCACTGTGGATCGCCTGGATCATGTGCGCGAAACGGTTGTGGGAGTTGTGGAAAATCTTTCCAGCATTGCGGAGAACAATGCGGCCGGAACCGAGCAGACCTCCGCATCCACTTCCCTCGTGAACTCCATGATGGAAGAAGTATCCGGGATCGCATCCACGATCTCCGACATTGCAGTTGATGTGCAAAATGATGTGGACGTTTTCGTGGTTCCTGAAAACGAAGATGCCTCCAACGGCAAAACCGAATAGAGGCATCTGTTCAAGCTAATTCAATTGATGAGGCAGATACTACTCAGACCGGGTCTCGTTTTTACGAGACCTGGTTTTATTTCTGGCAAAAAGAAGCAGAAATGCAACCGCAACGCCCGGCAGCATCAGCACTTGTAGAATTTTGACCAAAACATCTTTTACCATAGTCTGTCACCTCTTGCCCACGATTATACCTGCCTAAACAAAAATGTGCAACCCCCCTGTTTTCATGAATGCCTATCAATCTTGATGTTCATTCTATAACGCAATGGTTCATCATATCTGTCTGAGTCGCTGCTGCCAGTGATACTGCTAAGGATTACTCTTTTTTCATGTGATGAGAGATATCCCGGGATATTTTCAAATATCGCAGATACCTTTGATTTATATTTCTTTGCGGCTTTTTTAATATCGTCTCTGTAAAGATCCAGAATATCTCTTTTTTCAATGTCAGCTGCGGCAAAGTCTCTTCCGTTTTCAAGAAATGCTATAACCGGCTGGGGCATACCACCGACAAGCATATACTCCTTGTAGAGGCGCATAGCTTTCGCGTGTAATTTGTTGTCTAAGGGGACTTTCTTTTCCCAACAATCCGCAATGTATTCCAGCAATAATTCTTCACCTATGAAACACATATATTCATGGAAATTCAGAGGGTACATTTTGATCTTGCGTTCTTCGGATGGAAGGGTAATTCCTTCGACATTTTCTTTGATAGAAAAGCGCAAGGTATTCACACGCTAAAATGTAACAAAAGCGCAAAGTGAAATAGGTGGAAGATTGTAATAAAAGCGCAAAGTTTTTGGCGAACTTTGGCCCCCCTGAGGATCCACAAATGTTTTAGGTTTCGAAACAAAAAAACTCCGCAAGTCCTTGTAATTACTGGACTTGTGGAGCAATAAAAAAAGCGGGTGATGGGAATCGAAGAAACCGAGCGTCCCGGAACCCCAGTAAAATAAGGAGGTTAGCGCATCCGCCCCTAGTACGGTACTAAAATCGTACCAGTTATTCATCCGTCATTTCCCGGTCTGCCGGTCGGTTCGTTCCGGCTTCCTGCGCTCTGCTCCGTCCGCCTGCACGGCCCTCCCGGCCTATGACCGTCAATACATCAAATGATTTACCTGATCGAATTCTCATAATCCTGTCATACCATATATTTTTCGCATACTTCCCTAGCGTATTTATGCTTATGGCAACTCAGTTCTGGACTTTCACTGTACGTAATGTTTTTTTATAACGGCATACAAATGGCATACAGATGGTGTATAATAACATCGTTGCCACCCCTATACATGGCTAAGAAAGGGGGTGTGACCGTGGAAATCTTAATCACTTTTCTGATCTCTGTTGCGGCAGGTGTGACCGCCAATCTCATCTGTAAATGGCTGGACAGAGATGACAGCGGCAACCAGCCTAAGGATTAAGCCACCTTGCCAAAAACGGAATAGAAAAACCCCGGATTGCGACTCCGGGGTTTTCCGCTGTTCCCGTGGAACAATCATCACTTTTCTGCCTGTCCACATTATAACATGTCTTTTCTAAAATGCAAATGGGATTTCAAATGTCGCTCTCATTTCCTCGGATACCTCTCGCGCCGGTCTGGTAAAGCCCGCATTGCTTTTGGTGATAGATTCCATCATCTCGTTTACTAACTGATCCTCGCTCAAACGCGGAAGACCATCCTGTTTTTCCAACAGTCTGTCCACCAGCATGACAACAATATTAAAATCGTCTCCGGATAAACGCTCCATTTTTTCAGCAAGCTCCGTTCTGCTCATGGCAACCTCCCCAAAGGCAAGAAAAACACAAATGATATAACAGCGCAGCACAGTATCACTTGTCCGCTTCATATGCAGGTTCATTGTACCTCTTTTTTCAAGGGTTTACAATCTCTTTGCAGTCTTCAATACTGTCCAATACTGTCACGTAATCGTTGTTCTACGATGTACTACATCAACTGTTGACGCATTTCTTCAAAGCCCACGTAAGGGAGGCTGTCTTCATACATGTTTTCTACAAAGTTATAGCTCCATTGATCTGCACCTTCTTCCATTGACCCTATCGTATACCCGGTCAGTTCCTGAAACTGCCGATGAAACTCTTCTTCCGATATGATATTTCCCTGAGCGTCCTTGTATTCTATCGAATAATCATAGATATCATTCATGAAATTATCTGCCACATCCGGCGAAGAAACTGACAGCATTATCTTGCTGCTCCCATTTTCTACAGAGCACAATATCCAATCGTGGGTATATGCGGAAAAATGAATCGTGACATAGTAAGGTGTATTTTTTACATGATAGAACTCTTTCCATCCGGTTGCTCTGCGTCCGGCATCTTCAAATTCCGTAATTATCCCTTGATCAGCTGACAGAAAATGGTAGATCTCTACCGCTGTCGCATCATACCATAAAAGTTCCGGAATGCCATCCAGATTAATGTCATACAGACAAAACTCATTTGCATCTGTGCCTCTTTGTAACACTTCCTGTTGCGAACCCTCCACCCAATTCTGTGTATTCGCAACTGTAACCTCTCCGGAATTTTCCAGATCATTGATAAAAACAAGGTAAACGTTCTTCCAATCGGCATCCTCTGTATATGTCTCACTGGAAGTTCCCAACATTTCTTGAATGTTATCCAAATTCAGCAGAATACCTGATACACCGCAGTTCTGCCTGCCGTTTTCAAACTCTTTTCGGAAATCATCCATCTCCTGGTCTGAAATCGAGACATATTCATATCCGTCTGTCTCTTCAGACGTATACTGCTTATAGTTACCGGAGTCGTCACTCCCTATACCATATTCATACATCAGATTACCGTCTTGAAGTGTGAACACATCATAGCCCTCAAATGAAGTGCCACTGAGAAAATATCCCTTCTGTTGATCCTTGTCAAAAAAGGTAAGGCAACCCAATTCTCTTACGGTACTTCCTTCACTATCTGTTGTCATCACTCTCCAAATAGATGTGTTTCCCGGTCCGGATACCCATAATTCCGGAATTCCGTCTCCTGTGATATCATCAAGTGCGAAAAACACATCGCTCCCCTCGTAATAGAATAGCGTTTCCAAGAGATCAGGAAGTGCCTCGTCTCCTAGCATAACTCTATTTAGGTACTGTCGATAAACTTCTTTCCACGGCTCTTCATTTATGTCGGATTCCAATTCAGAAGATGCCTCAGAGGAATCACTAGAGTCCTCCAGTTTCGCTTGGAGTTCTTCATTCTCTTCTTCGAGTTTCTCTATTTCCTTCTTAATATTTGCGATTCTCTCGTTGTCGTCTGCGTTGATTGTTGCCTGACCGCACCCGATCATGGATACGGTCATTATAACTGCCAAGACACTAATATACTTTTTCTTCATGTACGGGGTCTTCCTTTTTTGAAAGCAACAGTGTTATCTGTTTCTCCTCTGTACAAGCGACATCGCTATTTATATCTACATAACATTATTCGGATTCACATACCCATATTTATCTGTTCTATTGTCATATGCAAAATACCATCCGTTTTCTGTGTATTGACTGTGAACCATAATACGCTGGCCGTTCTTCCAGCCGATACCAGGGATAATAGCACCACTGGGTGTTCTGCGCAAAGTAAGGCATGCGGTGTCGTCGTACATTACCACATTACAAACAATTCTGCTAGTGAATCGTGAGAGGTCGAAGATGTAACTTTTATTGCCTCCCGCTCCCCCACTCACCGCGTCGAGCTCCTCATCGCTTAAGAGTCTTCCGACTTCCTTTGTTTTCCCAGAACGTTTCATGGTAGTTCCTCCGTTCGCTAATCAGTCTTCTCAACCTTATCTTTCAGGTCCCCTACCAGTTTCATTAGCACTACCTCCTTGATTTCCGCGGGCATTGAGCCCCTTTCTTTCATCTGCTCTATTTACTTATACGATGAATCCGGAAAGAGGGCAACATGAAATTTAAAAGTTTTTTATTTCCCTCTTATATTTGTAGTATGTCCCTCTGGCAATACCGATCAGTTTGATGCATTCCGCATCAGAAAGGGATCCGCCAAAGGTTTTGCTGTGTTCCCGGATGATTTCCTGTGCGGGAGCCTTTTTCTTGATATGAAGCTTGCTTCCGGGCTTCTGTCCGATCTGTTTTCCGTTTAATCGGGCTGTTTCAATTCCTTCTTTTGTCCTCTTATGAAGATCCTGCACTTCTTTCTCTGCCTGTTCAAAAGCAATCCGGATCTGTCTTTCAGCTAATTTCCTGAAATAGTTGTTCAGACCTTTGAAGATCTCATCTTCATCAGTTCCCTGCAGTTCAATCTTGTCCTTCATATTTTCCGCATATACATCAGTATCAATGTAATGCTCTTTCAGGAAAATAAGTTCGACGCCTTTCTCATACAGTTCAAAGTAGGTCTGTATCATGATATTGGATCTCGGCAAGTTTACCACAGATGATCCTTCTTATAAGCGTTTTGAAAAAACTGTAAGAGCTGTACATGATGAAATACAAAAGAATAAAAACAAGGATGACATTAAGATTGTGAAGCTGGATCAGCTTTTACAGGATATCTTTAATAAACTGTCGATATCAGATTTATCTGATTTGGATTCAATTACAGATGAGTTGCTGGAGGCTTTGAAGAAGGCACAAGAAATAAATGATGAAAATGACAGATTGGCGAGCCAGTACGGTAATAACTATGCTTTCGTTAAAACCTATCAAGATGCAGTATGTGATTATACAGCTGTAGATCAGTCCGTTATCGAAGGCACGCTAGTAATCGTATACGAGAATGTAAAGGATACTTTATCTGTTGATGGGATGATTGCCCAAGGAAGAAAGAAGTTCACCGACAATATCAAAAAAGAATCAACAAAGGATCTCTTAAAAGCTGGATTGTATCAGAGAAAGAGAATACAACGCTTCAGGAAATCTATGAAAGTGCCATAAAAGAGTATCAAAAGCTCGTAGACAACGGTCATCGCGAAGATAATACGCTCGATCATTATAAAAATGCATGGAATAAGTATATTTCCGTGTCGGAACTTCCCAATATGAGGATCTCCGAAATCCGGCACAAACACCTTTTCGACTTTTACACTGAGATCACCGCGAATATGGCGATATCCAGAAGTACACTCAGGAACGTAAAGACCACAATCAATTATTGTTTTGATTACGCGTTGCAAAACGATCTGATCAATTCCAATCCTGCTGTATCCGTAAGAACGGATAAACTGGTCTGTGCTCCGGAAAAAAGCCATGATGGATACACGAAAGCGGAGATCCAGTCCTTGAGGGAAGTGATCGAATCCATTGACAGCCCCTATGCTCGGATCATACGCCTCGACCTGTGTCTCACGGTTCGAATCGGAGAACTGGAAGCTCTGAAGTGGACTGATGTTGACTTGAAAGATGGAAGTATACTGATTCACTCCCAGATTGTTATCAAAAAGGTGAACGGAAAAAGAAGCCAGGTACTTGTCCCTTGCCTCAAAGCCAATAAGTATGATAACGGGCATGGTAAACGCAGGCTGAAGTTGAACAGCAAAGCTCTTCAAGTTTTACATGAACAAAGAAAAGCCAATCCTTTTGGGGAATATGTATTCATCAGCAATACAGGATCACCTCTCTGGACAAACAAAATCAATCAACATCTGAAGGAATACTGCCATTCTGCTGGTATACGATACCTGTCAAGTCATAGCATCAGGGTCAGTAACATCACGGCACTCTATGATGTAGGTGTTCCGCCGACAAAAATCCAAGTTGCTGCCGGTCATTCCGATATCCGGACCACGAACGGTTATTGCAGATCGGAAATTTGCGACGAAATCGATCTGTGCGTCTTGGAAGAGGCTCTATAGTATGCGTCAAAGGGGGAAAATGTGGGGTTTATACCCTTTTATACCCCATAAAAAAATGAAAAAGCCCGTATTTTCGGGCTTTTCAGAGAGCGGGTGATGGGGCCGCAGGCGCCGGTGGCGCCTTCTCGCGGCCGACCGAGCCGGCAGGCGAGATCCGAACCCCTGGGTTCGAGGTCTTGCCTGCCAACAAAAAGAACCCGGGCTGCTTTGCCCGGGCTCTTTTTGTTAAGCGGGTGATGGGAATCGAACCCACGTGTCCAGCTTGGAAGGCTGGTGTTCTACCATTGAACTACACCCGCATGTCACTTTGCCTATTCTACAAGCGTTTCTCGACTTTGTCAAGGGGGATTATTCAGTTCCTGTGTGGCTTCTTTAAAAGGAGGCAGCGGACAACGGAGATTTCGTGAAAAAAGTCCCGGATTCTTACAGAAAACGCATGCCACCGCGCCAAAATCATCGTATAATATAGTATATCTGAACGGGGGATTTTTATCTGACGGGAGGTACTATGGACGACTACAGAGAGTTTCAGGAAAAAGCAGCTGAAAAGAGCAGAACGCTGATACAAAAGGAAAACATGCTGGTGGGCACAAGGCTGGATCGGATGAACGAGACGAACCGGCCGGAAGGATATGACGAGCAGAAATATTCCGTCGCATCCGCCCAAAGTGCGATCACCACCGTGGACAGACTTTTGAACCTCCCCCAAAGCAAATTATGGTTGTCCGACATGGACAGGTACCAACTCAGGCTCCGCCAGAACAGGGACAAGAGCCATGTTCTTTTGAACGCGCACAAATTCGTCGGGGACAGCACCCGCATGTCCCGGGTAAAGGATGCGCTGGAAAATTTGGAGAAATTCCTGGCGAAAGCACGCAATACGACGGATCCCACCAATGCTTCCGAACGCCAAAATCCTCTGGACCTGGAAGCGCTGGAACAGGCAGACGCTCTGTACAACACAGCGCTGGAAAAGTGTCAGGATTACATCGAGCATAAAAATCCATGGTTCTCAAAGGGCAAGGAACGTCTACGGATGGTGAAGGAGGCGAAGGAACGGCTCATCCAGGAGAGAGTGCAGCTTACGGAAGCCAAAAAGATTCTGGAGGACGATGCCGGCGCATTTGCACAGGAAACGTGCATCCGTGATGTCCTGCTCAAGGGACAGGCAAAGATCAACACAAAAAAGACCGACGCAAACACGCCTGCACCGGAGAACCTCAAGTGGAGTGATTTTGGAGCCATCCTTAGGGGCGAACTGAACGGTTTCGTCACTTTTTCGGGCACCGGGCTTACAGATGCGACATCGGACAGCGAGACTATTGAGAACCGTAAGGTCAAGGAGAGGCTGGTCGAACTTGTAAAGGAAAGCATTGGTAAAAACAAGAATGGAAGCTACCTGATCAGTAAGGATTTGGAGGTCCGCATACGTGCAAGGCTCGGGATAGACAATGCCGCCTTTGAGTCTGCGCCGCTTTCCAAGGCTGCGGTCAAAGAGATCCGCGATATGGTCGCGGAAGAGGACTCCCTTGTCACTTCCATCCTGCGCGGACCTTCGGCCTGCGAAAAAGAGAAGCCCGAAGAGAATGCACCGATGATCCGACAAGCCCTGGCGAAAACCGTGGATAGGTATATCGGCACGAAGCTGGAAGCGGTTTCTCTGTCAAATACCCAGGAAGAGCGCGTCGAAAACACCCGCGAAGAGCTCGTGTCCATCATAGAAGAGGCAGGTCAATATGGCACAAAAGTCACAGCATTGACGCAGGAGCAGCTGGACAAGGTGGTGATGTACGATACAGGGAAGCTGAGAGATATGCTCTTTTCCCAATTAGAAGATGTTTACACAATGGCTACGATCATCAGTGGTGATCACATGACATACAAGGGCATTGCGAATCAGAAGCAACTGATCATCCCGATCGCTGCATTGCTCATCTCGAAGGTTGCAACGCAGGAGAATCCCCTGGACGCGCTTGTAAATGATACAGAGCTTGCGCTTAAGAAACGGGAGCTGGCCTTTACGATGGCAGCAGATGCACAAAGAAGAAAAGGGGGAGAAGAAAAGGAGCAGCTCATTGAGCGGGTCGAAAAGATGAAGCTCGATGTCGAAAATATGGCTCTCCTGCAAGAGCTTTCCTGCATGGGAAGTAAAGGCTTGGATGATCTCGTAAATCAGAGCGATCTGAATCAGAACGATCCTGATCTGAAGGACGGCATCAAAAACCTGAAGATACTGGCAGAGAATCTTCGGAAATTGAAGGAGTTCGAAAATTCGGCTCTCCAAAATGGTGTGGAAGGGTCGGGGTTCATTCACAACTCCAAAATGAGTGGCTATAGGTTTATGGCCAAAACGATAAAAAACCTGTTCGCGGATCAGACAAAGATCGACGGCATGCAGAGCGTAGTAGAAAAGTTCCCGGAATCACGTTTCGCGAAAGGATTCCAGGCGGCCAAATCCCTTTTTGTTGAGCAAAACTTTGAGATTGAAGCTCACGTGGAGAGACTCATAGGCTGCCAGAAACCACCTTATCAAAAGGCGGTTTTTGAAAGATCCCAACTCTTTTCAGACAAAACCGTCGAGGAACAGGATCAGCTGCTGCTTGAGTTTAGTGCTCAGGAGCAGTTGGTGCTGTCTTCCTTTATGCTGCGGGATGATTTTTCAAAACTCATCAGCGGCAAAAAAGATAAAAAAGCCAAAGACATCGCCCACGTGAAGGATGTCTTAAAAACCTTCAAAATAGGGAAGGCTTATGTGGAGGATGTTTCCATAGGGACCACGACATTTACGCTGGTACAGAAGGAGAACAATGATCTGTATATCGTCATGGATCATAAGCAGGTTCCTCTCTCCTTCGGTGCCGGCTTTCTGGCATCCAAGATCGAACAGAGCATCACCCAAAATACCGATCTATACGGGAAAAACGAGAGAAACAACGTATTGAAGGATGCGGACCAAGCAGATGCCAATGACGATGTTCTGACCCTCAGATCGCTTTATATCAATGTGCTTTCCCGGGAAGCAAAGTGTACCACGGAGGAGCTTTCGCACCTTCTCATAAGTGACCTTAGGCATTACAGCAATGAGCTCGTCAACGGTACCATGACAGGGGAAGCCGTCAGGAAAGCTGTACGGAAGAAGTATCAGTCGGCTCGCATCAACGGCGCAGAAGCGCTTGAGATCATGCGCATGGCGCAGAACATCTCTGCCGATGACCTGAAGGAAGTGGTGGAATACCGCATAGAGCAAAAGAAAGAAGAAAAAAAGACAGAACTTTTCAAACAGGATCTGATCGAGGAAAAAGAGTGGTCTCCGGACGAACTTGCCGTCAGGAACTTTGTCTCCGACATTATCTTTTCCGAAGAGACATGGCAAGCGGACGAGCTCGCAGCGAAGCCCGGGATGCGCCTGCTTGAGGTGGTGAAAAAACACGCCGATGTTGTCGCAAAACTGGCAGTGTATGAGGATCTGCTGCCAAAAGTCCTCCGGCACCTTCCTCTTCCGGGAGAGTCGATCGAATCTCTCAAAAACGGGACCACGGGTGGGATCAAAGAACAGATCACAAAAGCGCTTACCTCGCTTCTGAAAACAGGGAAAGTCGGAAAAACAATCCAGGACACACTGGATCAGTGCAGGGATAAAACAAAGGAAGCTCAGGTCAAGCGTCTGAAAAGTCTGATCACCGGCGGTGATATGGTCAACAGTGCCGTAAATGCGATCTCGCAGCTTCTCCCGCCACAGAATGCGCAGGATCAGAATGCGCAGGCGACAAATCAGCTCATTGATCTCCAGGAACTTGCAAAAATGGAAGAAGAGATTGATCATGCCGTGACACAGGCCGTCAATTCGATCCAGGAGACGACGATCAATCTGGCAAAGGAAATGTTCGGCGAAGATGAGAACACAGAATACAGATATGACGAGCAGCCCAAGAGAATGTTCCAGGATCTGCTCACACATGCCTCCATTCTTGACAATGCCCATGACGATGCAGCACTGAAAACCGCACTTTGCAAACTGTTAAAGAAACACTCCGGCGGTATGATTCAGTGCATGTATAAGCCCGGATGTATCCGCGACTTTCTGAAGGATCTTCCGGAGCCGGAGAATAAGGAGGAGCGAAAAAAGTTTGATGCAGCCAAAAAGAAGCTCGAAGCTGCGATCGGGCAATTTGGAGAACTGCTGGCGGACAAAAATGGATATGACATCCGAAAGGATCATAATGCGGAACAGCCTGAAGATAAAAAGAACGGTGTCCGCAGTAACGATGCGGTCAGGACAAAGTTTGAAGGACTGGTCGACTCGGATACGGATGCTCTTTTGGAACAGCTGATGCCGGCAGTGCAGGAAGTGGCGCAGTCTCTCAGAGAAGAGGTCAAGGATCCGAAGGAGGTTGGGATCACAGAAGAGGATAAGAAAGAGCGGATTGAGGCCGGCGGAAGGAAATTGAATCGGATCATTGCGCAGACTGCTACCGGTGACAGAGGACAGGGTAAGTTTATCAAGCTCGTTTTTTTCAACTACTTCAAGGATGTAAAACCGCAGGATAAGCGTGCCATGCTCGCATCAGCGATCCGGGGCGCGAAAAGCCTCGAGTTGAAGGCTGCTTTTTTGAGCAGTGATGAGAAAAAAATGCAGAACGCGCTGGACAGCGCCGTTGCAAAAAATTACATCGGTGGATTTTTAAAGGGCGCGGGTCCCCTCTTACAAAAACTTCTTCAAGGTATGCCTACAGCCATGCTGCCGCCTGAGCTTAAGAGCGCCGTGGAAGATATGAAGAGCAACCTGTCTCCGATTCCCGAAAAGATCGTGCAGGCACAGATGTTGGCGATCGTCAGAGGCTCAAAAGGCAAGATCAAAAAGATCCAGGTCGAGCAATCCCTTGGCGCCGCTTCCGTAGGCCAGGCATTTTTGTGCAGGCTCTTCGGACCGGGTCTGCCGGAAACAGGCAAGGAAGTTGTCATCAAGCTTCTCCGTCCCGATGTCAGAAACCGTATGCTCAGAGAAAAAAAGGTCATGCTGCAAATTGCCGGGAAGACGGATGAGAATCACGGTATGAAGGACACCTATGCAGGCATGCTCGAGCGGATCGAGGAAGAACTGGACCTTACCATGGAGGCATCCAACGTAAAGAAAGGGGAGATCTACAATTCAGAAGATAAGCGTGTAGAGTCTGTGAAACTGAGCGATATCATTGCACCCAGTCCGACAGTCATGGTCATGGAAAGAGCGCCCGGCGTTACCTTGGACCAGTATATCCGTGATTCGGAAAAGGAGATCAACGCGCTCTTCGATAAATATCTCGATAAAAATGATGACCATGAGCCCAAACTGGATGCTTATGGCAGGTATGAAATAAAGATTACCTCAAATAACATCAAAGAATTCCATAAAGACCGTGAAGCGCTGGCAAAAAAACTGCAGGAGCTGACAAAGCGCCAGAAGCATTTGATCGAGTTGTCCAAAAAGTGGGTGCAGGAGGGCGTCTTCGGAAAAGGCTTCTACCACGGCGACCTTCACTCCGGGAATATCATGGTCAGTGATGAAAAAGCCACCGTCATCGATTTCGGTAATGCGACAACATTGACATCCGACCAGCAGACGCAGATCATCCGTATGATCTCCGCGGCGGCAGTCGGTGATTGGGAGGGATTCAGATCAGGCTATCATGCGCTTTTGCCCAAGGATAACGAACACCAGCAGATCTACCAGAGGAACAGAGAAAAACTGGGACAGATCTTTCAGGAAGTATTCAAACTCGGTGATTTCAAATATTCCGGACAACGCATCGGAGCAGCTCTTCTCCGCGCGCAGGAGTTGGGACTGCAGCTTCCGGCGGCGATCCAGAACTTTTCCCAGTGTCAGCTGCGTCTGCAGAATGCGGTAGAAGATATCAATGCGCAGATTGAAATGGTTCAGAAGAATCTTGTCGCTTTTGACAGCGCACAACCCGTCCATTCAAATCTGCATCCCGAGCTTGTGATCCGTTACCATTATGACCAGATCGGGGATAAGACCATCACAACCGGCAAGCTTGGAAAAGAGTACCGAAGGATGGCGATTCCCGATGATGAGCAATACAAGACCTTCTCAAAGCTGCTGAATGGTACGGATGAGCGTAAGCGTGCCAAGTTTGAAGAAACCTATATGGCGGATTATCGCGCGATGAAAGAGATCCCGGATGACTATGAGTTCCTGCATACATTTTACCGATCCATCCTGGAGGTGACGGACAAGAAACAGAGAACGGATCTGCTGAAGGGTGATAAGAAGAACGATTATGACAGATGCCTGGAGATCATCAAAAAACATAACATTTTCTCGAAAGATCATTTCAAAAGGATCCTGGATGATCCGTCCTCGTATTGGAAAAGTGAGTTTCAGGAAGCTCTGGAAGATTTTGGTAAGAAGGCCGAGAAGCTGCGCGCAGCCAACGTGACCGAACAGTACGAAACGCTTCTGCAGGAATTCAGAAGCTTCCAGGAACAGAATCCGAATGCTGCGAAGGAAGAGCTGGAAGAGAAAAAACGCGCGCTTTTTGATGAATACAAAAAGGTGCAGGAGGTGCACTTTATGATCGTCGGACCGCTCAGTAACGCCGTCGAAATGCTGACTGAAATGGGAGCACAGTTTTGGGAACGCAACGAGTCCGGTGGGAAAGAAGAACCATCCTTTATCGAGAAAGAACTGCAGCCTCTTTTCGATGATAAGGATTGTAAGGGAGACGAACTTCAACAATGTTATAATGCTTATGTGGATGCGATCAAACCTCTGGAAAAAACGCGCAAAGAGACAGAAGTGGCTTTGAGAAAAGCAGAGGAAGACCCTGCGAAAAAGTGGGACATCAAAGTCAAACGCGAAGAGACCGAGGAGCTCAAGGAACTGAGAAAAAAGTTTTTAGATGCTTATCGTAACAGCGCCGCCCTCCGGTTCAAAAAACTGTTGCTTCTCCAGGAAAAATACAGCTACCTTTACACACAAAAAAGACCGGACAACTTCCTGGATGTGATGGGCAGCGTGATCAGATCGAACCTCACGGCCGCGGTTTATAAGCTGGGTTCGTATGTGTGGAAGTACCGTAAGGAACTGATCAGACAGAACAATGGTTAAGGAGGGATCTTGAGATATGGATATCAAATTGGCAAAGATCGATAAGGCGCAGATCTCCTTTTTTGGGGTGATGGATCCCTTCTTTATGCTGGAGCGGATCGTGCTTCCGGAATATTTTGCTTATGCAGCGGCGATACCCGGGACCGGAGATGAGGAAGACTTCCCTGTGGGGCTTTTGGTGGGAAGCTTATCCGAGGATACGGTCTATGTGAACTGGCTCTATGTGGCAGAGGGATACAGAGGAGAAGGCATCGGCGAGATGCTCCTGGTCGAAGTGATCGAAGGGGCGAAAAAAGCGGGGATCGACTTCGTTACAGCCTGCTTTGATGCCAGGCAGGACAGAGACGAGATCTGCCTGCATGAAGAACTCTATTTTAAAGAAAGGGATTTTTCGGAGTGGATTCCTTTGGCGGATGAATGGGAGACCGGTGTCAGTCTGATACAAAAACGCGGCGGCAAAGCGGACGACAAGATCGATCTCGAAGCCTTCAGCGCGTTTTCCGCGGACGCCCAAAACGAGATTCTTTCGGAGTGTCTCACTTCGCCTGAGGGATTGCGGCTCATTCCCTATTCCACGGATCATATCGATCCCGACATCTGTATCTACGCAGCGTACAAAGGGAAAACAGCCTATGTGCTGTTTGCGGGATCTGAAAATACCGTCTACCCGCTCTTTTTGTCCGACACGGAGGAAAAAGTGAAAGATGCACTGCTGATCACTGCCGCTGCTGCCATCAAAAAGAAATACGGTCCGAATACGCGGATCGTGATGCAGAAAGAAGAGGATCCGATCTACACTTATCCGGCGTGGATGTTTGATGCGAAAGACCGGATCGACCGCTGGGGATACATGTTGGCATAAATTTTATTTGAAGGAGACAAACATGGGAAAAACACAATTTATCGCATCAGGAGATTCGTTCATTACCAGAAGGATTCCAAAGGATGGCTATCCGGGGTATGAGGAGCTGAAAAAGCTGATCTGTGAAAACGACGTTGCGTTCAATAACCTGGAGATGACGTTTCACGACAGGGAGGGGACGCCTGCGGCGGAGAGCGGCGGGACCTGGGCAATGGCGGAGCCGGCGTGCCTGGACGATCTGGCGGCGCTTGGCTTTAACCTTTTCTGCACCGCGAACAATCATTCCGGTGATTACGGAGAAGGCGGGATCCTGGCAACCATCAGGCATCTGAAGGAGCGGGACATGGTTTTTTCCGGTACCGGCGCGAACCTCTTTGACGCTGCGCGTGCCTGCTATCTGGAGACAAAGGAAGCGCGCATCGGACTTGTGAGTGCGAGTTCCACGTTCCCGGCTTCGAGCGCGGCGGGCGGGCAGAACGGTGCCGTGACGGGGCGGCCGGGCGTGAATCCGCTGCGGTTTCAGACGACATACCATGTGACGGAGGAATACTTTGATGCGGTAAAAAAGCTTTCCGAAATCACCTGCGTCAATGCCTATGAGGAATACGGCATCCGTCTCGGATACCTGAATCCGAAACCGGACAATACGAAAAGCTTCGGGAAGTATCAGTTTGAGCTCGACCAGGTCAACGAAGTCCGAACCGCGCCGGATCCAAAAGATCTTGCGCGCATCACGGGAGAAGTGGAGGAAATGGCAAGGCAGGCCGACGCTGCGTTGGTCAGCTTACACGTCCATGAGCCGAAGCTTGACGATATGACGATCGCACCGGAGTTCATGGAGACGGCAGCAAAAGCGTGCATCGATGCGGGCGCAAAAGTGGTGATCGGCCATGGACCGCATGAGCTGCGCGGTTTTGAATTTTATCACGGGGGATTGATCCTCTATAGTCTCGGGAATTTTATTTTTGAGACGGAGACCATCTCCATGCAGCCGTACGACGCGTTCTATAAGAAGGGGCTGCCGCAGGAGACCAAGATCGGCGCGTATATGTCCTCCCGGAGCAAAGACGATACGCAAGGCTATCCGGTCTGTGAAAATATCTGGAGAAGCGTTCTCGCCGGATGGACGATCGAAGACGGCAACATCACGGAAGTCCGGTTCTATCCGATCACACTCGGTTTCGGTAAGAAACGGACGGAGCGGGGCATCCCGGCACTGTCCTACGATGATGAGACTCTGGAATATTTCAATAGTTTAAGCCGTCCGTACGGATGTGAGATCGAGATCAGGGACCATGTCGGGTATTTTTATCCGAAGGGTTGAAAAATGGTGAGGGGAAAAGTCACATGTCACGAAGTGACATTGTGACCTTTGCATGAGGAGGCGCTCTGACATGCTAGCACGTCAGAGCGCCTCTTCACGAAAAGTGCACATGCGATTTCATCGCATGGCACTTTTCCCCTCACCATCGTTTCATCCCTGAAAACTTGCAATCAAGTTGTTCATATTCATGGAGTTAATATAATCCATCTGTCCGGCTAACCGGTTCACCATCTTGATGCCGATGTGCGCGACGGGATCTTCATCGTTCAAAAGCCGGACGTAGTCGATGGGATTGAAGGACTTGCAGTCATCCCGGATGCGCATAACCCAGCCTTCCTGATTTTTCGTGATCCGCAGGTCGATGCTGTAATGCTTCTTATCCCGGAATCCAAACCGAACCACATTGCCGGCCATCTCTTCGACGGCAAGCGAGACATAGTTTGCGATCTTCGCGGGGCAACCTGCTTCTCTGCAGGCAGTGCGTCCTGCTTCCGATGCCTCCATGACTTCTTCCATACTTCCGATCGACTTTTCGTAGATGAGCAGCGGCTCTTTGTCAAAGTCAGCAGGAAGGAGCGCAGCGCGTTCCAGGAAACTGGGACCGCGTTTTGTCCTGAGCAGGATCACGATGCTGAAGATGAGCAGCGTGATGATCTCGCCGGCAAGGTAGGAAAACCATACGCCGTCCAGCCCGAACAGCTGGCCCAGTACGAACCCGCTAAGCGCAATGCTTGCGAAGTTATCCAGAAAGACATAGGCGTAGACCATGACTTCTCTTCGCACCGCCTGGTAATGGCTCTTCAGCACCACGTTGAAGGAGTAGAAGACCGTACACAGGATAAAGCAGCGGAATGCTTTGACGGCGATATCCGTGAGATCGCCTCCGCCCTGCAGGAACAGCGGCATTAATTGCCCGGAAAGGATGAACAGCACGACGGACAACACGCCGTTCATGATCAGAGAGTACTTCAGGGAATCCTTGAGCAGCATCATGATGGAAGCCTTGTCCTTTTCGCCGCGGAACACACTGCCCACCAGCGTGACGGCTCGACCGGTTCCGGTCCCGACCGTCATGCAAAGGTTTCCGGCGGAAGTGACGGCTGTCAGCACGGCAACGCCATCCGTGTTCCCGAGGGAAAGGATGACATAGTTCAAAGACATTACAAGGAAGGCGCGGCATAATTGCTGCAAAGCGTAGGGCAGGCCGTATCTTGCGATATCCAGAAGATCCGCGCCGTTCAGCTTCGTCAGGGAAAAATGAAGGATCCGGTTCTTGGATAAAAAGTGCAGCATGATGACACCCAACGCCGCATAAAAGCTGAGCGTCGTGGCGAGCGCCATGCCAAAAAGCCCCTTGTGAAAGACCAGTCCGTTTAAGAGGTCAAATACAACATTGACTACCGTCATGGTTGTGGTGGAGGCGAAGACGAGCTTCATGTCCCCGTCGACCTGTAGGACGGCGATCAGCGTCGTGACCAGAAACATCGCCGGTGCACACGGCCCGTACCCTCTCAGGAAATCAACCGCCATCGGCACCGTCTCGCCGGTTGCACCAAACATGACCGCGAGTGGTTTTGCAAAAAAGATCGTGATCAGCATCACCGCGATCGACAACAGAAACGTAAATTCCATGCCGATGGAGAAGACCTTGTTCGTTTTTTTGAGATCGCCTTCTCCGACGATCCGGCCGCACACCGTGGAAATGCCTGTGCCGCAGGCGCCGCCGAGCGCCATATACACGTTGATCATCGGTGTGACAAAACCGTAGGCCGCCATGGGTGTAACACCAAGCAGCGAACCTGTGACCATGCCGTCGACCGTGGCACTGATGAGGCTGGCAAGTACGGACATGGTCTGTACCAAAAAGGTATTAAAAAAGATTTTTCGGACGATGCGATCATTCATTGTAGGGTTTCCTCAAGCTCTCGAAAGAATTTTTTCTGTTCCTCGGTACGGAGCACCCGCACCGGCTTCAACTGGTTTTCTGAGATACCCTGTTTGAACATTTTCAACTCGCGGTACAGGGAATAGGTTTCTTTTTGCAGAAAGACAAGCTTCGGAATTCCCATGTTCCCACCCACGACGTAATGCGCATAAGAGGTACTTGCCCTTGCGAGCTCGTTCTGCATCATGTTGCAATACGTTTCATATTTTTCTTTCGGGATCTCTTTTTCCGATTCCATCAGGATCACGTATCTGCCGGGCTCGGATTCTTTATCCGCATACATGGAAAAGTCGACGATCTTTTCGCCGGAATGGCGCTCAAACTCTTTGATCGCGGTCAGCAGGTGGTCTTCGGTAAATTTCTCGCCGGCCACCGAAACGATATTATTCTTACGGTATTTGAAGCAGATCATGGGGGACTCGTTATAAAAGCCCACCACCTTGATCACATCGCCCATGCGGTAACGATAGAAGCCGGATTGATTCGTGATCACGAGCTCGTAGGATTTCCCCTGCTCCAGTTCGTCGATCAGAAGGGTCTTCGGATTTTTATCCTCCTCGCTGTTATCCTGATCCGTGCGCGGGTCATCCGGGATAAATTCAAAAAAGCAGGAGGACGGCGCCATAATATAGTACTGATCAAAAGGATGTCTCGCTACGGCAAACAGCCCCTCCGAAGAAACGTAGGCAAGGGTGTAATAGGGCATGGATCTGCCGGAATAGGACTGGAGCTTTCTTGCGTAAGAGAAAAAGTTTCCTGCCCAGATGGAGATAATGACGGAAAGGTTCGGCCAGATCCTTGTCATGATGGTCTTATCAAAGCCTTTGCGGAATTCTGCCTCCAGCTTGCCGGCGCGCGCCGGATCCGGTTTCAGGTTTGATGAGAGTTTCTTTCTTAAATCCTGCGGCATCCTGATCCCATTCGGGATGGCACCGTTATAGATGTCATTGACCAGAGAACGCCATTCCTTGCGGATGTAATTCATCAGATCCCATAGCGCGGAAATATAGGGAGAAAACAAGCTCACAATACTTTCATCTTTCAGAGCGTAAAGCGCATGGAGATATTTCAGATCCGTGTTTTCGGAAGTGAACAGGACTTCATAGGGCGTGGAGAAAAGCGCCTTCAGAGACTTGTCGCGGCTTTCTGCCCCGGGGATACAGGCAGCGGAGATCGCGCCAAAAGGCACCCCACAGGATAGATCCTCCCTCTGCATGCTGAAGATCCCGGCGATTTTGCCCTCCGGAGGGAGTTTATCCATTGTATTCTGATAGTATTCTTTCGTGATGGCTCTGGACATGGGCTCGATATAGTCCTGTAAGATCGAGAGGCCTCTGTCCGTGACGGGGATCTTTTTCGGAGACCCGGAGGTGCCGGATGTGCTTGCGTAGTAGACGACCGGATAACTCGTGATGAGATTTGTTTCGTTGTTGTTCACCATCCGGTCGATGTAAGGTTCATAGTCTTCATAAGAAGACATGGGGACTTTCTCGCGGAAATCATCTTCATCTTTGATATCCGCAAAATTGTACTTCTTTCCGTATTCCGTGGTGCTGTTGTCCATCAGAATATCCATCAGCAGTCCTCTGTTGACGAGTCCCGCATCCCGGCAGGAATGGTCAAACTTATGAATGCTGTACTGGCTGTTCAGTGTCATTTTGTCAAAGATATTGCTTTTTTTCTCCTTCATGATACCCTCTCTTAAAATGAAAAAAAATTTTGCCAACAATGGATTTTACCATAAGTCCGGCGTGTTCACAAGGCGCGGTCGTTTGATTTTGCGTATGGTGAATGATAAAATCAGTAACAGTCATATCGTTATGAAGGAGGTTTGTTTTGAAGCGGAAACGAGTATCATCCGTGCATATCATACCGCTCAGTTTTTTTATCCTGATCCTGACCGGAACAGGACTACTGATGCTTCCGATTGCATCTATGACCGGAGAGGAGACGAGCTTCACAACAGCATTGTTTACGTCGACGACATCCGTCTGTGTGACCGGGCTTGTGGTGGTAGATACTTACGCCCACTGGAGTCTGTTCGGACAGGCGGTCATTTTGATGCTGATCCAGATCGGCGGACTTGGCGTGGTGTCGGTGACGGCTATCATTGTGCATGGGCGCGGCCAAAAGATCACGTATGGAGAACTGAAACTGATCGAGGATTCCATGAATGTCGATGAGGATCGAAGTCTGATGCGCTTCTTGTCCCGGGTTTTTAAGGGAGCATTTCTGGTGGAAGGGATTGGCGCCTTTCTTTATGCGCTGGAGCTCGTGCCGAGGCTGGGCCTCGGAGAAGGGCTGTGGGCATCCGTGTTCCAGTCGGTATCGGCGTTCTGTAACGCCGGGATGGATGTGATGGTACCGGACAGCATGATCCCGTTTAGGGATTCACCCCTGATGATGGGGGTGACGATGGCGCTGATCGTTTTCGGCGGCATTGGTTTTGTTGTTTGGTTTGACGTGTTCGACGGGATCCGCCGCGGCATGAAAAAGCGCTTCGCGCCGGGCAAAGTGATCCGGCATCTTTCGGAGCACACCAAAGCGGCGCTCATGATGACGGCGATTCTTCTGGCTGCGGGCACGATCGGCGTCCTGGCGGCAGAGTTCAATAATCCGGCGACGATCGGAGAGATGACCCTGCCCCAAAAGATCGGAAACAGTCTGTTTCAATCAGTAACGTTCCGTACGGCCGGCTTCGCATCGCTCCCGCAGGATCAGTTGACAGAGATCACCTGTGGCATCGGGTATGTACTGATGTTCATCGGAGGCTCGCCGGGCGGTACCGCCGGTGGCGTGAAGACCGTGACAGTTTTCCTGGTGGCCATGAATGCGATTTCCTATATGAAAGGAAAAAAAGAAAATGTAGCCTTTCACCGACGTGTTTCGGAGGAGCTGATGCGAAAGGCTTCCGCGGTGCTGGTGGTCAGCCTGGGTACATTGTTTGTCATGACGATGCTTTTGATGTCAAGAGGCGGGATCAAGCTGACAGATGCCATGTATGAGATCACGAGCGCGCTCGGAACCGTCGGGCTTTCGAGAAATCTGACGCCGCATCTGGATGATCCGGGCCGCCTGATCGTGATCACGTCCATGTATCTCGGCAGGATCGGACCGATCTCCATGGCACTGTTTTTTGCAAAAAAGATTGGAAACGAGAATAAGATCCGGCATGCAGACGGAAAGTTTTATGTAGGATAGGAGGCAAAAATGAGTAAATCAATAGCAATTCTGGGACTGGGGAAATACGGAAGAAGCCTGGCGGAGCAATTGTACGAGATGGGAGCGGATGTCCTTGTCGTGGATAAAAACAGACAAGTCATTGATGATATCGCGGACAACTGTACTTCTGCGGTCTGTGCGAATCTGGCGGACGAAGATGCAGTCGTGGCGCTGGGGTTGAAAAATATGGATATCGTCGTGACCGCCATGGGTGGAAATTTCGCGGCGAGTATTATGGCGGTGGCCGTGGCAAAAGAGGAGGGCGTTCCGGTCGTCGTGGCGAAATCCTCTTCGAATCGTATGGCATCGCTCCTCAAGAAGGTCGGCGCGGACAAGGTCATTGATCCGGAAGGTGAAGGCGGCGAGCGGTCAGCCAGGATTCTGCTTTCCATGGCATTTAAGGATTTCTTCAAACTGGACGACAATATGTACCTGATCCAGATGAGCCCGAAAAAAGACTGGATCGGGAAGAGCCTTGCGAGCCTGGAACTGCGTCAGACCATGAAAGTGAACGTGATCGCCGCGAAGAAAAAGGGCGAGCAGTGGCATTTCATTGATCCGAATGAACCTATGACCGAGGAGATGCGCCTTTTGATCGCGACGGACAAAAAGAGACAGATTTAGGATCAGCCCACAAGATGTGGGGGAACACTTGACGGAATGACCACAATTCTCTAAAATTTTAGGTGTAGGGGAAAACAGCTTCATACACCTTGAGAGCCATGTGATGGTGGAGAATTCGATCAGGATCGCAGTGCTTGTGTTTGCGTTCGTTTTCGGGACTGTGATATTCAGTTTCCTGAACGTTGTCATATACAGATTACCTAGAAAAGAAAATTTTATCACCGGGAGATCCAAATGCCCGGTTTGTAGTCATGTGTTAACTTTTTTGGATATGGTGCCGATATTATCATGGTTGGCACTTGGAAGAAAGTGCAGGTATTGCGGTGCCAGAATCTCTGCGCGATACGCCTGTATCGAGGCGCTCGGTGGGCTTGCTGCCGCCGGATGCATCGCGCGTTTCGGGCTCAGTGTCTATACGATCCTTGCATTTGCGATGTGTGCGATCCTGACGTGCATCGGCTTTATCGATCACGATACCATGGAGATCCCGAACGGCCTGAGTATCGCTGCAGCGGTCACGGGTGCGGTGGCGATCTTTTTTACGGAAGGTGTGGCCTGGTATGAGCATTTGATCGGACTTGCCGTGGTCAGCGTGCCGATGCTTGTGATCGCACTGATCATACCGGGTGGCTTCGGAGGCGGCGACATCAAAATGATGGCAGGTTGCGGTCTCTTTCTTGGTTGGAAAAACGCGCTGTTTTCCTTTTTCACCGCAGCGGTGATCGGCGGTATATACGCGCTCATCCTGATCCTCCGGAAAAAACGCGGCAGAAAGGATCACATCCCGTTCGGACCTTTCCTTTGTATGGGAGTCGCAGCGGCGATGTTTATCGGAGATCTCGCGCTGGAATTTTACATAGCCACCTTGCTTGGTTTTTAAGATGAAAAAAAAGATGCCGGAACGAAAGAACAGAATAGCGATGATACTGCGGCAAAGAGATGGGGCGACCATCGTCTTTGCGCTTGTGGTGTTTATGATCGCGGCGATCGCCAGTGCGACGATCGTGAGCATTGCGATGACCAACCTGACCAGGACGGCCGGGAGGAGATCCTATGAGCAGGCAAGGCTTGCAGTGATGAGTGCGGCGAAGTATTTAGAGTCGGATGAAGACGCCCTGAAGACGGCGTTAGGCGCCATACCGGCCGGCGGCACGACATGGACGGTAAGTGTCAGCGATGCTGACGCGAATGCTGCACTGGAGACGACCATCCAATGGAAAGATGTCGATCCGGACTCTGCGATGACAGGCGTCTTGACGTCGGGATCGGATGCGTCCGGGAAATACGTAGCACAGATCAGGCTGGTCAAGGATGCGGGGAAATGGCGCATCAGTAAGTTTATGAAGAAAACAGGATCATGAGAACACTGAAATGTACTGTAAATAAAATCAGAGAAAAGCTGAGAGACAGATCCGGAGAGACGATTACGGAAACGCTGGTTTCCATGCTGATCGTCGTGTTGTCGGTTACGATGCTTGCGGGAGCGATTGTCGCTGCGGCGAGAGTGAATGCCGGGGCGGAGGATCATACCGTATATGTCAACGAGACCGATGGGGCCGGTGTTTCGAGTGTGAGCGCGACAGTCCAGTTCGGGACTGTGAGTACGGGAGCAACGGTCAAATCCTATACAAAGGACAGCGGCTCGGGCTCAGGAAAGATTTATTATTATGAATAAACGCAACCGGTTGTGGAACAGAATCAAAGGGATCCTGCGCGGAAAAAAGGGCTTCACTCTTACAGAACTCCTTGTCGCCACGCTGATCATGCTGCTTGCCACGGGCGTGCTGACATCCACGATGGTGCTTGCCATCCGGCATTTTTTTGAGAGCACGCAGAGAACGGAGGCGCAGTTTTTGTGCGCGTCTCTGGCAGAGTTTGTAGAAGATGAGTTGAGCTTTGCAAGGGTGGATGCTTCCGGCGAAACATGGTCCAAGGGCACCCATAATATGGGGAGTGACATCAGATTTTATGTGCGCCCCGGGGAGGGAGACTATCAGCCGGTCGACAATTCGACAGCTGACACATACGGCAGACTTGCGATCAACGGGTCCAACTATATGATCGATCCGTCCACCCGCAACTATTTTAAGCTCGTAACGGACAAGACATACGAAGTGTCGAAGAACAAGGGATATGATCTGGAAGCAGGCATGTCTCTGGAATGGGATTCGTCAAACAAGTGGTTTGTTGTGGAGATCAAAGTTGTCGACAAGAAGGATCATAGTAAGGTGCTGTCAGAAGCAGATTTCACGGTCAAGCCGGCCGTGAAAACATCATAAAGGTGATGTTGATGAAGAGATGGAAGCATTTCAAAAACTGCATCAACGCCGGATTTACGCTTGCAGAATTATTGATCACAGTTGCGATCATTTCGATCCTCGGTGCCGTGATCACGGTTTCTGCTGTCCAGATGGTTCGGAATATGCGGCAGGCCTCGTCTGACAAGGTGGCGGAGGGCTTATATACTGCGGTGACCGCGCATCTACAGGAGGTTTATGCCTTTGACTACAATCGTGTCGAGACGCTCCAAAGCGCGAGTACGGCCATCGGTGTGACGACGGATCCGAACGTGGAAAAAAAGATCCTCTATATCACAAATCAGACCGGCGGTTCCATGGATACCGATGTCCAGAAGGTTGTTTTCGGCGTGGACGGCAGCGCGGTCGGCGCGGACTATGCCGGAGATTATATCATCGTGGAATACAATCCCTCCAGTCTCCAGGTCTATTCTGTGTTCTACAGCAGTGAGGTTTCGCCTGACTCCTATTATAAGGCAGACGGATCTGCGGAAAATTCTCTGGATGATCTCAGAAATGATGTCTCAAAAAGAAAGTCTGAATTCAACGGCTATCTCGGTTACTATCAAGCCAATACCCAGGATCTCCCTGAGCTGAATGATAATGAATACGGTGTTACGGTTGGGCTGGTATCGCCATATTCGACCGATCGATATCTGCGGAATCTCGACGAGCTTAATGCGCCGGTGACGATCCATATCCCGAATGAGGAACTCGGCAACGTCGGGAAACTGCAGTTTGAGATTGTCGTGACCGGAAAAGAAAGCGGCGCGTCGGCAAAGCTTGTCTATGATGAAAAGGACATCTCAAAAGGCGGGGTGATGACGCACAACCCGAGTGTTCTGAAAAACTCATCCAAATATGACGACGCGAAGATGGTATCCTTTGAACTGGTGCTGGACAACTTGAAGGAGGGTACCTTTGAACAGCATTTCTGCACCACCGAGCCCGGCAAATCCAAAGCCAGCACCATCATTCGCTTCTGCGGGAAAAATTCAGACACGGATCCGGTAATTGTCATAGCGGAAAGCACTGTGCCGATCACGCTGACACCAAGCGATTCGGGGAAATTGTTTGTGCCCGGCGAAGACATTGAAGTGCATGTGTTAGCCGTCAAAGTCGATGGCGTGGAAATGGATATTGCAGAAAACAGTGAAAACTCTGCAACAGACAACAGCATTTTTGCGTATGGGTCCGGAAAGAAGACAGACCCGGAAGAACATTATGCCGCATACCTTGCCTATGGAAGACACCTTCAGAATCTGAGCAAGGAGGCCAGCGGCATTAACAGCGGCCTGTTTGAAACGCTGCCGATCGAAGCTTATCAGGTGGATGACATTGATTTCACGAAAGAAGCAAAAGACTATGATGAATATCAGCGTTGGCTCTGGCCCAATCTATACGGAGACAAGGACAAAGCGGTCGTATATGAAGCGCAGAAATCCTTCCAGCCCATCGTCAATTCCAATGTCAAAAAACTGTGCGGAGATTATAAGCTGGAATATAACGCGGGTACATCCTCGTGGTATGCAAGCACTGACAGAGCGGTGGACTATGTCGGAGAAACACACTATACCATTAACGGGCTTATCGTCAAATCGACTTCCGAAAAAACCATCGACGATGCAGGTATGTTTGCGAAGTTTTCGGGAAATGAGATCAGGAATATCACGCTGTCGAATCCCAGGATCTCCGGGGAAGGCATCACAGGCGGACTGATCGGAAAGGTTGCCCTGAAGCATGGCGAAACCCTTCTGATCGAAAACTGCGGGCTTTATATGACAGATGAATACTGTGCCTATTCATCGGAGAACCCCTACGGAATCGAAAAGAAGGGCGTTGACTCGAAACCTCAGGACGTGACCGGGATCTGGATGTCCGGAAAAACTTGTGCCGGCGGATTGATCGGACAGTTCTCGTATGATAAGACCGACACAGCATCCGGTGCTGATCCGCTTCTTACGATCAAACATTCTCATGCATCCACTGTGATCGATACGACAGATGACGACGGGAAAGCCGGCGGACTGATCGGTTTCGTGGGGACGGATGGCTCCGATCAGGCGGCATCCGTATTGCTGGAGAGCTCCTATGCAGATTGCTACATCTATGGTACAGATACCGGCGGATTGATCGGAAGGATCGATCCTGGTAACCCGGTTGAAATGAAATATGTCTATTCCGCGGGTTTCCAGGTGGGATCGATCCAGGCCGGGTTTGCCAACGGTACCATCGATGCCGTGAGATCGAGTTACGCATTCACGCAGATGAGTTTGGAGAAAAATGCCCAGGCGTTTACGACCGCAGCGAAGATTAACACTGTAGATGAGAAGGTGTATTATTTCCCGCAGAACAATGCAAACTCCGGAAACGTCGGACGTATCAAAGATGCCTCCAATACGACGAATGTTGAGAAGCTTGCAACAGAAAGTCAGACAACCTCCGTTCTGGATCTGCTCTTAAATAAGCTTGGCTCTGCATTTCAGAAGGATCCTGGTTCGACCTGCCCTTACAATCTCAGGAAGGACATGGCGCTGTCTACCTATACAAAACCGCGCTTGAAAGACATCGTGCATTACGGAGACTGGGAAGAAACTTTCATGCCCGGTGCGTTGGTCTATTATGAGAAGTACCTGAAGAGCGGCAGTAAAGTCCGGTTCTACGGTGGTAATTATAACGCGCTCTATGACAGTCTGGAAGAGGGGCAGGCTGTTCAGGCGGACGGATATGGACTCGTATATCGTGAGAATGATGAGAGACCGGATTCCGCGACGGTCACATACTCTTTTACAGGGAAAGATGGTAGCGGGAACGAGAAAGTTGTGACTGTCACGGAGGATATGGATCTTAAGACGGCGACTCCCATTCTTGCAGAGTATGCAGATCAGAAGTATCTCATTTATCCGTTGAAAACGGAAAATGTCAATCATGTGCTGTATTCGCAAGGCACTTTTGACGCTGATTTCTATACAAAGGTGGATGTGGTTTACAAAAAGGGCACCGCGAACAACACGGAAGTGTATTATTTCAATCCCCACTTTGCGCGTGCGGTGGGATACCTTGGGAATGATCCAAGTGCGGAAGTTCCTGAACTGAAGGAGAACGGTACTATCTATATCCGTTCTGCGAGACATCTTTACAATCTGAGCCTGTATTACAAATACTACAGGAATGCGATCACGAATAAGGAATCGCTTAATCCGAGGGACTGTACATTCCAGCAAAGTTATGACATCAGTTATAAGGATTATGATTGGAATGGATTCTTCAGTGATAAAATTCCTGCTGGGAATTGCATTACCCGTCAAAATCCGATCGGGCTCACTTCCGGAGATAGTTTTATTGCGAAATATAACGGTGGATGCTTCAAGATCCGCGATGTCAGCTTTGTGCTGGAGAAGAAGAAAAATGGCGGCGCAGCCACCTCTTATACAGGACTGTTCGGATATAATAAGGGCAATCTGCAAAACATTGTACTGTTTGCAAATTATGACGAATCGGATACAAGCGCAGTAACCATCGGGGAAGCACATACCTTAAATCCGGATGATGCGACGCAGATCGTACAGAATCATTATTATGCCGCCAGCAATGCCACGGTACATTATTATGCAGGTACGGAAGAGGATATCAACAAAAACAACGAACTGTATCTCGGCGTTCTGGCTGGCAAAAATGACGGCACGATCACAAACTGTGCGACGGCTGGCTACTATCTTGCGGATGCCAACGGAACCATCGTTGGAAACTCCAACAGTTATGTCTACGCCGGCGGACTGGCAGGAGAGAATACAGGGACGGTGACCAATTCGGCGGCAGATACGCCATTTGTCCGTCTGACCACAAACTATTCGACTGCATTTTTGGCAGGGTTTGCGGGGAGAAATACAGGAAGGATCCTGAACTCTTATGCATTGGGCCATATCGAAGTAGTCAATCCGCGAGGGGGATCCATTACCCTTGCTGGTTTTTCCGCGAATAACACGGGGGAACTGACCTCCTGCTATTCTGCGGTGAATATCCAATCCTCGGGTAATTCGAAAGTTTACGGGTTTTCTCCGAAAAGCGGTATCGTAAGAGAAAGCCGTTATCTGAACAAAGGTACGCTTGCTTATGTCGGTCATCTTTATTCCTATACCTATATGGAAGATAAGGGTGCGGGAACAGGGAAGACAAGAGACGGATTGGTCGCGGAGGCTGTTGCAAAGGCGCAAACGACAGTGGATTATCCGAAATATCAAGATAACGTTGATAAAGACTATCCTTATCAGGCTGTTGTCACAGATGCAAACGGGAGATACATCCATTACGGAGACTGGCAGAGAATGCCTGTTCTTGGGAAATACGGGATCTTCTATTGGGAGAAAGAAGATACCGGAGGAAATGCCGGCTATCATTTTTCATTTATTGGAGTAGATGAACAATATGAGGTTGCCGGAACATCTCTTTGCAATGCGCATGATGACAGCGGGATCATTGTGGACTACGGCTACGGCTATTATGTGAGCAAGGGGAATGAGGGAACCGTTGAAACGTATCGGGATCCGGGGAACATCAATGCGACTTATGGGCTGCAGATTCCGGAAAACCACCTGAGTGGCGTGGCTGAAGAGCTTCAGAAAGAGGCACCGGAGTATACGTTTTATCCCTATCGAACGCTGCCAAACAATGCGACCGATAAGACTGGCTCTTTATATTTGACGTATTCAGCGCAGGAGGTCGCCGACGGACACTGGAAAGAACATGATGATAAAAAAGATATCAGGAACGGGCAATGGGTTCTGAAAAAGGGTGACGCAACAAAGACGTTTTATGTGTCGCCGTATTTTGCAAATGCAATGTCCATAGATCCTGATAGCGCGACGAAGGAAAATGCGTATGCCTATTCGCAGGATGGGATCAACAGGACGGATTATGTCAAAAAACCGGGCACAACAGAGAATCCTTATGAGATCCGGACGGTAGAGCAGCTCCAGTATATCAACTGGAATGCGGAAAAACAGAATGTCTCTACGCTCGTTGATGGAAGCACATACAAGTATTTCCCGTATCTGGCGTATACCAGCGTGCTGGGGCAGGGAAAACAGAAAAAAGCGGATGCGGGACACAATGAAACTCTGAAATTCCTGCAGACCCACGATGTAAGCGGCGTGAAAACAGACGGGACGTCTGTGATCGCAAATTACACGCCTATTGCCGCGAGCCACACTGCCAGCAGTGGAGACAGTTACAATGCTATCCTGTATGCGTGGTTCGGCAGTGATTATGACGGGCAAAGCTATAAGATCACAAATATCAATATCAGCTCACCGGCCTTTTCCGTGGGCGTCTTCGGCGTGACGGTCAGTGCGGGGCTGAATAATATCATTCTTTATTCGGACAGGGACAACGTCATCGAAAGAAGAAACGGTGCCGATATGACGCCGGGTGGCTACAGCCTGGGCGGGCTTGTGGGAATTGCATATCAATATGAGGATGTACCGGCCGGAACCGGTACGATTCAGAACTGCGCGGTTGCCGGATTTAAGATCAAGGATGAGAGCACCAACCAGCTGACACAGGGAGAGTCCAATGTGGGCGGTCTCATCGGTGCCACCAGAGTGGATGTGAAAAACTGCTCCGCTGTGACGGACATTGAGATCAACTGCACCCATACCCTGCATTCCACCTGGGGCGATTATGTACGTACCGGCGGTCTCATCGGAGCCCTTCCCGGAACGGCAACGAACTGCTATACGGGCGGGAGTATTAAGGTTGGAGATAAGACCCTTGCGGAGTCCGTTGATACAGACGGGGACGTGATTCCTTTGGGGGACGAAGAGCTTAACCGTGTTTGCGACCGGGAAAAGAGCATGAACGTGTACATTGCCGGGTTTGCAGGCAGCGCCTTCAGCATGAATTACCAGAACTTTACAGGCAAAACAGGAGCTGATGATAAATCCCCCACAATGATCAATTGCTACAGCTTCGTGGAGTTCCCACCGATGAAGGGCAGTATCCGCGCTATCACCGCCATTGCATCTCTGGCGGACAGATACGGAAATGATGGCCTTTGTGATGGCCTTCGCGTCAACCTGTACAATTGTCATTACCTGAATCCATACAAGGGCGCTCTTGACAAAAAGATGGTGGATGTTTCTAAAGCGGCGAAGTATACGATCCGATCGGATAATGGTCATACGTCGAATATGTCTCCCTATGACGCACTGAACGCCACCACGAATTTCGTGTTTAACGATGGCCAGCCGGCAAACGAGACCTTTTATGAAAATATGATCCGGGGCGGCGGCGCTTATCCCTCCAAGGTGACAGGATACAGGAATAAAAGAATCGCCGACCATACCAGCACACAGGATATCGATGTGCATCCCACGGAGCTTTCCTACGAGCAACTTTCGGGAAGCGCTGACGGCATCCAAGTCTGGGACAGAAACACCCATGGCTGGGAGACGCAGCCCCGGGGGGACGGCAAGATTCTGGCTGCCTTAAACTACGACGGGACAGGAACCTTCGGCTGGGTCACCACCACATTGCCCAGCGGAGCGCCTATAGACGGTAAGTACAGTTTCCCCGGAAATCACCCGGAACTGGATGGCTTGAACTATGTATTCCCGACGATTGTTACGCAAAGAGATCTTGTATTCAGCAGAACCGTCAACGTCCACTACGGCAGATGGCCCCTTTCCGGTGCATACTGGTCCGAAGCGAGATCGGAGATGGATATTTTTGGAGACAAGGAACCCGACGAACTATATGCTTATAAGACATTACAACTGATCAATGCAGGGGATGTTGCTCCTACGGCGCAGGATTTTACGTTCGATATTCCCAATATTGTGGCAATCGACAGTATTACTCCAGCAGCGGCACCGGCAGAGGCAGGTACCTATGATGTGAGGATCAAGGCACTTGGATGCAATCCGGAAACAAAAAACACTACCGTGACTGTTACGGCAAAGGGGTCGGCAAAACTGATTCTGGAAGTGAAGGCGAACTTCTCTGTCAGTACGAATCCTTCGGAGATTACAGCGCCCAGTGCGTCAATTGTCGGGGTGGATGACGCGACAAAAACGCTTAACTTCCTTGCAAAAGCAGTGTCGACACCGGACCGGACAACGGGTGCTACAACAGACAGGGACTATGCGTCAAAGGCAAAGTGGGATGTCACTGTACATGATGGGAATATTGGATATTTGGATAAAACATCCACTAAAACAACGGGTCATTATGATCCACCTACTGCAAACTGTGAGGTTACCGGCAATAACCCGGGAAGAACACAGATTTTTGTTAATGCGAAGCTGAAATATCCAAATAATGATCAGGGAGTCGATTATGAATCCTCTGTGTATTTACCGTTACAAACATACGGTGTGATAGGACTGTCGGATAATAACCTGAGTTCTGCAAATACAGTATTTTGGAATGAAACAAGCCGTTCATCCACCGGATCGACGGGTCAAAACAAGGATTACTCTGCGGCGGCACAAAAGCCAACTATGGAAGATGACAGTTGGACAGATTTCTTCCTGTATGAGACCTATGCGGATGAAACCCTTGGAAGCATGACAATCACGGGGATCAAGATAAATGGTGCGGATGTAACCGAGGCGGTGATTGATGATGGCACGAAACCTATATATACAAGTAGCGATGATAATTATATCATTGATATAGGAAGTGCTTCGGCGAAACTGTCCACGGATGGAAAGTACAGATATAGGAGTCTGAAATTAAGACCAAAATCCGGTGCGGGCGCTGATGTCACAGTGCAGCTCACGGTAAAAGATGGCGAAACAAAAGCAAGCTATGTATTAAGCGGCAGCTTCAAAGGAACGCATGTGGTGACGGCCAATTCGAACGAACCGACGAACACAAGCGGCAAAGCGGAACTGCAATGGAAATCTTTGCATGCAGACACAAGTGGGACGGTAAACCTCTATAACGCAGGCATACCGACTCTAGTCGGATACAAGTTTACCGGTTGGAGCGAAAACGCAACTGGTCCTGCGCAGTATTGTACGGGAGATAATCATCAAGGATACCCGGAGATTAGAGGGCTTACGTCAGATAAGACGCTCTATGCGATCTGGGCACCAATTACCTATACCATTGCGTTTGATCCGGGAGCAGGGAGCCTGATCACGTCGGGTGATAATCTGACTCCCATCGCGGCCACATACGATGCAGATGCAACCCTGTATAATAAAACACAGGTGGAACAAAAGTATGCTCCGCCCACTAATTCGACGACAGGACTCATGGCAGCGCCACCGGCAGCACCGACGACAGATCCGGAAAGTGGGAGTGCGGGGACTCCGTCATTAACGCCATCGGGAGATCCGTCAACGCCATCGGGAGATCCGTCAACGCCGTCGGGAGATCCGTCAACGCCATCGGGAGATCCGTCAACGCCGTCGGGAGATCCGTCAACGCCGTCGGGAGATCCGTCAACGCCGTCGGGAGATCCGTCAACGCCATCGGGAGATCCGTCAACGCCATCGGCAGATCCGTCAACGCCATCGGGAGATCCGTCAACGCCATCGGCAAATCCATCCACAACGGCATCGAACGACCTCGCAACAACGTATGCGTCCTCGTTAGCAAGAACGCCCGTAGCGAGTATCAGACCGGTGTTAGCAAGAACGACCGGTTCGGCGCCGACGACAGATCCTGACCCGGCACCGACGACAGATCCTGACCCGGCACCGACGACAGATCCTGATCCGGCACCGACAACGGATCCTGATCCGGCTGCTGCGCCCACGACAGATTCCGGGGCAGATCCTGCGCAGGATCCGGAGGCAGATCCGGCGCCTATGCTTGCCGCTCCGCTTCGCGGTGCGTCTGCAAATGGTACAAAGTTCTTTGTCGGCTGGAATACGGAGTCAGACGGAAGTGGATTCTCCTACAAGCCGGGTGCGTCTGTGCGCAATCTCACTGAGACAGATAGAGCAACCATCACACTATATGCCCAGTGGAGAGAGTATTATCAGCTGATCTTTATGGATTACAAGGACGGTAGTGTGCCGGTTGAAAGAAGAACCGTGAATATGTCGGCGGGTGGGAGCGAATATCAGCTTTCGACAAGCGATCTGCCGACCGGTGTCGAAAGAAGATCCCGGAACGGTATCTGGGGATATTACTGGACCTCCACGCAAGGCGCAACATATCGTTTGGTGGGCTGGGATGTCAACAGGAGAAAGGCTGTCAGCGAGGTCACCTATCCGATAACCTTCGACACAGCAGGGAATCCGACCTTCCAGAAGATCACAGGTATCGATGGGGACAATACTTACTATGCAATCTGGGAGGAGCAGACATACGCGATCACCCTTGTGGATTGCTTGGAAGGCACCCCTCAAACTACCGTGCTTTCAAATCTCAGCGGAAGTCTTACAAAATTGAACGGTGCTGCCGGATATACCATACCCACCCATGATGGGTATACATTCGAGGGCTGGTATACTGCAAGGATAGCAACTGGCGGAGAGGAATTCGCAGGGGCAGACAGCCTTCTGAAAGATGGAAAGAAACTGGCAGACTTGTTAACAAATACAGACAATATTACATTGTATGCAAGATATTCGACGAACATCTATGAAAAGACGTCTGACCTGAAGGACAACTATGATTATCTGGTGACGATCAAAGAAATTGGTAATTCCGCGGGAGCCTATAAGGGTAAATTTGCGTATCTCCTTACAAACAATACGTCAGGTTATCATCCCTCCGGCGGGATCAAGGATCTGGCCGGCGTGGACCACACCTTCCGGGATGCTGCTACGCACGGGAAATTCTATACCGATGAAGCAGGTACAGCGGCAAAGCTCCTGGGATCTGTGGAATACATGGATACCAGCAGTATGCCTACGGATATTCATAACCCCGAACGGGAGAAGCAGGAGCACACGACGGATCCCATCGGCATGATTATTCCGGATAATGCAGTCTGGACATGGCACAGTACAGCGAATTTTACCGGGAAACTGGAAATGACTAACGACCCCGGGAAGTATCTGTATACGGAAACCGGAACAACGCCTCATGTCCGGGTCGGGACCACGGAAGGCATATGGAAATACGAACAGATGACGGCAGGATACAACCTGCTGCAAAGCAATGAAGCAAGTGGTTACTATCTGCATGACAACTACTGGAATTTGAACCTGAATAAAGACAACGTAAAAAATGAAGGCTCTGATCCTCCGAACAACAGAAGCTTCCGGATCACCTTCTACGAAAAGACAAAGATCTACCTGGACGAAGCGCCTGCATCGACGCCTTGACAGATCGAAAAAGACAGATACAGACAAACGGCTGATCAATAGCGACAAGAACAAAAATTCTGGCAGAACGGATATTTTTCCGATAAAAAACATTGGCAGAACGGATGTTTTTTGAAGGATCACTGCAACAGAATGCCGTGAAATCCAGATGTGGCGCGACATATGACATTTTTGCAGAAAGACGAATAATCATCCGAAAAACATAAAACATAACTGCCGAAAAATGCAAAACAAAACTGCCGAAAAATACAAAACAAAACTGCCGAAAAATACAAAATAAAATAGCCGAAAAACACAAAACAAAATCGCCGAAAAACACAAAATATCCTTGAAAGATCCACGCAAATAGGGCATAATTTTGTGTGGAGGGCAATATCGGCATGGAGTACATCACCAGAATTGTAGACAAAGTAATAGACGAACGAATAAAAGCGTTCAATGCAATTCATATTGTCGGACCAAAGGGCTGTGGGAAAACAAGGACTGCGCAGGAACGATGCAAAACAGTCATAGAATTTCAGGATGAGAAAAAAAGAGCTTTACACCTCAATATCGCCGAAACGTCGCCGGATCTGTTTTTAAAATATGAGAAACCGATTCTGTTTGACGAATGGCAGGATGCGCCAAAGGTCTGGGGAACGATCAGAAAAGATTGCGATGATCATCCGGAAGCGGTGGGCGAATACTATTTGACCGGCTCCACAAGTAAGAAGATTGATACTCCGCATACCGGGACGGGACGTATTTCCGAAGTCACCATGTATCCGATGACGCTGTTTGAAACAGGGGAGTCGAATGGGCAAGTTTCCCTGTCGAAGCTTTTTGAGGACAAAAAGTACGATATCAACGGCGTCAGAAGTGAGATGGCGCTGGAAGATTTTTTCTATGTCGTATGCAGAGGCGGCTGGCCAAGATGTCTTGCAATTAAAGACAAAAGTGCAAGGCTGCAGATTGCGGCAGATTATTGCAACCAAATCTATAAGAAAGATATCAGCGCGATTGACGGCGTGAAACGCAATCCTGAATGGGCACGCACGATTCTGTGGTCTTATGCCAGAAATATGGCGACACTGGCCAAAAGAAATGTGATCAATGCAGATGTGAACTCCGCCCAAAAGGTATCAGATGTTACGATAGCATCGTATATTGAGGCGTTGGAAAATCTGTTTGTTTTGAAAGAGATTGATGCATGGAATGCGCAGATCCGCTCGAAAACGGCAATCAGATCCGCAAAAAAACATATCTTCACGGATCCTTCCATCGGGCTTGCGGTACTCGGAATCAGGCCGGAGTATTTTTACCAGGATCTGGATACATTTGGGCATGCCTTTGAAAACATGGTGTTAAGGGATCTGTTGTCCTATGCGCAGGTACAGAATGCAAGGGTCATGCATTACAGTGATGATACAGGACTGGAAGCGGATGCAGTATACCAATTGGCGGATGGCCGCTATGCCCTGATTGAGATCAAAACAGGCACAAATGCCATCCCGAAAGCAGAAGCCGGTTTACTTCGCTTTAAAGACGTGATCAAAGCGCATAATGAGAAAGTGGATCTGAATGGCGCTCATCCCGGCGTGAAATACAGAGAGCCTTCCCTGCTTCTGATCATTTGCGCCAATGCGGATATGGCTTACACGACAACAAATGGTGTAAAAGTCATCCCCGCCGGCTGCCTGAGAGATTAGAGGATGAATGGAAACCATTATATAAAAAGCAACCGAATCACACGCCTCGCGGCGATCCACCCAACTGCCGGTATGTCGCGGCTTGTGGTCATTATGGCCCTTGCGGTGCTCGCCCTTTCGATCCCGATCATCTGGAGCGCGGCGATGGGCGTCAAAGCGGATACGGAGCAGAAAGAGTGTGCTGTTGCGATCGGTTCGGCGCAGCGAAAGCTGGACGACGAATATATCGCAAACCCGGACATGACGCCGGAGGAGGCGGAGGCTGCCGCGACGAGCGAGATCCGTTCTCTGGAGGGGACTTGCCCCGGCGGCGGGACTTATGTGATTGTCAAGAAGCAAGACGGCAAAGGATATAAAATCTATTGTGATCTTCACAAGAAAGAGTAAAAGGTGATGGCGAAAAAAATCCTCGGAATTGATGTCGGCCACGATACATTAAAGCTGGCCCTGATCAACGGAAAAACTGTGGAGAAGGTGGTGAGCGCGCCACTCCCCCTCAATCTGATCCAGAACAATAAAGTCGTATCGGAGGAGGCGATGGGAGAGTTCCTTCGCGATACGATGAAGGAAAACGGGATCCGCTGCAGTCTGGCGGCATACGTCTTCCAGAATGAAAACATCTACGCCAGGATCATCAAGATGCCGAAGATGACGGCGGATCAGCTGCGGGTGAACCTGCCCTACGAGTTCTCGGATTTCATCTCGGACGAACCGCAGAAGTACGTGTATGATTACGCGATGCTCCCGGGTGAGGAACTGCGCAGCAGCAGCCCGCAGGACCCGAATATACCGCCGGATCTGGCGGCCGATACCGGGGAGGAGCCGGAGGAAGACACCGATTCCATGTCATTGATGGCCGTGGCTGTCCAGAAAGAGATCCTCGAATCCGTGCGCCGCTTTACGAAAAAAGCAGGTCTGAAACTGGTGAAGGCAGCACCGACAATGAGCGCCTTTATTTCCCTGATCAGAGAAAACGGCGATCCCGATAAAGAATACTGCGTGCTGGACCTCGGTCACAGAGCGATCCGCATGCACATTTTCAAAGGAGAGCGGTACGAGGTCACGAGGACCCTGGATGTCGGGCTCTCAGTGCTGGACGATGTTATCGCGGAAAACCTGAACGTGGACGTCCATCTGGCGCATACCTATCTGTTATCTAATTACGAAAACTGCCAATATTCGGAATACTGCAGGAGTGCTTATGACAACATCACGATGGAGCTCGTGCGGGCTTTGAATTTCTACCGTTTTTCCAATCCGGACAGCAATCTGGAAGACGTGTATCTTGCAGGCGGCGGCATGCAGAACGATTCTCTGCGCGAAGTCATCCGGCAGTCTCTGGATCTGAATGTCCATCATGCGAGAGAGCTGCTGCCCCCCTCCATGAGCCGGGAAGGGATCTCTTCCTTTGTACAGGCCATCGGCATCACCCAGGGCAAGACAGAGTCTGTCCCGAAAACCAGAGGAAAATACCCGACCAAACAAGAGGTTAATCTGGCGAGCGTGGGTGAAGTGAATCTGGATATCAAGACCGCCGTTGTAGCGATCATCCTCATCATCGTGGGCGCTACGATCTTTTCCATCTACGGTGTGGCGGGACGTTTTGCAAAATTGTATGCCGCGCAGTCAGAGGCAACCCGTGCGGAGCAGGAGCTTGCCGATGCGTATGAGATCCTTGCCGGATACGATATGACGGAGGAAGAGTACGCGCATTACACGTTTGAAAATATGACGCCCGAGGAGCTTGCGCAGGTGGAGCGGGAGGAAGTCCTGCGGCTTCTGGATGAGCGGGTCATGGGAAAATGTGAGGTCGAGTACTGGTCGGTTTCGGAGAATGTGTTATCGCTCCGGATCGTCGGTCTGACGCTGGAACAGGTCAACCGGGTGCTGCAGGATATCAACCAGGATGAACTGGTCAGCTACAGCACGGTATCCACGGCGCAGAAGGAAGACAAGACAGAGGAAGGCATCATTTCCACCGTGACAGCGGATATTCAGGTGATCTTAAACGGCAGAGTTGTGGGATTAGCAGAGGTGGCGGCAGAGCCCGAAACGGAGGCGCAATGAAACTATTAAGCAGGGATTTCAGTACAAGAGAAAAGGTGCTGATCGTGATTCTCGTGGCGATCCTGATCGTGCTCGGGTATTACTGGCTGGTGGATACGCCGGTGCGCAATGGGATTGAGGAGGCGAATGCCAGAAGGGAGTCTGCGAACATCGAGCTGACCGCCGTGAACGCGAAGATCAGCGAGATGGAGCGGATGCAAAACGAGCTCGATGCGCTCGGACCGGAAGGGCGCGGGGCATACATGGCGAGCTACAACAATTCGGCAGCGGAGTATGCGGCGCTCAACGACATTCTCGCAGGTACGGATGAGTATATGATCACGTTCGCAGACCTGACGAGAGAGGGCGACCTTGTCCGGAGAGAGTTTTCGATCCAGTTTACGACGACGGGCTATGACGCGGCGAAAAGGACCATCACCGCTCTGGAAAACAGCGAATATCGCTGCAGGATCGGGGATCTTAGCTGTGCTGCCGAACAGTCCTACGATACGGAGAGCGACCTCAGATTTTGGAACGGCAAGATTATGGTAAACGCGACAGCGACGTTTTATGAAACCATGGTTGGCGGAACCCCGGACGAAGGGCTTCCACCGGAAGAGGAGAGTCAGAATTGAAATATCAGAAGCTCGGAGAACTGTTGACGGCGGCGGGCGCCATCACAGAAGAGGAACTGAAAAAAGGTCTGGAGATCCAGAAGGAGACCAAGGAGAGGCTCGGTGCGGCACTGATCCATTCCGGTATCATCACGGAGATGGAGCTGATCGAGGCGCTGCAGATGCAGCTCGGTATTGAGTACGTTGATCTTTCCAAGGTGAGCATTCCTGCGGAGCTCGCGCAGGCCCTGCCGAAAAATATCGCGAAGCAGTATCAGGTCGTGCCGGTGCGTGTCGTCGGTGACGAGATCTATCTCGCGATGAGCGACCCGTTGAATTTCTACGCATTAGAGGAAGTTAAGAAATCCGTCAAAAAGCGCGTGGTGCCGGTCGTTTCCACAGCGGGTGCGATCGATCATGCGATCCAGGTGCTGTACTCCAATGAGGGCGCGGCGAAAGCGATCGAGGAGATGAAGCACGAGGCGGGGCTTTCCGGAAAAGAAGAGCACACCTCCGCATTTGTCCCGAACCAGCTCGGCGAGGACGGCGCAGATTCCGCGCCGGCGATCCGACTGGTCAATTCCATCATTGAGCGTGGGATCATGGAACGTGCCAGTGATATCCACTTCGAGCCACAGGAGACAGAGATGAAGGTGCGGCTTCGTGTGGACGGCCTTATGCGTGATATCCTGGCAGTGCCGAAGGACCTGCAGGCAGCAGTCATTTCCAGGATCAAGGTCATGGCGGGCATGGATATCGCAGAGCACAACGTCCCGCAGGATGGCCGTTTCAACGTACACATCAAGGACAAAAACATCGACGTCCGTCTTTCTTCGCTCCCCACGATCTACGGGGAAAAGATGGTTGCCCGTCTGCTGGATAAGGACGGCAGAAAGATCAACGTCGAGGAGATCGGCCTGAAGGGTGAGGATTTGGAAAAATATCGGCGGATGATCAGCGCGAAGAGCGGCGTTATCCTGATCGTCGGACCTACCGGAAGTGGTAAGACGACGACGATGTACACGATGATCGACGAGCTGAACCAGCGCGAAGTCAACCTTGTCACCCTGGAAGACCCGGTCGAGTACAATTTTGAAGGTGTCAATCAGGTACAGATCAATGAAAAAGTCGGCATGACGTTTGCAAACGGCCTGCGCGCGATCCTGCGTCAGGACCCGGACATCATCGCTGTCGGTGAGATCCGTGACGGCGAGACGGCAGAGATTGCGATGAGAGCCGCGATCACGGGTCACCTCGTGCTTTCCACGATCCATACAAATGACGCGGTCGGTACAGTTGACCGTCTGATCGATATCGGTGTCGATCCCTATATCGTTTCTTCCGCACTGCGCGGGATCATCTCGCAGCGTCTGGTACGCCGTATTTGTCCGCATTGCCGCGAGGAATACGTGCCGGATCTGGACGAACTGACGCAGCTCCATCTCGGGAGAGAGACCTTCGGTGCGCAGATTCCGAAGTTTTATCGCGGTGCGGGCTGCCCGCATTGCTACAACACCGGCTACATCGGGCGGATCGCAGTCTTTGAGATCCTGCAGGTGACATCAAAAGTCCGGAGCGCGATCGCAGCCAGACTCGGTCGGGAAGCCGTAGAGGAACAGATCAAAGAGGGTAGTCATTTTGTTTCCCTGCGGACCAATGCGATCCGACTCGTCCTCGAAGGCGTAACGACTTCGAGCGAGGTGCTCAGGGTGATCAACGAAGAAGAGTAAACAGCGTTTTTGAAAGGAGAAGGATTCTGATGATGACGATTGATGAGTTGGTGAAAAAAGCAAGGGAGGACGGCGCAAGCGACATCCATATCATTTGTGGCCTGCCGCCGAAATACCGGCGCTCCGGGAGACTGGAAAGCATGTCCGAGGAGGAAATGGGCTACGAGGACTGCCTGGATGCGGCGCGCTGGCTTGCGGGAAATGCTTACGACGAGTTTGACCGCGTAGGAGAGCTTGATCTTGCCGGAAGCTATGGCGGAAGCCGCTGCCGTGTGCATATTTTCAAACAGCAGGGGATCCCTTCGATCGCGCTCAGACTTTTGAGTGAAACGATTCCGGAACTGGATTCGCTGGGACTGCCGCCGGCAGTGATGGATCTGACGAAACTGCATAAAGGTATCGTCCTTGTGACGGGTGAGACCGGCTCCGGTAAATCCACCTCACTCGCGGCGCTCTTAAACTATATCAATCATACGAGATACGATCACATCGTGACGCTGGAGGATCCGGTGGAGTACCTCTATACGCCGGACAAATGTGCGATCAACCAGCGTGAGGTCGGCAAAGATACGCAGAGCTTTGCATCCGGGCTTCGCGCCAGCCTCCGTGAGGATCCGAACGTGATCCTGATCGGTGAGATGCGTGATACCGAGACGATCGAGACCGCGATCACGGCGGCAGAGACCGGACATCTGGTGTTTGGTACGCTCCACACCGGCAGTGCTGCGGATTCCATCGACAGAATCGTGCAGGTATTCCCGGATACGGCGCAGCAGCAGATCCGCATGCAGCTTTCGATGACGCTTGTCGCGGTGCTTACCCAGCAGCTCGTTCCGAAAAAAGGCGGCGGGCGCGCGCTTGCAGCCGAGTATATGGTGGTGACGGACGCGATCCGTAACCTCATCCGCACCGGCAATACCCCGCAGATTGCCAATGCCGTGGCAACGAGTGCGGCGATCGGCGGCCAGACGATGGATCAGGCGCTCGTCAAACTGATCCGCGCGAACCTCATCACGAAAGAGGATGCGCTCCATTACGCGAAAGACGAGGCGTACATTAAGAAGAATGCGATCTAAGGAGTAAACTTTGCAAACTTATAAGTACACTGCGATTTCAAAAAGCGGAGAGAGAGTCTCCGGTGTGGTCGAAGGCTTCAATGAGATGGATGCGGCCACCCGCGTCCGCGATAACTGCAAGATCATTCTGAAGCTGGAGGTCGAGGACGAAAAGAAGTCCATGGGCGTCCTGAATATGGACATCGGTGGGAAAAAACTGGATGATAAGGCCTTTATAGTCATGTGCAGTCAGTTCGCGATCATCCTGCAGTCCGGTGTCCCGATCGCCCGGGCGGTCGAGCTGATCGAAGGAAAGATGACGGATAAGAACCTAAAGCACCTGCTTCGTTGCGTGAAAGAGGATGTCGAGGGCGGACGTTCCTTATCCGACAGCTTTGAGGAAAACGGTGGCGATTTCCTTCCCCCGACCTTCGTGGAGACGCTCCGCGCCGGCGAAGAATCCGGTAATGTCGCCCGTGCATTTGAGACGATGCACGATCATTTTGACAAAGAAGGAAAAATGAAAACGAAGATCAAAAGTGCGCTGGGCTACCCGATCTTCGTCTTGATCATCGCGGTGATCGTGGTGATCGTCATCATGGTTAAGGTCGTGCCGACATTTACGGAAGTGTTTGCAGCCGGCGAAGGCGAGATGCCTGTCATGATGCAGATGCTGATCGGGATTTCGGATTTCTTCTCGAAATATATTTTGATCATCATTGCAGTGATCGTGGCAGCTGTTGTGGCATACAAGATCTACGCCAACACGGAAAACGGAAAATTGAAAACGGCACAGCTTGCACTGAAAATGCCGGTGTTCGGTAACATCGCGCGGCTGAATTCTGCGAGACAGTTTGCAAACTCGATGGCGACAATGCTTGGAGCCGGACTCCCCGTCATCAAAGCGATCTCTATCACAGCGCGCGTCATCAGCAACTATTATGTCAGCACTGAGGTTGGCAAACTCGCCGGGAAGATCGAGGAAGGAAAAAATCTGGGCGACAGTATGCGGGAAGCCAATGTCATGCCGGATATTTTAACCGATATGACGGCAGTCGGTGAGAGCACCGGTGAATTGGAAGGGACGCTCCGCACGATCGGCGAGTATTACGACACCGAAACCGAAAACGCGATCGCAGCCATGATCCGCAAGATCGAACCGACCATGCTGATCATCATCGGGATCGTAGGCGGTTTCATCGTCATCGCGACCTACGGCTCGATGTTTGCAATGTATGACACGATGTGAGGAGACACAGAACCGTCTCCTCGTCTCTCCGATGTAAACCGGAAAATCAACTGAAATCATATAATGATATTGTGATTTTGTCCGATATCAGTTATGATAGATACAAACCTGCAATGATCTATTGCAAGGATTTAAAACGGAAGGAGATCAGAATGAAAAAATTGATTCAGAAAATCAGAGAGAAAAAGGGATTCACCCTCGCCGAGCTGTTGATCGTTGTTGCGATCATCGCCGTCTTAGTAGCAATCGCAATCCCGATTTTTACCACACAGTTGGAGAGAAGTAGGGACGCGGCGTCTATCGCAAATTTGAGGGCAGCATATGCAGAGGCTGCAACATCGTTGCTGACGTGGGATGGCAGCGCTACTACGGTCGATGGTCATGCAATTTCTAAATCGGGTACCAAGACTACTATCGTAATTGCGGATGTTGCAATTAAGAGCCAAGACGCAAATAACTGGAGTGGACAGGGCACAGATCTTCCGTTTACTGCGCCTACTGATCCGGGGGATAATACTGATCATGATGCTTCGTTTGAATATGACTCATCAACTGATGCATGGACAGTAACGTTGTAAAAAAATATAGAGTCGTTTGCCTGTCTCATCGAAAAACCCTTCCCATCGGGAAGGGTTTTTTCGTTGTTGATCCTGTTGTAATTCGCAAATCCGGCATTTTTACATTATGCCAGATCATAGATTTTTCCTATTCCCACCCGACTCCAAAACGGGCGCATTATTGCCATTTAGTGTGCAATATTACAAAAGAGGGGGGTTATGGGGTTCTTGTGAAAAATGCTCTTTTAAGTATAATAAGAAACAGAGGCAGAGGGGATTTTTACATGGCCAACAGAGATCCCGGAGCTGACCCGCGCAGTGCTTGAGGAGATTGTGGTGAATAGTCCGACGGAATTCACGATATGTTTTCTTGATAGAACGAAGAAGAATGTGAGGGTATGAGATTTTCGTAAAGAAAGCCGTCTTAATTAATTCTCTGGTTGACTTTTTGTCATCACTTGTTATGATAAATATAGATTAGGGTTGGTCGAAAGACCCAGGTCCATCGTGGGCGGGGAAGTTCCCCGCCATTTTTTTACCACACTTACAGAGGTAGACTGTTTTGAAAGAGCTTAGTATATTCATAGATACGCAATTTGATTTGACAAAAACCCGGTGTCAGAGTATGATAAGCATACAAAAGGTGCTACCGATAGACGGTTAGCCCGAAATGTTTTGGTTAAGAAATAACCGCCAAAGATTCCAGGCTCAGGCGGTTATTTTCTTTTGTTTATGTCCTTGCCAAGGGCGTAGCCGATGGCAAAGCAAGTAAGGCACAAAGCCGTTACTGATATTAAATCCATAAGCATAGCCCTCCTTCATGTGGATTCCCTTGCGGGTTTCTATATGAACAGGGCTTGTACTCCCTGATGGGAGCTAACCGCCTACCGTTCTGGTAGCACCGAAAGCATTTTATCAGATAACAGAATCATTTTCAATCTGTCGATTAAAGGTTCCTTCCTAGGCTTTCTTTTGACGTGGAGAGATTACACCAAGGTGTGCGGATACAGATTGAATCGCCTACAAACCGCTATTTTTCATAGTGTCAGGTCGCCGTCTTAGTAGCAATCGCAATCCCGATTTTTACAACACAGTTGGAGAAGAGCAAGAGAAGCAACGGATATCGCGAATTTGCGGTCGGTTTATGCAGAAGCATCTGCCTACATCCTGGATAACGCTACGGACGCAGCGACTTTGACTAAGACTGAGTTACCGAGTGCTGATGTAAAAGGTGTTGCAACACAAGATAATTTCCAGAACACGAACATCGGGACCGGTACAACTGCTGATGTTAATTTTCCAACATCTTATAATGGTAAAGGCTCTGGAAAAAATGAGGTAAAAGTTACAGTCTCAGGTGGAAAGATTACGGATGTATCATTCCAATAAGGGGAGATAGTAATCATTCCGTGCTTATTTCGTCTCTACGAAAAACCCTTCCCAATCGGGAGGGTTTTTTCGTTGTTGATTCTGTTGTAATTCGCATATCCGGCGGTTCTTGAATTACGCGCAAAAATAGGTTTATACAGAAAAACCCATATGTGCGCGAAATTGCCATTCGTGTGCAATTTCCTTGATTTTTCAAAGTGATCAGTCTATTATGATAATACAAGGCGTAGACCTGCGTTGAATTTACGCGGGGGCTGCGCCATTTTTTATACCGGAACTGACCCTCGCGGTACTCGAAACCATAAAAAAAGAGCTCTGGGCCCTTCGCTTTCAGCAATGGGTCGAGCTCTATCTATTATACTAACATGGTTGTGGAAAAAGTCAATCCTTTTTGGGAAACTCAACCAATTCCAAATCCTTTTTGATAATCAACAGTCTTTTTATTGCCGGTTTTGTCTTAAAGTTCAGTTCTAATTGTGACAGACATTGTTTTTCTGGAACCCTTATCCAACGAAGATCAACAATAATATAGTGTGATTGTAATACTGCTTTTCTTATATTTTGCTCAATAGTACGTTTTCCACTACACCAAGATGTGTGAATACAGATTTAATCGCCTACTAGTCGCTTTTTTCATAGTGTCAGGTCGCGATTACGGTTTGTTTGTTACGCTGGCCAACTATACTAAGAATGCACAGAAGTATCTTGAGAACACGCCTATCATTCGTGGAATAAATGGTACAGAACTAGCGGGTCTTATCTTGAGGTACTATGACAAATGGAGTGAAAAATATCAGAGAATTATACCTTTGGAGAAGGTCTATATCCCGGTGCCGAAGGATGAAGAGTGAAAATCCTCTTTTGAGTCAACGATCATAATTATTATTTGGAAGATGTTATCAATTAAACAGCCCGATCTCCAGCGAGGGAGACCGGGCAAGGAGTATGGTACTATGAGAGTGTTTCGAAGTAGGACACGAGACGATCGTGGATCAGTTCCATATTCTCTTTTATCACTTGGCGATAATACGTGTCATTTTTCGTTTTGTTGCCTATTCAAATTTGTACAAGATTTCAGAAAATCCTTTTCTGTTGTTGCCATTTTTTCCATATCATCGTATAAAAGAATATAAGGAACTAATCATCTGCATCAGAAAGGGGTGTATTTATGAAACTTGTAGGTGAATTAAAATCAAAAGTAGAGAAAACTGAAAATCTTGAAGATGCAAAGAAGATAATTGAAGAAGCTGGAATGGAATTGACTGACGAAGAGATGGATAAGGTTGCAGGAGGGGGCGGTGTTGGTCATGGGCATGCGAACGTTTTCATGGACTAAGTTGCTATTCCTAGACTAACTATAAAATTTGGAAACATTCTCATTCAGGTGGTATTGTGGACTAAACCAGGTGATGTTGACATTCCACGAAATCAATACTGATAAGAAAGGCAGGGGAAATATATGAAATTAGTTGGGGAACTGAAGAACAAAGTAGAGAGAACTGAAAATCTGGAAGATGCAAAGAAAATCATTGAAGATGCAGGCATGGAACTGACAGATGAAGAGATGAATCAGATTGCTGGTGGAAGTACTTGTGTTGCTCCCGGGCCGCCACGTTTTACACAGTTATGAGAACATTCCACTCAATCAATACTGATAAGAAAGGCAGGGGGGAAATATATGAAATTAGTTGGTGAATTAAAATCAAAAGTAGAAAAGACAGAGAATATAGAAGATGCAAAGAAAATCATAGAAGAGGCTGGAATGCAGTTATCTGATGAAGAGATGGATCAGGTCGCTGGGGGAGCAATTATGCGTATGCGTGACAGAGAGAATGAAGAATACTAGAGCTTCTCTAGCGTACAAGAAGGACATGGGAGTACATTTTTAATACGAGGCTGAATTATCTCAAATCAATATATCAAAGGGTCTTATCAATCATGGTAAGGCTCTTTTTTATAATAACTCTGCGAGAAAACCCCATCCGACATCAGTCGGTTGTAGTTCATCAGGTGCTACCCAAGCTGATCGGACTATGGGGGCTGAACGTCAAAACAGATGTTGAGGCTAAAAAAACCTCGTTCCACAGAACGGGAAATGACAACGCCCCTGTTTCTGCTCCGCTGCGTACAGATCGGCATCCACATCAGTGAACTGGATCTGCTCACGATCGGGATGGTCAACGACATGTACGCAGAGAGCCGGAACGATGATGAGAAATACCCGGAGATCGCAACACAGACAGATTTCGATAACTTCTGATGAAATGTCATAAAAATCTATGCCAACAGAGCAATTTCATCGTATAATACTAATACAGTAGAACCATCAAATCTGCAAAAGGAGATGCCCTATGAAACTCACAGGAAAACTGAAAGAGAAAGTATCAAAAGCAGAAACAAAAGAACAGGCTAAAGAACTCATCGCTAATGCCGGTATGGAACTTACTGATGAAGAAATGGCGCATGTTTCTGGTGGAGATGGAAGCGCTTTGATGCAGGCTATGGCAATCCAAGATATGATACTGCTACCATACCACAATGGAAGATTGAAAATATCTGAGCAACAAATGATAGAAGAAGTAAATGCTTTGAATAAAGAACAAGGTCTATCATAATGAAAACTAAAAACTTCCTAATAGTTTCCAAAATGCCCAAAAATACGTGCATTATGTGGAGAAGATGGCAAAGTTTGACCAAGCTATAATAACACGTTGTGTCACATCACAGAGAGGTAACGCCCTATGAAACTGACAGGAGATCTTAAGAACCAGGTAGAAAAGGCTGAATCGAAAGACGAAAAGAAGAGCCTTATTGAAAATGCCGGAATGGAATTGACCGATGATGAACTGGAGAATGTAGCAGGAGGAAGAGTATGTTGGAGTGGACAATGGATTGCTTACTGCAACGGGTTTGAGCGCCTCGAAGTACCCCCCTGCGGTTACCAGTTAATGGGAACTGAAGATTATGTTCGAAATAGGGAGGGGAATTTATGCCCATCATGTGGATTTGGGAGGCTGGCAATAAAGCCAAGAAGATAATGTCGGCATGATGGAGGACATGGCTATGAAACTTACAGGAGATCTTAAGAACCAGGTAGAAAAGGCTGAATCGAAAGACGAAAAGAAGAAGCTCATTGAAGAAGCCGGGATGGAATTGACTGATGATGAATTGAAGAATGTGTGCGGAGGAAGCGAAATACACTACGGTATGGAGGACGATCCCCTTTACAGGAGATTCACTTCCTTCTGGAACAATACAGGAAACATAGATGAGGCCGGATCAGTAACGGATTCGAGAACAGAGTTCATGAACGCCTTCAGTCAGTGGGTCAAGGATGGTGTGCCTGAAAACATATCCGGCTGGTATAGCAAGTACAATCAGAGCGTTTGAAAGTTGTCAGTAATAAAACAGATGGGAGGATTTAACCTATGAACGACGATATAAGAGAGCTTAACGACGATGAGCTTGATACGATATCAGGCGGTAAAACGAACGTCCCTGATTTTTCTGACGATCCGGACGATATTCTCAAGAACTGCCCGGTTAATATTAAGGGTAAGCATACTTTTGTCATGGAGCCCAACAGTCTTTTTGAGGAAACCTGTATTTTCTGCGGCTGCAAAAAGCGAGTAAGCTTTTCATGGAGCAATCCGCACAAGCCGACCCGTACCTGAGGAACGGGGTTTGCGGTTCATCGATTTAATTTTAGCCCTCCGGTAATTTTCAACGTATAATAAAGTAGATGAACGAAAAAACTTAAGTTGAACGACCCTCCAAATTTGGAGAGTCGTTCAACAGAAATGGGCGGATGCGGTCTGACCTTTAGTGCCATCATTCCTGGCACCCCGTGTCTGAAATGTGAGACCGGGATCTATCTCATAGATCTTAGTACATGATAATCTGACTGTTATAAGTGTAGTTGCTGTTATTCTAGGTATTCTAGCAATTATTCTTAAAAATCAGAAATCTGTGATGGGAATAATTGGCACCACACTAGGGGGCATTGCTTTAATTCTCTCGATAGCCATCTTTGTGGGTGTAGGCTTGGCTGTAGAAGTCCAAAAAGACATGAGTATTTGGAATGATTAGTGACGTAAGCCAATTCCTTTTTACCATTGTGCTGCATTATCCTTTACATACCTGTATCAGCATATCGTATATTACATTACCGGCCGGATTGAAGTTCCATCTGGCCGGTATTTCTTTTTGTACGCTGCCGCTTTCACGGTTTGCCATGATGCATTGATGGGCACCTTCCACCGGGCTGTTCTCGGAATACTCGTTTCTGAAGATCGAGACAGATTTCGATAACTTCTGATGAAATAAGATTCTGTAAGAATTGCCACATCCCGACATTTATCGTATAAATATATGTAAAGGGTATTTTGTCTACGGAGGATATGGCTATGAAACTTTTAGGAGACCTGAAAGATAAAGTCGAAAAGGCTGAAAATCAGGAAGAAGCAAAGAAGGTCATCGAAGAAGCCGGGATGGAACTGACGGATGAAGAGATGGATCAGGTGGCTGGCGGTGCGCCTAGGCCTACTTTGGATTGAACCGATACTTCCCAACCAGAAAGCAATGTTTTCATCAAGAGCTTTCCTACGGGAGAGCTCTTATATTATGCAAAAACCAACCTGCCACCGCCTATGCTACTCTTTCGCGAAATAATTGTTTTGTGAAGAAATATAGGTGGAAGGCCAGATTGCCCGAAGACCTGCTTGCGAACTTACCGATGCCGAATGATACAGTTTATGATAAAATAAGGAAGTAACATTCGTCAAGGAATGATAGGAGGAAAAACGAAAATGAAGAGAAGGAGTCTTTTCCTCGTATTGGTTATGGGCGCTCTGCTTTTGGCCGGATGCAAGGGTGCTTCCGGATCGCAAAACCAGTATGTCCTGAAGGACTCACACCAGGTTCGCGGCAGGCAGGGAGTCTGCGTGGAGGGAGATTACTACTGGGTGAGCGGCTCGACCACACTGACAAAATATGATAAGAGCTGGAATGTGGTGTACGAAAACACAGACCCCTTCAAGGGGTACGAGCTGGAGGTAAATCACATCGGAGACATTGACGTCTATGAAAATGAGCTTTACCTTGGAGTCGAATACTTCATGGATGGAAAAAGCAAAAATATTCAGGTTGCGGTCTATGACGGAGATACGCTGGAGCTGAAGAGGGTGTTCCCGTTCCGCTCGGATACCGGGCAGATCGAATGCAGCGGAATTGCCGTGGATCCGGACGGACGCAATGTATATATGTCCTCCTGGGCCGAGGATGAGTCCAGTAATTACCTATATAAATATGATCTGGATACCGGAGATTATAAGGGAAAGCTGAAGATGGATCCCGCTCCGAAATGGCTTCAGGGCGTCGCTTACAATAACGGAGACTTATTTGTGACCGCGGATGACGGCGACGCGGATAAGGACCAGCCAGATCATATGTACCGGATCGTGATCGACAAAAGCGGGGAAAACGGCAAGGTGGTTCTGGAAAAAACATTCGATGACGTGACGCGGCAGGGAGAGATCGAGGGCTTGTCCTTTGACAAAAAAAACAAGGAATTTCTTTTGCTGTATAACCGCGGAGCAAGGATCATCGCCGGTATGCCCTCCGGCTTTTACGACGGATACACGGAGGAAATACATGAGGTATTTGTCTACGATTTAAAGTGATGTGAAAAACCGCAGTGGAATTCGTTGTGTACATGACTTTGCGTACAGAGCTGCCATAATTAAAGAGTTGCTCGATATGCAACCAATTGCGGATCCACACTTCAACGGCATAAGAAAAAGGCTCTGGGCCCTCCGCTATCCAGCAGTGGGTCGAGCCTGTTCTTGCTTATATAATAGCACATTTCTATCAAAAATCAACTATTTTTTGGTGGGAACTCGACCAAATCACCATTCTTTTTGATTATGAGAAGTCTTTTAGCGTGTCGAGAATTAAACTCTTTTTCAAGCTGGGATAGACATTTGCTTTCCGGAACATTGATACGTCGTAGATCAAAGATTATATACAGCGATTGCTCGATTGCCTGCCTGAAGTTTTGCTCGATGGTTCGTTTTGCCTTCCCTTGTGGAGATTTTATAATAACTCTGCGAGAAAACCCCATCCGACATCAGTCGGTTGAGGGATGAATCGCCCTTTTGTATTTTCCTGACTTCGTATACTTGCGTTTGTG
>CACZBF010000015.1 GCA_902779355.1 uncultured Lachnospiraceae bacterium | reverse complement strand
GAAGCCATGTCCCGAAATATGTGAGCGTCATTTTCATGTAAGCTGACATGACGGAGGGGCACAGATTTCAATGGCGGAGGAACGAAGGTAAACTGCCGTTTTATGGTGTCATGATATTGAAAGAACCGGCGCTTGCATCTTGACAATGTAAGCGCCGGTTCTTGAAAGTCACTCGAACCGCAGGTGGGTTTTCAGAGCAGATCCTGGAAGCCCGGAACCCAAAGGTGACGCGGAATACCATCGACCATGATGGAGCCGACATCGCCCTGGATGAGCGGACGTACGTAGGTCATGAACTCGCTCGTCACATAGGTGCCGTCCTTGGTGATCCACTCACGGGGTACCAGACGTACATCGTTTGCGATCTTATGTACATCCTTGACTTCGGTCCCTGCCTGATACGGATCATCGGAGGTACGTACAAAGACAACCATCTTGCCGGTATCGCCTTCGTCTGCAGCCTTCATGGCAGCGCCGCCGACCTCAAAGGCCTCGAGGATATCCACACGGGAAGCGCAGTGGCTTGCTGCTCTCTGTAGCGTGGAAAGCTCTACCGCACGCGTCTTGCAGCCGATCTCCTGAGAGAGCACCGTGCTGAGGTAACGTGCCGTACCGGTCAGCTGTTTGTGGCCGAATGCATCCACATATTCCACACCGTTGTCCATCTCGCTGACATATTTCCCGTCTTTGTCATGAATTCCTTCCGAAACCGCGATCACGATGGAAGCTTTTTTCTTCAGGAGATCCTTACACTTCTTGATGAAGGCTTCCATATCGAAATCCACCTCCGGCAGATAGATCGCATCCGGGCCGTCACAGTCCTCGCTGCGTGCAAGTGCAGCCGCACCGGTAAGCCATCCTGCGTCACGTCCCATGATCTCGATGATGATGACCTGGCCGTGCTCGGTCTCCAGCGACCAGCCGTCGCGGATGATCTCCTTCACGGAAGTACCGATGTACTTCGCTGCGGAGCCGTATCCCGGCGTGTGGTCCGTTAATGCAAGGTCATTATCAATGGTCTTCGGGCAGCCGACAAAGCGGATGTCGGAGCCGGAAACGATCGCATAGTCGGAAAGCTTCTTGATGGTATCCATGGAGTCATTTCCGCCGATGTAAATGAAGCAGTCGATCTCCAGTCTGTCCAGAATCTCGAAGATTTTGTCATACAGCGCCTGATCGTCATGGATCTCCGGCAGTTTGAACCGGCAAGAGCCAAGATACGCCGACGGTGTCCTCTTCAGAAGCTCCGCATCCAGACCCGTACGGATATGCTCGGACAGATCCACATATCTGCCTTCTACCAGACCCTGAATCCCGTGGAGCATACCGTAGACCTTCTTATATCCTCTGTCGATTGCTGTCCGGTACACACCCGCGAGAGACGAGTTGATCGCCGCGGTCGGGCCGCCGGACTGACCGACGATGACATTTCTTTTTTCCTTTCCTTTCATCCCAAAAGACCTCCTTTTTCTGTTCTCTCTCTTAGTCTTGGAGCAATAAACGCTCGAACGGAGATATTATAGCACGACGCAGGCCTCCGTTGCAAGAACCTTGTTGACAAGTTTCGTTTCGCGGTATTATGATGAATACATGTTTGGAAAAAGCGAGGAGATCAGTATGCGTCAAGGATCGGATCAAAACACTCAAACCGAATATCAGGCTGCAGCACCGAAGCTGCGCACCAAGGATCTGGTGCTGACCGCATTGATGGCGGCAGTGCTCTGCATTGTCAGCCCGTGGTCTGTCAACATCGGCCCCATTCCGGTTTCCTTTTCGCTGTTTGCAATCTATCTGACGATGTATCTGCTGGGCGCAAAGCTCGGGACACTTTCCGTCCTGATCTACCTTTTGATCGGACTTCTCGGGATCCCCGTGTTTTCCAATTTTACCGGCGGTCCGCAGAAGCTCTTCGGCCCCACCGGCGGTTTTCTGATCGGGTATCTCCCGATGGCGCTTCTCATCGGATTGTTTCTTGACCATACGCAAAAGGAGCATCTCACCTTTTGGCGTATGCTACTTCGGATTGTTGTAATTTTTGCCTGCACCGGCGTGCTGTATGGATTCGGCACCATCTGGTATATGTTCCAGTCGGGGACGGGTTTTGTCACTGCCCTCAGCGTAACGGTGCTCCCCTTCATTCCGATCGACCTCGCCAAAAACGTGCTTGCCGCACTCCTCGGCCCTGCGATCAGAAAACGCATCCGCTGAATGCGCTGTGACTCAGCACTGTCAGGTCTTTCAATGAAGCGGCGTCACCTCTATCTGTTCTCCGAGAAGCCGTGCCGCGACCCCCTGATAATTCTCCGCTCTCTGCAGATAGACGCCCGCAATGGACATCTTCACGTTCTCAAAGATCTTGCCGTGTACGATCGCTTCGGAATCCCGGATCGCCTGCTCGTGCGCCTGTACTTCCTGCTGGCTCTTCTCTTTCTCCCGCAGCTCCAGTTCTTTCGTATAGATCGCATTTTCGATCTTGATCATGATATCCATCTCATTCCGCTCTTCCGCAGAATACTTGGCATAGACTTCGTTCTTCGCATTATAGAGGATCTGGAGCTCTTTCTTGATCTCGTTGATCTCTTTTTCCATTTCCACCCGGATCTTTTTCAGACGTTCGTTGCCGCCGATTTCCACACGGGTGGCCACGCCCATCCTGTTTCCGAGATTCTCCACTTCGATCCCCTGTTCGGCTACCGTCGTACCGCCGGACAAGACGCCATCCCTTGACGTGATCAAAACGCGTCCTCTCGTATAGATCTTGCTGTTGACGCTATACCCTGCAGTCACATCGTCTCCGGCTTCGATATTGGCCGACTCCAGAAACTTCGCCTGTACCTTTCCTTCCGCCTTGAGCAGGCCGTTGGTGCCGGCTGTCACACCACGCCGGATCGCGATATTCCTGCCGCTTTCGATCGTTGCTGCCTCGACCGTGCCATCAATGATCACGTCACCGGTCACTTTGATCACAGATCCGGAGCCCACATCACCCTGCACATGCAGGTCTCCGTCATAGATTACATTACCGGTGATCTTTGTCACTTCACGAAGCTCAAGAACATTGGTAATAGTGATCTTGCCGCCTTTCATCTCGATCCGCCCGTTCAGCAGCGAGATGTAGGTTTTCTGATCCTCATCAACGATAAAGCCCTTCCCGACCAGAAGTCCTTTTTCTTTTCCGTTCTTCGCCGGAAGGAACTTCCCTGTCACGGTAGAGCCGGATTTGCCCATTTCCGCCTCATGGTAGTAGGCGATGTGGTCGCCCTTTTTCACCATGTGATAATCCCGGAGATCCATATGATCGACGGAACCGTCCGCACGGATCTTGGGCTTGCTCTCCTGCTTCAATTCGAAGAAGTATTCGTAATACCCTTCTCTCCCGTCGATGGGTGCCTTGCCGCGTGCGATCACGGCATCTGTCCCCGCAAAGTGCCCGTCCGAAACCCGATCCAGCATCTCCTGATCGATCCCGTAAATCACGCCTGCTGCCTGCATCTCCCGGATCAGCCTCGCCCGGTCAAGCACTTTCTGCCTCTTATAAAGCGTGATCGTCGCCGTCATCTCGTCACGACTGATGTTGATGGAATAATCATCAAACTGCGACGTGATCTCTTCTGCGCCGTCCAGATTCCGGTCACGGTTTGCAAGCTCGTCCTCCAGCTGCCGCCGGATCCGGCGCATGTCGTTCTCGGTGTACATCAGCGTCGCATAGGAGGACACATCCAGACCGTTCTCCATGCCGACGCGGATCTCCTTCATCTGTCCCGCATGATAATAGGGGGATTTATAAAGCTTGATGTCTACACGGCTGAGGAGCCCGAGACGGATCTCATGCATCTGCTCCCAGTTGTACTCCGGAAAAGCATATTCCTCTACTTCGACACCGTTCTCCAGACCCTTTGCGATCTCCTTGATGGACTCGCCGTTAAAATCCGGAGAAATGTAACGCTCTATATCAAGACCCTTTTCCAATGCGAGACGGATCGCTTCCAGCTCCGCTTCCCGGTAGCCTTTGTCCAGGAACGGATCCAGATCGACGCCGGATTTCTTGGCAAGAAAGACCTGACGCATGACGCTGCCGAAATACTTGGTATAGGTCTTGAGATAAATACCCTCTAAAAGGCCCTCGCGGATGATCCGCATTTTGTCATAGGCGATCCGCGGATCCGCATAGATCCCCACATCGATCCCCTCCGACATCCCGAGCCGGATCTCCTCCATCTGAAACCAGTCATATTCCGGCTTTGCATAACGGGATACATCCAGCCCCTCTTCCATACCAAGGCGGATCGAGCGCATATGGACAGCAAGAAAATAAGGCTTCGCGTAAACAGATACGTCAAGCCCGGCACTCTTTCCCTCTTCAATTTCGCGGATCTGGTCGCTCGTAAAAATCGGAGCGTCGGAGACTCCTTCCAGTGTCACCGGTTCTTCCATTTTTCTTTACTCCTGAGACCCTTAATCGAGATTCTGATTTCCGATGATATCCATGAGGCGGTCTTTTGCGTCTTTAAAGCACTCCAAAAGCTTCGGCGGGAAGATACCTGCCTCGCCGGTGGAGATCATCTGAAAGGCTTTTTCTTTTTCGATCGCACGCTTGTACACGGTGCGCCCGGTCATACCATCGAGCGTATCCGCAATAGACACGATCTGCGCCGCAAGCGGGATGTCATCCCCCTGCAGGCGGTCCGGATACCCTCTCCCGTCGTAACGCTCATGATGATGACGGCAGATGTCGTGTGCCGTCTTGACAAAATTCTCCGAATCGTTCGGATGGACGATCGCAAGCACCGACGCCATGCGGTCGATCATCTCGCCGCCCTTTGTCGTATGGCTCTTCATCAGATCAAACTCTTCTGCTGTGAGTTTCCCCGGTTTATTCAAGACGTGATCCGGGATCGCGACTTTCCCGATGTCGTGGAGCGCGCTCGCCTCCACGATCTCGTTTACGCGCAGCTTTGTCAGCTCGTATTCCGGATAATGATTCATCAGATTGACGGCAAGCGCACGCGTCATCTCTTTGATGTGCTCGATATGTACCGCGCCGCCGGTGTCACGGCCTTCCACGATGTCGCCGAACATATCCAGTACGTTTGCGCTGAACTCATCCCGCTGGTCGATCATGCCGGAAAAGCGCATCGCTGCGCGAAGGCGCATGGCGAAGATCGAGCGGTTGATCGGCTTCCTGATATAATCCACGATCGGATACGCATAGCACCGCACCTCGGTCTCCAGAGACTTGTCACCCGTGACCACAATGACCGCGATCCGGTTCAAAAGCTTCTTGGAATGCATCGCTGCGAGCACCTGAAAACCGTCCACCACAGGCATACCGATGTCCAACACGATACATGCGATCTCCTCTTCCCGTTTCACCAGGATCTCGATCCCGCGCTTCCCGTCGCCCGCTTCGAAGACGATGTATTTCTCGCCGATCGCATCTACGATACTTTTGCGATCCTCCGGACTGTCGTCAATGACCAGAATTTTATCTCTCATATGCGGTCCTCTCAAGATTTCATAGTTATCTAGTTTTATTATACAAACCCCGCAACAAAAAATCTACACATTTTTCTCATGACCCCATCGCCATGAACACACACAAAAAAGGACCTCGGAATCACTTCTTCGGTCCTTTTTGAGATTGGTTGATAGAATCTGTTTATCCCTTGACTGCACCGGCCATCACAGATGTGACTGCAAGCACTGTACAAAAGAGCATTGCCAGTTTCTTTTTCATAAGTATCTTCCTCCTATCTTGTAAATAAGCTACGCCAATGACTGCTTATGTACGGCACCATTTTTGACAGTGTGGAGCAGGGCTTTGCCCATAACCCGTACAATCACGAGCACAGAGAGCGCGTCTGTATCCAGAGCGGCGACGTGGACGGGTTGCGGGAAGTCTTAAAGGAACGTTTCCCGGGGCGCTACGGGCGTCTCTCCAAGGATCCGGTCAAACAGGAGATCTACATGGGGATCGTCGCAGTCTCCATCGCCTGCAGGGCCGCGATCGACGGCGGACTGCATCCGGAGACCGCCTTTACCCTTTCGGACGTTACGATCAACAAATTGGACGCCTGCAAGGATGCGGTCTCTCCGATCCGGATCTCCCAGAATGCAGAGATCCAGTATGCGACACTGGTGCAGGAAATGAATGAAAAAAAAGAGGGTGATGCAGCGAGTGAAAACCGCCACATCTCCCATTGCAAAGACTATGTCTTCGCCCATCTGCATGGCAAACTGACTGTCCAGGAGATCGCAGACGCCATCGGACTTGAGTCCAATTACCTCTCCTCTCTTTTCAAGAAAAGCCAGGGCGTTTCCCTAAAACAGTACATCCGCCACCAGAAGATCAAGCTGGTGAAAAACCTGCTCACCTATTCCTCTTATTCATACAGCGAGATCGCGGCTTATCTCGGGTTTGCCTCGCAAAGCCACATGGGCCAGGACTTTAAAAAAGAAACCGGCATTACGCCCCGGGTCTTTCGGGAACGTAATGCCAGCGAAGATTTTATGAACGATACGATCTAAAGCTTAGAACAGTTCCTGCTGCGCAGCCTCTTTTGTCTCAAAAGGACCGGCAAGCGGGTGGATCGCTCTGTGGCTTCCGAAGTAGTCCTCGTTGAAGATGATCTCCCGCCCCTGCGGATCTTCAAAAAGCTGCTCGGACTCAAAGGCTTCTCCGAGCACCGCCGTGGAAACGGTGAAGTTCTCCCGATCCGGCAGCAGGTCATAGAGATTGGTATCGAGCACGGTTTTGCCGCCTTTTTCGATCAGGCTGATCGTCACCTCATGCTTGTCATCCACATAAGCATCCTTTTCTTTGGAATGCGGCTTGGCGCCTCCGAGATATACATTCCCGGCGCCGTCCACCGGCAATTTCTCATAATACTTATCCTTGCCGAACTCATCATCCATGGTCCAGGGGCCGAAATGCGAGAGGTACTCTTTTGTATCCGGATATCCCTCGTACACACAGGTGCCGCAGATGAAGTTGTACTCCTGCTCCGTCTTATGCTGTCTTGCGTGTGCGACGTAGTCCTCACGGATCTCCTGCTGCACGAAGATGTTGTTGTAGAAACGCATATCGCCGTGCAGGATCGTCATGAAGCCCGCGACCTCCGTGCGGTGTTTCATATGGTACGGTGTATAGCGCGGTGTCGGCAGATATGCGCCGCCGTTTTGCACGCCCGCTCCCACCCAGGTAAAGGAGCCGGCGATGAGGTTATGGACAAACGCCATACCCTGCGTACTGATCCTGCAGGAGCAGGGAGACAGCAGAAGGTTGTTGTCGATCAAAGTCGGCCCGTGGCTCACCTCGATGAAGATGTCCTCTCCGAGTCCGAGGAGCGGCGTGATGTCCGTCCCCTCCGGGGGTGTATTGTCATGGAACAGATTCTGAGTCACTCTCGTGCCCTGTGCCTGCCAATCCAGCCAGAGTCCGCGTGTGCAGTGATGGATATGGTTGCGGCGATAGATGACATCAATGGCTGCATGCATCTTGATGCCGCCAATCTCTGCGCCTGCGAGATCCTGCTTATTGTTGATATGATGGATGTGATTGTCCTCGATGATCGAGAACACACCGCCCAGATGTCCGACGATACCGGTCTGGCCGCAGTCATGGATATGGCAGCGTCTGACGATGTGGCTTCCCACGGTCTCCTTCGTCCAGCCCTCATCCTGCGCCTGCATGATATTGTCGCGCTCGGTCTGGGTGCCGTCCTTGGTGTATCTCGTCGTCCACTTGTTGTCGTTGTTGGGCTGCAGATATTTCCCGAGCGTGATGCCGGAGCATCTGGAATGGGAGATCTCGCAGTCTTCGATGATCCAACCCTTGGACCAATGCGGTCCGACCATGCCGTCCTGATATGCCGTCGGGGGCGCCCACTGCGTCGCCGCCTGCTTGACGGTAAATCCGGAAAGCGTGATATATCCCCGGCCTTCGACCGACGGATAAAAGCAGTTACGTCTCACGTTAAACTCGATGTTTTCCGCGTTGGGATCCTTCCCGCCGAAGTTCGCATAGATCACGGTTTCATTCTTTTCTTCGTCCTGCTCTGTGTACCATTTGAGGATCGTGCGTTCATCCGACTCCCAGGACTGTTTGAACGGTTTCGGATTCAGAACCTCCTGCAGCGTCAGCACTTCATACATCGCAACCCCGTTCAGGTAAACCTCGCCGGTATGCACCGGATCCGGTGCAAAATACCAGTCCCCCGCCACCGGAACCGTGTACGGATTGTAGTTTCCGAAAATGCCGTTCCCCACACGGACAACCCAGGTGTTGCCTTCATGCTTCTGCCAGCCGGTAAGCGGCTCCGCACCGCTGATCACCGCCGCCAGCGGCTGCTCCGAAACATAGCGGATGCGGTTCTCCGGCTCGCCGCCTCTCGCTGGATCCACATATTCCCTGTACAAACCCGGTCCGACATACACCGTGTCTCCCGGTTTCGCGAGAAGCGCTGCCTCGCTGATGGTTTTGAAGGGATGTTCCTTCGTCCCGTCTCCGCTTCTCCTCGCTGCTGCTGATACGTAATACTCCATCTTGTCCTCCTTACTGAATCCTGATGAACGACCCACAACCGACTGATGTCGGATGGGGTTTTCTCGCAGAGTTATTATAAAAAAACCCCGTCCTGCCATTATCAAAAATCTTTCCATTCTGACGCGAAGGGAAGATCAGGAGGGCCGGGGGGATACAGGTCAAAGATCGGGGGCAGATCGGGATCCTCAGATCAGATTGATAAAGAACGTGATGAGAATGCTGTTCAGAAAATCCGTAAACAGACTGCCCACGATCGGGATCAGCAGAAATGCTTTGGCGCTCGGCACATATCTTGTCGTCACCGCCTCCATATTCGCCATCGCGTTTGGCGTCGCGCCCATCCCGAACCCGCAGAAACCGGCCGTGATGACTGCCGCATCATAATCCTTCCCCATTGCGCGAAAAGTGATCACACCGGCAAAGACAACCATCCAGATCGTCTGCGCAAGGAGCAGCACGATCATCGGCAGCGCAAGTCCTGCCAGCTGCCAGATCTGCAGCGTGATCATCGCAATCCCGAGGAACAACGACAGCATGATGGACCCGATATCCTCCACCTTGTCCATAAACAGCGGGATCTTCCCGGAATACTCTCCGATGTTGCGGATCACCGCTGCTGAGATCATCGATCCGATATAGACCGGAAACGTGAGCCCCGTTGCCCGTAAGAGCATCGTCACCACGGTGCCGATCCCGACTGCGATCACAAGCTCGAACACAGCACCCGCATAGCCGCCCGCGAGATCCTTGAAAGTTTTATCCGTCGTAACATTCTTTTCCGGCGGGATTGCCGTCTTCACAAGATCGCGCTTTTCGATGAGACGGTCTGCGATCGGTCCGCCGATCAATGAGCCCACGATCAGCCCGTATGTAGCTGCAGCCGTACAGATCGTAGAGGCGCCCTGTACGCCAAAGTCTTCCAGAACCGGTCCGAATGCGCCTGCTGTCCCATGTCCGCCGACCATCGGGATCGATCCCGTACAAAACGCCGTCATCGGCGAGATACCAAGCGGCACCGACAGCCCAATGGCGATCAGATTCTGCGAACTGATCAATGCGACCAGCAGGATCAACATAATGACGATCCCTTTCCCGCCTGCTTTTAACGCTTTGAGATTGGCCTGAAACCCGACCGAAGTGAAAAAGAAGATCATACAGACTTCTCGGAACGTATCATCAAAAGCGACCGTCAGGACACCGGTCGCATAAAGAACACACGTGATCACCGATACGATCAGCCCGCCGATCACGGGTGCAGGAATACAGAAACGCTTCAAAGCCGGAACCTTCTTCCGGATCAGTCCCCCGAGCAGCAACGCAAGCACCGCAACCATCAGGGTCTGGTACATGTCAAACGTGAATGTGCGCATTAATGAATCCCCTTCTCCTCATAGCAGTCTACTGCACCTTGATGGAAAGGGATCGGAATATTAGAAACAATAAACGAGGTTTCCTGGTCTGTCTCCAAATACGTCGTCTGCACAAACTCCGTCCTGCGATTCAGCAGGGATTCCGTCACCTTTTTCACCGTATTGTTATTCAGAGAATCGCTCGCAACCAACATCGCAACCACGCTGATCGCCGGCACATCTTCTGTCTGTCCCGGATAGGTTCCGGCCGGGATCACACTGATGTGGTAGACATCCATCGTCTGGTTCATCCGATCCAGATCCTCTGCCGTCACAGGGATCAGACGGATCGGCGTCTGCTCAGAAAGGGTTTTTAACACCGTCATCCCGACATTTCCGGTACAGAACAGGGCATCGATGTCTCCGTAGGTCAGCGCTGCAGCAGCGCTGGAGTAATTCAGGTTCTGAAGGATCGCATTGTCCTCCGTGATCCCGTATGCAAGCAGGATCTCCTTCGCACTGCTCTCGGTACCGGATTCACTCGCACCAATGCTGACTTTCCTTCCGACAAGATCCGCAACCGAATAGATATCGGAATTGTCTCTGACGATGATATGACAAACCTCGGTGTAAAGCGCACCGACCGCGCTGTATCCTTTTTCGGAATCGGAAGCGATCTGATAGGCATGCGCCGCCACATCCGACTGCACCACCGCAAGCTGCACATACCCGCCCGAGATCAGGCGCAAGTTCCCGGCAGAGCCTGTGGTCTCCAATACTTCCGCTTCGATGTTCGCATCTGTCTCCAGATCCTTAGCAAACTCATTCGCAACTTTATAGTATTCTCCGTTCTGATCGGCAGAAGCCATCTTCAGATTGCTGCTCCCGCAGGCACCGAGCATCGTCGTCAGAAGGCCGGCAACAAGCACTGCGCATCCGATTTTCTTGATCGTTTTTTTTGTCATGTTTGTCCACGCTTTCTCCGGAAAACCGGATTCTCAGTCTAAACGAATTATCCCTTTTATTATACTGATCGCACCGGCTGTGCGCAAGTCGTCAAAGATCCATGAGTTTCCCGTCGGAATCCACCCCTGCGCCGAAAGAGATCGCATTCAACGTGTCAAAAACACCCTGCGCTTCGTCTCCCTCCGCGCGCCTCGTAAATCCGCCGCTCGCGATGCAGGGGATCACCGTTACATCGCAGGAGTTGTCCGGATGCAGTGTCACCGCAACCGCGGCCGTCTGATAGGAGTTGCCGCCGAAGATAAAATTGCCGAGGCTGTAAAACACCGGCGTGTTTCCGAAATACTCAATGCCCTGCAGCACATGAGGATGCATGCCGATCACAAGATCCGCGCCGGCCTCCGCATACTGCTGCGCAAGACTCTGCTGATAATCCTCCGGCAAGGTGTTGCGTTCCACACCCCAATGCACAAAGACCGCCACGAAATCACACCCCTGCTCCTCTTTCGCGGAGCGGATCGCGCCGAGTAACATCGCAGGGTCGTAAGTTCCGAAGCACCCCGGATGATCCGGTCCTGCCGCCCAGGAGCCGGACGGCCAGACACGGGACGCTGCAAGGATTCCGATCCGTTTGCCGTTCAGTTCGAAGACCTGGAGCTCTGATGCTCTGGCAAGATTTTCCCCTGCGCCCGCATAGCGGATTCCGGCACCATCCAGCGTCGGAAACGTCTCTAAGAGTGCCGGCGTACCGTAATCGAGCACATGGTTATTTGCAAGCCCGACGATGTCCACGCCCATATCCTGAAAAGCGCTGACGTATTGCGGATCGGTGCGGAAGGTATACTGTTTGTCCGCCATCGGCTCTCCAGACACGCCGAATGGAAATTCTTCGTTGATCATCAAAATATCCGCTTCGCGGAAGGTCTCTGACAGGTCATCGGAAAGGATGCCGGGAAGACCCGATGACTGATACCGCCCGAGCGTGGTCTGATGCAGCAGCACATCGCCCGTAAAGATCAGTGTGGTCGCCTTCTCCGGCTCTTCGGTCTCCGTCTCTAAGACGATCGGTTCTTCCGGTAGTTCCTCCGGGATCACGACCTCTTCCTGCTGCTTCTTTGCCGCTTCTTCGGCCGCGCGCCTTGCCGCCTCTGCTGCCGCTTCCTCTTCCTTCTTTTTCTGAACAAAAAAAAGGACGAGCAAGGCGGCCAGGATCGCAAGCAGGATCACAAGGATCACACCAAGTACCCGCAGTGTATGTTTCTGTTTCTTTCTGCGTTTTTTTCGTCTTCTGTCCGGCTGCATATCCGGGTTGTTTTCCTTTTCTCCTATCAAATTGATAGGTTTTTGTTGACTTTTGATTTTTCCTGCCTATAATACTGCTTATAACATACATGCCCAGAAAGGAGACTAGTTATGAAAGAACCATTGCAGAAAATTGTCCTGTCAGCACTCTTCATCGCCTTTACCTGTGTTGCGACGATGCTGATCAAATTCCCGACCCCAACGTTCGGCTATATCCACGTGGGCGATTGTATGGTTCTCCTCTGTGGTGTGATCTTAGGACCCGGTGTGGGCGCCCTTGCTGCCGGGATCGGCTCGGCACTTGCCGATCTCTTTTCCGGATATCTTGTCTATGTGCCGGCGACCTTTGCGATCAAAGCACTGACCGCTCTGCTCGCAGGACTGCTCTATCACCGTGCGGCAAAGAAATTTGCCGGGAGCGGTAAGCGTACCCTCGCCCTCATCCTCAGCGGGATCCTCGGCGAATCCGTCATGGTCGGCGGCTATTTTGTATTTGAAACGTTTCTCGCGGCATTCGGCAACGGCGGTTTTTCCGCACAGGCACTCTCTGCCGGGCTCGTTGCCAGTGCAGCGTCCATTCCTTTCAACCTCGTGCAGGGTGTTACGGGCATCGTACTTTCGGTGCTGCTGCTGCCGATCCTGCTCAAGGTGCCGTTTTTGCGCCGCAGGGCGCAGAGCGCTGACGCGAAGCATACGGCGTAACGGCATTTCCGGTACAGCCGGTGCCGCACCGCAGCCTATCCACTACTATCCAAGCCGCGTCTTGAAATCCTCATATCCAAAGGATTTCAGGAGGCGGTAATTTTCTTTCTCATCTTTCCATTCACGGATCGCGATCGACGGGAGATTGATCCCGTTGAACATGTTGTTTTTCACCATGGTATAGATCGCCATATCGGAAAACGTCAACCGCTCTCCCACCGACAGTTCTCTGTCGAAAGAATAGCTCCCGATGATATCGCCGGCAAGGCAGGTCGGCCCGGCCAGTGTATAGGAAAATTCCTTTTCGCCCGGCTTCGCCGCGCCTTCCAAAGGCGGCGTATACGGCATCTCCAGCACATCCGGCATATGGCATGCTGCGGAAACATCCAGCACCGCAGTCTTTTTGCCATTGTCTACGATATCCAGGACCGTTGTATCCAGTGTCCCCGCATTTAGCGCAACCGCCTCTCCGGGCTCCAGATAGACCTTCAGATGATAGGTCTCCTGCATTTCCCAGATCATGCCATAAAGGAGCTTTAAGTCATAATCGGATCTTGTGATATGATGCCCGCCGCCGAAATTGATCCAGCTCATATAGGGCAGGATGTTTCCGAAGCGTTTCTGCACGACAGCCAGTGTCTTCACGAGATCATCCGAATTCTGCTCGCAAAGCGTGTGGAAATGGATCCCGTCGAGAAGCCCGACCAAACCGGCATCCGCTTCTCTCTCCCACATGGAGATCGTGACGCCGAGGCGGCTGCCCGCGGCACAGGGGTCATACAGCGCATTGGACTGGGTCGAATACTCCGGATTCACGCGAAGACCGAGGCTTTTCCCTGCGGCGCGCGCTTTTTTCCCGTACTTTTTCAACTGCGCGAATGAATTGAATACGATATGATCCGCATACCGGAGCAGCTCGTCAAACTCGTCCTCGCGATACGCTGCGGAAAACACATGGCATTCCTTCCCCATGTGCTCTTTCCCGAGACGCGCTTCAAACAGACCTGACGCCTCCGTTCCGGAAATATATTTCCCGATCAGCGGATACAAGGGATAACAGGCAAAGGCTTTCTGCGCCAGCAGCACATGCGCGCCCGTTGTCTTCTCCACGTCGGCTAAGATCTTCAGGTTTCTCTTCAGTTTTTCTTCATCGATGATGTAACACGGTGTCGGTAAGCTTGCTCGTTCCATAGTATTCTCCGGTTGCTGATCGTGATCGGGCTCAGTCCACCATGGCGGGATCAAAACTCTCCTGCCACGGCAGACCCCATTTGTTCAGGGCGTCCATAAACGGGTCGGGATCAAATTCCTCGATGTTATGAACGCCCGGCTTGTTCCAGGTGCCGTTCATCACGAGCATGGCGCCGATCATTGCCGGCACGCCCGTCGTATAAGCCACTGCCTGCGATCCAACCTCTGCATAGCATTTCTCGTGATCACAGACATTGTATACATAGTAATGCTTTTCTTTGCCATCCTTAATGCCGCGGAAAATGCAGCCGATGTTAGTCTTGCCTTTTGTTCGCGGACCGAGTGACGCCGGATCCGGCAGTACTGCTTTCAAAAACTGGAGCGGCACGATCTCTTTCCCTTCAAACATGATCGGCTCGATGCTTGTCATACCGACGTTTTCGAGGCACTTCAGATGCGTCAGATAACTCTGTCCGAACGTCATAAAGAAACGGATCCTGCGGATGCCGGGGATATTTAAGGCCAGGCTTTCGATCTCCTCATGGTGCAGAAGATACATGTCCTTTTCCCCGATCTCCGGGAAATCATAGACACGTTTGATCTCCATCGGCTCCGTCTCAACCCAGTGTCCGTCCTCCCAGTAGCTCCCTTTTGCGGACACTTCACGGATATTGATCTCCGGGTTGAAGTTCGTTGCAAACGGATACCCGTGGTCGCCCGCATTGCAGTCCAAAATATCGATCTCATGGATCTCGTCAAAATGATGCTTCAACGCATGCGCGCTGAACACACCCGTCACGCCCGGATCGAACCCGCTCCCGAGGAGCGCTGTGATCCCGGCATTTTCAAACCGCTCGCGGTAGGCCCACTGCCAGCTGTATTCATAATGTGCCGTATCTTCCGGCTCATAATTTGCCGTATCCACGTATGGCACTTTTGCAGCCAGGCAGGCATCCATGATATGCAGATCCTGATACGGGAGCGCCAGGTTCAACACAACCTGCGGCTGATAAGACTTGATCAGCGCCGTCAGCGCCGTCACATCGTCCGCATCGATCTCCGCTGTCGTGATCCTGGTCTTGGTCTGTCCCTGCAGTTTTTCTTTCAATGCATCGCATTTCGCCTTTGTCCGGCTTGCGATCATGATCTCTTCAAATACATCGCTGTTCTGACAACATTTATGGATGGCGACGCTTGCAACACCGCCGCACCCGATGATCATTGCTCTACCCATGGTTCCTGATCCTTTCTTTTTTCTCGTCCATGATACCATTTATGCGCAGTCTCTTCAAGGGACGCGAAAAAGTCAAACCGCCCGTCCCGTCTCCCTGCGCATAAAAAACTCCCGATGGAAAGCATTCTTTCGCCTTCACATCGGGAGCACTCATCATTTCTTTTCCTTCTTTTCGACCCGGCCGGTCTCGGACAGCGCAGATGCGTTCCGCACCCGGTCTTGTCAGATGTCTCAGTTGTCAGATGTCTCAAAAGATCCTTCAGATCGTAAAGGTGTCTACAAACTCTCCGATCCGGGCAGAGGATTCCGCCACGGTCACGGCACTGGCATCTACGGCGCGGCTTTCGTCTGCGACGTTCTGTGCACTGTTTGCCGCATTTTCCACGGTGGCTGTCACTTCCTCGGTGCTTGCAGACTGTTCTTCCGCAATGGCGGCGACAGAGGTCGCGATCTCATTGACCTTGTCCATCTGGCCTACCATCTCATTCACCGTTGATCCTGCCTGATCAAGGGCAGTAAAGATCTGTGCGAAGGTCTCGCCGGTCACACTCACCGCCTCACTGCTTGCCGCAATGTCCTTTGCGCTGGTCTCTGCACGGGCGGACAGGGTCTTGATCTGTGACGTGATATCCGAGATGATGGTGCTGATCTCGGTGGTCGCTTCCGCACTGTCATTTGCCAGAGATCCGATCTCCGTTGCCACCACGGCGAAGCCTCTGCCGGCCTCTCCGGCTCTGGCCGCCTCAATGGAAGCATTGAGGGAAAGGAGGTTGGTCTGTGAGGAAATGGAATTGATCATCTCAACGATGGAGTTGATCTTATTCGCCGCTTCATCCACGGACTGGACGACACGGTTCATTTCATCCATGGAATCCGAGATCGTCGACATATTGGTCTGGACGTTGTTCATATCACGCTGTCCTTCTTTTGCTTTTTCCAGAAGGTCTGCCATGATCTGCTTCGTCGTATCACCCTGATCGGCCATCTCACTGACCGCCTGCGCAAGCTCCGTTGCGTCGGTAGCAAGCTCGGTCACGGAATGGGCAACACCATCCATTGCTTCCCGGATCTGCTCCATGGAGTGGCTCTGCTGATCGGCCTGTGTGCTCATGCTCTCTGCCGCACCCTTGCTGGAGTCCGCCTCTTTGGACAGATTGTCGGTCACATGTTTCATCTCCCCAAGGGTTCCGCGCATACGCTCCACATAGTCATGCATCTTGTTATTCATGGTGCCGATCTCGTTGGATCCGCCCTTCTCAATGTCCACGGTAAAGTCGCCGTCCGCGATGCGCGTGATGTTATCCGTCAGGCTCTTCACCGGCTTGGTGATCATCTTGCTGACCAGGAACATGATGATCAGCGTACTGCCGATCAGGATCGCGATCACGATGATCACTGTGATGATACTGAGAGTATTCAGCTCTGTCAGGATATCGTTTTTCATGACATAGGAAACCAATGTCCAGTCCGTGCCATCCACGTTATCCAGCGAAACCAGATATTCTTTTCCGTCGTTGCCACGAAGGTTCACTACATCAGTCGCTCCCGCCTCTGCGGTGGTTGCCACCGTCTGAAGGAAGGCGTCATCTCCGTGCTCCGACACCTCGGTTCCGACATACTCATCCGTCGGATGTGCCACGATAGTCCCGTTGCAGAGCAGCATGGATGCACCGGTCCCCGCCGGGGTATACCCCTTTACGGCTTCGGAAATACCATCCAGCTGAATATCGGTGGAAAGCACGCCCGTACGTCCGTCCATCATTTCCATCTGCCGGGATCCGCATACCACCATTTTCATGGTGCCAAGGTCAAGGGACGGATCCCCGAGGAAGATCCTGTCGCTCGCACTTCCGTGCTGATACCATGCACGGGTTGTCGGATCATAGCCTTCATCCGGTACCCAAAGGCTGCCGTCGATAAAACTTCCGTCATTTAAGGCGATATAGACGTCACTCACTACATCCGGATAAGCTGACATGCCAGGCATGATCGCCGCCAGCACCGCGTCGTTATCCTCATACTCCGACTGCTCCACCACATCTGCCAGGCCGTTGTAATACCCGGTGATGCTCGCCATCGTGGCGGAGATGTCATTGGCGTTGGACATGGACTCGTTCTTCAGTCCCTTCTCCGCTTCTTCAATGATGATGCCCTTTGAAGTCGTGAAGATGATCGCCGCTACCAAAATGATAAATGCGGCGATCATGGGGACCAGAATGAGTAAAAGCTGTACACTGATCTTTTTTTGTTTCATGTTTACCTCCCGTCAGGTTTTTTGGAGGGGATTATAAAAGCGACCCCTATGCACCAGTTGCACAGCGGTATTCTCACAATACCGGTCTGCGCTCCCATACAAAACTGTAGCAGAATACCATAATACTTTGGCGCGGCGTCATCAGTGGGTCATCTCGAAAAGCAGGTGTCTTACGCACCACCTGTGTCTGCAGACAAGGAAGTTGAGGGATTAGAAATGTACAGACGAGCATGTTATTCTGATATAGCTTTATCATTATACCACCAAACCGCTGCAAAGGGCAATCCCCGGTTCTCACATCTTGTATGGGTTTTTTCACTTATGTCGTCTCGTCATGAAAAACATCAAGAATCAGGTCATATAGTGCATCCTCGTCAACGTGATATTCCTCAAAACCCCCATTTAGTACCGTTTCTCCGGGAACTTCATAAATCTGATCCCCGTTAAAATTCCATTCCCTCCGTTTCCTCCAGAAGATCCAGATTTACGACGTCTGAAACAATATAATCATCCAGTTCTTTCAGTATCTCGTTCGCCTTGGACTTCCCCATTCCCTGCAGCATCGGGATCAATTCTTCCAGATACTCTCCCTGACGCTCCATACGCCCGGTGGCGCTGTCAAACTCTGACGTGTCCCGTTTCCGAAGATATGCATATGCTTCGTCTCCATTTAAAGTGACTGTGTGCAAATGTCAAGCACTTTTTTACATCTTCTGCGGACCCAGGTCTGTTCCGTCCTCGTCATAAACCTCCACCTCTGTCATGGTGTTCCGATGAATCTTTATCAGCGACTACTTCCCTTCCTTTTCATCCACTACCAGGAGAAACAGCGCGTCGCTCTGTCCTCCGTCAATGCCGTCCGGCACCGGCTTCACCTTTTCATCTTTATCTATGCCAAGAAGAAGATAGGTCTTGATCCCGGAATCGTATCGATAAGACTTGTGTCGGGAAAGGCAACAGCCTATGGTTATAACTCCTTAATCCACATTCACATGCAGATCAAAGCGCTTTGCCATCGCCCTGAGATAATGCTCCCGCTTCCCTGATGCAGCCAGTATCGGCGCATAAGCATCGCGTCCTTCAATCCGAAGCATATAGGGAAACTGCTCAAAACGCTTCGTATACTCCGATATAAAATCCAAAATTCCTCTCCGGATCTCGGCTATCCCCTCCGGGTTTTCATCCTCCTTTCCAAGAACCGGACCGTCCTTCGAGAAACCGTCCAACTGCGGTTCCGTCGAAGACAACAGCAACTCCCAAAAAATGTTATACCCCCTTCCCGCGTCATGATGGGCAAAAAGATCGCGGTTCTCCGCCGGGGAAAACAGATAGGAAACCAGTTTGCCGCTCTGTCTGAAGGGCTCTGTCGCATCCGGTTCTGCATTGCTCTCAGTATTCGTTCCCGCGAGGATTCCAATCACCTCGCATGGCAATTTCCATGCATGCTCAAAAAGACAGGACAAGGACAGCGCACCGCTGCCTGCCCAACCAATGTCCACTGCTGCCACCCTGCTCTGTCCTTTCGTCAACTCCTGATAGTACTCTTTTGCGTATTCAGACTGCTCTCCATATAGTGCGCATACCTGCTCCCAGTGCTCCCGCACGAACCGTTTCACTGCGGGAGCATTCCTATCCGTCAGTTCCTCCTCCGGATCCAGTCCAAACAACCCGCCATCTGCAGCAAGCGTCTCAAGCCCCATCGCCCGCAGAACCTCCCGGATCGTGTACCCCTGATTCACTTTGTGAAAAATAAACCGCCTGAAATAATCATGCCGGTCATAACCTGCCATCAGCTTCGTAGCAGCCTTCCTGGACCATAACGCATAAGCGTAATCATCCTGCGGAAACAACTTCTCATAGGCGCGGCACAGGGTGTCACCATCGCGAGAAAGGAACAGCATACGGCCAATCCCGTTTTGTCTGCAATAATCATGAATAAAACGGCAATACCCGAGTACAAACAACCCTCCGTACAAAAACCCATACTCATATTCCATCGAATATTCCGCGAGGCCATTGTACAAATAGTTGGACACAATGCCGCGATAAGCACTCCCCACAAAAAACGACATGGCATGGGGTCGATACTCCCGTGCACTCTGCACTGCACAAGGGTAAAGCATCGCTTCGATCCCGTTTTGGAGCGGTATCTGATAATCACTCTTCTCCTGATCCCCCACATGGATGATATCATCCGTACCGAGAGCTTCCTTTATCAGGGGAAAAAGACTTCCATCCGCTTTGCTTTTTTTGTATTCCCCGGATACAAAGATCTGTTCCGCTCCCGTGAAGCCGTTCTTTTCCAAAATGCTTCTGATACAGGTCTCCGGCAAATACATATCTGTTGTTACGACGATACGCCTTTTCCCGGATCGCAGGCGGTTCCACACTTCCAGCATGAAAGGGTTCCCATAGCAAAGCGCCTGCTCCGTTTCCATCTCTGTGCGCATGCCCTCTGTCTTATCGATTCCTGTCTCTTCTGACAGGGTCTCCCAGATCTCTTCCAGCGTCACCTCCGCGTGTCCGTTTTGCTTCAGGCATTTTTCACGCGCTGTTTTTTCCGCCCGGATCCGCACTGCCCGGAAGTTCATACAGGACAGCTGTTCCCCCGCAAAATAAAAAAGATCCGTCGGTTTGTCCAGCGGACGAAAGATCAGGGTGTCAAACATATCAAAGGAAATCACCTCATGCTGCTTCAGTCGCTGTACCATTCCGTCTATGGAAAGCTCTGCATGTATTTCCCGGTGTGCCTTTGACTCGCTCTTTTCAGACGGGGGCGTTTTTTTACAAACAACGGCCTCTTGAGGGCGTTCCTCCAAAAAGCGACAGAAAAGGAGGTCATGAGCGACGTTGAGCCATAAGAGATACCCCAAGGACAGAACCTTGCGTACCCCATAGGAGCCATCATGCATCCTGTGATATCGGAACGCAATCCCTGCGTGTCTGTTCACCAGCCGATCATAAAGGCGAATCCGTATACTTTTTCTTCTACTATTTATACCCATCAAAAAACTCCCTGTATAAAGTCATATTTCATACCTTACACAGGGAGCTGCCCGACTATACTAATATCCGAATCCGCCCCGATAGAAAAAGCATCTCTTGGACGATAGCACATCCGGTTCCATCCTGTCCCGGATTTTAGAAATTCTTTAGAAAGATTTTATATTCTCTTCATTGCATATTCGATTTCCGGTGTGCTATGATACACACATCTTAAGCGATCTGCCGTTCGGCAAACGATCCCTTTTTCAAATCTTATTTCATTTCAGGAGGTATACTCATGTCCAAAAATCATTCTTTCGACAAACATCCACTTCTCGCTTCTGTGACGGGTTCCATTCGTTTCAACATGATGAATGACTTTATGTTCAAAACCGTTCTTCAGGAAAAAAACCATGTATTGATCGGTCTGATCTGTGCACTGCTCCATCTGGATGAGAGCGCCATAAAATCCGCCATCGTACAAAACCCCATCACGCCCGGTGAAGTGATTGATGATAAGACGGTCATCCTCGACGTCAAGGTACTCCTCAATAATGGCGCTCTCCTTGATTTGGAAATGCAAGTGGTAAACAAAGGCAATTGGATTGAACGTTCTTCTTTTTATCTTTGCCGGAATTACACAAGTCTCAAATCCGGTCAGGGCTACCTGCGAGTGATGCCCTCCTATCAGATCGGCTTTCTTGGCTATACACTGTTTCCCGAATCCCCGGAATTTTATGCTGTCAACATGCTTATGAATAAGCGTACGCATCAAATCTATACTGACAAACTCAGCATTTCTGTGGTAGACTTAACAAAGATAGATCTTGCTACAGAAGAGGATCGCCGTTATAAGATCGACCAATGGGCTCAACTCTTCAAATCCACGACTTGGGAGGAATTCAAAATGCTCTCGATACCTGAAACCATTTTGGAGGAAGTTGGAGAAACCATTTGTAAAGTCTCTGCAGACGAACATATGCGCCAACTACTGGAAGCCCGGGAGGATACCATTCGCAACGAGCTCGATGTACAGCAACTGCTTGATGAGGCAAAAAAAGAGCGAGACGAGGTGACCGCCAAGCTGGATGCCGCGAACACTGCACTTGCTGACAAAGACGCTGAGCTTGCTGACAAAAATAATATGCTTGCCGATGCCAACGCCCGCATTGCAGAACTCGAGAAGCAGCTTGCGGATAAAAAAGCATAATCTCTTTTTCCCTCTGTAAAGTATGAAATTGTCAATGTACAACGTGGGGGGCAGAGCACTCGTCCTCGTGGCGCGGGGCATGTTAAACAATACATTTGCGGAATGACATGTCCCCTGCGATAGACTCCTACACTCTCCCCTCCCGATTTCCCGAAAGGTAATCCTTCATTCTTTTTACAAAAAAAGCTTTATCATTCTTCAGCCAATACACCGCCTTGTGTAGGACTGATTTGGAAATCACTCCATCATCAACATAGGTCTCATATGCATTCTTGGGCGGTTCTATTAATTCTGTCGTACAGTAATAATTCACCCGCTTCAGTTCCTTATTCCAAAAATCTATCACCTTGATCCGCTCGCCCGCTCCAAAGTCGTCTTCAAATTCCAGATCAGAAAAAATGCTTCTGTCAAAAAGAGTCCCATGATGCAAATAGTATTCAAATGGTTGGGTCGCATCTTCATACCTATAGTATAGATGTGCTAAATCCTCACCAAATGTTTCTATCATATCGGCGACAAATTCAAGCGCATATTTTTGTAGCAGACCGTTCGTATATGTCGCCGTAAAATTGCTTTGATGTGCTTCAAAAAGCGGTTCTACCTCTCCATTCTCATTTCTCCGATATCCAATTGTCGACGGGGCATTTTTCATAAAAACATATTCTCGTATCACTCCCGTTATATCCGGCTTATACCCATACATTGTTTTATTCTTGAATCCGGCTATATCCTGTCTACGACATATCACATCAGAGTTGGTATGGATGTAATAGGAATCCGGAGAAAAACCAAGGAGATTATACATAACGCATTCCCCGCGTCCGCTATAACCAATATCAAAAAGCACATCCTCTGGCGACACATTTTTCGATAAATACTCTTTCGATAGCTCCCTTACTTTTTCCCAGTTTACCCTGTCATATATTTCGTCCAAAAATACCTTCAAAAAATCCTCGTATTGGTTACGAGATTGAAAGAGTTTATCAAATTCTATATTCTTATTTTCAAAAATGCTTTTTACTTCCTCAACATCCCCTTTTTCCAAGCCCATACTCAGCATATCCAGAAGCTGAGCCGGGCTGGTGTTGTATATATTTGAATTGTCTATGATGGACAGCATGTCAATTTTTGTTCTGATATTCGAAAATAAAAGTGCCTTTCTGGATACATACAAATAGTTTGATACGGGCAAATCATATATTTTAGAAAACAGCTTATACGCTTCCTCAACCAGATAGCCATCTCGCGCCGCGAAATGAACCTTGCGCGGTCTTTCTCTTCTTTCTCGAATGTCCTTTACAAGCCAGTCACACACTGCATATAAATACATTCCCAAAACAAAATAGCCGATCTCAAGTGGCGATGCATTAAAATCCGACAATTCATGATACGGAATAAACGGATTGTCATAGACTCGATTTGCCGCCATTGCAAGCATGGTACGATATCCGATATATCCCTTCATTGTCCACCATAGATCCCTGTCATTTGCAGTATGCAGGACATTCTTTTGCCAATAGGATGACTTCATAAAGCAATCCTTCACCGACTGCATATGAAATGCTTTAATTCCCAATCTTCCGGGTGTGTCAACATCAGATTGCAGGTTATCTCCTATATGAATAATCTCGCCGGCCTCAACACCAAGGCGCTTTATCATAGCTTTATAAAGATTACCACTATACTTTGCCACTCCCATTTCTCCAGACACAAAAATATCAAAATAGGAAGTAAAGCTATTCTTAATTAGCATCTGCTCTATCGTTTTTTTCGGCAGATACATATCCGAAGTAAAAACGATAGTTTTCCCCATATCAACAGCCAAATCATATAGTTCCTTCGCCATTGCTCTAGGTTTCGAAAAGCGCAGTTCCAGTTCCGTTTCCTTTTCTTTCAGTTGTGCGCATATATCCGCATCAATTCCATATCTTTCTGACATTACTGTAAAAATATCATCTATCGTAATGTCCTCTCTTCTTCCTCTGCATTTTTCTCTGGCTAATCGTTCACTTTCAACTCTTATTCCCTCATAATCGATTGCAGAGACTGCACACGTAATATCTGCAAAAAATCCATCCATAAATGCAAACAAATCCGTCGCATGCAGGAATGGTCTGATGAGACACGTGTCAAACACATCAAAGCTGACAACCTTTGTCAGCTCATCTGCGATTGTGGTTTTGATCCTTTCCAGTTCGTCCCATTCATTTGAATCCTCTGTAACGAGGTTATAATAATACGTGCTTTTTGCTTCACCCGCATCATCCTGACGCACACCGATAAGATCCTTATCTATATGTGACAAGACCTCCGGACATCTATCAAAAAGATTCCTATAGAGAAATCCATATCTTCGCTTCCACATGTTAAAACAGGCTTCATATCTTTCCATAACTCCCGCCTCATGCAGGCTCGATTCAAAGAAAGCAAAAGCGGCCTCTACATCTTTCAGTTTCTTTTTATTCGAGGACAGATTCTTTATTTCATCCGTCATCTGCGCATCAGAACGATAGTAAAAATATACGGCATTTGCTGCATTTACTACTCTAGTTGCATTGCACCATAGCCGTGCCGAAAAAGCCATATCTTCCGTCATATTAAGATGGGGATGCGCATCTGAAAAGCATTCAAACTCCGGCAGGCACTTTTTCCACAATTCCGTTTTATATAGCTTGTTCCATACTAGCTGCCACCCATAGAAAGCCCCTGCCTGCGTCATAAACGTGTCCATGATTGCATCACCAGACAGGTTTATGCATTGATTCCTAATCGGATCATTATTATAGTATTCTCTTCTACCATTTGGGTATTCCAGAAAAAAATCTCCGATCGTGATATCGGAGTTTTCTTCTGCTGCCTTTTTGACCAAAAGGCGATAGTAATCTGATGATAAATAGTCATCGCTATCCACAAAACCGATATACTCACCGCTGGCTTTTTTTACACCGGTGATACGTGTTGCAAACAGTCCTTTGTTCGACTCATGCCGTATGACCTTTACCCTCTTATCTGTGTCCGTATACTTTTGCGCAATTGAAGCGGTGGTATCATCGGATCCGTCATCCACTACAAGAAGTTCCCAATCACGATAAGTCTGTGCCAGAATGCTGTCCAAACACCTATTGATCGTTTTTTGTGCATTATACGCCGGTACTATTATTGAAATCATCCTACTTTCCATGAACGCTCAATGCGTCTTCTAAAAAATGAACTGCTCTCTCCATAGATTGCCCAAATTTCCTGCCTTTGTCGGTCAAATCATCAAACAGATTGTATTTCAGCATCTGTGCCGTATGTTTCCGAAACTTTACCTGTTGATCGGATGTAAAGCCATCTTCTACTGCTTTTTCCAGCGCCGTTTCCACATCACGCAAGGAAAAGGCTTCGTATGTACATCCCTTCCCTCTCAGTTGTGTATATCCCAGCATACATATGGGCTTTTCCCTGATTAAGCTGATATAGGATACCTGCGACACAATGGTAACGATTACATCTGAAATATCAATCAACTCATTAATGTCAACATCATCTATACGGATGATTCCCTCATCGCATGGCTTAACGCGTTCCAGATACACTACTATGGGATGCGGCTTGTATATCAAATTCCAACGATGCTTTCTCGCCAATTCAGACAAAAACTGTACTGCCTCATCGCTGCTTTTAAACACTGGGGATTGCTGCCGTGACTCTCTCGTATATGGATAGATTCCGCTTTCATAGTCATTGCATCCTGCAAATAATATCGTCGGTCTTCCGACTTCCAGTCGACCTTTCACCACATTTATATTATCGTTTTGTGGCTGACTATTTCGATTCAGACGCGTTTCCCTGAGATACCTCAGGACTTCCTCCGCTTTTGAAAGATCTGTTTTTGAGACTGGAAGATTTGCAAACTCCGCCGAATGAATTCCCGGATAACTCCGCCCCATTTGACCGTTTTTTTCAAGAGAAAATGTACCCGGAATCGATCCGAACTCCATATATATAGTTGGGATCCCTTTCTTCCTGCAGAGCCAATCCATGATATGATGAAAGTCATAAAACACATTCCAGAGGATCGCCTGTTGTGGTTTCAGTTGATCAAGTAAATATTCCGCCACATGATACGAATAATATGTCCACACTACGGCATCGTCCAAAGTCAGATCCTTGTTCTGTCCCAAATAATTTGAAACGCACCACTTCAATGCGGTTCGGCGTTCCAAAAAGACAAGTATTTCATGGGTGGCAATCACATTTGGAGAAGGGGCTTTACGCCTTCTGATAAGAAAGTCCGGGACGATGATTGTTTTGAAATCAATCTTTCCATTCTGATTCTCTGCTTCCGACAGCAATAAAAAATCCGTGCCATGTATGCTTTCAGACAAGGTATTCAAATAATGACAGATCCCCTTGTCAAAACCAACAACATCCCCCACCACAAGAGTGTACGGCTTATGCTTTTTTTTCGCTTCTCTGACCTGCTCTTTCCACTCATCCAGAGGCTTTTGGAATAGTTCATCAATTCTAACGGTGTTTTCGCGAACAGCACCCTGATTCAGGATCAGCCGCTTCAAGACAACCAGCTTGTCTGTAATCCCCAGCCTGTTTCCAAGCTTTATGAGTTCCTGGCGCGGTCTACTGATGCTTTCCCATTTGGAGTTATCGTTTTCATTCATATTAAAATTCTGTTTATTTGTCACAGCTCCAAATACTTTGGAGTATGCGTTTCTGAACGGGACTGTAAAATGCCTTCTGCAATCTTCCAATCCTCCTCCGTATCCAAATCGCACGCCTCATCTTTCGGCACTTCAAACAGCACTATCTTCCCACCAAACACCGGGTTCTCTCCCTGTTCCTGCAATCTCATAAACGTATCCCGTTTCCACCCTGTCATCGCCCAAACAATCTTTTGTGTGGACGGCAGAAACTGACTGTTGATCTTCTCATTCAACGAAAAATTTAACGGCTCTCCCTGATAAAATGTCTCCTCTTTTTCCGTCACAACCGACAGTATCGTATCAGCATCCGAATCTATGATCTTATCGATAAATTGTCCAAAAGTTTCCTGTCTAAGAAGCGGGGATGTGGTATTGAGCATCACCACATAGTCACAGGGATGCATCCGCAGAAACTCGTAGGTGAAATCCCGATTTGTGGCTGTGTCACCAGCCAATTCCTTTGGCCTCCTGTGAAAGTTCGCTCCCATATCCGTGACTATCGTCCCAAGTCGTTCATCCTCTGTATTTACCCATATTTCCATATCCCTTGAATCGGATTTGGCTATGTCTATCGGATACTGTATCAGTGGCTTTCCCTGCATATATCTAATATTTTTCTTTGGTATCCGCTTAGACCCCAGCCTTGCCGGGATCATAATGATTATTTTTTTCATACTCCCTCCAGACTCAGAATTTTGATCACACACTTTTTGACCCAGCCTTCATTGGTAACCGCCTTCATTGGTCTATGGGGTACTCCTGCGGGTATTAGGCAGAAATATCCCTCTCTATTCAAAACAGAGGCAATTGGATGATCCTCTACCACATCATATAGCTGCACATCCTGATCAACGTCATATTCTTGTACTGCACGTAGCTGATCCGGTGCGAATATGTCTATCCCTTCAGCGCCCTGCAGGGAAAATTGTATATCCATATGATAACTATGCGCCTCAACCACACATTTTTCTGCTTTTTTAGTAGCGTATGACATTATTTTGGCGTAAACATTTTCACTGCAAATATTATAGTTTCCATTCCCTAAGCCAGACGATACGGAATTAATAAAACACATTATGTTGTCTTTCTGTTTTTCTGGCAGGTAATAGGGCAAATTGGCTATTCTATCAACTGTCATTCTTTCTATCTCCACAGTTTATGTCTTACCATCAACAATTATCGGTACAGTACGACCAAAAGCGATCAAAGAAATTTCATCTCATTCCATCCATCTCCAAGTTTCTCACCTTGAAAATACACTTTTTCAATAAAAATTTTTGCTTCATGAATATAGTTTCTTATATAAACATCTTCCGTAGATACCCCTATAGTATGTCTTTGAAGCTTAATAATATCGTTTCCTATGACAACTCCATCAGAGATGAAAGAATTATTGCCAATCCTTATTATATTTCTAATTAGTGTTTTCCTTCCAATATATGTATTATTTCCTATTTCACCAGCCTCTACATATGCATCATCACATATCATATGTGGTATTCCCACTTTAACATTGTCTTTCAAACCACGTATCTCAGCCGAATTTGAAATAAACCCTATCCTATTACCCTCATGGTCAAAAATACGCCTGTTATTATAGTTTTTAAACCTCATATTTCTCCCTATAGTTTTTTATCCGTTTCAACCAACTCTGGTTCTTACTGTTTGGCTTTAGAAATATTCCGTTGATTAACCAGATTAATCATTCTAATCACGACATTTGTTTCTTGAATATCTCTTACTTGAAAGGTCTCAAATCCTTTATCCCTTATTGATTTATCATTTCCCTCGGTCACTTCGTTTCCAATAAACAAAACTTCCTTTTTCTCCCATCCCTCCTTCAGAATAATAGTCTGTAATGTTTCCCCTTTTCCATATCCTTTTTTTATAATATCTATAGAGGTGTCCCCAGCCAAATATACTTCGTATAGTCCCTTAAACTCGCGCAAAAACTCGTCTATCCTTTTTACTTCAATCGCCCGATTGATAAAAGGCTTTAGAGTAATAATACTGCCATATCCCCTCAATTTCATTTTACCAATATACTCTTTATCCCCTTGTAATTTTTTATATATACTACTCGATATGCAACTATTGCGATCTATTAGTTTTGATTCATATCGTAACGTATCAAAATAAACGTTTCCATAATCAGAATAGATTTGTTTTCTTTTTTTTGTTCTTCCGTTTTTTTGAAATATCTCCATCAAATAATTATCCCTATTCCCGGACAGCACAATACCCTCATAATTATCAATATTTTCAATTGCTATATCCTTCTCTTTTGTACAAGCATGCTTGTCCCACAGAGTCCCATCAAAATCAAACACATAGTGGTTAAACCCTAATATATCTCTAAAATAATCTTTTAATATTCCTACAACCAAATCTCTTCCTTTATGCTTTTTCTCACCTAATACGCTAAAATTCCCTTCTATAACTCTATTAGAAGTATGCAATTCCTTAAAGCAACTTGATGAATTGCTGCTCAACATGATGGCAAAATCATTTAAATCCAAATAGTAACTAACGATAGAAAGAATATCATTTCCTCCCACACCATACATGTCCCCATCCTGGACGAGATTCATAATCATATATTTTTTTGCATTTGAATTGGTAATGATACTCTGCAAGCCTATATGCATATAGGTTGGTATCAATGATGACCACTGCGTACCCGAACCAAGTATAATGATATCTGCATTTTCTATAACACTTCTAATCGAATTGCCATAATCCTCGCAGTTTTCTCCGACTTTCGGAATATATTCCTGTCCATCCCTTGTCAGGAAAACTCGTTTTATTTTGTCCGTACTATTATTCCATTCTACAATCGTTCCCTCATCATCAATAATCATACCAGAATCTGTTTCGGCATGAAGCAAGAGGCTTACATTTGATATTAAATGTACTCTGTCCTCAATACCCAAAAAAGCAGAAAGAATTCTTCCCGCTTTATCTAATGAATAATCATTTTGGACAGCACATGCCGTATAGAAAACATTACCTAAAGAAAAATCATCAAATGAATTGAGAAAATTCTTTCCTTTCCTTTCTTCTACTGCATAAAAGAAATAATCCAACAACTCATATAAGAAAAATGCATCTTTAACAGATAAACCTATGCATCTATCAATTTGCTCTTTTGCAATTGAAATAAACTCCTCTTTGCTACTAGCAGATATACGAGCGCTAAATAGTTCATATAAATCTCGTTCTCTACTTCCGCTCACATTGAGTTCTTTCGAATACTCGTTTTCAAGGCTAATAAGATGGTTTTTTCTCAAATCACTTGGTCCAAGAATTAGATTGTCAAAGCACTTCCTACATAGTCCTGTTGACAAGCCATTGTCATATGCATTAATGATTACATCTATCCTAATGGTATCCTTATTACAGACTTGATAAAAACCTTTTTGTAATTCTTCTGTTCCGCTTCCTCCACCAAAAATAACTATTCTGTACACTGTATCAACCTTCCCTTAAACATTTCTTGATATTCTCAAGTTCTTCAACAGAATTAAAAGACATCACACTACCAGACGGTATCTGTAGTATTCCCGCATTCTTATATTCGTTAAGATTATGATAAAAAGCCATCATCTCTAGCAGTTTGATTTCCTTTATATTAGGATTGTAAATATTTATGTTCTTATCAGTTAACCCATTCTTTTCACGATATATTTTTAAATACTCATATATAATATCTATATTAGTCCTAAATAATGACTGATCATGCATGCCATATTCAACCACCTCACTTGAATCATTATAGAAGTGCACTTTGGTTATTCCTGTGTTATCATAGTCAAACCACGCGTATGGCTTTTTATCCCATGAACATACTGCAGAAATAAAGTAATTCTCATCCATTTCATCATCATTCGTTGCGTATTTAAATGGCACCTCTTCAAAAAAAACTGCGTCGCCCCAACAAATTAACAAATCCCTATGATACTCTGGATTTCTTCTCTTTATTTCGATTACACATTTATATATAGAATCCGCATCACCTTGCCCAGTAACAATAGATATTAACTCTCCCCTTACATCAAACTGGTTTGTATACTCAAAGGTTTCCTTGTTTATACCAACATACACCTTTTCAACATACTTAGATGACTTTTCTATAGTATTGTTAACATTAATCTCTTTCCCCAAAGAACAGAACGCCTTCGGATAGCCATTAAAACGAGTGGATTTCCCCGCAGCCATAATCAAAAGAATCATTTTTTTCTCCATATAAGCCTTTTTATTTTGATAGCGCCATTGATAATATGAAGCTTTTCGCATATCTTGATTGCATATAAATGAGCCTTGCTAATCGTTTCATATTTCGGTGGTCTATAACCATATTTTCTCAACAAGTCATCATTATTTGTTACTTTCATATCGGTCAAAAAGGAAACAGCTAGTTCTGATGGAATATTAAACAACTCCCATGACTCATCAGATATAAGATAGTTGTAATCACTATTGTTGAAGCAGTCCTTTATTCCCTCGACATAGTCATCTTTACATGAATCCGGAACATTCTTTAATGCCCATGTCAACAAGTGTGCTTTGTAGGGAACATAATATTTCTGATACTCATAATAATTATTATTATTATGAAAAATTCTATTCATAGCCATTACAGCATCTATCATTCCGACAATTCGCGGGTTTTCGTGTTGAGTTGTCGAATCATTATGCATGCGCAAATGATATATATTGTCGTTTAAAACATATGGATTATGTGCTCTAAATAATGTTTTTAAATTATGTGGATTATCCTCAAAGCAGCGGACTCCTTCGTCAAAAAACAACTCTTCTTGATTAAGAAGGTCTCGTGAAATCAATTTCCCCCATGGAAATGGATATTGTATGAAAAAACGATAATGGTCTCGCTCCAATTTATAGGAATACGCATCAGGCAGATAGTGCTTATAGTTATAAAATCTTGGCCTAGGCATATCATTGGAGATTTTCGCTTCCACTTGTTTAAAAAATGTATAGACCAAATCTGAGTTATTGTCTTCGGCAACTTTTAGTAATTTTTCAAGACCCTCTCTTTCCAAAATATCATCCGAATCCATTAAATAGACATACTTTCCTTTGGCTAGTTTTAGACCAATATTTCTTGGAACTCCGGCCGTTATAGATTCCACACATGATTCTATTCTTATTCTGTCATCCTTTGATGCCCAATACTCTAAAATATCCTGGGAATCATCCACAGAACCGTTATTAACGCAAATCACTTCAATTTCTTTCAACGATTGATTAACTATAGACGCTATTGCTTCAGATAAAAATAATTCAGAATTATGTACTGGTATAATAACCGAGACGATTGGCAGCGCCTTATTTTTAGCATTGTCTTTATCACAAGCCATTAGTTCATATGACTGTCTTTCAAAACAATAATAATTCATTTGGCATCCATTTATTATGGATAGAAAAGCATCCGCCATGTTCGAAATGTTTCTATACCCAATCTTGGGTTCATAAGAAAAAAGATAGTATTTCAGTAGTCTCGCAATATGTGCTATGAAACAGCTCTTTTTATTACTATCAAATCCATTTTCAAGAGCACTATTTACGATTTTCTCTATATCCTTCTTTGACTCAGGGATATAAACCGCCCCACTTCCATTTATCTGATTAACCCCAAGCATTACTGTGGGAATGCCACGTAACAAGGCTAGATATGCGCTTTGAGACACCAAAGTCATGGCAACATCTGCATATGGCAGGTAATCATATATGCTACCCGACCAAATCACAGTTGTGTTATCTTCATTTATCTCAACATCTAATCCTCTGGTTATTGAAATCGGATGTGTCTTATATAAGATATGCCAGTCATCATTCTTTTCACATAGATTCGCAATATACTTGTATGCATCTTTATCATCATAAAACAAAGGAGAATGCTTTTTTCTTCTCTCTTCATCTATATCTGTATTGCCGCTAGCAGCATTGTTAGACTCCAAGTACAGAATGATCTTTTTTTGGGATTTTAGATCCACATAAAACTCTGTATCATACTCTATATGAGTTATCTTATTTCTATTCAAAGATTCATCACAAGCTATTTCTATATATTTTTCAGCCAATACCAAATCGTTCTTATCTATAGGCAACTGATTGAAAAATTCCTTATTATCTCCAACCCAGCTTTCAGCCATATGACCACTAAATTCAAATGTCATAGTTCCTGGCAATACTCCCCATTCCAAGTCAGCTATTGGTATTTTCTTCCACCGGCACAAGCGCTCCATTAACTTTCCAAGCGGATTTGTAACTGATAAATAAAGAACCACATCTGGCTTATAGAAATCTAGCGTTTCATTATAAAAAGAAAAGAGAATTGTAGTAATTGCTCTGGCATTTCGTTCAGGGCATCTATACTCATCCATTAATGATTTAATAGCATTCTCAACAATCCATTCCGGAATCTGAGCATCCTTATATCCAAAAGTCCGCGCAAAATTAACATCCCAAATTCTGCTCGTCAAACTTGATAAACACTTTGGCATATCTTCCCATACAACATCATCTCTATATTCTTCTTTAATATTCCCATTTATGATTGCTAAATTAAAAAGTTCAGATTGAATAAATGGCATCAAATAATCAATAAAGCTCTTATGCGTGGGAATATCCAACCATCCTATCAATAGAACATTCTTTTTCCCATTATTATAAGCTTTCATCCATTTTCTTCTATTTTTTTTTCTGCTTTTTATATTCCCTTCAGAAAAAAAAGCCGGGTTATCCAAATTGAATAAGTTTACAGCACTATTCTTTCTTATTTCGTCAAAATCTTCTAAAGATTCATTCCTATAGAAAAAAATACCCGGATCAACGTTAAACGTAGTTTTTACGCTTGCATAGTTTTTCCATGCTCCTCCTGCAAAATGGATTATATACGGTTTCCTTCCAGTCCTCTTATGGGTAAACGTCATAATCTCATTTTCCTCTATCACACTATCTCCACCATTACATAGATGTATAATATCATCCTCCGAAAGGTGATCAAACCAATCTGGATTTTTAGCTCTACAGAGCCTAACCAAGTCTTGATCGTGCCAATTATACTTACTAAACAAATCTATATTTTTTTTATTAAGAAACTCTTTATAAACGGTCATAAACAACCTATACAATGCATATGGCTTACCTAGAATAAACCCAATATTAATTTCGTGTCTCCCAAAATCTAGACCATATGTTGTTTGAAGTAAGCTATAATGGAAATCCTTTTTCCAAATCCAGCTATCAACTACAATTTCGTTTTCCTCTTGTTTGTATGATATCCTATCAGGAGCATTGGTATACGCTTCATTGAATAAATAATAAACATCTTTTTGAAAGTATAAGTCATTATCTCCTAGGGCTATAAAATCATATTTGTCTCCGAATCGTTTGACCCAATTTAATAGTATTAGTTTTGACATTCTTTTATTTCTATATGATTCAAAAGACTTTTTAAGCGCAATTTCATCGCTACAATTCTTTAATGCATTTTGGTATTCTGGTTGAGATCTTGCAATTATCTCCCTACCTTCCCAATGATTAAGTTCCCTCATTTCGCTAATAAAAAAATTAATATTGTTTGAATCACAATAATTCTTCGCTCTATTTGACAATCCTGTAGAAATAACCCATAAATCGCCTTTAAAATTTCCCTTTTGAGGGTCTCTTAAAGAATCAATCATAAGATTAGCATGCGCCAAATGTGGCGTATTTGCAGTGAATAAAATTGCTGTTCTTTTCGGGTCTAACATATCGTCCTCCTGTCTAATAACAAAAACTCCCGGCGTAAAGCATTCTTCATACTTTACATCGGGAGTTTGCCATCTCCTACTTTGTATTATGATTTTTCCTAAACCTGTTCTTATTTCTTATAAACCTTTTTCAATTCCTGATACCAGTTATTGATCTCATTGTACGCTTTCTTCAAGGTGTCCAATCTTACAACAATATGCATATCATATCGTCCCTCTGCTTCCCAATCTGTAATGATTTCATCATTTTTCCTTACATAATCTGGAATGATTACATTGATATTCAGCGAATCTGCATACTCTATCAGCTTACTGATACTGTGTCAGTATACCTTTACATAATCAAGTTTCTTTCCTGACCGGTACATCTGATATTTAATAAGCTTTTCCGCTGCTTGTTGCAGATGAAACCCCGCCTGTCCGCGAATATACTTAGACATTTTCTTCTTTTCAGTTTGTGATCGCTGAATGGAGAGATACGCAACAACCAAATCCGCCTCTATTTGTGCCAGCGACAGTTCCATTCTTGCAGCCTTATTGTTTTCGCTCATAAAGCACCTCCCCATCATCTATACGGTTCAGGATAATAGGGCGATACTTACCATCTGACTTAAAATACAATATGTCATATTCCTGTGTGCCATCTTCATAATTTCGCACCTTATGTGTGAATCGTTTATACTTCGCGGAAATAAGTGCTTTTGATTTGTATTGCCTACCGAATACAGCAATATCTATATCCGAATCCTTCGTGCTTCTTTCCGTAATGCTTGACCCAAACAGCACAACCTTGTCTATATAGTCACACTCTGCCGCAGCATCTGCAATATTTTTGATGAAACGCGCCTTGATATCGGCAACCTTTATCGTTCTGCCGTTGATAATGATCGTAGCCATTCTGCACATGATTATTCCCTCCGCAAGACTTCTTTCATATCCATTTTAGCAGAACTCTACTGTTCTCAATATACAGTGCATTTCCCCCGATGTAAAGTATGAAGTTTTCAATGTTCTCCGGTATCTATATTGCCTGATTTGTATGGTAGATTCCCTCTATCATACGCATCAGATTTACCGCGTCCTCAATGGCCCCCTGTCTGACAGGTTTCCCATATACAACGGCATCATAGAACTCTGCCATCTCATAATCCCAAGAATTGTCTTCATCAAAGCACATCGTGTGTTCTATCGGCTTGCCAAGTCCGCCCGTCTTCTGCTCCAGATCCTTATGGTAATAGCTGAGCTTTTCCTCTCCGTAGCTGTTTGTCGAGGTGATTAGTCCATTCAGCGATGCCACTCCCTCTGAACATATCAGATCCAAACTGAACTTATGCCTCCACTGGATCGCGCTGGAATGCAGCGATGCCACCTTTCCATCCGCTGTTCGGAGAATTGAAAATGCAGAATCCTCCGTAGGCATATCTTTCCATACAAGCTGATCCACCGTACTCTGTATGTCTGTAAATTCTCCACAAAAGTAATACATCAGATCCAGCATATGGATGCCCTGATCCAGCATGATTCCTCCGCCGGAAATTTCCCTGTCATTTCTCCACTCTGTCTGAAATTCCGGCGTACCCGCTTTTCCATACACTCCGCGTGCACATACGATTTTTCCCAAAATCCCGGAATCAACGAGAGCCTTTGCCTCTATGACAGAGTTATGATATCTGTGATTAAACCCATATTTCAGTACTGTTCCTGAACTGCCTTCATAAGCCTTTTTCATGCGCAGAGTATCATCCAGATTTCTGCCTGGAGGTTTCTCTGAAAATACTGACAATCCTCTTTCCAGTGCATAACAGACAATATCCGGTATGGTCACATTATACGTACACACAAAAACGGCATCTATCTCCGAGCGATCTATGCATTCTCTCCACTCCTGAAAAGTGTCTTCCTGATATCCTTTCAGATAATCCGGATTTGAATCGCAGACAGATATGACCTTATACCCTCCATGGCGTTCCATGGCTTCATATCTGGTTTTCCCCATCCTGCCCATTCCTATGATGGCAGTTTGTATCTTCCTGTCACGCCACATCAAGCTGCCTTCTTTCTTGCCACAAGCCTGACAAACGAACTGAGGCAACTTTTCTGCAGGAACTGCTGGAAATCCATCAGCATTTTCTCATCTGCTGTATCCATCAGATATCGCACAAACAGATTCTCGTCTCCCAATCTTCGCACATTGCTTTTTACGACATTAATATCTCTGGTTCCGGGCGTAGTAATCTCAAGAAGCTCATATCCTGCCGACTCCAAAGCAATCTCTACACCCCGCTTGGACGGCAACATGATATGCTCATATGGATAAATATCATCATTACTCCCCTTCAGCGTCAGTACATCAAAGCCGCTTCCCAATCTCGTATTGAGGATCAATATGCCATTGTCATCCAGCGACTCCCTTAAATTGCAAAGCAGATCAAGGGGATTTGCCTCATGCTGTAATTGATTCATAGAGATGACAATATCTGCATGATCTATCCGTGCCGTTTCGATTTCTTCAAGCAATGGAGACTCTCTTAATTCATATTCCGACGCCATCCCCGAGGTTTTAATCTTATCTATAAAGCCTTGATACTTATTCCCATAATCAATGATTTTTAGATCCTTGTTTCTCCCCAGATATCTGTATGCCCTGTATTGAAGCCACCGTATATTCTCTTCGTACGCACTGTCTCTTATTTCGCTGATCAGGTTTTGATAATTCTTGTCTCTTCTGAATTCCTTTATTTCCTCAAGATTTTTATATTCCTGCATCGTGTCATCATCTACAGGCACATATATACTGCCGCAATCAACGCACCGCAGATAATCCACATTCCAGATGTCAAATACATAGCCTGTATGATGTGAACCGCAGATTGGACACGGCTGACAGTTCTTTTGAATCGGGTGCTCTAATACATACTTCAGCGCGATCTCTTTTTCCCCGTTTAGGACATGCGCATCCCTGATTCTGTCGTCCATGCGCTTTTCTGCATAATCATAGGCTCTGAGCATCATAATCCTCCATCAGCTTATGATTGGCATAAACAAGGCAATGCACTTTGAAATCATTCTGACGTTCAATCCTATATGAACATCCCGCTGCATTTGCGATTGCCACTGCCCCGGCAATATCCCACAGCATAATCCCATCTTCTTCATATACATCAATCTTTCCGCATGGTACATATGTTGCCATGATAGCTGCTGCTCCCAGCATGCGCACTTTCTTAAAAAGCTGTGTCCGTTTTATATAGGGTTTCAGGCTTTCCTCATCATAGGTCCGTTTCACCGGAAATCCGGTAGCAAGCACTGCCTGATCTATATGCTCTGTAGCGGATGGCTGAAGTTCTCGATCATTCATATATGCACCCATTCCAATTTCCCCAAAGTAGAGCTCCTCTGGCATAAAACGGTATACGACTCCCAGTACCGGTTTGTCCTTTTCCCACAGCGCAATCGATACACAGGCAAGGTCATCCAAGCCCCTGTAATAATTCATTGTGCCGTCCAACGGGTCGACGATCCAGCATCTCTCGTTCTCCGTGTCAACACTCCCGTCTTGTAGTCCACATTCCTCTGACAATACGGGAATCCCTGTTTCCACAAGAATATCCAGGATAATCTTTTCACTCATCTTGTCTGACGAGAGTTTGATATCCTTTCCAATCATCGAATCTACACGAACGTCTTCCTTTTTCCGAAGAAATGCACCGGCCTTTCTGGCCGCCTTTATTGCAAGGTTCAGCTCTTTACTTATTTCCTGCTTCATAGTCCCAGATCCCGTATAATATTCTCAGAAGCTTCCAGTTCCATTGCCAGACGGCATTCGCGTGTGTTGCTTGCTATATGAGGTGTCAGAACAGCATTTTCGCATTCAATCAATTTCCCCTTATATGGTTCCTCTGGGAACACATCCCCCCAGAACCACGCTATGGTTCCACTCTGAAGTTTCTCGTATAGCGCAGTTTCATCTATTAAGGTTCCTCTTGCACAGTTCAATATCACACAGCCCGGTTTGCATTCTTCCAGTCTTTCCCTTGTCAGGATTGTCTCTTTCCCTGCCGCATGGAGTGTAATCACATCTACTGTTCTCAACGTCTCCTCGATGCTTTCTGTCGATACGTCAGGCTGAAACGGATCATATATCAAAACATCCGCCCCCAGCATCCGAAGAAGTGCTGTCACCTTTTTCCCAATCCGTCCATATCCTATAACAAGTATTCTCTGTCCTCTCATCGAAACACCAAGCTGTTTTTTCCATTCACCATGGTGCAAATCTCTATTACAGGACACGATCCTGCGATTGATTGATAGGAGTGCACTGATCGTCATTTCCGCCACTGCATCCGTTGGCGCATCAGGAGTATTGGACACCTTCACTCCATGTCTAACACATGCCTCCATATCTACGCTGTCCATCCCAATGCCTATGCGCGCAACCGCCTTCAAATCCGGTGCTAAAGTCAGCACCTTTTCATTAATAGGCTCTAATCCAGCCAGAAGACCATCCGCTCCCTGTAGGTGCTTTATGATCTCATCCTCCGTCATTTTGCGCCGATACGGATTCTTTATGACCTCAATTCCTTTTTCTTCCAACAATCTCAGTGCAGCATCCCCCGCCTCTGCAAAGGTCGATGCGCCTACCACAACCTTCATCAATGCCGGCCTCCTTTATACTTGTCCAAATACATATCAAGCCAGCAGTGTAACAATACTGCATGAGCTGACTCCACCATTCCATATGTCTGCAGTGGAATATAGAAGTTCAAGTCGCCTTTTTTTCGTGATTTGTTGCCTTCACTCATGCCGGACAACGTGACAACAAAAGCACTCTTTTTTCTGGCCTCCTCAATGGCTCCTATGACGTTTGGCGAATTACCGGAAGAGGATATTGTAATCAGCATATCCTTATCCTTCATCATCTTGCTAATCCTATATGCAAAAACCTCCTCATATGAAAGGTCATTGCTGATGGCGGTAATATGAGATGTCTCTGATACGGTTTCCGTCAAAAAATCCGCATTCTGAAAGCAGTCATGAGACAAATGTTCCGCCATAGTAGCCGAAGCGCCGTTGCCGCAAAAAAAGAAGAATCCCTCTGCGCGGCGGCACGTCTCGCTTTTTTCTATCCACCGCGAAAGGCCCTCGTTCATCTCTATTTGCGAAAAAGAAAGATCGGTACAAATCGCCTGCTTCAAGGCAGATAAAATATCCGAAAAATACGTTTCCGCATGGCAGTCAAGTTCCATTTTCTGAAATCCTTTCTTGAATTCATTACTTTAATTCATTGTCCGACCGATTAAAAAACGCAAGCCCATCCTTTTTAGCACAAGTAAGCTATAGGAAATGAATTTATTTGTTTTCTATTGCGCTTACGTTTATGCATTGCTACAGTGCAATTAAAAAACTCCCTCCGTAAAGCAATTTCATACCTTACATCGGGAGTTCCGTTAAAATAATATCAAATTTAGTGTCTAGAGCATTTTCATATATTTCTTATGATCACCTCTTGGAATATCCAGAATTTCCATAGCCTTTTCTGAGGAGCATTTTAGATTTTTCATCAGATGATTGATAGATATGAGCATTCCCTCTTTTATCCCTGCTTCTCTTCCGGAAATTTTTCAAATACAAGCATGCCAGTTTGAAATCCCTTGGCGATCTTATTCTACTTGTCTTTATAGTGAGAACCACATTGAATAATCTTTACTATACCATCCTCAATCTTATAGACAATACGGTTCTTTTCATCTATATGTCTGCTCCAGTATCCTGAAAGGTCTCCGGTAAGCGGTTCAGGATGGCCTATTCCTTTATATCCATTCCTGTCTATATCCTTAAGGAGCTTCTTTATCTGCCTGAGTGTTTTCTTATCCTGTTCAGTCCAGTATTCAAACTCTTCCCATGCATCATCCGTCCACGATTTAATCACTCAGACTCACCTCGTGTACAGTTCCGCCGGTCCTCTCCATTTCAGCTACGTTTTTTCTTAAACGCTCCATGTTTTCATCGCTATAAAAAGGATCTGCTGTAATTTCGAAAGGGATTTTCCGCTCTCTTGTGACTTTAGTTGCAAACATTGTATATGCAGCCGTTACGGTCAGTCCCATATCCTTGCACGTTTTCTCCATTTTCTCTTTTAGTGTCTCATCCATACGGAAATTAACCATTGCTTGTGCCATAGTTTCACCTCCTCTTCTGACATCAGAATACCAGATGTGTATGCCATTTGCAATCATTTTCTTTCATACGATGAGTGCGCTCGGTGTCTTTCCCTCTGTAAAGTATGAAATTGTCAATGTACACGGGGCGGATTATTTATTCCGCCTTATTATGTTTCCCATATTCCCGGTACGCCGCGCAGACTACCTTCGGCGCACCGTCCATCCTAAGCTCACCCTTTTCGATCCAAATCGCCCGGGTGCAGTGGTTAAGTATTGTATCCATCCCATGGCTCACCATGAGAACCGTACTGCCGCCATGAATCATCTCACTGATCCTCGCGAGACTCTTCTTTCGGAAAAACTCATCTCCCACAGACAGCACCTCATCCAGAATCAGAATGTCGGCAGCCTGTCCTGCCGTTGCAATGGCGAAGCCGAGTCGACTCACCATACCGGAAGAGAAATTTTTGACCTTTTCTTCCATGAAGCCGGATAGCTCAGCAAAGGCGACAATTTCTTCATAATGTGTATCCAGAAATTCCCGCGTGTATCCAATGATGGAGCCGTTCAGATAAACGTTCTCATGGGCAGTCAGTTCCATGTCAAAACCAGTGCCCAGTGTCAGCAACTGCAGCTTCCTTCTGTCTACTCTGACTTCACCCTCTGTGGGTTTCAATGCGCCGGAGATGATCTTTAAGAGTGTGGACTTCCCGGAACCGTTCGTTCCGATGATCCCCACCACTTCTCCGCGTTGAATGGAAAAGCTGACATGATAGAGCGCATACAGTCTCCGGTAACGCACCTGCCGTTTGATGAGCTGGATCAAAAACTCCTTGAACCCCGACGCTTCTCCGGAAGACAGTTTAAATAACATCGTCACATCTCGCACATCTACTGCGGGAGGATTTGTAATATCGAGAAGCTTTTGGATAGACGGGAACGATTCCATTTCCGCAACGGCTTTCTCTGGTTCGCCACTCGTTCCTGATTGTCCGGCTTCTGCAGGCTCTTCCGTTTCCTCCTGCCCAACATCCCCGGTATCCTCTTCTTCCTCGTCAAAATGCAGGAACTCCAGATCCGAATCCTCATCGTAGGTGACGTGGATCTCGTTCTCCGCCTCTCTCTTCTTCTGTTCTCTCCGTTTCCGGACGATTCTGGCGATGGTGAAGACCACCACATTGACCGCCACGATAATCGCGATCAACCCCAAAAGAAGTACCACATAACTGTTGAAAAAGATCGAGGTCTTCGGCTCCTCTGCACCGGCTTCGGTCTCGGTCACAGTCATGCTTTCCAATTCCGAATCGATCTCGCCGGAAACAATAGAGATTTCTGCGGTGTTCCCCTCTGCCGCGCCACCTCTGTTCAGGTCAATGCCGTGGTGCTCTTCAATCTGGTTTTCTCCGGGTTGGTTCTCTCCTGTCTGATCCTCCCCGCCAATATACAAAAGGTCCGGCGGATACTCCGGGGTATGCAGCTCCTGCTCTGCGCGTGCCTCTTCCCGCAACAGTCCGGCAGTTGTGAAGAGATCCACAGGGGCAGTAGTGTTTTCTTCCTCCGCCTCCTCTCCATCTTCCTCCGCAACTTCGTTTTCTTCTGCGCCATCGCCCTGCACATGCACCGGTGCCGCTCCCATAACCGCAACCTCATAAGCGCCGCTGTCGTCCGGCAGATTCACGGACGCAGAGCCGACGGATATGGCAGTATCTCCTCCCTGTTTCGCCTGAAAGGTCAGCCAGTATTTGATCTCCGGATTTCCGCTGTTGCCGGAAAGGGTAAGCACACCGTTTTGCGCGTCAACGGAGTCTGCGCCGGACACATAGGTCAGAACCGCCGGATCATAATTGATCGTGACATAATAGGTTCCCGCTCCGCCGTCTGTATGGATATATGCACCGATCGGGAAGCTCTGTCCGTCTTCGACTGTGTATCCTTCCGATCCGAATGTGACTGCTGCACTCATGTTTCTATAATTTCTGCATTACCTTGTTTTCGTTTGTCTTAAAAATCAGGAGTCCCACAACCAGACTTCCGATGCTCCAGGCCAAAGCCTTTACCCATTCAATGGGCTCGGGAACTGTTCCCTCCAGAATGCTCTTTCTTGCAAAAGCGATCATCACATACAAAGGATTTACCCCGATCACACGCTGCATGGCTTCCGGCAACGCATCCACCGGATAAAAGATCGCAGAAAGATACATCAAAAAGGTTAGAAACACGCCGTAAAGATACCTGATATCTGCAAAAAACACGTAGGCCGTGGCCAGTGCATACCCGATTCCCATGGAAAACAGCACCATCAGGATCACCGCCACAAGGAACAGCGGCATCACCGGATTCAGCGGCACCTGAAATACCAGAAGCATCAGCACGTAGGCGATGCAGGTGTATGCAAAATTCACCAGTGCGGTATAAATCCTGGAAAGCATGAACACCTGCTTTGGCAGTTTCGCCTGCAAAAGCAGACTCCGGTTGTCCACCAGCGCCGTCATAGACGCCGTTGTCGAGGTCTGAAACAGTGTCCAGAAAATCTGTCCCGTCAGATAGTAAATCGGGAAGTTCTGGATGGATCGGCGGAACATGGTGGAAAACACCATAGAGATCACCACCATGGAAAGCAACGGATTCAGCACACTCCAGATGATTCCCAGTACGCTTCTGGCATACTTTCTTTTGATCTCCCGCCCGGTCATCTCCCGGATGGCAAAGGCATATTGCCGTAATTTATACCATGCGACGGAGCGCTTTATAAAACTGAGCCGCTCCCTTATAGATTCGTTCCTCTCTGAGTGCACAATTTCGCCCTCTTCCTTCCACGGATCGTACGATGCTGCCCTCCTGCCACCCGCTTATCCGAAATGCGCTTTTCCCTTGCAGCTTCATCCTGATCCGCTGCGGGAGCCTTAAGGCTTTCACTTCCTCCGGGCTCCAGAGAATCGCCAGATCCCTAAGATGATCTCCCTCCACGCCCTCGTCAAACTGCATTGTGCCAAAGGCTTCCGCCTCCTCTTTTGTCGGGCGTCCCATCAGAAGAGAAAGAACGTTTCGGACGGACCGTATGCGGTTCTTTTCCTTTGATTCGTTCCGCTCCTTATCAATCCCTCTTTTTCCGACATGGAAAAGATACCGTTCCATCACTCTCGCGAAAGCGCGGATGCATACACTGTTCGGATTGTCCTCTCCGCATACAGGTCGCACATAGTTGCAATTTTTTCCATACCCGACCGTCATGCCCTCCGGCAAGGAACAGGCGGTTTCATATCCAATGGTCATACCCTCCGGTGCAGAGCACACGGTTTCAAACAGGCAAATGGAAAATTGCGCTTTTCTTCGGATATCCCGGTAAGGACGAAAATAGAAGCAGTGGTAACTGTTCTCTTCCGCCCCCTGTGGCAGTTCATAGATCCCAAAATAAAAACCCGGGATCGGCTTTCCGATCAGGCTTTCCAGACTCTTTTTCGTAGTGCCGATCCACCCGCTGTCAACGATTCCATAAGGGGTTTCCTCATACAGTCCTTCCTGTCTCAGGTATGCAAGACACTCCGCGGAACCTCCGTAGAGCGTTTTTCTGGAAACACAAAGATAACGAAATTCCAGCTCCGCTCCTACTTCCTGTCGAACATACTCCGCAGCCCGCATCCAGAGCCACCCATCTCTCGCCAGAAAATACAGCCTTTTCAGCCCCGCTTTTTCTGACGAACGGATGACCCATTCCATAAATACAGTGATCACAGGCGCAAACACATGTAAAAACAGCAGCTCCTGTTTTGTTTCACAGCAACCTTCCAAAAGGCAGTCATACAAAGGTTCACAAAGAGCCGGCTCTGTTTGCAGATACCATCTGTATCGCGCCAAACGCTCCCGAAATGCGCTCTCCCCGTTCAAAAGAAACTGCCTCCTCCTTCGGTGTCTCCGTCTGCATGCTTTCCTTCTCCCTTATGCCCTTGCTTCGCTTGATCCAGGCAAGCACAGATGCGGGCAGAAGGCAGGATACCAAGGGCCGCATCACATAAAGCCACCCCAGGGGAAACAGACTCCCCATCTCCCGGTAACTGTGATACCGCATCTTCGCTTCATTCCATCTTGTGTGAAAAGTCCGTTTGCGATAGGACTCCTGTGTCTCCCTGTAGAGAAACAAGGGTTCCTGCAGATTGCATCCCTGCAGACCACGGTTCTTCAGATGCAAAAAGATCTCATAATCCTCACAGCGCAGCACCTCTTCTGTCTCAAGATACCCACGCCCCTCTTCAAAAAGCGATGCACGAAACATGACCGAGGGATGGATAAAGGGAGAATAGCGGAGATAATCCGTCATGCCGGGATCCTCAGGCATCTTTCTTTCTCCCCAGATCCCGTTTTCATCAAAAAGTTTTGCATTCGTCCCGCACCATCCGTATTCCGGATGTGAGTCCAGTAATGCCGCCTGTTTTTCCAGACGCGTTGGTGCGGAAATGTCATCTGCGTCCATGCGGGCAATATATTTCCCTTTTGCCAGCTTGATGCATTCATTCAGGGAAAAGGCGAGACCTCTGTTCTTTTCTCTCCCTGCAACGATAATCCGCTCATCCAGCCCCTTCAGTTTTGCCACATTCTCCGATGCAGCACCCTCCGATCCGTCATCCCAAATGATAAACTCAAAATCAGAGAACGTCTGGCGCAAAATGCTGTCCACCGAAAGCCGCAGTGCTTCGGCGTCATACTGGTTGTACACGCCCATGATCACTGAGATGTAGGGCTGTTCTCCTCTGCTTTTCATCCCGCTCCCATATCCTTGAATACATTTTCATAAAACTTCCGCATGGTACAATCCACCGCCGGAAGTGTAAACTCCATCGCCGAATCTCTGCAGGCTTCACTCATCTGTTGGCGCATCCTGGGATCCGTTCTCAGCTTCTCGATTGCTGCCGCAAACTCCTCCGGATGATCCGCTCCGCAGACGAACGCATTTTTGCCGTTCACCGCATATTCCCGTGTCCCGCGGTTGTCCGCTGCAATGAGCGGAACGCCGCAAAGCAGCGCCTCCACGGCTGCCACCCCGAGTCCTTCTCTTTTGGAGGGGAAGGCAAAGCAGTCTGCTGTCTGCAGGACTTCTTCCATATCGGTGCGGTAGCCAAGCAGCCGCACCCGTTCTGTCAGACCTTTCTCCTCAATGAGCCTCTGCAGCCTTTCCCTGTTCGGTCCCTTCCCGCAGATGCTGTAATAAATATCCGGACATCCGATGCGATCAATTGCTTCGATCACCGTCCGTTGGTTCTTATTGTCATTCAGTTCTGCCGCAGTGACGATATGAAAGGCATCCTGAGGGATGCCAAGTTCTTTTCGTTTCCTCTCCCGTAACTCTTCAACAGGTCGAAATCTTTGCTCATCCACACCCACGCTGTGGATCTGGGTGACGCCCCGTACCGGAAAACGTTCTGCCCGTATCCGGTCTTCGTTGTTTATCGTAATGATCCGATCCGTATAATTTGCCATCAGCCGCTCGGCTGTATAGTACAGCAGCCAGTTTTTTACCGGCGCACCTTTATAAAAATGAAATCCATGCGCCGTATAAACCACGTAAGGCCGCATCTTGCTTTGATGTGCCGCCATGCGTGCCGTCACACCACCCATCGGGTTGTGACAATGGATCAGATCGATTTTTTCCGTATCTATAATCTTTTTCAGTTCCCGGATCGCATTTGCATTCTCGCGTAACTTCGCCGGGCTTTTTTTTACACTGATCTGATGCGTGATCACCCGCATATTCTGAAGTTCGTCTTCGTCGTATTCATATACGGGGTTTTGAAAATCGGACGCGTAATGGATTTCGCATCCGAGTTCACGCAATATTTTGACGTCGTTCTTTTCAAATTGTGTCAGAAATCCACTGATCGTTGTAACAAACAGGACTTTTCTCATGGTAAAGCGCGGAGCCCGCGGAGAGATCGGCTCTCCCCGCGATTCTTCGCTCTTCCTTTCTCAACCACATGATAATCGGAATTCATAAGATCTTATGGGTATTACTATGTATTACATTGGGAGACTGAATCTGTCACGTCTAGGCTGTCATGTCACGTATCTTTTCTTACGGTGCGCCTACAAGCCCAAGTGCGCCAAGCGGATTCAGGCCCTGTGCTGCTGCCAGTAACAGGAAATCTACGATATCCTTGTTCCAGCCATACAGTGTAGCGTAGTAAGCGATCTGCTGACGCTCTGCTGCCTGTGCTGCAAGAGCAGCCTGCTCCAGTGCATCATGTACGCTCAGCGTTGCGATTGCGCCTGCGCCGCCTGCAGAACCGCCGTTCAAACGGACGATGCTGAAGGGTGAGCAGTTAGCAACCTTAAAGGATACAAAGCCGTTGCCGACTGCGGTCGGAACTACAAGACCCCAGCTGCCATCAAAGTGCATGACTGCGATGGTGTCGCCGGCATGAATCTTGCCGTTACGGACGGTAACATCGTACAATCCGTCAGCACCCTTAGCTGCGCCGTTGAGTGTCACATTGATGACAGAAAGCATTTCTGCGGTCACGGTAGCGCCTGCCTGTCCTGCAGCTGCGCTGATGCCCGAATTTCCAAGGGCTGCGCCTACACTAGCAAGGTGATTCAGCAGAAGGTTCTGTGCTGCAACTGTTGCACTCTGCACTGTGGTTGCACCAACTGCGCTCGTAGCGAACCCTGCGTCAGCCGAAGTCTCGGCTGCATACTGCGCCGGGCTCTCTACACCGGTTACTGCCGTGTTTGCTGCCTGTCCTGCTTCCGGTTGCTCTACTGTACCGCCGGATGTCGGGCTGCCTGCCGCATACACGGTTGTTGTGCCAAGCAGCATCACGGCAATCGCCATAAATACTGCCAAAGCTCTTTTTTTCATAAACTTGTTCCTCCTTTCCTTTAATCATGTGGTTTATATCAAGCGAGGGGGAAAATCCCGGCTCCCGCGAGATACCGATTATTGTTCGGTTTCCGGCTTCTTTTCCAGCGGTTCGTAAAACAGCTTGACGATCAAATCGCGCGCTGCATCTTCATCGATGTAAAACTCCTCGTAATTATTGCCCATCACTGTCTCACCAGGCAGCGAGAAGAGATTGCTGACATCAAAGTCATAATTCTTATACTCTGTCGCAAGATAAACAAACTGACTGAGCTCGATATTGGAAACCATATATTTCTGCAAAACCTGATAAAGGTCTGCCGCCACCCGGATATCGGAAGCAACCTCATTCTTGACCGCGGCTGCAAAGGTGGTCATATACTGTTTCTGCCTCTGAAGACGCATTTCATTGGATCCGAACTCGTCTTCCTGCCGGAGACGCACATACCAGTATGCTTTGTCTCCCTCCAGCTTCACGGTCTCACCCTGGTGCAGATCCATATCGTATTCCGGATAGACGATGTCCTCCAGCACGTCGACCGTGATTCCGCCGACAGCATCGTTCAGTTCCGGTATCGCATCCATACTGATGGCAATATAGGCATTGATCGGAATATCGCCCAGCATCCGGGATACTGCCTTCACCTGACGTTCACAGCTCTGTTCTTTCCCGTCTCCATACCCATGCTGAAGCGCGATCTGTTTGATCTGAACCCCCTGATAGTTGCCCTCTTTATCGAAAACATCCACATCGGCCATGGCATTCCGGTCTATTGCAAGTATGGAAACATTTTTATCATGCGGATTCATCATAACCAGGAATAATGCATCCGCCTGACCGCCTGCCTGCGCACTGCCTTCCTCCTCTTCCCAACTCTGACCGCCGACCTCCTTCTGCGTCTCCGCATCAATACCCATGATAAGGATCGTAATCAGGTCTTCGTTCAGGGCATATTCCTTCCCGCCGTATGTGATCACATTATCTGCCACCGCGGGAGCGTTTGGCTCTCCCATATTCGCTACGACATCCGCCGTGGCACTCGTTGCCGTCACTGCCATCGGCTTATTAATACTATTTCGTCCGGTAATACGCAGGATCCCAATAACAATCAATATCGTGCAGATTCCGGCAATGATCGTAAAAACAGTCACTCTGCCGAAGCCCAGCTTCTTTTTTTCAACTATGATTTCCTCATCCAGCATCGGACGTCATCTCCTCCGGATAAACCAGAACGCCTACCACCAGAAACCGGTACATCGCATCCCGGTCAGGATCCGACACATGCGTGGAAAGAGTCAGTATATGATCATCCGGTGTCACTTCCACGTCATGACGGACATTTGCCACTTCTACGTCCCCTTCGTCCACCGCAAATACTTCCTTCAGATATTGCTCTCTGACGTATTCATTGGTCAGATCGAAATTTGCCAGCAGATGCACCGCCGGAAATTCATAGGCTGCAAAAATCTTATAAACGAGAATCTCATCCTCCGTATAAACATAGATGTAATGGTCTCCCTCCACCGAATCCGGGGCTTCAAAATTGTGAAGCGTGGAAAACATCGTCTGATCCTCACGGTTCTGCCCGTACAGTACGGTATGAAAATCGGAAAAATCCTTCCGGCTGCGGCTTTCGGAATAGATACAGCCGGATGAGTCCGAATTTCCGTCCAGATCGTTGCTGACATAATAGGCATCATCCGTCGGGTGCTGCAGCACAGGATAATCAATGTCCGTCCCCGGCACCACAATCCAGGCATAGATATCCGGATTCTCTTCATGAAGCGCGTCCCAATCAAGCTGCTTCTCGGGCACCTCGATTCCCATCTTGAGCAATGCTTCGATCTCCGGATCCGTCATCTCCTCCGTCTCCGGTATCTCGGTTGTCTGCACCTGTTCCGTCGCGGCAGTCTGTTCTGTCATTGCCTGCGGAGCCGCATCGGAAGCGGGTTGCTTTTTTTTCAGCAACAACACCACACAAAGGATGATCGCAACCACTGCCAGACAGATCACGACAAGCAGCAATATGGTTTTTTTTGATTGTTTCTTTTCCTGATTCATTTGAAACAAAAGCCCTTATACACAAAAAACGAGAGGAAAGAACGGGCACAACTAGCTCTTCTACCCCCCCCCCCCCAAAAAAAATAAGCGGATATATCAGTTGTCATAAAAAATCACTTATTATATTACTCACTTGAGTTGTCTCTGTCAATATACTTTTCACTTTGCATCTAGCATTTCTTTTTGTTTGTGCTACAAATAGTAGTAATACGCATATTACTCAATTGAAAAATGGTGATATTTTTTTGATAGAACAAGATGTGATAAACGAAATTAAAAAGATCTGCGATCACAGACACTGGTCTCTGTACAGGCTTGCCAAGGAGTCCGGTCTTCCCTACTCCAGCCTGAATAATATTTTCTCCCGCGGGACCTGTCCCTCGATTCCCACACTTTCTCTGATCTGCCATGGATTCGGGATCACACTCTCAGAATTCTTCGATCAAATCAACCGGGAAGATTCCGGCCGGGAAAAAGAACATCCCCGCTCCGTGGATTACAGAATCCAGCTGAGCGAGGATGAAGAAGATGTTATTTATATGTATCGAACCCTCTCGAAGTCTGACAGGAAGCTTCTCGAGGCATATCTGAAAGGTCTTTGCAAAAAACTCTGACGCTTATCTGACCCTCTGACCGTTCCGGTCATTCTTCCACTCGAAACCGATAGACCCGCGCCTCATACGGACGAAGTGTACCGTGGGTCGCATGGCTCTGGCCAATCCTGTGCCAGGGCACCCGCCCCGGCTGCTTTTTCACGTCGTCAGGGGCCGCGATCCCCAACGACGCCAAGGCGTCTTCCTGCCCTGTTTCCTTCGGGTTCTGTCCGGGCAGATCGGGGTAATTGCAGAGCAGAAGCTCCCCCTTTCGCCCGGCATATGCTGTCGGGACCGGGAGCTTCACCGGCAGATGGGAGAAAGAGCAGAAAATGAGATAGCGGACACTTCCCCGGGCCCGTTCATAAACATAGAGTTTGCTGTGCTCCGGAAAGTACTCCCGATAGGAGCCGTAGAGCAACGTTTTTGAATGCTTGCGCAGCGCCAGGCACTTCCTGTAAAAATGAAGGATGCTGTCCGGATCCGCTTCCTCCGCTGCGACATTGATCTGCCTGTAGTTCGGATTCACGGCAAACCAGGGCTTGTGCGAAGAAAACCCGGCATAGTCGCTGCTATCCCATTGCACCGGTGTCCGTGCGGAATCGCGGCTGGCAAGATGGATCCGGTGCATGCGCTTCTCCTCCGGATCTTTGGTGTGGAACGCATGATAATTATAGATGGAAACCACATCGACATACTGGTCGATCGATGAGAGGCGGATATTCGTCATCCCGATCTCCTGCCCCTGATAGATAAACGGCGTCCCCTGCTGGAAAAGATAAGAAACCGCCAGCATCTTCCCGCTTTCTTTCCAGTACAGGTGCTCGCTCCCGTAGCGGCTGATGACGCGCGGATGGTCATGATTCTCGAGGTAGAGCGCATTCCACGCCTTCCCCGCCAACGTATACTGCCACTTGGAAAATGCCCTCTTGAGCTTTCGCAGAGAAAACGGCCGCGGAATGTATTCGCTCAAAAAGCAATCCGCCATCATGTGGTCAAAGGAGATCATCATGTCAAGCGACTTCGTCGGACCTGACAGATATTGGAGCGCAGAGCGGACGCTCGTCAGCGGCCCCTCCCCCACCTGAAAGCAGTCATACTCCTTGCAGACCTCGCGGAACTCCGCTAGGTACTCGTGAATATGCGGTCCGTCCTTGTAATAAGGGATCCCGTTTGCCGCAGGCAAAAAAGGAATCCCGTCCGGCAATCCCTCTTTTTTGGATATGAAATTGATGACATCCTCACGGAACCCGTCGACGCCGAGATCCAGCCAGAAGCGAAGGATCCCCTTGACCTCTTCCCTGACCTTCGGGTTATCCATATTGAGATCCGGCTGCTTCTTCGCAAAGAGATGCAGATAATACTGCTTCCGCACCGGGTCATATTCCCATGCTTTCCCTTCAAAAAGGCTGTTCCAGTTGTTCGGCTTGTCCCGCCAGATATAATAGTCGCTGTAGGGATTGTCCTTCCCTTTCCGACTCTCTAAAAACCACGGATGCTCGTCGGACGTGTGGTTGACCACGAGATCCATGATCACCTTCAGCCCAAGTGCGTGGGCCTTCTTCAGCACCTTCTGAAACTGCAGGAGCGTCCCATATTCCGGGTGGATGTCCCGGTAGTCCGAAATGTCATAGCCGAAGTCCGCATTGGGAGACGGATAGATCGGCGAAAACCAGATCCCGTCCACGCCCAACGACTTGATGTATGGGAGCTTCTCATAAACGCCGTACAGATCCCCGATCCCATCACCGTTGCCGTCATAAAAGCTCCGGATCCAGATCTGGTAAAAGCTCATGCGGCGATACCATTCGTTTTTGTGATCACTCATCCGCTTCCCCCAAAGAGGCAATTCCCTCTATCACATCCCGGAAATTATCACACATCGACTCGTAGACCGTACGCGGCATTGTGATCATCTGGTTGGTGCCTTTGGAAACCGTCAGGGCGCCTTGCATCAAATAGTCCAGGCTCCTTTTCTTTTTTTCTGCAAGCGTACCATCCTGCTTCGCAAGCAGGATCTCTTCATAGCGCCGGTAAGCCTCCCTGACGCTGTCCTCCCAGGAAATGTAGATCTCGTCCATTGCATACTGCCCCGCCGTGTGCAGCTTTTCGAGATCCGGTGCAAGCGCCATCAACATCTGGGCCATCGACTGCGCGTTTTCTTCGATGAGGAATCCGTTCCTGCCGTCCGTTACGCCTTCCGCCGCACAGGAGTCTTTGATCAGGATGCTTGCCAGCCCACATGCCGCCGCTTCCCGTACCACAATGCCGTTGGTATCATACACAGACGGGAAAAGGAAAAGGTCCGCTCTCGTATTCCATGCACGTAACCGGTCACGGTCATGCTCCGCTCCCGCAAAGATCACACGTCCGCTCTTGTCTGCCGCACCGTCCGTGTGCGTGACAGTGCCGTCTTCTCCGACGATATCCGTAGAAATGCCGAATGCCTTTACGCTTTCCTGCATCTCCTTTGCGTCCGCGCCGCCGCCGACAAACACCATCCGAAAGTCCACGCCCTTTTGCGACAATTCGCCCAGCGCGTCCACAATGATCGGCAGACCCTTGTACTTCATCATCCGTCCGACGAAAAGAAAGACCGGCACGCCCTCCGGCAGATCAAAACGACCTGTCACCTCTTTGACAAGCGCATCTTCCACGCGCCCTTTCGCGAAATCCACGCCGTTATCCACCACGCGGTAATCGCTCCGAAATCCGAGGGACTTCAGGTTTTCACCGGCGCCCTTGGAAACCACCCAGACTTCGTCGCAAGCCGAGATATTGTCTATCATCATTTTGATGAACTGCTTTTTCCACAGGCCGTCGCCCACGGCACGTTCGATGTCCACATCAAATTTGGTGTGGTAAGTAAATACGACCGGCGCACCGGTGTGATTCTGCACGATCCGCGCCACCAGTGCGGAAGCCGCCGGACAATGCGTATGGATGATATCCGGCTGGAAATCAATGAGTTCCCGTATTTTCGGCCAATGTACAAAATCACCGGCGCGATACCCCGCCACAAGCTTCGACGTGTCAACGCTCGGATAAGCGACCACGGGATATGGATAACCCGTGTACTCCGCTTTCGGATACCGCGGTGTCCCGACGATCACTTGCGTATCAAGCTGCTCTGTCAGGATCTTCGCGTAATTCAATACCACATTTGCGACGCCGTCAATGATCGGTGGAAACGAGTCATTCAGTAATGCCACTCTCATAGCCTGTCCTCCCGGTTACATCTTCTTCGCTGCGCGCTTGGAAAGCTCGGAACGCACGCATTCCCGCTCGTACATTGTGATGACCGCACACAGATCATCATCTTTCATTTTTTCAGCCGCATAGACGAGTCCGTTGCTCCTGGCCGTCAGACGCGGGCTGTCGATCTGCTGCGGATCTCCGAGCAGGATCAGTTTGCTGCCTTCACCCACACGGGTGGCCAGGGTCTTTGCCTGCTTCGGCGTGATGTTCTGCGCCTCGTCCACGATGATGATGCTCTTATCGAGAGACCGTCCGCGAATATAGGCCATCGATACAATCTTGACCGGACCGCCGTCATCGATCAGATAATCCACCTGATACTGGATCTGCTGCGGATCCGTCTCTCCGCCGATTCGCATCAATGTCTCCATATTGTCATAGAACGGCGCAAGCAGCGGCCCCATCTTTTCTTCCAGGTCACCCTTCAAAAATCCCAGGTTCTCCGACTCCGGCAGCGTATTGGAACGCGTGATGTAAAGATTCCGGTATTCCTCGTCCGGATGATCCTTGCCTCTGTGGAACTCTCGCCCGATGTAGGTTTTATCCAGCCCGACAGCCTCCGCCAAAAGCGTCTTGCCGCAGCCGGCCGGTCCCTTGATGATCACAAGCGGGATCTCCTCCGCAGGTGCCTGCAACGCAGCAATTGCAAAGCGCTGGCCTGCGTTTCGGGCTGTCAGCCCGAAATAGGTGCCGTTCACAATGTCTTCCGGCAGCAGCGTCACCGCGCCGTTCCGCACCCAGCCGAGTGCGGAAGAAGTCCCGGAATGCATCTCCAGAAACTCATTCGGCATGAGATTCTCAATTTCCAGAAACACTTCATCGTCCACCGGAATGCTGTGATCTCGGTAAAGCCTGCTGATGGCTTCCGCGGAAACCTCGACCGTCCGCCTCCCGGCATACATCTCTTCGCTCTCGATCTTGTCATTCCGGTATTCCTGTGTCTCAATCCCAAGTGCCTGTGCGTCCAGCGACATCAGGAAATCATTTGTGATCAGCGCTACCTTGGTCCCCGGATTTTGATCCATGAGGGAAAGGACCGTCGCCAGAATCCGGTTGTCGTTTTCTGCGCTCTTGTCGCTCCGAAGCCACTCCGGCAGCGGATGCTCATAGCCGTTCTTTTCGATCCGAAACGTCCCGTTCGTATTGATCGAAACGCCCTGATAAAGGTCGCCCTGCTCTGCCCGCAGGTCTCTCAGGATTCGCGAGGTCTCACGCACGTTGTAGCCGCGCTCTCCCTCGTCTCCTTTATGTTTATTCAGCTCTGTGATCGTCGTGCTCGTGATGATGACGTCATTGTCATCAAAGCCGTAGATCGCAGTACCCGCACTGTCGATCAGGATGTTTGTGTCAAGCACATAAGTTTTTTTCATGTGTTCCCCCTTGTTGATCCTTTTTTGATTTAGAAAAATGCCAGCGCGATCGCGCCCGGTCCCGCATAGGTCCCGATCGTTGCGCCAACCTTCACGATCGGCAGCTGATCCTCATGCCCCTCATACAATTCCCTGCTGTCTGCAATATACTTTTGCAGCGTCTCATCGGAAAAGCCTGTATATGCCAGGCACAGCGGCTTGTCAAAGTTGATCCCGCCGCATTCTTTCACGTATTCCTTGAGCATATTGTTGCCGTTTTTGGATCCGCGGGCCTTGCCGAGGATCTTGACGAGTCCGTCCTCAATGCTGATAACCGGCTTGATGGAAAGCATGCTGCCTGCCACATAGGCTGCACCCGAGATCCGTCCGCCGAGCTTCAGATACTCCAGCGTATTGAAGAGAGAAATGAGATGCACCTGCTCCCTTTCCTTCTCGATGATCTCTACGATCTCCGCTGCGTTCTTCCCGGCGTCCCGCTCCTGCACGGCACGCTGCACCAGGAGATAGAGCGCGATACAAAACTGTCTGGAATCCACGACATGAACGCTTCCCTCAAACTCCTCCGCCGCGATCTGTGCACTCTGAAAGCTTCCGGAAACGCCGGAGGAAAGGCACAGGCAAACTACTTCGTCTCCTGCATCCACTGCCTCCCGAAACCTGCTCTCATATTCAAACGGCGGGATCTGACTGCTTTTCGGGATCTCGTCCGTCTCTACCAGTTTCTCATAGAACTCCCGATTGCTGAGGGTCACTCCGTCCTCGAATTCTTCTTCCCCAAAACGGATCTTGAGCGGGATGACTGTGATCCCCCATTCCTTTGCCCGTTCCTGTGAAACATCGCTGGATGAATCTGTGATGATCTGCACGCCCATTGGTCTCTCCTTTCAGCCTACTGTGCATTTTTCTTACCCTTTTATAGTATCATATCTCCCCTTTTTTCAAAATAGTATTCTTGGTATAATCATGGCAGATGATTCAGAAGGAAGGGGATACTGTATGAGAAATCATGAAGTGACCGCACAGACACCGCTGTTGGATAAAAACGGCGATCTGACGGAGCCCGGGTGGGCGAGAAAACAGCTTTTCACATACCGGAGGGAAGCGATCCGCGCGCCGAAATTCCGGATCAAAGAATGGGATTATTATATCGTGATCCACGATGGGAAACAGGACGGAAGCGAAAGCTTTGCAGCTGCGTTTACGATCTCCGATGACGGGTATGTCGGATTGCAGTCCGTTTCCCTCCTGCTGCTTGATGAGGGACACGCCGACGAACATACGGAGACCGTCCTCAACGCGTTTCCGATGGGAAAACTGCATCTCCCGCCAACTTCCGACGCAGGCGATACCGTCTATGAGGACAAGCGCCTGCAGATGTCGTTTCAAAAAACGGATCAGGCACGCCATATCACCTGTTCGTTCGACCGTTTCCGGAATGAAAAAAAACTGACCGCGGACATCACGCTGCAGCAGCCGGATATGGATTCCATGGTGATCGCAACACCGTTTGAAAAGCGCGGCCATTTCTACTACAACCAGAAGATCAACACACTTCCCGCCTCCGGCGAAGTCTGCTATGACGGCAAAACCTACCGGTTCGATCCCGCTCATGATTACGGCACGCTGGATTGGGGACGCGGCGTCTGGACCTATGACAATACGTGGTACTGGGGAAACGGCAATGCGACAGTCGCCGGTCACCGCTTCGGCTTTAACATCGGCTACGGTTTCGGTGATACAAAGGCTGCCAGCGAAAACATTTTGTTCTTTGACGGCGTGGCGCATAAGCTTATGGATGTGGATTTCGGAATCCCGGATGACCGCTCGCCCAAAGACATGGATGCACCGGACTATCTGAAGCCCTGGAAGATGACTTCTTCCGATCAAAGGTTTGAGATGGAATTCCGTCCGGTCTTAGACCGTGCTGCCAAGATGGACTTAAAACTCATCGTTTCCGATCAGCATCAGGTTTTCGGTCGGCTGAGCGGGAAAGCCGTGCTGAACGACGGTAATACGTTGGAGCTCACGGACGTTCTCTGTTTCGCGGAAAAGGTGCATAACCGCTACTGAATGATCTTGTGGGATGTCACCGGCAAAAATCCGGGTGGTCGCCTCTGCTCTCTGCGATCGTATACCCGATCCGCTCGATCCGCTCCTTAAGGCACCGGACACACTCCGCCGCCTCTTCGCCGGTGCAGATCTTGCCGTCGTATAACAGATATTTTTCGCGCACTGCTGCCGGGGAAAGATTCGGCATCAAAACATTCGCTCCTGCCAAAATCCCCTTTTCGCGGCCTTTTGGATCCGCCGTCCCAAGCGCCGTCGTGGCGGGCAAAAGTGCTTTCGGGAAAAGCAGGCGCAGCACGGCAAGAAGCCGCAGCGTATCCTGTACACTCCCATCGGGTCTGTCATGCCAGGGCGTATCCTTATGCGCCAGAAACGGGCCGATCCCGATCATCTGCGGCTGCAGTTTTTGCATAAAGTGCAGATCTTCATAGATCTCCGTGGCCGTCTGTCCGGGCGTTCCCACGAGAAACCCGCATCCCACTTGATAACCGATCTCCTTCAGATCCCAAAGGCACTGTTTCCTGTTTTCCGCGGACATCGCAGGCGGATGCATGGTCTTGTAATGTGCCTCGTCCGCAGTCTCCTGCCGCAGGAGATATCGTTCCGCGCCACTCTCAAAAAAACGCCGATAACTCTCCTTCGGTTTTTCTCCGATCGACAAGGTCACCGCACAGTCAGGATGCTTCTTTTTGATCTCCGAAATGATCCCGCAGATCATCTCGTCCGTATAATACGGATCTTCCCCGCCCTGCAGCACAAACGTCCGAAAGCCAAGCGCCGCGCCTTTGTCGCAGCAGGATAGGATCTCCTCTTTTGAAAGCCGGTAACGCTCGGCCTTCTTGTTGCTGCAGCGGATCCCGCAGTAATAGCAGTCATTTTTACAATAGTTTGTAAACTCGATCAACCCGCGCAGATAGATCTGCTTTTGAAAGGTCTGCTCTGCCACCTCTGTGGCTGCAGCAAACAGAGCCGCCTCATGCGCCTCGTCCCGATCTGTCAGGATGCTTTGGAGCTGTTCTTTTGTAAGCTTCTGGTTTTCTTTGATCTCCGCAACGGTGCGGAGAAAACAATCTTCCATGTTCATTTCCTCTTGATTTGCCTATTCACCTTGCGGTATAATAGGTAATAGTCAAAAACAAGGAGGTTTCATCCAATGATCTCAACCAGAGGACGCTATGCGATCCGCGTCATGATCGATCTGGCACAAAACGAAGATGAGGAAGGCAATTACATTCCGTTGAAGGAGATTGCCGCCCGGCAGGATATCTCCAAGAAATATCTGGAGATCATCGTCAAGGATATGGTGACCGGCGGTCTGCTGGTCGGCGCCAGCGGGAAAGGCGGCGGCTATAAACTCTGCCGGCGTCCCGAAGAATACACCGTAGGCGAGATCCTTGACCTCATGGAGGGAAGTATGTCTTCTGTGGCGTGCCTCGCCGACGAGACCAACTCCTGCCCCAAAAAGGACTCCTGTCACACCCTGCCCATGTGGGTCGAATATGACCAGATGGTACATGATTTCTTCTATGGTAAAAAACTGAGCGATCTCTTGTGACACCGGAAGCCCTTGCTGCTTATTCCGTATCGATCGGGGAAAGCTTTGCATCGTCACGTCATACACTCTCTCCAGAGCCGGGAAGAATTTCCCCATCTCCACGATCACAAACGCGCCCTCGGTCAGCACGGCCAGCATCACCTCTTCACAAGTTCCGCGATAAACAAAAAAAGACCAACGGCGAGATACTGATCAATTGAATGCCGATCACAATTGCATACATCTTATTTTTCTCCGGTGAGTCGTTTTACACTCTGCAGCGAAAGCAGCATCAGTAGGAAATAGACCGCAGCCAAGGTCAGTCCTCCCGCAATGCTTCCGATCGTCGCGCAGAAAAAGATCATGAGCACGACCAGTACCATCGTTGCGATCATATTCGGCAGCAGATAGAACGTCACGGCACGCCCCTGTTTCACGACCTCGATCTCGTTTTTCCAGTCTGTTCTGCAATACTTAAGCCCGCACTGCATGCCATAGACACTGGAGAACAGGCACATCGCCGTGATCAAAAGCAGACCGGTCAGATACTCGAGCGCGTTCGCACGCATGGAAATGAACCCGCCGATCACCGCAAGAGCCGCCGGCAACAGGTTCAAAAGCAGGTTCAGTCCGATCCTGCCTTTGCAGATCGTCTTCTTTGACACCGGCATGCTCTTTAAGATCCAGTCGCTCTTTCCTTCCAGCGAAGGAGTGGCTACTGTCGCCGGCACCATCCCGACAAAGAAATAAATGATCACAGGCCATACCATATGGAAATTCGTAAGGTCCACCTCGTGCCCGTTTGCCATCATGGAAGCGAGGGCTTCGATCCTGATAAACGGTAGTACCACAGCCGCGATGATGGAGACTACTGCACCCATGCCGAGATTCGTCGCGCAGACTGTGGAGCCTGTGATCCGCTTCCAGTCATTGAACAGAATGCTGCGCGCCGGGGTCTTTTGCTTGAAGCTCTTGACCACCTTTTTCCCTTTGCGCCGCGTGGCGTGGCTCGTCAGTCTGGAGTTGATCTTTCTGTAGTTGATGCTCACCAGCCAGACCACAGCCAGGTACAGTCCAAGCGACACGACGATCATGAGAATGAAAGAAAGCACGTCCTGTTCGCATGTTGCTTTTGCAAACCACCTCACCGTGGGGACGGCCTTTTCAATCCCGGCCAGTGCCTGGGAGGACTGCGTCATGATCTCCGTAACCTTATCGTTTCGGATCAGATAGTCAATGATGAAACGGCTGAAGATCAGCGGGATGAAAAGCACAAAGGTCAGGATCGTCTGGATCAGTTTTTTGTGCCGAAAGTTGGATCCGATCCCCGTGATAAATGCGCCGAGGAGTGACACGATCACCGTCGGCACAAGCGGGATCAGGGGCGTCAAAACGATCCAGGAAACGATCGTCCATACGCTGGGCTGTACAGCCATGCACAGTCCCACCAACGCGGAAACGGAAAACAATACATTCCAAGGAAGATCCTTCAGATACATCAGAAGAAACCGATCCGCGACAACGGTCTTGACGGAAAACGGCATCGACATCAGCGAGTCGTACTCCGGATACTCATACAGATACCCGTTGGACTTGAAGATTGGGAGGATCAGGGAAAGGAACGAGATCACCGTGGCGACCAGCACCGGCACCATCACGGGAGCCACAAACGCCATCCCATAGGAGAACGCTCCACCCAGAACGGCAAGCATCACTGCAAGGACGACGTTCCCGATGAGCGACGACCTGGCATTTTTCACGGTTTTCGGATCCTTGGAATACTTCACGATATGGATGTTGCTCGTGGAAGCAATCATGGTCCGAAGCAGGAGGATACTTTTATGCTTCATCTTTCACCGCCTCCAAAAATACTTCTTCCAGAGACTCTTTGTCTCCGAGCAGTTCTTTGATCGTCCCGTTTGCGATGATCGAGCCGCGCTTGATGATCGCGATCTTGTTACAAAGTTTCTCCGCCACCTCGAGCACGTGTGTGGAGAAAAAGACAGCGCTTCCCTTTTTACACATCTCATGCATGATCTCTTTGAGTATGAATGACGCCTGCGGATCCAGTCCCACAAAGGGTTCATCCAGCACAAGGAGCTTGGGCTCATGGATCAGCGCGGAAATGATCGCAACCTTCTGCTTCATCCCATGGGAATAAGAACCGATCGTATCCGTAAGAGCATCCGCAATTTCGAAACGCGCCGCATAATCGTTGATCCGCTTTTGCCGATCCTCTTCACTCACATCGTACACATCCGCAACAAAGTTCAGATACTGCAGACCGGTCAGGTTCTCATACAGATCCGGGTTGTCCGGGATGTATGCCGTGATCTTTTTACATTCGAGCGGCTCTGTCTTGACATCATGTCCGTCGATCTTGATCTCGCCGATCTCAAAATCCAGTACCCCCACAACCGCGCGGATCGTCGTGCTTTTCCCGGCGCCGTTATGCCCGATGAAGCCGAAGATATCTCCGCTCTCCACGGTCAGGCTCACACCGTCACAGGCCTTCTTGTCCTTTCCGTAAATCTTGGTGTAGTTGTTGATCTCCAGTACGTTCATGTTCTCCTCCTATGTTTTGTCATGTATCCGTCAGCCGGCACTTTCGGCGTTTTTCTCACGGTAATACGCCTCCAGCCGCGGTCTTGCATTCACGTAGACCTGCTTTAAGTCAGGATCAAATTGTGTCCCCATGCCTTCCATGATGATGCTGTCCGCTTTTTCAAAACTGAAGGCCTCTTTATAGACACGCTTGCTGACAAGCGCATCATAGACATCGGCGATCGCCATGACACGCGCCTCAAACGGGATCTGCTCCCCGGAAAGCTTCTCCGGATAGCCTGATCCGTCCCAGCGTTCGTGATGGTAGTGCGCCACATTCTCCGCAACGATCTTGAACGATTCATCGTCCGTATTCCGCAGGATCTCATGGATCACGCGCGCACCTTCCGCCGCATGGTGTTTCATCTTTTCATATTCTTCGTCGGTAAACCGCCCGGGCTTTCTGAGGACGGCATCATCGACGGCGATCTTGCCAAGATCATGCATCGGTGCTGCTTTGATCACGTCACGGCAGAACTCTTCGGAGAGCTGCAGCGTCCCTTCCTTTTTGATCTCATCGATCAAAATACGCACGCCCTCGCTCGTCCGGTTGATATGTCCGCCGGTAGAGTTGTCGCGGCTTTCCACCATCACCGCGAGACTCATGATGAGGTTGTCATGCATCTCTACAATGTGCCGTGTCTTTTCGTCCACTTCTGTCTGCAGTTTGTCATTATAGGTATCAAGCAGCCGGATGTATTTCCTGTTTGCGGTATCATCCGTGAAGGTGACGATGTATCCTCTTTTCCAATTGCCCTCGTAAAGGAAATTCACATTCACATTATAGATCTTTTCCTCTTCTTCGGAATCCCCTTCCTTATGAACGGTGTATACAAATTGGCTGTATTTCTCATCATGCCGAAAGCTATCCAGGAAATGGCGGATCTTTTTTTCGGACGGTCCGTTCCCGATGACATCGTCCACCGCAAGGAGGTTTAGATCCGGTACAAGCTGTCTCGCAGTCTCGTTGCTCCCGAGATAGCGGTAATGAAAATCAAAAGAGATATAGCCGATCGCCCGCTCCCTCACCATGGAATCGATGGCTGTGTCGGCCACATCGTAAAGGTTCATCCGCGCGGCGATCACGAGATACATGATCTGTGCCAGAAGGTAACCAAGCGTCATGAAATCGATCCCGCGGCCGAATTCCTTACCGATAAAATAACTGCCCAGCACGATCACATACGGGATCACCAGCAAGATGATGATGGTCCGCGGCACCTGTTTTTTCTTTGTCCAAGAATAACAGATAGCGGCGAAGCCCGCCGCAAAGAAGCCGATCACGACCACGTAATAGAGCGTATGCATCCAGCCGTATTGCCGCTGCAGGACGACCACGCCGTCATGGATCGTAAAAGAAATATTCCGATAGAAAATGTTTGTATGCCCGATCGTCAGTGCACCAGTAAAGACCAGGACGCAAACCCCGTAGAGGAGCGTCCTGATCCAATTCTTGATCTCAATCTGGCATAGATTGGTGATACTGAACAGAATGAACATTTGCAGGAAGCTGGTGCCCAGATAGATCAGCTTCTGCGCCGTCATCGCCTCTCCCATGTCCCCCGCGATGCTGTACAGATAATGCCCGAGGCATACGATCGGTACGAACGCAAAGATCAGGCTGATGTTCACATTGAAGTGCTTATGCCAGATGAAAATATAGATTGCAGTGCACAGCAGCGATGCTGCAAAAATGCTGCCGTAAATGACCGGTATCAAAGTTCACGATCTCCCTGTTTCTATTTCTCGAACTCCATTCCTACCCCGTCATAATCCAGTGTGATCTTGTCTCCGTCCTTGGTGTAGGTGTAAGCAAAGCTGCCGTCTTCTCCCATGATCATGCGATCATCCCAGACGATATTCACATCGTCCTGGAAGCTCATGACACCGTGATGATCCTCATTCAAGATCAGTTTGTCTTCCGAAGTGATGTCCTCGCCCTCGATCTCTTCCGTGGTCTCATGCTTATACTCACCCGGGATGCCGTCATACATGGTCTGCGGCCCGAAGTTCTCATACTCGATGGAATCGATGACGAGTGCCAGTGCATCGCTCACCGGTATATCGATTTCGTCGTCACCTGCTTTGTGGATGGAAAAGTCGAAGATCAACGTGCCGTTGCTGTACTCACCGACAATGAACTCCTCCGAGAAAGCATCGCCGCCCTCTTCCATCTTCGGTCCAACCCAGTAGCCCCATTTATCGGTCGTTCCCGGGAAAAAGCTGCCCGTCACTTCAACCTCATCGTACTGCTTCTTGATGTCGTCGATGACTGCGTCCGGAAGATGGTCCTGATCAAATTTGATCGAAAGCATGCATGCGCCGGCACATTCTCCGGTGTAAATAAAATCTACTTCCGTCTCGGGTTCGCCGATGCTCTCCACCTGGATCACGGACGGATCATAACGGACTACCCAGCCCATCTCGCTGGCATACACTTCTTCCTGCGCGCCGGTCTGTTCCTCGACTGCTGCCGCTTCCGTCGTTTCTTCTTCCGCTACAGTCTCAGTTGCTGTCGACTCGGTTGCTGCCGGTTTTGCTTCGGTCGCCGCCGGTGCAGCGGGCTGTGCCTGTGCGCCGCAGGCTGTAAGAGCTGCCACCGCAGCCACTCCCATAAGCATCATCAAAAGTTTCTTTTTCATCTGGTTCCTCCTGCCTGTTCGGCAAACGTTTTACTGTTATTCTACGATCGTAAACTCAATGACCGGCATACTGTCACGTTCCTTGATCAGGGCGTTGAACTCTTCCTCTCCGCCTGTAAAATCCTGATCCTGGTCAAAGCTGTTGGTCTCACGCATAAATCCGCCATACTCTGTCTTTCCGTCAGCATCAGCCTTGTAGATATAAGCCTTTGCCATGATGCCGTCGCCTGTCGGATTCAGGAAGTTCGACTCGTAATTATCCTTGTCGCCGCCGTAAACGATCCCGTCCTTCGCGCGAAGCGGAATACCGTTTGCAATGACATAGCCCACCTCGACGGGCTTTCCATCCTTCATGACATAGCAGGAAGCACTTGTCGCCGTTTTATCATCTTTGTTCACTTCTTCCGCGACCGCAAGCACGTTATCATCATCACCGACCTGCAGGATTACATAACCCTGTCCCGGCTTGAGAAAACTGATGATCTCATCATAATCCGTAAACTCCAGTTTTCCGGACTGTTCCTGTACGAAGTCGGAAGGTCCCATCGCCTCTTCTCCGTCGGAATTGCCCCAGGTCGCGACAGGCATGAATGCGATCGTGATGGCATTCTCATAGTCATCGAAATATTCTCCCTCGTCCGTATTGAGTGCTCCGGCTTCGGTGTCGAGTGTGACCTTATTCATATAATCACGTCCGCCGTAAAACAGTACGTAACCCTCGCCCACAGCAAGCGGTGTAGCCGTACCACCGCCCTCTACATAACCATATTCCATGATATTGCCGTCCGGTCCGAGCCCATAGACCCAACCTCCTGTGGCAGCCATCGTGCCATCTCCGTTGTCAAAAGTCAGTTCTCCGGGCGCGATGATCAGTGCGTCACTCATCTCGGCCAGATCCGCAAACGCATAGTAGGCATCCACCGGCGCGGATGCGATCAATGCTTCATAGCTCTCAAGATCTGCCTCAAAAGCGGACGGTTTTTCCGTCTCCGTCTCCGTCTCTGCTGCCGGTGCCGCAGCCTCCGTGGTCTCCTCCTTTGTCTCCGTAGCAGGCGTTGCGGCCGGTTGATTGTTGGCACCGCAGCCCGCAAAAGCAGACAGCGCAAGTGCTCCTGCCACAAGCAATACAAGTCTTTTTTTCATAATATTTCCTCCTGAAACTGTTATTTTGTAAGTATTATCCACGTTTTCTTTTTTTTTGCAAGAGGAAATATGGCGTTTTTCGTCAGCCCTGCCCCTTCCCTTCTTGCGTGCCGAAGGATTCTATAAATGCGACAGCCTCTTTGATCCCGCCGGATTGCTTGAAGCTGTCGGATACTTTTTTTGCAGCGTCTGTAAAGCTCTGCTCTTCAATGACCCGCGTCACGGTTTTCAAAACATCTTCTTTTCCGATCGAGGGAAGTCTCAGTCCCGCGCCCACTTCTTCTGCGCGTTTCGCGACTGCATCCTGCTCCGGCGTCTGCGGGAACAGGATCAGCGGGACGCCATAGTAAAGGCCTTCGGATGCCGAGTTCATGCCGCAATGCGTAATGAATGCATCCGCGATCGACAGGACCGCCATCTGATCCACACTCTCATGGATCTGTACCTGCTCCGGAAGATCGTCAAAATGATCCGGATTCGTGCCCATGGAAATGATCACCTGATAGCCGGTCTTTGCAAGCACCTCGATACAGTTGCGGTAAAACTCGCGGTTCTGATTGATCGTACCCATGGAAATGAAAACGGTTTTCTCCGCTGTCTTTTCATATGTCTCGGTGATCGGCCGCATGGACGGACCGATGAAATGATACCTGTCCGAGAAGCTCTCCGCACAGGGCTGGAAATATTTGGAAGTGTATACGATCGTGTTGGTCTCATTATCATTCTGCACGATATCGAGAAGCCCTTTGACCGGATACCCTTTCTCCCTGAGACGCTTGATCTGTTTATTCACCTTCGGCATGGAAAACAGCATCTTTAGCGTTTCTCCGGCGCCGTGCTTCATATACTTTGCGGAATAGCGGTTGAACGCAAATGTCGTAGTCGAACAGACATACGGCAATCCGTGTTTCATCGCCGCAAGTTTCCCCCAGTAAGCGACAGAGTCGGACACAATGACATCCGGTTTCAGCTCTGCGACTTTCTCCGTCACCATCTCATCCAGCGCCAGCGTGGAAGAAACCAGCATCTGCACGGCAAATGCCTGATCCTTGCCCACACGGTCCGCGTTTTCCTTGCCTTCCATCTCGAAGTTGTATCCGTCGCAGGGAAAGAACTGCGCACCGACGCTTTCTATTTTTTCCCGGAACATTTCAAATGAGAAATAATAGATGATGTGGCCGCGCTCCGTCAGCGCCTTCACAAGTCCGAGCGTCGGATTGGTATGCCCGTACGCCGGAATACAGAACCATACGATCTTCATGGTTTTCCCCCTCTTTATGATCTCTATCTTGCATCATACCACTGTAGATCGTAAAGTCAAAAGCCACTTGCGATAGCGGACGTTCTTCTTTATAATTATCGGGTTGAAATCTTTCCGGAAATGCGAGGATAAGAAAATGAAGTGATGAGGCTTATGATATCATTACCATCGAAACAACGACTTGCGAAAGGAGATCGACATGAAAATTCTTTTTAAAAACGGCTGGATCGTAGACGGAACCGGCGAGAAACCATATCAGGGTGATGTCCTGACGGAGGATGATCGGATCGTTTCCGTCGGCGGCAGCATTTCGGCAGATGCAGACAAGGTTTTGGATATCACAGACTGTCAGATCTGTCCGGGGTTCATCGACGCCCATTCTCATAACGATTTTTTCTGCGACCGGGAGGATGCCGAAAAATTCTTCCGCCCGTTTATGGAACAGGGGATTACCACACAGATCACCGGGAACTGCAGCTTTTCGGTCTTCGGTATGGACGCAGACAGCCCGCATATGAAAGAACTTGGCGGCGGTCTTTTTTCGGTGTTGCGTCCGGGCAGCTTTGCTTCATTTAAAGAGCGTCAGAAGGGAAATCTTTATGTCAACATTGCGCCGCTTGTAGGCAACGGATCTGTCCGCGCCGGGATGACAGGGTACGATCCCACGCCCCTCTCAAAAAAGCAGATCCAAAAGGAAATGGAATATGTGGAAGAAGCCATGCAGGGAGGAGCGCTCGGCGGTTCCTATGGCTTCATGTATGAGCCGAACCGCTACGCGCAGCCGGATGAGCTTCTGGCTTTTGCGGAGACGATCGCAAAATACGACGGGATCGTGACGGTCCATCCGAGGGCCTGCGCCATCATCAGCGCGGACTATCCCCTCTTCTCGAAAAAATCTCATCTCGAGCTGGGGCTGGATGAAGTTGTGGATATCATGAAGAAGGCGAAGTGCCGGCTGGAGTACAGCCATCTGATCTTCACGGGGTCCAGAAGCTGGAATCTGCTGGACAAGATGCTCACCTCATTTCATAAAACCAGAGAAGAAGGCTGGGATATTGCCTATGACAATTATGCGTTCCATTACGGCGCTTCCGTCATCACGGTCGTGTTCCCCGCCTGGTATGCTGCATTGTCCAAGGAAGAGGCTGCAAAGCCTTCGAACAAACGAAAGCTCGCTTTCACGATCTTCCTCTATCGCAAGCTGTTCGGCATTGATTGGGATGATCTCGTTGTGGCATACATCTCCGATGAGCATCGGGATTATGAAGGGAAAACGGTTCTGGACTGCGCGAGGGAAGAAGGCATCAAGCCGCTTGATATGTATCTGAAACTGGTCGAGCTGTCTGATCGGAAAGGCAGTATTTATCTCGGCAAGTACTATAATGATGCGATCGTACGGCGTCTGATGGAGGACGACCTTTCTGTTTTCATGACCGATGCATGGGTGGAGGACAAGGGTCTTCAGAACATTGCCGCATATCAGACCTTCCCCCAGTTCTTTGTACTCGCCCGCAAATACGGCATTCCCGTGGAGAAGATCGTGCGCAAAATGACCGGCGCCACAGTGGATCGTTTCCATATTGCGGAACGCGGCTATTTAAAGGAAGGCTATAAAGCGGACATCACCGTCATTGACGCTTCCCATATGAAGGTGAATGAAAAGGTGCCGGACGCAAAGCCGGAAGGGATCTCGCATGTGATGGTAAACGGCCGGCTCGTTGTGGAAAACGGTGCGTTTATCGGCGGGAAAGCCGGTGAAATAATACTCCGGGCGGATGTCCAGCCGTCTCCGGCCAGACCGTGATCCGTTCCATGATCTTCGGGATACGGCATGCGACCTTTCCCTTGTACTTTGCTTCAAGGTAATCCGCAAATTCCTTCGGATCGGCACCATTGTCGGCAAACATATCCCAATGGCCCGGGATCGCAACCGTAGGAGCAACCTCTCCTGCCAGATCCGCCGCTTCCTGAAAGGTCATATTTCCGATGCAGCCCCGCGTATAGCGTCTTGCATCACGACCGTTTATGGGCAGAAGCTCTGCATCAATATGACCAAATGCTTTCAGCTTCGCGAGCATGCCTTCGTATCTTAAGGTGTCGCCGGCGTGATGGATTTTAACGCCATCTGCCTCAACGATATATTGCAGATGGGGATACAATCCCGTCGCCTCATCCATCTCGAGAAATTCATGTGCTGCTGCGATCGCATGGATCGTCATATCACCGACTTTGACCGATTCACCGTCATTCAGCCCTATAGCGTTTTCCGGCGCTACTCCGTCGTCGAGCACCTCTTTTCGGTGCGTTTCGCCAAAGATAAACTTTGCATGCGGAAATGCCCGCGTCCAGATCTTCCAAGCCTCGTGATCAATATGGTCGAGGTGGTTATGTGTCCCTAGAAACGCATCGACATCGGCCAGCCCCTCTGTCGCAAGCGGCGGCGCGATCCTGCGCTCCGCAGTCTGGGTAGCAAAATAATCGATACAGATTTTTGTTTCTTTACTCTTTATGATGAGGCCCATCTGGCCCAGCCAATATAATTCCGCCATAACAACTCCCTTCTTCTTTTACTTGTCTATCTACAAGAGCCCCATATCACCGTTTTATCGGTTTTCTGTTTCATCAAAATGATACTATATGCGCCTAACAGCGTATAGATGATAACCAGTCCGATCAGGCTTATCGTTTTGTATCCGCTGAATGTTGTGAAGCAATATGGCAGGGCACATATATCAATAAAGGCATGTATCAGAATCGGTACCCATCACATTGTCTATTGCAAACTTGCTCTTGAACAGGCAAGTCACGCAAATACGCAATACACGACAGCAAGACTTGAGCATGTAGCGTATAAATACAGCAAGCCAAAAGGACTGATAGCACGCCCACCATCAGTCCTTAGCAAAATCACAGATACCAGTTAATGTTTCAATGTCCTTTTCTCCCCAGAATTCATTCGTCCATCGGAAGCAGATATCTTTACGCTTCTTAAAAATGCGAAAGGGTTCCGTCGTATTATCATAAATATGAAGAATATCACAAATACTGACCAGTCTTGGAATCAATGCCAGTGCCTTCTGGTACCGGGATCTTACTTTTTCTTCAGGAACTCCATGACCTCCAAAAGCCTCTCTTGCGTTTACCCTTGCAACGTTGATATCCGCATTTGCAGTCAGCACATAGATACCTCTGACAAAGTATCCCTTTTCCTTTGCTTTCTGCAGCAGATTTAAGTTACGTTCTGTTGACAATACTGTTTCAAAAGTAAAATCATTGCCCTGTTCTATCATGAGCTCCCGTAACTTTTCCGCTTTAGTGGCGGCTTCCAAATCAGAACATAGCGTTGTGCTTTTTATGTCGTCTGCGTTGATATACTCCCCAACGGTTTTCGCCATTCTAGTAATCGTTGTTTTTCCACTTCCATTTGGTCCGGCAAAGGCAATAACCTCAGGGAGTTTTATTGCGTTATTCTCCGACATACTCACGCCTCCCGTCCGGATACTCGAGATACGCCTTTTGGGATACAGCGTCGTATCTTGCAACCGGGAGTCCCTTAATCCTCCGAATCTCATCATCAATTCTAATCGATTCTTTGAATCTCTGAGTCAACTCATCGTCAGAAATTCCGCATGTTGAGTCTAATTCATTGATAACTGTCATACCGAATCTCCTCCTTTACACATTTGCAGTATAGCACACAATGGCTTTCATTTGCAGGCAAATCCATTAATTACCTATCATATCTACCTCGTAAACCAAGAGTACTTGAACTCTTATTTCAAGCCAACCGTCCAAAAAGATTAAAATAGGATCCCATATCATGCGCCTTCAGGAAAGCAGGCACATATCCGTCCTGGCAGTTGCTCACTATATAAAGGTTGTGTTCTTTTGCCAACCGGGAGACTGTATCCTTCAAGTCGGGAAATAGAACTGCTCCGTTCTCCTGCAGATATTCCACTTCCTCGTGCTTGTCAAAAACCCGATTCCAAATATCACATGCACAATCCCTTGCATCCCACAGCGTTCCGTCCAAGTCAAAAATAATGTCCTTACACATCATCCCATCGTTTCTTTTCTTCTGTTCTCAAATCCGTTGAAAAGATATAATCCGAGAATGGCATTCAATCCGATCGCAGAATAAATGCTGAGCCTTTCTGCGATACCGAAGTACTGAGGCGGAAACGCCTGCATGCCGATAGGTCCCATCAGCATCATCGCAAAGAATATCGCAGCCCAGATCCCGACTCCTCTCACTTCCTTGTTCCTGCATCCGGCTATGATCAGCAAAATAAACGATACGATCGAAAGGGCCACCACCAATGCGGTCACAACCATATGCATGACTTCCTGAAACGAACCGATCCCCTTACCGGCATCATCAAGCGCAAACATCTCGTATCCGATCTTCGAAACCCAGTTCATGATCGCAAACAGATAGATTCCCACGCGGAACACTTTTGTCGAAATCTTTTTGTCCGAAACAAATATTGCGACGCATGTGGCGCATACCAGACTCCCTGCCGAATAAACTGCAGAAAGCTTATCCCAAAGCTGTCGCGAAGGCGCTGTCTCTGCCGAAAGATCGCTGACTGCAGATGCCAGCCAATTATATCCCGGAAATGCCGCCCTGCAAAAATATGCAGCTGCCGCATAAGAGATCAGTGCAGCTAGCCCCGTCAGTCCAATCCAGTTAATCAGTTTTCTGTTCATCGTTCACTCCTATCTGATGGCTAAACCATCTTATAAAATCGATAATATTCTTTGGAACCGGACTTCCCTCTTCTCCGAATTCCTGTATTTTCCCGGCCGTCAGCATGTCCATCCTGTAATCGATCAGTGAATGTATGGTCAGCGAATATGTCATGGCTGCTGTATCAATGTCATCATTTTTCACTTTCCCATGCACCACCAAGGCATAAAACATATTTCTGGATGCTTGGAGCATGCGTTCCGTTTCTTCCAAAACAATCTGCGCTGCGATTGGATTTGTGGATCGTTCCGAATAGAGAACCTTGAAGAACTGCAGCATATATTTGTCAGAGACGATCCCCATATAAGCCGATACGGAAGCAAGCAGAATTTCTTCCACGCTTTTATCCGACAGCTTGGAAAAATCCATGGCTACGGGAGTGCCTCCGGCCTGCGCCCGATTCCGGAGAAAACCGTACATTTCCCGAATGATCTCATCCTTGGACTTAAAATGATTGTACAGTGATGGTGCTTTCATCCCTACCTTATCTGCGATCTGCGACATAGATACTGCTTTTATCCCATTCTCTGCGGCAAGTTCCAGCGTCGCATATAGGATTTCCTCTTTCCTGCTCATTTTCCCGACATCACGCCCTTTCGAAACAATCATCTGTAACGCAACTTACTTTTGTTAGTCATAATACTAATGTTCATTAGTTTTGTCAACAAAAAAAAATAATCCATTTTCGGAATTGTGGATTCGATAGAGTGTTCCAATGAGATTCTTTCTCCTAAAAAAGGTACTATATCATATCTGATATGTCTGTGATAAAGTCAGCATAGGTGCAGTAAATTAGCAAAAGAAAGACTAACTATTAAAAGTCAATAGGAAAATGTTTCTTTTTGAATAAGACATCATCAGATGTTTTAGATAGCCTGGAGGCAGGATTAAGCCTCAATCA
>CACZBF010000014.1 GCA_902779355.1 uncultured Lachnospiraceae bacterium | reverse complement strand
GAAGCCATGTCCCGAAATATGTGAGCGTCATTTTCATGTAAGCTGACATGACGGAGGGGCACAGATTTCAATGGCGGAGGAACGAAGGTAAACTGCCGTATAGGAAAGGAGGAAGAGATCATGACTACACAAAGACGAATCACAAGAGAAGTCAGGATCGGGGACGTCGTGATTGGCGGGAACAATCCGATCGCGATCCAATCGATGACTAATACAAAGACCGAGGACGTGGATGCGACCGTTGCGCAAATTGAGAAGCTGACAGCGGCGGGATGCGAGGTCATTCGTTGTGCCGTACCGGATGAAGCGGCGGCGAAAGCACTTTCCGAGATCAAGCGGCGGATTTCCATTCCGCTTGTTGCGGATATTCATTTCGACTATCGCTTGGCGCTGCTTGCAATCGAGAACGGCGCAGATAAGATCCGGATCAATCCCGGTAATATCGGATCCGAGGAGCGGATTCGTGCGGTGATTACTGCCGCAAAGGAGCGGAACATCCCAATCCGTGTCGGTGTCAACAGCGGGTCTCTTGAGAAGACACTTGTGGAGAAATATCATGGCGTGACTGCAGAAGGACTGGTGGAGAGTGCACTGGATAAAGTGCATCTTGTAGAGGACTTCGGATATGACAACCTCGTGATCAGCATCAAGTCGAGCGATGTGATGATGTGCGTCCGCGCGCATGAACTGATCGCAGAAAAGACTGACCATCCACTGCATGTCGGCATTACAGAAGCCGGAACCGTCTACGCCGGCAATATCAAATCTTCGATTGGCCTGGGACTGATCCTTGGACAGGGGATTGGCGATACGATCCGCGTTTCTCTGACCGGAGATCCTGTGGAAGAGATACGCTCCGCAAAACTGATCTTACGGACGCTTGGACTCCGCAAAGGCGGGATCGAGGTCGTTTCCTGTCCGACCTGCGGCCGTACCAGCATTGACCTCATCGGTCTTGCGAACCGTGTGAATGAGATGGTGGACGAGATGGAGAAAGAATTGGACGGGAGCTTGAAGGTCGCCGTCATGGGGTGTGTCGTCAATGGACCCGGCGAAGCGGCTGAGGCGGATCTTGGTATCGCAGGGGGCAAGGGCGAAGGCCTCATTTTCAGGCGTGGCGAGATCCTGCGCAAAGTACCCGAAGAGGCATTGCTGACAGAGTTCAAAAAGGAATTGGAAACAGAGATCCAAAACCATGGCAAAACCATTTTCTGAAGTATTTCCAACGTTACAACTGCATCCCGATCTGCAAAAGCTGTTCTCTGACATGGAGGTGGAACGGCTTTCGCAGAATCCTTCTCATACGATGCTGCGTGTGTATCTACACGGGCATCGTCTTGTTCCGCATGATCGGATCGTGCTTCTCGAGCAGGAGATCGCCTCCCAGCTTTTCCCGGGGAACACGTTGACGGTCAAAGTCTACGAAAAATACACCCTGTCAAAACAATACACGCCGGAGACGCTGCTTTCGATCTATGGGGAGAGCATACGCAAAGAGCTGCAGCAATACAGCATGCTCATGGCGCAGGCGTTTCGGACCGCAAAGATGACATTTGATCAGCCGGATCATATGATCCTGACCTTGGAAGATACGATCATCTCCAGGGAGCGCGGCGAGGAACTGATCTCGATCCTGGAGAAGATCGTCTGCGAACGCTGCGGATTGTCGCTTCGGATTGAGGCAGATTATGTGGCACCGGAGAAAAAGAATGGGGATGCAGAGCAGAAAATGCAGCGTGAGATCGCATCCATCGTGAGCCACACCAGATTCGCCGCACGCATGCCGGAAGAGATTGGTCAAGATGCGTCGGTAGATACTACGGAAGCCACATCGGATACGAAAGAGCCTGCTGAGACCTCTGCGGCTTCTCAGGAGAAACCGAAAGAAGAAAGAAAAACGGTGTCCGGGAAAAGCCGCAGAAGCTTTTCCCGTGTACATTCCGATGATCCGAATGTTCTGTTCGGACGTGAGATCGAGACGGAGTCTGTCCCGATTTCCCAGATCGAAGACGGCATGGGAGAGGTGACGATCCGCGGAAAAGTTGCCGGCGTAGATTCCAGGACTTTAAAAAACGGCGAACGTACCCTTGTTTTTTTCACAGTTACGGATTTTACGGATTCCATTGCCTGCAAGCTCTTTCTGGCATCCGACACGGAAGCGCCGGAACTTCTAAAAAGTCTGAAAAAGGGGATGTTTCTTAAGATCCAGGGCATGGTGCTCATGGATACCTACGACAGGGAACTGACGATCCAGAAGATCCGCGGGATCAGAAAGATCCAGGATCTCACCACAGCACGGATGGATCATAGTGTCAGGAAACGTGTGGAACTTCATTGCCATACCAAGATGAGCGATATGGACGGGGTTTCGGAGGTTTCCGACATCATCAAGGAAGCGGCTGCATGGGGACATAAAGCGATCGCGATCACGGATCATGGTGTCGTACAGGCATTTCCGATCGCCAATCATGCGATTCCGGATGGATCCGATATCAAACTGATCTATGGCGTGGAAGCTTATCTTGTGGATGATCTGAACGGCATCATCAGTAACAGTATGGGGCAGACTTTGGATGATACCTTTGTGGTCTTTGACCTTGAGACCACGGGCTTTTCTCCGGAGCAGTGCAAGATCATCGAGATTGGCGCTGTGAAGGTAGAGAAAGGGAGTATCACAGAACGGTTTTCCACCTTCGTCAACCCAAAAGTGCCGATCCCGTATCGGATCGAAGAACTGACGAGCATTAATGATGCAATGGTGATCGATGCACCGGAGATCGCGGAGGTATTGCCGCAATTTATGCAGTTTTGTGAGGGCGCTATTCTGGTCGCGCATAATGCGGCGTTTGACATGAGCTTTATCGAAAAGAACTGCCATGACATGGACATCCCTTGCAGTCATACCGTTGCAGATACGATGACATTGGCGCAGTTTCTGCTGCCGCAGTTAAACCGCTTCAAACTGGACACCGTTGCACGTGCCGTGAACGTTTCTTTAGAGCATCATCACAGAGCGGTGGATGACGCAGCCTGCACGGCGGAGATCTTTTGCAAATTTATCGGGATGCTGCGTGAGCGCGGGATTGAGAATCTGGATCAGGTCAACGAAGAAGCAAAGCGTTCCACCAATATGACACGGCGCTTGCGGTCTCATCATGCGATCATTCTGGCGACCAATGACATCGGCCGGGTCAATCTGTATCGGCTTGTTTCCTTATCCCATGTCCGATACTTCCATCATAAGCATCCGCTGATTCCGAAGAGTGAAGTAGAAAAACACAGAGAGGGTCTGCTTCTCGGTTCCGCCTGTGAAGCAGGAGAACTCTACCGCGCGTTGCTCGCAAAGCGCCCGGAGGAAGAAATCGCGCGCCTCGTGCAGTTCTATGATTATCTGGAAATCCAGCCGGTCGGCAACAACCGTTTCCTAATCGCAGACCCGGATTCCTGGATTCAGTCGGAGGAGGACATCCGTGACGTCAACCGCCGGATCGTCAAGCTCGGAGAGGAGTTTCAAAAACCGGTCGTGGCGACCTGCGACGTTCATTTCCTGCATCCGGAGGACGAGGTGTACCGCCGGATCATCATGACGGGCAATGGCTTTAAGGATGCGGATGAGCAGCCTCCGCTATATCTCCATACAACAGAGGAGATGCTGGAGGAGTTTTCTTATCTGGGGAGCGCAAAGGCGGAAGAAGTCGTCATCACGAACACGAACCGGATCGCTGATATGTGTGACCGGATCTCACCGGTGCGCCCGGATAAGTGTCCGCCTGTGATCGAGAATTCCGATGAGCTGCTGCGCACGATTTGCTACAACAAAGCCCATGAAATGTACGGGGATCCGCTGCCGAAACCGGTGGAGGACCGGCTGGAGAGAGAGCTGTGCTCCATCATCGGAAACGGCTATGCCGTCATGTACATCATTGCACAGAAACTCGTATGGAAATCCAATGAAGACGGTTATCTGGTCGGCTCCCGCGGATCTGTGGGATCTTCTTTTGCAGCAACGATGGCAGGGATCACGGAAGTGAACCCTTTGCATGCGCATTATTATTGCACGAACTGCCATTATTCCGACTTCGATTCGGAAGAGGTCAGAGCGTATGACGGCAGGAGCGGGTGCGACATGCCGGACAAAAAATGCCCGGTCTGCGGAGAACTTCTGAAGAAAGATGGGTTTGATATCCCGTTTGAAACATTCCTCGGCTTCGAGGGAGACAAGGAACCGGATATTGATTTGAATTTTTCCGGCGATTACCAGGCGAAAGCACATGCCTACACGGAAGTGATCTTTGGATATCAACAAACGTACCGCGCGGGGACGATCGGGACACTTGCGGATAAAACGGCCTTCGGTTATGTCAAGAATTATTACGAAGAGCACGGCGTGCACAAACGAAACTGTGAGATCGACAGGATCGTCCAGGGGTGTGTCGGCGTGCGCCGTACGACCGGCCAGCATCCGGGCGGAATTGTGGTGCTCCCGATGGGAGAGGAGATCGATTCTTTTACACCGACGCAGCATCCGGCAAACGATATGACGACCGATATCGTGACGACGCATTTTGAATACCACTCGATCGACCATAATCTCTTGAAACTTGACATCCTCGGACACGACGATCCGACGATGATCCGACTTTTGGAAGATCTGACGGGACTCGATGCCAGAGAGATCCCGCTGGATGATCCGGCCGTGATGTCACTGTTCCAGAATACCGATTCGATCGGTGTGACACCGGAAGAGATCGGCGGCTGTGAAATCGGCGCGCTCGGGATTCCGGAATTCGGAACGGATTTTGCCATGCAGATGTTGATCGACACGAAACCCAGGGAGTTTTCGGATCTCGTGCGAAATTCCGGCCTTTCCCATGGCACGGATGTCTATCTGGGCAATGCGAAGGATCTGATCTTGAGCGGGCAGGCGACGATTTCTACCGCGATCTGCACGCGTGATGATATCATGACGTATCTGATCGGAATGGGACTTGATCCCGCAGAGTCCTTCCAGATCATGGAAGCCGTGCGAAAAGGGAAGGTTGCGAAGGGCGGCGCCAAAAAATGGCCGGACTGGAAAGCGGATATGAAAGCGCATGAGGTGCCGGATTGGTATATCGGGTCCTGTGAGAAGATCAAATACATGTTTCCGAAGGCACATGCAGCGGCTTACGTCATGATGGCCTGGCGGATCGCCTATTGCAAGGTGTATTATCCGCTGGCTTACTACGCGGCGTTTTTCTCGATCCGCGCAACCGGGTTTTCCTATGAACTCATGTGCCAGGGGAAAGAAAAACTGGAGTATTACATTGCAGACTACAAGAGACGCGCGGACGAACTCAGCAACAAAGAACAGGATGAATTGAGGGATATGCGGATCGTGCAGGAAATGTATGCGAGAGGATTTGATTTTCTGCCGATCGATCTATATCGCGCGGATGCAAAGTATTTCCAGATCATCGACGGTAAGCTGATGCCGAGTATCGGATCGATCGCAGGCGTGGGACCGGCTGTAGCGGAACTGGTGCAGAAAGCGGCAAAGGAAGGACCGTTTCTGTCCAGAGATGATTTCAGGGAGCGCACCAAAGCGAGCACTACACTGATCGAAAAGATGCAGTCACTTGGGCTGTTCGGCGATCTCCCTGCGTCTAACCAAATGTCGCTCTTTGATCTTGCCTGATCATTTCTTTTCCTTCCCGGGGTGGAAGGTCGTGACCGTGCCGCCGGAAAGAGGCACCTGATAAAATGTGCTCTCGTCATTGAACTGCAGGAAATAGAGCTTTCCGAAGGCAGCGTTGAGAGAGTGGTAATTGCCTTCCGCGACGATCTCTTTGGCACCGGTACTGATCGTAAGACGGATCAAGGCCGGCTCGGAAGCAGAGTTTTTCTGGTAAAAGACCGTGTCTCCGGAGACGAGATAGCAATCGACGCGATCCGTCGTGAGGACATCGGTGCTCATGTCGGCGAGATTGGTACGATAAAGTGCGTAGTTTTTGGACGGCACCATGTAATAAACATAGCTGCCGTCTATCACAGGATTCCAGGAATCGGATGCGATCAGCTGACTTTTTTGACCGGAGACGGTATCCATCTTGTAGACAGACAGGTCGACATCCGCTGCACTGTAATAGAGATACTGCTGGCTGGCGGAGCAGGGGTAGATCGCTGCCTTTGCGACCTGTTCGTCCTCTTTACCGTCAATACGGACGCGGTAGAGTGTTGTCGCGTCATCTTTCCCGTAATGCATAAAATACACATAGTTTCCGACAAGGCAGGCAAAGAGATCCGGATCATGATCAAGGATGACGAGCTTGCCGTTTTTGCGTGTGACGCGGCAGAGACTGTTCGTATCGACATGGAGGAATGAAAACTGGCTCTGGTCGTTGGCATTGCTCCTGCAATAGTAAATGTAATTGTCATCAACGTTGATGGAACTGGCTCTGTCGTCGGAGAGGCGTTTTAAGTCCGAGCCGTTCCGGTTCATGGAGTAGAGGCGCAGACCGTCATCGGGATTGCTGAAGAACAACGTATCCCCGTTTTCACAGAAAAGACCGTTGTTATAGAGATTGCTCCCGGTATTGCCATTGACGTAACCGGTGTTCATAATTGTCTTTGACGCCATATGCCTAAAAAGGAACAAAACCACGATCACGGCGATGGGGATTATGAATAAGAGAGCAGTGCGAAGTTTTTTTGGCATAATATCACCTCCTCCTGATTTTCATTATATCCTTAATAAACAAGGGGTTCAAGTGAAGAAAGAGGAGGTTGGTGCATCAGGGAAAGTGTGTTATAATGTGCAAATGGACGATTTGAAAGCAATCAGAGAAAAAATCGACGATGCGGACCGCGAGATGGTCGCGCTGTTTGAAAAGCGCATGCAGCTTGCAGAAGAGGTTGCAGCGTACAAGATCAAAAACAAAATTCCCATATTGGACAAGACGCGGGAAGATCAGAAACTTGCCGAGGTGGAGGCGCTTGCAGACATGCCGTACACAAAGAAAAGTGTGCGTGAGCTTTATACGCAGATCATGTCGATGAGCCGGAAACGCCAGTACCAACTGCTCGCGGAACAGAAACAGACCGAGACCATGGCGTTTCGTGAGGTGGAGGCGCTGAAAAAAGAGCATGTCCGCACGGTATTTCAGGGAGAAGAGGGTGCCTATGCGCAAGCCGCACTCTATGCTTTTTTCGGACCGGAGACCCCCTGCTATCATGTGGAGACTTGGCGGGATGCGTTAGAAGAGATCTGCAACGGACGGGCCGATTATGCAGTGCTTCCGTTTGAGAATTCTTCGGCCGGTTATGTGTCCGAGAATTTTGACCTCATCTCGGAATATGACGTGGCGATCGTCGGAGAGCAGATCATTCCGATCGAGCATTGTCTGCTCGCAAAGGAAGAGACGGCGCCGGAAGCAATCCGACAGGTATATTCCCATCCGCAGGCATTTTTGCAGTGCAGCCATTTTCTGGAGCAGCACCGGCATATGGAGCGGATCTCTCTGAAAAATACCGCGGCAGCAGCAAAGAAGATCAGCGAGGAGGACAGAACGGACCAGGCTGCGATCGCGAGTGCCTTGACCGCTGATATTTACGGACTCAAAAAGATCCGCACCGGGATCCAGAATAACGAGTCCAATTCAACGCGGTTTTTTGTCGTTTCTAATGAAAAGATTTTTGTGAAAGGGGCGGACAAGATCACGGTCAGTTTTGAAATAAAACATGAAGCCGGCTCGCTTTACCGGACGTTATCTCACTTCATATACAACGACCTGAATTTGAACCGCATCGAGTCACGTCCGATCCAGGGCCGAAATTGGGAGTACCGTTTTTTCATCGACATCGACGGGAACTTAAATGAAAGTGCTGTGCAGAATGCGTTGCGCGGGCTTGCGGCTGAGACGAACCAGTGTAAGGTCTGGGGTAATTATTAAAGAGGAGCTTTGAGGCATGCAGTATCAGGATCTGATCCTATATCGTTTTCCCGGGGAGGACAGGAGACATATGTCTCTGCTGCGGGAGTTTGCGGAACTGATCGTCCGATGCAGTGCAGACGAACCTGTTTCCGTAGAGGAACAGCAGACGCTTCGGACAGTCTATTATCGCTGCGCGGGGAGACTTTTTGAGATCGCTTCCAGCCATGGTTTCTCCGGGAATCTTTGGCAGGCATATCTGACGCTTTTTCTGGTGGATGCGGAAAACGCATACAGCATTTCCTGCGAAAAGAGAGGAGAGCGCGCAAATAGCAGTGTCAATGATCTTGCGCGGCATGACCTTTCCGTCATTAAGGAATTGTTTGATTTTGATCTGGAGATCCTTTCGAGAGAACTGGCAGTTGACGGCATTGCAGAGCTCCGTGCCTTTCAAAGCGCGGATGAAAACGGATTTGTTTTCAACCGGCGGATCAGAGACCGGATCCAGGAACTGGCGGGAGAACTCGCGCAGGCAAAGGACGTCGCGGATTTTCAGAAGGCGCTCTCGGTGTTCTATGAGCAGTTCGGTGTCGGCACGTTTGGATTGCATAAGGCGTTCCGTCTTTCTCATGATGAGGCAGGCGCCCTCATGGTACAACCGATCACCAGGATCGCGCATGTCAGCCTTTCCGATCTCGTCGGCTATGAGAAAGCAAAACAGAAACTGATCGAGAACACGGAAGCGTTTGTAAAGGGGCTGCCGGCAAACAACTGTATCCTGTACGGAGATGCGGGGACGGGCAAATCCTCTTCGATCAAAGCGATCCTGCATCAGTATTATGATCAGGGCCTTCGGATGGTGGAACTTTATAAACATCAGTTTCAGGATCTGAACCCGCTGATCGGGATGCTGAAGAACCGGAATTACCGCTTCATTATCTACATGGATGACCTTTCCTTTGAGGCGTTTGAGACCGAGTATAAATATCTGAAAGCTCTGATCGAGGGCGGGTTGGAGAAGAAACCGGAGAACATCCTGATCTATGCGACGAGCAACCGCCGTCATTTGATCCGGGAGAACTTTTCGGATCGGGATGAGCAGGATGATGACATCCATCGCAATGCCACGGTGCAGGAAAAACTTTCGCTGGTTTCGCGCTTTGGCGTTTCCATTTATTTCGGTGCGCCGGAGCCGCAGGAATATGACAACATCGTGCTGGCGTTGGCAGAAAGAAGCGCTCTTACATTGCCGCGGGAAGAGCTTCTTGCCGGTGCGAGACAATGGGAGCTTGCCCATGGCGGTCGCTCCGGTCGTACAGCCGTACAGTATATCACCTATTTGAGTGCGAAATAAACGGTATTTCAGACGAGAGAGGGACAGACACATGGAAGAGAAAAGGATTTTTCGGAAAAAAAGTCTGGACCGGGTGACTTCCCCGGAACAGTTGGATGATTGCATCAAAGTGACCACACCGTCCGTGTGGCTCATTCTGATCGCGACGTTGATCTTGATCTTCGGGGTTTGCTTTTGGGCCGTGTTCGGTAAAATCCCCGTCAATACGGATACCGGTGTCAAGGAAGTTGCGCCGATTACTTATCTTATCAACTAATTTCCCAAAAGGATTACAAGACAGTTGGACACAGTCAGAAGCAGAAAAATCAAACAGCCGGTTTTAAAAGGTGTGGCAAAGGTTCCCGTCGTCATGCAGATGGAGGCGTTGGAATGTGGTGCTGCCAGCCTTACGATGGTCATGGCGTATTACGGCATGTGGGTTCCTCTGGAGCAGGTCAGGGAGGACTGCGGTGTTTCGCGCGACGGCGCAAAGGCCGGGAATATCGCCAGAGCGGCAAGGGCTTACGGGTTTCAGGCGACAGGATATCGTTTTGAGCCGGAGCAGCTGAAGCAGAATGCGTTCTTTCCGTGTATCATCCACTGGGAATTCAATCATTTTGTGGTGTTATGCGGGTTCAAGCATGGCAAGGTTTATATCAATGATCCCGCAAGAGGCGATGTGGTCATTACGGAGCAGGAGTTTGACGAGTCGTTTACGGGCGTCACGGTGCTCATCTCTCCCGGGGAGGCATTTGCTCCTTCCGGCAGGGCCAAGAGTATGGTTGCGTTCGCAAAAAGGCGGCTTCAGGGAACGGGATCAGCCACGGCTTTTGTTGCGATCACAACGGCAGTATCTTCCGTCTGCGCCATCTTTGCAGCGGGTTTTTCCAGATTCTTTATGGACGAGCTCCTCGGAGGCAACAACCCGGGACTGGTTCATTATTTTATGATCGCACTTGCGGTTCTGACCTTCGTGCAGATCATGGCCGCGTGGATGTCGGCTTTATATTCCTATCGGATCAGCGGGAAATTTGCTGCGGTCGGGAATGCTACCTATTTCTGGCATGTTTTGCAGCTTCCGATGAAGTTCTTTTCACAGCGGATGGCGGGCGATATCGAGCAGCGCCGTTTTGCCAACGCGAGCATCGCCAATCTTCTTGTTAATACGTTTGCACCGCTTATCATCAACACACTGATGATGATCTTTTATCTGGGCGTGATGCTCAGCTATTCTGTTGTCTTGACGGCGATTGGTCTCGGCTCGGTTGTGGTCAATATGACATTGGCCTATTATACCAGCATCAAAAGAATCAATATCACCCGTGTCATGATGCGGGATGAGGCAAAGCTGTATTCCAACACAGTATCGGGGATCGAGATGATCGAAACGATCAAATCGAGCGGCGCGGAGAACGGCTTCTTTGCGAAATGGTCCGGATACGAGGCGAGCGTCAATGCACAGCGCGTCAAGTTTGCCGGCATTGATACGGGACTGGGAAAGATCCCGGTGATCGTGATGGAGTTTGTCAATGACTTCATCCTTTTGATAGGCGTTTACCTGATGATCAAAGGAGAGTTTACCTCTGGTATGGTACTGGCGTTCCAGGGTTTTCTTGCGCAGTTTTTGATGCCGGCACAGTCGCTGATCAATGCGGGGCAAAGCCTGCAGGAGATGCGTACGCAGATGGAGCGGATCGATGACGTCATGGAGTACCCGAAGGACGGGATCTTCGCCTATGATCAGGAGACAGAAGAGGCAAAAGAAAAAACAGCGTCTACGGGGAAACTGTCCGGCACGTTGGAATTAAAAAACGTTACGTTCGGTTACTCCAAACTTTCTCCACCGCTCATCGAGGACTTTTCGCTGACACTGCCCCGCGGAAAGAGCGTTGCTTTTGTCGGCTCATCCGGCTGCGGCAAAAGTACGCTTTCGCGCCTGATTTCGGGGCTTTATCGTCCATGGGACGGAGAGATTCTTTTTGACGGGAAAAGCGTGACCGAGATCGACAGGGATGTCTTTACCGGGTCTGTTGCGGTCGTGAACCAGGATATCATCTTGTTTGAAGATACGATCGCGAACAATATTAAGATGTGGGATACTTCCATCGAGGATTTCGAGATGATCCTGGCTGCGAGAGATGCGCAGATTCATGAAGAGATTATCAAAAGAGACGGTGGTTATGCTTACCGTATCCGGCAGGGCGGATTGGATTTTTCCGGCGGACAGCGGCAGAGGATCGAAATCGCGCGTGTGCTGGCACAGGATCCGACAATCATGATTATGGACGAGGCGACGAGCGCGCTTGACGCGCAGACCGAATACGATGTGGTTTCCTCCATCAAAGAACGAGGTATCACGACGATCGTGGTTGCGCACCGCTTGTCCACAATCAGAGACTGCGACGAGATCATCGTGCTGGACAACGGCAAGGTGATGGAGCGCGGCACTCATGAGGAGCTGATGGCGCATGACGGCCTGTATGCAAGACTTGTGACGAGTGAATAGTCCCTGAAGGAGGGATCATGCAAAGCTGGTTTGAAGAGCAGATAGCGCTGCGAAAAGAAAACGACATAGAAGCATTCGAAGATTCGTGCCTCAAGATCGCGGGATCGGTCATGGGACAGGTACTTTCTGCCGCGCTGCAAAATGAGCGTGAACAGGCGAAAGATGCGATCGGCGCGATCCTGAAATACTATCATGTAAAAGTGCGGGAAGTGCCGGAAAATCTGACTTCCATCGATGAAGTGCTGGAATATCTCCTGCGGCCGTACGGTATCATGACAAGACAGGTCAAGCTCCATGAGGGCTTTCGGCACAATTCCTCCGGGGCGATGCTGACAACCTTTGCAGACACTGAAAAACCGGTGGCGCTCCTTCCTGCCGGAATCAATGGATACCGATATGCCGACCCTGATACGGGAAAGATGAAAAGCGTCACAGCGGCTTCCGAAAAACTGTTTTCAGGAGAGGCGTACGCCTTCTATAAGCCGTTTCCGACCAAAGCGATGACGATGAAGGATCTGAACCGCTACATCTTTGAGAACTTTGATAGAGCGGGCCTTGTCGGTTACTTCGCTTTTGCATTGATTGCAACCTGCGTCGGGCTTTTGGTACCGTGGATCAATCATATGTTATTCTCGGACATTGTTCCGATGAAGAACGTTTCTGCGTTGATCGCGATCGGGGTATTTCTGCTTTGTGCCTCGCTTTCGAAGCTGTTGTTCGGGACGATACAGGAATTGTTTTTGCACCGGATGACGCAGAAGTTTAATGTGAGTATCGAGTCGGCGACGATGATGCGGATTCTGACACTCCCGAGCAAGTTCTTCTCCGAATACTCTGCCGGTGATCTCGCGAACCGTGTAGAAAATGTCAGCGTCCTTGTGTATCAGATCCTCAACATGGTGATGACCTGCTTTACCTCGGCACTGTTCTCGTTCCTCTACATTTTCCAGATCGCAACGTTTGCACCGGCGCTGGCAGTACCGGCTTTTCTGGTCGGCTTTTTCCAACTGACCACGATCGGGGCAGCGTTGGCCATCCGGTCTAAGATCAACAAGACACAGATGGAGCTTGCCGCAAAGGAGAGCGGTCTTTCCTATTCACTGATCACGGGTGTGGAAAAGATCAAACTTGCGGGTGCGGAGCGGAGAGCGTTTTCCAAGTGGGCGGATGCCTATGCAGCGCAGGCGAAGTATATGTATGATCCGCCGATGTTTGTCAAGGTGTTTCCGGCGGTTGTGACAGCAATCTCTTTGGTTGGCACGATGCTCATTTATTTTATCGCGATCAGTACGCATATTGATGTCGGACAGTACTATGCGTTTAACTCGGCTTTTGCGATCATCAACGGAGCGTTTGCGACGCTCGTTCCGATGATTGAACCGGCGTCTCAGATCGCACCGACATTTCAATTGATCCGTCCGATCATTGAGGCAGAGCCCGAGATTGCAGAGGACAAACCGGTGATCGAACGACTTTCCGGCGCGATCGAACTGAACAACGTGACCTTCCGCTACAGCGAGGATATGCCGCCGGTTCTGGACGATCTGAGCTTAAAGATCCGGCCGGGACAGTATATCGCGATCACAGGCAAAACAGGGTGCGGCAAGAGTACCTTGATGCGGATCATGCTGGGCTTTGAAAAGCCGCAGAGAGGCGCCGTTTACTATGACGGACGAGACCTCACCCGCATCGACCTAAAGTCCCTGCGCAGCAAGATCGGAACGGTTATGCAGAACGGCACGCTCTTCATGGGAGACATTTATTCGAATATTACGATCTCCGCGCCGGAACTGACGCTGGACGATGCATGGGAAGCGGCGGAGATGGCCGGGATCGCAGAGGATATCAGAAAGATGCCGATGAATATGTTTACGATCATCGGAGAGGGAGCCGGCGGGATCTCTGGCGGGCAGAAACAGCGTATCATGATCGCACGCGCTATCGCTCCGAAGCCGAAGATCCTGATGTTTGACGAGGCGACAAGTGCGCTCGACAACCTCACCCAGAAGCAAGTGTCCGATTCGCTGGATTCGCTCAAGTGCACTCGTGTTGTGATCGCGCACCGCCTTTCGACGATCAAAAACTGCGACAGGATCATCGTACTCGATCAGGGAAAGATCGTGGAAGACGGGAACTATGAGCAGCTGATCGCAAAGAACGGTGTTTTTGCGGAACTTGTCAAGCGACAGCAGGTGGAGAAAAAGAATGAAAAGGAGGCAAAAAAATGAGTGACGGGGAAATGAGGGGGATCGTTATCCCGCGGATCTGTAAGGATGCGGATACGCTTTATTTCAGCCCTGTGTATGAGCCAAAGACGGCTTTTGAAGAAAGCACAAATGTATTCTTTTTCCCGACGGAGCAGACGGAGAAACAGGAAGGGGAGAGGGAGCAGAACGCGGAGCCGGAGATCTATCAGGAACTGGATTATTATTTTGAACATCTGAATGACGGAAGACCTTTCTTTGTCGCCTGCGCGCCTGAGAGTATCGATCTCCTGAATGAGCAGGTGATCTCAGGTTATATGAGAGAGCGCCATGAATACTTCGGCAGAATGATCGCGACTTATACAACGGGTTATTCGGAAAAGGTAGAAGACGGCCGTCAGAAACTGTTTCAGGGAAAGCCGCCTAAGATTTCCGAAAGCAGTGATGATCTGCGTGTGATCGTAACGAAATCGCCGGAGGACCTGCAGGAAGACATTGTCACCAGACATGAAGCGTGGCTGGAAAAGGGAAGGATTCATGTACCGGAAGCGGTAAAAATGCTGCCGAGACTGATCTTAAAGCCCGCGACCTGCGGGCCGGATTTTGTGAAAAAACGGCATATCGGTGCGTCGTTATTTGCGATCGGATTGCATGCACTTTCGGCTGCTTTCTTTACGGTCAGTCTGTTCCACAGCCTGAATACGGCGTTACTGAATATGATGCTGGATCTGGGAAATAAAGTTACGGAGGGGCTTTACGGTCTGTCGGGCTTGCTTCAGGGATTGCTTGAAAATTCCCTTATCAGCCTGATCTCCATGATCCCGGGTATCGGGGAAGCGCTTGGCTCCTCATTGGACAATGCAGCAGGAGCGGGGCTGGATCATGCTGCCAGATATTTTTCACTGGAAGTGAGCAATTTCCTCAATAAACTGTATGGCGTGCTGGAACTGCCGGAGGGGCTTGGTTTTGCCCTTGGTCTCGTCGGCTCAGCCCTGGCCTCCATGATCATGGTGCTTCTGATCAAGCTTTTGCTGAAGATCACATCACATCCCATGAGAAAGAAGGGAGAAAGCCTTGCAATCGCAGCGATCAGAAGCATGATCGCAATTCCCTTCGTCATCATTTCGGCCGTGGCCGCCATGTTTTCCCCGGTCGTCGGGATTTTTCTCTTCAATCTGGTATTTATCTTTGAGGTGGTGTACATTTTCACGGTGATCATACGCAGCGGCGATGCAAGGAGTGCGGATAAGCTGAGTTTCCTTTATCCGTTCTTTGTACTCATCGCTTTGGGTGTCATGGCACTTTCCATCGCCATTGTATCTGCAGGGGCCGGTGTGACCATCTATTCCAGAGCGACGGAGTTTATCAGCTCGCTTGGCGTGTGAGGGTTTCACTTTATCAGTATTTATCTATCACAACCGCAACACAGAAGGAGACGAAAAAATGAAAAAGAAGATGCTATCTCTCGCGGCAGTTTTGGTATGTCTGGTTTCGCTTGCTGCATGCGGACAGGAAGAGAAAACCGTGAGTTCTTTGGGAACGGAAAATGGGACGGTGCCTGTGAATGACTCAGCAGAGACAGTCCCTGCCGATACGGAGTATTCCGGGCAGGAGACCGCAGAAAGCGCCGGACCTGCTGTACAGCTTGAAGTCATCGTCAGAGGGGACAAAACGGCTGATTTCATTTTCGACAGTACGACTGCACAGGGGATCGACGATCTGACTGCAGTGACCGTTCAGTTTGCGGACGATTATATGATCGGTCTGAACGACTTTGATGGCACGGGAGATTTCCAGTGTAATATGTGGAAGATTGAGGGCGATGGCGGGAGCATCATGGAAAATGCAGAGGCCACTTATTCGTTTGACGGACCGAAGGTGCAGTTGACTGCGAATATGAATGGCGAGGATGGATTTTCGTTTTCGGATGTATCCGGGGATTGCATACTTCACTATGAATACAAGGATCAGGGAGGGCCGAATCTGACCCTTTCCTGGGCGGATGTGGCGCGTGAAGAATTAAATGCTGCAGCCGATGGCAGCGGAGAGAATACCGGTAGTTCGGAAGAACTGAACAGAAGCGCCGTGAAAGAGTTTCTGGATGGAGCCTGCGGAGAATATAAGGAAAAGCAGGGGGATACATTTGAACTTGCCAAATCCGGTGACGGATATGTGATCAAGCATATGAGGCTGGTGACACGGGATGATCAGTATAATGATGGAATGGATAACACGACAGAGTTCGGCGTGGACGATGTGGAGGTACTTGATGATCAGAATGTACTGGTGACGTTTGAGACGCAGATGATGGCTGACGAAGGAACGGCAGTGATCAACAAGGACGGATACATCAGAATGTCACTGACGGGACCGAATATGCCGGATTATCTGAATTTTGAATTTATGAAGCAGTAAAATACCGAACAGCAGTGCACGTTGACATTTGTAATTGACCCTTGTCCCGGAGGGACGAGGTCACTACACTTTTAAGGGGATACGATGAATCAAAAGTTTCGATGGGCATATATCGGCTCAGGCAGTATCTGTAAGACTACAGCGGATGAGATTGTGACGGAGGATCATGAAATCGTAACGGTTTATTCCAGACGATTCGAAAGCGCAGAGGCGTTCGCGCTTCGCTATGGGGCGAAACCGTGCGAGACCTTTGAAGAAGCCGTGGATCGGGAGGACATTGATGGCGTGTATATCGGGACACCGCATACCTCCCATAAGGAGTATGCGATCCGTGCGCTGCGCCTGAAAAAGCCTGTACTGTGTGAAAAACCGATCGGGATCAATATCTCGGAAGTAGAAGAGATGATTGCCGTTTTCAGAGAGGAAGGAGTCTATCTGGCAGAAGCCATGTGGACCTGGTATGCGCCTGTTGCCAATGAAGTAAGAAAATGGGTGCAGGAGGGGCGTATAGGAGATCTGAAGAGTGCCTACGGGAGCTTTTGCATTCCGGGACTGTCAGAGAAATCAAGAGAGGATCGATTACTAAACCCGGCCACCGCAGGCGGCGCATTACTGGACCTATGCATCTATCCGATTACCTACTTTTATAATCTGTACGGCTTCCCACAGGAGATCCGGTGTGTCGGTGAACTTGCAAACGGCATCGATGAGGAAGAGAAGGTGACCTTACGTTATCCGACAGGGGAATGCACGTGCGTTTCTTCTCTGCGCTATCCGGAGGAGAAATTCGAGCTCATAGGCGAAAAAGGAACGATCACGATTCCGGGCGAATTTCACGGGGCTTCCATGGCAGAGTGCAACTGCGGCGGGAAATCTTACCGGGCAGAAGGCGCAACAGACTATAAGACCGAGTTTACGAAAGTGTCGGAAGAGATTAAGGCCGGGAAGAAGGAATCGGATTTTGTGCCGTTTCGGCATACGCTGGATTGCATGAAGATCATGGACGAGTGCCGCTGGCAGATGGGGCTTACATATGAAATGGAGTAGCGCCGGAGTGCTGATGATAATGAGGCCGGGATCATGACAGAAGAGGAAAGACAATGGATCCGAACCAGAGATGAGTTGATCGCTGCCGTGGAGGCACTGGGATTTCCGAAAGAGCTTGGCTATGAGGCCGCCAAAAACCTTGGGAGTCCGAAGGCCATGCGTCGGATGCTGGGGTACCTCTACAATGTGAAACCAAAAAAGATTGAACTTGTGGTGGATGAGATGCTTGCCATACGAAGCGAGATCGAGGCATGGCGCCAAAAGAAAGCCAGTGAGCAGGCTAATGAGCGATACAATGAGTTGCTCTACTATGGGATAGACGGCGAGCCGGAGGAGTAGTGTCCGGTTGCTCAGCGCCGCTTTTTCCGGGTGCGTGCATTTCGCTTTGCATCGCGCTCTATTTTCTTGAGGATCTGATCGGCAGACATCCCGGAAGCACGGAGTGTTTTGATTGTGTCGGCTATTTCTTTTTGGCCTTCTGCATGCCCTTCCACACGACTTTCTTCCATCATATCCTGAATGGCTTTACACATATCTATCTTTCCTCCATCCGCATTTTTCGTAGAAATATTTGTTGCGGTATATGCATTGATCATGTCGACTGTAGACACATCGACGCATTGATAAGTTTCTTTCGATTCTATTATATCACGTAAGCGCTTGTTGTCACCCGAATTCTTAATGTACTCGAGCACAAGACCGAGATCGGAAGAAAACCTGTTGAAGTCCTGAATCTCATCTGGCGTGATGAGATTCAGCCTGTAGTCATCTACATACTCCGTGATCCATGGATCTACTTCTCCGAACAGATCATAGAGTGAGCGAGGTGCATCCCACGCTGTATTATCGAAACAGATACAGAGCGTGATCACGGGCAGAATCTTATCTCTTTTGGTGAAGCCGGACAGTAATCCTGCAGAGTCATGCAGGTCATGCGCGGCTAGATGCTTTTTCCGGATCGTTTCCACCTGCGCTGCATAGTTCAGTGCATCATACAGATAATCACGAATGGGCATAGCATAGTGAATGAATGATTGCGCTTCGATTCCGAGCAAAATAAAAGTGGCAGAGTTGTTGCACCGGATCGTACAGTGTTTCAGTACATCCCGAAAACGCTGATGAGGAAAGAGCTGTCCTTGCTTCCGGATGACGGCGATCTCGGTCGGATCCTGCGCTTTCAGGTCTTCAGGCCTGATCACCTGCTTTCCATTAAAGAGATAGTAGTTGAAGGCGTCCGCAAACACCTCATCCTGACCAAGGAATTGCTTGGTCAGCGTGTCTTTTTTTGACATAGTGACTCCTTTGCGTGCTTAATATTTTTGTGAGAAAAAACCTGTCCGACAGGAGGTCGAAAGGATCGGAAGAATTCCGATGAAGTCAGTTTAACAAATGAAAATGAAAAAACAAGAGAGTTGCGTCAGATTTTAGAAAAATTTTAGAAATGGGAAGAAGAACGACAACAGAAAAGATACACACTAAACCAGACCCTACCCACAACCTTCCGTGGAGCCGCAAACGACGGAGCCCAACCATCCCAGACTGCGCGCCTGCCGTGCCAACCCTTCCCACGAAAACAGATCCAGGGGAAATTGCAAATCTGATTTCAAAATAAGCGACAATTTGCTATAATGAAAAAGGTTTTTTGAAAAGCGGACATTACAAAGTGAAGGAGGCAATCGATGGCTTCAAAGATCACTACATTTGCCGCGATCTACATCGGGACGTATGAGATTTCCATGAAGATCTGCGAGCTGGGAAGCGAGAAGAAGATCAAAAAGGTGGATCTTTTGCGGCGTCGGATCGATATCGGCCGGGACGTGTTGCAGATCGGAGCGGTATCTGCGGACACGACGGATGAGCTGTGTGATATCCTCTCCGAGTTTGTGACGATCATGGAGGGCTATCGGGTCAGTGCCTGCCGTGCGTTCGCGGGACCGTTTTTGCAGGATGCCGCAAACCGCCTGTTTTTGCTGGGTCAGATCAAGACAAGGACCGGGCTTTCCGTCACGATCCTCAGCAACTCCGAGCAGCGGTTTATCAGCTACCGTGCGGTGGCAAGCCTTCCGGCATTTGATAAGTATACCGCGGAAGGTGCCGCAGTGGTGGATATCGGCGGAGCGAGCCTCCAGATCACACTGTTTGATAATGGTGAGGTCGTGACGACGCAGCATCTGATCCTCGGAACCGTGCGGCTGCGGGAGAAACTCTCCGTGTTTTCCGGTGAGACCTTGTCGAATTATAAGCAGCAGATCTGCGAACTGGTGGATAAGGAGATGGAGGTATTCCAGAGCATGTACATGCAGAAACGCTCCATCAAAAACATCATTCTGATCGGTGATTACTGCGCAAATTTGATGAAGCGTGTCCTGAAAAAGAAGGATGATGCCGTTGTATCCATGGAATCCTTCCAGAAATATCTGAACAAACTGTCTTCCTATGATAAAGACCGGATCTTTGAAGAACTCGGCCTGATCGATGAAACCGATTCTCTGATCATCCCGGCACTTCTTCTCGTAAAACAGACGATGGAGGCATTGGATGCGGACTTCGTATGGATCCCGGGGACCTCGATCAGCGATGGGATCGCCTATGATTATGCGCAGAAGAGTAAGCTGTTTTCAAGCCGCCATGATTTTGATGCGGATGTGAAGACAGCGGCGATCAATATGGCGAAACGTTATGAAAGCTATTCGCCGCATGTAAAGGCACAGATCAAGATCTGTGATGAATTGTTTGACGCACTGCGAAAGCCGGGCGGGATGACGAAACGGGAAAAACTCCTGACGGAAGTTGCGTCACTCCTGCATGACTGCGGGAAATATGTGAGCTCCGTGACTGCAGCGGACTGCTCCTATGAGATCATCATGGCGTCCGAGATCATCGGTCTGACGCATCAGGAGCGTGAGATCATCGCCTGCAGTGTGAAATATAATGTGCAGGATATGCCACAGTTTGAGGAACTGGCGGATAAACTGACAGAAGAAGCATATCTCACGGTGGGCAAGATCAGCCAGATCCTTCGCCTTGCAAATGCGCTTGACCGGAGCCATCAGCAGAAGATCAAGGATCTGAAAGCCGCCGTCAAGGGACGTCAGCTCATTGTGACCGTATCGGCGACGGAAGACATCGGACTGGAGAAGATGATCTTCGAGAGCAAGGCGGATGCGTTTGAACGTATTTACAGTATCCGGCCGATGATCAAAGAAAAGAGGATGTTGTAAAGATGGAAAAAGAAAAAGAATTGTTTACCGACCCTGCTTATTACGAAAATCGCGAGCTTTCCTGGCTGAAATTTAACGAACGAGTTCTGAATGAGGCCAAGGACAAGTCCATTCCGCTTTTGGAACGCCTGAAATTTACCAGCATCACGAGTTCCAATCTGGATGAGTTTTTTATGGTGCGGGTAGCCTCCCTGATGGATATGGTGCATGCGGATTATAAGAAGCCCGATATTGCCGGGATGACGCCGATGGAGCAGATCGACGCGATCAACATCGCGACGCGGGAACTTGTGGAGAGTCAGTACACGGTCTATAACCGATCGCTTCAGCCACTCATGCAAAAGGCGGGGATCGTGGTCCTCGACAAACATGAAGAACTGTCCGAAGCGCAGGCAAAATATGCGGATCGCTATTTTGAAAAAACGATCTATCCCGTACTGACACCAATGGCGGTGGATGCATCGCGACCGTTTCCGCTGATCCGTAACAAGACCTTGAATATCGTTGCTTTGCTGAAGAAAAAGGCAGGTGTCGCACTTGGCGGTACCGGAAAAGGCGAGGCGGAATATGCGACAGTGCAGGTGCCATCTGTTCTGCCGCGTCTTGTGGAGATCCCCTGCGAGGAGGGGCAGACCCATGCTTACGTTCTTCTGGAGCAGGTCATCGAGCGCAATATTGCCCGGCTGTTTTCCAATTATGATGTAAAGACGGCTTTTCCGTACCGTATCATGCGAAACGCCGATCTTTCCATCGACGAGGACGAAGCGTCCGATCTTTTGAAGGAGATCCAGAAACAGCTGAAAATGCGGCAATGGGGAGAAGTGATCCGGCTCGAAGTGGAAAACACGGCAGAAAAGAAAGTTCTGAATTTCCTAAAAAAACAGCTTGAGATCACAAACGACGGTGCGATCTACCATATTAACGGACCCATCGATCTGACGTTTCTGATGAAGCTTTACGGCCTGGAAGGGTATGACAGGGAACGATATCCCAAGTATACACCGCAGCCGGTTCCGGAAATTCCCGCCGGTGCGGATCTTTTCGAATGTATCCGGAAGGGTGATATTTTCCTGCATCACCCCTATGAAACCTTTGATCCGGTGGTCAGTTTCATTCATCAGGCGGCCCTCGATCCGGATGTGCTGGCCATTAAACAGACGCTGTACCGCGTCAGCGGCAATTCTCCGATCATCAAAAGTCTTGCACAGGCTGCGGAAAACGGCAAGCAGGTGACGGTGCTGGTGGAGCTGAAAGCGCGATTTGACGAGGAAAACAATATCGTCTGGGCGAAGATGCTGGAGAAGGCCGGCTGTCATGTGATCTACGGACTTGTGGGACTGAAAACCCACAGTAAGATCGCGCTTGTGGTGCGGCGCGAAGAAGAGGGGATCCGCCGGTACGTTCATCTCGGAACGGGCAATTACAATGATTCCACGGCAAAACTCTATACGGATTGCGGGATCTTCACCTGTGCGGAGGAGATCGGCGAGGACGCGACCGCAGTCTTTAACATGCTGTCAGGCTATTCCGAGCCGCTGAACTGGAATAAGCTTTCCGTAGCGCCAATCTGGCTGCGGAGGAAGTTCACGAAACTGATCGACCGGGAGATCCGTCATGCCCAGAACGGGAAGGAAGCCCGGATCATCGCGAAGATGAACTCTCTATGCGACCGGGAGATCATTGCAAAGCTCTACGAAGCATCCGCGGCTGGCGTGGAGATCGATCTCATCATCCGCGGGATCTGCTGCCTTAAGGTCGGGATCCCGGGTGTCAGCGAGCATATCCGGGTGCGTTCGATCGTCGGAAATTTCCTGGAACACAGCCGGATCTTCTATTTCTATAACCTTGGAGAAGAAGAGCTTTACATGGGCAGTGCGGACTGGATGCCGCGAAACCTCGATCGCCGCGTGGAGATCATCTTCCCGGTGGAACAGCCGGCGCTCATGGAAACCGCAAAACATATCCTGGCGGTAGAGCTTGCAGACAACACAAAAGCAAATATCCTCGGAGACGACGGGCTTTATACGAAGGTGGATAAGCGCGGCAAGGTGCTTGTGAATTCTCAGGAGCAGTTTTGCAAAGAGGCGGAAGAGGCGGCGCCGGTGCCGCAGGATGTTCGAAAAGACCGCGTCTTTATTCCCGCACAGCCTGTGGATACGGAATAGGAAACCGAAAACGAAAAGATATTTTCCTTCGTAAATAGGCCGATTCCATGGTATAATAAGTCGGTTTTGTTGTGGATACCAATCAGAGGAGGAGAAGAGAAATGACTGCTATTTTTAAACGGATCCACATGAGCGTCAAGCAAGTGGTTGCGCTTGTGCTGTTCATGCTGATTTCGGCGCTTGCGCAGATGCTGATTCCGTCCTTGCTGTCACAGATGATCGACAGCGGTGTGGGCGAAAGCAATGAGAAGCTCATCATCGCGATCGGGATCGCTATGATCGTGCTGGCGGTATTCGCCTGTGTGATGAACGTGGTCTCGACGACCATATCCGCATCTGTTACGACGAAGTTTTCCGCGGACATCCGGCAGGAAATCTTCCATAAGGTGCAGAGCTTTTCGGCGGCGGAAATCGATAAATTCGGCACTGCATCGCTGATCGCGCGGAGTACGACGGATGTGACGACGATCCAGACGTTCTTTTCGATGCTGTTTCGGATCGGTCTGATGGCGCCTGCGATGGCGGTGATCGGCTTGATCCTTTCGGTGGCGACGGCCGGTGAGATTTCCATGGTGCTTGCCATTGCGATCCCTGTGCTGGTAGTTGTGGCTACCGCCTTGATCATCGGTGCAAGCCGCTCTTCGGTGAAACTTCGGAAAAAGATCGACAGCATCAACCAGCTGTTTCTGGAAACCCTGGAAGGGGTGCGCGTGATTCGTGCGTTTAATAAACAGAAGCACGAGATTGACCGCTTTGGCGAGACCAACCAGGAGACGGCGGAACTTTCCAGAAAGCAGGTGAACGTTTCCACGGCGCTGTTTCCGGTGGTCAACATGCTGTTTGGCTTTACAACGGTTGCGGTCATGGCTGTCGGTACGGGCTTTGTGATCTTCCGCGGAATGGACGTCGGTGTTCTGGTATCGGCGACCCAGTATATCAACATGATCCTCCTCGGCATCATCATGATGGCGTATGTGGTGAGCCTGTTCCCGGATGCTTATGCCTGCATGAAGCGGATCGGAGAAGTCCTTGATACTGAGGCTTCCATCCAGGATCCCGAGAAGGAAGAACCGGCACAGACCTGCAAAAACACAGTGGAATTCAGGAATGTCACCTTCGCTTATCCGAATGCGGATGCGCCTGTAGTAAAAGGCATCAGTTTCAAGTCAGGCCCCGGGGAGACCACGGCCATCATCGGACGGACAGGCTGCGGGAAATCCAGCGTCGTCAAGCTGATCCCGCGTCTCTATGATACGTTGTTCGGAGAAGTGCTTGTGGATGGCGTCAATGTCAAGGATTACAAGCTGGATCATCTGCGGGAGCTGATCGGCTATGTGCCTCAGAAGAATGTCCTGTTTTCCGGTGATATCGCTTCCAATCTGAATTTCGGAAATGAAAACGGAACCGAAGCGGAATGGGCGGAGGCGGTGCGGATCGCCTGCGCTTCCGAGTTTGTTGATAAAAAAGACGGCGTGTATCATGCGACCATCGCGCAGGGCGGCACCAATCTGTCCGGCGGTCAGCGGCAGAGAATGGCCATCGCCAGAGCCGTCATGAAGAAAGCGGAGGTGTTCATCTTTGATGACAGCTTTTCCGCGTTGGATATGAAAACTGACAGGGAGCTGCGTCAGAACCTGAAGGAGAGCATGGGAGATGCCACCATGATCGTGATCGCGCAGCGCGTCAGCACGATCATGGATGCCACAAGGATCATCGTCCTTGATAACGGCGAAGTGGCCGGCATGGGTACCCATAAGGAGCTCCTGAAGAACTGCGATCTTTATCGTGAGATTGCAGAGATTCAGCTGGGAGAGGAGGTAGTGAAAAATGAAATTGCATGTGCTTAAACGTCTTCTTTCCTATCTGGGAGATTTTAAAGGGAAAATGGTGCTTGCCGTGATCACGGCGGTGATCGGAACGGTCTTTACGGTGTTGGCGCCGTGGATTCTCGGTGAGATCACGACGATCCTCACAAACGGAATCGCAGATCAGGTGTGGGTCGTGGAATATGCGGCAGATGGCTCGCCGATTGCGGACACTGTCTATACGACGGTTTTTGGAATGCCCCTCGGAAAAGTCGGTTGCATGGTGTGGATCATCAACCTGCTTGTCATCGTATATCTGCTGGCATGGATCTTCTGCATGGTTGCGAATTCTACGCTGGCCAGAGTGTCTGCAATGATGGTAAAGAACCTCCGGACGGAGATTGATAAAAAAATGCACCGGATGAAATTGGATTATTACGACACGCGTACCAACGGCGAGATCCTTTCGGTGATCACGAATGATGTGGATGCCATCAACACCATGTTTGGCAAGAATCTTTATATGGCGCTGACACAGATCGTCATGCTGGTCGGGATTATGATCATGCTGCTTTCCATCAATCCGTGGCTGTTTTTGATTGCGGTGGCGATGATTCCGGCGACGCTTCTTTCCTCCGGTGCCGTGATGAAGGTCAGCGGCAAAAACTATGCAGCGCAGCAGAACCTTCTGGGTGATCTGAACGGCTATGTGGAGGAGATGTATGACGGACAGAATGTCGTGTCCTCCTTCAACTATCAGACGAAAGCCATTGAGAAGTTCGACAGTCTCAACGGAAAGCTTTTTGAGAAAGCAAAAAAAGCGGAGAGTTACTCCGGCGCAATGATGCCGCTGACGCAGATGGTGAACAACGTGGGCTATGGTGTGTCGGCACTGATCGGCTGTATGTGCGCCCTGGGCGGCACCATGACCATCGGTAATGTACAGTCCGCACTGCAGTATACCAAGAACTTCCAGCAGCCCTTTACGACGTTTGCCCAGATGGCCGGCCAGATCTCGGCAGCCATGGCAGCAGGAGAGCGTGTCTTTGAACTTCTGGATGCGGAGGAGGAGATTCCGGATCCGGAAGACGGGAAAACGCCTGAAGTGACGGACGGCGCGGTGGAATTCAAGCATGTGCAGTTCGGCTATCTCCCGGACAAACTCCTGATGACGGATGTGAACGTGCATGTGGAGCCGGGGCAGAAAATCGCGATCGTCGGACCCACCGGCGCCGGTAAGACCACATTGATCAATCTTTTGATGCGTTTCTACGAGATCAACGGCGGAGAGATCTGGGTGGACGGCGTAAATACGAAGGAGATGACGCGGCATGAGCTTAGGAAGCACTTCGGTATGGTGCTTCAGGATACCTGGCTCTTTGAAGGGACGATCCGCGACAATCTGAAATACAGTACAGATCGCGAGGTCTCGGATGAGGAAGTCCAGAAAGCGGCAGAGTCCGTCTGCGCAGATACCTTTATCAAGACCATGCCGGGTGGCTATGATATGATGCTCAGCAAGGGCGCGGAGAATATTTCGCAAGGCCAGAGACAGCTCCTGACCATCGCCCGCGCGATTGTCGCGAATCCGGAGATCATGATCCTCGACGAGGCAACGAGTAACGTCGATGCCCACACGGAGCAGGTGATCCAGGATGCCATGGCGACGCTTATGAAAGGGCGTACAAGTTTTGTGATCGCACATCGCCTTTCCACGATCCGCGATGCCAACGTAATCCTTTATATGGAGAACGGCGATATCAAGGAAGTCGGCGATCACGATACCTTGATGCAGCTGAACGGGAAATACGCGACGCTGTATAATTCACAGTTTGGGTAATTTTAAGATTTTTATATAACAAGGAGGACTTAAAAAATGACAGTAGTATCAGTAATTCTGGGTGTGTTGCTCGTGATCTGCGGGTTCTCGATCATGTGGACACCGATCATGACGTTTCTCAGCATTGCGACGCTTCTTGCGATCGTATTGATGGTATGGGGCATCATGGCGGTAGTCAATTGTGTCAGCACAAAGGTATATGGCTGGCGTATTGTTGTTGCAATCCTTGCGATCGTGCTTGCGTTCATCCTCATGATCTCTCCGGGCACCGCTCTTGGAACAGATCTCATTATTCTCTATCTGGCGGCAGCATTCCTTGTGGCAAGAGGCCTGCTTTCTATCATCCTCGCAATCAAGAGCGCCAAAGGGGCACCGAACAAAATGTGGATCTTCGGTATTATCCTTGGAATCCTTGCAGTGATCCTGGGCATCATTTTCTTCGTGCATCCGTTGGTTGAGGTGGTTGCGATCGGCTTTATGATCTCGTTCTACTTCATCTATGCGGGCTTTGACTTGATCTATGTCGGCTTCCGGAGTGGAAGTGGCGGAGACGACGGAGACGACAGCGCAGCAGCAGCGTAAATCTTTTATTAACAAACGTTTTGCTGGAGTCAAAAGCGCTACAAATAGTGTTGATACGGAAATTTGCACATAAAACAAAGCGAACATTATGAGGTGACTAAATTCTCTTGGCATTTGCTTTGTAACCAGCAAGTCTGGGCTATGGATGGCGCAGACAGGGAGCATCACGCCAGGATGGCGTGTTGCGACCGGTTGCGTACGGAGAGAAAACTGTACGCAAATGACTAGAGAATTTTGACGCCGATTACAGTGAGCGGAGTTTTATGCGCAAATTGACGATAGGAAGAACGCTTTTGACTCCGGCATTTATTCAAGGAGGTATCCCATGCGGAAAACAAAAATCATATGTACGATCGGTCCGGCGACGGATCAACCGGGCGTGCTCGAAGAGATCGCGCGCGTCGGAATGGATGTCGCAAGGCTCAATTTTTCCCATGGGGATTATGAGCAGCATGCCATGCATATCGCCAGGATCCATGAGGTGGAAAAAGCAGTCGGCCATCCGATTGCGATCCTTCTTGATACCAAGGGCCCGGAGATCAGGACCGGAACATTTGAAAACGGTTCGATCGAGCTGAAAGCCGGACAGACTTTTACACTGACCAATAAGGAGTGCAAAGGAAACGAGGAACGGTGCTTCATCACGTATGATAAGCTCTTTGAGGACGTCCACCCTGGCAACCGTATTCTGATCGACGACGGTCTGATCGGACTGAAGGTAGATAAATTCGTAGGGGAAGACATCGTCTGTACTGTGGAAAACGGCGGCAAGGTCAGTGATCATAAAGGGATCAACGTCCCGGATGTGCATATCAGCATGCCGTATCTTTCCGAAAAAGACATGGCGGATATCCGCTTTGGAATCGAACAGGGCGTAGACTTTATTGCAGCTTCGTTTGTGCAGTGCGCGGAAGATGTCCAGAAGATCCGGTGGTTCTTAGAAGAGCACGGCGGTTCGTCCATCCACATCATGGCAAAGATTGAAAGCCGTGAGGGCGTGGACAATATCGACGAGATCATCAAGGTCGCTGATGCGGTCATGGTTGCGAGAGGCGATATGGGCGTGGAACTGCCGCCCGAGGAAGTGCCGATCATTCAGAAGCGTATCATCAAAAAGGCGTTGATCGCAGGGAAGCAGGTGGTGACAGCCACACAGATGCTGGATTCCATGATGGTGCATCCGAGACCGACGAGAGCAGAAGCAGCAGATGTTGCCAACGCTGTGTTTGACGGGACAAGCGCGATCATGCTTTCCGGTGAGACCGCAAGCGGGGCATATCCCGTGGAAGCGGTGAAGATGATGGATTGCATCGCGACCCGTACGGAAGAAGAGATTGATTACCGGAAACGGTTCTTCTCCCTGCGCAGGACAGAAAATCCGGATATCACGGATGCGATCTGCCATGCAACCGTAACGACGAGTTATGACTTGGATGTGAAAGCGATCCTGACACTTACGACTTCCGGCAAGACGGCGCGCATGATCTCTCGTTACCGTCCGGACAGCATGATCTTTGGCGGGACTTCTTCCGAAAAGACATTCCGGCAGCTTTGCCTTTCCTGGGGCGTGACGCCGCTTCTTTTGGAGGAACGCGATGATCCGTTCGAATTGACCAGCTATGCGCTGTCGGAAGCAAAAAAACAGGGGAAAGTAAATAGCGGCGACCTTGTCGTAATGACCTGCGGCGTGCCGCTCAGACATACCGGCTCAACGGACATGCTCCGTGTACAGACCGTAGAATAGGAGTGGTTCTCGCCTGGACGGGAAACGATTGACAGAAAGGGAGCAAAAACGTTGAAGGATTTGATACTGAGGGAGATAAAGCAATACAGGGGCGCATTTCTGCTTGCGCCCATCTTCATGATCTTAAGTGGTGTCCTGGAAACAGAGATCCCGATGATGATGACGCATATCATTGATGACGGGATTTCCGCAAACAATATGGACGCCGTCTGGAAGTGGGGCGCTTTTATCCTCGTCCTTTCCGTTGGTACGCTGATCTTTGCGATCCTCGGCTATCTGCAGTCTGCCAAGGCTTCGACCGGCCTTGCCGCAAATTTACGGCAGGCGGTTTTTGGCAAGGTCCAGACCTATTCTTTTGCAAATCTTGATAAATTCGGCGTTTCCAGCCTTGTGACCCGTACCATGACGGATGTTACCAACATCCAGAACATGGCACAGACGATCCTCACCAGCTTTTTCAAGACGCCGGTGTCTGTGATCTATGCGTTGTATCTGACCGCAACGCTGAATAAAAAGCTCAGTCTTGTGCTTTTGATCGGCGTGGCCATCATTGCGGTTTTTCTCACCTTGATCATTAAAAAAACGATCCCGATGTACCAGAAGGTGTATCAGGACTATGACAAGCTGAATGGCAAAGTGCAGGAAAACGTGACGGGCATCCGGATCGTAAAATCCTTTGCGAAGGAAAAGACGGAATGCGAGGAATTCGATGTTCCGGCATCCGCGGTGCGCAAGGGCTTTATTAAGGTGGAACGGATTCAGGCGTTCAATAATCCGGTGATGATGCTGGCGCTGGAGTTCTGCTTTATCGGGATCAGCTGGATTGGCGCGAAATACATCAGTGTCGGCGACATGACGACCGGTGATCTGGCCGGGTTCATCAATTATGCATTTCAGATCATGACCTATATTTCCACGCTCGTGTTAAGTTTTGTCCAGGTATCGTCGAGTTTTGCATCCATCAAGCGTGTGAAAGAGGTGCTTGCGGAAGAACCGACGCTTGTGGAAGATGAGAACCCCGTGACTGAAATGACGGGCGATGCGATCAATTTCTCCCATGTTTCTTTCCGTTACGGACAGGGGCAGGGCAAGAACGTGCTCGAGGATATCGACCTTTCCATCCGTTCCGGCGAGATGATCGGGATCATCGGTGCGACCGGCTCCTCCAAGACGTCGTTCATCAACCTCGTCAGCCGTCTCTATGATGCGACAGAGGGGACCGTGACGATCGGCGGCGTGGATGTCAAAAAATACTCGTTGGAGACGCTTTCCGATCATATTGCTGTGGTATTGCAGAAAAACGTGCTGTTTTCCGGCACGATCTTAGAGAACCTTCGCTGGGGCAAGCCCGATGCGACGCTGGAGGAATGTGAGGCGGCATGCCGCATGGCTTGTGCCGACGGCTTCATCAAAGAAAAGGAAGGGCAGTATGAGGCCGTCATTGAGCAGGGCGGCGCGAACCTGTCCGGTGGGCAAAGGCAGAGACTTTGCCTTGCCAGAGCCTTGATCCGGAAGCCGAAGATATTGATCCTGGACGATGCGCTGTCGGCGCTCGATACCGAGACGGAGTCGACGATCAGAGCATCTTTGCGGAACGAAATGCCTGAGATGACGAAGCTCATCATCACACAGCGTGTGGGCTCCATTCAGGATGCCGACCGGATCCTGATCCTGGATAAGGGCAGAGTGGACGGGTTTGATACCCATGAGGCACTGATACAGACAAATGCGATCTACCGCGACCTTTGCGGTGTTGCAGGAAAGGAGTCGGCATGAAAGATACTTTATTCAGACTCCTGAAATACATCACCGCCAGACGAAAAGGACTCCTGATCGGGCTGATGGTCTGCGTGGTGCTCGCGGCAATCACGTCGGTGGTGTCGTACTGGTTTTTGTCCTCCCTCGTGGACGACTATATTACACCGCTCATTACCATGGTCGATAAAACGCCCGGTTTCCAGAGACTTGCGCTGGCACTGCTCGGATTGACGGCGGTATTTTTGCTGGGGGCAATCGTAACACTGATCCAGGGCTTTGCGGCAGCCAGGCTTTCCCATGATATTATGTACAGCCTTCGTAACGAGCTGTTTTCGAAAATGGAGCGGCTTCCGCTGCGCTACTTTGATACGCACACCAGAGGAGAAGTGATGTCAGTCTATACGAATGACATTGACGCGCTCCGCCTGATGCTGAGTCAGGGATTGCCGTATCTGTTTTCCGCGATCGTAACGGCGGTTGCGATGATCCTTGCGCTGTTTTCCTTGAACGTACCGCTTTCACTTCTTGGCCTTGTGCTGCTCGTCGGTGTGACGGCGCTCAGTATGAAGGTGATCATGTCTGCAAGAGGCCATTATTCAGCGCAGCAGGAGCGGCTTGGCAACCTGAACAGCTATGTGGAAGAGATCATGAGCGGGCAGAAGGTGGTCAAGGTATTCCACCGCGAGGAAACCTGTAAGGAAGAATTTCAGGAGCGGAATGCATCTCTTCAGAAGTCTGCGTATCAGGCGGTGAAATACACGGGATTGATCTCGGCGTTGAATATGCAGGCAGGAAACCTGATCTTTTATCTGCCTTTTGCAGTGCTTTGCGCAGTCTGCGTCATCAACGGCTGGGGCGGCATGACAATCGGTAAAACGATCGCGTTCCTGTCACTGGCAAAAACGATGAATGTCCCGGTCGTCCTCGCATCCGGACAGCTCTATTCCTGTGTGACCGCTCTTGCCGGCGCAAAGAGGATCTTTGCGATGATCGATGAAGAGCCTGAGGAAGATCAAGGGACGGTCACCCTAAACGGCAAGCGACCGGAAGGTCGCATCGAATGCAAGCACGTCGACTTTTCCTATGTACCGGGCACGCCCGTCCTTCATGATGTGACACTGACGGCGGAGCCGGGGCAGAAGATTGCGATCGTCGGGACGACAGGCTCCGGGAAGACGACGATCACAAACCTGCTAAATCGGTTTTATGAGATCGAGCAGGGCGAGATCCTGATTGACGGGATTTCGGTACAGCAATACAAAAAAGAAGAACTGCGTAAAATGATCGGGCTTGTGATGCAGGATACGCATATGTTCACCGGGACGATCCTCGACAATATTCGTTACGGCAATCCGTCTCTTTCGGATGAGGACTGCAAACGTGCAGCGGAGAATGCCAGGGCATCAGATTTCATTGAGCGTCTGCCGGAAGGATATGAAACCGTGTTGACGCATGATGCGGATACGCTCGCGGAAGGCCAGCGGCAGCTTCTCAATATTGCCCGCGCAGTGGCAAGCGACGCACCGGTTTTGATCCTGGATGAGGCAACAAGCTCTGTGGATCCCAGGACAGAGCGGCTGATTCAGGAAGGCATGGATCATCTGATGGAGGGGCGCACGTCCTTTGTGATTGCACATCGCCTGTCTACGATCAAAAACAGCGACTGCATTCTGGTGCTGGATCACGGGCGGATTTTGGAAAGCGGTAATCATGAGGAACTGATGGCAAAGAAGGGCGCTTACTACAAACTTTATACAAGCACTTAAAGATGAAAGGCAAGGAGGAAAGCGATGAACGAAATTCAATTGAAGGAAAGCGGAAAAACCAACGTCGTGGTAGGATTCAGCGGCAGGATCTCCAGAGACAACGCACCCGATTGTGAAAAGGAACTGCGTCAGATCAGGGCAGATCACCCGCAGGGGACGCTGACTTTGGATTTTGAGAAGCTGGAATACATCTCCAGTGCGGGGCTTCGCATGCTGCTGACGATCGCGAAGGAAGAAAAAGAGAAGGTCAAGGTCTTCCAGATTTCTTCCGATATTTTTGAGATTCTGGAAGATACCGGATTTGTCAAGATGTTTGAAGCTCATAAAGCCATGAAGCACTACTCACTCGAGGGGTGCGAAATGATCGGGCAGGGCGCGAACGGCCAGGTATTCCGCATGGACAAAGAAAATATCGTCAAGGTTTTCCAAAAGAGTACCCCGTTGGAAGACATCGACAGGGAGAGGAATCTTGCACAGCAGGCGTTGCTGGATGGCATTCCGACGGCAATTTCTTATACCGTGGTCGTGGTGGATGAGGATCGCTACGGGATCGTGTTTGAGCTTATTGACGCAGATCCGCTGTCTCAGGTTCTGAAAAACAACCCGGACACTTACGAAAAGAATACGGATCAATATATTCACCTATATAAAAAGATCCACGAAACCGAGGGAGATCCGACCGCATTCGGTTCGATCAAGGACATTTACTATGATTCCATCAACGCTTGCAAAGACTATTACAGCGAGGCAGAACTGCAAAAGCTGCATGACCTTGTGGCGTCTGTTCCGGATCGGAAGACGCTGATCCACGGGGATTATCACCCGAACAACGTCATGTGGCAGAACGGGGATCTGATCCTGATCGATATGGGTGATATGAGTATCGGCCATCCGATCTTTGATTTCCTTGCCACAGCAGCGACACAGGTGAATCTTGTGAAACTCAGCCCTGAGTATGCGGAATTCCACACCAAGATGCCGGCGGAACTGATCACCAAGACCTGGCGGAAGTTGATTGATCAGTATTTCGGAGACAAAACAAAGGAAGAACGGGACCGCATCGAAGAGCAGATCTGTATTTTCTCCAAACTCAAGGTGGCGCTTGCGCCGGTATTCGGACGCGGCGCGGCACCGGAGATCATTCAGGCCAGCATTGATGACGCAAAACAAAATTTCCTGCCTAAGATCGACGAACTGATCGGGGCAGTGGATTGGTAAGAAGCCGAAGGAGACGAGATGAAAAAAGTTGTATTATTTTCCAGTAACAGCAAACACCGGGACAAGAGTTCCAATTGCACCGTTTTCCCGAAATGGGCAGCACAATGGGATGAGATGGCACTCCGCCATCCGGATCTTGACATCACGCTTGTGGTGCAGCTGAACGGCCGGTATTTTTTGGATGTCAACGAGGGAGAGCTTGCGCAGAAGCCGGAGAAGATCCATCTTGAGATTTTGCCAATGGAAGCAAAATTGGACGAATTTGCCGATGCCGTGACAAATCTGAAGCCGGATATCGCGGTGGCGATGCCGGGGCCTGTCAGCGGATATGACTGGAACGGGATCCGTGATGCGGCGATTGCTGAAGAATTACGGCGGAGAGGGATTGAGACGATCTGCTATTCTGCGGACACCGCGCTGGATTGCTTTGATAAATGGCGGACGCATCAGGTGCTGCAGAAAAACGGGTTCCGGATCCCGCATGCGCTCTATCTCCATTATGAGATGTTTACGACGCAGAAGCTCAGTGCCGTTTCCACCGGAAATGTATATCAGGAGTACATTTTGTACGAGATCTCCAAACTTCCGATGCCGGTCGTGATCAAGAGTACGACTGGGTCTTCTTCGATGGGGATCCACATTGCAAAAGATTTTGAAGACGCGAAAAATTATCTGCTTTCCGATGAACTGGTCGAGGATGTGATCATCGAGGAGTTCCTGGACGGTGAAGAGTACGGCGCGGAAGTCCACGGCAGCAATGGAGATTACGTTGTATCGCCGCCATATCGCATTTTTAATACGGTCAAAGGCGAGTTGAACGATCCGCTTGGCGCGACGACGTTGAAATACGGACCGATCCTCGATGAGAAGCTGAAAGTAGAGGAGGTCCGCGCGGAACTGAAGCGGATGGCCAAGATCATGGAGTTTTCCGGCATCATGGAGGTCGATCTCGTGCTGGTGAAGGGCGAATGGCTGATCCTTGAGATCAACAACCGCTGGTCCGGTCTCACGACGCTGATCACGGCTTCCCAAAACAGACTTCCTTATGATGTGTATGTGGAGCAGGTGGAGAAAGGCGCTGTGGACCTGAACGACACAAAGAATCTCTCCTTTGCCTGCCAGTTTAAGATGCCGAAGATTGATATGGAAACGCTGACCAAAATTGCAGCGGAACCGTCGATGTGCAGTGTGATCCAGTATGAAGTGCGTCTGCCCGGGAAGGATCCGTACTTTTTCAACGATGCGGTGACAGGTGGCTACAAGAGCCTTACCGAATTGCTGGATGGCTTTGCGGCGTTACAGCAGAAATATCCGGAGCAGATCCCGGCGGACCTTGTAAAAGCACTGCGTGAAAAGGAAGGATGATCGATGCTCCAATTCAGGGAATATGACAAGGAACGAAATCACAGGACATTAACGCTGGGAGAGATGCTGTTTCATGAGGCGCTCGACGCGGTTTTGCGCGGCGAGAAACGCTTTCATGTCAAGAATCCTGCGGGATCTGATTACGATCTGGAGTATGTGGAAAATCAGGCTTGGGCGGAAGCGTCGGAGTCTTATCCGGATTCGCCGTTGTTTCATGAAGATCCGTTATTCCCACCGTATCTCCTCTATGATGAGCATGACAAAGATCGCCTCTGCTTTGACATTTTAGAGGGATTTACAAAGGTCTGGTTTGAGGAGGCGAGTGAATACACGGTCGTGCTGACCGGCGTGCTGCTTCAATATACAGACCTCCCGATTCAATGGAAGGATGAGAGGATCCGCTGGTTTTTTCCGGAGGAGAAAAGGATCACGGTGTCGGAGGATGTCCCGCCCGTGGAAGAGAAGACGACGCTGCGGGTGATCAACCGGTTTCATCCTTCCTCGTTTATCTGTGATTTCTTTACGATGGATCCCGTTGCGCTGTTTCACCATGTCTTTGTGCTGCAGTGGCTGACGGATCTACCGATGGAACAGGTGAAATATGCCGAGATCCTGGTGGCGAAGAGCGAAGGCATCGGCAGCATCCTGACGATCCATGCGAGAGCCGCAACGTTTTTGAAGCGATACGGCATTCAGGTTACGCTTTGTCCCGGCAGCCCGCGCTATGCGGATCACATCATCGAAAAGTATTTCAGCGTTCGTATGACGCCGCAGGATGCGAACCCATCCAATACGATCTATATCACCAACTATTACGGGCTGTTGTTTACCAAGATGCTTCGTTACAGCTCCGGCAACGATTTTGACGCTTCTTCGCTGAATCCGACGTTTCTTTCGGAAATGCAGGAGTACGGAGACAGTGTGCTCGGAGAAAAACGGTGGCTTGGAATTTTGCTGCGCGGATCGGATTATATCGCTTCCGGCATGAGCGGAGCGTCAGCGCCCGTCACTGTGGAATCGGCTCTGCCGAAGATCCGGGAATGGATGGAGGAGGGCAATTACGACGGCATCTTCCTCGCGACCGAGGATCGGGATATTTTGGAAAAAATGCTTGCCGCTTTCCCCGGAAAGATTCGGGCGGTATCGCAGGAACGATACGGCATCACGGATTTTCAAAAGGAGCAGGTGACGACGATCAGCGAGCTGGACAGAAAACGCCATGCCAGCGAAGAGGAATATGATCAGTTTCTGGAAGACTCCACGGCGAACTATTTTTACGCATTGTACCTGCTTTCGCGGTGCGAGTCGTTTATGTATTCCGGCCAATGCGGCGGGATCGTCATGACGAAATCCCTTTCCGAAAAGGGTTTTCGTCGGATGTGGTGCTTTGCGCAAAACAAAGAGGTGAAGTGATTGTCGGACATCACAAAAGGGCAACAGAAATCTGCGGGAGGGCGTGTGCGTGGAGGCGCCAGGAAAAAGCCGAGGCGCTTTAGGATCCTTCTGATCGTTGCGCTTTGGCTGACATTTCTCTTTTCTCTCGTAGTATTCTGCAATGCTGCGAATACGCTTACGTATTTTTTGCGTTTCTATTTTGAAACGGTAGCTGTGGAACTGTGCGGGTTGGGACGTTACACAGAGGATGTCCTGATGAAATACAAGGCGCATTCGTGGCTTCTTTCCTACTGGACGGAGCATGTGGACGAGCTGGATCTTCCCGTCGGCGCCTACAACAACTATTCCGGCAGATGGTATGAAGACCATAAACAGTTTTTTCTGGTGGATGTCGAGTCCGTCACAGAGGAACAGATTGAAACGTTTTCTGCAGAGGATCAGAAACTTTTCGCAGAGTTCTGTTATGAACAGATCGCATCGATCTTGGCGTCTCAGCGAGTCCCCTTTCCTTCCGTGCTGGACACTGTTCTGAAATGTACAGAAAAGGACACGCAGGTGGAGGTGATCTTCCAGACACTCCCCGAAGACAGCACAGCCAAGAGGTATCCTTTGGGAGAAATGCAGGAGATAGATCTGACGCCGCTGTTGTTTTTCGGTCAGGATCTTGATATTGGTTCTCTGGGGGATGGCGTCTGGTTCAATTATTATCAAAACGGGGAGGACGTATGGATCAGGGTCTTTCAGTATTTCGGTGATGAGGAGCAGACAGAGTATGTGATCATGGAGGAGATCCCGGTCGAAGCACAGGTGCACATCCTTGCGGATAATCTGCGCAGCGTGGAGATCATGAACATCGCAGCACTTGTCACAGATGGTATTCTGGTGCTTGTGATGATGTATTTTCTTGCAGTACGGCCGATCATCAGGGTTTCGGGAAGCGTTCGGGAGTATACGAACACCAAAGACAGCGCCCTGGCAAGGAAAAAACTGGAGAAAATACGGAAAAAGAAGGTTCGTACGGAGGCGGTACAGCTGGCGGATGATGTTGTGGCGATGACGGAGGACATCGACCGCTATGTGGCGAAGATTGAAAAAGATGCGATAGAGCGGCAGATGGTTGCAGCGGAAATGCAGATGGCTACCAGGATACAGACGGGACAGCTTCCCGCAGTTTTTCCGCCATTCCCGGAGCACCCTGAAATTGACATCTTTGCGATGATGGATCCGGCCAAGGAAGTGGGAGGAGATTTTTACGATTTCTTTTTGATCGAGGACAGTCATTTGGCGCTGGTGATCGCGGATGTCTCTGACAAAGGTGTCCCGGCCGCGCTGTTTATGATGACGACTAAGGCATTGATCCAAAGCGCGGTATACTCGGGTGTGCGTCTGGAAACTGCCATGGAGCATGTGAATCGTCAGCTTGACAGAGCCAACCCGGAAGGCATGTTTGTAACAGTCTGGGTTGCGGTACTGGAACTGGCCACCGGGAAACTCGTCAGCATCAATGCCGGGCATGAGAAGCCGGCGATCCGGCAAAAGGGTGAGGCATTTGCACTTGACAAAACGCCTCATGATATGGCGCTGGGTTCCCTTCCGGATCTTACCTTTGAAGAACACACAACGCAGCTTTTGGCAGGAGATATGCTGTTTGTTTATACCGACGGCGTGACGGAGGCCACGGACCGGGACGGGAAACGTTTCGGGAACGAACGCATGCTAAAGGCCTTAGATCAGGCGAAGACAAATGATCCGAAAGAGCTGATCCATCATGTCAAAGAAGAAGTCGCATCGTTTGTTGACGGGGCAGAACAGTTTGACGACATCACGATGCTTTGTATCATATATCATGGAGCGATCAAGGAACAGGAGGAATAAATCATATGGCTGCAGTACGAAGAAGAGCATTGTCGCATCTGCATAATTTCAGGGATCTTGGCGGATATGAGACCAAGGATCAGGCCATGATCATTTGGGGGAAGCTGTTTCGGAGCGATTGCCCGGATGCGCTGGAAGATGCGGAGTGGGATACGTTCCGTGCGTTGAATATCCGTAATATCATGGATCTCCGCAGCACCTATGAAGCAAAGGAAAACCCGGTGCAGGCGCCGGAGAACATCACCTACCATCATTGCCCGTTTTTGAAGGAGGATGCCAGCATCGAGGACCCGGAGGAAGCGGCCCGGATGTTTCTGGACAGTTTGAGCCTCGATTATGCTGTGATGCTGCAGAATTCTCTTGATGAGATGGCGGAGATTCTGCTTCACCTGACAGATTTTCTGGAGGAAGGCGGCGTGGATTTCTTCTGTACAGCCGGAAAGGATCGCACGGGGATTTTGGCGGCTGCGGTTTTGTATCTATGCGGCGTTTCTGATGAAGAGATCATCGCGGACTACAGCGTGACGGAAATCTACAACGCCAAGGTGATCCAGGCGCGGATCGATTCCCTGCCGGAATCCATGAAGGCAGAGATTCCACCGGAGAAGATGAACCTTGCGACTGCTTCGAAGGCGGAGACGATGGAAGCGCTTCTTGACTGGATGCATACAAATCATTTCAGCCATATCATGAAAGAACGAGGCTTTGGTGAGGAGCAGGCGGATCGTTTACGCGCCTCGCTTTTGAGACGATGAAAGCCCGGAGAAAAAACCACCGTATCCTTAGGCGGTTTATTTTGCTCTTTCTCGGTGTATTCCTTCCTGCATTTGTAGTTTCTTTGAACGTTTTGTGCTTCGGATTTATACTTGTCATTGCAGATACGAAAGTGACGGAACTTGACGCCATGGGGAGATACGGACGGGATGTCATTCTTTCGTTTGATTCTGCATCATGGCTTGTCCCGTATTGGAAGGACCATGGGAAGGAGATGGAACTCCCCGTCTATGGACTGGAAGATTATCAATCGACATGGTTCAAAGAACACGAATGGGTGTATGATACTTCGCCAACTTCGATGTCGGAAGATGATATCAGCGCGATGACGCCTGAAGAGCAAAAGCAATTTGCGGAATTTTGCTATGAGCTGATCGCGGAACAGTTTGATTATCAGGAACAGACCTATGTGAAGCTTAATTTCAGATGCATAGATGTCTTTCAGGATGATGAGGCAATCCTGCTTTTTCAAGGGATGGAAGCAGATGATGACATGGGGGAATGCTACCAGCTTGGTAAGCCGTACCCCTTGACGACGAAGAAGAAAGGGGCGCTCAGAGAGGCAATCGAAGGACCAAGAAAGTATGGACTTTTGTATGCGGTTGCCAACGATCCTGAAAGTAAGCAGCCGTATTTGGTCAGATATACGCCGGTTGAAGCAGACGGCACGGTGCTATGTTATGTGGAAGTAACCTTCCTGTGGGGTGAGCTTCTCCACACGACATTGACGTATATCATTCGCAGAACCGTGTTTGTGATGAGCATTGTCTTTGCTTTTGGGTTTTTCCTGCTTCTGATCGTACAAGGTATTTGGGTGATTCGCCGCATCCGCCAGATCGAACGGACGGTGGAGGTGTATGACCAAAATAAGGACAGTGCTGAAGTTGCAGAACGCTTGCACAGACGGTTAAAGGTGAAACGAAAGGATGAGCTGGATGATCTTGCAGTTTCTTTCGTGACGTTGACGCAGGATATTGATGGCTATCTTTCGAAGATCGAGGCTGAGGCGATCGAGAGAGAGCGTACCAAGGCAGAGCTTTCCATGGCGGCATCAATCCAGGAGGGGCAGCTTCCGCGTAAATTCCCGCCGTATCCCGACAGAAGCGAGTTTTCTCTCTATGCCTCGATGGAACCTGCAAAAGAGGTGGGCGGCGATTTCTATGATTTCTTTTTCATAGATCCGGATCATCTGGCGCTTGTGATCGCGGATGTTTCGGATAAAGGCGTACCGGCAGCCCTGTTCATGATGACGGCAAAAACCTTGATCAAGAGCATGCTGTGCAGCATCAAGTCTCCGGGAGTGACCATGGAGCACGTCAACCGTCAGCTTTATGAGGCAAATACGGCGGAAATGTTTGTCACGGTCTGGGTGGGCGTGCTGACGATCTCGACAGGCGAACTCATTTCCGTGAACGCCGGGCATGAGAAGCCTGTGTTCTACCGGGCGGGAGAAGGCTGGGATCTGGAACGCGTGCCGCATGATATGGCGCTTGCGATGCTGGATAACCTGACCTTTACGGAGCAGAAGACAAAACTGCGCCCGGGGGATGCACTTTTTGTCTATACGGATGGTGTCGTGGAATCCACATCGGAAAGTCTGGCACTTTTCGGGAATGATCGGATGCTTGCAGCTTTGAGCGAAGTTCCGGACGCAGAGCCGGATGAGATCATTACGCATATGAGAGATCGGCTCCACGAGTTTGTGAAAGAAGCGGAGCAGTTTGACGATATTACGATGCTTTGCGTAAGGTATTTCGGATAAAGGAGGATCGAACAGTGATCAGTTACAACACAAGACTCTTATACACGATGATGCTGACGGGAACGCTCTCCATGCGGCTTAGGTATGTGATGAATGACCCGATTGACGGCGCGATTCTGACCGAAGCAGTCAGAGAGACGACGAAAATACGCTATCCTTATATTATGAAAAAGCTCGTCGTGGAAGACGGCAAATTTGTCTATCAGGCGAATGATCTTCCGGTGCCGGTCATGGCAACGACGTACCCGCAGCCGCAATACGGGACTCCGGAGACAAACTTCCACATGATTCTTGTGGATTATGAAGAAAACCGGATCTGCTTTAACATGTGCCATAATATCAGCGCCGGCAGAGGCATGATGCGCTGGGCTTTGTCCTGTCTGGTTGCCTATGTGGAAAAGAAATACGGCGTGGCGTTGAAATGCGAGAATATCCGCAGATGGGATCAGACGCCGGGGGCGGGAGAGGACTTTGTAGAGCCGTTTGATAATCTCCCGGATCTGGAGCGTACCTGGAAAGGGTATCCGGCCGACATCAAGCCTGTACTGCCTACGCAGCTGGAGACCATGCTTCCGGGTGCTGCGGGAGACGGCCTCTATGAGACGACGTTTCGCATGAAGAGTGCGGACGTGATGAAGCAGGTGAAAGCGTACCATACGTCGCCGGCTGCGTATTTCGGCGTGCTGTTGTATCGCTCCCTGATCGCACAGATGGATGAAATACCGGTTGCGCTGAATCTCGGTGTTGCCTGCGATTCCAGTGAAGGTCTGGGCCTTCAGGAGACGATGTCACTGATCACGCGGTTTTTGCATGTGGTCGTGACGAAAGAGGAGGCAGCGCTGTCTGATGAAGAGCTTTGCCAGAAGGGGCGGACGCTCATGAAGGAGCAGATGGATCCCGCGATCATGGTCGAGATCCTGAAAAAAGAGAAGGCAAGCCTGACCGAGATGGAAAGCATCCCGGATCTGAAGGGGAAAGCTGCGTACTATATGCAGCATTCGATCCTGTTTGACCTCGTACCGAGCGTGCTTGTGAGCTACCTCGGTAAATACGAACTCGGAGATCTGGAAAACTATCTGACCACGCTGAACGTGGCTGGCGCGAGCTTTGGGAGAGGGATCGCGATCTGTGGCGTGAAGGATCTCTTTGAAGTGAGCTTCCTGCACCAGAAAAAGGAAAATGATCCGACCGTGCAGGCATTTCGCTTGGCGATTGAGAATGCGGGCATTCCGGTCGAATTGGATGTAACCGTACCGCAGAACAACGTAGGACTTGCCTTTCCGGCATAAGGAGAAATGACAATGGGAGAAATCAGTTACAGCGCATCTGTCTTTGCGTTAGACCCAAGACAGATCAATGATGCGAAAAAGAGTCAGTGGATCCGGATCACGATGGATGCGACGATCGACGTTACAAACATGCAAAAGGCGGTGGACAGAGCCTGCGAAGCCTGCCCGTATGTGATGTACTCTCTGGAGAAAAAAGAGGGGCGGCTGTATGGACATGTGCAGCATCCGGGGACACTAAAAGTGCTCGACCATATTCCGGAGAAATTGGACGAAGAAGAGAATCAAGGACTTCTGACAGCGGTTTGTGTGATCGGGAGTACGGTGACATTTATGCAGAGCCATTGCCTCACCGATGGCAACGGGATTTTCTGGTTTGTCAGAGCCGTGCTGGATTTCTATGCCGGAAATGATAAAACGCTTTACAACGGCGCGACGGCACCGGATTTCAATAAAGATCCTCTGGCAGAGCGCTGGCCGGAAGCAGATGGGGCAGAAGGACAGGCAGCGCCGGCGACGGTTTTTTCCAGACCCGAAGCAGAAATGCCGTTTGAAGACGAGAATCTCCAGTACCACGCCTCCGCAGAGGCTTTCCAGAAGCTTTACAAATCGCTGCATTGCTCACCCCAGGTACTTTTGACGGCAATTGCCGCACGCGCCGTGCAGGAAGCCTATCCGGAGAATGCGGACATGATCTCCGTGCGGATCCCCGTAAATGCGAGAGCTGCGCTGGAAACGCCGAATACGTTCCAGAATTCGAGTCTGGTGAACCTGCGTGCGGAGCTGTCTCCGACACTCTTACAGGAAGAAAAGACAGAAGAACTTCTGACTGCGATCGCAGAGCAGATGGGGACGCAAAACACGAAGGAAGACACCATTTACCAGTTAAATCAGTGGCGGGATCTGATCCTGGAAACGGATCAGACGCGTTTTTATCAGATGATCCAGAAGATGGCAGGTTCGGATTCCATGGTAGTGAGCTACCTCGGCAAATTCCTTGTGCCCGACGAGATCGCCCCGCACGTCATGGAGATCAAAGAAGGCATCCGTTTATTCCCGTTGATGCTGTATGCCGTGATCTGCGGTGAAAAGCTTGAGATCACGGTTCGTGACGCCACCGGCGACAGGAAACTGCAGCAGGCGATGGAAAATGTGCTGAGCGCTTTTGGATTGTTCGGGTGAGCTTTTTTTGCAGAAATGCTTGACGCCGTGGTCAAAACGTGTTATCTTACCAATGTTGCAAACAACAAAGCAGAGTATCCACTCTCACCTTAGCGCAGTGAACAGCGGTTCACGGATCAGAAGCGACTCGGGTTAATAGGTTTTCGACAGCGCAGGTTCTGTGCTTGAAGTGTAATCTATGTGGATAGTCTGACTATCCACTTTTTTTATGGAGGGTTAAAGCCATTAAACAACTGATCAATGAACAGATCCGCGACAAGGAGATCCGCGTGATCGGAGCGGACGGAGAGCAGCTTGGAGTGATGCCGACGAAGGATGCACAGCATCTTGCAGATGAGGCGGAGCTTGATCTCGTGATGATCGCCCCGACGGCGAAGCCACCGGTATGCCGGATTGTCGATTACGGAAAGTTCAAGTACGAACAGCTTCGGAAGGAAAAGGAAGCACGCAAAAAACAGAAGATCGTGGAGATCAAGGAGATCCGTCTTTCTCCGAACATCGACACGAACGATCTTAACACCAAGATCAACGCGGCGAAGAAATTCCTTTCCAAAGGAAACAAGGTGAAGATCACCCTGCGTTTCCGCGGGCGCGAGATGGCGCATATGCGGGAAAATCAGCACATTCTTGATGATTTCGCGGAAAAACTCGGAGAGAGTGCAGTCGTGGAGAAAGCACCCAAGATTGAAGGACGTACCATCAGCATGGTGGTTTCCGAAAAAAAGTGACAAACACGCAAGTGAGGGCTTGCTGATAAAGGAGGAAAACGAAATGCCTAAGATGAAGACCAAAAGCGCAGCAGCAAAGCGCTTTAAACTGACCGGAAGTGGAAAACTGAAAAGAAACAAGGCCTACAGACGTCACATCCTGACGAAGAAGACCACGAAGAACAAGAGAAACCTGCGTCATGCGGAAGTCATGGATGCAAGCAACGAGAAAGTCATGAAGAAGATTCTGCCGTATCTGTAAGGATCATGGGAAGCGATGTGCTTCCGGTGGGATGCAGAAAGACAGATTTAGGATCGAAAAGGAGTGAATAAAAATGGCCAGAGTAAAAGGCGGTTTAAACGCAAAGAAAAAACATAACAGAGTATTGAAGCTCGCAAAGGGCTATCGCGGCGCACGCAGCAAACAGTATCGCGTGGCAAAACAGTCCGTGATGCGGGCATTGACTAGCAGCTATGCAGGCAGAAAGCAGCGCAAGCGTCAGATGCGCAGCCTTTGGATCGCGCGTATCAACGCAGCGGCAAGGATGAACGGACTTTCTTACAGCAAGTTCATGTATGGCCTGAAGCTTGCGGGTGTCGAGATGAACCGCAAAGTGCTTGCGGATATGGCAGTCAATGATGCGGATGGTTTCACGACACTTGCCGAGATGGCAAAAGAGAAAGTCGCATAACAAAGCATAGGAGCGGATACGAATGGCAATATTGGTGACCGGCGGAGCCGGATATATCGGAAGCCACACCTGTGTAGAACTTCTTAACGCGGGATACGAAGTGGTTGTATTGGATAATCTTTCCAATTCCAGCGAAAAGTCTCTGGAGCGCGTGAAGGAACTGACCGGCAAAGACCTTGTTTTTTATAAAGGAGATATTCTGGATCGGGAGATTCTGGAACGTATCTTTGCGGAACAGAAGATCGACAGTTGTATCCATTTTGCCGGTTTGAAGGCTGTCGGAGAATCCGTTGAGAAGCCTTGGCAGTATTACAACAATAATATCAGCGGTACATTGACGCTTGTAGATGAGATGCGTCGTCACGGCTGCAAGAACATCATCTTTTCCAGCTCCTCCACGGTATATGGGACGCCGGAGAAAGTGCCGGTGACGGAGGAAACGCCGAAGGGGGTCTGTACCAATCCTTACGGCTGGACGAAGCACATGCTGGAGCAGATTTTATCGGATGTGCAGAAAGCGGATCCGGAATGGAACGTGATCTTACTCCGTTATTTCAATCCCATCGGAGCTCATAAGAGCGGTAAGATCGGAGAGAACCCGAATGGCATCCCGAATAACCTCATGCCTTATATCACGCAGGTTGCGGTCGGAAAGCTTGAAAAACTCGGCGTTTTCGGAGACGACTACGACACACCGGACGGCACGGGCGTACGCGATTACATCCATGTCGTGGATCTTGCGGTCGGTCATGTAAAGGCCTTGAAGAAGATCGAGGAAAAGGCAGGACTTTGCATCTACAACCTCGGCACCGGTGTAGGCTACAGTGTGCTCGATATCGTCAAGAGCTTTGAAGAAGCCACCGGGATCAAGATTCCTTATGAGATCAAGCCGCGGCGTGCGGGCGACATTGCCATGAACTATGCGAACGCCGAAAAAGCCGAAAGAGAGCTTGGGTGGAAAGCCGAGAACGGGATCCGTGAAATGTGTGCGGACAGTTGGAACTGGCAGAAAAACAATCCCAACGGCTTCGAAGATTAAGGCTTCAAAAATTTTTCTTGCATTAATTCCGTGAGCATGATAAAATGACTCACGGTCATGGTTCGTTGGTCAAGCGGTTAAGACGCCGCCCTCTCACGGCGGAAACAGGGGTTCGATTCCCCTACGAACTGTTTTTGAAAAGCCCAACCCAGAAAACACCCGGAGATTATCCGGGTGTTTTTCCGTGAAAAGATCAGAAAAAATCGTAAAATCCCTTGCATCAACGGGGAAAAAGTGTTAAGGTTACATAGGTTCATAAGAGTACGACAGTGAGAGTGGGTTTTGCCCACTCTCAATTTTTGAGGGAGTCCTTTTGAAAAAGCGGCAGGAGATTGAAAGCCATACAGAGGAACTCGTCACACCGATCCTGGATCGCATGGGTTTTTTGCTGTATGACACCGAATATGTCAAAGAAGGCACAGATTATTATCTGAGAGTCTACATTGAAAAAGAAGGCGGCATCACGGTGGATGACTGCGAAGCGGTGAGCCGTGAGATGAATGAGCTTCTGGACAAAGAGGATTATGTGGAGGGAAGCTACATCTTTGAAGTCAGCTCTCCGGGGCTCGGTCGCACGCTGAAAAAGGACAAGCACCTGCAAATGAGCCTCGGCGAAGAGGTGGAATTGAAGACTTTTCAGCCTATTGAGAAGCAAAAGGAGTTTGAAGGCGTTTTACAGTCCTTTGACAGCGAGACGGTTACGATCGCAGAGGAGGACGGGAAGGAACGGATTTTTCAAAGGAAGGATATTGCGCTGATCCGATTGGCGTTTCATTTTTAAACAATCATTTTCTTTTATGGAGGAAAAGACATGAACACAGAACTGTTGGATGCCCTGAATATGATCGAAAAGGAGAAGAACATTCCGCGGGAGACGCTGCTGGAAGCGATCGAGAATTCGCTTCTCAAAGCTTGCGAGAACCATTTCGGAAAGTCCGAAAATATCAAGGTGAGTATCGATCCGGAGACCTGCGAATATACGGTAATGCAGGAGAGAACCGTGGTTTCCGAGGTGGAGGATAAAGCCCTTGAGATCAGTCTGGCCGATGCCAAGATGATCGATCCGTCTTATCAGGTGGGCGATGTTGTGAATACGGAGATCCAGTCGAAGTCATTTGGTCGTATTGCGACGCAGAACGCGAAGAATGTGATCCTGCAGAAGATCCGCGAAGAGGAGCGCCGGAGCATCTTTAATGAGTTTTCCTCTCTGGAGCGGCAGCTCGCGACCGGAATCGTACAGCGGAATGTGGGCCGCAATATCAGCATCAACCTTGGCAAGACCGATGCGATGCTGACGGAGAACGAGCAGGTGCGTTCCGAGCATTTCCGCCCGAACGAGCGGATCAAGGTCTTCATTCTGGAAGTGAAGTCGACGCCGAAGGGACCGAGGATTCTGGTGTCGAGGACGCATCCGGAGCTTGTGAAAAAGCTTTTTGAAGAAGAAGTGACAGAGGTACGGGAAGGCGTTGTGGAGATCAAGAGCATCGCAAGAGAGCCCGGCAGCCGTACCAAGATAGCGGTATGGTCCAACGATGAAGATGTGGACCCGGTTGGTGCATGCGTCGGTATGAACGGTACGAGAGTGAATGCGATCGTCAATGAGCTCCATGGCGAGAAGATCGACATCATCACCTGGAGTGACAACCCGGCTATGCTGATCGAGAATGCGCTTTCTCCCGCAAAGGTCATTTCCGTTATTGCAGACGGCGATGAGAAATCGGCGAAGGTCGTGGTACCGGATTATCAGCTTTCCCTGGCGATCGGCCGCGAAGGACAGAACGCACGTCTTGCAGCGCGTCTGACAGGGTTCAAGATCGATATCAAGTCCGAGACACAGGCAAGAGAAGCCGGCGACTTCATGGATTACGACGAGTACGAAGACGACTATTATGAGGACGGCGAGTACGAAGGCGAATACGCTGACGGTGAATATGCAGACGGAGAGTATGAGGAAGAAGCCTATGAAGAAGGAGCAGTCGCAGAAACCGATGCAGCCGAAGGAGAAGCGGACGCCGATGAGGATGTGCCTGCTGTGCAGGACGAGGAGAGCAAAGCCTGAGCTTTTTCGCCTGACAAAGGATGTGGACGGGAGCTTTATTTATGACCCGACACAAAAAGCCGAGGGGCGCGGTGCTTATCTCTGCAGAGAGAAGGCCTGTATCGAGAAAGCCGTGAAAAAGAAACGGATTTCGGAAGCCCTTGCGGAAAAGCTGGAAGAGGAGATCGAAACGCTTGGAGAAAAAACGTGACAAGGTGCTGTCCGCACTTTCCCTTGCGGCAAAAGCGGGAAAGATCAAAAGCGGAGAGTTTCAGACCGAGGCGGCCGTGAAGGACGGCAGCGCGCTGTTTGTGCTTGTGGCTTCGGACGCATCGGAGAACACGAAAAAGAAATTTCGTGACGCCTGCACATACGCAGAGATCCCAATTGCGGAATACGGGGACAGAGAGATACTCGGGCGCTGCATTGGCAAGGATTTCCGCGCATCAGCCGCAGTCACGGATCCATCGTTTGTGAAAATGCTGCAAAATGCATTGCAGAATGAGGAGTATACAGGAACTGACGTGAAAAGAGGAGTAAATACGGAGGTGGCCAAGTAGATGAGAATACATGAACTTGCGAAAGAACTCGGAATTGAGTCAAAGGAGCTTGTCGCATATCTTGCGGAGAACGGGATTGATGTAAAAGCCGCAAGCGCTGCAAAAGAGGATGCGATCGCGCTGGCGAACAAGAAATACGGCAAGAAGAAGGCGGCTGCCTCTGCTTCAGAGACGGAAGAAAAGAAGCCAAAGAAGGCGTCAAAGGAAGAAAAGGCTGAGAAGCCGGATAAGAAGACGAAGGTTGCCGAAGGCGCGGAAGAGAAAGCGTCTGCAAAGGCAAAACCAGCCGCGAAGGAAGAGGCCGCCGAGAAGAAAGCGGATGCTCCGGCAAAAAAAGCACCGGAAGAAGCGAAGACGCCGGAGAGTGCAGCGGAGAAGAAGCCTGCCGGCGATCCTGCAAAACGTCCCGTCAGACTTGGACCGGATGGGAAGCCGATCCGCCCGAAAAAGAAAACAACCTTTGCGGTCTTTAATCCGCAGAACACCAAGAACGGCGCAGACCGTCCGGGTTATCGTCCGCAGGGCGGCGCAGATCCACGCAGAGGCGGCATGGGTCGTCCCGGAGAGCGCCCTGTCAGCAGAAGACTTGCAGGAGAGCGCCCGGTCAGCAAACGTCTCATGGAAAGCGAGCGTCAGGATAGGGAACGCGCCGACGCAGAACGCGCAGCAGCGGCTGCCGCACAGCAGAGAGAGACAACGGATCGTCCGGCAAGAGAACAGCGTCCGGCTGGAGATCGCCCGAGACGCCCCGCAAGTGCGGACAGAGGAGCGGGGGCACCGGTCAGGAGAGGCCCGGGAGAGTCCAATCGTTTTGTACGGACGAATCCTGCAGCAGCACAACAGGGACCGTCCGGAGATAACCGTGGCGGGAAAGACCAGGGACGTGGCAGAGGCAATCAGAAGGGTAACAACAACCGCCGCGACAACGACCGCCTGGGCGGAAAGAGACAGGAGAATTTCTTTAATCTGGAGAAGCGCAGCAATCGCAAGAAACCGCAGCCGCAGCCCCAGAAGAAAGAAGATGACGATACGATCAAGTCCATTACGCTTCCGGAGCATCTGACGATCAAGGAGCTTTCTGATCGGATGAAGGTGCAAGCGTCTGTCCTGATCAAAAAACTCTTCCTGAAGGGCCAGATGGTCACGATGAACCAGGAAGTGGACTATGCGACGGCGGAAGAGATTGCGCTGGAGTTTAATTTCATTGCGGAGCAGGAAGAGAAGGTCGATGTCATTGCGGAACTCTTAAAGGAAGAAGAAGAAGATGAAAGCCGCATGGTATCGAGACCGCCCGTTGTCTGTGTCATGGGTCACGTTGACCATGGTAAGACGTCGCTCCTGGATGCGATACGGGATACGCATGTGACGGACCGCGAGGCAGGCGGGATCACGCAGAAGATCGGTGCATACGTCGTGTCTATCAACGGACGTAAGATCACATTCCTTGATACCCCGGGTCATGAGGCCTTTACGGCAATGCGTATGCGTGGCGCGAAATCCACGGATATAGCGATTCTCGTTGTCGCAGCGGATGACGGCGTAATGCCGCAGACCGTGGAAGCAATCAACCATGCGCGTGCGGCAGGAATCGAGATCATCGTTGCGATCAACAAGATTGATAAACCGAATGCGAATATTGACCGCGTGAAGCAGGAGCTTTCCGAATATGAACTGATCCCGGAGGATTGGGGCGGAAGCACTGTCTTTGCACCGGTTTCCGCGCATACCCATGAAGGCATCGATAACCTTCTTGAGATGGTATTGCTTACTGCGGATGTACTGGAGCTGAAGGCGAATCCGAAGCGGAACGCCCGCGGTGTGGTTGTTGAAGCACAGCTCGACAAAGGACGCGGTGCGGTAGCGACCGTTCTGGTACAGAAAGGGACCCTAAAGGTTGGCCAGCCTGTGGCTTGCGGTTCTGCATACGGAAAAGTCCGTGCCATGATCGATGAAAAGGGACGGCGGCTGAAAGAAGCAGGACCTTCGACGCCGGTCGAGATCCTGGGTCTCAACAACGTCCCGGATGCAGGCGAGACTTTTGTCGTCTGCGATTCCGAGAAGGATGCGCATAACTTCGCACAGACCTATATTTCGCAGGACAAGGAGAAACTCCTGGAGGAGACCCGTGCGAGGATGTCTCTGGACGACCTGTTTTCACAGATCCAGGCCGGCAATGTAAAAGAACTCGACATCATCGTCAAAGCGGACGTACAGGGCTCGGTGGAGGCCGTGAAGCAGTCTCTGGAGAAGCTTTCCAACGACGAGGTCGTGGTGAAGGTGATCCACGGCGGCGTGGGTGCGATCAACGAATCTGACGTCATCCTGGCATCGGCATCATCCGCGATCATCATCGGGTTCAACGTGCGTCCGGATCCGCAGGCGAAGTCCACTGCGGAGGCGGAAGGTGTGGATATCCGGCTGTACAAGGTCATCTACAATGCGATCGAAGATGTGGAGGCTGCCATGAAGGGCATGCTGGATCCGATCTTCGAGGAGAAAGTGATCGGTCATGCGGAGATCCGTCAGATCTTCAAGGCATCCGGCATCGGCAATATCGCCGGCTCCTATGTGCTTGACGGCGTCTTTGAGCGCGGCTGCAAGTGCCGGATCACAAGAGAAGGCGAGCAGATCTTTGAAGGCGATCTCGCGTCCTTAAAGCGCTTTAAGGATGATGTGAAGGAAGTCAAGGCAGGCTTCGAATGCGGTCTTGTCTTTGACGGCTTCAATGACATTGCGGAGCTTGATCAGGTCGAAGCCTATAAGATGGTCGAAGTCGCAAGATAAGGAGAGCCCGTGAGAAAACATTCCATGAAGAATCAGCGGGTGAATCAGGAGGTTCATCATGAGCTTGCCAACATCATCCGCTCTGAATTAAAGGATCCGCGTATCGACCCCATGACCAGCATCACGGCGGTCGAGGTCGCGCCGGATCTCAAGACCTGTAAGGCTTATGTCAGCGTGCTCGGCGGCAAGGAGTCTCAGGAGAATACGATCGCAGGTTTAAAGAGTGCAGAGGGATTTATCCGAAGCACCCTCGCTAAAAATCTGAATCTGCGTAACACACCGGAAATCCGCTTTATTTTGGACCAGTCTATCGAGTACGGTGTCAATATGTCAAAAAAGATCGATGAAGTAGTTGGGGGAAAAGAATGATACAGTCATTGGAGGAAGTGCTGACAGGCAAACAAGCCGTTGCGATTTCCGGACATGTCAAGCCGGACGGTGACTGCGTCGGCTCCACGCTGGGTGTCTATAACTATCTGCGGACGTATCATCCCGAGGTGAAAACGGAGCTTTTTCTGGAGGAAATCCCTCCGGCCTTTTCTTTTCTGTCCCGATCCGCAGAGATCATCAACGACGTACCGGATCGTGCGCCGTTTGATCTTTTTATCTGCCTGGATTGCGGAGACTTAAAGCGCCTCGGAGACCGTGCGAAATACTTTGAAGAGGCTGCTGACACGCTCTGTATCGATCATCATATCAGTAATCAAAGTTTTGCAAAGGAAAATTATATTTTTCCGGACGCTAGTTCTACCTGCGAGCTGGTCTTCCAGCTCATTTCCAAAGAGAAGATCACAAAAGAGATCGCAGAATGCCTTTACACCGGGATGGTGCATGACACCGGTGTGTTTCAGTATTCCTGTACGCACCGTTCTACGATGGAAGCGGCAGGCTTTTTGATGGAGTGCGGGATCGAGTTTCCCGTAATCGTGGATCATACGTTTTATCAGAAAACGTATGCAGAGACAAAAGCCATGGGACTCGCCCTGATGAAAAGCCGTTTGCATTTGGGCGGAAAGGTGATCTCTTCCATTCTTTCTAATGAAGACTTCGCTTCGATCGGGGCTTGCAGGAAGGATACGGAGGGCATTGTTGCACAGCTCCGTTGTACGAAAGGCGTGGAAGCATCGATTTTGATGTATCAGACCGGAGAAGGAGAGTACAAACTGAGCCTCAGGTCGTCCTCGATCGTAGATTGTGCGGAGATTACGATGAAATATGGCGGCGGCGGCCATGTCCGTGCAGCAGGAGCGACATTAAATGGAGATCCGGAGACATTTTTGAGTGAAATCGTCGCGGAGATGCAAAAACAGCTGGAAGCGGGCGCATAATGGACGGCATTCTCAATATCTATAAAGAAAAGGGCTGGACCTCCTTTGATGTGGTGGCTAAGCTCCGTCGGATCTTAAAGATTAAGAAGATCGGCCATACCGGGACGCTGGATCCGGACGCGGAAGGCGTGCTGCCGGTCTGTGTCGGACGCGCGACGAAAGCAGTCGAAGCGCTGATGGACCATGACAAGGAGTATCGAGCGGTGTTACTGTTCGGGAAAAAGACCGATACCGGAGACATCACGGGAAATGTTCTTGCCGAGGCCAACGTGCCGGCGCTGACAAAAGAAGAGATTGAACAGGTGCTTACCTCTTTTGTACCGGGCTATGCACAGATCCCGCCCATGTATTCCGCATTGAAAGTGAATGGCAAACGCCTGTATGAATACGCAAGAGAGGGCGTCGTGATCGAACGAGAGCCAAGGCAGGTATCGATCCCGTCTTTGACGCTGGAAGAGATGCTGTTACCGCGTATTACGATATCGACAGTCTGCGGACGCGGCACCTATATCCGTGCACTTTGCGAGGATATCGGGGAAAAATTATCCCTCCCTGCTTGCATGGAATCCCTCGTACGCATCCGTGTCGGGGAATTCACCCTTTCTACCGCGATGAAGATCGCAGAGATCGAAGCGGCAGAAAAGAATGGCACGTTGGAGACTTGTTTTTATCCGGTGCATCCGGATGGAGACATACAAAAGAAACCATGAAGACATTTCTGGGAACGACTGATTTTTTCATAAAAGAGGAGACGGCACTTGCGATCGGCAAATTTGACGGACTCCATCGCGGACATGAATACCTGCTGGAGGCACTTCTGCAAAAAAAAGCGGAGGGACTGACAGCAGTCATTTTTACGTTCGAGACACCCCCGCAATCGGAAAATAAAAAGATCCTTTCCACAAATCGCGAGAAATGCGACCTTTTTGCGCGCGCAGGGATTGATGTGACGATCCTTTGCCCGTTTGATGAAACGATACGCTGCATGCGGCCGGAGGCTTTTTTAAGGATGCTGAAGGAGCGTGCCAATATGCGATGCATAATCGCAGGGACGGATTGCACGTTTGGGTATCGGAAAGAAGGGAATGCTGTGGTACTGCAGGAACTTGGGCAGAAGCTGTCCTTTGAAACGAAGATCGTGGAAAAATTACAGCATGAAGGGCGCGATATCAGCAGTACCTATATCCGTGAGACAGTCCGTGAAGGAGATATGGAGAAGGCAAACGTCATGCTGGGTTATCCTTATTTCGTGTCCGGAAAGGTGCGGCATGGCAACCAGATCGGTCGCAGGATTGGAATCCCGACGATGAACCTGATCCCGGAGCCGGCAAAACTCCTGCCGCCGAACGGCGTTTACGTCACGACGACCGAGATCAACGGCGTGCGCCATGCCGGCGTTTCCAATGTCGGCGTCAAACCGACGGTCGAAGGCAATGCGCCTGTCAGCGTCGAGACGCACCTCTTTTCTTTTGAAGGGGAGAACTACGGGGAGGAGATCAAAACAGAGTTTTTATCCTTCCTGCGCCCGGAGAAACGCTTCCCGGATCTTACGGCCCTGCAGGAAGCGATGCGGGCGGATATTGAGAAAGCGAAAGAACTTACTCGAGTTTAAACTTACCGACTTCGGATTCCAATTCATTTGAGAGCTCACTGCTGGAGAGTGCTTCCTCATCGATGCGGGTCATGTTGTCCGTCATCTCAACGGTTCTTTCCGCAGTCTTGGTGACGCCGTCTGCAGCAGATTCCACCGCCTGATTCACGGAGTCGGTGGATTTTTGAATGTTGTCGATATTGGCCTGGATCTGAGTGGTTGCATCAGAGAACCGCTCCATCATCTCCGAGATCCGCTCGGCCGACTGAATGTATTCCTCACTCATATTCACAAGATTCGAAAAGCCTTCCATCGTGGTCTGATTGACGAAGTCCAGGAGCGACTGCGCTTCGGTCGCGAGCTCATTGACTGCATAGATGACTTCCGTCGAGACATCTTTGATCTCGGAAGCGGCAGATTGAGAATTGTTGGCAAGTTCGCCGATCTCGGTTGCGACGACGGCAAATCCACGACCTGCTTCACCGGCTCTTGCCGCTTCGATGGAAGCGTTCAGCGCAAGGAGATTGGTCTGGTTTGCGATCGAGATGATATTTCCGGTCAGATCTTCAATATGGCTGACGGCTTTGGAGCGTTCGATCCTATCAGAAACCGTTGCGGCCATGTCATTCACCTTGATCTCCGCCGCGCCGCGCTCGTCTTTTGCATTGTCTCCAATCTTGGAAGCAGAGCTCTTGACCTCATGTGCAAAATCACGACCGTGTTCGATCTCGCGAACGATTTCCTCAAATGACGTTGTAATATTGGCCATGAGCTCGTTGATCTCATTCAAAGAAGCTACCGTCTCCTGCATGGTGGAACTCATATCCGTCATCGTTTCAGAGATGGACTGTGCATCACTACGCGCGTCTCTGACGTTGTCCGCGATCTCCGCAGAGGATTTGTTCAGCTTGGAAGAATCCTGATGAATGGAGAGCAGCATCTTGCGGAAAAATGCGATCAGTTCATTAATATGTGTACCGATCACTTCGAATTCATCTCCGGTATTCAATTCGATGCTTCTGGTCAGATCGCCGTCGCCATTGGTCAGGTCGATGATCTTGTCATCGAGCGTCCGAAAACTCCGGCTGAGCGGACGGCTGAGCAGCCAAAGCAAAAAAATCCCAATCGCAAGGATGACAATACATAAAATAATGATCGTCCGAAGGAGTGCAGAGGTCTGCTCTGTGATCCAGTCCATGCTGACATCTACACCGATCGCGCCGACTACTTTTCCTTCCAGATAAACAGGGCAGTATGAGGAGATATGTGTGCCCCATTCATCCGTATAAGGCTTGCTGTTGGACACGACGTTTCCGGAGAGCGCCGGCCGCGCTTCTTCATCTTCGAATACATCGCCGGTCATGGAGGCGTCCTCAATCTGGCCGTCTACCGCGTATTCCATACCGCCGTTTGCGGTCGGCCTTAGCGCATACAGATATTCAACGCCGGCGTCGTTAAGAAAATCTGTAAGTACCCGGCTGACTGCGAGATATTCCTCTGTTTCTTCTTCTCCAGGCTGTACATTTGCGATCACATCCGCATCGACTCGGTTTGCGACGATGGTCGCCAGGTTTTCCGAATTATGCTTGATCTGGTCAAGCAGTGTTTGATAGGATTTTTTATAAACCATAAAGCCGAGAAGCGCATCGGATACAAGAAACAGCAGGATCACACCGATGATCATCTTGTTGGTAATACTGATTTTTCTTACTTTCATATAGAAGAAGCCACTCCTTTCCAGTCAGAAAATGCGAGATATCTGTAACATCATAGCAAAAAGAAATGGCTGCGTATAGTGGTTTTTTACAAGTTCTTAGGGAAAAAGTAGATTTTGTTTGGGGATATTACAAAATTGTTACATATTTGTTGACAACTGTGAAAACGCTTGCTATAATAACCCTCGGATTGTTGAAAAAGTAAGGTATTTTGAGGTTTTTTGATGAAAAGAAAAGCATTACTGAAGACATTGGTATCGATCACGCTTGCGGCGGGCATTTTAATGACGCCGGCAGCACAGTTGTATGCAGCAACGCCAACATCCGGCGTGGCACAGGCACTTGGCAGAAATCTTGAGAAGACGTTACCTGCCACGGTTACTTCCACACAACTGATCCGTTCTGCAGTAGGAGAACTTGCAGATCCCCAGGCTGCGGCCCAGGAGGAGGCGCCGTCAGCTGAGATTCCAGGTACAGAGCTCACAGAGTCTGCTGCGGAGACGGCAGGAGCCAACACGGAGATCCAGGAAACAGCAGCGTTATTGCAGGAAGGGGAAGCGGCTGCAGCGCCGGCAACGGCAGAAGCAGCACCGGCGGCAGAAACAGCACAGCCAGAGACTCCTGCAGCAGAAGAGGCTCCGGCAGAAGCACAGGCAGAGGCCCCTGCAGCACCTGCACAGGCGCCGACAGCAAGTGCCGGAGTCATCGGTAATCTGAGCACGATTTTGGAAAATACGGTTGCAGAAACGCCTGCAGCAGAGGCTGAGGCACAACCGGAAGAGTCGGTAGAAGAAGAACCGGTTGAGATCGCCGGTTATACAAACATTGCGATCGCAAATGTCACAGATAATCTGAATATCCGTTCCGAGGCGGGAGAGGACGCTTCTTTGGCCGGAAAGCTCCCGGCGGATGCGGCTGCTGAGATCCTTGGCGTGGATGGAGACTGGACGAGGATTCGTTCCGGTGATGTGGAAGGCTATGTGAAATCCGAGTTCCTTCTGACGGGGAAGCCCGCGCAGGAGCGTGCAAAAGAGCTGATGACACTGACCGCAACGGTTAAGGGACAGGGCGTCAATGTGCGCGAGGAGCCCAATACGGACTGTGAAGTCGTGGATCAGGTGGCGACCGGAGAAGAGATTCCGGTACTGGAGGACCTTGGCGAATGGGTCAAAGTAGAAATGGACGGCGAAGAGCGCTATGTGAAAGCAGAATTCGTTGAAGTAGGTGAGAAACTGAGAGATGCGCTGACCTTATCGGAAGCGCGCTACGGCGAAGGCGTTTCTGATGTGCGCGTAGCGGTTGTTGACTATGCAACACAGTTTGTCGGGAATCCTTATGTATGGGGCGGCACCAGCCTGACAAACGGTGCGGATTGTTCAGGCTTCGTCATGAGTATCATGTCAAAATACGGCGTCGGGCTGCCGCATTCTTCCGCAGCACAGGCAAATTGCGGTACAAGAGTCGGTCTGGACGAGCTGAAGCCGGGCGACTTGATCTTTTACGGCAGCGGCAGAAGGATTGGCCATGTAGCGATCTACATCGGCAACGGACAGATCTGCCATGCAAGCAACAAGCGTACGGGCATCACGGTTTCTAATATGTATTACCGTTCCCCGATCTGCGCAACGCGGGTTTTGGGATAAGAACAGAGCGATCTGCCGAGACAAATCTTATCTTGACTTTGTAGCGGCAATCATGCTATACTAGCAACGCTGTCAGCCTTTCACACGGTTTTCGGACACTCCGACCGAATGCTGAGTGAATGGCGGTTTCAAAAAAAGGAGGAATTAGAAATGCTGACAAAAGAACAGAAAGAAACGATCATCAAGGAGTATGGCAGAAGCGAGGGAGACACCGGGTCTCCGGAAGTACAGGTAGCGCTTCTCACGACGCGGATCAATGAACTGACTGAGCATTTGAAGGTCAACCAGAAGGATCATCATTCCAGAAGAGGACTTCTGAAGATGGTCGGACAGAGAAGAAGACTTCTTGCGTATTTGAAGGACATTGATATTGAACGTTATCGTTCCCTGATTGAGCGGCTTGGTCTCAGAAAATAAGACCGTCAGACAGAGCGGGCATCTCGTCCGCTCTGTTTTGCGTATAGAATGGTAGCTAAGGTAAGAAAGAAGAAGGAAGAGAAGGAGAGAAAACATGTTTAAGAGTTACACACTGGAACTGGCAGGCAGAACACTGACTGTAGAGATTGGCAAGGTCGGAAAGCAGGCAAATGGCTGCGCATTTATGAAATACGGAGAAACGACCGTGCTATCTACGGCGACGGCTTCTGAGAAGCCGAGGGACGGCATTGATTTCTTCCCGCTGTCTGTGGAATATGAGGAGAAAATGTATTCGGTCGGGAAGATCCCGGGCGGATTTACCAAACGCGAAGGCAAACCGTCTGAGAATGCGATCTTGACCTCCCGCGTGATCGACCGCCCGATGCGGCCGCTTTTCCCTAAGGATTACAGGAATGATGTATCCCTCATCAATATGGTGATGAGCGTGGATCCGAACTGCCGCCCGGAACTTGTGGCAATGCTCGGTGCTTCCATTTCCACCTCCATTTCGGATATTCCGTTCGACGGACCGTGTGCAATGACACAGATGGGTCTGGTTGACGGAGAATTGGTGGTCAACCCGTCTCAGGAGCAATGGGCGAAGGGAGATCTGAAGCTGACTGTTGCATCTACGGCTGAAAAGGTGATCATGATCGAAGCCGGTGCAAAGGAAGTGCCGGAGGCGAAGATGCTGGAGGCAATCTATAAGGCGCATGAAGTGAACCAGACGATCATTTCCTTTATCAACGGGATTGTTGCAGAGGTTGGCAAGCCGAAGCATGAATATGAGCATTATGTGATCCCGGAGGCAATGTTTGACGAGATCAAGCGTCTTGTCCCGCCGGAAGAGATGGAGAAGGCGGTCTTCACCGATGAGAAGCAGGTGAGAGAAGAGAACATCCGCAAGATCACCGACAAGATCGAAGAGGCATTTGCCGAGAACGAAGAATGGCTGCCGCTTGTCGGAGATGCGATCTATCAGTATCAGAAGAAGACCGTACGTAAGATGATCTTAAAGGATCACAAGCGTCCGGATGGACGTGCGATCGATCAGATCCGTCCGCTTTCCGCAGAAGTGGATCTGATCCCGCGTGTACATGGTTCTGCAATGTTTACAAGAGGACAGACGCAGATCTGTGACGTTGTGACACTCGCACCGTTATCCGAAGTACAGAGGGTAGACGGGCTGGACGCAAACGTGATAAACAAGCGTTATATGCATCAGTACAATTTCCCGTCCTACTCTGTTGGTGAGACCAAGGTCAGCAGAGGACCGGGAAGACGTGAGATCGGCCATGGCGCTCTGGCAGAGCGTGCGCTGCTGCCGGTGCTTCCGAGTGAGGAAGAGTTCCCGTATGCGATCCGTGCGGTATCCGAGACGTTTGAGAGTAACGGCTCGACCTCCATGGCATCTACCTGTGCGTCCTGTATGTCTCTGATGGCAGCAGGTGTACCGCTGAAGCGTATGGTAGCCGGTATTTCCTGCGGGCTTGTGACAGGAGAGACCGATGACGATTATTTGGTATTGACCGATATCCAGGGTCTGGAAGACTTCTTCGGCGATATGGATTTCAAGGTAACCGGTACGACCGAAGGTATTACAGCTATTCAGATGGATATCAAGATTCACGGCCTGACGCGTCCGATCGTGGAAGAAGCAATCCGCCGTACAAGAGAAGCAAGACTCTTCATCATGGATACCTGCATGAAGCCGGCGATCGCGGAGCCCAGAAAAGAGCTCAGCCCCTATGCACCGAAGATCGTACAGATCCAGATCGATCCGCAGAAGATCGGTGATGTGGTCGGTCAGCGAGGCAAGACGATCAATGAGATCATTGAGCGCACGGGCGTCAAAATCGATATCAATGACGAAGGTGCGGTTTCCGTTTGCGGTACAGATAAAACGATGATGGATCAGGCGATCCATATGATCAAGACGATTGTGACCGACTTTGAAAAAGGTCAGATCTTCAACGGAACAGTCGTTTCCATTAAGGAATTCGGCGCATTCGTAGAGTTTGCACCCGGAAAAGAAGGTATGGTACATATCTCCAAGATCGCGAAGGAACGGATCGATCGCGTAGAGGATGTTCTGACGCTCGGAGACAAAGTGACCGTCATCTGCCTTGGTAAGGATAAGATGGGGCGCATCAGTTTCTCCATGAAAGATGTACCGACGCAGGAAGGTATGTACTCCAGCAACTAACTGATACAAAAAGATGATTGCATGTGGAATAATCATTGGAATCATAGTGATCGCGGTTATAGCGCAGCTGATTGAGCTGCGCTTTTTCCGTTTGACTACATATGAATTGCAGAACGTCAAAACAACGGAGGGGTTTCGCATTGCTCTGATTGCCGATTTACATGGGTTTTCCTATGGAAAAGGGAATGAGAGGCTGCTGTCTGCGATCAGAGGTGCAAAACCGGATTTGATTCTGATAGCCGGGGATTTGATCGTGCACGAGAAAGTGGCACAATACGAAAGTATGGCGACATTTACAGCTGAATTATCCAGAATCGCAACGACCTGCTTTTCCTATGGCAATCATGAGGCTCGTGCAAAAATCGAGAATCCGTCTTTTGCTGTTTTTGAAGAGACACTGCAAAAGAGCGGCGTGATTTTATTAAGAAACGAAAGCAAAAACGTGACGGTTCACGGGAATACGCTGACACTTTACGGATTGGACCTGCCGCTTTCTTATTATGAAAAACGAAAAGAACAGACGCTCCCGGACGGCTTTTTAAATGAAACCCTCGGGCTATGCGATGAGCAGTCATTTTCGATTCTGCTTGCTCATAATCCGGCATTTGGAGATGATTACTTCCGCTGGGGAGCGGATCTCACGGTCAGCGGTCATACACATGGCGGACTTGTGCGGATCCCAGGCGGAAAGAGCGTCGTTTCACCGGAATTAAAGCTTTTCCCGAAATATGACGGCGGTCATTATGAGCAGGATGATCAACACCTTGTCGTCAGCAAAGGACTTGGAACACATACGTTCCACATTCGCATTTTTGACCGTGCAGAGGTCGTCCTGATCGATGTGAAATCACCATCTTGAGGTTTGCTTTGGACCTCTCTACAAAATCTTGTATTTTTATCTTGTATTTCCCAGGGTAAACAACTATAATAAGTTTTGGTTGTGAAAATGTAAGGTCAAAAGGAGTTTATCATGGGAATACCGGTAAAACTGGAAGCATTCGAAGGACCACTGGATCTTCTTTTACATCTTTTGGAGAAGAACAAGGTCAATATTTACGATATCCCGATCGTAGAGATCACGAATCAATATATGGAGTATATCCGTGAGATGCAGCGTCAGGATCTAAACATCATGAGCGAATTTCTCGTGATGGCGGCAACGCTGCTTTCGATCAAGTCCAGAATGCTCCTGCCCAAACAGGAAAATCCTGAGAACGAAGAAGAAGAGGATCCGCGTGCAGAGCTTGTGCGGCAGCTTCTGGAGTATAAGATGTACAAGTGCATTTCTTATGAGCTGAAGGATCGCCAGATTGATGCAGAACGCGTCTGGTTCAAAGCACCGACCATTCCGGATGAAGTGGCGCGCTATGAGGAACCGGTGAATCTGGAGGAACTTGTATCTGACGTGACTTTAAAGAAACTGAACGATATCTTCCGGATGATGATGCGGCGTCAGGAGGATCGCATCGACCCGATCCGCTCTAAATTCGGCCGTATTGAGAAAGAAGAGGTCTCGTTGGAGGATCGGATCGCTTATCTGCGGGAGTATTGTACGACCCACCATAGTTTTTCATTCCGAAATCTCCTGGAGGCGCAGTCCGGCAAGATGGAGGTGATCGTGACCTTTCTTGCAGTGCTGGAACTGATCAAGACAGGGACGATCCATATCAGGCAGGATCGGATCTTTGACGATATTAGGATTGAATCGAGGCTGGCAGCATAAAATGAGCGAAAAAAATTACGAAGCGATCATAGAAGCGATCCTGTTTACGATGGGAGACTCTGTAGAACTCAGCCAGATCGCCGGTGCGATCGAACTTTCTGAGGAGGAGACCAAGGAACGGATCGAGAAGCTGTCGGCACATTATGAAGAAGAAGGGCGCGGTGTGCGGATCGTCTGCCTGGAAGGCTCTTCTTATCAGATGTGTACGGACAGCGCGATGTATGAGTATCTGATCCGCATCGCGAAGCAGCCGCACAAGCGTGTGCTGACAGACGTGCTGCTGGAAACATTGTCCATTGTGGCTTACAAGCAGCCCGTGACGAAGGCGGAGATTGAGAAGATCCGTGGCGTCAGTTCTGACCATGCGGTGAACAAACTTGTGGAATACGGTCTGGTACAGGAACTGGGGAGGTTGGATGCACCCGGCAAGCCGATGCTCTTTGGCACAACAGAGGAATTTTTGCGAAGTTTTGGAGTATCCTCCATCGACGATCTCCCGGAGCTGACGCCCGACCAGATGGAGCAATTCCGAACAGAGGCCGAGCAGGAAGCCGGGGTGGAAGTTGTAACAGTATAGGAAATCATAAAAAGCGGCTGTTATTTCACAAGCAGGAACGTTGGAAAACGTCGGTTCTTTATGAGCGCTTTTTGCTCATTTAGAACCGTTACGTTTTTCATGTAGCGAAAGCGATCCTGCGGTGAATAACAGCCGCTTTTTTTGTGATATAGTTAAAAATACCGATTGAAAAATAGGCAAAATAGAGGTATGATTTTGGGTGGCTGATTTTTTTAGATTTAAAATAGATGGAGGGCGATACTATGAGTAACAAAGACAGCTTAGCCGCACAGCGGCTGGCGAGACTCCTCGATCAGAACAGCTTTGTGGAGCTTGGCTCCCTTGTGACCGCGCGCAGCACGGACTTCAACCTGAAAGACCAGGCCGAACCGTCTGACGGCGTCATCACAGGGCATGGATTGATCGATGGAAATCTGGTGTTTGTATACAGCCAGGATGTCTCGGTACTGAATGGGACGATTGGCGAGATGCACGCCAGAAAGATTGCCGGTGTTTATGATATGGCAATGAAGATGGGTGCTCCCGTGATCGGCTTTTTGGATTGCGCAGGGATCCGTCTGCAGGAATCTGTGGATGCACTTTCCGGGCTCGGCAAGATCTACCGCAAAATGGCACAGGCATCTGGTGTGATCCCGCAGATCGCAGCGGTATTCGGCGAATGCGGCGGCGGACTTTCTGTTGTGCCGGCGATGTGCGATTTCTGCTTTATGGAAGAAGAGCACGGCAAACTGTTTTTGAACTCCCCGAACGCGATCGAAGGCAATCATGTTGATAAATGCGACACTTCGGCAGCAAAGTTCCAGAGTGAGGAAACCGGTAACATCGATCTTGCAGGGACAGAAGATGAGATCCTGACTGCGATCCGCACGCTGATCCCGATGCTGCCCGACAATAACAGCGGCAAACAGCTCGATGCGCCGACGGCAGACGACCTCAACAGAGCCTGCCAGTCTATGGACGTGATGAAAGGTGATGCGCGCTATCTTGCTGCAGAACTTTCCGATGATCATGTGTTCTTTGAGACGAAGAAAGATTTTGCAAAGGGCATGGTGACCGGTTTTATCCGCCTGAATGGTACGACTGTCGGATTGGTCGCAAATACGACCGAGATTCATGACGGCACCGGTGAGAAGACGGACTCCTTTGACGCAGTTCTGAACGCAAGAGGTGTGGAGAAAGCCGCTTCTTTTGTGAACTTCTGTGATGCTTTTGAAATCCCGGTATTGACCCTTGTGAATACAAAGGGCTTCTGCAACTGCATGTGTGCAGAGAAGCGTCTTGCAAGAGAACTCGGGGCACTGACTGTTGCCTACGCAAACGCAACGGTGCCGAAGGTGACGCTCGTGGTCGGAGAGGCCTATGGCAGCGCAGGCGTGCTGATGGCTTCCAAGCAGATCGGCGCGGATCTTGTATACGCATGGCCGTCTGCGAAGATCGGAATGATGGCGGCAGACCTTGCAGCCAAGATCATGTATCCGGATGCGGATGCAGCGACCCTTTCCGAGAAGGCAAAAGAATACGATGCTCTCCAGGACAGCGCATTGACCGCAGCGAAGCGTGGTTATGTGGATCTTCTCGTAGAGCCGCAGGATACCAGAAAGTATCTGATCGACGCATTTGAAATGCTCTATACCAAGCGCATGGATGTGCCGTTTAAGAAACACAGTGCAAAATAAGAAGGGTGCGGATAGAAGATGAAGAAAAAACTGACTTTACTCATAGCCGTATGTCTTCTGGTATTTGGTCTTGCCGCATGTGGGGAAGACCCGAGGACTGTGGACTACAACGGCTATACCTATGATGAACTGCAGGAAGCCTGCCAGAGCACAGTGCGGACGTTAGAGAGTCTGTCCATGGCAGAATTGCAGTCCTATCTGGAAAGCGGATCCGAATCCACCGCTGCGCTCGTTACAAGCTGGGTGGAAAATCGCGCGGATCTCGGCAATTTCGTGGGATTTGGGGATTTTCAGGTAGAAAAAGCAGGAAAGACCCTGACTGCGGCGCAGACGGTTCTTTATGAGGAACGTCCGCTGACGCTGACCTATGTGTTTAACTACAACACCATGGATGTCACGGACATCAATGTGGATCAGGTCTATACCACCGCGGAAAAGATGGGAAAGGCCGGGCTTAACACGATCATGTGTATCTCCATTGTATTCGTGGTGTTGATCGTGATCAGTCTCGTAATCTATGCTTTCAATCTGATTCCGAAGATTCAGGCTGCTTTTTCCAAGAAAGAAGAAGAAAAGCCTGCGGGCGATACCTTTGTGGAACAGATCGAACGCAGAGAAACGCAGCAGGACAGTGGCGAACTCATCGCTGTCATCGCGGCGGCGATCGCTGCTTCAACCGGAACATCAACGGACGATTTCGTGGTTCGTTCCATTCGAAGACGTTAACGATGAGTATTTAAGAGAAATCAGGAGGAAAACAATCAATGAAAAACTATTCGATTACAGTAAACGGCAATGTGTATGATGTGACGGTTGAGGAAAAGGGCGCAGGCGCAGCGCCGGCTGCAGCAGCTTCGGTGAGAGCCGCAGCACCGGCTCCGGCCGCAGCACCGGCAGCGGCTCCGGCAGCTTCCGCTGGTGCAGGCTCCGTACAGGTGACTGCAGGCGCGGCAGGTAAGGTCGTCAGCATCGACTCCAAGGTCGGCGATGCAAAGAAGAAGGGTGATACCATCATGGTGCTTGAAGTCATGAAGATGGAGACGCCGGTTGTCGCACCGCAGGACGGCACGGTTGCAAGCATTGATACAGCGGTAGGAAATCGCGTAGAAGCAGGTGAGCTTCTTGCGACTTTGAATTAAGCAGGAGGAGAACCTTATGAGTTATGTTGCAGAGACTTTAGGTAACCTTCTGCATCAGACAGCGTTTTTAAATCTGACCGTCGGCAATTATATCATGATTGCGGTGGCATGCGTATTCCTGTACCTCGGAATCCGCAAGGGATTTGAACCGCTTCTTCTGATTCCGATCGCATTCGGAATGCTGCTTGTCAATATCTATCCGGACATCATTGCCTCTCCGGAGGAGACAAGCAACGGCGTAGGCGGGTTACTGTATTACTTTTTCCAATTGGATGAATGGTCGATTCTGCCGTCCCTGATCTTCATGGGTGTCGGTGCGATGACAGACTTCGGCCCGTTAATTGCAAACCCGATCAGTTTCCTGATGGGTGCGGCAGCACAGTTCGGTATTTTTACCGCTTATCTGCTCGCAATCCTGCTCGGCTTCAATGATAAGGCTGCAGCAGCGGTTTCCATCATCGGCGGGGCTGACGGACCGACCTCGATCTTCCTGGCCGGAAAACTGGGACAATCAGGTCTGATGGGACCAATTGCGGTGGCGGCATATTCCTATATGGCATTGGTTCCGATCATTCAACCGCCGATTATGAAACTGCTGACGACGAAGAAGGAACGCGCGATCAAGATGGATCAGCTGCGTCCGGTCAGCAAGTTGGAGAAGATTTTATTCCCGATCATCGTGACGATCATCGTCTGCCTGATCCTTCCGACGACTGCTCCGCTGGTTGGTATGCTGATGCTTGGCAACCTGTTCCGTGAGTGCGGTGTGGTGAAACAGCTCGAGACGACGGCAAGCAATGCATTGATGTACATCGTGGTTATCTTGCTCGGTACTTCTGTCGGTGCGTCCACGAGCGCGGAGGCATTCCTGAACGGTAAAACGATCAAGATTGTCATCCTCGGACTGGTGGCATTTATCTTTGGTACTGCCGCCGGTGTCCTGCTAGGGAAGCTGCTCTGTTTGATCACGAAGGGCAAGATCAATCCGCTCATTGGCTCCGCCGGGGTGTCCGCCGTGCCAATGGCCGCCCGTGTGTCGCAGAAGGTGGGCGCGGAAGCGGATCCGACCAACTTCCTGTTGATGCACGCAATGGGGCCGAATGTGGCCGGGGTCATCGGAACTGCCGTTGCCGCCGGAACCTTTATGGCGATATTTGGAATCTGAGTGCGCTGCATGAGAGCAGGGTGACTTTGAAAGGAGAATCATATGTCTGAGATTGAAAAGAAACCGGTGAAGATCACCGAGACCATTCTGCGTGATGCGCATCAGTCCATGATCGCAACGCGTATGACGACGGAGCAGATGTTGCCGATCATCGATAAAATGGATAAAGTCGGTTATCATGCCGTCGAGTGCTGGGGCGGTGCGACGTTTGACGCATGCCTCCGCTTCCTGAAGGAAGATCCGTGGGAGCGCCTTCGGAAACTTCGTGCGGGCTTTAAGAACACTAAACTGCAGATGCTGTTCCGCGGACAGAATATCCTGGGTTATCGTCCCTACGCGGATGACGTGGTGGAGTACTTTGTCCAGAAGTCCATTGCAAACGGCATCGATATCATTCGTATTTTCGATTGCTTAAACGACCTGAGAAACCTTCAAACGGCGGTTACCGCAACGAACAAAGAGAAGGGACATGCACAGGTTGCGCTTTCCTATACGCTTGGTGATGCCTATACGTTGGATTACTGGGTTGAAATGGCAAAGAAGGTCGAAGATATGGGTGCAAATTCCCTTTGCATCAAAGATATGGCAGGTCTTCTTGTGCCGTATGAGGCAGAACGCCTTGTAAAAGCGCTGAAGGGCGCTGTTTCCATTCCGATCGAGCTGCATACACATTACACCTCCGGTGTGGCGTCTATGACACTGCTGAAGGCAGTCGAGTCCGGATGCGACATCATCGATACCGCAATGAGCCCGCTTGCACTTGGTACGAGCCAGCCGGCAACGGAAGTGATGGTGCAGACCTTCAAGGGGACGCCGTATGATACAGGACTGAATCTGGATCAGCTGACTGAGATTGCAGACTACTTTGCACCGATCCGTCAGCAGGCGCTTGATTCAGGCCTTCTGAATCCGAAGGTGCTCGGTGTCAACATCATGACATTGAAATATCAGGTACCGGGCGGTATGCTCAGTAACCTTCTTTCCCAGCTCAAAGAGCAGGGCGCAGAAGACAAGTTCGAAGAGGTGCTGAACGAAGTACCGCGCGTGCGGAAAGACCTTGGTGAGCCGCCACTTGTGACACCGTCATCTCAGATTGTCGGTACACAGGCCGTGTTTAATGTGCTGATGGGCGGACGTTATAAAGTGGCAACAAAGGAGACCAAGGGTATTCTGATGGGTGGTTATGGCCAGACCGTGAAACCGTTTAACCAGGATGTGGTCAATCAGGTGCTCTCCGATGAGGAGAAGAAGCAGATCATCACGCATCGTCCGGCAGACGATCTTGCACCGGAGCTTGATAAACTTGAAGCGGAGATGAAGCAGTACAAGCAGCAGGATGAGGACGTATTGAGCTACGCTCTGTTCCCGCAGGTGGCGACAGACTTCTTCAAATATCGTGAAGCGCAGCAGACTGGCGTGGATGCGACAAAAGCAGACACGAAGAACGGAGCATATCCGGTCTGATGACCTTTTGAATGAACACGTGGATCATGCGCCGCGGAGGCTTGAGATTACAGCTTCTACGGCGCATTTTTCCTATTTTATCAATGGGGAGTGTGACATGGCGACGAATGATCTGCGCAACCGGATCAATGAACAATACCGGAGCATGAGTAAGGGGCAAAGGCTGATCGCGGCTTTTATCACGGATCACTACGATCAAGCGGCTTTTTTCACGGCAGCGGAACTGGGTGAGCAGGTCGGTGTCAGTGAGTCCACTGTGGTTCGATTTGCTTTTTCGCTCGGGTATAAAGGATATCCGGAATTCCAGAAAGCATTGAGTGCCGAGGTGCAAAAGGAACTGAACTCGGCGGACAGGATGGAGACTTCCTATGGCAGGCTTTCCGACTCCAAGATCTTAAATACGATGCTGAAAGCGGATCGCGATCGTATCAAAAAGACCATGGAGCAGATTGACGGCAGCGCGTTTGAACAGGCGGTTGGCATGATCGCGGATGCACGTCGCGTGTATGTGATCGGACTCAGAGCCTGCGGACCGGTGGCGGACCTTTTCACCTATTATCTGAATCTGATCAGAGATCAGGTGATTTCACTTCGGATGAGCACGGACAATGACATCTTTGAGCAGATGCTTCGGATTGGGAAAGAGGATTGTATCGTGGGGATCAGTTTTCCGAGGTATTCCATGCGGACGCTGAAAGCGATGGAATTTGCGAATGAACGGAATGCAAAGGTCATTACAATCACGGACAACGTACATTCTCCGATGAACCTTTATTCCTCCTGTAATCTGATCGCATTGAGCGACACGTCCTCTTTGATCGAGTCCATGGTGGCGCCGATGAGCGTTGTAAATGCGCTTTTGGTTGCGCTTGCCGCAAAATACAAAAAGGAAGTCAACCGCAATCTGGAGACGCTTGAAGAGATCTGGAGAGATTATCAGACAGGCGGTAATGATGAATTAGATCCTGTGGATGATGCAAGGCGGCTCAGGCTTACAGACTTTGGTGAAAACAATGGGTAACGTCGGAGTCATCGGCGGAGGACCGGCCGGTATGATGGCAGCGCTCACGGCTGCGGAGGCAGGCCATTCGGTTACGCTGTTTGAAAAAAACGAAAAGCTCGGGAAAAAGCTCTTCCTGACAGGCAAGGGGCGGTGCAATCTGACGAATGATGCCGATATTTCGGATTTTTTTGCGGAGGTGGAGCGGAATCCGAAATTCCTCTACAGCGCGTTTTACGGGTTTGATAACCGCGCAGTGACGGATTTTTTTTCGGAAAGATGTCACGTGCCGTTAAAGACCGAGCGCGGCGGGAGAGTCTTTCCCGTGAGCGATCATTCCTCGGATATTATCAGGGCATTGGAGAAAGAACTGGCAAAAGCGCTTGTGACCGTGCGGCTTCATACTGCGGTCACAGCGATCGAGCGTGACGGAGAGAGCGGTTTTCGACTTGTCATGGAAAAAGGCAAACCCTTTCATGCGAATGCGGTCGTGCTGGCAACCGGCGGAAAGAGTTATCCGACTACGGGGGCGGACGGGACGGCGTTTGCCATGGCAAGAAGCCTCGGACACACGGTGACGCCGTTGTTACCGTCGCTGGTGCCGCTTGTGACCGAAGAACATTTTGGCGAACGTCTGGCGGGACTGACCTTGAAAAATGTGACCCTGACCATATATGATGGCAGAAAGACGCTATGCAGCGAATTTGGTGAGCTGCTGTTTACCCATACAGGGCTGAGCGGACCGATCGCATTAAAGGCAAGCTGTAGGGCGGCCGAAAGACTCGGAGACGGAAAGAAACTCGCACTTTCGCTTGACCTGAAACCGGCATTGACAGAGGAGAAGCTGACGGAGCGGATCCTGCGGGAGATCGAGGCAACCCCAAATCAGGCGTTGAAAACATTAATGCCGCGTCTCTTGCCGAAAAGTCTCGGAGAAGTGTTGCTGGAAGCGGCATCTTTGCCCCCTCAGACGCGCCTCCATTCGCTGACAAAAGAGATGAGGCAGACCCTGATTGGGGCGCTCAAAGCCTTTCCGCTGACAGCCGTTGATACGGCGGGGTTTCGGGAGGCAATCATTACAAACGGCGGCATTCCCGTGAAGGAGATCGATCCTGCGACGATGGAGTCCAAACTTGTGCCGGGACTCTTCTTTGCAGGAGAAATGATTGATTGTGACGCGCATACCGGCGGTTTTAACCTGCAGATCGCATGGTCTACGGGGCGGCTTGCGGGAGAAAGCATCAAAAGGAGCGAAAAATGAAGATAGCAATTGACGGACCGGCGGGCGCCGGCAAAAGCACGATCGCAAAGAGGCTGGCGAAAGAACTGCAGTTTGTTTATGTGGATACCGGCGCGATGTACCGAGCGCTGGCGATCGATTTCCTGCGGCGCGGACTCGATGTGAAGGACGAGGAGCGGATCGTGGCCGCGGCCAATGAAGATACGGTGACGCTTTCCTATGTGAACGAGGAGCAGCAGGTGTTTTTAAACGGGGAAAATGTGACTGCACATCTGCGAACCGAGGAAGTCGGCAATATGGCAAGCGCTTCCAGTGCTTATGCAGGGGTGCGCGCGAAGCTTACGGCATCTCAGAAAAAACTGGCGGAAGAGACCGACGTAGTCATGGACGGACGCGATATCGGGACGGCCGTGCTGCCGGATGCGGAGGTTAAGATTTACCTGACTGCCAGCACCAGAACGCGGGCAGAGCGCAGATATAAGGAACTGATGGAAAAGAACGGCACGGCGCCGGAACTTTCCGTGATTGAAAAGGACATTGCAGAACGCGACGACCGCGATATGCATAGAGAAGCCGCGCCGCTGACACAGGCCGCGGATGCGGTTTTGGTGGACTCGTCGACACTTACCATTGAGGAAGTGGTGGAGAGGATCAGAGAGATCATAAAGGAGAAAACGGGGCTTTGAAAGTGATTCTGGCGAAGACCGCGGGCTTTTGTTTTGGCGTGCAGCGTGCGGTGGATACGGTTTACGAACAGATCCAAAAAGAGCGTCGCCCAATCTATACGTACGGGCCTATCATCCACAACGAAGAAGTGGTGCGTGACCTGAAGGAGAAGGGTGTGACGGTACTCCATGAACTATCGGAATTGTCAGAATACGAGAAGGGTGTCATGATCATCCGTTCGCACGGCGTGTCCGAGGCGGAGCTGCGAGCAATCGAGGAAGCGGGCTATGAGGTGGTGAACGCTACCTGTCCGTTTGTCTCCAAAATCCACCGGGCCGTGCAGGAACATGCCGCAAAAGGCTGTCATATCGTCATTATCGGCAATGCCAACCATCCGGAAGTGGAGGGGATCCGCGGGTGGTGTCTGGACGCGCCGACCGATGTGATCGAAACCACGGAGGAAGCTGAGGGTTTTACATCCAAAGAACAGAAACTGTGTATTGTGTCCCAGACTACGTTTCGACACACGAAATTTCAAGAATTAGTTGAAATCATACAAAAAAAAGGTTATGATAGTATAGTCTTGAATACTATCTGTAATGCCACAGAGGAGCGTCAACTGGAGGCAGAAGAGATCGCATCCGGTGTTGACGCTATGATTGTGATAGGGGGTAAAGGAAGCTCCAATACGCAGAAACTCTACGAGATCTGCCGCAATCATTGTCCCAACGCGTATTACATCCAGACGAAGAATGACTTAGGAGTTGAGTTGCTCAAGGATTTCGAAACGATCGGGATTACGGCAGGTGCTTCAACCCCCAAAAATATAATCGAGGAGGTTCAAAATTATGTCCGAAATGAGTTTTGAACAAATGCTAGACGAGTCATTTAAAACAATCAGAAATGGGGAGGTCGTTGAGGGCACTGTCATTGATGTGAAACCGGATGAAATCATCCTGAACATCGGTTATAAGTCTGATGGAATCATCACGCGGAATGAATACAGCAATGATCCTGTCGACCTTACCACAGTCGTCAAGGTCGGGGACACAATGGAAGCAAAAGTCCTGAAGGTCAATGACGGCGAGGGACAGGTGATCCTTTCCTATAAGCACCTTGCTTTGGAGAAAGGCAACAAGCGTTTGGAAGAGGCATTTGAGAATCACGAAGTCCTGAAAGCGACAGTCGTTCAGGTGCTTTCCGGCGGGCTGTCCGTTGTAGTCGAGGATGCAAGGGTCTTCATTCCCGCGAGCCTCGTCAGTGACAGCTACGAAAAGGATCTCACGAAGTATCAGGGACAGGAGATCGAGTTCGTGATTACCGAGTTCAATCCGCGCAGACGCCGGATCATCGGTGACCGCAGACAGCTTCTCGAAGCGGATAAAGCAGAGCGTCAGAAAGAGCTCTTCAGCCGGATCAAGGTTGGCGATGTGATCGAAGGCAAGGTCAAGAATGTGACCGATTTCGGCGCATTTATCGATCTCGGCGGTGCGGACGGCCTGCTTCATATCTCCGAGATGAGCTGGGGGCGGATCGAGAATCCGAAGAAACTGTTCAAGTCCGGAGATGATGTCCGTGTTTTCATTAAGGATATCCGTGAGGACAAGATCGCGCTTTCCATGAAGTTTGAAGATGAGAATCCGTGGAAGGATGCGGCAGATCGCTTTGCAGTCGGTACGATCGTGACCGGCAAGGTCGCACGTATGACCGAGTTTGGTGCTTTCATTGAGCTGGCGCCTGGCGTAGATGCATTACTGCATGTATCCCAGATCGCAAAAGAGCATATCGAGAAGCCGTCGGATGTACTGACCACCGGGCAGGAGATCGAAGCGAAGATCGTAGATTTCAACGAAGCAGATAAGAAGATCAGTCTCAGCATGAAAGCGCTTCTTCCGGAGGAGCCGGAAGCGGACGCAGATGTTGCGGATGTGGATATCGACGCAGTAGGACAGGAGATGGAGGCAGAAGCGTCTGAGGAAAAGCCGGAAGAGGCATAATTTCACGGAGGACGGGACCTTATGGAAGGATATGAAAAGTTTGAAGCCGACATATTGCGGCTGACATCCATTGATCTGACCTGTTACAAAGAAAAGCAGATGAAGCGCCGCATCGAGACGCTCGTGACCAAAAACGGGCAGAAGTCCTTTGCTGATTACTTCACGCTGATCAAGACCAACAAAGAGAAGTTCGATGAATTCATCAACTTCATGACGATCAACGTTTCCGAGTTTTACCGGAATCCCGATCAATGGGCGTTCATGGATCGTGAGGTTTTCCCGGCGTTGATCGAGAAGTTCGGCAAGAACTTAAAGATCTGGAGCGCAGCCTGCTCCACGGGTGACGAGCCGTATTCGCTGGTCATGGCACTGAGTAAGCATCTTCCGATCAACCAGATCAAGATCATCGCGACGGACATTGATAAGACCGTTATCGGCAAAGCGAAGGTCGGACTCTATAATGAAAAGAGTATCGCAGGTGTTCCGGCGGATCTGAAAAAGAAATACTTCAAGCAGGTCGGCGAATCTTTCAAGATTGCGGATGAGATCATAGCCCGTGTGGAATTTAAGGAGCATAATCTTCTGAAAGATCCATATCCCACCGGATGTCATTTGATCGTTTGTCGTAACGTCGTGATCTACTTCACTGAGGAAGCCAAGGACGAGATTTACAAGAAGTTCAACAAGTCGCTTGTCATGGGCGGGATGCTTTTCATCGGCAGTACCGAGCAGATCATGAATTATCGTGACATCGGCTTCGGCCGGAAGCAGAGTTTCTTCTTCGTGAAAGACGCGGAAGCGAAATAAGAGCAAAGAAATGTACGAGGTTTCGGCGGCGTAGCCGAAACCTTTTTTTTGAAAGAAATCACAAGGAGGAGAAGGGTCATATGAAAAAGATCGCGATCACGGATCTGGAGGATTTTAAGATTGGACAGACGGAAGATGAGAAAGCGGCGACCGGGGTCACCGTGATCATCTCAGAGACCGGAATGGCAGCGGGTGTGGATATTCGCGGCGGCGGGCCTGCCTCCAGAGAATGCGAGCTGCTCCGTCCTTTCTCTGCAGCTGAGGTAATCCACGCGCTGGTGCTCGGAGGCGGTTCTACATTCGGGTTGGATGCTTCCGGCGGTGTGCTTCGTTATCTGGAAGCGCATCAGATCGGTTACGATATGGGGATTACCCATATCCCGCAGGTTTGTCAGTCAGACATTTTTGATCTGACGGTGGGGGATCCTATGACAAGGCCGGATCAGAAGATGGGAGAGCAGGCATGCATCAATGCTGAAAAGGGCAATTACAAAGACGGCAACTTTGGCGCCGGTTGCGGTGCCACGGTGGGGAAATGGCTTGGCATGGATTATTGTATGAAGACCGGGATCGGCAGTGCGGCTGTCAGCATCGGTGAGATCAGGCTCGGTGCCATCGTAGCTGTTAATGCCATCGGTGATATCTATGATCCAGACACGGGGAAAATCATTGCGGGACTTCTTTCGGAGGATAAACGGTCTTTCCGCAACACGGAGCAGGTCATGATCGAAATGGCCGATGCACAGCAAGGTGGTTTTACCGGTAACACCACGATCGGTGCGATCCTGACAAACGCAGCTTTCAATAAGATGCAGCTTTCCAAGATCGCTTCTATGGCGCATAACGGCTATGCGAGGTGTATTAAGCCGGTACATACCTCGCTGGATGGAGATAGTATCTACGCGCTCTCGAGCGGCAAGGTAAAGGCCGATATGGATCTCATCGGGACACTGGCGGCGAAGGTGATGGCAGACGCCATTGTCACCGCAGTCAAAAGCGCAGCGGGTGCATACGGCTTCCCGGCGTATGGGGATGTCTTCGGAGAGAAACAGGAATGAAGGAAATCATGACTTTGCATATTCAACTGCACGATACCGTTTCTGATGGAAACCGACCTGACAGGTCGTCTCCGCATCACGGACGATGGAGTGACGATCAGGATCCTCGGAGGCAGATGTTAGGGGCGACTCACGGTTTTTTGTTTTGATCAGTCATTTCTTTAGAACAAGATACTTCACGCAAGCATTCATGTACCGGCGGATATTGTCACTACCCGGATCGAACGCATCCGGAAGGGGAAAATAGGAAAGCGGGTCTTTAAAAGCAGCATAAAACGCAGGGGTATAAAGCGGTTCCGGTTGCGGCACGAAGAGGCCGCTTTTTTTCGTGTAACAGTTACTTTTTTTCGCGGGAACGCGATGAGCACGATCCACGAAGCCCCCGACAGAACGGTGGATGGCGGTGTCTTCGTCAGGAAGATAGTAGTAGTTTTCCGGATCGGGGAAAAAGAATTTCAGTTCTCCTTGGAATAACTGAACCATGAGCATGGCCGCGTCACCTTCCGCGACAAGAGAAAAGGGAAGGACGGCCGGAGCGGCTGCCTCTTTCCTTCCAAAAGAAAAAAATGACGTTTCCGCAGTATGAGAAGGAGGCACGTTTCTCCTTCCGCCAGGATGCGCACATTTTGGAAGAACGGGAAGGCTATCGCATCAGCCATTGGGGACAGCATGTTTTTGTGACGGAGAAGGCGATGCGATTTTTAAAAGAGCATCCGGTTTTTGCCAAAGCGGAATTGATCGGCGTTGTGGAAGAAAAGGAGACGGATGCCGTCCTCTACCGGCTACTTTCCAATGGGATGATTCAGGAAATGGACGATAGATCATCATTTGGGATCTAAAGAGATGTCAGCATCTATGAAAAAAGAGCGGGGCTTAGGCCAATGTCATTAAGATAAGATGACGGAATAAGATCTCTATATCAGAAATGGTATAGAGGTCTTTTTTTATTAAAAAATAGTTGACAGATGACTGAAAA
>CACZBF010000013.1 GCA_902779355.1 uncultured Lachnospiraceae bacterium | reverse complement strand
ACAAGGAATCACGTTATAAATGGAAAAATCCGGCCATCAAGGCCGGATTTTCTCCGATTGGAAAGTGCTGTCTAAGTTTCTATTGCGACAGCCCCTTTTGATATCATTCTTTAAGAAACCTTCAACCGAAATTTCTGGATCTCTTTTTCCGAGGAAACCTTTTCAATCACTGCGCCAAGCCCACGGAGTTTTTCATCAAACCTTTCATAACCGCGCTCGATATAGTGGATATCGTCCACAACCGTAACACCTTCCGCAGCAAGTCCGGCAATCACAAGAGCTGCACCTGCGCGTAGATCCGGCGCATTCACTACTGCTCCCGTATAACCGCCAACACCGCTGATGATCGCGATATTGGACTCTACCTTGATCTCCGAGCCCATCCGGTTCAATTCGTCCACATACTTAAAGCGGTTTTCAAAAATACTCTCTGTCACGGTACTCGTACCGTCCGCCATTCCGAGCAGTACCGTCATCTGAGGCTGCATATCTGTCGGAAATCCCGGATAAGGAAGTGTCGTGATCTGTGTATGCTTCAACTTGCCATTTGCGACAACCCGTACCGCATCATCATATTCATGGATCGTGCAGCCGACATCATGGAGCTTTGCGCTGGTAGCCTCCAAGTGCTTGGGGATCACGTTCTTGACCGTCACATCGCCGTTTGTCGCCGCAGCAGCAAACATAAATGTTCCTGCTTCAATCTGATCCGGGATCACAGTATATTCCGATGCATGGAGCTTCTCCACACCGACGATCCTGATAACGTCTGTCCCGGCACCACGGATATTCGCGCCCATACTGCCGAGGAAGTTGGCCACATCAACAACATGCGGTTCTTTGGCAGCATTTTCAATAATGGTCTTACCGGTTGCCATCACTGCTGCCATCATGATATTAATGGTCGCACCAACGGAAACCTTATCCAGATAAATATGTGTTCCGGTGAGTTTTTCGGCACTTGCTTTGATGAGGCCGTGCTCGATCACCACCTCAGCCCCTAATGCACGAAATCCCTTAATATGAAGATCGATCGGACGTGCACCGATCGCACACCCTCCCGGGAGCGCAACCTCCGCTTTTTTGTATTTTCCAAGTAATGCACCGAGGAGATAATAAGACGCCCGAATCTTCTTGATGTATTCGTGATCCACGCGGTAATCCGTGATCGAAGCGCCATTGATCCGGACGGAATGGTCATCCAGTCTGTCTGCCCCTGCACCGATCTCCCGGATTGCCTCGAGCAGTACGTTGACGTCCTGTACATTCGGTATATTCTCGATCAGGACGCTTTCATTCGCCATAGTCGCAGCGGCAAGGATTGCCAGTGCCGCATTTTTCGCGCCGCCGATCTCTACTTCACCTTTTAATGGTTGTTTTCCCTTGATCACATATTGTTCCATGATTCCCTTACGATCAGATCCCTGCTGTCGTATCCTCCGTGATTTCCCGCTCTTTTCAAAGTTATCACATTATAATAGCGAGAACGAGCCTTTGTCAAGTGTTCTTACAAATCTGACCTCTTTTACTATATCATTCTTATTTAATATAGTCCAACGGATTCACTTGTGTGCCGTTGATATAGATCTCGAAATGCACATGCGGCCCGGTAGAACGCCCTGTACTGCCGGAAAGGCCAATGGTCTCTCCCTGCTTGACGCTTTGTCCGTCATGCACCAGGATCTTCGAGAGATGGCCGACACGGGTTTTTCTCCCATCCGGATGACTGATCAGGATCGTGTTGCCGTATCCATTGCCCCATCCTGCATATTCCACAACACCGTCGCTGGAAGCAAACACCACGGTCCCCGTCGGGCAGGCCCAGTCGACACCCTTATGCATCCTTCCCCAACGTCTTCCGAAGCCTGATGAAAATCGGCCGCCATGGATCGGCTTGATATAAGTCGGCGGTACGATCGTTCCTCTTTCAATGACCTCCGGTACCGATTCCCGCAATACCGTCGTATGTGCGATGGAACGATTGCTCTCTACGCCGTTCTCATAGGTAACAAAGGCATTCACTTCGCGATGTCCCGTTGTTCCTTCCGAGATCAATTCTTCTTTTGTATTATACCAGTCATTGTTCGGAATGATGATGGGATTCGCCGTAAAGTCTTCTTCATACAGGATCCCGTCCACTGTCCTGAGCTTCAGCTCCGGCTCGGGAACCGCCACGATCAGTTCCTGATCAATATGAATGGTCTGGTTCTGATCTTCAAATTCATTCAATTTCAAAAGATAGTCCAAAGACAGCCCGTACCGTTCTGCAATCCCGGACATGGTATCGCCGCCTTTTACGGTATAAAGCTTATTCGTCTCCTCTTCCTTCGTCACCTCCGCGACCGCTGTATCCATATCGGCCAGTTGATCTTCCGTGACATAATCGGAATACAGATAGACCGGTACCAGGAAACTCGCATCTACAAGCCCGGTCTCATAGCGGTTTTTCTCAGGATGTGCGATCGCATCCTGTAAAAGAGCGATCATCTTCTGCGACGCACCGCCACTCACATAGTCTGCTGTTTCCGGCCTCGTCAGCGGATTCAAAAAGGCAGGGATCACACCGGCGCGCGCTGCCGTAACGAAAGAAACTTCCTCATCCGCTGTTTCCATTCCATCGGAATCCTCCGGCTCATCCGCGTCCTCCGGTTCTTTCGTAGACATCAGAACCGCTGACAAACAATTGCTTTCATGATCTGCATTTGTAAGGATCTCCGTCCGGAAAAGACCATCCGGATCCGCTTCTTTTTTTGCTCTATCCAGGAACAAAACCGCTTCTTCCTGTGTCCGGAACGATGCCCGATAATTTCCAACGCTGACCGTATAGGAAAGGGGCACTCCTTCTAATGCATAGTCACTCCGAAGCTTATCTACAAGGCGCTCCTGCAGCTCTCCTCCGGAGAGAAGCGGCGTTAAAAAAGTATGTCCGGTTTTACTTTCATACTCCGGCTTCCAAAGCAGGTATTCCCCATCATGTTCTCTGCAAACCTCTTTTTTTGCCTCCACAAACATATGCCGCAGATCCACAGGATCTGCTGTCGCACCGACAAATGCCCCGTTCAGGTATACTTCCTGATAGGTTTGCCAAAAGCACCGATGCTGCGCCAACGCACCGATGATCAAAAGAACCAGTATAACGATGAGAAAAGCCGCCGATATGGCGGCTCTCTTTTTCCCCATAAACACTACTCCTCCGTCGAAACAGAAGCCGAGGCTTCCGCAGGGGTCTCTACGATTGACAGGAACTGATCAAAACTGATCGTAGAAAGGACTGCTTCATCTACCGTGATATCCGCAGCGGCAAGATATGCCTCTACCACTTCCTGATACTTCTCATATTGCCGCTCCGCGATGATGGATTCCTCCGTAGCCTCTTCACTCTCTGCAAGATCTGCTTCTGTCACCGTCGTATCGGCAGTCGCCTCAATGGCAGCACGCATTTTTGCCTCAATCGCCATCAGACGGAACATCTCACGAACGTATTTCTCATCTGCGCCGAGCGCCTTTAATCCTTCTTTCGTGTTATCCGCTAAAAAACGACTGGTGTAGGAATCGATCAGAGCCTCGTCTTCTGCATCCAGCGCCACCTGATAATCTGACATGTGTTCTTCCAGAAGATATTGCCGCTCTGCCTCAGTCAGCGTCTCCTGCCGCACCTCCTCGGAAAGCGTCTGACCTGTCCCGGTTTCGTCCGTCTCCCACATATCCGCTCCATAATAGGAAAGCAGATAGGTATCATAACTTGCCGCAGAGATCTGCGCTTTCAGATTGACCAGACCAGCCTCGATCGCGTTGCCGTCCACGGTCGCAACTGTCTTTGTCGGATCAAGCTTTCCGCAACCTGCGATCATTATGAAAGAAAGCACTCCGGCTACACACGAAATCGCGATCCTCTTTCTGTTCATTACATTCCTCCGTCTTTTGACATCTAAGCGGTATTATACCTTATAAACCCTGATCCAGCAAGTAATCGCCCATCTCCGGCAAAAACTCCTCGCAGAAATCCAGCACCTCTTTTCTCGCATCGCGGTTATTTTTTGCTTCATAGACAAAATACGGCGCCTTCTTATCTGCACGAAACGTGAGCGCCCCATCGTAGCGGTCAACAAATGCCGGAATCTTTGTCGGATCGACCGGTGCTCGTTCATAAAACACAAATTCGATACGCCCCTGCTTCTCTGTCACCTCCGTCAAAAAGACCTGATGTGCTTTCGCTTTTAACTTCGCAATCCGGATCAGATTCAGCACACTTTCCGGCGGATCGGAAAAACGATCGATCAATTCTTCCACCATCTCCTCCGCTTCTTCCGTACTCTCGATGCCCGCGATCCGTTTGTAAATATCCATTTTTTGGAATTCGTTCGCAATATAATCCGCCGGTATGAAAGCGTCCGTCACTAGCTCAATCGTCGTATCGAACGGCTCTTCCTCTCCGATCCCTTTTTCTTCTTTTACAGCCTCATTCAGCATCTTGCAGTAAAGATCATAACCGACGCTCCGCATATGACCGGACTGCTCCGCGCCCAGAAGATTCCCTGCTCCCCGGATCTCAAGATCCCGCATCGCGATCCGAAAGCCGCTGCCAAGATCCGTAAATTCTTTGATCGCCGCCAATCTCTTTTCCGCAACTTCTTTTAAAATCTTATCTTTCCGATACATCAAAAATGCATACGCGGTTCTGTTTGACCGCCCGACTCTGCCGCGGAGCTGATAGAGCTGCGCCAGACCATAGCGATCCGCATCCTGGATGATGATCGTGTTGACATTGCCGATATCAAGCCCGGTTTCGATGATCGTGGTGGAGACGAGCACATCGATCTCTCCATTGATAAACCGGCACATCATTTCTTCCAGATCGCGCTCCCTCATTTGGCCGTGCGCAAATTCCACGACCGCATCCGGCACCTTTGCAGCGATCTTTGCCGTCTGCTCCATGATACGATCCACACGATTATAGACATAATAGACCTGCCCTCCGCGGGCAATCTCCCGCATGATCGCTTCCCGTACCATTTCTTCATTATATTCCATCACGTAAGTCTGGATCGGAACACGGTCAAGGGGCGGCTCTTCCAGGATGCTCATGTCCCGAATCCCGATCAGGCTCATGTGCAGCGTACGCGGGATCGGTGTCGCCGTCAATGTCAGGACATCCACGGTTTTTTTCATCTTCTTAATGGTTTCCTTATGGCTGACGCCAAACCGTTGCTCCTCGTCGATCACAAGAAGCCCGAGATCCTTATATTGCACATCCTTGGAAAGAAGTCGATGTGTCCCGATGACAATATCCACCTGTCCTTTTTGAAGATCAGAGATCGTTCTCTTCTGTTCCGCAGATGTTCGAAACCGGCACAATAGATCGATCCTGACCGGAAAATCCTTCATCCGCTCCGTAAACGTGTTGAAATGCTGCTGCGCCAGGATCGTTGTCGGGCAAAGATAGGCTACCTGTTTCCCCTCCTGTACCGCCTTGAATGCTGCTCTGATCGCAACTTCCGTTTTTCCGTATCCCACGTCGCCGCAGATCAAGCGATCCATGATCTTTTTGCTTTCCATATCATGCTTGGTCGCTTCGATCGCGCTCTTCTGATCCTCGGTCTCTTCGAATGGGAACATCTCCTCAAATTCACGCTGCCAGATTGTGTCCGGTCCGTAAACATAACCGTCGACATTCTCTCGGACGGCATACAGTTCCACCAGATCATGCGCGATCTCTTTGACTGCGCTCTTTACCTTTGCGCGCGTGCGTTTCCATTCCTGACCGCCGAGTTTGTTGAGCTTCGGGGTTTTCCCATCTGCGCCGGTGTATTTCTGGATCTTGTCCAGCCTTGTTGCAAGCACATAAAGATTGGAGCCTCCCGCATATTCGATCTTCATATAATCACGTGCGGTGTGCTCGATCTCAACCTTTTCGATGCCGCGATAGATGCCGAATCCGTAATCCTCGTGGACTACGATATCCCCGACGGACAGATCCGAAAAAGTACCGATCTTCTCCCCTTCATAATGCTTTTTATGTTTCTTTTTCTTCTTTTCGGCGCCAAAGATATCACTTTCCGTGATCACCGCAAACCTAAGCTCCGGGTATTCATACCCGCATTTCACCTTTCCGTAAAGGATCTGCGTTTCCCCCGGCTTCACCGTATGGTCGCAATCCTCTGTAAAAAAGGCGTTCAACCCTTCATTTTGAAGGTCTTCGGCAAGATGGGATGCCTTCGTCCTGGAGCCGGACAGTAATACAATGCGATAGCCTTTTTTCTTGTATGCCTGCAGGTCCTTTACCAAAAGGTCAAAACTGCCGCGATAAGAATGGATGCTCCTGGAAGAGATCTCATAACTTTGTTTCTCCCGGATCTCCTCTGCATCCCGGTCCAGCACAGACAACATCACACAGGAAAACCGGGAAAGATCCGCTATGGTCTCTTCCACACTCCGCAACGCCTTTAACTGTCCCGGCAAAAGGTCACCGGCCAAAAGACGCTGTTCCATGCTTTCCCGAAACTCCAGTTCCGTGGTCCTCCCCTTTTCCACCAGATGCACCGGTTCATCCAGAAATACAAGCGTCTTTTCCGGATCCAGATAATCTGTCAGACAGGATGCTTCCTCAAAAAAGAAGGGCAGGTACAGATCCAGATCCGTTCCGGAAAGCTCCTCCAGCTCCTCCAACACCGCATCTGCATGCTTTTTCACACGAGCAGCTGTCTCCGTCTCGAAGCGCTGGCGGTGCGTATCGTACACCTCCTGCATTTCGCGGCGGATTTTCTCCATCCCCTTTTTTCTCAGGTCTTCTGTCAAGACAAACTCCGTCGCCGGATAGATCACCGCTTCTTCGATGTTTTCCAACGAACGCTGCGTCTGCGCGTCATAGATGCGGAGCGAGTCCACCTCATCTCCCCAGAGTTCGATGCGGATCGGCATATCTTCGGTCAACGGAAATACATCAAGGATTCCGCCGCGCACCGCAAACTCTCCCGGGGAATTTGCTTCATAACTCCTTTCATAGCCCATTCTCACGAGTTTCTCCGCAAAAAGAGAAAGGTCCATAACATCGCCGGATCTGATCTTCACAATCCCGCCGGTGAAATTGTCGGCCGGTGGAATGCGGTTCATCAACGCATCAAACGTCGTCACCACGATCGCCTGCGGATTTTCAGACAACTCTTTCAACGCACGAATTCTTTGGGACGTCAGTACATTTCCGTGGATATCCGCCTGATAGAAAAGAATGTCTTTTGCCGGATACTGTGCTGTCTCTTTGGCAAAAAAAAGAAGATCCTCGTACAGCTCCCTGGCCCGGATCTCATGATATGTAATAACAAGGCGGCTTTTCTCCCGGCCGCCTATCGTATAGATCAGATGCGCTTTGTCCGCGTCAATACAGCCGGACAGCTTCCGAAAGCCTCTATCGCTTTCCAGATCACGCTCTAATGCTTGAATGGTATTCAGTTCCCGCAACGGTTCCGTAAGACTTCTCATATCCGTTACTTTTCGATCTTGGTATTGTACAAATTCATCGCTTTGTCGATCTCGCCGGCAACGATCAGGTTCAGCGCGTCGATCACCTTCTCATACGCGCCTTCCAACCGCTTTCTGTCCCATCGGTTCGGCTTGCCGAGCACATGCTTTACCATGTCCTTATTCTCAGGCTTTTCTCCGACACCGATCCGGATCCTTGTGAACTCCTCGGTCCCGCATTTTGCGATGATGTCTTTGAGACCGTTGTGTCCACCCGCGCTGCCCTTTTTGCGGATACGGAGCATCCCCGCCGGAAGACTCACGTCATCACTGATCACAATGAGGTCGCTCGCAGGATCGGCTTTATAGAAATCAACGACCGCTCTCACAGCGCTGCCGCTGGCGTTCATGTAAGTCATCGGCTTTAAGAGTACCGCTTTTGCGCCGCCGATCGTGCACTTCCCGACCAGACCTTTGGCCCGGTTGTCCTTCATCGTGACGTTCTGCTGCGCGACCAGGAGATCGATCACGTCGAAGCCGACGTTATGTCTGGTTCTGTTATATTTCAGCCCCGGATTCCCGAGACCCGTAATAATAAACATCAATACTCTCCGTTTTTATAACGCGAAACCAGCCGTTTGATCCTGTCATAAGGATTCAGGAGATCGCTGATGGAAGAATCATGATTTAAGGTATCAATGATATAGGCAATGTATTTGCTCATGTCGCAGCTGATGAAATAGGGACGCTGCTTCAGTTCCTCCGGCTGATAGGTAAGGTTTGTGGTCACTACCTTATAAAGGATGCCGTCCTCTACCGCCTTGTCAAAGGCCTCCAGTCCGCCCGTAAAAAGGCCGAACGTTGCAACCGCGAAGATCCTGTTCGCCTTGCGCTTTTTCAACTCTGTCGCAACATCGATCATGCTGTCGCCGGAACTGATCATATCATCGACAATCAGCACATCCTTGCCCTCCACGGAAGATCCGAGGAATTCATGCGCAACGATCGGATTGCGGCCGTCCACGATCTTGCTGTAATCGCGGCGTTTGTAGAACATGCCCATGTCCAGACCCAGCACGTTTGCAAGATAGACTGCCCTGCTCGTACCGCCTTCGTCCGGCGAGATGATCATCATGTGCTCTGCATCGAAAACCAGATCCTTCACATGCTTGCAGATCCCCTTGATGAACTGATAAGCGGAAGTCACGGTTTCAAAGCCGTTCAGCGGGATCGCATTCTGTACACGCGGATCATGCGCATCAAACGTGATGATGTTGTCGACACCCATTTGCGCGATCTCCTGCAATGCCAGTGCGCAATCCAACGACTCGCGCGCGGATCTTCTGTGCTGTCTGCTTTCATAAAGGAACGGCATGATGACCGTGATCCTTCTGGCCTTTCCTTCTAATGCGGCGATGATCCGCTTCAGATCCTGGTAATGGTCATCCGGCGACATATGGTTTTTATGACCGGATACCGTGTATTCCAGGCTGTAATTCGTCACATCCACCATCAGATAAAGATCGCATCCCCGCACAGATTCGTCGATCACACCTTTCGCCTCGCCTGTGCCGAAACGCGGATTTGTCGCTTTCATGATGTAACTGTCTCTCAGATAGCCGCGGAACGCAATATCATTCTGATGCTCATGCTCCCGCTCCACTCTCCATCGGATCAGGTAACTGTTCACCTTCTCTCCGATCTCTTTGCAGCTTTCCAGCGGGATCAGTCCGAGACTCCCGACCGGTATTGTTTCAAGGTTTCTCTTGTCATTTGGCATGAGTGGGATCCTCCTATCGTGCTTGCAGTTTTTTTTGCATCCTGATGTCACCTCCCAAGAGATGCATCACCGTATAGTAACCGGAAATTCTGGAAAAAATACGTTCCGAATAACGATCCGTGATCTCCTGCATCTTCAGATTCGTGGAGATGATCGTAGGTTTTTCCCGGAGGATCCGCTCGTTCAGCATCAGAGCGAGCTGGGATGACGTAAATGATCCGCCGATCTCAGTGCCTAGATCATCTATGATCAGAAGATCTACATCGTAGATATTCCCCCGGAGCGCTTTTGCTTCCGGATCCTTCTGGAATACGTCTTTTTCAAATATATCAAAAAGATTTGGCGCTGTAAAGGAAACCACGGAATGCCCGCGATCCATCAGCTCTTTTGCGATACAGTTAGAGAGAAAGGTCTTTCCGACGCCGGTATTGCCATAAAAATAAAGGTTTTGAAAGGTTTGTCCGAAATTCTCTACAAACTCCCGGCTGACATGAAGCGCAAGCTCCGCTGCCTCATAGGGACTGAGCCTTTCCTGATCCTTCTTTTCTTTTGTATAATAATCCAGCGAAAAACGATCGAATCCCGTTTCTGCGAGAACGCCCTGCAGGTTGGACTGCGCATACACAAGGTCCAACGACCGCTGCACAAAGCAGTGGCAGCGCTCTGCGCCGATATAACCGGTGTCTTTGCAGTCAGGGCAGCGATACGCAGGCACAAAAAAATCCTCATCATATCCCAGGGATGTGATGATTCCTTTCTTTTCCTCACGAAGCGCTTCCATATGCGTATGAAGCTCATTCAGAGAATCTGCCTCTCCGGAGAGAAGTTTTTCCGCCTGTGTCACCGCAAGGGATGCCATCTGCTCATCGATCTTCTGAAGGCGGCCGTCCTTGCTGTAAACTTCCCGTTTCCGTTCTGCGGCTTCCTCCCGATCTTCTCTCTGCATCCGGTCATATTCGCGACGGAGCATGTCGTATTGCATGTTGCTCAGCGCCATCCTTAGTCCTTTCTCCGCGCGCTGTTCAAAAGCTGCTCTTCGAATTGCTTTTCAATCTGCTCATAATTATAGGTACGTTGTTCAAAGTTATTGAATTTATTGACGGTCGAGATCTTCCTTCTCGCAGCCGCTTTGCTCTCGGCCGCTGCAGATACTTCCTTTTTATGCGCCGCATCCGCCTCTTCCACTTCCGCCATATTCGTGATCTTGTTTTCTTTCCATCTGGTAAGAATGGAGTCTGCGTAAGCAAAACTCGGATTATGGGTGGCTTCCATCGTCCGGCGGCAGGCTTCCGCGATCATCTCATCCGTGAACTTATACTCTTTCTTCCACTTATCCAGAAAAGCGAGCTCGGTTTCACCGAGTCCACGCCCCGTGATTCCGAAGCATTTGATTACCTTATTATAGATCCTGCTTCTGGACTTCACATGTTCCTTTGCTTCTGCTACGGTGGAAATACCGGCTTCCTTCCAGGACTGCGCCACTTTTTCCATGTAGCGCATGTTTTTATGACCGTTATCTACACTGTATTCCACAAGATACTCGATGAGATCCGCAGAGAAGCCGAGTTCCTCATACCAGAAAAGGATCGTATTCGAATCTGTCTGCGTCAGCGTCCTCCCGCACATCCGCTCAGCCGCATAGAGCATCTCCTGCACGGTCTCGTCCTTGCCGAAGTTCTCGAGATCTCCCTTCGTATAATAAGTCTTGGTCGGTGGCATTTCTTCAGACTTTTCCGGCCTCACATCCTCAGACTTGGACTCACGACGAAGAGACACAGTGTCGCCTTTTCCCTTTTTGCTTTTTTTTGCTTTTGCGGTGTCTACGAGATAGATTCCGGTCAACTGCTCCTCGTCATCAAACTCCAGTCGGAGAAGCTTCACTTTCTCCCAGTAACGAAGGGCTCGCCGGATATCCTTTTCCGTATGATCGAATTTATCCGCCATGCGCGAGATCAGAATAGACTCCTCGCCGGAATTCATGCAACGCAGCAGATAAAGATAGATCTTGACGTATTCGCCGTTGGCGTCCGCCATGTATTCGTCGATGAACATATTTGAAACGGCAGTATTTCCACGCTCTGAGTCACTGCCAAGTATCACACCTGCCATAAAAAAACTCCTTTGCAATCAACTTGCAAAGGAGAGCATAGCACACAAAATCGAAAAAAGCAAAGTGGAAAAGTCCGGTCTCATCGCGTTTGCGGGCATTGTGGATAATGTGGATAACCTATTTTCGGAGAAGGTGATCCCCCACTTTATAAATATCTCCGGCCCCCATAGTTATCAACAGATCTCTGTTCATACATTTTTTTTGTACAAATTCTTCGATCTCCGAAAACGACGGAAAATAGTAACATTCCGTCCCGTGTTCTTTGATCTTTTCGAGGAGATCGACCGAACTGATCCCGACCGTATTCTGCTCTCTGGCCGCATAGATGTCCGAGAGCACCACCATATCGGCTTCTGACAGCACGTCCGCAAAGTCCTGGAGGAACGCCTTCGTCCTGGTATAGGTGTGCGGCTGGAACACGATCACAAGCCTCCCGTAAGAACCCTTTTTTGCCGCTGCGATCGTCGCATGGATCTCCGTGGGATGATGCGCATAATCATCCACGACGGTCACTCCGGAGAATTCCCCTTTTCGCTCAAAGCGCCGTCCTGCGCCGGTAAAAGAAGAAAGGCCCTCGAGCACAATCTGCTCCTTCACGCCGAGCTCCCTTGCAACCGCAAGCACTGCCAATGCATTGGAAACGTTATGTATGCCGGGTACGGAAAGCGTCACCGGTGCAAGCTCCTTGCCCTGCACTACCGGCGTAAAGCAGGCGCACCCGTGTTCATCAAAAGAAATGCCTTTTGCCGTCAGATCATGCGTCCCCTTTAATCCATAGGTGATCACTTTGCAGGGAAGGTCTTTTACGATCGTTTGATACGCCTCAATCTCTCCGTTGATGATCACAGCGCCATCGGACGCTGTATTTTTGGCAAATGTGGCAAATGAGTCACGAATTTCCTCTATATTATGAAAGAAATCCATGTGATCCTCTTCCACTGTCGTAATCACGGAATATCGCGGCTTCAGTGCATGATAACTGTTGGTATATTCGCAGGCCTCTGCGACAAAAAACTCGGACTTTCCGACCCTGATATTGCCGTTGATGGAGGAAAGCATCCCGCCAACGGAAACCGTGGGATCCACATCCGCCGCCAGAAGAACCTCCGTCAGCATGGAGGTCGTCGTGGTCTTGCCGTGAGTCCCGGCTACTGCGATCGAGTTGCGATAATGCTCCATGATCTGCCCCAAAAGCTCCGCTCTCCTCAGCATAGGAATCCCGGCCTCTTTTGCCGCCTGAAACTCCGGATTGTCCGAATGGATTGCAGCCGTATACACCACACAATCAATCCCGGGACGGATATTGTCCGCAGATTGTGGGATCATGATCTCGGCGCCAAGCGTCCTGAGCGTCTCCACGATTTCGGATTCTTCACGATCCGACCCTGTGACCTGAAAACCCGCCTGCAGAAGGATCTCCGCCAGACCGCTCATGCTGATGCCGCCTATCCCAATAAAATGGACATGATTCGGTTCCTGAAAGTTCACTTTACCCATGTTTCCTATTGTAGTCCCGGATCGATAAAAATGCAATTCCCCCATTTTTGTATATATTGCAATAACATTACTCTGATTTTCTTATTTTTTTATACATTTTGATATACAAAACATAAATGGTATGTTATAATTTCTTTATCTTAATCTCAGTTAGATGAAATATCTAAGATTTCTAAAATTCAGAGGTGACTTGTCATGGCAAAAAAAGAAATGATCGCGATGCTCCTGGCCGGAGGACAAGGCAGTCGTCTCGGCGTGCTGACAGCCGACGTAGCGAAACCTGCCGTTTCATTCGGCGGCAAATACCGTATCATTGACTTCCCCCTCAGCAACTGTATCAATTCCGGTGTCGACACGGTCGGCGTACTGACACAGTACCAGCCACTTCGTCTTAACAGTCATATCGGGATCGGGATGTCGTGGGATCTTGACCGTAACAGCGGCGGTGTCACGGTGCTTCCCCCTTATGAAAGCACGGACAATACTGACTGGTATACAGGCACCGCAAATGCCATCTATCAGAATATCCGTTTTATCGAATCCTATGATCCGGAGTACGTGCTGATCCTTTCCGGCGATCATATCTATAAGATGGATTATGAATCCATGCTGGACTTCCATAAGCGCAACAAATCCGATGCGACCATCGCCGTCATGCCGGTACCGCTTGAAGAAGCCAGCCGGTTCGGTATCATGATCGCCAACGAAGACCATCAGATCACGGAGTTTGAAGAAAAACCCGAACATCCGAGAAGCAATCTCGCATCCATGGGGATCTATATTTTCACATGGTCTGTCCTGAAAGAAGCGTTACTTGCTCTGAAAGATCAGCCGGGCTGCGACTTCGGTAAGCATATCATTCCCTACTGCCACAGCAAGGATCAGCGTTTGTTCGCTTATGAGTTCAACGGCTACTGGAAGGATGTCGGAACGCTCGGCTCCTATTGGGAGGCAAATATGGAGCTCGTGGACCTCGTTCCAGAGTTCAACCTCTATGAAGAATATTGGAAGATCTACACCAAGAGCAACAATATCGAGCCGCAGTACATTGCGCCCGAAGCGCGGGTTGACCGTAGCATCATCGGCGAAGGTACGGAGATCTTCGGAGAAGTGGATCATTCCGTTATCGGAACCGGCGTGTCAATCGGGAAAGGCACCGTGATCCGCGATTCCATCATTATGAAAGAATGCCGGATCGGTGATGGCGTCACGATTGATCATTCCATCATCGGCGAATATTCCAAGATCGGTGACAATACACATATCGGTGTCGGAGAGTATGCGGAAAGCCAATATGATCCGAAGGTATACGCATTTGATCTCGTTACCATCGGGGAACATTCCGTGATCCCCGCCAATGTCAGTATCGGGAAAAATGTTGCGATCTCCGGTGAAACAGTTCGTTCCGATTACCCGGACGGGAACCTTCCCAGCGGAGGATATATCATTAAGGCAGGTGACGAAGCATGAAAGCATTAGGGATTATCTTAGCCGGCGGCAACAACAGCAAAATGCAGGAGCTTTCCAAAAAGAGAGCAATTGCCGCAATGCCGGTTGCCGGCAATTTCCGGTGTATCGATTTTGCGCTCAGCAACATGACCAATTCCAGGATCCAGAAGGTTGCTGTACTGACTCAGTATAATGCAAGGTCATTAAATGAACATCTGAATTCCTCCAAATGGTGGGATTTCGGCCGCAAACAGGGTGGTCTTTTCCTTCTGACACCCACGCTGACCGAGGACAACAGCTGGTGGTATCGCGGGACGGCAGATGCCATGTATCAGAATATCATCTGGCTCAAGAGAAGTCATGAGCCGTATGTGATCATCAGCGGCGGTGACTGCATCTACAAAATGGATTTCAATAAGCTCCTTGAGTACCACATGGCGAAAAACGCCGATATCACGGTGGTCTGCAAGGAAGTGGATCCGCATGTGGATATCAGCCGTTTCGGTGTCATCCGCATGAACGAGGATTCCCGCATCACAGAGTTCGAAGAAAAACCGATGGTTGCACAGTCCAATACGATCTCTGCCGGGATCTACGTGATCCGCCGCCGTCAGCTCATCGAGATGCTGGAACGTTGCGCAGAAGAGGGTCGCAACGATTTCGTAACCGATATTTTGATCCGCTATAAGAATATGAAACGGATCTACGGTTTCAAAATTACAGACTATTGGGCAAATATCTCCACAGCCGAGTCTTACTACAAAGCCAATATGGACTTTTTGGATGTGGATGTCCGCAATTACTTCTTCAAACAGGAACCGAAGATTTATTCCAAGGTTGATGATCTCGCACCGGCGAAATACAATACCGGCGCAGATGTTCATAACAGCCTGATCAGTAGCGGCTGTATCGTCAATGGCAAAGTGGAGAATTCTCTGCTCTTCAAAAAAGTATTCGTCGGCAAAAACTGCGTCATCAAGAATTCCATCATTCTGAATGACGTCTATATCGGCGACAATACGCATATTGAGAATTGTATCGTGGAAAGCCGCGGTACTCTGAATGCGAATACCTACTACAGCGGCGGCGACGGCATCAAGATCGTTGTAGAGGATAATGAGCGCTACGTGTTGTAGCTATTTCTAAGGAACTGTACCGAAATAACATGTACATCATCCGACAGCATAGCGTAGACACGTATCAATAATGTGCAGGTTATTTTGATACGGATCTTTTCAAATAAATACTATTAAAGGGGGAATACGTATGCAAATCACCGATGTACGCGTACGAAAAGTCGAGAAAGAAGGGAAGATGAAAGCCGTCGTCTCTATCACGATCGACGATGAATTCGTGGTTCACGACATCAAAGTCATCGACGGCGAAAAAGGACTCTTCATCGCAATGCCAAGCCGCAAAGCGTCCGACGGCGAATATCGTGATATCGCACATCCGATCAACTCTGAGACCAGACAGAAGATCCAACAGCTGATACTGGATGCTTACAAAAAAGCCGAAGAAAACGGTTTTGAGCAATAATTCAGAGTCAAAAAAACCCGAATCCAAACGGATTCGGGTTTTTTGTGTCTTACTTGTCTTACTCAGTTCGTCTTCAACGCACGTTTCTTCTGTGCCATCACCACACTCTGAATGATCAGGAAGATGCAAAGCATTGCAGCGATCGTAATACCGGTCCACCATGCTTCATCCAGACCTGCGGATGCAACGATGTTCTGAATGGTGCTGAGAGATAACACGCCAAACAGTGTCCCGATGATATTTCCGACACCACCTGTCAGCATCGTACCACCGATGATGGACGAAGCGATCGCGTTCATTTCCATGCCGGACGCATGAGAGGGAGAACCGGATCCCACATGCAGGAAGTAGACATAACCGGCGATCCCCGCCAGAAGGCTGCAGATCAAATGAGACAGGAACTTGGTTCGTTTCACATTGATCCCGAGCATCAGGGCGCTTTGCTTGTTACCGCCCACTGCATAAAAACTCCGGCCGAGTTTCGTATACTGCAACAGGAAGAACAGGAAGACGACCGCGAGGAGTGCGACCACTACACCGATCTCCACATAAGCCGGCACATAGACGCCCTTTTTATTGACCGAGCCGAGACCCGGTACGTTGATCCTGGTATTCTTCAGTGCCACAAATGCCTCATTCTCCACGTTAAACGGTGAAGAATTCACGATCGTCGTCATACCTCTCGCAAAGAACATACCTGCCAGAGATACGATAAACGGCTGAATGTCCAGATACGCCACCAAAAATCCCTGTACCACACCGTAAGCCAGGCCGATTGCCAGCGCGATCAGAATGGACACAAACACATTGCCGTTGTGGTGATCCAAATAAACCGCACAGCTCATCGATACCAACGCCACCACGCCGCCGACCGAGATATCGATCCCACCGGTGATCATAACGATACTCATACCACAAGAGGTCAGGATCAATGCGGCATTCGCGTTCAGAATGTTAAAGAACGTCTGGGGCTTGGTAAATCCGCCACCTTGAAGCAGCACTGCTCCGAGATACATCAGAACGAAAATGACGATGGTGATGATAAGAAGCAGATTGGTGTCGCTGAGTCTTGTAAAGATACTTGCTTTCTTCTTTTCGGAAGCCATTTAGCCCACCTCCTTCTGCGTCTTTGCTTTCCGCTTTGTCAGTTTGGAAATCGCATCACGGAACACTGGTGCACTGACAACGACAAGAATGATGACGACGACTGCCTTGTAAGCAGCAAGTGCATCCGAACTCACGTTGAACTTGTAAAGCGTCGTAGTCAGGAACTGAATGATATAAGCACCGAGGATCGATGCCCACATATTGAATTTTCCGCCGGCCAACGAGTTGCCGCCAAGAGCCACTGCCAGGATGGCGTCCATTTCAATATCTTTTGCGATGACGGAATAGTTGATGGTGGAAAGACGGCTGACCTTGATCAGTGCCGCAACCGCCACACACAATCCGAGGATCACAAATGTGATAAACTTGATGAAATTCGGATTGATACCATTGAGTCTGGAAGAACTCTCGTTGATACCGACCGCCTGTGTATAGAGACCCAGGTTCGTAAACCGCAATACCAACGCGATCACAATGATACAAGCCGCTGCAATAAATACAGTAGTCGGGATCGGAATCCCCGGAATGAAACTTCCGAAATATCCGAACTTCGGATCCGGCACGATCGGGAGCTCATTGTTGTTGATCCAGGCTGCGATCGAACGACCTGCCGTAAACAGGATCAACGTTGCGATCATCGGTTGTATCTTGAAATACGCAACCAGCATACCGTTAAAGGCACCGCAAGCCATACCGGCAAGGCAGGCAACGATAAAGCCCACGATGATCGGTGCCGCAAGCGCATCCGGACGGGAATCGCCGCCGCACAGAACGCGAAGCATCGCAGAACCGGCAATGGCGATCGTCGCACCAACCGAGATATCCTGCCCGCCGGATGCCGCAGTCACGAGCGTCATACCAATCGCCAGGATCGCAAGCTCTGAGCCATAGTCCAATATTGTGATCAAAGATCCCGAAAGCACGGGAAATCCGGCATTATTTGTTCCAAGTGTAATCTTGAAAAATGATGGGTCATGAACCAGATTGATGACGGCAAGCAGGATCAACGCAACCAGAGGGATAAACATCTGATGGCTAACCAGTCTTTTCCAAAATCCACCTTTCGCACTGTCTTTACTCATGATTCGCTCTCACCTCCAGCTATGGTACTCATGATCTTGCTCTGTGTCAGATCATCGCCGGATAATTCTCCGACCATCTTCCGGTCACGCATGACAATCAGTCTGGAGCAGGTACGCAGCATCTCGTCTGTTTCCGAGGAGATAAAGGTCACACTGGTACCTTCTGATGCAAGCTCCAACACTAGCTTCTGGATATCCACCTTGGTTCCGACGTCAATTCCACGGGTCGGCTCATCCAAGATCAGATACTCCGGATGGGTAAGGAGCCAGCGCGCCAGGATCACCTTCTGCTGATTGCCGCCGGAAAGGGATTTGATCGGCGTATCCGCGGAAGCCGTTTTAATACTGAGCTTCTTGATATATTCATCCGCAAACTTATTGGCCTGAGATTTGGAGAAAGGCCGGAAGAACCCGGTCAGTACCTGAAGCGCCAGGATGATATTCTCCCGTACGGAGAGATCTCCGATGATACCGTCTACCTTTCGATCCTCCGGAAGATAAGCGATACCGTTCTTCATTGCATCCAGCGGTTTCGCGATCTTCACAACCTTTCCGTTTTTCTTTACCGTACCCTGCAGAACACGGTCTGCACCGAAAATAGCCCGTACAGATTCACTCCGTCCGGATCCGAGAAGCCCTGTGAAGCCGTTGACCTCGCCCTTTTTGATATAAAAATCAAATGGCTTGATCCCGGCGTTGCTTTGCAGATTCTCTGCTTCAAATACCTTCGTATCCGCATCGTCGCCCTGATAGGTATTCTGCTCGCTCTTGATGTCGGAAAGATCATCCATCTCTTTTCCGAGCATTTTTGCCACAAGCTGCACGCGGGGAAGATCTTTGATCTCGTACTCGCCGACCAGCGTTCCGTCCCGAAGGACCGTGATCTTATCACATACTTCATATACCTGATCCAGGAAATGGGTTACGAAAATGATCCCAACGCCTCTGGCTTTCAGATCCCTCATCAGCCCGAACAGCTTCTCCACTTCCTGTTCATCCAAGGAGGATGTCGGCTCATCCAAAATCAGAACCTTACAATCCATGTCAACCGCACGAGCGATCGCCACCATCTGCTGAACCGCGATGGAGCAGCTGGCCAGCTGCTGCGATGCCTTTGCGGGAATATCCAAATTTTGAAGAATCTTGTCAGCGTCCTGTACCATCTTTTTCCAATGCTGGATGGTCCCTTTGGTACGCCCGATATACATATTCTCTGCCACCGTCAGATTCGGGCAGAGGGTAATCTCCTGATACACAGTACTGATCCCTAAATTCTGTGCATCCTGCGGCGAATGAATGGTTACTTCGCCCTGATCTTTTAAAGAGATCGTTCCGCCGTCTTTTCCGTACACACCGGTCAATACCTTAATCAGCGTAGATTTTCCGGCGCCGTTTTCACCCATCAGCGCATGAATCTCGCCTTCACAAAGTGTAAAATCCACTCCCTGCAATGCACGTACTCCCGGGAAGCTCTTATCGATCTTTCGCATTTCCAGAATTGCGTTTTCTCTCACCGGTCCCGTTCACCCCTTTTCTAAAAAACGCGGCGCAAGCGTACTCTTTTTCTTACGCCCGCACCGCGCTTTGTCCTTCGTTCTTAAAGATTAGATTCCGTAGGTGTCTACATCATCCTGCGTAATATCGGAAGCATCGAAGCCCTTCTCGTCCATGACGATGACCTTCTCAGAGATGGTCTCGCCGTTCTGCAGCTTCTTGATGATCTCATCAATGTAGGAAGCCTGGAACGGGTTGCACTGCTGATCGAAGTTCCAATCGCCGTCCAGAAGCTCTTCCAGTGCCCACTCATTGCAGTCAAAGCCCATGACAATGACATCACCGTTTACACCATGCGTGATACCTGCTGCGTCAAGTGCTGCAACAGCACCCTTTGCCATGTCGTCGTTCTCAGCATAGATAACATTGAACTTCTTGCCGGAATCAATTACGGACTGTACGATCTGCTGTGCCTTCTCAGCGTTCCACTCAGCGGTCTGCTGCTCTACAAGGTTCCAGTTGTCTTCTGCTGCGCACTTGTCATCGACTGCCTTGGTACGGCCCTGCTGTGCTGCGGAGCCCATCACACCCTGGATGTGGATGATGTCGTACTCGTCAAGACCCTGATCAGCCAGCCAGTTTACTGCATTCTCGCCTTCCTTGTCCATATCGGAAACGATAGAAGCTACATAAAGGCTCGGATCTGCATCGATGGTACGGTCAAACAGGATAACGTTGATGCCTGCATCGTTTGCATCCTGAAGCACGGAATCCCAACCAGCCGTATCAGCTGCGGAAAGAAGCAGGTAATCAACTTCGTCCTGGATGAACTTCTGTGCTGCTGCGATCTGCTCATCATTCTTCAGGCTGTATGCGAAGGAAGCGTCATAGCCGTTCTCTTCAGTGAACATAGCCTTCAGGTCTGCGTCGTTCGCAGTACGATAGCCGGACTCGTTGGGGTCGTTGTTGATGATACCGACCTTGATCAGCTCGCCGCTGGCTGCCGGAGCCTCTGCCTCAGCTTCTTCGGTAGCTGCCGGTTCTGCTGCCGGTTCTGCTGCCGGAGCTGCTGCCTCGGTTGCTGCCGGAGCTGCTGCCTCGGTTGCTGCCGGAGCTGCTGCAGTCTGGCCGCAGCCTGCAAGCATACCTGCTGCTACGACACCCGTGAGCAAAACACTCAAAAGTTTCTTTTTCATAGTATACCCTCCTTTTTCTCGGGACGAAAATCGCCCCAGTTGGTTTTACAAAAATGATTATAAAAAAAATGCATCAAAAAAGCGATGCACTTATTTCAGCAAAATGTATTATTTTTTCCCAGATTATGAATAAATTATGAACAAAAGTTGAATATTTTATTCTTCTATGTTCTTTTTCGGAATAAAAATTTCAACTTTTGTTCCCTGACCGTACACGCTGTCCACTACCAGACCAAATCCTTCTCCATAATTCAAACGCAGTCGTTCCGCCACATTGGACATCCCAAAGCCCGTATTATCCGGTGACGGTTTCTGCCTGCCGTCAATGATCCGCATCAATTCGATCAGCTCCTTTTCCGTCATACCGATCCCGTCGTCCTCGACGATTACGACCAGTCGGTCTCCGCGCTCCTCTGCTGTGATCCGGATCATGCCCATACCGCGTTTATTCTTGATACCGTGATACAATGCGTTCTCCACGATGGGCTGGAGTGTCATCTTGATGATGCTGCAGGAATAGTATTCTTCCGGGATTGCGATCTGATAGCGCAGAATATCATGATAACGGAACTGCTGGATCTGCAGATAGGCTTCGATATGGTTTAACTCCTCACGAAGCGGAATAAAGTCCCGGCCACCGGAAAGAGTCGTACGGAAAAAAGTTGATAGAGACGTCACCAGTGAAGCAACATCTTCTTTACGATCATCCTCAGAAAGCCAGACGATATTGTCCAGTGTATTATATAAGAAATGCGGGTTGATCTGCGCCTGTAAGAGCTTTAGCTCCAGTTTTCTGGAGTTGATCTGTTCCATGCGATTGTGCTCCACAAGTTCGCCGATCCGCTGTGTCATACTGTTAAAACTTGATGCTAACGCCGCGATCTCATCACCCTGCCGCACATCCGCACGGATATCGAAACGTCCCTGCGCCACCTGTTCCGTGACATACACCAGCTGGTCGATGGGCTTCGTGATACTGCGCATGATGATGATCGCCAGAATTAACGTAACAAAAGCAGTTGCAATCACTGTCACAATAGCTGCATTAATGAGGACATACCTCTGCTCTTCCATTTCTCGGCGTGTCGATTCCATGCTGACGGATTCATAATAGATGAACTCCGAGATCCGCTCCTGGATCAGCTCGGTGATGATCCGGATGTCCGTATCAAGCCGGGTCATGTTTTCATCGTAATGACCGCTGACCTTGACCGTATCGTTGATCTCGTCAGCGCGTTTCTGCAGCGTCGCAAGGAGGTTGACAATACTGCCCAGGCGTTCCTTCGCTTCAGGCGACGTCGTATCGTCATCCAGATCCGCAAAGCAGGCCGAGGCCTCCGCGATCATCGTGTCCGGATTGGACATGCCGATCTCGTCCTCCACCTCATCCTTAGAAAGAGAACGCGCCACCATCTGATACATCACGGAATCGAGATCTTCTTTAAATACCGTGTTGTATTCGTTGGCGCGCGTGATATTCCGCACGATCTCATCATAGGAGGCCGCCACGCGGTTCAGCTGATAGACCAGAAACCCCGTCACAATGATGAAGGGGACGATCAGCACCATACTCATGACAAGAAGCTTTGCTTTCAGCGAAAGTTTCATGATCGATCTCCCCGCGCACGGTACTCTCTCGTGGTCATTCCCTGCGTCTTTTTAAAGGTGGAACTGAAATAATGCGGGTCCTTATAGCCCACCTGATACGCGATCTCCGAACTCCTGAGGTCTGTTGTCATCAAAAGCTCTTTCGCCTTTTCCATACGCTTTCCGATCAGGTACTCGATAAAAGTGACGCCCATTTCCTGAGAAAAGATGGACGAAAAATGATTCGGACTGATACTCGCGACCGTGGCGACAGTATTCAGTGAAATGTCTTCATCCGCATAATGCTCATCGATATAAGACACCGCATCACGGAGCACTTTGCCGTATTTGCTGGCCGCGCCGCTGTCTCTGATCTGGATCACGATCCGCAGGCTCTTTTCAATATATTCTTTTGCCTCCATCCAGGAAGTCATCCTGCGCACGACGTTGTTGATATCGCCCGTATCCTTTTCCAGTTCGGAAAGCTCCACACCCATTTCCTTCAGGAAACGCGCCATGGAAAAATAGACATCCATCATGATGTAGCTCAAAAACAGCATGGATTGCACATTTTTTTCACCAATAGAGCGGAAAAACCGGTCGCAAAACACCGGGATCTCGCTTTCTGTCCCGGTTCGCAGGAAGTTTTCGATCATCTTATGAGAGGTCTCGTCGATGACCGTCGTATCCAGACTTAAGGTTTCCTCCTCTTCCGGGATCGCTTCTGCAGGCGCTTCCTCTGATTTGCGTTCCTCTTCAATCTTTTCCGCCACGGATTTGATACTCTTTAGTAACGCGGCCGGCGCGATCGGTTTCAGGAGATACTCTGTCACGCCGAGGCGAACCGCCTCCTGTGCATAGCTGAATTCGTCGTAGCCTGACAGAATAATGATCCTGGTATCCGGAAGCTCCTCCCGGATCTTCTCGGAAAGCTGCAGCCCATCCATAAACGGCATCTTGATATCCGTCAGCAGGATATCCGGCTTAGTCTCCAGGATCATCGGCAACGCAAGCTCGCCGTCACTTGCCTCTCCGACGAACTCGATGCCTTCCTTCTCCCAGTCAATATGCTTCTTAATACCGTCGCGCATGACGATCTCGTCTTCCACCAGAAAAAGCTTTACCATCTCAGTATTCCCGCTCCTCCAAAAGTTCTTCAGTCACTCGTGTCACCAGATAAGAGTTGTCCACCACCCAGATCGCACGAATCCCGCTATAGTTCGAAAATTGCCCTTCCTCGATATAGGTGTGATGCTCCGGGAGCTCGCCCTGCTCCATCTCATCGATCATCCTCACAAGACGCTTCCCGTAAAGAGGGCTGCATTCGGTGTTGACTGCGATCTTTCCCTCCATCGTAAGCTGCAAACCGCCATGCGTCGCGTCAAAGGAAAGAACCAGGATCTCGCCGTCCTTGATCTTCATACCGACCTTTTTCCCTGCCTCCCGGATCGCATCGATCGCGCCGTAGGCTTCATTGTCATTCTCACAGTAGACCACCTGAATCTCGTCTTTATATTTCCGGAGGTATTCCTCCATGACTTCCTTGCCCTTAGCTTCCGTATAATCTCCGGTCTGCTCCTCCAGAAGCGTCCAATTGTCATGCGCTGCTGCGGCTTCTTCCAGGGCTCTGGACCTCCCGATCTGCGCAGTCGCACCGATCGTCCCCTGGATACCCACAAGATTCAAGGGTTCTTCATAGTTTTCTTTCTGCAGATAGGACTCCAGCCATTTCATGGCGCGCTGCCCCTCCAGATAAAAATCCGAACCGATCCACGCTGTATAGAGGCTCTCATCCTCCACCGATACCTCACGGTCGATCACGATCACCGGGATCCCGGCTTCTTTCGCCTCCATCAGGGCCGAATCCCACCCCGTCTCAACGCAGGGATCCAAAATGATATAGTCCACATCCTGATCGATAAATTCCCGGATCGCCTTGATCTGATTTTCCTGCTTCTGCTGACCATCATTAAATAGCAGTGTATAAGGGCTGTCCGCAAAGGCGTCCTGGATCGAAGCGGTACTTGCCATACGCCAGTCCGATTCCGATCCGACCTGAGAAAAGCCGACAGTGATGCGCTCCGTTTTCGGCGACGCCGGCTGCTGTTCTTCTGTCTTTTTGATACCGCAGGAGGAAAGCACTGCTGCCAGCAGCAATACAACCCCCGCCAAACGACGTTTCTTCATAATGTTTATTGTAAGGTATCTCCTGTGAAAGTGCAAATAAAGAAGCCCCGGAGCATCTTGGCCCCGGGGCATTGACGGTACGCGCATCTGCGCGGCAGACCGTTTGTTTTATCCTTCGATCGCGATGTACTTATTCTCTTCCACCGCCGGCTTCGCTTCCACCTTCGGTACGCATACATGAAGGATCCCGTTCTCAAATTTTGCCTTGATATCGTTCTCCGTCACATCCTCGCCTACGTAGAAACTCCGGCTGCAAGATCCGTAATAACGCTCGCGACGAAGATACTTGCCGTCCTCTTTCTTTTCCTCGTTCTCTTTCTTGGTCTCGGCGCTGATCGTCATGTAACCGTCCTTCAGCTCTGCTTTGACATCCTCTTTCTTGTAACCAGGAAGGTCGATCTCAAGTTCGAAGCTGTCATCCTTTTCCTTGATGTCGGTCTTCATGACTCCCGTTGCAGGCATCGCATGCGCCGCCGGTCTCCATGGTTTTGCGAAATCATTGAAAAAGTCATCCATAAGAGTTTCTCCAAAAATACTAGGCATCAACATAAGTCATTCCTCCTTTTTCACTCGTTTGTTTTTGTTCCTTTGGATTTCGGGTCGGCTGCTTCCGGGTTTTTCTTTGTTTTCCCCGGCGCCTTTCCCTTGTCTGACTATGTTATACCACGATTATTAGCACTCGTCAAGAGTGAGTGCTAATAATTTTTGTGAAAAAAGTGTGAACTCTTTTATGAACTTTAAAATGCATCGGGATCCAACAGCAAGATCAATTTTCCGTTGTGTGACACAACGCCGCTGAGATATTGAATGGGGACATAGTTCAGGATCTCCGGGATCACGTTCAATTCGCTGTCCTGCGCATCAACGATCCCGTCTGCATGATCGATCGGAATGGCAACCGTATTCTGCGCCGAAGTGTTCATCGCAACCACGGTTTCCGTTTTATTTGCAGGCGCCGGCAAATGCAAAATCGCATAGGCATCGTAAACACGTACTTCTTTCCCGTGAATCTCGGAAACCCCGATCACATTTGTCTCTCCAACTTCCAAAGCCTTGACCGGCGGCTGGTGCAGGATCGATTCCACCTTGACCGCTTCCAGTCCGAAGCTCTGACCGCCCAATGTAAATACCATGATGTTTTTTCCCATAATGCATCCTCCTGTCTTCCAGCCACTCAAAATCCGTCTCTATCCCGTGCAATAGCCATCCAATGCTTCCAACAGATCCGAAAAGTATTTCCTGCGATTATCGTCATCCGCATTGAAAAGCTCGTGTCTTGCGGTTTCGTAGTGAATCCGCTTGGTCTGCGGTACTTTTTCCAAAAAGATCCGATAGCCCTCCGGATCGATCAGATGATCCTCGCCGGCCGTCAGCATAGTCACCGGGATTCGGATCTGTCCGGCTTTTTTCAGCAGACGGTTCGTCGCCGAAAGGCTTGCCGCCGCCCATGCAAAAGATGCACCGTACGTCTGATAATGCTTATCCGCAAGCCTGGCGTTAAATTGATACTCATAACGCGCTTTGGAAAGAGAGCTGCTGGTTTCAAAAGACGGCTCTCCCGTAAAATGATGCTGACCCGGCGCGATCTTTTTCGTTTTCCCGGAGAGCTTTGCATAAAGCCGCAGCATGGCAACTGCCGGCGGCGGATAATGTCCGGCTTTCATCCTAAGCATCGGGGAACTGAGGATCGCAGCCTCAAAATACTGCGGGTATGTTTCCAAAAACAACGTCCCGACAGCGCCTCCCATGGAATGCGCAAGCAGCAGCTTTTTCAAGCCCTCTGTCTGCGGGAAGACCACCTGATCCAGAAACTGCTTCTGGTCCGCTGCATAGGTCGCATAACGGTCGATATAGACAACATCCGGTTCCGAAAGCTTCCCTTCCGAATATCCGTGTCCTCTCTGTTCCAAAAAGAACACCGCAAATCCGGACCTGTACAGATACCATGCCAGTTCGTGGTATTTGATAAAAAACTCACAGAACCCGTGAATGATCGTGACGGCTGCATTCGGATGCTCAGGGATCGCATAGTAATAGCGGAGAGAAAGACCATCCGGCGTTTTCAGATCGCCGCTTTTCACAGACTCCTCCCGCCATGCCAGGTTCGCACCTTCCATTGCAGGTAAAAAATCTCCTTCTCCTAAAAATGTAATCTGTGCATCCCCCATGTCACAATCCTCTGCTACTTCTTCTTTTTCAGAGTTGCGTGATCCTTATCCCAAAGCCTGTCAAACGAGATTCCGGTCACCTTCTCGCAGATCTGCTTCTCTTCTTCTGTCGTTTCGGACGTCTCCTCGCCTTTTCGCCTCGCGATCTCTTTCTGGACCACCGCAAATTCCTTGCCGGTGATCGGGAACAGAATGCCGACAATGATCAGACATGTGATCAGGATCGCCGGTACAATGATATAAATCAATGCAATGCCATGCTGCGTCGAAGCAGATTGTCTCGCGCCGCTGTTTGCGACTACCTCGTCAAAGCCGACTGCGGAAAGCAAAAAGCCGATCACTGCTGCGGAAAGTCCAGAGGATACCTTTCTTGCAAAGGTCGCCATACCGGAAACGATGCCCGGCCGATGGATCGAAGTGATCAGTTCATCCACTTCCGCCATATCCGCCATGATCGCAAAGATACTCGTCAGCGTTGCGGCATTACCGAGACCGATCAGACCCGTCAGGATCAGGATCGGCACGAGGTTTGCGCCCTCATAAGAAAACGCAAGAAGTCCCAGCGTCCCGACCAGGCGGATCGGCGCCCCGACTAAGATCGTAAAGCGTTTGGATGTGCGGCTCATCACCGGTCCGAAGATCAGCATACCGACAAGCTGGGAAACCATAAGAGCGGCCATCAGATAGGTAAAATAGCCATTTTCATAACCGTTTAAGACGTCATCCACATAGTAGACCGCCATGCCGGAAACGAAGTCCATCCCGCATTGTCCGAAGAGATAAAGGCCAATGAACAGGCGGAAAGAACGGCTCTTGAACACACTTGCTGCCTGCGGAAAGCTCTCTGCCAGGCTGGTATGTACGGGTTCTTTTTGTTTTTCCCAGGTACCGCCGAACGTCACCAATGCGGAAATCAGGAAGAGAACGCCGAAGATCACCGCGCAAAGAAGATAAGAAGACGTATCGAGATTATCACGGATGATAAATGTCGGGACCAGACCGCAGACCATGGCACCAAGCGTGGACCAGATCATGCGAACCGTAGAAAAGCGGGAACGCATCGCATAATCATCGATCATATCCGGCAACAAACCGTTATAGGGAACCGTGAGAATGGTAAAGCCGGTAGAGAACAGGCAATACATAATGAGATAGAAGATGTATTTCGCCACAACCGAGTCTGTCGGAATGGTGAGCCACATCAGAATAAAGGTCAGCGCGGAAGCAATTCCGCCAATCAGAATGAAAAATCGTTTCGGACCGAATTTGGATTTTGTCCGGTCCGTGATATTTCCCATGATCGGATCCGTGATCGCATCCCAGATCTTACCGACAAGCGGGATCGTACCCGCCAAAGCCGCCGGCATACCCAGCGCTTTCGTCATAAAAACGGCGAAAAACGTGTTGATGATCACAAACGCGCCGCCGCCGTAAAACTCCGCCATACCGTACATCAGCCTTGTGCCGATGCCGGTGCCTCTTTTCTTTCCTGCAATTTCCATAACCCCTCCAGTGAATCGTACCTTCTTTGCCCCGATACCGACATTTTTCCCAGTATGCCTGTACCATCTTTATTATACGAAATCACTGTCGGAAAGTATAGTCTCTGCTTTTTCTTTTTTCAGCTTTGCCTGAGCGCCAGAAGCCACGCCGCAACGTGCATCGCCTGTTGAAATTTCCCATCGGCGATCATCTGCTCGATCTCATCGGCTGTGTGGAGCTTTACCTCCAAAAACTCTGTCTCATCGAGCGCCTGTCCGGTGACTTTGACACAGTTCTTTGCGAAAAACAAATGGGCATAATTATCCGCTATGACTGCATTTGAAGGCAACGTGAGCATATGCTTCCATTCGTTGGATTCATAGCCCGTCTCCTCCAACAGTTCTCGCTTCGCAGCTGCGAGCGCATCTTCCGCGATGAGGTCTTTTCCCGTGCGGTATTCCCGTCCGTCTTTTCGCTCTATTCCCCCTGCAGGAAACTCCGTCGTCACTTCTTTGATCCCCTGCCGAAACTGCCGGACACAGATATAATTTCCATCCGTATCTGACGCCACGATCACAACGTAGTCGCGCCGACTGTATGTATAAAACGGTTCAAACACACTTCCATCCGGAAAACGATAGGACGATTTCCGAAAGTCGATCCATTGATCCTGCACGAGATGCTCGGTATGCAGCTCCTCCCATGCGAGGGGGTCCTTTTTCTCATCCATCTATGTACTCCTCTTTTCTTGTTTCTATTATTGTGATATACGGTTTTCCTTGAACATCCGCATCATCTCGTTTGTCAGGCTCAGATTGTTGGGCTGCAGCTCAATCTCCTCACGCCGCACCCACTCTGCATATTTGAGCTCGCTTTCATCCATCTTGATCGGATCATCTCCGTCTGCTTCACAATAGAATCCCATCAAAATATCCTGCGCCATTCCCCACGGCTGAGATTTATAGTAACGGATATTCTTTACCCTGATGCCGGTCTCTTCCATCACTTCTCTGGCCACCGTCTCTTCGAGTGTCTCTCCGATCTCCGTGAAACCTGCAACCAAAGCATTTTTGCTGTATCCTTTGCGGTATCTTGTGATCAGCAGGGAATCGCCTTTGATCACGCCGATGATGACGGCCGGATTGATCCTGGGATAGATCACTTCGCCGCAGGCCGGGCAACGCAGCGCTCTTTCCTTCTCATCCGGAGCAAGTTTTGCCGCGCATTTGCCGCAGAATACATGATCCGAATACCATTTCCACAGATGATAGGCCGTAAAAACAGCGAATACTTCCTTTCCTTCGAAATGGTCCCTCACTTCACGGATCGCATAATACTGAAAACCGTCTTTTTGCAACGTTTTGGATCCAAGCGCCAGGAAATACTTTGTGTCATCCACAGAAAAAAGATAGATCGTATCCCGATCTTTCCCGTCACAGCCCATAGGAAATGCGATTCTGCCATCTTTGTTTCCCAAAAGTACCATCCCATCCGTGTCAAAGAATAACAGAGGGTCTGTTTCTGCGCATTTTACATGGATGTATTCATTTTTCAGTTTACTGGGGGAAATATCCTGGATCATAAAGCGCTCGTCCTCGTTAATAAAACATTTGAACCATATTCATCTGCGTTCTATTCCGAATCCTTGATTCTATAATAATCCTCTACATCCAAGCCCAGATCTACATGAGATTTTGACCTTGTAACATTTTTACCCAGGAGAACAACAGTCTCCACATGTCTCGTCATCGGGAACATGTCAACCGGCGTCACTTCCTCCGGACGATAGTCGTTTTCACAGAGGAACGCAAGGTCTCTGGCAAGCGTTGCAGGATCACAACTGACGTAGACGATGCGTTTCGGCGCTGTCTCACAGATCGTATACAGCAGTTTCAACTCACATCCCTTCCGCGGCGGGTCAATCACGATGACATCCGGCTTTTCGGAAAGATACTTCTCTTCTGCTTTTCCTGTATAAAAGACGGCATTTTTGATCCCGTTAATGCGCGCGTTTTTCTTTGCATCCTCGACTGCCTGCGGCACCATTTCCACGCCGTATACCTTTTTTGCCTGCTTTGCAAGAAACAGAGAGATCGTGCCGATCCCGCAGAAGAGATCCCAAACGATCTCTTTCCCTGTCAATGTTGCATATTCAAGCACCTTTTGATAGAGCTTTTCCGTCTGTACCGGATTCACCTGGAAAAAGGACTGCGCGGAAATCTCGAACTTTACATCGCCGATGGTATCCATCACGGAGGGCTTTCCCCAAAACGAGAATGTGCGGTCTCCAAAGATCACATTCGTCTTCTTTTGGTTAAAATTCAGAGAAATGCCGACAAGACCGGGAACTTTGGAAAGCGTATCGATCAAGGCCTCTCCGCCCTGGATCGGTCGGTTGATCACGAGACAGACTAAGATCTCTCCGGTCTGAAAACCCTTGCGGATCATGATGTGGCGGATGCATCCCTCACCGCTTTCCTCATCATAAGGCTCATTTTCCTCGGCTTCCATCCAAACGAGAATCCTTTCCAAGATCTCTTTGTTTTCTTCGATCCCGAGCAGACAATCATCCACCGGAATCAGACTATGCGTGCGTGCCGCATAAAACCCTGCGGTCAGATGGGTTTGATCATCCTGCCCGACCGTAGATCCTACAGGGAACAACGCCTTGTTGCGATAACGAAACGGAGATGAATCCTCCATCCCGATGATCGGCTGCATGATCAGATCGACCTGGTCTTCCGAAAAACCCGCAATACGAAGCAGCGCATTTCTTACCAATGTCTCTTTGAACCGAAGCTGCGCCGGATAAGACATTTCCTGCAATGTACAGCCGCCGCATTGCTTTGCAACCGGGCATTGCGCCTCCACCCGATCGGCAGAAGCCTTTTTGATCTCCTGCAATTTTGCATATCCGTAGGTTTTTTTCAGCTTCATCACCGTTGCCGTGATATGATCACCCGGAACCGTATCTTTGACAAAAAAGGTGAAGCCATCGGCTTTTCCGATGCCCTCACCGTCTGTTGACAGATCCTCTATGACAAGTTCGATCTCATCATTCTTCTGAAACATGCAACTCTCACTTTCCGGTACGTCTGATATTGGTATCCAAAACGCGGTTGAACCCGAGCCAATCGGTATTTCCCTCCGGGATTCCATTGAACAGTTCCTTAACAGTCTCCATCTTCGCGTCCAGATTGTCTGCAAAGGATAATGCCATCGCTTCCGCCAGCGCCGGTTTCTTCGGAGATCCATACTCCAGCTCACCGTGATGCGCCAGGATGCAATGCAGCAATTCGCTGCGGAGCTGCTTCGGAAATCCTTCGATCTCCCTGATCTTTTCCGACACCATATTTGCGCCCATTACGATATGACCAAGCAACTGCCCCTCATCCGTATAGTCATTCTGCGGAAAATCCGAAAGTTCGGAAAGTTTTCCGATATCATGGCAGATCGCAGCCGTGAGCAAAAGATCCCGGTTCAGAACAGGATAGCGTTTTGCAAAAAAATCACAGTTGATCGTGACGGACAATGTATGCTCCAGAAGTCCGCCGACAAACCCGTGATGCACACTTTTTGCGGCCGAATGCTTCTCAAACCGCGCAACAAACGCGCTGTCTTCAAAGAACGCTGCCAGAAGCTGCTTCAGATATGGGTTCTGGATGCTTGCGATATAGGACTGCAGAGAGGTCATCATCTGTGCAGAATCGTTCTCGGATACCGGCAGATAATCCGCCGGACTGTATTCCCCTTCCGAAACCTTGCGCACCCGTCTCACATTCAGCTGCAGCGCACCCATAAAGCTTGTGACATCACCGTTGACTGCGATATAGTCCAGCGCGTCGAATTCTTCAATCCCCTGGGAAGACGGATCCCAGATCTTTGCATTGATCGTTCCGGTCTTGTCCTGCAAGATCAGATTGTCGTATGGTTTCCCCGCCTTCGTCAGTAAGGAATTCTTCTGTTTGCAAAGATAAATTTCCTGGATCTTCTCTCCTTCGCGTAATGTTTCGATATATTTCATCTATGTTCCTCTTTCTCTAAGATCATCCTGATCCGGTTTTACTCGCAGATCCCTACCGTGGCCGTGCAGGAAACCTTGGTATAGCCCTCACTCCCGAGACGCTCCACGACGATCCGCATGGTATCTCCCGGTACATGCTCAAACAGGGCTGTCCGGTAGCTTTCCGCATCCGTCACCTTCGCCCCATCAATCTCCACGATCACATCTCCGCTCAGGAGGTTTGCTTCCATCCCCGGAGAATCCATCTCTACGGAATTGATATAAACACCCTGCGGCAGATCATATTCCTCGGCGATCGATTTCGTGACCGTACTGATATAAAGGCCAAGATACGGCACATCCAGTCCGTTCTCCAACTTCTCCAAAAGGCTCTTCAACTCTGAAACGGAAATAGCGGAAATAGTACCTACAGATGCATTTTCCTTCCGCATAAATCCGATGACTTCCTTTTCAAGATTCACCAACACGCCGTTTCCGCTGTTTGCGGTGATAATATCCGTCTGGAATACCGTGAACACAGCATCCGCAAGGAAAATACTGTCTCCTGTCCCTGTGATCGAACCGGCCAGGATCGAATAATTCGTCCCGAGGGGACTGCCCAATGCAAGCACTGTGGTTCCCTTCGTCACATTCAAAGAGTTCGCCAGTGTCGCTGTCATGATCTCCTGAAGTGTTTCTTCCTTCAGTGCCTGAACCGGAACGGTCAGAACCGCGAGCCCCGTGACACCGTCCGCGCCCTTTAAGGCCGCATCTGCGGTTTCTCCGTTCACAAATGTCACGGTCGTCGTCTCCGCACCGCGGATCACGCTGTTTTCCGTTACGATCAGGATCTCGTCACCGGTATTTGCCACAATGAGTCCACTTGCCTTGTCCTCACTGCTGTATACGGCATTAAACCAGTCCGTGTCACTCTTGACCCCCGTCACTGTCACGATAAAACGGTTCGCCTCTTCCCCGATCGCATATAGCTGTTTTCGCAGCTTCTGCTGCTGCTCAGGCAGAAGATCCGCTACTTCCAGGGGCTCCGTACTTGCAATCTCTTCCGTGGAAGGCTCTTCCGTGCTCTCTTCGGTCTCCGTCTCGGTCTCACTCTCAGACTCGCTTTCCGTCTCCGGAATACGCTCATCCCGGGGAATCACGATCATCTCAGGCTGTTCCTCCGGCGTGATCTTCTTTTGCAGACGTGGGACGAGAAAAGCGATGACAAGGGATGCCACGATCCCGAAAATGACCGCACAAAGTAAAGTAAGCAGAATACGTGAAACGATCTTCCGCTTATTGATTGGCTTCTCCTTGATCTTTTCCGTCATAAAGGAAAAGTCTTCTTTTTTTTCTTCTTCCTGAGTCTCTTTCTCTTCCTGATCCTGCATAACCCTCATTATAGAATGGAATCGGCGTGGTTGCAAGTTGAAAAGTCCCCCGTCTGGCGTTATACTGAACACATGAATCACCGCGCACTGAAACTTTTGGAATACACACAGATCATCGAGCGTCTGACCGGTCATGCCGGGTCGGAACGGGGACGACGGCTCTGTAAAAAGCTGGAGCCGATGAAAGATCCGAAAGAGATCGAAACCGCTCTTCTGGAAACGAACGATGCGCTCGGCCGGCTTTTGAAGAACGGCCGGCTTTCTTTTGGAGGGGTAAAGGATCTGATCCCTTCTCTCAAGCACCTTTCCATCGGCGGCAATCTCGGTGCGGGGGAGCTTCTTGACATTGCATCTACCCTGGAATGTGTCCAGCAGGTGTTTTCCTTTTTCAAAGACACAGAGACTCCGGAGCATCCGGACTCCCTTGACCCTTATCTTTCGCTTCTGACGCCGCTTCCGGATCTGTCGGGTGAAATACGACGCTGCATTGTCTCTGCGGACGAGATCGCAGATGATGCAAGCCCGACACTCAAGGATCTGCGGCGAAAGATCCGCGGCATGGGCGACAGGATCCATAACCAGATGACCTCCATGTTAAATCACCAGGATCTCAGAGATCACTTGCAGGATTCCGTGATCACGATGCGGGACGGCCGGTATTGCCTGCCCGTCAAGGCTTCCTCGAAGTCCTTTGTCCCCGGCATGATCCATGATCAGTCCGGCAGCGGCTCCACCTTGTTCATTGAGCCGATGGCCGTGGTCAATCTGAATAATGAATTAAAAGAACTCCACTTAAAGGAGCAGGAAGAGATCCAGATCATCCTGAATATGCTGACGGATCGCGTTCGCGCGCAACAGGAAGCCCTTCAGGAAGATTATAACACCATAACGAGGCTTGACTTTATTTTTGCAAAAGCCGCTTATGCCTTGGAATACAATGGATCCGTACCACTGCTCAATGACTCCGGCCGTATCCGTCTGAGAAAAGCACGGCATCCGCTTCTGGATCCGAAAAAAGCGGTTCCGATCGACCTGACACTGGGAGAGGACTATGATCAATTGATCATAACCGGTCCGAACACCGGCGGCAAAACCGTTTCCTTAAAGACTGTCGGCCTCCTGACTTTGATGGGGCTTGCCGGAATGCTGATCCCGGCTGCGGATCGTTCCGAACTTTCCGTATTTCATACGGTCTATGCGGACATTGGTGATGAGCAGAGCATCGAGCAGTCTCTTTCCACCTTTTCCGCGCACACGACCAATATTGTTTATATTTTAAAGCACGTCAATGACCGCTCTCTTGTGCTTTTTGACGAGCTCTGTGCCGGGACGGATCCGACGGAAGGAGCAGCACTTGCGACCGCTATCCTCTCCGATCTTCATCGCCGCCATATCCGTACCATGGCGACCACGCATTACAGCGAGCTGAAGATCTACGCCATGACAACAGAAGGCGTGGAAAACGCCAGCTGCGAGTTTGACGTGGAGACACTCAGTCCTACCTACCGCTTGCTGACCGGTATCCCCGGAAAAAGCAATGCTTTTGCGATCTCGCAAAAACTTGGTCTTCCTGAAACGCTGATCGAAGAAGCAAAGGAAAATATGTCCACGCAGGCCAAGGACTTCGAGGACCTGATCGCAGATCTGGAAGAAAGCCGCCTGACGGCTGAAAAAGAGCAGGCAGAGATCAAACGGCTGAAAGAAGAAGCCGAACAAGCGCACCAGACCGCACACGAGAAAAAAGAACGGATCGAAGATACCAGAGACAGGATCCTAAGGGAAGCAAACGAAGAAGCGGCGCGGATTCTACAGGAAGCAAAGGATTACGCCGATCGTACCATCCGTGATTTCAGAAAATACCATCCCGACTCGGATGCGATCCGCGACATGGAACAGGAGCGGTCCGCGCTCCGTGAACAGATCAAGGCTTCCGAAAACCGGCGTTCCAAAAAACAGCAAAAGGACAGCTCTTCTCATACCGCGCCAAAGAGCGTCTCCATCGGCGATCGTGTCAGAGTCCGTTCCATGAACCTGAATGGGACTGTCCACACGCTTCCAAATGCAAAAGGAGATCTCACCGTACAGATGGGGATCTTATCCAGCACGGTCAACATTCGTGATCTGGAGATTTTACCGGACGAACCGGGCGCTGCCACAAAAAAGGCTGCCAGCGGCGCCGGAAAGATCAAATTATCCAAATCCGCTTCTGTCAGCGCGGAAGTGAATCTGATCGGAAAGACCACCGCTGAAGCTGTCGCAATCCTTGATAAATATCTGGATGATGCATTACTGGCGCATATCCCATCCGTCCGGATCGTCCACGGCAAAGGAACCGGTGCGCTTCGCAATGCGGTCTGGCAACACTTAAAGAAATTGCCCTATATTGATGAGTATCATCTCGGCGAGTACGGAGAAGGCGACGCCGGGGTCACCATTGCAACTTTCAAATAAAGGAGAAAAACCATGACAAAAGAAGAAGCTGCAAAAAAACTACAAACTTTCGGACAGGAGCACGTCCTGCAATACTATGATGCGCTTTCTCCTGCGGAGCAGGAAGAGCTCCTTCTTCAGATTGAGGAAACGGACTTTTCCGTGCTGTCTCATGCCAAAGACGGCGTCCACGCCGGAAAACGCGGTGTTTTCTCGCCGCTGGCGGCCACCACATTAACAGAGATCGATCGGCGCAGGCAGGAATTTCACGATGCGGGGGTATCGGCTATCAAGGCCGGAAAGACGGCTGCACTGCTGCTCGCAGGTGGTATGGGCACAAGACTTGGCTCCGACAACCCCAAAGGGATGTATGACATCGGAGAAACGAAACATGTCTATATTTTCCAGCGATTGGTGGAAAACCTGCTGGATGTGGTCAAAGAAACCGATACTTGGATCCGTCTGTTTATCATGACGAGCGAAAAGAATCACGAAGCCACGGTACGATTTTTTGAAGAACAGAATTACTTCGGCTATCAGAAAGATCGCGTCGTCTTTTTCAAACAGGATATGGCGCCAGCCTGCGATTACAACGGAAAAGCCTATCTGGAAGCAAAAAATCGGATCTCCACCTCTCCAAACGGAAATGGCGGCTGGTTTTCCTCCATGGTACGCGCAGGTTTGGATCGGATTTTGGAAGAGGAAGGCATCGAATGGATCAATGTCTTTGCCGTGGATAACGTGCTGCAGCGGATCTGTGATCCCTGCTTCGTCGGGGCAACTGTGCTTGCCGATGTTTCCGTCGGCGCCAAAGTCGTGAAAAAAGCAACGCCGGATGAAAAGGTCGGTGTCATCTGTCTGGAAGACGGAAGCCCCTCCATTGTGGAGTATTATGAACTCTCTCCGGAAATGATGGAAGCAAAAGATGCGAATGGTGATCCCGCGTACAATTACGGTGTCATCCTGAACTACCTGTTTCATGCAAAAGAGCTTACCGGTCTCTCTGATGATCAACTGGCGCTGCATGTTGTGGAAAAGAAGATTCCCTGTCTGGACAGCGACGGGAATCCGCTGAAGCCATCAGAACCGAATGGATACAAGTTCGAGCAGCTCGTCCTTGACATGATCCATCAGCTCCGCACCTGCCTTCCCTATGAAGTGATCCGTGAGAAGGAATTTGCCCCCATCAAAAACCCCACCGGCGTGGACTCTGTGGAATCGGCACGCGCCCTTTGCAAACAAAACGGCATTACCCTGTAAAAATCCATGAAAAAACGACTGTATCTGCGGCTGATCCTGCTGTTTCTGGCGTTCGGCATCATCGGGTTTATTCTGATCTCAACCGTCACCTCGCATCTGGTGCTGTCTCTGATGACCAGACGCGCCTCGGAAACATTGTACCGGGAAGCCAACATCATCTCGAAAAACTATGCACAGGAATACTACCAGAACCGGGAATCTTTAGAAGATCTCCGGGCACACCTGGAGATCCTGGACTCCTATATGGGCTGCCAGATCTGGATCATCGGACGGGACGGCTCCATCCTTGTCAACTCCAGAAGTCCGGTGGAAGATATGTCCCACCCGGAAACCCTGCCGGAGTTTGACGCCACGGATTTCGGTAACCGGTTTTATCAGGTCGGCAGCTTCTACGGTTACTTCCCGACGGATCAGTTGTCGGTTTATGCCCCGATCACGCGAAACTACGGGATTGTCGGCTATGTTGTGCTGCATGAGCCTCTGACGGCGATCAATGAGACCGGCTATGGCATTTTGAACATTTCTTATATCACATGGGGGATCCTGACAGGGATCGCGTTTCTTGTGCTTTTCATCATCGCGCTCACCATCATCCATCCGATCCGACGGATCGCGAAGGTTGCTGGCGCGTATGCAGGCGGCGATTTCAGCCAGAAGAAAGTGAAGGTCCGGCAAAGCAACGAGATTGGTTACCTTTCCGCCTCCCTGAACTATATGGCGGATGAAATGAACACCTTGGAAGAAGACCAGCGAAAGTTCATCAGCAACGTCTCTCACGATTTCCGCTCGCCCCTGACCTCCATCAAGGGCTACATCGAGGCGATGCTGGACGGTACGATCCCGCCCGAGATGCAGGAAAAATACCTGCGGACGATCCTGTTTGAGACGGAGCGCCTGACCAAACTGACTGCCGGAATCCTTGAGCTCAACAAATACGGTGCGCATGGCAGAACGATCCTGGATATCAGCACTTTCGATATCCATGCCATCATCAAACACACGCTGCAGACGTTTGAAGGAACCTGCATCGAAAAGCGGATCACTTTTGAAGTGATCCTGACAGGCGCAGAGCTCATGGTTTCCGCCGATATGGCGAAAATCCAGCAGGTGCTCTACAACCTGATCGACAATGCGATCAAGTTCAGCCATCACGATTCCATCATCACGATCGAAACAACCCTGAAAAACGAAAAGGTCTTTGTTTCCGTGAAAGATCGGGGTGTCGGGATTCCGAAGGAAAGTCTCGGGAAGATCTGGGAGCGCTTCTATAAGAGTGACAGCTCCCGCGGAAGAGACAAAAAAGGGACCGGTCTCGGTCTCTCCATTGTCAAAGATATTATCTCCGCCCACAATGAAAACATCAACGTGATCTCCACGGAAGATGTGGGAACGGAGTTCATTTTTACGCTGCCTCTGGCGAAAGAAGACGACGGGAGATAAACTCAGGCGTTTTTCAGCTCAAATTTATAGCCGATCCCCCATACCGTTGCAAGGCTCCAGTCCTCGCTGTCCTTGATCTTCTCACGCAGACGCTTCACATGCACGTCTACCGTACGGGTATCTCCGATATACTCATACCCCCAGATATGATCCAACAGCTGCTCCCTCGTAAACACCTGATTGGGAGAAGATGCCAGAAAGTAGAGAAGCTCTAACTCTTTCGGCGGCATGTCGATCTGCTTTCCCTGATAGAGCACGGCATAGTTGGAAAGGTTCACGACCAGTCCCGGATATTCCACACACTTGATATCCGAAGAGGCGGCCTCCTCGCGCACCGGCTGATAACGGCGCAGTACTGCCTTTACCCTTGCAACGAGTTCTTTGGAATCAAAGGGCTTCATCATGTAATCATCTGCACCGAGCTCCAGGCCCAGCACTTTATCAAAGGTTTCTCCCTTGGCGGAAAGCATGATCACAGGTACGTTAGACCGGGAGCGCACCTCACGGCACACCTGATAGCCGTCAATCCCGGGCAGCATCAGGTCTAAAAGGATCAGATTCGGCGCATAGCTGGCAAAAGCAGCCAGAGCTGCCTCTCCGTCATGCACGATCTGTGTGTCAAAGCACTCCTTTACCAGATAAAGGGAGATCAGCTCCGCAATATTCTCATCATCATCCACGATCAGGATCTTCTGTTTTGCAGCCATCTGCCTCCCCTTTCGTCGTCGTTACAGCTGTGTTTCCACAAAAATCTTATAGATCGCCTTGATCGCCGGCTCGAAGTCCTCATTCCGGACGCCGATGATGATGTTCAGCTCGGAGGAGCCCTGGTCGATCATCTTCACGTTGATACTGGCATGCGCCAGTGCGGAAAAGATCCTGCCCGCCGTACCCCGGGTGGATCGCATACCGCGTCCCACGACTGCGATCAGGGCAAGATTCCCTTCCAGCTCGATGGAATCCGGATCACATAGGCGATGCAGGGAAGAAAGCACCATCTGCTCTTTTCCCATAAACTCTTCCTGCGACACGAATACTGTCATCGTGTCGATCCCGGATGGCATATGTTCGATGGATACGCCATTTTCCTCAAACGCTTCCAACGCCTTCCGGCAGAAACCGATCTCGGAATTCATCATGTCTTTATCAATATTGACTGCAACAAAGCCTTTTTTCCCGGCAATTCCGGTGATCGTGTACTCCGGCACATGGCAGGTGGACTCTACGATCAAAGTCCCCGGATCTTCCGGTGCATTCGTATTGCGAATATTGATCGGAATTCCGGCTTTTCGGACAGGGAAGATCGCATCCTCATGCAGAACGCTTGCACCCATATAAGAAAGCTCTCGCAGTTCCCGATAGGTGACAACCTGGATTGGCTCCGGATCCTTGATGATCCTGGGATCTGCAACCATACATCCCGACACGTCCGTCCAGTTCTCATACATGCCGGCACTGACTGCTTTTGCCACGATGGATCCCGTGATATCCGACCCGCCGCGGGAAAAGGTCTTGATCGTCCCGTCTGCCTTTGCCCCATAAAATCCGGGGATCACAGCCTTATCCGACTTTGCAAGGCGTTTTTTCATGCGCTTATTCGTTTCATCTCCGAGAAAATTTCCCTCATTATCAAAGCAGATCACCTCTGCCGCATCGACAAAATCAAATCCGAGATAAGCCGCCATGATCTTCCCGTTCAGATATTCTCCGCGGGAAGCCGCATAATCCGCTCCGGCGAGCTCCTTCATGTTTTTCTCGATGATCTTATAATCTTCTTCCAGGGAAAGCTTGATCCCGAGTCCCCCGATGATCTTATTATAGCGATCCTTGATCTTATTGAAGGTGACGCGGATATTTTCGCCTGCCTCTGCCTCGGCATAGCACTCATACAGCATATCCGTAACCTTCGTATCCTCTGCGTTCCGTTTCCCCGGGGCGCTCGGTACCACATATCTCCTGTCATCATCCGAACGGATGATCCCGCCTACCTTCGCGAACTGCTCCGCACTGGCGAGGGAACTCCCGCCGAACTTTACTACCTTAACCATCCTAAACTCCTTGTCGCTGATTTCAATGCTAGTATCATATCATATCCGTGAAAAAAATACAGCCCCACGAAAGCATTTTCGCGAGGCTGTATGAAAACCCGTTCGAAGCGGTTATTCTGCTCTTGCCATTGCCTGATCGAAATCCTTCGTGCCGACGAAGATCTCGTTTTTGTACGGATTCTTCTTCTGTTCGATGGATCTCTTGATGATCACGGAGATGCAGAGCACATTTGCCACGATCGCTGCGATCGCAACCACACCCTGCGCTGTCGGATTGGCCGTGATGCCTGCCGCTGTCAGCTGATCCGCAGAAGTCATCTGTGTCATATCGATCGCAGTCACACCGTTCTCCACTGCGCCCTGATACAGAGACGGCAGTACAGAGAAGGGCTCGGTGATCTGGAACAGCGGGAACACCTGCGCAAACATACACCAGATTGCCAGCGTGTTGGCACGGTTCTGGATCCAGCCGCCCTTGTTCCAAAGTGCATTTGCAAAGGTCGGTGCAAGGAGCAGAGCCACACCGCAGTACCAAGTATGGGTCGGCAAATTGCAATAGGTGTATTCAAAGTTCCAGATATCATACGCTACGATGAACCAGATCGTCATGTCCGGCCACAGCATATCCTTCTGCTTCTTGGAAGAGTAGATCCCCCACCATCCGGTCATGCAGAAGATGTTGATCACACCAGCGATCGCATTCACGATATTCCACCAGCCGCCGTACAGCCAGACATTCTCGGAAGAGAACCACCAGCCGCCTGCCATGCCGCCTGCTGCGAATCCCTTGAATGCAGATTCCAGATCAGATGCAACTGCGATCAGGATGTTAATGGAAACGATCAGCCAGGGCCAAACCTTGAACCACTCTGTCTTGCCGATGCCCCATTTGTACTTCAGCATCATGAAACCGACGCAGCCGATATCTGCCGCATACAGCTTCGCATAATGGAACCATCCGTTCATGTAAAGTACGGTCTGGTTATTCGGTCCGAATACACCTGCATTTGCAAGCAGGAAGTAGACCGTGAGTGCCAACGGAAGAACGATGAAAACAGCGATCCCGCCGGCTTTTGTGCGACGACCGATCTCATTCATCACGATCAGTCCGGCAAATACCAGCACCCAGCCCAGGAGCTGCATCATTGCCTTGTCACCGTATAACTGGAATAACATAACTAACCTCCTTATTACGATTCAAGCATATAACTACCAGAGCGATTATAAGTTTTTTTGATGTCGTATTCAAGAATCAAAAAAAGACACATCCTTCGAAATGTGTACCTTTTTAGACATTTGATGGAAAATGTATGTGGGAATTGTCGTCAGGAATTCCGAAAACCCTGAAAACACTGATCAAACTGACATAGTTGCATTGATCATTACATTTCTATGGTGTATCATTGGAAAAAAAGAAAGCGTGGATGATAAATGGATGAACACACAAAAACGATCGTCAATCGTGTCAACAGCCGGATCTTCAAAGTTCCGGAAGGCACCCTGATCCTTCAGGAAGGCGAAGTCAATCTCGATATGTATAAGATCCTGAACGGTCACGCCGAAGTGTATGCAGGCTATCAGACGCAAAAGGAAACCCTGATCCGTATCCTCGGACCCGGGGAATGCTTCGGGGAATATGGTATTCTTCTGCAAGAACCTGCGATATATACGGTCGTGGCTTACAGTGAGGTGACCCTGTTTCGGATCGTAGAAGGAGAGCTTGGCGATTTTGTTCAGCAAAACCATAAGAACATCATCGATATCATGAAGAATATGGCAAAGACCATGATGATCATGCGTTGTCAGATGGATCTTTTGATCGATGATCTGGAACATAAGAAAAGTCCGGATCAGAACCTGTTAGCAAGGGCAAAAAAATCTCTCGGATACTCTGCTCTTCCTAACAACGACATTAGTGAGCGCCTGCGGTTTCTGGATAAAGCAAAGTGATTTACCAACTCAGCCGGTGCAGTTTTCCTTCTGTCATAAGTCCCGGGAATCCGTTTTGGCGAAGCGCCTCGTAAAGCAGGATTGCCACCGAGTTTGCCAGATTCAGGGAGCGTTCTTTATCCAGCATCGGGATGCGGACACAATGCGACGGATCCCGGATCAGCAGCTCCTCCGGAATACCACCGCTTTCCTTTCCAAACAGTAGGAACGCATCTTGTGGGTAATGCACTTCATCATAGGATTGCCTGGCTTTCGTCGTCGCCATGTAGACTTCCGCAAGCGGGTTCTTCACAAGGAAATCGTCATAGTCGATATAGCGTGTCACATCCAGTCTATCCCAATAATCCATCCCCGCTCTTTTGAGATTCTTTTCCGTCAGCTGAAAGCCAAGGGGCTCAATCAGATGCAGTTTTGTCCCGGTTGCTACACAGGTACGGCCGATATTTCCCGTATTACTGGCAATTTCCGGTTCGAGAAGTACGATATTCATAAAAATGCGATCCCCATTAATGTCAATCCGCACGCCGGAGCGGTAGGTCCTGCAGCGGCGCGATCCTTTTTTTTCAGGATCTCCGCGATCTCATCCGGCTTCCGCTTCCCGCTTCCAACCTCCAGCAGCGTCCCTGTAATGATCCGCACCATATTGTAAAGAAACCCATTTCCGGTAATGCGGATCGTGATAAGGTCTCCCTCTTTTTCCACCGCCAACGCATGGATCGTCCGGACCGTTGTCTCGGCTTCCGTCGCCGGGGAGCAGAAACTTTGATAATCATGCTCTCCGATGAGAAAAGTCCCCGCTTCCTGCATCGCTGCCACATCCAGTTCCCAATGATAAAAGTAGGTATTTCTCCGACAGTTCGGATCCCGCATCGTGCGATTTAGGATCCGGTATTCATAGGTCTTTCGGCTCTCACATTTCCGCGGATGAAAATCCGGAGCCACTTCCCTGGACTGCTGCACAACGATATCTTCCGGCAGCGACTGATTCAAGGCGTAGGAGATCTTTTCCGGCGGGATCCTTGTATCGGTATCAAACACACAGACATTCCCCATCGCATGGACACCCGCATCCGTCCGACTCGCACCGATCACCTTGATCTCTTCTCCCAGAAGCCTTGTCAGTTCACGGTTTAACACAGCCTCAATCGTGACGCCGTTCGGCTGGATCTGCCAACCACAGTATTCTGTTCCGTCGTATGCTATGATCAGGAGGATTCTTTTCATTCTCAATCACCTATATGAGATCAGAGGCAAAAGCCTTTCTATCGTCTATACGCCATGGCAAACTGTAAAGAAAATGTAAGCGAACACTTTATGAGGGGCTTGGTTTCTCTTGGCATTTGCATCTGTATCAGCAAGGATTTGCCACGACGGCAAATCCAAGTTCCATGCGCCATGGATGGCGCATTGGAACTGGTTGCGTACTGTCTAAGGATCCTCACGCAAATGCTTAGAGAAGCCCAGCCCCGAAATAAGTGAGCGTCATTTTATTTTCAGTTTGCCATGCAGAGCATAGAGGAAAAAAATGGCTTTTGCCCTGATCTCACAGCACGCCTTAGAAAAACAGCTTCCCGCCGCCGAGGACTTTTGTCCAGAAAAGAGTCAGGAGGATCATGGCTGCAAAGTACGCAAACAACAACAGGTAAGCGTTCCGATCCGTCGCCGTATAGCGCAGTGGCTTCATTTTGGTCCGCCCCTCACCGCCATGATAGCACCGCGCTTCCATCGCCATCGCCAGGTCATTTGCCCTGCGGAATGCCGATACAAAAAGCGGCACCAGGAGCGGGATCATGGCCTTTGCGCGTTTGATAAGACCCCCGGTCTCAAAATCCGCGCCCCTGGCCTTCTGCGCTTTCATGATCTTATCCGTCTCTTCGGTCAGGATCGGGATAAAACGGAGCGCGATCGACATCATCATCGCGATCTCATGCACCGGCACACCTAGTTTGCCTAGTCCCCGTAAGCCTTTCTCCAGCCCATCCGTCAGTTGGTTCGGCGTGGTGGTAAGCGTCATCAGGGAAGTCCCGAGGATCAGATAAACCAGACGGATCATCATCAGGATCGCCATCTGAATGCCTTCATAGGTCAGTTTGAAGATCCCGAACTGCACGATGACGGTACCTGTCGTAAAGAACAGGTTCATCGCCGCTGTTATGATGAGGATGATGATAATGGTACGCAGACCCTTGACCATGTAAGAAAACGGCACTTTGGAAAGAGTGATCAAAAGGATCAGGAACACCGTCGCCATCACAAGCGCCAGCGGTCCCTGAAAAACAAACAGAGAGATCAAATACAATAAAGTTCCGGCCAGTTTTACGCGGGGATCCAGTCGATGGATGACGGATTCCGCCGGATAATACTGCCCGAGTGTCACATCTTTTAACATAGTACTCTTACAATTTCGTCCTTTGCTTCTGCCACTGTGGTCGCCCCGGTCTCAACGGGAATCCCTGCTTCCGCAAGCGCATGCATCACGTAAGTCACCTGCGGCGCCATGAGACCGACCTCTTCCAGCTCTTTATAATGTGCAAATACCGCCTGAGGGGTGTCATCATACATGATGCCTCCGCCGTTCATCACGATCAGGCGATCCACGTATCGTGCCACATCTTCCATACTGTGGGAAACCAGGATCACCGTGATATGCTGCGTCCTGCGCAGATCCGATACCATCTCCAAGATCTCGTCCCTGCCCTGTGGATCCAGCCCTGCCGTCGGCTCATCCAGAATCAACACTTCGGGGTTCATTGCAAGGACGCCTGCGATCGCCACGCGCCGTTTCTGACCGCCGGAAAGCTCAAACGGAGAATCATAAAAATGCTTCTCCGGGAAATGAACCGCATTCAGAGAAGCAACTGCCCGCAGCATCGCCTCTTTTTCGTCCAGTCCCTGGTTTTTCGGTCCGTAGCAGACATCCGCCATCACTGTAGTTTCAAACAACTGATGCTCGGGATACTGGAACACCAGGCCAACCTTTGTCCGGAGCGTACGAAGATCATAGCCTTCATCATAAATATCTGCTCCATTATAAAAGATCCCGCCTGAAGTCGCGCGGATCAATCCGTTGAGATGCTGGATCAGCGTGGATTTCCCCGAACCGGTATGTCCGATGATGCCGATAAACTCCCCGTCCGAGATCTCCAGATTGATATCCCGCAAGGCCTGTACTTCCATTGCAGTACCGGGATTGTAGATGTAATTCAGTTCGTTGACGATAATTGACATAATGCTGTGATCAGTTCTTCTTTCGTAAGTATCCCGTCCGGCAGCGACAGTCCTGCCTTTTTCAACTCCCATGCAAGCTCTGTCACCTGTGGGACAGTCAGATGATGCTCCTTTAACTCCTCGACACGGGAGAAGATCTCCCGCGGCGTACCTTGCATGATCACTTTACCGCTCTCCATGACAAAAATCCGGTTGGCATGGACAGTCTCTTCCATATAGTGTGTGATCAGGATCACGGTGATCCCGTTCTTTTCGTTCAGCTCCCTGACAGCAGAAAGCACTTCCTGGCGTCCAACGGGATCCAGCATGGCCGTTGGCTCATCCAGGATGATACACTTCGGCTTCATGGCCATGACACCGGCGATCGCCACACGCTGCTTCTGTCCGCCGGACAGGCGGTTCGGTGAATGATGTCTGTAATGATACATCCCAACAGAGCGAAGGCTCTTTTCCACCCGTGTCCAGATCTCGTCTGTCGGAATGCCGATATTCTCGGGACCGAACCCCACATCCTCCTCGACCACGCTTGCGATGATCTGGTTATCCGGATTTTGAAAGACCATGCCTGCAGTCTGACGGATAGCAAGGGTCTCATTATCGTCCAGGGTATCTTTCCCGTCAACAAGAAGAGTTCCGTTCTCCGGTTTCAACAAGGCGTTGATATGCTTTGCCAATGTGGATTTCCCGGAACCGTTCGCACCGAGGATCGCAACAAAATCCCCTTCTTTTACATCCAGATCCACCTGATCCAGCGCGGTCTCGATGCCTTCCACATTACCGTCATCATCCCTGCGGATATATTCATATACGATATTTCTGGCTTTAACGATCAGACTCATGTTTGATAAAATGTTCCATTCTGTCGAGGGCGATCTTCAGATTGGACAGGCTGTAGGCATAAGAGATCCGGATAAACCCTTCTCCGCTGTGTCCGAATGCCGTACCCGGCACAACCGCAACCTTTTCCTGTTCCAATAGCTTCGTCGCAAATTCCTCTGACGTCATCTTGAGTTTCCGGATATCCGGAAAGACATAAAACGCACCATAGGGCTCAAAGCAGGGTAATCCCATCTCCTGAAACCGGTGCAGAAGATACCGGCGTCTGCCGTTATACTCCTCCCGCATCTTTTCCACTTCCTCATCACCCCGGCGAAGCGCCTCCACAGCCGCATACTGACTGGTCGTCGGCGCGCACATGATACAATATTGATGGATCTTTGTCATTTCACGGATGATCTCTTCCGGCCCGCAGGCGTAGCCCAAACGCCAGCCGGTCATCGCATAAGACTTGGAAAATCCGTTGATCGTGATGGTCCGCTCACGCATCCCGGGCAGCGTCGCAAAGGAAACATGTCCTTCCTCGGTATAAGTAAGCTCTGCATAGATCTCATCGCTGATCACATAAAGATCCTTCTCCGCCACAACCTTGGCGATCGCCTCCAGATCTTTCCGCTCCATCACTGCGCCCGTCGGATTGTTCGGGAACGGTAAAACCAAAAGCTTTGTCTTGTCCGTCACGGCATCCAGCACTTCCTGCGCCGTCAGGCGGAATTCATTCTCCGCTTTCAATTCGATCGACACGGGTGTCCCGTTTGCCAGAATGGCACAGGGCAGATAGGAAACATAGCAGGGCTCCGGGATCAGCACCTCATCTCCGGGATCCAGCATAGCACGCATCGCGATATCAATCGCTTCTGATCCGCCCACGGTCACGATCACTTCCTTCGCGGGAGAATAGGATAACTGAAACCGCCTGTTCAGATAAACGGTGATCTCTTCTTTCAGCTCTTTCAAGCCGGCATTGCTTGTATAAAACGTGCGTCCCCGTTCCAGGGAATAGATCCCCTCGTCCCGGATGAACCAGGGCGTATCAAAGTCCGGCTCTCCGACACCGAGCGAGATCGCGTCTTTCATCTCGTTGACCACGTCAAAAAACTTACGGATGCCGGAAGGCTCAATGGATACGATCCGTTTGCTCAAAGGGTCTCTCATGGTTGTACCAGCTGCCTTTCGTCCTTTTCACCTTCTGCGATCACGGTTCCGTGATCTTTGTATTTCTTCAGAATAAAGTTCGTCTTCGTGGAAAGCACGGTATCCAAGGTGGATAACTTCTCAGACACGAACTGGGAAACCTCACGCAGTGTCTTTCCCTCCAATGTCACCATCAGATCAAAACCGCCTGAGATCAGATACACGGAGTTGACCTCCGGATAATTATAGATCCGCTCGGCCACTTTATCAAAGCCCATGCCGCGCTGCGGTGTGACTCTTACCTCGATCATCGCGGAAACCTTTTCGATCCCGACCTTATCCCAGTCGATGATCGTGTGATACCCGCAGATCACATGCTCTTCTTCCATCTCCTGAAGCGTTGTGACGACCGATTCTTCATCTACGCCAAGCATCACGGCCAGTTCTTTCAGATCGATCCTGCTGTTTTTTTCGATAAATGTCAGTATTTTTTCTCTCATGTTCTCCATCCTCTTTGATTTGTGCCTCTTATCCCGTGATTTTATAGATTTCATCCGTATTGGGCGGAGTCAGAAACCGCTTCTCTCCGTCCTTTACGATCGTTCGGTCTTTTGAATCCGTTGCTTTTCCGATGATCACTGCAGGGATGCCATCCGCATTCAGCGCTTCTGCCAGCGCGTCCCCCTGCTCCGCTGCCATCAGCATACAGCCGCTGCTGATCAATTCATAAGGATTTAACCCATAATGTTCGCAGATCTCGATCGTTTCCTGTCGGATCGGGATCTTTCTCAGATCGATCGTCAGTCCGACGCCGGACGCCTCCGCAAACTCCCAAAGGGCTCCGTAGATCCCTCCTTCTGTCACATCGTGCATGGCGCTGACCCCGGTCATTACCGCGATCTCTGCCTCCCGCTGTACGGAAAGAAGATCGGACATCTTCTTTGCTGCTTCAACCAGCTCCTTCGGAAAACGCTTTCGTAATTCTGTTTCCCGTTCTCTTGCGATGATGGCGGTCCCTTCAATCCCAATCCACTTGGTGGCAAGGATGTCCATACCCGGCCGGACGCCTCCGGTCCTGACAAGAGACTCTTTCTTCACCTTTCCGACACCGCAGACGGAAAGGAGGATCTGATTCACGGCATCCGTCACCTCGGTATGCCCGCCCATGACTTCCACATGAGCGGCGGCACAAGCACTCTCCATCTGTTTCATGACAGCTCGTACTTCCTCTTCCTCTGTATCCGGAGGAAGAAGGAGCGTCACCATGAGTCCGATCGGCTCGGCACCTGCGCTTGCGAGATCGTTCACCGTGATCTGAACCGCAAGGCTTCCGATGTCTTCGGAGGATGCTGTGATCGGATCCGTGGAAAGTACCAGCATTTCATCTGCTTCTAACGCCAAAGCAGCGCAGTCTTCTCCGATGGCTGCGCTGAGTAGGACTTCGTCCCGTCTGGTATGAAGCTGATTCAACACGGCGCGTTTCAGCACCGGCTCCGGTAGTTTTCCGATCTTCATCTCATTATGGTACCAATATGGAATCTGCCTCTGCCTGATCCACGGCACCTGCTGCTGCTTCTGCCTGTGCAGCAGCTTCTGCTGCGGCAGCCTGCTCAGCAGCGGCCTGTTCCGGTGTCGCTGCGGCTGCGGCTGCATCCACGGCCGCCTGCGCCTGCGCGTCCATTGCAGCCTGTGCACCGTTGATCTGCGCCGTTTCCGCACGTTCGGACAGCACGTTGTTTGCTCTGGAAGCAGCGGCAGCATTTCCGGAATAGGCTGCTACCGTGCTATATACTGTATAGGCATCGCCTGTTGCGATCGCAGCGCTGACTGCCGAAGTCGCTGTAGGATCCGGAGATCCGATCCCGATTACCACTGTCTGCGGCGTCCCGCGATAACTGCTGGAATTTACTTTTTCACGACTCTGTTCTACACCGTCCACCGTTACGGTTTTCCAAAGCTCCGCATTCTTTCCGATATGCGCAGAACTCGTCGTCACGATCGTTCCGATCGGGTCTGCGGATGGTACAAACGAATAGGTCCGATCCGACTGCGATGTTACCTCGCTCTCATAAGAGATCGAGCGATTTGCAGGACGGGTCTCCTCTCCGTAGATCGTGAAATACAGCTGTTTATCCTTGGTATATCCCTCAATATAGATCGGCGCATCCGTATTGTTCTTAAATTTGAAATCCTTACCGGAATCCACGGCGATCGCCGCATCGCGGGAAGGCTCCACATAAGAAACAAGCATGGAGTGCGGAGATCTCGTCGTCACCTGCAGCTCCGACATGAGTACTGCATTATATAACGTAGAAGATACCTGGCAGACACCGCCGCCATAAGCTTCTACCGTTTGACCGTTTTCATAGGCACCTGCAAGCTCGTAACCGTTTGCGGCATCCGTCGGTCCGATCGTCGCGACAACGGAAAACTCCTCACCGGGGTAAATGATGCTGCCGTTGATCAGACTGGCCGCGCGTTCAATATTGGTGCATCGAGCAGCAGAGGAAGAGCTGAAATCCGTATGAAACGAACCGAGCGCATCCTTCACGCGTGAAAGATCCTCGCCGGTACCGGTGGGCGTCGTGACCACGGTTGCAAGCGTGATCGTGGAATCAGTCCCGTCCCACTGCGTCGCAATGAAATCCTTGATCGCACTGAGGGAAGCCGGTACATCCACTGTCACACCCTGATGCCCTTCCGTCATGACAAAACCGTCTGCCGTCTTACTCAATCCGGCACTCATTGCCTTCTCGCCCAACATATCCGCGTTTGCATTCAGAAGCGCTGCAGTCTCCGTTTCGTCGATCGTAAAGAGGACATCATAACTCTTGCCGTTTTTCTCGAGATCTTTTTTATCCTTGAATCTTGTCAGGAGATTACCGGACTTACCGACATTGGCAGCTTCCTCCACAACCTGCGGATTGCCCCATGCGAGTCCGAGATCCATCCCGGTCACATTCATAGATTTATCACCTGTCGTCAGCACAAACGCGGTATTTTGAAAGGCGGATGTTTTCTCCGTCAGAAGATCCTGTGCCTCCTGCACGGTCATACCGCTTACATCTACGCCGCCGATGGTCACATGATCTGCGATCACTGCATTTGGATCGGTATTCGCGCCATATACCGGCACCGTCCCCAGGGTGAAGACCCCGACAACAAACGCCGTTGCGATACTATAAAGAAAGGTTTTTATCTTCATATCTTACCCCGTCATTCTGTTCATTCTAATCTGTTCATTGCCATTCTATACGCGCACAGGGACTTTTTCAAGGTACAAAACTCTTAAAGTTTACCATGGCAAATCAGGGGGATTTGTGCAAAATGCGCCTCTGGGGTATAATCATAAAGATCAGATCACATATGACAGAACCAATGTGATGACCATCGTACCGATCACTGCCACTGCAATGATCGTGGCGATCATCCGGTTTCGTTTCGTATATCTGGTCGATCTTTGTTTCGCCATAATACCTCCTCCTTCGAAAGGATTTTTATGTTTCCTTTTTTGACTGGTTTCATGATCTTTATCGTGGTCCTCGCGGTTTTACGCGCGCGTGCCACCCGTTCACAAAAAGAGCGGACAGACGCTTTCTGGGAAAAAGAAAACGCCGCAAACAGTGCAAGAAAAGCAGATCTTTCCACAATCGATTATTTCCGGTTTGACCCCAACTGTCTCCCGGACGTATCGGATCAAAGCGAAGAATTAAAAAACGCCCGTAAGGCCATTGAAGAGGCCTCCGAAAAACAAATGCTGAACCTGAACGGGATCAGCAACACGGATCTGAAACTGACCTACGGTCCGCAAAATCTGGACGAACTGACGGTCTATGGGGATTATTTCTCCGAACTGGAGGAAGCCATCCTCTCCTATGGAACGCTCCTGCATGACGCAGGATTCTTGAAAGAGGCGATCGCTGTCCTGGAGAAAGGGATCCTGCTTCCCACGGATCTGACCCAAAACTATATCCGTCTCGCCGACTATTACACGGAAGCCGGCACCGACTCAAAAAAGACGGATCTTTTGTCTCTCGCCGAAAAGAATCTGAGCGGCTATGCCCTGACCACTGTACAAAGGCATCTCAATCCGCCGGATGAAACGCCGGGCAAAGATCACTGAGAAAGCATTCTGTGCATTTCGGATTCCGGGCCGTACAGATCGTCCGCCCCAACGTGATGATCTGGGTGTTCCACCGGATCCAATGCTCCTTCGGCAGCGTCTTCATCAACGCCTGCTCGACTTTTTCCGGCTCCGTCTCCTTTGTAAATCCCAACTTATTCGAAATCCGCTTAACATGCGTATCTACGACAATACTCGGTTGGCCGTAAATATTACCACGGATCACGTTTGCGGTCTTTCTGCCTACGCCGGGTAATTTTGTCAGCTCCTCTATGTCGGAAGGCACCTCTCCCCTGTAGGTTTCCAGCAGCATCCTTGCACAGGCGATCAGATTTTTTGCCTTATGATGGTAAAAACCGGTGGAATGCACATCCCGCTCCATCTCAGAAAGCTTTGCGCCTGCAAACTTCTCCAACGTGTCATATTTCCGGTAAAGATCCTTTGTGACCAGATTGACCCTCTCATCCGTGCATTGTGCGGACAGGATCGTCGCAAACAATAGCTGCCACGGCGTTTCATAGACCAGGTAACAAACGGCTTCTTTTCCGTATTCTTCATCCAGACGGTCTAAAACGGCCTGTCTTCTCACTTTTTCAGACTGCTGCTTCATACGTCCCTCTTGATCCATTTCATGATGACTTCGTTGATCCGGTTTTCCCAGGTATCATGCGCTCTGGCAGCATTCCTGCCTCGATCCGCCATTTCCTGAAGTTCTCTTGGGTTCGCCAGATAATAAGCCACTTTCTCAGGCATTTCTTCAATCTTTTCCAGAGAAAACATATATAATTCCCTGCCGGACGTAAACCGTTCCTTCATATAGTCCGAATCGTCGGTGGCTACCCCGGCGCGCTGCAGCATCCCGTTAAAGACTCTGTCATGCGTACCCGCCTTAAACCAGGTCATCGTATTCAAAACAATCCTGGAATGATCCATGACTTCCGGGATCTCCGATGCGCTGACACGACCGCGAAAATCAAAATTCGGATGTCCCGCCCATTCACAGGAATCCCATCCTGCGCCATATACCGTCACATGCACACCGCTTTCCACAAGCCTCCTGACCGCCTGTTCACGGTAAAAGGAAACCGCAAAGGAGTCCAAAAACCGGAGTCTTGTGATCTGGCGCCGGAGTTCTTCGTCGGAATAATGAATCCCCTCTGCCAGAAAATAGTCCTCGATCGCTTCTTCCGTCGTCTTTTCCGGATGCGTCGTAAGCTCCGTCAAAACCTCTTTGGAAAGCTTTAATCCGTCGTATCCGGTCGTCCCGGAAAGATCCGGCACCAGTCCTTCCGCCACAAACCGCGCCAAGGTACCCGCATAGAGCACATCAATCTCCCTGTCTGCGATCAGCGGATGATGGAGGCCATATTCGATCCCCGCATGAGGCAGAAAATCGACATTCTCAATGTGCGGATAAAACCGGCGGATATATTTGATGTGCCGCCTGTCCATACAGAGCACGATCCCGGTAGACGGTGCTTTTTTCAGATGCTTGTCAAAATGGAACGGATGATCCATCAGAATGTTCAGCACCGGGATTCCCGCTTCTTCCCAGAAATTATGGCCGTCCAGGAGCTCAAGGTTAAAACCCATGCCGTTAAATCCGATGGCAGCCGTCACAGCATCTTCCTCCATGAAGCCACCGAGCTTTGCCACGGCGGACGGCATATCGGAGATATTCAGGTTGAGGCACTGAAAGCCTTTTTTCTGGAATACCTCCAGGAACTTTTCCGTATAGAGATCCAGTGTATCGTAGATACCCGAAAAAAAGACGATCCTTCCTTCCATATCATTGCTCCATTTGATCAAACAGCTGGTTGTAGTCGTAATTCAAGTAAAACTCCTGCTCCTCGGCAAGTCGTTCTTCATAATTCTCCGGGGTCAACTCACCCTCCCCCTCCTTGATCCAATGCAGGATATCGGAGTTGATCCAATCTCCGTAATGGAGCGCATCTTTGTAGTTGGAAAGATCCGTCGTGATATCCGTCTTGTCACTGAACAAGTATAGATGGATATTATCATATGGCAGGATCTCTTCCACTGCGATCCTTTCCGCATCCGTGGTCCTGAAAAAATCTCCGGAGGTCCTTGTCAATCCCCACCAAGCCGCGCTGACCGGTGAAAAATAGTAGTAAAACGTGGTTTCCGGGTGTGCTGCTGCAATCGAAGTGAGATTTTGGCGGACATTTTCCCGGACATTCTCTGCCTCCGCTTCCGTCAGACCGGGCGACGGGGGCGGATCAAAAAACGGATAATACCCGCCCAGTACTTCATCTGCACCGAAGGTGACTCCGTTCATCCAGTAACCGTAGTCATCAAAACTCGTGATCCCGCCTTCTCTGCCGGCAGCCGCCTCCAAAAGCATCGGGAGACACCGCTGAAAGACAACGTCACGGTTAAAGATGTATTTCGTATCATTCCAAAGATCGTCATCGTACAGATAATCCGGATATTCTCCCATATCAATGCGCAAAAGATCCTTATCGTCCAGGAGATATGCCATATCAAGGCATCGGATGACCGTCCCGACATCCTGATGGTCAAAGGCTGTCTCCAGATTCCGGTTGATCTCATAATAGGAACCGCCGGAAAACTGCGCCTTAATGGCATCTACATCAAAAAGATCATCCACCTCGCTGATCTTGGTATTTGCCGTCAAAGAAGTGCCCGTAGAAACCGCATTATAATCAAAGTGCTTCAGCATCCCGTCATTCTGGCTTCGCTCATTGTCCAGTGTGTAAAAAAGTCCCGCTAGCGGCTTATGATAATGGAAAAACGGATCGATCAAAACCACCATCAAAACCACGCCCGCAAGGAGCGCGATCAGAAGGATCAGATATCCGGTCAGCCATTTTTTACTGCTCATACATGCCCTCTAAAAATTGTTGTATACAAACATCGATTCACTGCCAAGTCCCGTGATGCAGAGCACCAGGAGCAAAGCGGAACCGACAAGCGTCCAAATGGTTTTCGGGTAGGAACGCCGTGTCACGTTCTTAGCGCACAGACAGATCACAAACGAACCGACGACAAAGACCACCATCATGACGAGGGATGCAGTAGTCTGCGCGGAAGCGATTGCAAGCGCCGATGCCCCGGTAAGCCACCCAAAGAAGGAAATGGCGCCCTTTACCTCCGGGATCAAAAACGCCACCGGAATCGTTTCGTGGAACTTAAAGTTCCCCGAAGTGAAAAAGACCTTGAGATCTGTCCACCAAGCGCTCACACTGTCTGCCTGGAACAAGAGCCACAGCACGGCAAGCGCAAGAAACGTCAGAATCCATCGGATCACCTTTGGGATCCGCTTCCATCCATTCTCCCAGATGCGGTCCAAGATCTGCAGTCCGCCATGGAGCGCGCCCCACAGGATATAGGTCCAATTCGCACCATGCCAGAGACCGCTGATGAGGAAAACGATCATCGTGTTCAGGTATGTCCGGGCTTTTCCTTTCTTGCTCCCACCAAGCGGGATATAGAGATATTCCGTCAAAAACTTTGTCAGTGAGATATGCCACCGTTTCCAGAAGTCCCGGATGGAAAGCGCCTGATATGGAGAATTGAAGTTGTCGGCCAGATCGATCCCGATCATCTTGGCAACTCCCTGCGCCATATCCGTATAACCACTGAAATCAAAGTAGATCTCAAACGCATAAAAGACTGCGATCATCAGGATCTCCATGCTGGTTGCCATACCGGAGATCTCATAATACTTGGTATAATTGACCGCCGTCGCAAACGTCTCCGCAAATAATACCTTCTTTGCAAGACCGAGCGTAAACATCCTAATCCCGCGGATCAAGCAGTCCGGATTGCATTTTTTCTTCTCAGGGTCACGAAACTGTGGAATCAAGACTTCCTGTTTTGTGATCGGACCCATTGCGATCTTCGGGAAAAACACAACGAACAGGATGTATTCGAAGATCGTATTTTGCTCGGTTTTCCCCCGATATGTATCCACAAGATACCCGATCTGCTGGAATGTGAAGAAACTGACTCCCAGCGGAACGAGGATGTCACGTGTCGAGATCGTCAGACCGGTCAGATCATCCAGCGTGGTAATAAAAAAATTCAGATACTTCACATAAAGAAGCACCAGAACATTTGCTGAAACGCCGAAGAACAGGCTCACTTTTTTTGCACGGTCTTTTGTTTTCCGGATAAGCGTGATGAAAAGGAGATTGACCCCGATATCGATACAGAGAACGACAAACATCTTTCTCCCGGCATACAGGTAAAAGAGACAGGATGCGATCACAAGAAAAAGATTTCCCACTTTGACAGACCATTTGGAAAGCAGGAAATACAAGATCAGAAAAGCCGGTAAAAAACATAAAATGAAAAGGTAGGAATTAAACTGCATAGGCTGATTTTATCATTTTTTGCGTCTGCTGTACAGATAGACCGTCAAAAGCGAGAGCGCCTTAAACACATTGTCCGCGATCATACAATACCAGACTTCACGAAGTCCGAGGCCCCATACGTGGATGACCAGATACGTAAACAGGATGCGGATCCCCCACATACTGATGGATTCGATCACAAAAATGCCCTTGCTTTTGCCCTGTCCGTAGAAAATGCCTTCGATCACGATCATCAGGCCGAAAAAAGGTTCCGTCAATGCAACGATCCTCAGCATTTCAGCACCAAGCACCGCCACATCCCGGTCGCTCGTAAAAAAGATCATCAGGGGATTCGCTGTAAGATACAGGATCAGACCGGATACCACCATGCCGCCGACTGTCAGCAAAATACTGCTTTTTTCGGTCTCCAGCTGCTTTTTTTTGTCCCCTTCTCCGATCGCATTTCCGACCAGAGAGGACGTGGCAACGCGAAGCCCGTATCCCGGAATATAAAAGAGCTGCTCAGCCATCACTGCAATGGAATGCGCCGCAAAGATCATGGTGCCCATACCGCTGACCATACCGGCGAAAACCACATAACCCATACAGGATACGACACTCGTACCGAGAGCCGGCAGAGAGATCCGCGCTGTCTCCCTCAGGATCGGTTTGTCCCAATGGAGCAACTTGGGGTCCGCCACAAACCAGCCCTTCTTCCATGCCAAAATCATCATCATCACACCGGAAAAAGAAAAAGAAACAGCAGATGCAATGGCGGCTCCCGTCACACCCCAATGCAGACCATAGATCAAAAGCGCATTCAGTGCGATATTGATGATGTTCGCCACCAGGTTCACGAGCATCGGCGTCTTTGTATCCTTGGTCGCACGGATCACGGCTCCAAAAACAGCATCTGCAGTTCGAAAGATCATGGGAATACTGATGATAAAGAAGTAGAGAGAAGCCGGGCCCTGCACAGCTTGCTCCGCATTCATCCAGATCGGAATGAAAGGACTTAACGCCATGCAGACGACTGTCAGTACAATGCCGACGACGAGCGTCAGAAGAAAGCTCTGGGATACGATCTTCCGGACAAGTGCATGATCACGTGCACCATACGCTTTTGCAGCGAGCGCCATGACCGCAATGGCGATAGAATACGGGATACTGTGCACCAGCCAGTTCACTGTGGTCGTCGTGCTGACTGACGCTGTGGCCTGCTGTCCCAGATGGCCGACCATAGCCGTATCCACATATTGAAGAAGCGTACTCATCACTTCTTCCAGAATTGTCGGAATAGAAAGTGTGATCAGTCCGTACAGAATTCTTTTGTTTTGCTTATCCATACGTCTCCTGATATTTCCGTACGCCTTCACAAAGACGATCCATCCCTTCCCTGATCATCTCACGCGGAGACGCAATGTTCATCCGGACAAAGCCAATGCCTTCTTTCCCGTAGATCCTGCCTGCGGAAAGAAAAAGACCGGTCTCCTTACGCAGATAATGCGCAAAGTCCGCGCCGCCCTTTGGCAGAGCGCGACAGTCGATCCAAAGGAGATACGTCGCCTCCGACGGGATCAGCGTCAACGCGGGCAATCTCCCTTTGATCTGCGATGCAACATACTGTTTATTTTCAAACAGATACGCCCGCAGCGCATCGAGCCACTCCCCGCCCCTGGTAAATGCCGCGACTGCTGCCGTTACGGCAAACGCATTGCCTTCCGCCACTTCATCCGTGTTCAGAGCACGCCAGATCTTGTGGCGCAAAAACGGATTCCCGGCATAGACTGCTGCCGACTGGAGTCCTGCAATATTAAACGTTTTGCTGGGCGCAATACAGGTGATGCTGTTCTCCCTGCAGACATCCGACACAGACGCGAAAGGTACATATTCCTTCCCCGGATCGCAAAGATCGCAATGGATCTCGTCAGCGATCACCACCACGCCATACTTTGCTGCAAGCACCCCGATCCGTTCCAGTGTCTCTCTCTCCCAGATCTTCCCGATCGGATTATGCGGGTTGCAAAGGAAAAGCAGCGTTGTCTGGGGATTGAAAAGCTTCTTTTCCAGGTCTTCCCAGTCAATTGCATACGTCGTGCCATCCAGTTTCAACGGGCTTTCTAACGCATTGCGCCCGTTATTGAGGATCGAATTGAAAAAAGTGTTATAGACCGGCGTCATAAGCAGCACATTTTCCCCGGGCGTCGTCAGTTTTCTGACGGCACTGGAGAGTGCCGGGATCACACCGGTACAAAAAATGAGCCCCTCCCTTTCCATCCGGAAATGATGGCGACTCTCCCACCAGGAAATATAGGCATCGTACCACTCATCCGGTACGATCGAATAGCCGAACACCCCGTGGCTGACACGTTCCGCAATGGCTTCTTTCACAGCAGGAGCGGTCTCAAACTCCATGTCCGCCACCCACATCGGCAGCTCATTCTCCCGGATATCCCATTTCAGTGCAGCCGTTCCGCGGCGATCCACGATCCGGTCAAAATCAAAGCTCATCGTTTACCTCTTTTCTTTGCCCGATCTCATCACAGAGGATCTTTACCTTCCCTTCATCGCAATAATCCTTTTCGATGATCAACCGATCGATCTTCGGCGCGCGGATCGTACCGCTGCCGGGATTCAACACACTGTCCACGGTGCTCGTAATCTCCGCATCCACGGAAGAATACTCAAATGCCAGCGTTGTATTGAGCAGCTTGCAGTTTTTCATGACGAGATTCTCGATATAACACATGCCCTGCAGACTCTCGATCGTGCAGTTCTCCAGGGTCAGATTTTTCGCATTCCATCCAAGATACTCCCCGGAAATAAAGGAATCCAGAACCGTTACATTCTCCGTGTTCCAGAAGGCATCCTTTGTCATCAGTGTCGAATGGCGGATCACCGCATTTTTCACGCCATCAAAGGAATAATTGCCGTCCAGCGTCAGATCGGTCACCTCCAGATCAGAGCAATTCATCGCAAAGTACGGCCCGCGCGCCTGCACATGATCAAGCTCCACATGCTTGCACTGCCACAGTGTCTCTTCGGCATTGGTAAACGTCACATTCTTCAACGTCACGCCGTCGCACCGTCGAAAGTTCTTCGGCGCTGCGATCAGACTGTCCGTGACCTCCACCTGATCGGTATACCAGACGCCTGCCCTCGCCATATCAAACCAGGATGTATGGTCGGCGTGGATGTTTTTCCCGTACCAGAGCGGGTATTTATAGCGGAACATGCAGCCATGCAGCTCCACATCTTTGCACTCCTTCAGCGGAGATTCTCCCTGATCAAAGATCGTGTCCCTGATGATAAGGCCGCTTTGTCCAAAAAGAGATCTTTCGTCAGTAAATCGTTGTTGTGTGATCTCGCGTGGATTCATGTCATTCCCCTTCCATTGCACTTTACTGTACCTTCAGGATCGCAAACGACCCTCCGTGCATCAATACTTTTGTTTTCTTTTTTTCTTTATCTTCCTGCATCCTGATCTCACCGATGATCAGCTGCTCCGCAGCACCGTGCAGCTCCGGCAATTCCACGGTTTCTTCCTTGCTCGACGGATTAACCATGCAGATCATCCTCTCTCTCCGGTAAACAAAGGGCTTTCCCTTTTCTCCCTGCAGGATCTCGAGTGGTACGTCGGAACGGAAGTCTTTACGGCTCTCCCGGAATTTCAGCACACGCCTCACCACATTCAACAGGGAATCCGCATCCTTTTCCTCGCTTTCGACCGTAGGCGCCTTTTTGTCCGGATCCACCGGGAGATAAAGCGCTTCCGGCTTTGCCTTTGAAAACCCGCAGTTTTCCGTGTGATCCCACTGCATCGGCGTCCTGCTGCCGGTCCTCGTATAGCCGCCTTCCTTGGTCGGGACATCCAGATAACGCATACCGATCTCATCCCCGTAATACAGGAAAGGAACTCCCGGCAGTGTAAAGATCATCGCATAAGCAATCTTAAGCTCATCCGGCGTCAGTGTCCGACGGGGGCGCGGCGTATCATGATTGCAGGTGATCAGTGCAATATAGCCGTTTTCCTTTGTCGCGGTATAGCGAGGTAGATACTCCTCCAAAAACCGCGTGATATCGGACTCCGGTCCTTTTTTGAAATAACTTTTGTCTTCACCCGACTCCGTATCCCGAAGCAGCGCATGATAGCCGTTTCCGGGCCAGTCCAGATAAAAGTCCACGTCAAACCCGGCGCTGTTGATCGATTGCTCAGGCCGATTCCACTCTGATACAAAGACCGCCTCCGGAAATTCTTTCCGGATCGGAGCGAGAATATCTCTCCATACTTCGCAGGTGCCGGACTTGTTCTCATCGTCCTCTTTGACCAGAGAGTCAGCCATATCAACCCGGAAGCCGTCACACCCTTTCGACAGCCAGAATCGGATCACTTCCCGGATCGCATCTCTTGTCGCAAGACAATCCGGATCGTCCATCGGCTTCTGCCAGCTTTCCGTCGGATGCAAAAAGCCGTAATTCAGTGCCGGCTGGCACTGGAAAAAGTTGAGATAATAGGTCCCGTCACGATCACAATTACCCGCAACATAAGGGTGTCCCGGAATGGGCTGCATCCAGTGCTCCGTCCAGATATAACGACCGGAGTATTTATTCTTTTCGGCTTTTCCGCTCTCTTTAAACCAGGGATGCTCTTCGGAAGTATGCCCCGGGACCAGATCCAGGATGATACGGATCCCTTTTTGATGGGCTTCTGTAAAAAGCTGCACCAGATCCTCATTGGTACCGTAGCGCGCTGCCGTCTTCTCGTAATCCCTGACATCATATCCCGCATCACTGAACGGGGAATCAAAACAGGGATTTAGCCAGATGGCATTGCATCCGAGGCTTTTGATATAATCCAGTTTCCTTAAGATCCCTTTGAAATCCCCGATCCCATCCCCATTTGTATCGTAGAATGACTGGGGATAGATCTCATAAAATACTGCATCTCTGAGCCAATCAATCATTGCTTCTCCTTACCCTTCCGTGGATTCCTTTTCCTTTGCCATCGCAAGCAGCCGGTCTCTTTCTGCTCTGATCTCGTCAAACATCGGCAGATAGTCCATCTCTGTTCTTGCGCGTAACAGCTCTGTCATTTCGCTGATCTGATCATAAAGCGGTGTCAGCGAGAGGTTTCCGAAGACGCCCTTCAAGGCATGGCACATTTCAAACGCATCGTCCAGATTATGCGCCTCCAAGATGGGCCGCAGCGTATCGAAACGTTCGTCGGCAAGACCCAATTCCACCATTTTCAAATAAAACTCTTCATTGCCCATACAGCGCGCCAATCCTTCCGCTGTATCTGCACCGAATTCATTCAACACTTCAATCGTCATTGTCTCTTCCCCTTACTTTCAGGCTTTGATGGTATCGATCTCAAACGTGATCTGATATCCCGTGTCTTCCCCTGCTTTTTCCCAATTTTTAAGCACCCGCTCTACAACAAGTTCGGAGTTCATTCGGTTTGTCTCATTCAAGACCGCCATGATCTGATTTTTGCTGTTTTGCGTCACAATGTCGCTCGCCCGCAGGGATTTTGCTACGACACCGAGAAACTGCTCCATGACTTCCTCCGTCGGAAGCGCACCCGCACCGGTTTGATGCAGAGAAAACATCACGACCCAGATCTCTTTTTTATAATTCAGGTAGAGTCTGGTCAGGAACTGATACACTATGCGGAACTGTTCAAACGGCAGTGTAAACGCGCCCTTCATCTCCGAGCGCTCCGAAAGGATCTGAAAAACATGCGCGATCCCGGTCGCCTGATGCTCTTTGATCGTCTTAATACCGGCATTTTCACCGTAAATCTCGTATCCATGTTTTCCATGCTTTTTGACATGGTAGAGCGCTTCGTCCGCCTTTTTAAAGAGCGTGTCAAAATCCGTCCCCTCATCGGGCACAAACACACAGCCGATCGAAGCACCGAGCGGAATAGACATATTCTCGCCCAACAATTCGTGCGCTGATTGCAGCAGGAATTCGTTGATATAAGCGGCTTTTTCAGCTACGACGGACTCCTCGTCCACGTTCTGGCAGTAGGCGATGAACTCATCCCCGCCGATCCGCCCCGTGATATCCGTAAAACGCACGGCCGACTGCAGGATCTCCGCAAAACGGATCAGGATCTTGTCTCCCATGGCATGTCCATACAGATCGTTGACCGGCTTGAAACTGTCCAGATCCACGAGCAAAAGTGCACCCGGTGTCCTGTGGCTCAGTTCCGATATCTCCTCTTTGGCGGATGCTTTGTTCAAAAGACCCGTCATAGGATCCGTGGCAGAGGCTTTTTTGAGGCCGCTAATCTGCTCGATCATGTGCAGGATATTTCCGATCCGTTTCAGCAGCACATCTGCGCGAAAAGGCTTATGAATGAAGTCCACTGCGCCCTGCTGGAGTCCGACGCTCTCATTTTCCTCATCACGGTCCGCTGTCATAAAAATAAAAGGAACCGGATCCTCAAACTGCTCCTGGATCTTCCTCTGTAACTCAAACCCGTTCATCTGAGGCATACGAAAATCCGAGAGCACCAGATCCGGCCGCTCTTTTTCATAGATATAAAGCGCCTCCGCGCCGGAGGACGCACAGACAGTCTCATATTCCGTCATCAGGATATGATTGGTCATCATGAGAGAGATCTTTTCATCGTCGACGATCAGGACTTTTTTCTTCATGCGAACGCCTCTTCACTAGAAAATGGAAAACGCCGAAAACTACATCTGTCCGTACAGAATCCTTGCAATCTCCGAGTTTTTATCCAGAATGACGGTCTTGTTGCTTCCCTTCAAAGATGCTTTAACAGCGTCCAGACTGCGAAGGAAATTATAGAAGTTTGCTTTGTCTTCAGTATTGTAGGCTTCCTGCAGCGTCTGCATGTAAGTCGCTTCTCCTTCGGCTTCCAAAACTGCTGCATCACGCTCAGCCTCGGCTTTCATGACCTCCACCTGACGGTCTGTCTCGTTGCGGATCTTTTTCGCCTGCGCCTGTCCCTGCGCTTCATAAGAAGCCGCAATGTTGTTCCGCTCGGAGATCATACGCTCATAGACTGCTTCTTTATTATTGTCCGGAAGATCCAGGGCCTTCAGCTCCGCTTTTTCGATCACGATCCCGTAACCGCCGATATCAGAATTGGCGCCATCCGTGATCATATCCGTCAGCAATTCGCCACGGGCTGCGATCACTTCGTCCTGCGTCATAGAACTGATGATGTTCTTCGTCGCATTATAAACCGCCACGCTGCAGCGATCCTGCGCGCTGGAAGTGGATCCGTTCAGCGTCTGCATATACCGCGTCGGATTCTCCACACGCCAGAGCAGATAGGTGTCCGCGATCATGGACTTTTTATCTGCCGTGATCACGTCAGACGGCGTGATATCATAAATCTGTGTTGCTTTGGTAATATAGGTAACATCCTGAATAAACGGGATCTTTGTCTTGAGTCCGGCCGTATCCTCCACACGGACGATCTTCCCGAACTGAATGACAGCACCGTATTCATTCTGCTTCACCGTAAAGAAGCAGCTCGGGATCAGAATGATTGCCGCCAGAATGACCAAAACCAAAATGACGATCTTACCCTTTTTCGCTTTCATGGCCTACTCCTCCCCTTCCTGATTGCTTTGCTCGGAGGGAACACCAGAAGACGTGCTGCTTCCTGTATCCGTCCCTGCGGAAAACGATGCAAAATCATCCAACGGCAGCATCGTTTCCGTCTGTCCGTCCGTGATGATCACCTTCAGACCCGGCAGGAGACTTTCCATCGATTCATAAAACATACGCTGCTTGGTGATCAATGGGTATTTGATGTATTCCTCATACATCCGGTTGAAACGCTCGACCTGTCCAGCCGCTTCAGCGATTCGTGCTTCTTTTTCTGCGGTCGCATCCTGCACGATCTTATCCGCCTCTGCTTCTGCTGCGGGTATCTGCTCATTCTGGTATTTCTTGGCATTGTTGATCGCCGTATCCGCGCCCTGCTTTGCGGTTTCTACGGCTTTGAACGCTTCCATGACCTCGGTGGTCGGCGGCTCCGCATCCTGCAAAGAGATATTCACGAGCTGCAGGCCGATATCTGCTTCGGTCAGTTTGTCGATCAAACGGTCTTTTACATCTGCCTGAATCTGGCTTTTTCCGGTAGTGATCACATCATCCACCGTGTAGTCGACAACAGCCGACCGGATCGCAGCCTGCGCCAGATTTGCAAGGATCTTCTCAGGCTCCGTGGATTCATACAGGTATTTCACCGGATCGCTGACCCGGTATTCCAAGTAAAAATCCACATCCACAAAGTTGAAATCCGACGTGATCATCATGGATTCCGCATCCACCACTTCGGATTTTCCGCCTTCTCCGTTCTCGGCGCGATAGCCGATCGGCACGCCCTTGGTCGTCGTATCGACCTTCCTGACACGCTGCAAAAACGGGATCTTGAGGTACAATCCGGCTCCGTTCACCTGCTGCACCTGACCGAACATCGTGACCACCGCCTGCTCCTGCTCATTGACATTGTAGAAACAGTCTGCGATCAATATCAGTATGATCACAACCGGGATCAGCCATTTCAGGAAACCCGGTGTCATTTTCTTTTTCACCATATCTGCATTGTCATTTCCAAACATTATCTTCTATTCCTCCGAAAAATCATCCGCATAGATCGTGGGCATCCCAATATAGAAGCCCTGCAAAAAGTCGAGGTTTTTCGCAACGAGGTAATCATGTTCCTCTTTCGTCTCAACACCCTCTGCCAGGATCATGGTCCCCCGCGGCCGCATAAAACTGATGATCTGATCCAGCTCCGCCTGCTTCCGCTCATTCTGATGGATCTTACTGATCAGGCTCCGGTCCAGTTTGACGATCTCCGGATTGTAAAGAGAAACTACCTTGGAGTCTATATTGACACCGGTACCGAAATCATCAAGAGCGATCCCGACGGGCTCTACGAAGCTTCCCAGATAATGTTTTTTTGCGTACCAGCTGTTGAGTACGATCTCCGGATACTCCAACAGCTCTACCACAAGGCGTCCGGACAGCTCCTTCCCGAATTTTTTCAGATATTCATCTGCATCGGTCTGTGTCATGGAAACGCAGGGAAAGGAGTTCAGGAAAAGCTTTCCTTCCAGCCCGCTGTCCAAAAACGCTCTGGAAGCCTGAAAGAAGGTCAGCGTCTCAATGTATTGGAGACGGTTTTTCACTTCATATTCATAAATGACCTCGTCCGGCGTAAACGGCACGGGGCGCATCAATCCTTCATAACCGTAGATCTCTCCGGTGGAAACTCTGATGATCGGTTGGAATGCGTAGTGAACGTTCTTGAAATCCGAAAGGATCTCATCCATGGAAGTGCCTTCTTTTGTGATCGGTTCCATATTCATGCCATACTCCCCTTAAGAAACGATGATGTGTCTATTATAACACGCTTTTTTTTCAGGTGACAACTGTTGTTGACAAACATCTGCGACCTGCTATAATGCTTTCTTGGAACAACTGAATCAAACAAGCTGGGGGTGCAATTGCTGAGAGGCGGTAAACGCCAACCCTTATCACTTGAACCGGGTAATACCGGCGGAAGGAAGCGATTTACAAGGATCTCCCGGCGTGACTTTCAAAGGGAGGTTTTTTTATGTCTGTGTTTCTCAGTTTTCAGGAGGATGGGAGCTTTCAGTTCACGACCGCAGGATATACCGTCATTGTCCTGATCATTGCGGGTCTCATGATCCTCGGCAGCGCGCATTTTACCAAAAAGAGAGGGATCCACCCCAAACAGCTGGCATTTTCTGCGATCGCGCTCTCTCTTGCCGTTGTCCTGTCCAATATCAAATTCATCAAACTACCGATGGGTGGCAGCGTCACGTTGTTTTCCATGTTGTTTGTCGTTCTGATCGGCTACTGGTTCGGCCTCGGCGCGGGACTGACCTCCGCCATTACCTATGGCTGTCTGCAGCTTTTCATCGACCCTTATCTCATCAGCTTCCCGCAGCTGATCGTCGATTATATCCTGGCGTTCGGCGCGCTCGGTCTTTCCGGACTTTTCCACGGCAAAAAGAACGGTCTGATCTTTGGCTATCTGACCGGTGTAGCCGGACGTTTTGTTTTTTCCACCCTGTCCGGCGTCATCTTTTTCGGCGCCTATGCACCGGAGGAGTTTCCAAATCCCTTTGTCTATTCAGCTGCTTATAACGGCTCCTATCTCGGGATCGAAGCAGGGATCACGGTCGGTATCCTTCTGATCCCGCAGGTGCAAAGGGCTTTCCGTTATGTAGGCTCTCTCGCCTCGGATGGCACGCAGCCGGAAAGTGATCCGGCATGAACCGCTGTGTGATCATTGGCGGTGCACCGATCCGTTCCTATGAAAAGATCAAAGCCTATCTCTCGCCGGATGACACCTGTGTTTATTGTGACAGCGGATTATTCCATCGGGAGGGGCTTGGCAGAGCGCCGGATCTCATTGTCGGTGATTTTGACTCCTGTAAAAACCCGAATCTTCCCGTAGAAACGATCGTACTGCCGCAAGAAAAAGATGATACGGATACGATGTTTGCCGTCAAAGAGATGCTATCCCGCGGTTTTTCGGACTTTCTTCTGATCGGTGTGATCGGAGAACGATTGGACCATACGCTTGGAAATCTATCCGCTTTGCTGTATCTGGATGCAAAGGGAGTCCACGCGCTTGCCGTCGACGACCATTCCGAGATCTCCGTTGTCGGACGTGAGGGCGCTGCCGTGGAGGAGCGGTTTTCCTACTTTTCTCTGCTCTGTATAGGAGAGCCGGCCGACGGGATCACGATCAAAAATGCCAAATATCCGTTAAAAGACGCTTCCATGAACAATCTCGATCCCTACGGCGTCAGCAACGAAGTGCTGCCCGGCCAGACTGCTTCGATCACTGTCCAAAACGGACGCCTTTTGCTCATCAAAGTCAAGTGAACATTGACTTTTCCCGAAATAGATGCTAGTGTACTGAAATGTAGTGGTTCTATTGTCGGACACAACAGGGAAGGAGCACTCCCCATGAAAGAAATCTCAAATCTGCTTGGATATCGTGAATCGATCCGCGTCGTTGATGCCACACTGCGTGACGGCGGACTGGTCAATGATTTCTATTTCACAGACGAATTTGCAAAAAAATTATATCTGACGAACCTGAAAGCCGGCGTAGATTATATGGAAGTCGGCTATAAAGCGAGCAAAGAGATCTTTGATATCGAAAAGTTCGGAAAATGGAAGTTCTGCGATGACGACGCTATTTTCGACGTGCTTGGCGAGGGAAAAGAAGGACTAAAGCTCGCGGCCATGGCGGATGTAGGAAGATGCGATTACAAGACCGATATCCGTCCTGCATCGGAAAGCCCGCTCTCCATGATCCGCGTTGCTACTTATGTCAATACGATCCCGGGCGCTGTCGAGATGATCGAGGATGCCAAGAAAAAGGGATATGAAGTCACCTGTAATATCATGGCTGTCAGCAATGCGCAGGAAAGCGATATCAAAGTAGCGCTTGACATGATCGGACAGTCTTCGGTCGACGTGATCTATATTGTAGACAGTTTCGGATCTCTTTATCCGGAACAGATCGCCCGTATCGCTGCATTATATGGAGAGTTTGCGGCAAAATACAACAAAGCACTCGGCATCCATACTCACAACAATCAGCAGCTTGCTCTTGCCAACACAATCGAAGCGGTCGGTGATGATGTAGACTGGCTGGATGCGACCTATTACGGCATGGGACGGGGCGCAGGCAACTGCTCCATGGAAAACCTCCTCGGTTTCCTCCGGAATCCGAAATACAACATCTTCCCGGCGCTGCAGTTCGTACAGAACTACATGGTACCGCTTCGGGAATCCGGCACGGTCTGGGGATACGATATGCAATATCTCATGACAGGGCTCTTGAACCAGCATCCCAGAACGGCGATCGAATACACCAAGCAAGGCCGGCGGGATTTCGTGGAATTCTATAAAGAGATCGTAGCGCAGGACTGACGAAAGGCATAGGCAATTCCGCTTTACAAAGCGAAAAAGATGCCTGTGCCGTAACGATCGAATCAAAAAAACCGCTTCCGAGATGGTGATCATCCGGAAGCGGTTTTTCTTGTTTCATTATAAAAATGATCAGATCAGTTGCTGCTTTTCAAAGTGGAAAGATCCTCTGCGATCTGCGCCATAATATCGGCGAAGCGGTGCAGCATCTCGGTATTAGCATCACTGAGATCGGAAACCTCCTGCGTGGATGCCGAGATCTCTTCGCTGCTGGCGGAAAGCGTGCTTGTGGAATCCACGATCTGTTTATTTGCTTCGACAAGACGTTCCATCAGATTGGACATTTCCATCGTACCGTTATAGAGGGCTTCCACTCCATCACGGATCGCATGGAATTTTGCGGTCGCATCCTCTGCAAGATCTCTTTCAGCGTTGCTGATCTCAACGTTCTCGTCGACCTTTCCGACGACATCATCCGCATCCAGTGCCAACTCATCCAGGATCGATGTGATCTGTTCTGTCGCGGATTTCGTCTGGTCTGCAAGATTCCGGATCTCATCCGCCACTACGGCGAAGCCTCTGCCGGCCTCTCCCGCGCGCGCCGCCTCAATGGAGGCATTCAGCGCCAGAAGGTTTGTCTGGGAAGAGATATTCAGGATCATATCCGTGATCTTCCGTACTTCGACCGAACGTTCCTGCAGATTTGCGGCAGACTGTTTCATCTGCTCGCCGGAACCAAGTGCCCGCTCCACCTGACTGGACAGACTTTCCATAGCCTGCGTTCCTTCGTCCACGATGGTCTGTGTTTGATTGGTGGTCTCGATGATCTCCTGCGTCTTGCCGTTGGTCTCATCCACGATGATCGCGATGGAGTTGGTCTGATCCGTCTGTTCGACAATCGCTTCGGTATTGTCGCTGACCCCTGCGGAAATGCCCTTTAGGGACTCATTCATTCCTTCGATCGCATCCTCGATCTTCTTCAGATCCTCAGATGCCTCCTGCATCTTTTCATCCACATTCCCTGCAACCGCAACAATATTCTCCGAGATCTTCTGGTTGCGCTGCATGGTCTCTTCCACTTCGTTCAAAGAATCACGGAAGAACTGGCTCAGCATCCGGATCCCGCGCTGGATGCAAATCGTCGTCAGAATGGTTACGATCATCTCGATCATAACGACTTCCATCACATCCTGTTTATTCTCTGCTGTGAGAAGCATCCGGATCACATTCAGGATGTTGATAATCAGAAACGCAAAATTGCTGATCATCGTAAACTTCTGATCCATCGTGATCATGACGCCGACCAGAAGCGGAATGATATAAGGATAGGTCGTATTGGATACCGACATCATCAGCATGAAGAAATAAGCGACCGTAAAGGACATGATCATCACACGGGAATAGAAAAAATCGCCCTTTTTCTTGATATAAACGATATCTGAGATGACCAGTGATGCGATCATTGCGATCATCGGCACGATCGCGCGATATACCGGAAGACCTGACACCATGAGCTGTGCGAACAACCCTAACAAGCCAAACAGTGTCGTGCAGAAGTGTCCCCAAAACATTAGTTTATGAGCACGAAGCAGATGTTGTTGTTCCATATTGTTTCCCCGTCTTTCTGTGTGCAAAAACCCCGTATTTACGAAACGATTATAGCAGAAATAGTTTCGTTTGAAAAGAAAAAATTACAGTTCCGTACGTCCTTCCAAAGCCCGCAGCAGCGTCACTTCATCGATGTATTCCAGATCTCCGCCCACCGGAACGCCGCTTGCGATCCGCGTTACCTTGATCCCTGTCGGTTTGATCAGCTTGCTGATATACATGGCCGTGGTCTCCCCCTCCAGCGACGAATTAGTCGCCACAATGACCTCGTCCACGTCTCCCTCCAGGCGGACCATCAGCTCTTTCAGCCGGATGTCGCCGGGACCGATGCCAAGCATCGGAGAGATCGCGCCGTGGAGCACATGATAAACACCATGATACTTTCCGGTCTTTTCATAGGCTGCCAGATCCCGTGTGTTTTCCACCACCATGATCGTCCGGTGGTCACGAGCCTGATCCTGACAGATCGGGCAAAGCTCCTGATCCGTCAGCGTAAAACATTCCTTACAATAATGAATATTCGTCCGCGCCTCGATCAACGCCTCGGACAGCCTTTTTACATTGTCCTCCGGCATGTTCAACACATGAAAAGCCAGACGCTGTGCCGTTTTCTGGCCGATACCCGGCAGCGTCGCAAACTGCTCGATCAGGTTGTTGATCTGACTGCTATAATAGTCCATTCAATCCCCCGGTGATCTTGTTCATCGACTGCTGGGAGTATTCCTCGATCTTGCGCAGAGCCTCATTCACGGCCGCCATGATCAGATCCTCCAGCATCTCAACATCCTCCGGATCTACTGCCTCCGGATCGATCTTGATCTTTGTCACCTCTTTTTTGCCGGAAACCGTGACCTCTACGACACCGCCACCTGCGGTCGCCGTCATTTCCTTCTCTTCCAGCTCTTTTGTGGCTTCTTCCATCTGACGCTGCATCTTCTGTGCCTGTTTCATCAGATTATTCATATTTCCGGGCATTCCCCCGGGAAATCCGCCTCTCTTTGCCATCTCTCTTCTTCAGCCTCCTTCTTATTCTTCGGTTTCTATCTCCATTTTGACATTTTGCGCCAGCAGCGCTTTCAGATCCGGATAGGTCTCTCCTGCGGGTTTTCCGGTCTTATTCTCCCGAATCTCCACCCTGACCTCGCGCTCCAAATGCGACTGGATCGCATCTTCCAGCGCTTTTTTGGTATCCTCCTGCGTGCACATCCCGATTGCGTTGTAATCATCCAGCACAATGAGCAGCATGGGGGTCTCTCCGTCTCCGACCGACAGATGCGCCTGATTCAGAAACGTTTTCGTCATACCGGTCACATTCATGGAATTTACAATAGACCGCCATTGCCGGACTGCCTGTTCCACTTCTGCGGGAACCGCTTTCGGGAGGGGGGCCTTTACGGCTGCGGAAGCGCCTACGGTTGCCGGTTGGTTCAAATTGGCGGCAGGTATGCCCTGTCCCTGTCCGGGTGACGGTGCTGCTGTCCACACACCGCTTTCCATTTTTTCTTCCAGATGCAGGATCCGGTCCGTCAGAGAAGCCGTATCCGTCTCCATGGCGGGCTTACAGAGCTTGATCAGCGCCACCTCCGTCAGGATCCGCTTCTGGGAAGAATACTTCAGGTCGTTCAGCAAGGTGGAAAAGACTCTGATATAGCGCATCAGCACGGTGCTTTCCACCTTCGCAGACTGTTCCTTCAAAGTCTCTAAGTTTTCGCTGGAAATATCGAGAAGCTCCTCCATATCATCGGCGCTCTTCATCAACAGAAGATTCCGCAGATACCAACAAAAATCCGCCGCAAACTGCGTCAGTTCGCGTCCGCTGATCGTAAGCTCTTCCACGATTTTCATGGCCTGCGGCACGTCTTCTGCAAGAACTGCAGAAAGAAGTCTTGCAAAGATCTCCGTATCGACGGCGCCGAGCACTTCCAACACCTTATCATAAGTCAATTCCTGCCCCAGGTAAAAAGCGATGCATTGATCAAGCAGAGAGAGCGCATCACGCATGGATCCGTCTCCGGCCTTTGCAATGTAGCGCACCGCTTTTTCTTCCGCCTGCACGTTTTCTTTTGAAAGCAGGTCTGTCAAACGGGCGGCGATCGTATCATTGGAGATCCGTCTGAAATCGTATCGTTGACAGCGGGAAAGGATCGTAACCGGGATCTTATGCACTTCCGTGGTCGCGAGGATAAAGATCACATAAGCCGGCGGCTCCTCCAGCGTCTTGAGCAGCGCATTAAACGCGCCGGGCGAGAGCATATGCGCCTCATCAATGATATAGACCTTGTAACGACCGGTCGTCGGAGAGTAAGTCACTTCCTCCCGGATCTCGCGGATATTGTCCACACCGTTGTTGCTGGCTGCATCGATTTCGATCACATTGAGTGCCGAGCCCTCCGCGATGGACTTACATACCTCACATTCCATGCAGGGGCTTCCGTCCACCGGATGCTCACAATTGACCGCTCTGGCAAAAATCTTCGCAACAGAAGTCTTACCTGTCCCGCGAGTCCCGCAGAACAGGTAAGCATGTCCGATTCGATCGGCTTTGATTTGGTTTTTTAAAGTGGTAACGATCGGGTCCTGTCCCTTGACATCTGTAAATGTCTGCGGACGGAACTTCCGATATAACGCCGTATAAGACATTGCTGCTCACCAAATCCGTGATTTGTAACGATATCAGTCTCCGAAGCTGATCCCGATGTATTTTGCCTCCTGGATCATCGTTCCTTTCGGATCCACCTGTTTCAACTTTCCGGCAACCTTCTCCAACGGGATCAGTTTGGTCGCACGGTTCACCATTGCAACCATGTTTCCCCACTTCTTGTCAATGATCGCCATCGCGGCCGCTGCGCCGAGTCTCGTACAGAGCACGCGATCATACGGATCCGGATTACCGCCTCGCTGTGCATGGCCCGGAACCACGACTCTGACCTCCGCACCGGTCTTCTTCGTCAGCTGTTCCGCGATCTCATAGGAAACCGACGGATAAGTATAGTTTTCCAGTTTTTTCTTATAATCTTTTTTGCTGAGCTTCGCATCCTTCTTGCTGATCGCACCCTCTGCGCAGGCGATGATCGTAAAGCCCTTGCCCTCTTTGTTACGTTTTTCGATCGTATCCACAATCTTATTGATGTCAAACGGGATCTCCGGGATCAGCACAACGTCCGCGCCGCTCGCAACACCGGCATTCAGCGTCAGCCAGCCGACCTTATGACCCATGACCTCTACAATAAACACACGGTTATGGGAAGCTGCCGTCGTATGGATGCGGTCGATCGCCTCTGTCGCGATATCGATCGCGCTCTGGAAACCGAAGGTCACATCCGTTCCCCAGATATCATTATCAATGGTCTTCGGAAGATGGATGACGTTCAAACCCTCCTCGCGGAGCAGGTTTGCGGTCTTCTGCGTCCCGTTGCCGCCCAGGATCACAAGCCCGTCCAGATTGAGCTTGTAATAGTTGTGCTTCATGGCCTCGACCTTATCAAGGCCGTTCTCATCCGGTTCGCGCATCATCTTAAACGGGGTGCGGCTTGTCCCGAGGATCGTGCCGCCCTTTGTCAAAATACCGGAAAAGTCTCTGCCGCTCAGCAACCGGTAATCACCGTAGATCAATCCGTGATAACCGTTCAAAAAGCCGTAAAGCTCGACCTCATCCACATTTTCATGAAGTCCTTTTACGACACCGCGCATTGCCGCGTTCAAAGCCTGGCAGTCACCGCCGCTGGTAAGCATTCCGATCTTTAACATTTCTCACCCTCTCTTTCTTGAATATCCCATAGATTCATTGTTTTCACGTAAACATCCATGATAGCCGTTCACTTTACTATTATACATAATTTTTGAATTCTTAGAAAGTTTTTTTCTTCTTGTGTGACCCTTCCTCGATCCGATCCAGGATCCAAGTGAAAAATTTCGTCAGATAGCGCATCAGGGGCTCAGTCGCAAGGGCAAAGAGCACCATAAGCATCGCACACTGGGTATTGATGCTTGTGATCGCAAACCAATGACTGATGAAGAGCATGCAGAAAAGCCATCCTGCGATCAACCCTATCAACATGATCCAGTGATGTCGTTTCATGGGTCTTGCGATGATATAGACAATCATAAAACCGACGATCGCGACCAGAATGGTGACGGACGTAGAGAGACATTCGGTATCGACACCAAATTCCCTGCAGAAAACGACCAGACCGCTGACGACCAGAAAGTCTGTCAGGCCAGCAGGCAGGGCCTTCAAAAGGACGTTCGTCATAAAATGCCCGCGGATCCGCTCATGATTCGGCTCCAATGCCAGCACGAGCGACGGGATACCGATCGTAAAAAGGCTGATCAGGCTGACCTGCGAAGGCTCCAGCGGATAATCGAGCATCAGGATCACCGAGAATACCGCCAGCAGCAGGGAAAAGATATTCTTGACCAGATAAAGCGCCGCAGAACGCTGGATGTTATTGACCACACGTCTGCCCTCAGCCACAACCTCCGGCATTTTCGTGAAATCGGAATCAAGCAGTACAAGCTGCGCTACCTGAGAGGCCGCTTCGCTTCCGGAAGCCATCGCAACGCTGCAGTCCGCTTCGCGGAGCGCTAAGATATCGTTTACGCCGTCTCCCGTCATCGCAACGGTTCTGCCCTGTGCTTTTAGGGCTTTCACAAGCAATTTCTTCTGCTCCGGTACGACACGCCCAAACACCACATATTTTTTCGCTGCTTCATAGATATCGCGCTTGTTGCGCAGCCTTCTGGCGTCCACATATTTTTCTGCGCCTTCGATCCCGGCGCGTTTTGCGGTTTCCGAAACCGTGATCGGGTTATCGCCGGAGATCACCATTGTTTTTACACCCTGCTCCGCAAAGTAACGGAACGTTTTTTCCGCACCCTCACGTACGGGATTTTCCAGCAGGATCAGCGCCTCCGGTGTCACCTTTGCAGTCAGTGCCTTTCCAGCCGGATCATTCGGATAACCTCCAAATACCACAACACGGTATCCCTTGGATGCCTGTTCCTCAATCTGTTTCCGATAGGTCTCATACTGATCGCGCAGGACAAACTCCGGCGCACCAAGCACATAACTGCCGTTTTGAAAGGTTACGGCGCTGTATTTATACTGAGAAGAAAAAGAGACGACTTTCTCCGCGCGTACGCCCGTCGGTGTCCGAAATGTCTTTTGCAGCGCCTTCATCGTATCGTTGTCTTTTGTCATATTCGCAACGAAATCACTGATCTTTGCGCGAACATTCTGCAGAGCGCTCTCATCCTCTTCTTTTTCGGAAAGCGCTATCACATCCCGCACCACCATCACAGGCTCCGTGATCGTACCGGTCTTATCGACACAGAGGACATCCACGCGCGCCAGAGTCTCAATACATTTCATGTTATGGACGAGCACCTTTTTGCCCGCAAGACGTCCGGCGCTGACCGCAAGAGATACACTTGTCAGGAGGTAGAGTCCTTCCGGGATCATACCGATCAACGCCGCTACCATATTGGAAATACTGCTCTGGAACGTAGCGTGGTTATAATGATAGCTTTGGACAAACAACGCGATACCGATCGGAATAATGATGATACCGAGGATCAGAAGGAGCCGGTCCATCGCACGGATCATCTCGGATTGCTCTTCCTTTTTTTCTTTTGTGGCTTCCCGCATCAGTTTGCTGATATAGGAATTTTTTCCGACTTTCTCAACTTTGGCGTAACATTTGCCGGAGACCAGAAAGCTCCCTGAAAACAGCTTATCGCCCGGGTTCTTTTCAATCTCGTCCGATTCACCCGTAAGAAGTGATTCGTTCGCCTGCGCCTTGCCGGAAAGGACGCTGCAGTCCGCCGGCACCTGATTGCCGCTGGCAAGCAGGATCACATCATCCAGCACAAGCTTTTCCGAAATGATCTGTTGCTGCTTTCCGTCCCGCAGCACCGTAACTCTCGGTGCATTAAGGAGCGTCAGTTTATCAAGTACCTTCTTGGCATGGATCTCCTGTATGATACCGATTGCCGCGTTTGCCAGTATAATAGGGAGAAACGTCATATCCCGGAACGAGCCGGTGATGATCAGAAGAACTGCCAGAATGGCAAAGATCAGGTTAAAGTATGTCAGAAGGTTTTCTTTAACGATCTGCTTGACACTGCGTGTATCCGCCGTGACATTTTCATTTGTCTGATGAAGTCGTACGCGTTGATGAACCTCTTCCCGGGTCAGTCCGCGAACCTGTGTCTCTGCTGTCATACTATCACTTTAGCCGTTTCTGTCTGATTTGGCAAATGCTGCATCCAAGATGCGCCTATACACTGTGCATGAAAATATGATAAGATAATCTCAAAACAACGATGCCGCACAGATGCAGAGAAAGGAGCAGACAATGGATATTAAGGCAAAGATTGAGGAAATCGTAAAGAAGATCAAAGACGACCCGAATTTTATGAAATCATTTCAGGAGAATCCCGAGAAGGCAATAGAATCCGCATCCGGGATTGACATTCCTGACGGCATATTGGATCAGGTAGTGACCGGTGTAAAGGCAAAACTGACGGCAGATAAAGTCGGCGGTGCTGTAGATTCCATCAAAAAGATGATCGGAAAATAATCGAAGAAAGGCGGAGCAGTTGCTCCGCCTTTTTTGTATGATTGTGTACGTTTACTGAAATACCGTCTCAGCGACTGCCACCAGATCAAATCCGTCAAGATCCGGCGTTGTTGCAGAGATCGAATACATCATTTGCTTGTCTGCATCATAAAACAGAATGTTGTCCGCATCCTCTTCTTCATCGGAAAGATAGCGGCGCTCCTGCGCGTCCAGCCCATTGACCTGATCAACACCTTCTGCGTCCCAGGTATAGTACATCCCGGAAATATCCGTAAATTCCTTTGCCGGCTCCATTCTGGCGCAATAGGATACACCGTCAAGGTCAAATTGCACTTCCGCCAGTTTCTCCGATTCCATGATCCCGTATACCACGTTTTCGGCGCCTTCCGGAACCGTGAAGGATTCATTTACCATTTTCTGTACATCCTCAGGGGATACCTCATACTGCCAGGGATTCGGCATCCCGATGGGTTCCGGCTCTTCGGCTTTTTTTCCGGCACAGCCTGCCAGTAAAAATGCGCCCATTGCCAGAAATGCCATGGTTGTTACGATCTGTGTCTTTTTCATAGTCGGTTTCCTCCTTTTTACCAAATACCGATTCTGTCTTCCGGTGCCAGATACATGCCGTCACCTTCCTTGATCCCAAATGTGTCCAGAAATTGCTGTTGATTCTGAATCGGGATATTGCATCGGTAACACTCCACGGGATGCACATTCGAGCTGATATATGCGATCTCCGCCTTCTCATATCTGGCATTTTTCTGGATCATACCAAGGTGATGGAAGAATAGTTCATAATCGAAATCCTCCATACTGTCTGCAATAGAGCAGATACATTTCATGGAACCGAGATCCGCGATGGCTTCTGCCATGATATACCTTGCCCCGTCCTCACCATAGGGCTCATCGGAAATCTGCGGAGCCGGAACCAGGGTGCTGTAATACCGAACCAGCCTATCCCTTCTTTCATCAAAGGCTTCTCGATCCTCTGCAGTCCACCAATCTCTATAATTTCCGTCCTTATCATACATCGATCCATCCGTATCAAAGGCATGGGTCAGTTCATGTCCTACCACAAAACAAAGACCGCCCAGCTTCTTTTCAATGGGCCAATCCGCATCATAATAGTCTCCACCGCAGATACCGGCATAAATATTGATGGAGTTCTCCGAGGAAATGTAGGCCGCACCAAAACTGCTGTAATGTTCATCCGGTCCCCAAAGCGTACCGTCATTCACGATGGAAAGTCTTTCATTAGAAGATTTTGCATTGAAAGCGTTTATCGCTCTCACTGCTTCAAAAACACTTCCTCCTTCCGATGCACTCCGGATCTTTAATGACGAATAATCCGGGAGATCGTCCGGATAGCAGATATGAAGCTTCATGGTGTCCAGCTTCTCAATTGCAGCGTCTCTTGTCTCAGCAGTCAGCCAGTCTTCCGATTGCAACATCCCCCTATAGTAGTCCATCATCATATCCACCAGCTCCGCCACCTGAGACTTGATCTCCTGATTAAAACAATATTCCGCAAAGAGTTTGTCAATTTCCCCGGGGATCAATCCATAGATGGTATTCAATGCATATTCCCTGTCAGGGGGCAGGGTATCCACGCCAACATTGGCGTTCATGACGTTTTCTTTCTTCTCGTAGGATTCCCGGTCAAAATAAGCCATCATTTCATAAGCAGTATGTGCTGTGATCCAGTTTTTCATTGCCTCGAGATTGTCCTCGGTGTAGACCGAGTTATAGTACTTCAGCATCTCAGCAATATTGACATTAAACGGACCGTCAACGCGGTAGCCAAGCCCCTTGAAAATGTCACGAACCGGCATGTTGGAAAAAAGTTGATCCAACTCTTCTGCTGAATAAACGTTGTACAGCACGCTTTCGCCTTTTTCATCCATTTCTTCATAAAAGGACATGAGAGAAGGCATAAAGCCCTTTTCAAAGGCAATCGCCGAATCAAAGGTTGCTTTCGACTCTTCCTCGGAGTATCCGGTTTTTTCCAGTGCATAAGTCACAAGCTCTTCGATACTCTGCCGGTACTCGTTGTCTTCTTCAAAAAAAGAATCACTCCCGGCAAAAGTCATCGGATTTTCCAGATAGATCAGATTATGAAGCGCATCGTACTGATTCGGGGCGATGGAAAATTTGATCATCGCGCTGCCCAGCAAATTCCTCTCCGGATCGGAAAAATACTCCGTTAGTTCGGAAACGGACGATATGCCCTGAATATCATCAATATAAGGCTTCAACTCCTGCATTCCCTGCTCATTTCTGCTATCCCAGTCCATCAGAAGTGCATTGAAAGTCTGCATGGCCGTCAATTCCGGGTCATCCTTTGTCTCCCCATTCAAAAGCGCCATCTTCTTTTCATCGTTTTCTCTTGACAATTCGGTCCTTGAGGAAGCATTGGATGCACCATCAGGTATTTCCGCATTTTCAGCCCATTCCCGATTCACGTAAGCAGCAAAGTCATCCTCCAACCGAATCTCTCCCATGCCTTCAAAAGTCCCGTAGATGCCGGAATCAATCCATTTGGCTCCGGTTCTGTTTGGATCAAGGTCTCCGGTCGTTTTCTCTTCCGTTGTTTCCTCCGCAGAAACCTCAGTAGCAGCCTCTGTTTCGGTGGATACAGCGCTTCCCACACCCTGGTTACTTCCGCATCCGGATACAACTGTGATAAGTCCTGCCAGTAAAAGTGATATCCCCGTTCTGATCCGTCGTTTCATTTTGATTCCTCCTCTGCTTCGTCGTTTCCCTGACTAAAACATTACCATTCAAGGTATGCAGCGTCAATCCGTTCATCACTCGAAAAAAAGTAGCATGAATGATTAACCCATAATTACCGGATAGACATCAAAAACGACCGAATAGACAAAAATCGTGACAGACCAGATCACAACAACGTATCATAAGGCAAAGAACAACAAACACAGAAACTTATGCAAGGGAGGAAAACATAATGGCTGATAACAAAAACATTGAGATTACTGATGAGATGATGGCACAAATGACCGGTGGAACAGAAGGTGGCAGCGAACAGCCCTTCGCATTTGCAGTAGGGGACAAAGTAACTCTTCAGTACTACGATCAGATCGGAATCATAACAGAAGCATACCGTTATACCTTTCAGGACAAATTTTGGAACATGTATGCCGTACATTGGCTTCCGGATCCGTACAATCAGGAACATGATAACAGAGATGTCTTGGAATGCAATCTGAAAAGAGCATGAATGAACATAAAGCCCCCTCTCATCCGATTATGCCGGATGGAGGGGGTTTTATCGTGAAGAACCTGCTATAATGGCGGATCTTCAATTTGACGATCTACTCGAAAAATTATAAATAAATTACTCGAAAAAGCATAAACAATGCTTTGGAAGAAGTTCTTCTTGTTTTTGAAATGTCCTCACTACTGTGGTATAAAGGTCTTAACACATGTCTGCTCAAAAGGAGGCGCTTATGAACGCAAACCTGCCAAATTACACGTTAAACGATGAGAGCACGCTTCCGATGATCGGTTTCGGAACCTATCATGAGGAGTTCGGAAACAATCTTCTGCCGATCAAAGCAGCGATTGATTGCGGCTATCGATTCTTTGATACGGCCTCCCTATACGAAACGGAAAAATATCTCGGACAGGCCATCAAAGAAAGCGGCATTCCGAGGAAAGAGTTTATCATTGAAACCAAACTCTGGATTGATGAGGCAGATGACCCCAGAGCTGCGCTGGAGCGCTCCCTGAAGCGTCTTCAGATGGATTATGTTGATCTTTATCTGATACATTGGCCACGCGCCACAGAAGACAATACCGATCACTGGAAAGAAAAGAACCAAAAAACCTGGACACAAATGGAAGATCTGGTGAAGGAAGGAAAGGTTCGTCATCTCGGTCTTTCCAACTTCCTTCCCCACCATCTGAAGAATATCCTGGATCATGCTTCCATAAAACCCGTCGTGGATCAGCTCGAGATCCATCCCGGCTACTCTCAGGATGCCGCTGTATCCTTCTGTAAGGAAAACAAGGTTCTCCCGATGGCCTGGAGTCCCCTTGGTCGTGGACATAGCAAGGCACCGGAAGGAAATGCGATCCTTTCCGAGTTGGCGGAGAAATATCAAAAGTCCACCGCCCAGATCAGTCTCCGCTTTCTCCTGCAGAAGGGAACGCTTCCCATCCCAAAGGCCAGTTCGCCGGAGCATATCAAAGCAAATCTGGACGTATTTGATTTTGAGCTCACCGAAGAAGAACTCTGGATGTTGACCTGCATGCCTCAGACGGCCGGTCTCGGGGAACATCCGGATTTTAGCATTCCAAAAATGAAAAGCAACCCGGAGAATATCTGATTGTTCTCCATACTTCCAGCCATCACTAAACGCAAGATAAAAGAAGGGGCTGTCGCACTAAGTAATTAGTGTGGCAGTCTTTTTCATAGGATGAAATCCGGCCATTCGGCCGGATTTCTCCTAAAAAACAAAGACCCGGGCT
>CACZBF010000012.1 GCA_902779355.1 uncultured Lachnospiraceae bacterium | reverse complement strand
AAAGACTGCTATTGAGAATGAGCAGAACCTTATTGTTGAAGGCTGCTATATACCTTTTGATTGGAGGAATAGTTTTGGTGAGCAGTATCTTCAGTCGATGTGTTCTCGTCGCAAATATAATGATATCCATTCCCTACTCTTATTTTTTTAAGTTTAATCAAAGCAGAAATCCCCCGTCTATATTTGATAATCCTCCTATCCAGGAGCATCCAAGAGGTTTGTATTTGGAATAAAATAAATCCTCGAATGTTTTATTGTATTCATACCCTTCTACATAACAATAAACGGTATAGGTGTCATCACCTCTTGAAGCAATAAAATCGTGTTCTCCATGAAGATTTAAGTATTCAGAGGCATCAACAGTCCAAGGAGTATCATAGAATACGATTCCATTTTCAATATGAGATTTTGGCTCTGCTATTGCTGCAACCATATTAATCTCCTCCCTTTTTGCTTGTGGAAAACTGTGCCAGTTACATCACTTATAATATACCAAAAAATGACTTCAATTGCTATTGCAATATAACTTAGAACAATAAGAAAAAGCAGCCCAAGTCCCGCGGGGAACCGAAGTTCCAACTCCCGTGCGTAATGGTACTGCTCTCAATGGGACTATAGCATCCGCTTGAAGAAAAGGCAAGGCGCACGATAGAAAAGTCGTTCCAGAAACGACACTTTGAGAAATTGCCGGAAATCCATTGAATCGGGATACGATGCATGCTATATTGCCAGTACAGAATATCGGGTTGGATCTTCGTTGACACGGTTTTGCTATGATGGGGAAAATCTGATCTGAAAGGTGCCCTTGGCAAACGCTTTCAACGGGCGCGAGGCCAAAACCTAAAACTCTGTTTAGATAGAAGTTTTAGGTTACGGGATTCCTTTCAGCTGAGTCACCGCCGGGTGCGCCTTCATCCTTGGATAAGGTTCCGGCTCTAGTATTAGCGTTTTTAATTAGCTACACCATATCCTATCTTTGGATTGGCGAAAAAACTGCACTCTGAGATTCGTCAATGGTTGCGTTATTTGAAAACGCTTATGAATATATCGTTTTGAAAAACGGACAAATTCAAGACAAACAAGATAGAGAAGTTATATATACACGAGCAAAACCTCTGCGAGAATGGAGGTTGAATTACCAATGGCAGGAGAAGACCAACGATGGAGGATTGCCGGGACTGCCATAGATGTTAGAACAAATGATCATGCCTGTTATTTGACGGGAATGTGCGAGCCTTGCATGCTTCTTATTCATTCCAAGCTCACACTATTCAGATAAAAGCATCTACTACGGTAGGTGCTTTTTTAGTACCGTAAATGCGCAGCTGTTAGGGGGCTATAAAGGAATTGACGAATTTGTGCGGACGTGATATATTTCTAACATAGTGATATATTTCGCACATCGGAGGTGGGATCATGAAGATTTCGTTGAAACAGAAAAACATCATACAATCCATTGTCTCAGGTGTCCTTTGGGTGGCGGCGGGCTTTTTTTCTATACTCGCCACCAAAAACAAGAGTATGTATCTGGGAACAGCGGTATGTTGTTTCGTAATCATAGCATTATGGCTCATTGCAACTATTGTGAATGCAGAAGAAGGGGATGAGAGATCCGAATACAATCTTTTGAGAGCGCATGACAGTGCTTTTCGGATTTCTCTGCTGGGGTTGGCGGTATGTCTTATCATCGACGCGATCAGTTCTTTATTTGGAATAGAGCTGATTGTCCATTTTAAGGGATGGATACTGATGTTTCTCGGTATTATGAATATCATTTCCGGGATCTCCTTTTACCGTTATGAAAAAGGAGAGTGACGCTGGATGCTTACCACGAAGATTCATGAATATCGGACAGAAAAAGGCATCTCACAAGCAGCACTTGCCGAGAGGGTCGGCGTAAGAAGGGAAACTATCGTCAACTTGGAAAGCGGGAAATACAATCCTTCGCTGAAATTAGCTATGGACATCGCAAAGGTATTTGAGCACCCGGTGGAGGAAATTTTTTTCTTTACGGATGACGATGAAGATGAGTAATTTACAGGTAGTGCCTATATTTTAGCACGAAGTCTGGCGATGTGTTACAATCTTCACCGAAGAAAGAAAAAAGCGTTTGAGATATGAGTACCTTATGAGCGAGATGAAAAGGATAACGGAATGCCAGAAGAGATGAAACTGTTTAACGGAAGACCTGAGGATATTTCTGACAGGCTGCCGAGAGAAGTAAGGACTTATGATTTGCTGGATTCTCTTGGCATAAAATATCTGCGAACGGATCATGAGCGGACGGATACGATGGAAGAGTGTAACGAGGTGGATGCGATCCTTGGAGTTGTGATCTGCAAGAACCTTTTTCTTTGCAACAAGCAGAAGACGTCATTTTATCTTTTGATGATGCCGGGTGAAAAGAAGTTTAAGACAAAGGAATTGTCAGCACAGATCAAGTCTTCGAGGCTTTCTTTTGCAAACGCTGAGGATATGTTGAAATATCTTGATATTGAGCCGGGCTCGGTAAGTATCATGGGGCTGATGAATGACAAAGATCATGCGGTTCAACTATTGATCGACGAGGATGTGTTGAAGGATGAGTATCTCGGATGTCATCCGTGTGTGAACACATCGAGCCTGAAAATGCGGACTGAGGATATCATCACAAGATTCCTCCCGGCGGTAGGACATGATTATAAGAGTGTGAAGCTGGTGGGAGAGGATTGAAAGCAGGAAGGCACAAGCCCGATAACAGACCAAGGGGGCTGTTGGCGGGCTCGTTCTATTATAAGGGAAATGATCATATCAAAATGGCTATCAGGATGACAGCTGTGTGCGGAGTTCGGGATGGGATGAACATTTTCCGCTTTCTTTCAGGTGACCTGGATCACCTCTGAACCCACCTTCTCCCGGAATCTTACGTCGTGTTCCACGAGCAGCATCGTTGGTTTATATTGCAAAATCAGGTTCTCAATCTGCATGCGTGAGAATACGTCGATAAAGTTCAGCGGCTCGTCCCAGATATATAAATGTGCCGGGGTAACCAAGCTGGCCGCGATCAAAACCTTTTTCTTCTGACCTTCCGAAAAATCCTCCATGTTTTTCGAAAACTGCTCCCTCCCAAGATCAAGCTGTCTGAGTACCGCGAGGAAAAGGCTCTCACTCAGACCTTTCTCTTTACAGTACTTCCTGAGAGAGCCCCTCAAAAGGGAAGTATCCTGGCTTACATACGAGATTCTCATGCCGGAAGCGGCATCAAGATCTCCGGATATGAATAACCCGGCGTGTGATTCCGGGGAGTTGGTTCTCTGCAGGACCGCCTTCAGAATACTCGATTTTCCACACCCGTTCTCCCCGGCAAGAATCACCCTTTCACCGCGTTTCACCTGAAACCTGAGTCCTGAGCACAATTCTTTTTCTGAGCCTTCGTAGCGAAGGCTCAGATCATTCGCGCGAACCAGTATTTCTTTATGGAATCGGAGTGGTTCTATTTTCAGATCGGACACCTGCTCGATATCCTGCAGCAATCCTTCTTTTTTCTCAATCTCCCGCCCGATGCGTTGCTCGTAGGACTTGACACGCGCCTGCATCTTTTTTGTTTTTGCGCCGATAAAAGATCTGGTCGATATATTCCGGTCATGTTCCCGGGAAGGATCGAATCCGATTTTTGACTGTTCGTTTTTTTCCGCCCACCGGCTGCTCCTGTCTGCAGCCGTCCTCAGTTTTCCGATTTCTTTCAGGTGCTTCTCATTCTCGGCCTGTTGGAAAGCATCCTTTTTTTCCTTGTTTTCCCACCAGGTCGAAAAGTTCCCGGTCTGCACCTCTATCGTAGACCGATTGAGTACAAGCACATGATCACATACGCCGTCCAGCAGGTCTCTGTCATGCGAAACAAGGATAAAGCCTTTTTTGGAAGCCAGAAATTCCTTTACGATCTCACGTGCTTTTGTATCAAGATGGTTCGTCGGCTCATCGATCAGAAGAAACTCATTTTCGGCAGCAAAAAGCACGGCCAGCATCACCCGGGTGCGCTCCCCGAAACTCATTGTTCCAAAAGGTCTGTAAAGACATTCCGGATCCATCTTAAGTTCATTCATCCGGATCAATACCTGCCAGATCTCTACCTGTGGTTTCCATCCTTCGAAGAGATCAACCGCATTTTTGTTCAGATCCGAATCGGACACCGGATATGGGAAGTAGTCAAAGCAGACACCGGTCTTTATGCTGCCACGGTAATCGTATCTTCCCATGAGAAGCTTCAGCAGAGTTGTTTTTCCTTTCCCGTTTCTGCCGATCAGTCCCAGCTTCCAGTCTGTATCAATATTGAAATTTACCTCTTTTAAAACATCATCCGCACTTCCGTCATAAGAAAATGTCAGATCCGCCACCTGTATCTGTGCCATGTTCATGCCTCCTCTCTGCCGGTCGGTGCAGGACAATCATCTTCCGGATGCTCTGCGAACGACCGATCGACCCGATGACAAAAAAAATCTGCTTCATGCCGAAAGCAGATTACACGTACAAATGAAGATCCAACTCATGCAAAAAAGCACTCGATATCATTTCCTGATGGCTTCAAAATGAATACGATCATCCGATCCGGCATATACAAACAGACCTTTTCAGGCCATATCACTACGTTTGCATTTACCTAAATCAAATTATCGAATCTTCATTCCTTCACCTACACAACCGGGGTGCCTTTCTTTTTATTTCGTAAAACAAAATATCATATTTTTGTACTGGTTGCAACATGTGATGAAAGACGTCGCCATATTTATGCGAATCGTCATCGCTTGTGCGTCCGGGGGAGGCGACCACAACATGATGTATTTTGTTCTTGCGCAGGGCACTCAAAATGATTAAAATAAATCTGTATGGGTATGTGTCAGAGACCACATACCGTGTGCGGCAAACTGTCCCTTCGAGAGGAAAAACCATGCTTTCAAACCAGAAACTGCAAACAGCACTTACAGAGATCCGGGAGGTCAGCCGGATCGATTTCTTGCTCTACGATGCGAAGGGGAAACTGACGGCTTACACCGGAGAACTCCCGGAGGACGAGGAGGCGCTGGCCGAATCAGTCAACGTGTTTGCAGCCTCCATGGCAGAGATCCAGATGCAGAACGGCTATCATTTTTTTAAGGTGATGGTGGAAGAGGAGCCGGAGTACATCCTGCTGGTGCCAAGCATACAGGAGGAATCCTACATGGTCGGACGGCTTGCGCTGCTTCAGATCAGGAGGATCGTAGAGTCGTATCGCGATCAGTTTGACCGCAACAGCTTTATGCAGAATATCCTGCTTGGCAATATGCTTGTCGTGGATATCTACAGCAAAGCAGAGCGGCTCAAGATCAGGGAATCCGAATGGGTCGTCTTTGTGATCGAAACACGGGAACGAAAAGAACCTGCCATGATGGAGCTTGTGAAGTCTCTCGTGGATCCCAGGACCAGAGATTTTGTCACGGAGCTGGATGAAAAAAGCGTGATCCTCGTGAAGGACGTGAAACACGTCAAAGAGGAAAGTGAGATCGAGGAGCAGGCGAGGATGCTTGTGGATACGATCCATGCGGAAGCAATGGTGAAGGTGCGGGTCGGTTACGGCAACCGTGCCGGCAAGCTTTCCGATATTCCGAGGTCTTATCAGGAAGCGATGCTGTCTCTTCGGGTCGGCGAGATCTTTTACGGACAGCGGGATACGATCAGCTACCAGAAGCTCGGGATCGGGCGGCTCATCTACCAGCTTCCGCAGTCCCTTTGCGAAATGTTTATTCAGGAAGTATTCGCCGGGCGCGATCTGGATATTGACGAAGAGACACTGCAGACGGTGGAGCGCTTCTTTGAGAACGACCTCAACATTTCGGAAACGGCGCGGCAGCTTTATATCCACCGAAATACGCTCGTGTATCGTCTGGAGCGCTTCCAAAAGATCATCGGACTGGACGTGCGTAAATTTGAAGATGCGATGACATTTAAGCTGGCCATGATGGTGCTCGCGCATATGCAGAGCCTGTCGGGCGGCGATCAGAATATAGAGTAAGGAACGGAGAGTGACATGGGAAACAAAACAGCAGAATACGGTGCGGACAGCATTGCGGTGCTGGAAGGGCTGGAAGCGGTCCGGAAGCGTCCGGGAATGTACATCGGCAGCACCTCCAGAAAAGGCTTGAATCATTTGATCTATGAGATCGTGGACAATTCCGTGGACGAGCATCTGGCGGGCTTTTGCAACACGATCCATGTGACGTTGGAGCAGGACGGTTCCTGTACGGTGGAGGACGACGGTCGCGGGATCCCGGTCGGGATGCACCAGAAGGGCGTTTCGGCGGCGCGGATCGTTTTTTCCACGCTGCATGCGGGCGGTAAATTTGATAACCAGGCCTATAAGACCAGCGGCGGTCTGCACGGTGTCGGTTCTTCCGTCGTGAATGCACTGTCCACCTATATGGATGTGGAGATCAGCCGGGAGGGGATGATCCATCACGATCGTTATGAGCGCGGTGTCCCGACCGTAAAGCTGGAAAAGGGACTGCTCCCTGTCATCGGGAAGACCAGAAAGACCGGGACGAAGATCAACTTCCTGCCGGACCCGGAAATCTTTGAAAAGACTCGGTTCAAAGAGGATGAAGTAAAGAGCCGTCTGCACGAGACCGCGTATCTCAATCCTGCGCTCACGATCTACTATGAGGATCTGCGCGGCGAGGAACCGGATCAGGAAGTATTCCATGAGCCGGACGGGATCGTGGGATTTGTCAGAGAGCTGAACAAGAATTCCGAGCCGATCACCGACGTGATCTCCTTTACCGGAGAGAGCGAAGGCATTACGGTGGATGTGGCGTTCCAATACATCAACGAGTTTCAGGAAAATGTCCTCGGTTTTTGCAACACGATCTACAACGCGGAGGGCGGTGCACATATTACCGGTTTCAAGACAACCTTTACGACTGTGATCAACCAGTATGCGAGAGAGCTCGGGATCCTGAAGGATAAGGATGCCAACTTCACCGGTACCGATGTGCGAAACGGCCTGACGGCGGTGGTTTCGATCAAGCATCCGGACCCGCGCTTTGAAGGGCAGACCAAGACCAAACTGGACAACCAGGACGCCGGGCGCGTGACCGGCAAGATCACGAACGATGAGATCGTGCTCTATTTTGACCGGAACTTAGAGACCTTAAAAGCTGTGATCGGCTGCGCGGAGAAAGCGGCGAAGATCCGGAAAACCGAAGAGAAGAACAAATCCAACCTTCTGCAGAAACAGAAGTTTTCGTTTGACTCCAACGGGAAGCTTGCGAACTGCGAATCCCGTGAGGCAGGGAAATGCGAGATCTTCATCGTCGAGGGGGATTCCGCAGGCGGCTCCGCAAAGATGGCAAGAAACCGGATGTACCAGGCGATCATGCCGATCCGCGGAAAGATCCTGAATGTGGAAAAAGCCAGTATCGATAAGGTGCTGGCGAACGCCGAGATCAAGACAATGATCAATGCATTCGGCTGCGGTTTCTCGGAAGGCTACGGCAATGACTTTGACATCACAAAGCTCCGTTACGACAAGATCGTGATCATGGCCGATGCCGACGTGGACGGTGCGCATATCAGTACGCTGTTGATGACGCTGTTCTACCGGTTCATGCCGGAGCTGATCTTCGAAGGACATGTCTACATTGCGATGCCGCCGCTTTACAAGGCGATCCCGGCAAAAGGGAAAGAGGAGTATCTCTACGACGATGTGGCTTTGGAAAAATACCGCAAGCGCCACACCGGCAGTTTCACACTGCAGCGATATAAAGGACTCGGAGAGATGGATCCGGAGCAGCTTTGGGAGACAACTTTGAATCCGGAGACACGGTATCTCAAAAAAGTGGAGATCGAAGATGCCCGCATGGCGTCCGATGTGACGGCGATGCTGATGGGGACCGATGTACCGCCCCGCAAGGCGTTTATCTATGAACACGCCAATGATGCAGAGCTGGATGTATAAATAGAAATGGTTTGAGGGAAAGAAAATGGCAGTAGATACTGAGGAAAGGCTGATCCGGACAGAGTATTCCGAGATCATGCAGAAATCCTACATTGATTACGCAATGAGCGTCATCATCGCACGGGCGCTCCCCGATATCAGGGATGGCTTAAAGCCGGTGCAGAGACGGACGCTCTACGATATGTACGAGCTCGGGATCAGGTATGACAAACCCTACCGCAAGAGCGCGCGTATCGTCGGCGATACGATGGGTAAATATCATCCGCATGGGGATAGCTCCATTTACGAGTCTCTTGTGGTGATGAGCCAGGATTTCAAAAAGGGGCTGCCACTCGTCGACGGACACGGCAACTTCGGTTCCATCGAGGGTGACGGCGCTGCAGCGATGCGTTATACGGAGGCGCGGCTGCAAAAGATCACACAGGAAGCATACCTTGGCGATCTCGACAAAGATGTAGTGGACTTCGTACCGAACTTTGACGAGACGGAGAAGGAGCCGGTGGTGCTGCCGGTGCGTGTGCCGAACATTCTGATCAACGGCGCGGAAGGCATCGCGGTCGGTATGGCGACAAGTATCCCGCCGCATAATTTCGGCGAGGTCATCGACGGCGTGATCGCCTATATGAAGAACCCGTTCCTCTCGCTTGACGAATTGATGACGATCATCAAAGGCCCCGACTTTCCGACGGGCGGGATCGTGACAAACCAGTCCGAGCTGCGCGAGATCTATGAGACCGGTACCGGCAAGATCAAGGTACGCGGAAAAGTAGAGGTGGAGCACGGCAAGGGCGGCAGAACGCTGCTCGTGATCACGGAGATCCCCTATACCATGATCGGCGCCGGCATCGGGAAATTCCTGAACGATGTGTTTGCTTTGGTGGAAAACAAAAAAACGAACGACATCGTCGACATCAGCAACCAGTCCTCCAAGGAGGGGATCCGCATCGTCATTGAGCTGAAGAAGGGTGCGGATATCGAGAACCTGAAAAACATGCTCTATAAAAAGACGAAGCTGGAGGACACGTTCGGCGTCAACATGCTGACCGTGGCAAACGGAAAACCGGAGACGCTCGGGTTGATTCCGATCATCCAGCATCACGTCAATTTCCAATATGAGCTGGCGACGAGAAAATATAAGACGCTCCTTGCGAAAGAACTTGACCGCAAGGAGATCCAGGAAGGGTTGATCCGTGCCTGCGACTGTATCGATCTGATCATCGAAGTGCTCCGCGGGAGCAAAGATGTCGCCATGGCAAAGGCATGCCTGACCGCAGGCGTGACCGAAGGGATCCGTTTTAAAACCGCCCAGTCCGAAAAAGATGCAGCACTTTTACACTTCACGGAGAAACAGGCGGATGCGATCCTTGCGATGCGGCTGTCCAAACTTGTTGGGCTGGAGATCAACGCGCTGCAAAAAGAGCATGAGGAGACGCTTGCCAACATCGCATCCTATGAGGACATCCTGACCAACCGCGGCACGATGGCACGCGTGATCATCAAAGACCTGAAAGCACTGCGCGCGGAATATGCGCGGGATCGCCGCACGGAGCTTACCGATGCGGAAGAGGTCGTATTTGAAGAAAAGAAGATCGAGGAGCGCAACGTCTACTTCTTGATGGATCGTTTCGGCTATGCACGTACGATCGACGAAAGCACTTACGAGCGCAACAAAGAAGTGGTCGACTCCGAGAACCGTTACGCCTTCCTTTGCAAAAATACGGATAAGATCTGCATCTTTACGGACACCGGGCAGATGCATACGGTGAAGGTGCTGGATCTGCCACTGACGAAGCTTCGTGACAAGGGGACGCCGATCGACAATGTCAGCAATTACGACAGCAGTACGGAGCGCTTCCTATATCTTTGCGACATGGAGGCGATCAAGACGAAACGGTTGATCTTTGCAACTGCGCTTTCCATGCTGAAAGTCGTGGAAGGAACAGAGTTTGATGTGACGAGACGCACCATGGGCGCGACGAAACTTCTGGATCATGATACACTGCTGTTCGTGGGCGAGCAGAAAGAAAATCAGACGCTTGTCATGCAGACGGCGGCGGATTATTTTCTGCGCATCGACACCGCTACGATCCCCGAGAAGAAAAAGGGCGCTGTGGGTGTCCGCGGAATGCGGCTGCAGAAGGGTGATACATTGACGGAGGTAACGCTTCTTTCCGAGGGAGACGAGGCAGAGGTGACGGTGAAGGGGAAGACGGTATCCTTACAACGCCTGCATGTGGCGAATCGTGATACAAAGGGCGTCAAACGATGAAGAAACCCCCGAAACCGAGATTTGAAAACAGCAGGATCACGGCAATCAAACACGTCTTCGGAACGTCGATCGTGGCGTTTCTCAAGGCGTGTTATCCGATTCTGATCTTTTATGCGATCAAACTGTTCGTGGGCTTGATTTTGGATCTGTTTCCGTTTACACTTTGGGATACGGTGAAAGAATCCATCGGATCTCTGCTTGGACTTTTCTATCTGATCCCGGTGCTTCGCAGAGATATTCTGATGCACGCGCAGGTGACGTTTTATAAACCCCGCGGGAAAGAAGAAAAGAAACATTATCTCTTTTGTTGGATCTATGCAGCCATCACCATCACGATGATCGCGATTGCGGTCAACAATATACTTGGCTACACACCGCTGGATGAGATGACCGACGGATATGAAGCGGTCAAGGACGCGTTTCTGGCGGGGCCGCTTGTCATTCAGCTGATCTGCCTTGGCTTTATCATCCCGTATGCGGAGGAGATCTTGTTTCGCGGCATCATCTATGGGAGAGCAAAGGAAGCGTTCGGACCGCAAAAAGGGATCATCATTTCCGCACTTTTGTTTGGCATTGTGCATTGGAATCTGGTACAGTTTATTTACGCCACGATCGTCGGACTAGTGCTTGCCTATTTTGTGGAGAAGTATCGTTCGCTGATCCCTGCGTATCTCGGACATGCAGCGACCAATATCATCGTAGTGCTGCACACGGCAGCTGTCCTGTATTTCGGCGAGAAGCCGCTCGGGGATCTGATCTTTACGATCATCGCGCTCGCTGCGGCAGGTACGATGTTTGGGATCCAGTTTAAAAACAAACGACTGAAGGTATAAGCGGTACGTTTTTTGAGACACCAAGGTAAACGGCACAGGAAGGAGAGGGACAATATGGATGAGAACATTCGGAAACGGAATGAGCTGCTGGCGGAGAAAGTGATCAAAGGGTTAGCTTCCCGTAATATGACAGGCTATTATGCCAAGGATAAGGAGACCGCAAAAGAGCTTGCGCTGTCGTTGATCCCGGAGGGCAGCAGTATCGCCATGGGCGGCGCCATGAGCTGTCATGAGATCGGATTGGTCGAGGCGCTGAAGAGCGACAAATACCGCTTTCTGGATCGGGATGCCAGCGAAGACAAACGTGCGGCAATGCTCGCGACCTATGATGCGGACATCTTTCTTTCCAGCGCAAATGCGATGACAGAAGACGGGATCCTCGTCAATATCGACGGCAATGCCAATAGGGTTTCCGCGATCGCGCAGGGCCCGCGCAAGGTGATCTTTGTGGTCAGCATGAACAAGATCTGTCCGGATTCGGACAGTGCCATGAAGCGCGCCAGAAGTGTGGCGGCGCCTATCAATGCGCAGAGGTTCGGGCTGGATACGCCATGTGCGAAGACCGGATCCTGCATGGACTGTAAATCACCGGATACCATTTGCTGCCAGTTTTTGATCACGCGGTATTCCCGCCACGAAGGGCGGATCCATGTGATCCTGGTGAATGATATTCTCGGATTCTAAATGAAATGAGGTTTTTGAAATGATTCAGGCAAACAATGTGACATTACGGGTAGGGAAAAAGGCGCTCTTTGAGGACGTCAATATCAAATTCGTTGAGGGGAACTGTTATGGACTGATCGGTGCCAACGGTGCGGGAAAATCCACTTTTCTGAAGATCCTTTCCGGACAGCTGGAGCCCACAAACGGCGATGTCACCATGACACCGGGAGAGCGTCTTTCCTTTCTGCAGCAGGACCACTTCAAATATGATGCATATACCGTTCTGGATACGGTGATCATGGGAAACCGGAGACTGTATGACATCATGAAGGAAAAGGATGCGATCTACGCCAAGGAGGATTTTTCCGACGAAGACGGGATCAAGGCAAGCGAGCTGGAAACGGAGTTTGCCGAGATGGACGGATGGAATGCGGAGAGCGATGCGGCGACGCTGTTGAACGGTCTCGGTATTGAGACGGACTATCACTACACCCAGATGTCGGACCTTCCCGGTGCGCTGAAAGTCAAGGTGCTCCTTGCCCAGGCGCTGTTCGGCAATCCGGATATCCTTCTTCTGGATGAGCCCACCAACCACCTGGATCTGGACGCCATCGCCTGGCTGGAGGAGTTCCTCATCAACTTTGATAATACAGTCATTGTTGTCAGCCACGACCGCTACTTTTTAAATAAGGTCTGCACGAGCATTGCGGATATCGACTACGGCAAGATCCAGCTCTATGCCGGCAACTACGATTTCTGGTACGAATCGAGTCAGCTGCTTGTGAAGCAGATGAAGGAAGCCAACAAAAAGAAAGAGGAAAAGATCAAGGAGCTGCAGGAATTCATTTCCCGTTTCTCTGCGAATGCGTCCAAGAGCAAGCAGGCGACCTCCAGAAAGCGTGCACTTGAAAAGATCCAGCTGGACGAGATCAAGCCCTCCAGCCGGAAGTATCCTTACATTGATTTCCGTCCCGAACGCGAGATCGGAAACGAGGTGCTTACTGTTGAGGACCTCACCGTCACGATCGACGGAGAGAAGGTGCTGGATCACGTTTCCTTCATCCTGAATCATGATGACAAGGTGGCACTTGTCGGCAGCAACGAGCGTGCGAAGACAGCGCTGTTCCAGGTGCTGGCCGGTGAACTCGAACCGGATGAGGGGACGTACAAATGGGGTGTGACGACCTCCCAGTCTTATTTTCCGAAGGATAATACCAGGATCTTTGATACGGATCTTACCATCGTGGACTGGCTGACCCAATTTTCGGAGATCAAGGATGCGACTTACGTCAGGGGGTTCCTGGGGCGAATGCTCTTTGCCGGGGAGGACGGCGTCAAAAAAATGAAGGTGCTGTCCGGAGGAGAGCGGGTGAGAGTGCTGCTCTCCCGGATGATGATCGAGGCCAGCAACGTGCTGATGCTGGATGAGCCGACAGACCATCTGGATATGGAAAGCATCACGGCATTGAATAACGGGCTGATCAAATTTCCGGGTGTGGTGATCTTTTCTTCACGGGATCATCAGGTGGTGGAGACCACGGCAAACCGGATCATGGAGATCCTGCCGGACGGCAGTATCATCGACAAGATCACGACCTACGATGAATACCTTGCGAGCGACGAGATGGCAAGAAAGAGACAGGCAGTGTATACCAAAACAGAAGACGATGAGGATTAAACAATGGCAGGATCAGGATTCGGTAATGTATTTCGAATGACAACCTGGGGAGAGTCCCACGGGAAAGCCGTCGGCGTGGTGGTCGACGGCTGCCCCGCGGGGCTTTTTTTGACAGAAGAGGATGTGCAGGCTTTTCTGGACCGGCGTCGTCCGGGACAGTCGGAGTTTGCAACGAAGCGTGGGGAAAGCGATACCGTGGAGATCCTGTCCGGCGTGTTCAATGGGAAGACCACCGGCACGCCGATCTCTCTCATGGTAAAAAATAACGATTCCCATTCCAAAGACTATGAGGCGCTCGCAAAGGTTTACAGACCCGGTCATGCGGATTATACGTTTGAACAGAAATATGGATTCCGCGATTACCGCGGCGGCGGGCGAAGCTCCGGGAGAGAGACCGTCGGCCGGGTGGCGGGAGGCGCGGTGGCGGTAAAGCTTCTGCAGGAATTCGGCGTTTCCTTTCTGACCTATACGAAAGCGATCGGACCGGTGGAAATGGATCCGGCGCGCTTTGCGGCAGAAGAGATGGGGCGGAATCCGCTTTTTATGCCGGATGCCGTGGCGGCTGAGAAGGCAGAAGAGTATCTGCGCAGGTGTGTGAAGGAACAGGATTCCGCGGGCGGCGTGATTGAGTGCGTGGTGAAGGGGCTGCCGGCAGGCCTTGGTGAGACGGTATTTGACAAGACGGATGCGCTGCTTGCGAAAGCGATGCTTTCGATCGGCGCAGTCAAGGGCTTTGAAATGGGAGACGGCTTGGCGGCAGCGCGCATGAAGGGCAGCGAAAACAACGATGCATTCACATCTGCCGGAAAAGCAACGAACCATGCCGGTGGTGTGCTTGGCGGCATGACGGACGGGAGCGATCTCATCTTTCGTGTAGCGGTCAAACCCACGCCCTCCATTGGGAGAGAACAGGAGACCATCGATTGCAACGGAAAGGAAACAAAGATCGTTGTCGGGGGAAGGCACGATCCGGTGATCGTACCCCGTGCGGTGGTGGTGGTGGAGTGCATGGCAGCCCTGGTGCTTGCAGATCTCCTGCTTCTGAACGCATCTTCCACCGTGGATAAACTGAAGCGCGTGTATCGGCCCTCCTCCGGCGGGACGGATGCGCACAGGGATGAACAGAGAAAATGAAAGGCGAAGGATTTTACATATACGTTCTTTCGAGATCCGATCTGAAGAATTATTACAGCCTCCTGCCACTGGACATGCGGGATTTGGCGGTTGTTCAGGAGATCCGTATTCTGGCGGCGATCGAGGAAGATAACCGCAGACCGGCAGGGATTCTGATCTTCAGGGCCACGGAATCCGTGTCAGGGACAGAAGCAGTGGGAGGAGAGATACTCTGGCTCTATGTGGAGAGGGGATACCGGAGACGCGGACTGGGAACAGGACTTTTGTCCCGCATGACGAGGATGCTTTCCGCGGAAGGTGTGGGGGAGATCTTTTTAGAGTTTTCGGAGGCGGAAGAAGCAGGAGAACTCACGAAGTTTTTGAAAAACAGAAAGTTTCTCGTGGAGGAAAACTGCTCCCTTAGAGATGCCTATAAACTGGGAGAGCTGAAGGATGCTTTCAGTGAGTATGCAAAGGCGAAGGCGGACGGAAAAGTCCTTCCCCTTGCAAAGATTTCTTTTCCAGATCTGAAGAAGGAGCTCGGGAAAATGCTTGCCCGGGAAAAACGGGAGGACAGAAACGGCCTCATGCAGCGGGAACGGGGTTATTTTGATCCAGACATCAGCTGTGTGATCAAAAAAACGGGCGGGATCACGGCGATCCTTCTGGTTCGAAAAACACCTTCCGGGAAGCTCTCTCTGCAGTATCTCGGACCGGAAGAGGAGACCGACCTTCGCCCTCTGATCTATGAGGCCTACCAAACGGCGGTGTACGCATTCGGGAAAAAGACGATCCTTCAGTGCCGGGATCAAAGGTGGGAAGGAGAGTTTGCATCACTTTTGGAGGATCGGGGCGCGTGCAAGAGCTCCCGGGCGATCCGGATCCTGACATGAACGAAAAAAATGCTGGTGTCACAGAGTCAAAAGGAGAATTTGAGATGGCTGAGTTTACCTGTATTCCCTTAACGGAAAAAAACATTCTGTCCTTTGATGATTACATTCCACCGGAGATGCAGTATCTGATCCTTTCGGAGGGGACAGACGGCTTTGGCGCGCTGGAAGGAGATCTGGCCAGCGGTGCCCTGATGCTCCGAAGAAACGCGGGGGAAGAAGGAAGAGACCTTTATCAGCTGCTTTGGCTGTATGTGGATGATCAGGTGCGCCAAAGGGGCGCAGGGACGCTGCTCCTGCAGCAGGCGTTGGGGTTTGCAAAAGAGGAAGAAGGAGGTGCCGTGTACTGCAGATACCCGGCAAACCCTTTTCCGGAAGCGGATGCTTTTTTTGCCGCCGCAGGCTTCCGTGTTTTCGAAGATGAGGAAACGGAGGGGTTCCATGTCGCGTGGATGGAGCTTACGGAGGATGAGGAGACCACGGAGTACGAGGTCCTTTCCGGGATGCAGGGGAATACGTATCTTCTTCCAAGACTGAATGCCATCGTGCAAAGCCTCGCTGACCTGGGGTATGAAGAAGCCGCCATCACGGAGGACGAAACCCTGGGGTTATCCGTGACGGTTCCCCGGGGCGAGGGGAAGGTAGCGATCACCATCGGCCTCCTGCCTGCGGCAGCGGATCCGGAGGAAGAAGGGACGGAAGAAATGACGCATGCCTTTGACGGCCGGGAGGACTATCAGATCATGCTGAAGAGTCCCCAGCCCTTTTACGCGGTACTTCCGCAGGGATCCGGTTTTGCAGAGGAAGCGTTTCAGCAGTTTTTCAGGGAAGCGGTGGAAGAGATTGACGCAAAGGCCGTGGACGCCGAAGAATAAAGGGTGCCGCCCGGATCGCCATGATATTCGGAGAGGGAAAAGCGTTCCCAATGGAGGATGAAAAATGGATACTGTCCTGAATAAAAGCCAGACCTTACAAAAGCCGCTGTTTTCCACGGACCAGAAGGAAAAGGATAAAGAGAAGCTTTCCGGGTCGGTCAGAGAGCCGCTCCTTAAGAATGTGCTGGAGGATCTGCCGGAAGGGTCCGCTCTGCTTCCGGAAGAGGAAAAGGTGGAGGTCAATGCGCCTGCGGAGGGGACTTTCGTGGAGGAGCCTGCTCCGCAATACATCGGGTTTGACGAAGCCTACATCATGGAGAACAGACAGGACAGCAGCCGTATGAAGGCGGTGCGGTCCGCTCTGAAAACCTACATGGAGATGAAAAACGCCCTCGCCACCGTTCCGGAAGGGAAAAAACAATACCATCTGGAGGGGATGATCAACGCCCTGGTGGATCTGAAGGTGATGTGCCGTTCCTACAGTTTCTTCCGCCATTCTTTTTTCTCTTACGGACAGACCAGAAAGCGGGAGGTACAAAAGGTACTTCGTGATGCGGAAGCGGAGATGGCCAGGGTGCAGAGGGACTACTTTACTTTTCTGGAGCAGGAATTTCGAACCAGGGCGCACACCGATCCGGCCATCAGAAAGCGCCGCGTAGCGAGCAAGGCCGTGCTGCCTGAGATCAAGCTGGGAGAAAAGAGCTGGAATAAACGAAAACTGCAGCTGGATGACCTTAATAAGCAGGTGACAAACGCCGATTATAAGATCCACTCCGTCAAAACCTATCTGAAGCTGAAAAGCAGCTTTGACCTGAAGAACAGCGGACTGGAGTTTACGGAGGAAGAAAAAAAGCTGCTGGAAAAGATCCATGAATATGGCGCTACGAAACCGGCGGAGAGGGAGATCGGAGGAACGAGAGGGTTCTTTGCCAAGATCTTCACTTTGCCGGGACTTAAGGACCGGCAGAAAAAGGAGAGGAACCTTTATTCTGAGCTTCAGACCGAGCTGAAGGGCATGCTTTCAGAGACCTCTCAGATCACCGCGGAAAAGAGGGCGCTTTTTCAGGGATACCTGAATCTTCTCTGCGACAATACGAAGGGTACTCTTGAGCTCACGCCGGAGCAGCGTACCCAGATCCATGATGATGTCAGGGGGGTACAGTACCGGAATTCCTCGAAAAAAAGGAGCGACGGAAGGTTTTCATACTACACGCTGGAAGAAAAACAATATACCACCGGCAATCACGCTGGAGAGCCGCTTTTTGCGCACCCTCCCACAAGCTCCGATATCGTGCAGGGGGATATGGGAAACTGCTTCCTGCTTTCTTCCATCGCAGAACTGGCGGCCTCGGATCCGAAGCAGATCACGGATATGTTTCAGGAAGACGGAGATCAGGTCATCGTCCGGCTTTTTCATACCTATACCGACAAAAGCGATGCGTCAATACCCGGCGGCCAGGAGAAAACAAAACCCGTGTTCTTTAAGATCGACAAGACGGTGGCGGATTCCGCCAACAAGGGAGCACTTTGGGTAAACCTTCTTTGCAAGGCCTTTTGCTGCTACCATCTGCACTATCCGGACAACCTTGATTTCCAATTGTCGGCGAATAAGGAGTTCTATAAAGCGCAGCATGAGGAGTATGGGAGGTACAAGCTGATCGACTACGGGTTCATCTCAAACGGCGGAAGATCGGATACGGTCAGTGCCATACTGACCGGACGGAAAAAACAGCCGCCGGTCCTTTTGAGAGGAACCGTTTCCGAGGCAGGGACCGCCGACAAGGTGCTGGAGCTTGCCTATCGGGAGGAGCATACGAAGGAAGAGAGGGAACGGATGGAAAAGGACGGGTCTGTTTTCGACCTTGACTTTGCGGTCTATCATACGGACCAGATTAGCAATATCCTTTATATCAAGGAATGCTGTGAACCCGTGCTCCAAAAAAGAAAACAGGACCGGGAGGAGCTTTTCCGCCGGATCAGGGAATACAAGACGAATTTTCATGCCATGGAAGAAAAGGCGAAGACCCAAAACACCTATGATGAGATGAAAGAAGTGCAGGATTTGAGGCTGGAGCTGGTGCGCGAGAAAAAAGCCTTGAAAGAGATATACAATGAGTATTATCTGATGCACCCCGAGAATACACCGGACTGGTCTCTGAAAGGACATGCGTTCGATGAGAAGAAGGAAACCGAAGAAGCCATCAAAGCAGACCTCTCTTTTATCGGTCTGATCAGCAATCTTGCCAGGGAGGTCATGACCTGGGTTGAAAAAAAGCTGGACAGGACCGGCCCGCCGAAGAAGGAGGATTTCCTGAAAATGAACCAGCTCATTCAGGAAGAGCAGGGAAGGATCAGGATTCCGGAACAGCTCCAGGAGCAGTTTCAGCGCTGCATGAAGGCTCTGGGGAAATCGAAAACAGAGCTTATGAGGCTGCTCCTCCAGTATGCCATCAAAGCGGATCAGCTTGCGGATGAAAAGTTTGATGCAGTGAAGGATACCGGGAAGCATGAGATCTTTACCGGGAACTATACGGAGGAAGCACTGGAAGTCTTTGAAAAGATCAAAGACTGCAGGAAAAAAGGACTTTCTGTCGGCGCCGGGACGAGAGAGGGGACGGGGAATGAGACGGAAACGGGTGAAGTTCAAGAGGACGGCCTCCTGGGGGGACATGCCTATACCATTCTCGGTGCGACCGAAGTGTTGTATGAGGGAAAGCGGATCAAAATGATCCGGCTTCGAAATCCATGGGGAAGCTATGCACCGGAGTATATGAAAAACGAAAAGACCGGCAAGGTGGAAGCGGTAGCGAAAGAGGAAGCAGACGGGGAGTTCCTCTGCGAGCTTACACATTTTGTGCAGAAGTTTAAGGCGGTCTATTCCACGGGGAAATAGAAGGAAAATGGAAACCGCTCCGGTCAGGGGCCGGTGCTGTTACGGAGAAAGGAGCCTCTGTTATGGCGCAGTATGAAGAATATCAAAAAGAGCGGAATACGCTGTTACAGGACCAGCGGAACAGGAAGCTGGAGAAGGAAGGACAGATCAGCAGCGACTTTGACCTGACCGCGGAAGAACTGAAAAACCGGTTTGAATCCCGGGAGCAGCAGGGGAGCTTTGCGGATCGCACCCGGTACTATTTTGAAGACGCTGTCGCAATGGAGGCAAAGGCGCTTCGCTATCTCAACCTGGCGGATAACGGTGCCGATATGGACGCATACGCAAGCCGCTACTCCTATCACTCCGCCGGGAAGCGGAAAAAGAGCGCAAAAAAGGCGGCGGATGCATTTCAACGGGCGGCGGATCTGGAAAGAACCTATGCAAACGAGAACGTGGATGCCCTGACCAGATTCCGCCATCGCGAAGAGATCATGAAGGCGCGGCTTGAAGGGATGAAGGCGGCGGCAGAGGTCAAGAGCCGCAGCAAGGAAAACGAAGCTTACCGTGTGCTGAAGGCAAAGATCAGCTGTCTGACGCTTCTGAAGGAGCAGGCGAAGGAACTGCGCGCATCGACAAACGATGAGAGGATGTCCGCGACGCTGAAAAAGGAATGGGAGCGGATCTCGAAGGAGCTTGGCGAAGCAGAGACGGAAATGAAAAAAATGGTTCCTTCCAAAACAAAACAGTGGGAGGAAGCCATCGGGATTCCGGGGAGTCTGAAGGAACGGCTGAAGGCTTTCCGACAGGTGGATCCGGAGTATACGGAGGAAGAAGCGGCGAATCTGATCTGTCTGAAGGAGCTTGGCAAAGAGTACAGGCGCCCTGACCTGCAGGAGGCGGTGACAGAACTTCAGCGCAATGGTCTTTACGAAGATCAGAGGATAGAGGACGGAGATAAAACCCGGTTTATGGCCTTTCCGCTCCGCACAGTCCTGCGGGACAAAAACGGCCTTCCCATCAATCAGGAGGAGCTGAAAAAGGCAGAGCATAACAAACGCTGGATCGAAGCGCTGAAGGAGGGAAATGCTGAGAAGAAAAATGCGGTTCTTCTGGAAACCCTGCAGTATTATGAGAAGCTGGAACTGCCTTCTCCCCGGGATATCAGGGAAAGAGGGATCCTTTGGTATCTGAAGAACAAACCGGCTGAGTATATGGAGATCACACGGATGTCCACGACTCTCAGCAATATCCAGAGAAAGGATCCCTTTGTCCGGGAATACCTGGAGCAGCATCCCCATCTTTCCAAAAAGGGAGACGCCGGGGTGGCTTTTAATACCTTCTGTACCAATGCATTGCAGAAATGGTCTTCCATCAAGGAGAGCAATCTTGACGGGGACAATACCGGCTATTCGGTTGATCGCGCACAACGGGAAGAAAAGAAACAGACCATGCCGGATGCGTTGCTGGAAGGCCTGCTTTCGTTATACGAAGAGTCCTACGAATTGGCCTACGGTGCGGGACCCATCCGTTATGAGATCATGGAGCAGCTGGATGAAAAAGAAAAGAAGGCCATGGACATCTTCCATGAGTCCTATCCGGATGAATATGACAAGGCAAAACGAAAAGAACTGAAGGATGCTGCTGACACGCAGCTCGCCCAGGACCTGCTGAAAAAAAGAACGCCGGAGGAGCTGTCCGAGCTGACGGGAGAGGCTTACGAAAAGGTCTTCTCCGGAAGGACCCTTTCCAGATCCGAAAAGGTACGGAATGCGGAGCGCACAGTTGAGAAAAAACAGCTTCAGACCGCACTCCGCCAACACATGAATGTGTTCCTCGGCAGGCGCAAGATGCGGCAGGCCGGTGCGTTGAAACGGGATTGTTACGGGACAGTGGGAAGAGGCAGCACACAGCTCGTGGAAAAGACCAAGGAAATAGAGCATATCCGAAACAAGGAGCTGGATGAACAGTATCTTGCCTTCGCGCTCGACTGGACCAGACTCAGCGAGAACGATACACCGTCCGTGCTCTCACGCGCTTTTCAGGAGGAAAAGAAGGAGGCGCTGGTATCCCAGGTGAAGAGCGCGGGAGCCTATCTTCTGACTGTTCCCATCAGTGAGTTTGACTATCAGAGCGATACGGAGTTTGTGACAAAGCTCCATGAAAAATATGCGTGGATCGAGCGGGCGGCATCCTTAAAGGAGGTCTATGAGAAGGCAAAGGCCGACGGGTATATCTATACGTCCAAAAATCTGGCGATCAGCGCCCTGGAAGCCAGACTCAAGGTCTTTGAAGAAATCAAGAAGGATTATGATGCCAGGATTGCCATGCTGAATTCGCCTTACTATGCACTGCTCACGGACACGGATCTTAAGACCCTGACGGACGAGGAGCTGAGAGAAAAAGCGGAGGCCATCGGCGGGACGGATGCGGAGCTTTCCGCATTCCTGAAAAACTACCGGTTCTTAAAAGACCGGAAGGGCGCCTTCGGAAAGAAGGCAAGCGCTGCGGAGCGTGAAAAAGCCCTCGGGGAAGAACCGAAACAGCAGGAGGCCCATCGCCAGCAGCAGCTTCTGGGCGAGATCCGGGATCTGGGACTTCTGCCGGAAGAATCGGAAGGAAGGGACGCCTACAGAAAACGCCTTGTGAGGGCGCTGATCCAAAAGGCAGAAGAGAATGCACCGAAGGTAAATGAACAGTTCCTTCAGGAGAAGCTGCCCCACCTGGACAATGGCGTGGGAAATCTCAATGACGCACAGATCGTGGAAATGGAGAGATGGCTTGCCGGCACCCTCGCAGATGAAGAGAAGCTGAGGGAAAAGGGGCTCTCCGGTGAGGAGATCGACAGATTAAAAGACCTCCGGAAAAAACAGTTTGCCGCCAGACAGCTGCTGGAGAACCGGGAATATGTTCAGCTGCAGCTCTGTAAGGGATGGAATTCCACGTATCTGGAAAATCCAGAGCAGAATGATCTTGTGGATCAAAAGGATTATGAGACACTTGTCTACGTTTTTGAGGTGTATGAAGACAATATGAATTCCCTCGGTCTTTCCAAAAGAAATGTGACGGTGGAGGAGCATTACGGGGATGCGCTGTCCAATCTCACCTCCGTGCTTTCCGCCCACGGGATCTATTTCACAAAGGATGCGCCAAAGCTGATCAAAGACGGCGAGGAAGCAGAAAAGACCGTAGCTGAAGAAGAGATAGGGAAAGGATGGAAGACCACCTTTACAATCGGCGGAGAAGAGATCCAAATGATCCGTGATATGAGTTTCTTTTTGGAACTGGATGGAAAATTTGTGGAGGAACAGGATCGGGCTGCACTTTCTGAAAAGCTGAAGGTAGCCGAGAACCGGTATCTCACCATGCGCGCCCTCGCGAAGATCGTGGATAAGAGAAAGAACGGCGTCTATATCACGGAGTTCCGTAATCAATTTTTGAAGATGGAGAAGGAAATGGGGACGCTGAAGACGGAGATCCAGGCACTTCTCAAGACCGAGGAATCGCAGACTGCGCAAAAGATCTCTGTCAAATATACCCAGCCAAAACAGGAACCCGTACGGATGCGGCCGAAGGCAAAGGAGGCGCCTTCCACAGCGTTGGAAGATCTGAAGACAGAATACCGTACATTCCTTACCGAGCTGCGGAGCTCAAAGAAGGGAGGACTTTTCGGCGGTTTTCAGGCGAACTCACCGGAATTTGACCGCGTCATCAGGACCATGATGAAAACCACAGGGCTCCTGGAAGGGAATGCACCTTCCTCCGTGGAGAAGCTTCGTACAGAGGGAGAGTGGTTACGGGAAGCGCTGCAGGAGTCCATCGATGCGGCAAACAAGTACCTGGCGAAATCCGGCGGCAGCACCACGGACGGAGGGAACAGGAAAACACTGGTGGGCAAGGTAAGGCAGAAGCTACAGGCCGACCTGGCAAGTTTAAAGACCGGTCTTTTGGCATTCAGTCAGGAGAACGCCGAGATACCCGCGGGCTTCTCCTTCAGTACGCTCCTTCGTAGCCGTGAGATCCGGATCGATGTTTCTCTGGATGAACTGAAGCATTACGGCGGCGCCATGTCGGATCTGGCAGAACTGACCAAAAACGAGGATCCCTATGGCGGCGGCCTCTTCAAAAAAGATGAGTCGCGCAGGATCATGACCGACGCAGAGCTGATGGCTGATTCCAAGGAGAAAGCGCTATCGGAATTCGCACGGGACGGCTATCAGTTGACAGAGGAGGAGAGGCAGGAGTTTCATAAGATCCAGACCATCAATGCGAGAGAAGTCACGGAATGGACCCCGATGCTCTATATCGCAAAAGAATATCTCATGCGCCATTACAAACCCCGCCACAATGAGATCTCCCATCTGAGGAAAATGGGCCTTAAGGAAAAGCCTCAGCCGGACGGGACAAACGGGATCAATCCGGGGGACCGGGATGTTGCTACCTTTCAGATGGCGGCTCTTTTCGGACAGGCGCACCTTGTGGCCAAATGCGAAAAAGTGGTGGTGAAGAGCAAAGGACAGAATATCCGGGGGCATCTGATGAATAAAGCCGAAGGCGTGGTCGCCGGGGAGGTGCAGTCGGATCTGTATGCACGGAGGCTGGAGGCGATAGAACAGAACCAGGAGGCGTCGGAGGGCAAGGAGATCCTGACCGGAGCCTTTATCAAACAGCTGATGAATCTTCAGGTGCTGGACTATCTCTGTGGACAGAAGGATCGGCACACCGGCAATTACCTGGTGAAAAAAGATGAGAACGGGAAGTTGATCGCCCTTACCGGAATCGACAATAACCTCGCCTTTCCGGGTGATCCGGCCTACAACTTTATAGGATCTAATCTTCCGCCGCTTGTGCAGCAGAGCGGAGAACTGAATATCAAATACATGGATGCGGAGTTTGCGGGAACGATCCTTGCCATGCGGCCTGAGTTTTTGCGAAATGCACTGAGCGGGCTTCTGGCAACGGAGGAGATCGACCTTACCGTACAGCGGCTCGAAAGACTTCAGGCAGCCATCAGGCAGGAGATGGATCAGGGGCATGAATCCATGTTTCTCACCTCTGACCAGCAATGGATGGAGCATGCCGATGATCTCATGGATATGAAAGATCAATATGACCCCAGCTATCTCGGCGTCCTGATCAATGACACCAAAGGGCATGGTATGGAACGTTTCGTGATGAAAAAGGATCTGGATAAGGCGGAGAAATGGATCCGTGACAGAAAGACAACAGATCATACGGTATTTATGCAGGATCTGGATCGGATCCTGGCGGCAAAGAACGCGCCGGAACGCGTTTACTTCTCAAAACTGCGGTTCCTGGTGAAAAAGGAGGGGCAGGTCTTTGATCCGGAGAAGATCCTGATCGATCGGAAAGGACTTACCGGAGCGGATAGAGACCTTGCAAGGATCGTGGTCAACCAGATCGCGTACTGTTTGAAGTAGGAAAAGACCCAACGGTCGGAAACGGGGAAATGATGAAAAAGGAAAAGAAGAAAACAACGCGGGGATTGCAGAAAAAGGTCTTTATTCTTTGCATCATGCTGGTGATCACGGCGATCTGCGGCTTTGCCCTGATGGGTATGATCCAGCTGTATACGCTGCGTAAAATGGCAAGTGAAACCGGAGAGCTGCAGGCAAGGACCGTCCAGGAGCAGTCCGAGAAGTCCATGATGCGGATGGCTGAAGAAAGCATGAAGAACATGGCCGCGCAGGCTGCAGACAACACCGACTGGGAGATGTGGGAGCTGAAAAAGGAAGCAGTAACGCTGGCTGCGCAGGCAGAGGATGTCTTTCAGCATCCCGAATATTATGCGGAGCGCGAGGTGAATCCCCCAAGCCTTGAGAACGCCGGACAGCTGTCCCTCCAGCTCATGATGGCAGATTACGCGGATCCTACGGAAGAGGAAATGGCGATGGTGAGGAAGCTTGCAAATCTGGCGCCCATGATGGCGTCGATGATCGAGAGCAATGAGTTCGATACGCAGGACCTGATCATTTCCCTACCCAACGGGGTTTCCCTTTTCATGGATATCACCTCGGAACGGAAGTTCAGTGACGATGGCGTGCTTCTCCCCTATGACCCGAAGGAGAGACCCTGGTGGCAGGAGGCGGTGGAAAAGCAGGATGTGGTTCTGACCCACGCCGTGCACAGCACCCTCCTGAACGTGAGTGAGATCGAATTCGGGGTGCCGATCTATGTGGACGGAGAACTGCAGGCTGTGGTGGAAAGCTCCGTGCAGCTGGATACGTTTCAGACCTTTGTTTCCGAAGTGACCATCGGAGACGGTATCTTTTCCATCGTGGTCAGCGACGACGGCAAACTGGTATACTCGCCCTTTGAGGAAGGCGAGTTGAAGATGGATCATATGCTTTCGACGGATATCGTGGACTCGGATAATGATGAACTGGATGCTTTGTTACAGGAAGCGCTGAAAGGGGATGTGGGTTTTTCCGAAGTGACGGTGAACGGAAAGGAATACTGTGTGGCGTACGGGCCGATGGTCACGGTAGGCTGGTCACAACTCCTCTTTATGGAAAAGGACATCCTGAACAAGCCCACGGAGAACCTGCTTATACAGCTGCAGGAGAGCGCCGGGACAGCGATCCAGCAATACGAGAAAGGCTTCCGGCAGTCATCTCTCCTGACCATCATCGTGATGGTCCTTCTGGTGGTGAATGCCGTCCTGGTGGCATTGATGTTTTCCGGGAGGCTTACAAATCCCATTAACCGGATGACGGAGAGCGTGCGACAGATCGGTGGGGATAATTTTGACTTTGTCATGGATGACGTCTACCGCACGGGAGATGAGATCGAGCTTTTGGCAGAGACCTTTGGGGAGCTGTCGGAACGGACCAAGAAGTATATTCAGGAGATCATGGAGATCACGGCGGAGAAAGAAAGGATCGGAGCGGAGCTCTCCGTCGCTGCCAAGATCCAGCAGGATATGCTGCCCCAGTCCTTCCCCATCTATCCGGACAGGCTGGAGTTTGAAGTATTTGCTTCCATGGATCCCGCAAAAGAGGTGGGCGGCGATTTCTATGACATTTTCCTGATCGATGAGGATCATCTGGCGCTTGTCATGGCAGATGTCTCAGGAAAGGGAGTGCCCGCATCCCTCTTCATGGTCATCAGCAAGACCCTGATCCAGACCTGTGCCCTGAATGGGGGAAGCCCGTCAGAGATCATGACCGACGTGAATCTGCGTCTGTGTGAGGGAAATACATCCGCCATGTTTGTGACCGTCTGGCTTGCGATCGTTACCCTGTCTACGGGGGAAGTGACGGAAGCAAATGCGGGACATGAGAATCCCCTCCTCCTCAGGAAGAAGGAAAAGGAAGAAGAAAGTGCTTATGAGATACAGGAGCACCCGCACAGCCTGGTTCTCGGCGGGTTGAAGCGGACAAAGTTTCAGGAGGATTCCTTTGTACTACGCCCGGGAGATGCGATCTTTATTTATACGGACGGTCTGCCGGAAGCTGTCAATGCACAGAACGAACAGTTCCAAATGGAACGCGTTGTGGAGTCCGTGAACCGTTATAAGGATCTGAGACCGGCGGAAATACTGGCCGGCATCCGGAAAGACGTGGACGCCTTTGTGGGAGATGCAGAGCAGTTTGACGATCTGACGATGATGTCCTTTATTTATCACGGACCTCAGGAGGATACCTGACGGCAGATACTGTCAGATCGGGGATACCCGTGTGGCATCGAGGACGACGATTGTTTTGTCCCCCAGCATCTGGATCAGATAAGATACTGTCACCCGCTCGGTCTGCTCCAGATCAGGGCCGAACGGATTCAATTTCAGATAGTGTACGTTGTAAAAAGCATCCATTTGGCAACACTCCTTTCTTTGGGTGCTTTTATTATAGCATGTATCCTCCGTTTTCAAAACCTGAGCGTCAAACGGCGCTTTACCGAATCTCCGTATGATCGTGATTTACACGGCAGATGTAAAAAGAGGATCAACGAGGCAGGATATTGATCTGGGTGCGATGAAGTTGCATCTTGAGGAAGGATTTTTATCTCTTTTGCGGTCAATCCAAACCGCCTTTTTAAAACAGTTTCAACTACAGTGAGACCTGCCTGAATATCCTCATCGGTAATCCGGTAAGATATTTCCTTTTGAAACTGCGACGTCATCATATTTCATTTCCTTTTCTTTCGGTATTCCTCTATCTCCTGCTGTATCGTTGTATAATCTCTTTCAAACAGCTCTTCACTGATCTGTTTAGCAAGAAGATCCTGTGGTACTTTCTGAAGGATCTTTCCTGCTACGAACCGTTTGCTCTTTTCCCTGTACTTTGGCATACCGTTCTTTTCCAGGATGTGATTGAGCTCCGGCCGCCAGAGTATCCCGATCTTCCTCTCGAGTTTCATCTTTGGATTCCGCTCCGGATCCCGCAGAACATAGAAATCCAACCCGTTTTCAGCTGCTTCCACAGTGATCACACCCCAGTAATCCGGTATATGTTCCCGTATGTGATTCCCATGGGTTCCACCTACCACAACCATATTGATATCGTAGTATAGGTCATAATCCTTTACTTGTCTGGAAAGGCGCGCATATGTGTCGGCATCGCTTTTGATCTCGATCCCGCAGAGCGCATCCTCCATGACCATCACAACGTCCGCTCTGCTCCGTCCCATCATTTTTTCTTCAATGATCCGGATCCGTCCGTAAGTTTCCTCGAGAAAATCAAACAATGGTTCCCGTATTTCATTATCGTGCAGCATGTGTATATATCCCAATCCCAATCGTGTGTTATTTCTGTTTTTGTCTTATATCTTAGTATATAACAAGGGAAAAAATATATAAAATCCTGACAAAGTGTTTTGAGACAACGCTGAATAATGATCTTTTCCTGAGAGCGGAGCAGTAAAATTCACGTTTTGTCAGAATGAAGCGACGCAAGATAGAATGAAATAGACAGTTGATGATTCTGAAATACAGTGATATACTGTGCTCACTTCTCCGGAGCATTCGTTCCGGAAAATCAAGGCCGATCGGCCACTTCACCCTGTTGAAGAATAACAATAACCATACTATAATTGAGGGGAGGAATCAGTACGGATCAAAAACAGAATACGGGGATCGCTTATCAGAATAAGGACATTGCGTCCAAAGTGTTTGGCGAATCCATGAAAAACAAATCCCTGGAGGTATATGGGATCCATGTACGGGAGCGATCTCATTTTCCGCGTGGCGGTCAAGCCGACGCCGTCCATTGCGAAATCCCAGAAGACGATCGACAATCAGGGGAAAGAAACAGAACTTGTGATCCACGGGCGGCATGACCCTGTCATCGTACCGCGTGCGGATGAACTAGTCCATCATTTTCGATAACGGAAAGAACCGGGGAGGAAAAAACTTGCGTTGCAGTCAATGTGGAAAAGAAGTCGAAGCGGGAACCAAGTTTTGCACGCAATGCGGTGCGCAGCTGGTGGATGAGTTTTCGATGATGCATGATGCGTCAACGGTACAGCCGGCGACATCCATGCCGCCGAGGCCGGAGTCTGCCCCTGCGCAAAACCGGATGCCTGTGAAGCCGGAGCCTGCCCCTGCACAAAATCAGATGCCGCAACAGAAGAGCGCACCGGCAAAAAACAACGGCAAGATCATCCTGATCGTCGGCCTGTCCGCAGGTGCCGCGCTGCTCGTGATCCTGATCATTGTCGCGGTTTCTTTTGTGTCGCGGGTCACTTCAAAGATCGATCTGAAGGGTGCGGCAGAGGCGATCACGGCAGCAGGAGAGGAAGCAGCCTTGGAGGTTGCGGAAGAGACAGGGCCGGATGCAGTCTCACAATTGGCAGATGTTTATGAAGACGCCAATAGTGCCGCCGCTGCAGCAGAGGCAGAGGCTGCCCCGGAGAACCGCAATGTGGAAGAGACTTACGAAGATGCTATAGAGGATATGTCCGCGTATTATATTCTTCCTGAAGCGGATTCGCGCTATTACACCGAGGCAGAGCTCAGTGTCCTCAATTCCGATGAGCTCCGGTATGCGCGCAACGAGATCTTTGCCCGCCACGGGAGGATGTTTGACTCTGATGATCTGCGGATATATTTTTATTCGCAGCCCTGGTATGAGCCTCTTTATACGGGGGATGAATTTGACCCGCATATGGAGGAAATCCTGAACCAATATGAAAAAGCAAATGTGGAAACGATCAAGGAATTGGAGAACGGAGAAGAAGCGGGTGCGCTCTACACAGTGACCGTAGATGCACCGGACTACTATGTGAATCTCCGCGAAGGACCGGGGACGGACTATGACATTATCATGGAAATCCGCAATGGTGTGGTTTTGAATATCTATGACGAACGGGAGCGCGGCAGGTGGCTTCTGACTGAATACCGCGGAAGCACCGGCTGGGTTGCCTCCTCACAGGTATCAAAAAACTGAAGAGGTGGGTATGACGAAAAAGAAGCATCTTTCTCAAATCGTTTCTCAAAGGACGTTGTTGTTGTTCATCGGCTCATTTGCTGCGCTGATGGTTTTTACCCTCCTCTTTTTCCTCAGGTATGGGAAAGATAAGATCGAAGAGGAGATGACAACCTTCCTTTCATACGATAAGGAGGAAACTGTAGATCAGTCTATCAAGAACGTGACAAATAGTTTTGCCGAATGGATCGATGAAGGTGTGCAGGAAAAGGGAGAAGCCTTTTTTGAGGATCCTGAGTTCCTGGTGTACACAGATAACCTGCTCGCGATCAATTGGTGCAGCGAATGGAATGTCATTGATGAAAACGGGATTATCCTTGCATCCAGTGTGGAGGATTATGTCGGATATGATATGCATGACGGAGAACAGTCCGCGGCGTTTTTATGTCTTCTGGAAGGGGCGGATTACTATTTCCAGGATTTCCGGGAGATCTCCTATGATAATGAGACCAAGATGCTGTATGTAGGCGTGCCGCTTCACAGTATGAAGGGATTTGTCCAGATCGGTTTTGATGAAGAGATCTACCGGCAAAACGTCATAGACACGATCAAAGATTCTATCACGAATGTGGTGATAGGGATTGACGGGTACAAGCTTCTCTTAGATGCTGATAATGAGGTGATCGCCAGCATAAAAGACAGGTTTAACGGTGATACGGTGATCCTGTCGAAAAGCCTGGAGGAATTGGCATCTCAGAAAAAAGCGTCCTATGAGGAGGTCTTTGGGATAAAATCCTACGTGGTGGTGAGGCGGTACAAGGACTTTTACGTGCTGGAAGGGATGCCGCTGAGTGAGGTCTATGCACCTTATAAAGTCATCCTGATCGCGCTGACGCTGGTCTATGCCGGCGTATTTATCGTTTTGTTCCTTTTGCTCAGCCGTATGATCGAGGAACAGGTCGTAAGAGGCGTATACAGTCTCAACGGAACACTTTCCAAAATTACGGAAGGGAATCTGGAGGAAAAAGCAGATTTCCGGAATTCCATTGAATTTGACGGCCTGTCTGACGGCATCAATCATACAGTGGACCGCCTGAAGCAGATGATCGGTGAGGCGGAAAAAAAGATGGAGGAGGAGCTTGCATTTGCAAAGGAGATTCAGACTTCTGCAGTTCCCAATATCTTTCCGCCGTTCCCGGAACAGGAGTCTTTTGGGCTTTATGCCATGATGGATACGGCTAAGGCGGTAGGCGGGGATTTCTATGATTTCTTCATGATCAACGATCATACACTGGCGCTGGTCATGGCCGACGTGTCTGACAAGGGGATGCCGGCGGCACTCTTTATGATGCGTGCGAAGACACTCATCAAGACTTATGCAGAGCAGGGACTTCCGGTGGAGGAAGTGGCATCGAAGGCAAATGCGGCACTGTGTGAAGAAAACAGTACAAAAATGTTTGTGACGGCTTGGATCGGGTTTTTGGATCTGGATAACGGAAAGATCAGCTTTGTACATGCAGGGCATACCAAGCCGATCGTACTGGGGGAAACAGGCGCCCGGTATCTTGCCAGAAAGAAAAACCGTATGCTTGGGATCTTTGAGTCTTCCCCATACGAAAGACAGGAGCTGGAACTTCACTCCGGAGAAAGTCTGCTGCTGTATACGGATGGCGTGACAGAGGCAATGGATCAGGAAAAGGAACTGTATGGAGAACCTCGCCTTCTGAAATTGGTCAAAAAGTGCAAAGGGATTGGGGAAGCCGATCGCAATCAATACGCCAAAGAGCAATGCCACAAGGTATATGAGGATGTCAAGGCTTTTGCGGGCAGTGCAGACCAGTCGGATGACATCACGCTGTTATGGTTTTATTATGTTTGAGACTCCGTGGTCATTCCCCTTCCACGACAAGGTTTGTTCCATCGCAAATGGTCACAACATTGCCGTCCATGGTGTCGTAGGAATTGATGCCGAGCTTCTTCAATTCTTTTAAGAGCGCTTTATCCGGCTTCTGTTTGGAGGAGGTACTGATGACGGAATCCTCGGGCGTTACCATTTCAAGCAGGGCATCGAGTTCCTCTTCATAGGAGCCGTGGTGCGGGATTTTGATCCAGTCGGCATCGAGATCCTCTCCGCTGCCAACGATCTGGGAGATGCGGTCAGCCTCGATATCACCGGTGAAAAGGAGCTTGTTCTCGCCGAAATCGACCATGCTGACGAGAGACATGTTGTTGTCACGGTTGCTTTCATTTGCAAGCAGAGGGGCGGGATCCTCAGCCGGGAACAATTCGATATTCAGATCGTCATACTGAATACTCACCGGATCGCCGCTGACGGTAATGACATTGTCGTGAGACGCCAGTTCTTCCATAAGACCCGGATAATAGCGCTTTTCGCTTTCATAATCGGGGATGTAGATGGCAGCAGTCGGATATTTTTGCAGGAGCTTTACCGCGCTGCCGATGTGGTCCTGATCATAGTGTGTCAGGATCATATAATCAAAGGAATCGATGGCATTGTCACTCAGAAATGAATCGATGGTATCATACGCTTTTTCGGTGCCGGTATCAATGATGCCTGTCGTGTCCTGATATTGCAGGATGGCACAATCTGCTTTTCCGACATCCAGGTTTGTGACCACAAGATCGGTAGAGGTGTCACCCGAAACGGCGGCTTCTTCACCACTGAGGATGGCGACAATATCTTCTTCCGCTTCTTCTGCGGCTTCTGTGGCTTCGAAAGCAGGAGCAAGAAACCAGAAAACCAGAAAACCTGCGATCGCCGCGAGTACAAGACAAAGCAGAATGATGTTGGCCAGTTTGGAGTAATCCTTTTTTTTGTTTTGATCCATGATTTTTGCCACCCTTTTCCTTTCAGGAATGCTATTATTGATAAGGAATCTATTGTAGTCATCATAAAAAACCAAGAAAACAGGAGGTAGTTATGAATTCTATCATGTCAAGTGTGTTCGGCGCTACAGCAACGATCAGCATTCAAGGGGTGCTGCTCAGTGTGCTGCTGGCATTCATACTCGGAGCGGTACTCGGAAATATCTACTATTTCACATCCACATCCGCCACCAAGGGCTTTGTGATCACGCTTGCTTTGATCCCGCCCGTTACCTGTGTGATCCTGCTGCTCATTTCGAAGAACTTCGGCGCAGGTCTTGCAGTAGCAGGTGCGTTTGCATTGATCAAATTCAAGTCTGTTGCCGGAACCGCAAAGGAGATCGTGGCGCTGTTCATCAGCATCGGCGTGGGGATCGCCTGTGGCAGCGGCTTCCTTATGATCGCACTTATTTCTTCGGCTGTGATCTATGTGGTATTCTTCCTTTACTGCAAGGCGAGTATCTGGAAAACGAAAAAAGAATACAAATTTGTACGGTTCCTGACCGTAGAGCCCATTGAGAAGGTCGGCGGCATGGAAAGCGTGGAAGCAACCATTGACAGCTTCGTTGAGGCAAAAACGCTGATCGGAACCAGGTATGCGTTTTCAAAGGATCGCCAGAAAAAAACGCTGCAGTATAAGTACAGGGTCACCCTGAAATCACTGGAAGCGGAACGTGAACTGATCAATAAACTCGTGGAACTGAAGATGGTGTTTGATCTGAGTGTTCCGGATAAAAAGAGGATCAGCCAGTTATAATTCCAGGCTGTTCACCCGAAGGACAAGCTCGCGTTCCTTTGCCAAAAGCCGCTGTATCCGTTCTTCTTTCTGAGGCAGATCGACTCTCTTTCGGTATTTACGGATCAGCCGCGCATAGCAGAGGAGGGCGGCCTTATCCGTGGCTTCCCGGATCGTATCATCTGTTTGGCCATGAAAGTATTCCTTCATAAAGCAGTCAAAGAAGGAAACTGCGGTATCGTAGGAGAAGCCCATAAACTGCCTGACTTTGTCCGGCTCTTCTTCTCCGATCGCCACATAGCTCAAATAGAGGATGGAAAGGTCAAACACAGGATGCCCGACGGAGAGGCAGTCCAGATCGATTAGAACCGGGTCCGATCCGTCCATCAGGACATTTCCGGTATGGAAATCCCCGTGGACCATGTGCTTTGTGGGTGGAAGTGCATCAATGAGTGTCCGGATTTTCGCAGCGAGGGCTTCGTCGAGATAACCGATCCCTTCCGAGACCCAGGTTTTCATCATTTGAGAGGCATCCGGGAAACAGTTTTCGTCGGTTTCGGTGCTATGAATGGCATGCGCCACATCCGACATGATCTTTGCGCAATGTTCCGTCTGATCGGGATCGGAAGCGATCAGATCAGATACACTGGAAGAATCGATCAGCTCGTACATGGCGCCATAGCGATTGCCGACAGCAACGATCCCGAAAGTGACAGCGGTCGGCAGACCGAGCACGAATGCTTTTCTGGCAAGCATGACCTCACGCTCCACATCCGTGTAGGTGTTGTTTTCATTATAAACCTTGATGATCAGTTCGTCATCATACCGGTACACGTCTCCTTTTGCGCCGTGTCCGATGACAGAACACCCTTCTACGGAAACTTCCCGGTATTTTCGATATCTGGTTTTTTCCGTATCAAAAGTGCCCGGCCAAAGGTGGTTGATCTGTTTGATGAATTCCTTGTATGCGCCGGTCCGGTTCAGGTCATATTCGACGTATTGTGCAACGGTCATGTAATACCATCGCTGCATCATGGGGTCGTTTTGGTTGAAAGAGCTCCAGAGGGCTTTGCCCCGCTCGTCGTAGAGGCGGGAGAGGGAACGAATATTGGACAGCTTGTCGGAAAGCCAAAGCATTTTTACGCCGATATCTTTGCTGTTTTTCAGGACGAGAAGGGATTCCTCCTTGCGCCGCTTCCAGGTGAATGCTTTGTCCTCTCCGGGATATTTGTTCTCTGTTTCGGATGCCACCAGCGCTGCAACCCGATCACCGAATTTCTCGCGGATGGTGTCAAGCGTGGTGTCGGTATCCTCTACCACATCATGGAGAACGCCTGCGGCCATGATCTCCTGGTCATCTGTCATCGTGGCGATGATCTGTGCAACCTCAAGAGGATGCAGGATATAGGGTGTGTTTTTCAGTTTTCTGACATTGCCCTCATGAAGGGTAGTCGCGTAGATAATTGCCTCTTCCAGGATATTCATAGAGTTCTCCGTATTGGATCAGTGTGACTGCCGGCTTTTTGCTTATGATAAATGAGAAAATTCTTGAAACAGTATACCATGTCCGTTGCCGATTTAAAACCAGAATGTTTTTATCATCACATAGAAAAAGAAAAACCGTGAAAGGAGATCCAAGTCGTGGAAGAAACAGAGATTCGTTGGGAAGAAAAAGATCATGTACTGTATGCTTTGTTTGCAGAGCGTGTTGACGCATCATCGAGACAGGAACTGGAAGAAAAGTTTTCGAAGGCCTTGGAAGGGCGGGAAAATGTGACCATCTTGATCGACGCGGAAAGACTCAGCTACATTTCCAGCGCGGGAATTCGAGTCCTGGTGGGCCTTAGCAAGGTCTGCAGGGATATGAGGATTGTGCATGTTTCTCAGGATATCTATGACACGCTTGCACTGACAGGTGTTACGGAAATTATTTCTGTGGAACGCCGTATCCGTACGATAGATATCCCATCTACGGATCTTCTTATCCGGAAAGAACCGGATGGCGATTTTTATCGATGGGAGGAGGATCAGGCAGTCAAAATTTTTCACGCCGATGTTTCTCTTGAAGAGGTGCAGCAGAAATGTGAGCTGACCGATTATGTACGGTCATACGGTGTTCCTGCGATCCCCGCATACGAGATCGTTTCCTGCGGAGAAAAGACGGGGATCATCTATGAATATCCTTACGGCAAGACATTGGCGGAGCTTTGGCAGATACGTCCCGATCGTATGCAGGAAGAGATCGAGATGTTGGCAGACCTTATGCACACGCTGCATCATTATGTGATCGGGGAGAGGGTTCTGCCGGATGCGGCAGAGCGGATGCTTTCCGAATTGGAAGAAAACAGCAGCATTCCCGAGGGTCAGCAGAAAAAACTGACGGAGATGGCAAGGGAACACTCCGGGGGAGATACTTTTGTATATGGGAATCTTCGGCTCGGGAACATCATGCTGGACGATGAGGGGCTGGTGCTCCTTGATCTGTCCCGCTGCGGGCGGGGAGATGCACTCCTTGACCTGCAGGCTGCGGCTTCTGCCATGTATGCAGAGGGGCACGGCACCTTCTGGACGAAGTTTTTCGCCCGCTATGCGGAATTGATGGATCCTGAGGAGCGCGCCATCGCAGAGACGGCGCTGGACCATACGATCAAGCCGTGGTGGGAGTGATGGACGGCATCAAAGCAAGCGCTCCCGTTCGTCAGAACGGAGACTACAGAAAAGATAGGGAGGAAGCACTATGAAGACAACGAAGAACGGACAGGAAGTACAGCTGCGGAACGATCTGGTTGCAAAAGGACTCAAGGCGTTACAAGGAAATGATGATCCGGTGCTGTTTGAGCGCTTAAAGCAAGTGGCAGAGCTTTACAGCCAATTCGGCGGCTACGAACAATCTTTGGTGATCAGAGAAAAACTCTACGAGAACCGGAAGGAGATCCTGGGAGAAAACCATCCGGACACCTTAAAGGAACTGGATGAGCTGGAAGAGGTCAAAGGGAAGATTGGATAAAATTCCCGCTGAAAAAAGAGTTCAGGGGGGAAATGGGACATTTACAGACCCCGAAAAAAATGGTATAATATCTAGCGATATCGTTAGTCTGAACGGGGGTATGTTCCGGGGGGACTGCAAATAAAAATTAGGAGGAAGAGATATGCCTAGAAACAAACTTTCTATGGACGGCAACACCGCGGCAGCGCATGTAGCTTATGCGTTTACCGAAGTAGCGGGTATCTACCCGATCACACCGTCCAGCCCGATGGCAGACTGGGTAGACATCGAGTCTGCAAACGGACGCAAAAACATTTTCGGAAACACGGTAAAGGTTGTAGAGATGCAGTCTGAGGCCGGTGCAGCAGGTACCGTACACGGCAGCCTTGCAGCAGGTGCTCTGACGACGACGTTTACCGCATCTCAGGGACTTCTTCTTATGATCCCGAACATGTACAAGATCGCAGCAGAGCAGCTGCCGAGCGTGTTCCATGTATCGGCTCGTACCGTAGCGACCCAGTCTCTGAACATCTTTGGTGATCACAGTGACGTATATGCATGCCGCCAGACCGGTTTTGCAATGCTCTGCGAGAACAGCCCGCAGGAAGTTATGGATCTTTCTCCGGTAGCGCATCTTGCAGCGCTTGAGGGCAAGGTTCCGTTCATCAACTTCTTTGACGGATTCCGTACCTCCCATGAGATCCAGAAGATCGAAATCTGGGATTATGAAGATCTGAAAGAGATGACCAATTTCGACGCTGTTGAGGCATTCCGTGCACATGCGCTGAATCCGGAGCATCCGACGATGCGCGGTTCCCATGAAAACGGCGACATCTTCTTCCAGCATCGTGAGGCTTGCAACTCGACTTATGATGCACTTCCGGCAGTTGTCGAGAAGTACATGAAGAAAGTCAATGAGAAACTCGGCACCGAGTATGACCTGTTCAATTACTACGGGGCACCGGATGCAGACCGTGTCATCATCGCAATGGGCTCCATCTGCGAAGTGGCAGAAGAAGTGGTAGATTACCTGACCGCAGCAGGCGAGAAGGTTGGTCTTATCAAAGTCCGTCTGTATCGTCCGTGGGTTTCCGAAGCACTGCTTAAGAAGATCCCGAAGACCGCTAAGAAGATCGCGGTCCTGGATCGTACGAAAGAGCCGGGATCTCTCGGCGAGCCGCTGTATCTCGATGTGGCAACGACGCTTCGCGAAGCAGGCATGAACGACGTGATCCTGACCGGCGGCCGTTATGGTCTCGGTTCCAAGGACACCCCGCCATCATCCGTATTCGCAATTTACACCGAGCTGCAGAAGGATGCGCCGAAAGAGCGTTTCACGATCGGTATCGTGGACGATGTCACGAACCTTTCCCTGCCGGAGAAGAAGCCGGCGCCGATCACTTCCACACCTGGCACCGTAGAGTGCAAGTTCTGGGGTCTCGGCGGCGACGGTACCGTTGGTGCAAACAAGAACTCCACGAAGATCATCGGCGACCATACCGACAAGTACATTCAGGCATACTTCCAGTATGACTCCAAGAAGACCGGTGGTATCACGATCAGCCACCTTCGTTTCGGCGACAAGCCGATCCGCAGCCCCTACTACATCAACCAGGCGGATTTCGTGGCATGCCACAATCCTTCCTACGTGATCAAGGGCTACAAGATGGTACAGGATGTGAAGCCGGGCGGAATCTTCATGATCAACTGCCAGTGGACCGATGCAGAGCTCGACGAGCATATGCCTGCTGCTTCCAAGAAGTACATCGCAGAGAACAACATTCAGCTTTATACGATCAACGCAATCGACAAGGCAATCGAGATCGGAATGGGCAAGCGTACCAACACGATCCTGCAGTCTGCATTCTTCAAGCTTGCGAACGTGATGCCGATCGATGAGGCAGTAGATTACATGAAGCAGGCAGCGAAGAAATCCTACAGCAAGAAGGGTGACGCTGTTGTTGAGATGAACTACAAGGCAATCGACGCAGGTGTGGATGCCGTTCATAAAGTAGAAGTTCCGGACAGCTGGAAGAATCCGGCAGCGGATGCTCCGAAGCCGGCACGTACCGGACGTCCCGCAACGGTCAAGATGGTCAACGACATCTTAGATCCGGTGGGCCTGATGGATGGCGATTCCCTTCCGGTTTCCGCATTCAAGGACAATGCGGATGGACAGTTCGAGACCGGCGCATCTGCTTATGAGAAGCGCGGTACGGCAGTCACCGTTCCGGAGTGGAATGCAGAGAAATGTATCCAGTGTAACACCTGTGCGTTCGTATGTTCCCATGCGACGATCCGTCCGTTCCTGCTTTCCGAGGATGAGCAGAAGGCAGCTCCTTCCAACATCAAGCTTGCGGACATGAAGCCGAAGCCGGGCGATTACAAGTTCACGATGAGTGTAACGCCGCTTGACTGCATGGGCTGCGGAGAATGTATCACGGTCTGCCCGGTTGGCGCGATCGAGATGAAGCCGCAGGAGAGCCAGCTGGATCAGCAGCCGGTATTCGATTATCTGGTTGCAAACGTTGGCAAGAAAGATACCTCTTTTGCAGATACAACGGTGAAGGGCTCCCAGTTCAACCAGCCGCTGCTTGAGTTCTCGGGCAGCTGCGCAGGCTGTGCGGAGACCTCTTATGCACGCCTGATCACACAGCTCTTCGGTGAGCATATGTATATCAGCAACGCAACCGGATGCTCCTCGATCTGGGGCGGCCCGGCAGCAACCTCGCCGTTCACGGTGAATAAGGACAGCCTGAAGGGACCGGCATGGTCAAACTCCCTGTTCGAGGACAACGCGGAGCACGGCTTCGGTATGTATCTCGGACAGAAGGTGCTTCGTGACCAGCTGATCGAGATCCTGAAGGAGATCGCAGCTTCCGATAAGGCATCGGCAGAGTTCAAGGCAGCCTTCGACAAGTTCATCGAGACGAAGGACAAGACCAGAGAGAACGGCGATGCGGCGACAGCACTTGTTGCGGAGCTTGAAAAGGCTGCAGCAGCAGGCTGTGAGAAGAGCAAAGCTGTTCTGGCGAAGAAGGATTACCTTCCGAAGAAGTCCATCTGGATCTTCGGCGGTGACGGCTGGGCATATGACATCGGCTTCGGCGGTTTGGATCATGTGCTTGCGGCAGGCGAGGATGTCAACGTCATGGTATTCGATACCGAGATGTACTCCAACACCGGCGGCCAGGCAAGTAAGGCAAGTAACATCGGTGAGGTTTGCCAGTTCGCGGCAGCCGGCAAAGAGATCGGCAAGAAGTCTCTGGCTGAGATCGCGATGAGCTACGGTTATGTATATGTGGCACAGATCGCGCTCGGCGCAAATCCGGCTCAGGCAGTGAAGGTGCTTGCGGAAGCGGAAGCTTATCCGGGACCGTCGCTTATCATCGGTTATGCTCCCTGCGAGCTCCACGGCATCGCAAAGGGCGGCATGAACCACTGCCAGGACGAGATGAAGAAAGCAGTTGCTGCAGGCTACTGGAATTTGTTCAGCTTCAACCCGGCGCTGAAGGCGGAAGGCAAGAATCCGTTTACGCTGACCAGCAAACCGGGCGACGGCACATATCAGGATTTCCTGAACAACGAGGCTCGTTACACGCGTCTCATCAAACCGTTCCCGGAGAGAGCGGAGCGGTTGTTCAAGGAGTCCGAAGAGGCTGCAAAGGCACGTTTCACGCATCTCGAGCGGTTGGTAGAACTTTACAAATAAAGTCTTGCCATGATAAGATAAGGGGCGGTGCGGTCAGCACCGCTCCTTTTTTATGCGCAGACCTGTGCAGGAAGTATAGAGATGATGATGGAACGATTCCGGGTGTTGCCCGAGAGTATTTTAAAAATAGCAGCGGTCTTGTCGATGGCGATCGACCATATCGGCGCGTCGGTTCTGTTTCCCTATGTCGAATATCTTTTCCAAACGGGGGCACCTGAGGCGCAAGAGGTATACCAGGTTTATTGGGTGCTCCGTTATATCGGACGACTGGCTTTCCCGATCTATTGTTATCTGATGACAGAAGGTTTCTTCCATACCAGAAACAAATGGAAATACGCCAGAAACTTATTTTTGTTTGCGTTGATCTCCGAGATCCCGTTTGATCTCGCGCTTTCTTGGGAAGCGTTTTGCTGGGAAGACCAGAACGTCTTTTGGACGCTTTTGTTCGGCCTGCTTGGCATGATGGCGATGCAAAAGATTTGGGAAACGGAGTGGCAGATGACACTCAAGATCCTTTTGATGGGGGCTTCCGGAGCCGCCATGATCGCGCTTGCCCATTTCATGCATACGGATTATGAAGCATGGGGTGTCGCGGCTATCCTTGTGATGTATGTGCTGCGTAATTATCGGTTGATCGGATTTACGGCCGGCCTATTGATCTTAATCTGGATGAACGAGGTGGAGGTGTACGCCCTTTTCGCACTGCCGCTCGTGTTCCTTTATAACGGAGAGCGTGGCAAGCAGAAGAAGTGGTTTTTCTATGCCTTTTACCCGGGACATTTTCTTGTACTCTATTTCATCTATCTGTTTGTCAAAAACTGCTTGATGTGGTAGCCTTCCTATTTACAAAAAATTACGGTTTCTTTATAATAAAAGAGACAGGTTTAAAAGAAAGGGGACAGCCAGGATGTATTCGACGCCATGGAGAGATCAAAACGTGATCGGGACGGATCGCTTTGCGCAAGCCGGCGAATCCCAGAATCAGGCGGCAGAGGCTTTGCCGCAGAAAGAGGAGATTATGGAACGAGACGACTACCTGTTAAGACAGATTGACGAATTTCGTGAAAAAGCAAAACAGCTTCAGGAGCTCATGGTGACGAAGGAGACGAAAGCCAGAGAGCTGCAGAGGGTGGTTGACGAGCAGGAGAATAAGGCATACGAGCTGAAGTCTTTCGTTGCGGAAAAGCAGAAAGAGGCAGACGATCTGAACGCCGGCATCACGAGAAATGTCAACACGATCATGGATCATGTCGACGAAAAGTTAGATCAGAAGTTTGACGATCTGGATCACCGCATGGATGAGAAGCTGGCAGGACAGCTGGAGAAAACCGCTGAGGATACGGAAGAGATCAAGCGTACCTTGTCCGAGTTCAAGATGCCGGAGTTTGATGCGGCAGCGATCACTTCGGAGCTGAAGCAGCCGATCTCCGAGATGCAGGGAGAAGTTGGCGAGATGAAGTCCGAGATCTTAGAAAAGATCCACACCGAGGGCGTTCAGGTTTTCCGCAATACGCGAGACCTTATCGATGAGCAGAGCCAGAAGACCGAGCATTTTGACGACCTGAAGAAAGAGATGAAATCTCTTCGGATGAACTTAAAGATCGCATTGTGGTTCGGTATTGTGAATTTCGTGCTGCTGGTCGCATTCGTACTCTATTCCCTGGGTGTATTTCGTTTTTAAAACAGGATTAAATTATTGGATAAAATTCAGATGGATCAAAGAATTGTTTCGATCGTCGGGCATTGTAATCCGGATACGGATTCCATATGCGCGGCGATCGCTTATGCAGAGCTAAAAAACAAACTCCGGAAAGAAGAGGATCCGATCTATGTGCCCAAACGTGCCGGCGAGCTAAACGAGGAGACAAAATTCGTCCTTGAGCATTTTGGGGTGGACGAGCCGGATCTCCTTTCGGATGTGGGATCTCAGGTCAGAGATGTGGAGATCCGCAAGACCCCCGGTGTCAAGTCGCGACTGTCCATGAGATACGCATGGGAGTTGATGAAAGACCTGCAGGTGGCGACGCTTCCGATCACGAATGAACAGGGACAGCTCGAGGGCATCATTGTTACCGTGGATATCGCCATGTGCTTTCTGGAGGAGCTGGACAGCCATTTACTTTCCATTGCGCGCACACAGTACAAGAATATCGTCGAGACCGTCGACGGAGAGATTGTCACCGGGAATAACCACGGCTACTTCGTGCAGGGCAAGGTTGTGATCCCGACCGGGAGTCCGGAGGTTTTCAGGGAATCCATTGAGGACAACGACCTTGTGATCCTCGGGAACCGTAAGGAAGCGCTGCACGCTGCGCTTGCCGAAAACTGCAGCTGCATGATCGTCTGTAATGGCACGGATGTGCCGGTTGACGTTGTCAGGCGCGCAGAAGAGCGGGATGTGGTGCTCATCAGGACGGAGTATGACACCTTTACCGTTGCCCGCCTCATCAACCAGAGTATCCCGATCCGCTTTTTTATGAAGCAGGATCATTTGATCACATTTGACCTCGACGATTATCTGGACGATGTGTGGAATACTATGGCAAAGGTACGCCACCGTGACTTCCCGGTGCTGGATGAAAACGATCGCTATGTCGGGATGATCTCCAGACGAAACCTGATCGGTGCCGGCAAGAAGCAGCTGATCCTTGTCGATCATAACGAAAAGACGCAGGCGGTCAATGGGATCGAAGATGCGGAGATCCTGGAGATCATCGATCATCACAGGATCGGGAGTCTTGAGACGATCCAGCCGGTGTTTTTCCGGAATCAGCCGCTTGGATCCACGGCAACAATCGTGGCGAAGATGTATCAGGAAAACGGTGTGAAGCCGGAACCGGCGATTGCAGGACTTCTGCTTTCCGCGATCCTGTCCGATACGTTGATGTTCCGTTCGCCGACCTGTACGCAGGCGGATGAAGAGGCCGCAAAGGCACTGGCAGAAATTGCGAACGTGCAGATCGAAGCCTATGCCACCAAGATGTTTCAAGCGGGCTCAGATTTCAAGAGCAAGACGATCGACGAGATCTTTTACCAGGACTTCAAGACCTTTCAGGTGGAGGAGACAGCCTTTGGCGTGGCACAGATCTCAGCGATCAACATGTCGATCTTAGAACCGCTTCGAGAGAGGCTCATCACCTTTTTGCAGGAGGTTTTGGAAGAGAAGCATCTTTCTATGGTATGCGTGCTGTTGACCGATATCCTTGCGGAATCCTCGGAAGTCCTGTATGCAGGAGAGGATGCTGAGGCGATCTTGAATGCGGCGTTTCAAGGAGACGGTGCGCACGCTGAAGGGGGATCCGTCATGCTGAGCGGTGTTGTCTCCAGAAAAAAACAGTTCATTCCGCCGTTGATCAGCAGCCTGAAAAAAGCAGAAGAGGATTAAAAAAGCTCCTCAGGGAACGAGGAGCTCTAAGAGATACGAATATACGTCGCCGTTGGTTTCGTGCCAGTGTTTGCATGCTGCCTCGGCGGCGTCTTTATTTGGGACGGTGATCGTCAGGTCGATCAGCGGCTCGTTCTTTTTGCGGTATTGCAGCCGCACCGCATAATTCTGTGCCGTAGTGCGATAGTAGTTGGCGAGGAGCGAGTTTTCCTGTGTGATCGTATTGCCGTGTGCGATGAGATAGTCGGTCGCATCTTTTTTCAGACCATCCGTAAGTTTGTCTTCCATCGCACGGAGCGTTTCGCGCCCGGTCTGGGTGATCCGATAGAGCGTGTCGCTCACAGTTTTTTCCGTGACGAGAATGAGTCCGGACTCCAGCAGGTCGTTGATGACGGATTGGATCGTAAAATAACCGGTGTGCTCTTTTTCCTCGCTGAAGTAACCGCTGTAACCCGTGTCCAGAAAGAAGTTCGTCAGCTGTGTGTTGGAAAACGGGTTTTCCAAACGGTCAAGGAGAAAAAGGATCGTCAGTTTATAGGTGGTGTTCGGTTCGGCCATCCTTCTTGGACTCCTTATTTGATCAGGCGTTTTACCGATTCTGCAACAACTTCCGCCGCGCGCGGATCAAATGCTTCCGGCATGATGAAGTCTTCACTCAGCTCGCTGTCGGAAACGAGACCGGCGAGTGCTTCCGCTGCTGCCAGCTTCATTTCTTCCGTGATCTGTTTTGCACGTCCTTCCAATGCGCCTTTAAAGATGCCCGGGAATGCGATGACGTTATTGATCTGGTTCGGGAAGTCGGATCTTCCGGTCCCGACGATCCGTGCGCCTGCGGCCTTTGCGAGATCCGGCATAATCTCAGGTACCGGATTTGCCATAGCGAAAATGATCGGATCCGTGTTCATGGAAGCGACCATTTCCTGCGTGACCATTCCGGGGGCAGAGACACCGATGAAGATATCAGTGCCGCGAAGGGCATCCGCAAGAGATCCGGAGAGTCCGGCACGGTTCGTGACTTCCGCCATTTCCTGTTTCACCGCGTTGAGTCCGGCGCGATTCTTTTCAATGATGCCGGTGCGGTCGCACAGGATGATGTCACAGAAACCGTAGGAGAGCAGGAGCTTTGTGATCGCGATCCCGGCCGCGCCTGCACCGCTCATGACGATGCGGCAGTCCTCCTTTTTCTTCCCTGTGATCCGAAGCGCATTGATGAGGCCGGAAAGTACAACGATCGCCGTACCATGCTGGTCGTCATGAAAAACCGGAATGTTCAAAGTCTCCTTCAGACGTTTTTCAATTTCAAAGCATCTGGGTGCGGAAATGTCTTCCAGGTTGATGCCCCCGAAAGAGGGTGCGAGCTGCTGGACTGCTTTGACGATCTCATCCGTATCCTGCGTATCGAGACAGATCGGTACGGCGTTCACACCGCCGAATTCTTTGAAAAGGACGCATTTGCCTTCCATGACAGGCATGGCGGCAAGCGGTCCGATGTTGCCGAGTCCGAGTACGGCACTGCCGTCAGAGACAACGGCGATCGTGTTGGCTTTCTGCGTATACACATAAGCATCTTCCGGATGTTCCGCTATGACCTTACAGGGCTCTGCGACACCCGGCGTATAAGCGAGCGCCAAGTCCTCTCTTGTCTTTACCGGACATTTCGGGATCGTGTCCAGTTTTCCGTTCCATTCTTTATGAAGCTCAAGGGCTCTCTGTGCGTAATCATTTTCAGACATAAGGTTCTCCTGTTTTTGTGAAAAGTATTGTGACCGTGCGTCAGAAGACACACACCTTATCCCATGATAGCACGATTCATTTTTTTTTCAACATGATAAAAAAGGACTTCCAAATCCGAAAAGGTTGTTATATAATAAGTGACGTTAAAACAAATCGTTTTTATCTGAAGTATATTCTTAGATCTTTTATTTGACTCCCTACCATATGGAAACGAACCCAATACGAAAACGAAAAGGAAAGAGGTATTTATGACAAGAGAACAGTATGAAAGCCTGTCTGCAACCGTTTTGCGCGATCTTGCAAAAAAGAGAGGACTGACCGGCTTTACGAAATTAAAGAAGGAGGAACTCGTGAAAGCGATGCTTGCAGAAGATGCAAGGCTCGAAGCGGAAGGGAAGTCTACAGCACCCGCATCCATCCCGAAGACTGCACCTGCACCTCGGGAGAATGCACAGCGCGAGAATACGGCGCGTCCGGAGCCGGCTGCGAAATCCGAACCGCAGCGGGCGGAAAACGCAGAGGAGCCGACGGAGCAGCTGGCAGAGTTGGACAGCGGCGTGGAAGCGCACGGGATCCTGGAAGTCATGCAGGACGGATTCGGCTTTATCCGCAGCGCAAACTATCTGCCGGGTGAGAATGATGTCTATGTTTCGCCGTCACAGATCAGGCGCTTCAATTTAAAAACCGGCGATATCGTGCGCGGTAATACCCGCGTGCGTTCCCAGAATGAAAAATTTTCCGCATTGCTTTTCATCAACTCCGTCAATGGTATGCGGCCGGAGCAGGCGATGCAGAGAAAGAATTTCGAGGACCTGACGCCAATCTTCCCGGATGAGCGGCTGCGCCTCGAGCTGCCGGGATGTGGTGTCGCGACAAGGATCGTGGATCTGGTTTCTCCGATTGGTAAAGGCCAGAGAGGCATGATCGTCTCTCCGCCGAAGGCCGGGAAAACGACCCTCTTGAAGGAGGTCGCAAGAGCCGTGATCCGCCACAATCCGGATATGCATATCTTGATCCTTCTGATCGATGAGCGCCCGGAAGAGGTGACGGATATCAGAGAGGCATTGGAAGCGAAAAATGTGGAAGTCATCTATTCCACTTTTGATGAGACTGCGGATCATCATAAGCGTGTTTCGGAAATGGTGATCGAGCGCGCGAAGCGTCTTGTGGAGCATAAACGCGACGTTATGATCCTGCTGGATTCCATCACGCGTCTGGCAAGAGCCTACAACCTGACGGTGCAGCCCAGCGGACGGACGCTTTCCGGTGGTCTGGATCCCGCGGCGCTTCATATGCCAAAGCGCTTCTTTGGTGCAGCGCGTAACATGCGCGAGGGTGGGAGTCTGACGATCCTGGCGACGGCGCTGATCGAGACCGGCAGCAAGATGGACGACGTGGTATATGAAGAGTTCAAGGGCACCGGCAACATGGAACTGATCCTGGATCGGAAACTTTCGGAGCGCCGGATCTTCCCTGCCATCGATATCGTGAAGTCCGGGACCAGAAGAGAGGATCTGCTGCTTGACAATGAGGAGCAGGAGGCGGTCACGATCATGCGCAGGGCGATGAACGGTATGCGCACGGAGGAAGCCGTGGAGAGCATTTTGAATCTCTTTGTAAATACGCGCTCAAACAAGGAGTTTGTGCAGCTGGTCAAAAAGAAAAGAGTCATGTAATCCGCCTCAAAGAAAAGGCTTGCAAAAGAAGAGCGAATGTGTTACACTACCTAGGCTGTTGAAAATAGGCGTATGCTGTTACATGCGCCGCAGAATGAAAGCATGAATGAGGTGAGAAAGAAATGAGAGAAGGGATCCATCCGGATTATTATCAGGCGACGGTAACCTGCAACTGTGGCAATACGTTTACGACCGGTTCCACGAAGCAGGAGATCCACGTCGAGATCTGTTCCAAATGCCATCCGTTTTACACTGGTCAGCAGAAAGCAAACCAGGCACGCGGACGTATTGAGCAGTTCAATAAGAAATACGGCATGAAATAGCATAGCAGTAGAAAAACGTTGAGGGTTGGGACAGAGTTCTGTCTCAGCCCTTTTGCGGTTTTTATAGGTGAGAAAATGAAGTATTCCGGTATCGGCGGGCAGGCAGTCATGGAAGGCGTGATGATGAAGAACAAAGACTTCTATGCCGTGGCTGTCCGGAAAAGCGACGGAGAAATCGTCGTTGACAAGAAAAAAGTGAAAACGCAGGCGGCAGTGGAAGCGGTGCAGAAAATCCCGATCGTCCGCGGTGTTGTGAATTTTATCGATTCGTTGTATCTCGGGATCGGAAGCCTCATGTATTCCTCCACGTTCTTTGAGGAGGACGAGGAAGAGAAAAAGAAGAAAGAAGAGGATCCGGAGAAGGCAAAGAAAAAAGAGCATGCGATGATGGGGACGACCTTATTTGTCAGCCTCGTGATCGCGATCCTGATCTTTATGGTGCTGCCGTATTATCTGTCCACGTTCTTTTCCAGATGGATCTCGTCAGGGATCGTGCTGGCGCTCATCGAAGGCGTGATCCGACTTTTGATCTTTTTCGGATACATCCTTGCCATTTCAAAGATGAAGGATATCCAGCGGGTGTTTATGTATCATGGTGCCGAGCACAAATGCATCAACTGTATCGAGCACGGGCTGGATCTGAATGTGGAAAATGTGCGAAAGAGTACGCGCCTCCACAAACGCTGCGGGACAAGTTTTCTGCTGTTTGTGGTATTGGTCAGTATCGTGCTTTTTGCGTTTATTCAGGTGGATTCAAGAGTGCTTCGGATCGTGCTGCGGCTTGTCCTGATCCCGGTCGTGGCGGGGATCGCGTATGAACTGATCCGGTTTGCGGGCAGAAGTGACAATCCTGTGGTGAACTTCCTCAGCAAGCCCGGGCTTGCAATGCAGCATCTGACGACGAAGGAGCCCGATGACTCTATGATCGAAGTCGGGATCGCATCCGTAGAGGCTGTGTTTGATTGGAGACCTTATGTAAAAGAGGTGCGCGGCGAAACGGAGGAAGCAGGAGAAAGCTGTGCCGCATGTGATAGGACTGTGCCCGAAAGCAGCGTAGAGGAGGAGAGCGCATGACATATCGTGGCGCGTTGACCGCGGGCGCTGAAGTACTGAAACTGGCAGGCATAGAAGAAGCGTCTTTGGATGTATGGTATCTGCTCGAGAGCGTCTGTCATATCACGCGGAGTGAGTTTTATTTAAAAGAGAACGAGGACTTGTCCGAGGAAGATCAATTGCATTTTGAAAATGCCGTGAAAAAGCGTGCATCGCGGGTACCGCTGCAGTACATCCTCGGGACGCAGGAATTTATGGGACTGACTTTTACGGTCAATTCCAATGTTCTGATCCCGCGGCAGGACACGGAAACCCTGGTGGAAATGGCACTGACGGAGATCCCGCGCGAAGTGGGAGAACAGGACCGGGAGGAGTTTTCCGTTCTGGATCTGTGTACCGGTTCCGGGTGCATTGCCGTTTCCATTAAGAAAAACCGGCCGGAGATCCGCATGACGGCGAGCGATGCCAGTAAGCAGGCGCTGCTTGTGGCAAAGGAAAATGCAAAGGCAAACGAGACAGAGATGCTGTTTGTTCGCAGTGATCTTTTCGACAATCTGAATGAGCCGTTTGACATGATCATCTCCAACCCGCCCTATATCAAGACGGCTGAGATCCCGACGTTACAGACGGAGGTTGCGGACTTTGAGCCCGTGGAGGCATTGGACGGGCACGAGGACGGACTCTATTTTTACCGGCGGATTGCGGCAGCGGCGCCGTCCCATTTAAAGGAAGGCGGCAAGCTTTTGATGGAGATCGGATGTGAGCAGGGCGCGGAGGTCAGAGAGATCCTCGAAAAGGAAGGATTTACGGATATTACGATCAAACAGGACCTGGCGGGACTGGATCGTGTGGTAAGGGCCTGTGCGCCGATAAAGGAAGGAGAGGCATAGGATGTTTGACAAATTGGAAGATCTGGTTGCTCGTTTTGAGGAACTGATGAATGAACTTTCCGAACCGGATGTGGCAAATGATCCGGTGCGTTTCAAAAAATTGATGAAGGAGCAGAGCAATCTGACGCCCCTTGTGGAGGCATACCGCGAATATCGCAAGAACCAGCAGGATATCCAGGATTCGCTTGCCATGATCGAAGAGGAAAGCGACGAGGAAATGAAGGAGATGGCAAGAGAAGAACTCGCGGAAGCAAAGGCAAAGACGGGCGAACTCGAAGACAGGTTAAAGATCCTCCTGCTGCCGAAGGATCCGAATGATGAGAAGAACGTCATCGTGGAGATCCGTGCAGGCGCCGGCGGGGATGAGGCGGCCCTTTTTGCGGCGGAGATCTACCGGATGTATGTGCACTATGCGGAGAGCCAGCGCTGGAAAGTCGAGCTGCTCGAAGTCGACGAGATCGGGATCGGCGGCATGAAATCCGTGAACTTCATGGTCAGCGGTGCGGGCGCTTATTCCAAGTTGAAATACGAATCCGGTGTGCACCGTGTGCAGCGTGTCCCGGAGACCGAGTCGCAGGGGCGCATCCATACGAGCACGATCTCTGTGGCCGTGATGCCGGAAGCAGAAGAGGTGGAAGTGGAGATTCAGGAGAAGGACATCCGGATCGACGTCATGCGCGCATCCGGAAACGGCGGGCAGTGCGTCAATACGACGGACTCGGCTGTACGGCTCACGCATTATCCGACCGGGATCGTGATCTACAGCCAGACGGAGAAATCACAGCTCCAGAACAAGGACAAGGCATTTGCGCTGCTCCGCGCAAAACTGTATGACCTGGAACTGCAGAAGCAGCAGGATGCGGCTTCCGCAGAGCGCCGCAGCCAGATCGGGACGGGAGACCGTTCGGAAAAGATCCGCACTTATAATTTCCCGCAGGGGCGCGTGACAGATCATCGGATCGGGCTCACGCTTTACAAGTTGGACAAGATCATGGACGGAGACATCCAGGAGATCATCGATGCCTGCATTGCAGCGGACCAGGCGGCGAAACTCGCAAAGATGAATGAAGTGGCGTAAGGAGTTTAGAAAGATGAAAAACAAACAACGCCTGAGAATGGCCGTCATCTTTTGCGTCACGGTATCGCTCCTCACCAGCTGTGCATCAAAAGACGCCGGCGGACAGGAGGCTGCAGTGACCGAGGGCGTCACGGAAAGTGTAACGGAAGTGACGGAAACGGCAGAGACTGTCACAGAGATGACGGAGCAGGAAACGGAGAGTCAAGAAGAACCCGCAAACGCTTCCATGCATATCGAAAATGAAAAAATGGAGCTGGCGGGGCTGGATACGACGCCGGAAGGCTGGGGGATGGGAAAAGAGACCGATGCCTTAGGCCGCCCGGAGTTTTGCCTGATCTATCAGGAACGATACAAGGACTATCCGGTGTATTTTATCGGACCTTGGGAAGAAGGCGACCCGAACATCATCTATCTGACGCTGAACATGGGGTGGTCCAACAAATGGGTAAACCTCTCACTCGACACCTTACAGGAAAAGGATGTGAAAGCGGTGTTCTTTTCCACCGGAAATGTCTTGTGGGAAAATCCGGAGACGATCGAACGGGTCATCAACGAGGGTCACGATCTCGGGAATCACAGCATGCATCACAAGATGGACGGCATGCCGAGCCTGAGTGTAGAACAGCAGGAAGCGGAGATCATGGACATGCATGAAATGGCGCTGAATGACTTTGGCTACGAGATGCATCTGTTCCGTTTCCCGAGCGGGGAGTTCGACGAGCAGTCCCTTGCGATCGTCAACAACTGCAATTACAAAAGCGTGTTCTGGAGTTATACCTATATTGATTGGGACAGATCTGATCAGCCGGATGTTGCGGCGTCCGTAAAGGATGCGGTGGATCATCTGCATCCGGGTGCGATCTACTGTTTCCATGCGACATCGGAAACGAGCGCGACCATGCTCGGGGAGTTCATCGATCAGGTGCGCGCAAACGGCTATGAATTTGAACTGCTGAGGTGACAGGCCATCAAAGAACGGATCTATGCGGCGATCGACCTGAAGTCCTTTTATGCTTCGGTGGAATGCCATGAAAGCGACAGAGATCCGCTCACGACAAACCTCGTTGTGGCGGATAAGAGCCGGACGGAGAAAACGATCTGTCTGGCTGTTTCGCCGTCTTTGAAGGCGTACGGCATTTCCGGGCGGGCGAGGCTGTTTGAAGTCGTGGCAGCAGTCAAAGAGATCAACCGGCAGCGTCTCCTTGCCGCGCCGGGTCATGTCTTTACCGGCGAGTCTGACGATGCGACCAAACTGGCAGAGGATCCTTCGCTGGCGCTTTCTTATATTGCTGCGCCTCCCAGAATGTCGCTTTACATGCAATACAGCACGAATATCTATGATATCTATCTGCGTTACGTGGCGCCGGAGGATATGCATGTCTATTCCGTAGATGAGGTCTTTCTGGATCTCACGGAGTATCTCAAAACCTATCAACTGACAGCGCGCGAGCTGGTGCGGCGGATGATCCGGGAGGTCTATGAGGCCACGGGGATCTCGGCGACCGGGGGCATCGGCACGAATCTGTATCTGGCCAAGATCGCCATGGATATCTATGCAAAGCACATCGAACCGGATGAGACCGACGTGCGGATCGCGGAGCTGAACGAACGCACCTACCGCGAGCATCTGTGGACGCATGAGCCGATCACGGATTTTTGGCGTGTGGGCAGAGGGATTGCGAAAAAGTTAAAAGAGCACGGGATGGAGACCATGGGCGATGTGGCGCGCTGCTCCATCGGGGCGCCGGGGGAGTTTTACAATGAGGAGCTTTTGTACAAACTGTTCGGTGTGAATGCGGAGCTTCTCATCGATCATGCCTGGGGATATGAGCCCTGCACGATGAAGGAGATCAAGTCTTATCAGCCGGGGGATCGGAGTATCAGCCTTGGGCAGGTATTGACCGAGCCTTATGATTTTGAAAAAGGGAAACTTATCGTCCGGGAGATGACGGATCTCCTGACCTTGGACCTCGTAGACAAACGTCTTGTGACCGATCAGATTGTACTGACCGTGGGGTATGATGTGGAAAACATCAACGATCCGGAGCGTCGGAAGCGTTACCGCGGTGAAGTCGTCATCGACCGTTACGGCAGACAGGTACCGAAAAACGCACATGGGTCGGAGAACCTGGGGCGGCAGACCAGCTCGACAAAACTCCTTCTCGAAGCAGTCACGCGGCTCTATGAACGGATTGTGGACCCGGGTCTTTTGGTGCGGCGGATGTATGTGGTGGCAAACCATGTACAGGTCGAAGGGCAGATCAAAAAAGAACCGGTCTATGAGCAGCTCGATCTTTTCACGGATTATGCCGCAAAAGAGCAGGAGGAAAAGGCCACGGAGGAAGCACTTGCAAAGGAACGCCGGATGCAGGAGGCGGTCCTCTCCATCAAGAAAAAATACGGAAAGAACGCGGTGCTGAAAGGCATGAATCTGGAGGAAGGCGCTACGACAAGAGAACGGAACCGGCAGGTAGGAGGACATAAAGCGGAATGAGCGTTGCGAAGGAAAAAAAGGATCCGCACCGGTATGACGATATGCTAGATCTCCCGCATCCGGTGTCAAAAAAACATAAACAGATGGCGCTGCTTGACCGCGCCGCGCAGTTCGCGCCGTTTGCGGCATTGGCGGGCTACGGGGAACAGGTTGAGGAAACGGCACAAACGGCTTATGAGCGGATTGTGACCGAGGAGGCCGGAGAAGCCTTTGAGGAGAGCCCGTAAAGGCTGAGGTTTCGGGGCTTACACGGACAAAAGATTTTTGTTTCTTTCCTTGGTGTTATTTGTTATAATGGTGAGACAAACACGGAACGAGACCGTGGCAAACAACAGAGAGAAAGGGAGGATTTTACAATGGCAAAATGGGTATGTTCGGTATGCGGCTATGTACATGAAGGCGAGGAACCCCCGGAGCAGTGCCCGCAGTGTAAAGCGCCGAAGGAGAAGTTCACGAAACAGGAAGGGGATCTCACCTGGGCAGCGGAGCATGTGGTCGGTGTCGCGCAGGGTGCGCCGCAGGATATCATCGATGATCTGCGTTCGAATTTTAACGGCGAATGCTCAGAGGTTGGTATGTATCTTGCCATGAGCCGTGTGGCTTATCGCGAGGGATATCCGGAGATCGGAGAATATTGGAGACGCGCCGCTTTTGAGGAAGCAGACCATGCAGCGAGATTTGCGGAGCTCCTTGGTGAAGTGGTGACGGATTCTACGAAGAAGAATCTGGAAATGCGTGTGGAAGCGGAGAATGGTGCTACTGCAGGCAAGACTGATCTCGCAAAACGGGCGAAAGCGCTGGATCTGGATGCGATCCATGACACGGTGCATGAGATGGCAAGAGACGAAGCAAGACACGGCAAGGCATTCCAGGGATTGCTGAAGCGTTATTTCGGATAATCCTGTAAAGGCACAAAGAGGGCTGTCACACGTGTGTGCGGCAGCCCTTTCTATACTGTTTTCACCACGACATGGAGGGTCGGACGATGGAGAAGGCAAAGGTTTATTTCACTGATTTCCGGACACAGCTGGATGTCAGTTTGACAGTCAAACTGCAGAAGCTGATCAGAAAAGCCGGGATCGGCAAGATCGACATGGACGGGAAATTTGTGGCGATCAAGATGCATTTCGGAGAACTCGGAAATCTGGCGTACCTTCGCCCGAACTATGCGAGGGCTGTGGCGGATGTCGTGAAGGAGCAGAACGGGAAGCCGTTCCTCACCGACTGTAATACGCTCTATCCGGGATCGAGAAAGCATGCGTTGGAGCATCTGGACTGCGCGAACATCAACGGATTTAATACGGTAACAACGGGTTGCCAGATCATCATTGCAGACGGCCTCAGAGGGACGGATGACATTGCAGTTCCGGTACCGAACGGGGAGTATTGCGAGGAGGCCTACATCGGCCGCGCGATCATGGATGCAGATGTGTTTATCAGCCTGAATCACTTTAAGGGGCATGAGATGACCGGGTTCGGCGGTGCGATCAAGAACATCGGCATGGGCTGCGGAAGCCGCGCCGGTAAGATGCACCAGCACAACTCCGGGACGCCGGTGGTTTCCGAAAAACTCTGCCGCAGCTGTAAGCGCTGCGCAAAAGAGTGCGGATCCGATGCGATCTATTACAAGGAGAATGGCAAAGCCCACATCGACGAGAAGCTATGCAAGGGCTGCGGACGCTGTATCGGAGCCTGCGCCTTTGATGCGATCTCCAACAAAAACTGGAATGCGAACGAGCTGCTCTGCTGCAAGATGGCGGAGTATTCGGCAGCAGTCTGTGCGGGGAGACCGAACTTCCATATCACACTGGTACAGGATATCTCGCCGAACTGCGACTGCCATGGCGAGAATGATGCACCGATCCTGCCGGATGTCGGCATGTTTGCATCGTTTGATCCCGTGGCTTTGGATCAGGCCTGCGTGGATGCCTGCATGAAGACGGCGCCGCTGCCGAACAGCCAGCTGTCCGACAACCTGAACCAAGAGGGGTGGGAGCACCACCATGACCACTTCAAAGACAGCAACCCCAACATTCGTTGGAAGGAAACCTTAGAGCACGCCGAGAAGATCGGACACGGGACGCGTGAGTACGAACTGATTGTGATGTAGAGATTCGCAGGGTGCCAAAAGTGCCATGCGCAGAATGCGCATGTGCACTTTGCGTGGAAAGACGTCATGACGTGCTAGCACGTCAGAGCGCCTCTTCACGCAAAGGTCACAATGTCACTTCGTGACATGTGACTTTTGACACCCGCCTGCAAAGCCATGCAAGAAAATACATATTTTCAAAAAGCACTGCAAAACTTTACCATGGATGCCGCAAGCCTAGACGCTGTGCGGCATCTTGCGGATCTGGGGAAGACCGTGAAGGAGATCGAAGCGGAGCTTTCTTATCCGACGCCACATGACCTCGTGCAAAAGACGGTCTGGGAGCGGCTGCTCGAAAACGGGACAATCCTGCGGGAGAAGCCCGTGGGCACGGAAACGATCGAGAAAGCCGAGTTTGTGCGGGAGTATAATGCCTACGGGAAAGCGACGTTTCGGCGTGTGGTAAAGACCGAGCAGATCGATCGGGATCCGGATGAGTACGTTCCCTGCCAATTTGGAGACGAAACGCAGGAGACGTTGAAAGCGCGTTTTCAGAAGGCCGGCGTCGATGAAAAAGACGCAGAGTATGTCCTCGGACTTCCGTGGGAGCGCGAGATTCTTTATCACAAAAAGACGGAACGGATGATGCGGATTTTACGGAAACTGTCGGACGAGAAATGATTGCAAGTTCCGTGACGCTGGCTTATAATAATGTTAGTGTTTTATGGGAAGGAGAGTATTCATGGAACAGAACAATGAAAAAAAACTGGCGTTTCTGACGCCGCTGATCATCGGGGTTTCGATGGTAGCCTGCTGCGCGATCCTCGTATGCGGATTCCTTTCTTACAAGAGGCAGGCAGGGCATTCCATCAGTGCGACCGGTTCGGCCAGCGTCGATTTTGAGTCGGATCTCGTGGTATGGAGAGGCTATTTTACGAGCGAGGCCATGACGAGCAAAGCGGCTTACGACAAGATCAAAAAGGAAGCGGCTCTCGTCAATGATTATCTGACGTCAAACGGCATAGCGTCAGAAGATATCGTGTTCAATTCCGTGGATATCACGGAGGAATATGACTATTACTATGATGATTACGGCAACCTGATCAATAAAACGTTGGAAGGCTATCGCTTGGAGCAGGGTGTTGTGATCACCTCCGAAAATCTGGATGCGGTGGAGAAGATCTCCCGTGATATCTCAAGCCTCCTGGATTCCGGCGTAGAGTTTACTTCCTATTCTCCGGAATACTACTGCACGAAGCTTGACGATGTGAAGCTGGAGCTCATCGAGAAAGCGACTGAGAATGCCAGAATGCGGATCAAGATCATTGCTTCGCAGTCCGGTGCCAAGGTTGGAAAGCTGATCAGCAGCAACCTCGGCGTGTTCCAGATCACGGCAGCCAACACTGGTACCGCAAACTATTCGTATGACGGCTACTACGACACCAGCTCGCGCGAAAAGACAGCGACGATCACGGTACGGTTGGAGTACGGCCTGCGCTGAGTACCGTAAAGATACGAAAGAAACAGCAGACGGCATCGCAATGTAAGGCAGCTTACGTTGCGGTGCTGTTTTTTCAGAAGAGAGCAGACAACAGGGGAGCAGACGGATGTCCCGCTTACAATTCATTTGCGGCTGCGCAGGCAGCGGAAAATCCACATGGGCCTATGATCATGTGATCAGGCAGTCCGAAAAGGAGCCGGACAGGAACTTTCTGATCATCGTACCGGAACAGTTTACGATGGAGACGCAGAAAGCACTTGTGACGTGCTTTCCGGGCAATTCCATCATGAATATTGACGTTCTTAGCTTTGACCGGCTGGCATTTCGCGTGTTTGACGATCTCGGTCTCACGGATTTTCGCATCCTGGAGGAAACCGGGAAAAATCTGGTCCTTCGGAAGGTCGCGCAGGAAAAAAGCGAAGAACTGACGATGCTGCGCAGCAATCTCCGGGGCATGGGGACGCTGACGGAGTTAAAGTCTCTGATCTCCGAATTCATGCAGTATCAGGTGACGCCGGAGATTTTGGAAGACCTCATTAAAACACAAAAAGGGACGCCGGCGTTTTTGTACAAATTGCAGGATATCCTGACGGTTTACCGGGGATTTGAAGAATACCTGAGGGGCGTCTACATTACCGCAGAAGAGGTCTTAGGGCTCTTGATCGAAAAGGCGGAGGAATCCGCGCTGATCAAGGACAGCGTGATCGTGCTGGACGGCTTCACCGGGTTTACACCGATCCAGAATCAATTGCTGGAGCGGATCTTTCCGCTGGTTTCGGAGGTCTATGTGACGGTCACCGTGGATGAGGAGACCGACCTATTCAAAAAGCCGGTTCTTTCCGACCTTTTCTACCTCAGTGAAAAGACGGTCTATACGTTGCTGCGGATCGCGGAGGATACCGACACAGAGGTCAAAAAGCCCCTGTGGCTTCCCGGTGCGAAAGAGAAGCGCTTCGTGCATGCGCCGGAGCTTTCCTTTTTAGAGCAATGTCTTTTCCGGAAGAGAGCGGTCTATGAAGGGGCATCAGACCAGCAGGGGACGCATCAGATCCGCCTTTGTGCACTTTCCAACCCCAAAGAGGAACTGACCTTTGCGGTTTCGGAGATCCACCGTCTGGTACGGACGGAAGGCTACCGCTTTCGCGATTTTGCGATCGTCTCGGGGGATCTTGCGACCTATGCGACCTATGCGGAGGAGGTTTTCCGGCGTTTTTCGGTGCCGGTCTTTCTGGATCAGAAACGGTCGATCCTGTTTTCTCCGTTGACGGAAATGTTGCGGGGGATCCTTTCAATCCTTCGCACGTCTTTCGCGCCGGAGAGCGTCTTTCATTATCTGCGGACGGGCCTGTCCGGAATCCCGGAAGAAATGACGGACCTTCTGGAAACCTATGTCCTGGCCAACGGGATCAGGGGGAACATGTGGAAACAACGCTGGGCGCGGAAGCCGGAAAAGATAACGGAAGAGGATCTCGAGGAGCTGAATGCGCTTCGGGAGAGCGTCGTGCAGGATTTAGCGCCCCTGGAGGAGGTTTTTTCGAAGGAAAACAGGGCTGCGGAGGCGGAATGCCGCGCGATCTATGATTTTCTTCTCGCACATCATGTGGAAGAACAGATGCTTGCTGCTTCTGACCGCTTCCTGACGCAAAACAAGCTGGAGAAATCCAGAGAATATGAACGGATCTACGGGATCGTGATCAATCTTCTGGACAAGATCGCAACGCTTCTTGCGGAGGAGTCGTTGTCGCCGGAAGAGTTTTCGGAGATCTTTGATGCAGGATTGGAAGAAGCGGATGTCGGTTTGATCCCGCCCGGGTATGATCGCGTGACGCTTGGAGATATGGAGCGCACACGGCTTTCTGAAATCAAGATTTTATTTTTTATCGGGATGAATGACGGCATTATCCCGAAGGGGAGTCCGTCCGGTGGGATGATCTCCGAACTGGAACGGGAATATTTTGAAGAGGCCGGGATTGCGCTTTCTCCCTCGCCGAAAGAGCGCGCGTTTATCCAGCGGTTTTATCTTTATTCGAATCTGACGAAACCTTCTCGAGAATTGATCCTGACCTTCCGGCATACGGATGCCGAGGGGAAATCCAGACGCCCTTCCTATCTGATCGGAATGCTCCAGAAACTGTTTCCGAAAATTTCTGTGGAGGAGCCGGAAAGCGCGCAATATCTTCTGGAGACCCCGGAGAGTGCGGAGAGGCTGTTTTTGTCCGGGTTTGACAGGCTGCGGGAGGGAAAGCCTGAAAACTTATTTTTGACTTTGTATCGCTGGTTTTTGAAGCATGGCGCTGATAAGGCGTATCCGGCGCGTATGCTTTCCGCTGCATTTTCAAAAAGCCAGCCGGATCGGATCAGCCGTGAAACTGCGAAAAATCTGTACGGAAAGGTCTTGATGGGGGCGGCGACGAAGATGGAGCAGTTCGCTTCCTGCGCATTCCGCTATTTTGTCCGGTATGGCCTGAAACTGTCGGAACGTGATCTTCACGAGCTCGGCGCGCCGGATATCGGAAACGTCTATCACCTCGCGTTGGAACATTACGGGGCATATCTTGCAGAGGATCAAAAGAGCTGGTCTTCGGTCACGGACGAGGAAAGCATGAGGTATGCCGAAAAGGCGCTTTCAGAAGCGGTGCTGTCGCTGAAGAAGGGCGACTTTTATGCAGATGCAAAAGGGAAATACGATCTCGCGCGGATGCAGCGGATCCTGAAAAGGTCAGTCCGTACGCTGACTGCGCAGCTTCGCGCCGGGCGGTTTTCACCGGAGTTATACGAAGCGGCATTCGGACCGGACAGTGACCTTGCGGCAGCGAAATTCTCTCTGGGTGAAGGAGAAAGGCTCCTGCTTTCCGGCAGGATCGACCGGCTGGATACATATGCAGACGGAGACGATCTGTTTGTAAAAGTGTTGGATTATAAATCCGGAAATGCCGTTTATTCGCTTCCGGAGATCTATGAAGGCTTGCAGCTCCAGCTTGTGCTCTATATGGCGGCGGCCGAAGAGCTGATGCAAAAAAGATATCCCGGAAAGACCATCCATCCGGCAGGCATGTTTTTCTGCCATTTGGAAGATCCGATCCTGACGGAGGAAAAGGAGATCACGGAGGAAGAAGCAGAGCGCAATCTCCTGAAGGAAATGCGGCCGGACGGGATGATCAATGCGGATCCGGAGGCGATCGCTGCGCTGGATAGTTGCTTTGAGGACGCGTCATTTGCCGGCAGATCCGATGTGATCAAGGTGGGAAAGAAAAAGGACGGGAGCTATCTGGAGCATTCTGCGGTCATGGAAGAAACAGATTTTCACACAGTTGAGCAGTTTACAAGAGAACGGATCACGGCATTCGCAAAGGAGATCCTCTCGGGGAACATCAAAGCATCGCCCTGTGTGACAAAGGACAAAAATCCCTGCACAGTATGCGGCTATCGGGCAATCTGCGGATTTCACGAGGGAATGACAGATGCGATCCGACAGGTGGAAGCAGCAGAGGATACAGAGATCCTGTCACGGATGCGAAGCGCCCTCCGCAAAAGCGGAACGGCAGGAAGAAATGAGACAAGCGATGAGTGAACGAACATGGACAACCGAGCAGGCACAGGTGATCGCGTGCCGGAATAAGAATCTCCTTGTCAGTGCGGCGGCAGGATCCGGAAAAACAGCGGTTCTGACGGCACGGATCGTCGGGCTGCTTTTGGATGAGAAACATCCGGTTGAGATCGACCGTCTTTTGGTGCTGACATTTACCAATGCGGCTGCGGCGGAAATGCGGGAGCGGATCCGGGGCGCGATCGAAGCTGCGCTTGAAAAAGACCCGGATAATGAGCATCTCAAGAAGCAGGAGACCCTGCTCCACCATGCACAGATCACGACGTACGACAGTTTCTGCCTGTTTCTGGTACGCAATTATTTTCAAAAGGCGGATCTTTCCCCGACGATGCGGGTCGCGGATACCGGAGAAACGCTCCTGCTGGCGGAGGAAGTGCTGGACGAGGTCTTTGCGGACTTTTATGAGGAGGGGGCAGCGGACTTTTCCCTTCTCCTGGAATCCTACAGCGGGAAACGGGATGACAACGGTGTAAAGGAAATGGTGCGGCGGCTTGCCACATTTGCGCAGAGCCATCCCTCGCCTACAGAATGGCTTACCGAATGTATGGCTGTCTATCAGGATGCTGATGGACAGAACTTTCTGTCGTCGCCGCTCTTTTCGGCGTGGTTTGCCATGGTCAGGGCGAGGCTTGCGGATCTTGGTGAGGAACTGCTTGCTTGCGAGCGGCTGGCGCTCGCGCCGGACGGGCCGGCCGTTTATGCAGAAAAGCTCCATGCGGAAGCGGAGGGGCTGTCGCAGCTTGCAGAGGCAGTCACAGTTGAGGAACTGAGAGAAGCGGCGGCTGCTTTCTCATTCGGTTCACTTCCCGCAGCCCGGAAATTTGATGGAGACCCACAAAAAAAGAGCGCTGTTACAAAGAAAAGAGACGATATTAAAAAAGAATTTAATAAAATAAAAACGCATTTTCTGGAGAGAGATGTGACGGAATTTGCAGGTGCGGCCAAGCGGACGGGCCAGACTGCGAAGGCTGTTATCCGGCTGACGGAGGCCTATTTATCCCGTTTCAGGGAACGGAAAAAAGAAAAGGATATGCTGGATTTTTCTGATATGGAGTCCTATGCGCTGCAGATCTTAACAGATCCTGAAACAGGCGGACCGTCTGATACGGCCCAGAGTTACCGGGATCATTTTGAAGAGATCATGGTGGATGAATATCAGGACAGCAATTCCCTGCAGGAAGCGATCCTTTCCAGGATCGTCCGCACGGAGAACGGGAGTAAAAATCTGTTTCTTGTGGGCGATGTGAAGCAGAGTATTTACCGCTTCCGCCTCGCAAGGCCGGAACTCTTTATGGAGCGCTATCGGACTTATCCGGTGGGTGGGGTCTATGAGGAGCGGATCGATCTGCATAAGAATTTTAGGAGCAGACCAGAGATCCTTTCTGCGATCAATGACGTCTGCTATCGGCTCATGGAGCAGGATGTCGGAATGGTATCATATGATGCGGAAGTGGCACTCTATCCCGGCGCGGTTTTTCCGGGTACGGATGAGCCGGCGGTACGGATGCTTCTTGCCGAGACGGATTCCGAGGCTCTTGCGGGAGAAGGGATCAATGATCCGATTGAAGCGGAAGCCCGGATGATCGCAGGAGAGATCAAACGCCTCATGCAGGAAGAACATGTGACGGATCCGGCGACGGGAGAGCTACGACGGATCACCTTCGGGGATATTGTGATCTTGCTGCGGAGTCCGGGGAATACAGCCGATGTATTGGCGAAGGTTTTTGAACAGGAGGGAATCCCGGCGCAGGTCGGTATCACCACGGGCTATTTTGATGCCATCGAAGTGCAGACGATGCTCTCGTTCCTTGCGATCCTCGACAACCCAATGCAGGATATTCCGCTCACGGCGGTGCTGCGTTCCCCGATCGGCGGCTTTTCGGATGACGATTTGGCGGCGATCCGTAGTGAGGATCCTGAAGCCGCTTTCTATACCTGTGTCCTAAAGAGCGAGAAAACAAAGAAGTTTCTTGCCATGATCCGCGACTATCGCACGCGTGCGAAAGATACGCCGATCCACGAGCTGATCACGGAGATCCTGCATGAGACAGGATATCTCGATCATGTGACGGTCCTGCCGGGCGGGGAGCAGAAGCGCGCGAACCTGGAGATGCTGACGGAAAAAGCCGTTGCCTATGAAAAAACCAGTTACCACGGTCTGTATCATTTTGTGCGTTATATTGAGAAACTGCAGAAGTATGAGATTGAAACCGGTGGGGCGGAACTGACTGCGGATCTTTCGGATGTGGTGCGGATCATGAGTATCCATAAGAGCAAGGGCCTCGAATTTCCTGTGGTCTTTGTCAGTCTTCTCGGAAAGCAGTTCAATCGGAACGATGAGAAAAATGCGATGCTGATCCACCCGGAATACGGCCTTGGTCTGCATGAGGTGGATGTGAAACGACGTACACGGCGCACCACTGTGCTGCGTGAAGCGATCGCAGAGATCAGCCGCGCCGAAAATATGGGAGAAGAACTGCGAGTCCTTTATGTGGCAATGACGAGGGCAAAGGAAAAACTGATCTTCACTGCCGGCGCAAAAGGGGCAGATGCGCTCCTTGAAAGCGAGCGCGCGGCCTTTTCGGATCTGCCGCTCGAACCCGGGGCACGGTTTTCTTTTTCAAAGCGGTTTTCGGCAAAAAGTTTTCTGTCGCTTGTTCTCCCGGCGCTGTTATCGTATCCCGGTCGCTATGAGGTACAGGTTGTGACGCCGGCGGCGCTTGCGGACGCAAAATTGCGCGAAGAGACGGTACACGCTGTTCGTCGTGAGGCGGCAGAGGCCCTTCTTGCAAACGCAGATGATGCGGGGCTGGAGGAACTGTCCTACCTGACCTATCGCTATCCCTATGAGGGAGAGCAGGATATCCGGACAAAGGTTTCCGTTTCGGAACTGAAGCATCAGGCTATGCTTTTTGCGGAAGGGGAAGCGGAGGAACTGGACTGGGTCAAGAAAACCGAGCACCCAAAAGCCGTCCCCTCGTTTGCATCGGACGGGAGCGAAGAAAACAAAGGCGCCTTGCGCGGAAGCGCGATGCATCGTGTAATGGAATGCCTTGACTTTGCCCAAACCGGTGGTTTCCCGGACTGGGAAAAAGAAAAGCAGACCGCCTGGGTCGAAGCCGCCCTGCAGGAGATGCTAGGAGACGGCCGCATCACGGAAGAAATAAAAGCGCTGGTCTCCACACAGGCAATCGTGCGCTTCCTTTCATCGGACCTCGCCGTTCGGATGCACAAGGCAGCAAAGAACAATTTACTCTGTAAAGAAAAACCGTTTGTCCTCGGGCTTCCGGCGTCGGAAGTCTATCACAAAGAAAGTGATGAAACCGTCCTGGTACAGGGGATCATCGATGTCTTCTTTGCGGAGGAAGGGCAATATGTTATTATGGATTATAAGACGGACCGTGTCGACAAAGGGCAGCAGTTGATCGACCGCTACCAGACCCAGCTGGACCTGTATGCGGACGCGGTCAGCCGCAACAAGCGCGCCCAGGTGAAAGAGAAGCTGATCTACTCCTTCCACCTCGGCGAGACGATTGCGCTGTAGACGATGGGCACAGGGCGACCTCTGCCTGCCCACAGCCAGCGGCCGCCCCGTCCTCCCGGCAGGCCGGGGCGAGTGTATGAGAAACTACCGTTCGTTGGAGGAGAAAAAGATGCATATTATTTTAGCCTCGGGGTCTCCGAGGAGAAAAGAGATCTTATCACAGATCGGCGTCACGTTTACCGTGCAGCCGGCGCAGGGGGAAGAGAAGATTACAGAGCAGGCGCCGGAGGACGTAGTGGCTCAGCTTTCCAGGCAGAAGGCAGAGGAAGTGGCGGCAACGGCAGGGGAGGATACCCTGGTGATCGGGGCGGACACGATCGTGGCGCTGGACGGTGCGATCCTTGGCAAGCCCAAGGATACGGAAGATGCCGTGCGTGTGTTGAAGGGGCTTGCGGGCCGCACGCATCAGGTGTATACCGGAGTCACCTATTGCTACCGGACAAGCGACGGTACGCGTTTCAAAACGTTCACCGATTGCACGGAGGTGGAGATCTATTCGATGTCAGAAGAGGAGATCCGCACCTACGTCGCGACGGGAGAGCCGATGGATAAGGCCGGAGCCTACGCGGTACAGGGGCTGTTTGCGGCTTATGTGAAACGCCTTTCCGGAGATTTTTATAATGTCATGGGGCTGCCTGTGGCAAAACTTTGCCAGGAGTTGAAGGCGGACGGGATCCCCTTTGTGTCAGGAGGAAAAGAAGCATGACCTATGATAAGACGGTACTGCAAAGTTTTTTGAAAAACCAAAGCCGGCTCTTTCCGGAGCCTGTCGCAGAGACCGAAGAGGAAGCGGATGAGTTCCTCTCGGACAACTGTGCCGTGGTTTGTGCGGATATCAAAGAAGTCCGTGAAGTCCTGGACGAGAGTGGTATGGATGTATGCGGCTTGTCGGATGAGGAACTGCTTTCGGAGGCGGAAGTGTTTGCGCTTCCGGACAAACGCTTTTTGATCGTGGAAGGATAGGAGCATGAAGAGAAAACCTGTCATACTCATTGTGATGCTTGTTTTGGCAGCGGCGCTGCTCTTTTCCGGCTGTAAGGGGGAAGAGGATCAGACCGGTGATACCGTCGTGCGCTTTTCTACGGGGGATTCGGAACTCCTTTCAATCGGCGGGACGAAGTGTCCGGTCAGTTATGCCAAAGTGCTGCTGAGCAACTATCAGAATATTTACGGGCGTGCATTCGGCATGGATCTGTGGGGACATGATTTCGGAGAGCAGGATCTGTATAGCTATGTAAAGGATCTTTCCCTGACAGAGCTTGCAAGACTGATCACTATGGAATCTCTTGCCCAGTCGAGGGGGCTTACGTTGAGCTCGAAGGAGACCGAAAATGCGCAGGCTGCGGCGAAGGCTTATTATGAGTCACTCAGCGATGCGGAAAAAGAGTACATGGAGATCGATGAGGAGGGACTTTTTGAGTTATACCGTGACTACGCACTGGCGAAAAAGCTTTATTCCGAACTCACCGCAGGTGTCAACTATGAGGTCAGCGAGGACGAAGCCCGTGTGATGACGATACAGGAGATCCTGGTGACCGATGATGCACAGGCGATGGAGATTGAGAATGCACTGCTGAACGAGGCGGATTTTTCCACGCTTGCTGCGCAGTATACGGAAGGGGAGCAGATCGAGAAAACGATCAAGCGCGGAGATCTGCCGCTTGCTGTGGAGGCGGCCGCTTACGCGCTTGATACCAACGGGATTTCCGAACCGATCAAGGCCGATGACGGGTGGCACTTCATCAAATGCATCAACAAAAACGTGGAGGACCTGACCGCGGAAAATAAGCTTGTGATCGGACAGAAGCGGGAAAAAGAGGCTTCCGATGATATTTATGAGGCTTATGTGAAGGATCTGCCGTCCACATTCAATCAAGATCTGTGGGACGCGGTGGAGATCCGGACCGACGGTTCCATCACGACAGATTCATTTTTCTCTACGTATGAGCAGTATTTTCAATAAAAAGTAGTTTGAGAGGAAACTAACAATGACCGACTATGACTATCCGAGACCGCAGCTCGTGCGGGAACGATGGGTGTCTTTGGACGGCGCTTGGCAAATGAACGGAGAGGAGATCATCGTCCCCTTTTCTCCGCAGTCGAAGTGCTCCGGGTATGAAAAGGACCCCGGAGATACACTTTTATATCAGCGGACCTTTCTGTTACCGGAGACCTTTGACCAGCCTGTAACCCTTCTCCATTTCGGGGCGGTGGATCAGATCGCAGAGGTCTTTTTGAACGGGGAAAAAGTCGGAGAGCATCATGGAGGCTATCTGCCGTTCACCCTTGATGTGACAAAAACGGTGCACCCCAAAGGGGAAAACACGCTCGTGGTGAAGGCGACGGATACGCTTTCTGCGGATCTTCCCTACGGAAAACAGCGGAAAAAACGCGGCGGGATGTGGTATACTCCCGTCAGCGGCATCTGGAACAGTGTGTGGCTGGAAAACGTGCCGATGCAGTATCTGACCAGCTTGAAACTCACCCCGGATCTTTCCGGCGTGAGTGTGGAGCTGGAGTGGAATCAACCGCAGACAGACCTGGAAATCGCTGTCCGGATTTGCGCGGATGAGGCACAAACACAGTGGGAAAGCCTACAGTTTAAAGAAAATAAATTTAGAATCAATATCTCAAATCCCATTCATTGGACGCCGGAGCACCCGTTTTTGTACCGGATGGAACTTTCGGCGGGAGAGGATCGGATCTCCACTTACTTTGCCCTGCGTACAATCGGGATCGAAGAGATCGACGGCGTCAATCGTGTCTGCCTGAACGGGGAGCCTGTGTTTTTGCACGGCCTGCTGGATCAGGGATATTTTGCGGACGGCATCTATACGCCGGGTGACTGGGCGGAATATGAGAGAGATGTGCTGCGCGCCAAGGAAATGGGCTTTAATATGCTCAGAAAGCACATCAAGATCGAGCCGGAGCAGTTTTATTATGCCTGCGATAAGCTCGGGATGCTGGTGATCCAGGACATGGTCAACAACGGCGTCTACAGCTTTTTCTATGATACATTTCTGCCGAATTTTATCTTTTGGATGAAGTCCGACAAAAGGCATCCGGAGATCGACATCCATCGGAAACGGATTTTCATTGGACATATGATCGAAACGATGGAAACGCTGCATAATCATCCGTGCATCGTGGCGTATACGATTTTTAATGAGGGCTGGGGACAGTTTGAGGCCGACCGGTTATACGGGATCGCAAAGGATACGGATGACACGCGCCTCATTGATTCCACCTCCGGCTGGTTTGCACAGCATCTGTCAGATTTTGACAGCAAGCATATCTATTTTCACAGCATCCCCCTCCGCCCGAAGAAGCGGCCGATGCTGCTTTCGGAATGCGGCGGCTTTTCCCTAGAGGTCAAGGAGCACCTGTTCTCGCATATCCGCTCCATCTTCGGCTACGGGAAATGCCATGACGAGGAGGAGCTGACGGATACGATCCTGCACATGTACGATGTGATGGTGCTCCCGGCGATCCATGCCGGTCTTTGCGGCTGTGTTTATACGCAGCTTTCCGACGTGGAGGATGAGATCAACGGGATCTACACTTACGACCGGCAGGTTTGTAAGGTACAAAAAGATCGGATGCGCGCTCTGGCAAAAAAAATCTACTACACTTTATCGCTTGCTAGCACTCGTTCAAAATGAGTGCTAATTTTTTGTTGACTTTTGCTGTTTGCTGTCTTATGATAATCGGGATGAGAAAAATAAAGAGCCGGCAACGGCTTCTCTTTTTGAAAAGGAGTGAGTAGAGCAATGGCAGAAAAACATGGAACCCTGTCGATCGACAGCGAAAATCTGTTTCCGATCATTAAAAAATGGCTGTATTCGGATCATGATATTTTTTACCGCGAGCTGATCAGTAACGGGTGTGACGCGATCACGAAGCTGAAGAAGCTTGATATGATGGGAGAGTATACGCTCCCGGACGATTACAAGGCAAAGATCGAGATTGTCGTGAGCCCGGAGGACAAGACGATCAAAGTGATCGATAACGGACTCGGCATGACAGCGGACGAGGTGGAAGAGTACATCAACCGCATCGCTTTTTCCGGCGCGACGGATTTTATCGAGAAGTATAAAGACAAGGGCACGGATGATCAGATCATCGGGCATTTCGGACTTGGTTTTTACTCGGCGTTTATGGTTGCGGATGAGGTGACGATCGACTCCCTTTCCTATCAGGAGGGTGCGAAGGCTGTGCACTGGTCTTGCGACGGCGGCACGGAATTTGACATGACGGACGGGGACAAGGATACCGTCGGCACCGAGATCACGCTGTTTTTGAATGAGGACTGCCTGGAGTTTGCCAATGAGTACCGGGCGCGTGAGGTCATCGAGAAATACTGCTCTTTCATGCCCACAGAGATCTATCTGAAAAAGGCGAACGCCGAGACCGAGTATGAGACGATCGATGCAGCGGATAAGCGCGACACCGATACTGTGATCGAGGAGATCCACGAGGAGGCCAAGACCGAAGAGAAAGAGAACGACAAGGGCGAGAAAGAGATCGTCGAGGTCAGCCCGGCCAAGGAGAAACTCAAGATCGTAAAGCGCCCTGTACCGCTCAACGATACGACGCCGCTGTGGACGAAAAATGCGTCTGAATGCACGGATGAGGATTACAAAACCTTCTACCGTAAAGTATTCCAGGATTTTAAGGAGCCGCTGTTCTGGATTCATCTGAACATGGATTATCCGTTCAACCTCAAGGGGATTCTGTATTTCCCGAAGATCAACACGGAATACGATTCCATCGAGGGCATGATCAAGCTCTACAACAATCAGGTCTTCATCGCGGACAACATTAAAGAAGTCATTCCGGAGTTTCTGATGCTTCTGAAAGGTGTCATCGACTGCCCGGACCTGCCGCTCAACGTTTCCCGTTCCGCGCTGCAGAATGACGGATTCGTGACGAAGATTTCCGAGTTCATTACAAAGAAGGTCGCAGACAAGCTGACCGGCATGTGCAAGACCGAGAAAGAGAGCTACGAGAAGTTCTGGGATGACATCAGCCCGTTCATTAAGTACGGCTGCTTAAAGGATGATAAGTTCTGCGACAAGATGAACGATTACATCCTTTTCAAGGATCTGGACCATAAGTATCTGACGCTGCCGGAGCTCCTGAAGAAAGAAGAGGAATCCAAGGAAGCGGGAGACGATAAGGAGAAAGAGGCGGAGATCCTCGATGCGGATGGTAATCCGATCAAGAAAGACGAGGACAAGGACGCTGCCGATGCAGACAAAGAAGAGGAAGACACCAGAAAGACCGTCTACTATGTGACAGACGAAAAGCAGCAGGGCCAGTACATTGCGATGTTCAAAGAAAACGGCATGCAGGCCGTGATCTTGGACCGCATGATCGACACCTCCTTTATCTCACAGCTGGAGCAGCGGAATGAGCATTATAAGTTCATGCGGATCGATTCCGATCTGACCGATGCCATGAAGGCAGAGGACGGCGAAACTAGCAAGGAAGTCGTGGACGACCTGACCGGGATTTTCCGGAAAGCGCTTGCGAATGACAAGCTGAACATCCGTGTCGAAAAATTAAAAGACGATAATATTTCTTCCGTTCTTACCGTATCTGAGGAAGGTCGGAGAATGCAGGACATGATGAAGATGTACGCGGTCGGCGGCATGGATATGTCCATGTTCGGCGGCGCGCAGGACGAGACGCTGATCCTGAACGAAAACAACGCGCTTGTGAAGTTTATCCTGGAGCATCGCCGCAGCAAACATGTGCCAATGTTCTGCGAGCAGCTCTATGATCTGGCAAAGATCAGCAACCAGCCGCTCGAGCCTGCAGCGATGAGCAAGTTCATCAGCCGCAGCAACGAGATCATGCTGGCGCTTGCAAAGTAGAAACCACATTCCAAAGCAAGAAAAAAGCCCGACAGACAATCTCTGCCGGGCTTTTTTATAAAGGGTGGATTGGTGTATGCGGACTGGACAAATACGGTTTGGGAGAGTATTATTTTTTAGCAAAGATGGATGCATAAAGGGGCTTTGTGCGAATGAAAAAAATAAAAAAAATGATCACGATGATTCTGATCGCAGTGCTTTGCCTGGGAGCGGTGCCGGTCTGTGCGGCGACGAAAGATACCGAGACCGCAACAGTCACAAAGGACGAGACACTCTATGCGCGTCCCTCTGTCAACGGACAGCTGGCGGAAAGCGGCGGGAAGCTGGTAGACCAAGACGGGACGCCGGTGTTGTTGCGCGGTGTTAGCTCGCATGGTGTGACATGGTTTCCGGACATGATCGACGAGACCTTGTTTGAAGAACTTTCTGCGGATTGGGACTGCAATCTGGTCCGTCTGGCGGTATATTCCAAGGAATATGCGGAAGGCAATAAAGAGTTGTGCCTGGAACTGACAAGAAAGGGGATCGAAGCGGCGATCGCTGCCGACCAATATGTGATCGTGGACTGGCATGTGCTGGAAGAGCACGATCCCAACGTTTATCTGACAGAAGCGGAAGAGTTTTTTGATATTGTCTGCGATGAGTACGGGGATTCCCCCAACCTGATCTTTGAGATCTGTAACGAGCCAAACGGGGAGACAACCTGGAACGATATCCAGGTCTATGCGAACAAGGTCATTCCGCGGATCCGGCAAAAATGTCCCGACTCCCTGATCCTGGTGGGGACGCCGGACTATGACAAGAACCTGACGAGTCCGAGGCGGAGTCCTCTCCACTACAGCAACATCATGTATGTCATGCATTTTTATGCGTCCACGCATGGCAGGGATCTGATGAATGAGCTGCAGAGCGCTCTGATTTCAGGATTCCCCATTTTTGTCAGCGAGTGCGGGCTTTCGGAATCGACCGGAGACGGCAACATCGACTACGCAGCATGCACTGAGTGGTTTTCGCTGCTCCGCTCCTATCATGTAAGTTTTGCAGTCTGGAGTTTTTCCAACAAAAACGAGTCCTCGGCGCTGTTGTCGCCATACTTTGATCCTTCGAAACCGTTGGCAGGGGACAATCTGACTCCGTGCGGACAATGGGTACGAGAGCTGATCAGAGGAGAGAATCCGATCGATATACCGGTTCCTACGGGAAGTAGTGCGCAAAAAGGCACGCTTCCCGCTTTTTTAGCTACGCTGGATTTCAAAGACTTTGCGCATGCCAGATCCTGGCCGTTCATGGCGCTGCATGTTCTGATCTTCCTTGGCATCGTGCTGGTGCTGTTGCTTCTGATCCAGGCATCCACGAAGAAAAAACATAAGACCTATGATATGCTCTACGAGGATGAGCAGAACGACCCGAAGGAGTCGAAGGAACGGGTAAAAGAGTTCTTCGCCCGCATCCTGCTGCTGGCCGGTGTTTTTGCAACGATCCTGTATCTGTACTGGCGTGTCGTTTATTCCATCCCGAAGACCAGCGGATGTGTCGCCATCGTATGCAACCTCATTCTGCTTGCCGTAGAAGTGTTGGGCTTTATCGAGTCTCTGGCGCTTTATGCGAACTTGATGAGAAAGAAAAACCATCCTCTGCCGAAGATCGCAGATGACGAGTTTCCGGATGTGGATATTTTCATTGCAACCTACAACGAACCGGCGGAGCTGCTGAGAAAAACCATCAACGGCTGCGTGCATATGAAATACCCGGATCGATCCAAGGTGCATATCTGGCTCTGCGATGACAACCGCAGACCTGAGATGCGTGCCCTTGCGGAGGAGATGGGGATCGGCTATTTTGACCGCCCCGACAACAAGGGTGCCAAGGCAGGAAACCTGAACAGTGCCATGGCACGCACCAGTGCGCCTTATATTGTGACGCTTGATGCGGACATGATCCCACGCAGCTGCTTCCTTCTGAAGACGATCCCGTACTTTGTGGATGCAAAGAAACGGTCGGATGCGCTTCCGGAAGAGAAACAGATAAAACTCGGGCTCTTACAGACTCCGCAGTGCTTCTATGATCCGGATGTGTTCCAGCATGCGCTGTACGCGGAAAAGACGGCACCGAATGAGCAGGATTTCTTCTATCGTACCATTGAGGTGGCGAAAACTGCGACGAACAGCGTCATTTACGGCGGTTCCAATACGGTGCTTTCCAGAGAGGCTCTGGAAGCCGTCGGAGGCTTCTATACCGGATCGATCACAGAAGATTTTGCGACGGGTGTACTGATTGAGTCCGCGGGCTTTGTCAGTCTTGCAACGCCGGAACCGCTTGCAAGCGGGACGACGCCGCATACCTATAAAGAACATATCCAGCAGCGTTCGCGCTGGGGAAGAGGCGTGATCAGTACCGGAAAGAGCCTGAAGCTTTTCCGGAGAAAGGAACTGTCGATCGCGCAGAAATTCAGTTATTGGAGTTCGGTGATCTATTGGTATTCGCCGCTGAAAAGCCTGATCTACCTGCTGTCACCGTTGATGTTTGCGGCATTTGCGATCCCGGTGTTTGAGTGCAGCTGGATGGATCTGCTGGTGTTCTGGCTGCCTATGTTTATCATGCAGGACGTTTGTCTGAGAGCCTTCAGTAAAAACAGTATCTCGCTGAAATGGAGTGGGATCTATGAGATGAGCGTGATGCCATTCCTGCTGATGCCGGTCCTCAAAGAGACCTTCGGCGGGACTTCCAAAGTCTTTGCCGTCACGGATAAATCCAAACGGAGCACGAAGCGCAAAGTCGACCGCAGGGCGATGATTCCATTCCTGATCCTGATCGGGCTGTCTGTATTCGGCATCATCCGTTCCTTCTATGTGCTCGGGACGATCCGTGCGCTCGGCGTGTTGATCCTTTTGTTCTGGCTGTTCAGAAACCTTTACTTCCTGCTCATGTCGGTCTTCCTGGTCGACGGGCGGGACAGCAACAGTGAGCCGGTGACGGTCATCGACGCGGAGATGGTGACACTGAAAAAAGAAGGCGGCGGCACATATTACGGCGTAACGACACGTCTGAACGAGCATTCGGTGAAGGTATTCCTGGATGAGGCGGACGACATTGCAGTCGGAGACAAGGTGGAGTTCACCATAGAAAAAGATGAGGATACCGCAACTATGCGCGGTATCCTGACAGAGCAAATCCTCCCGAGAAACGGGATCGGTTGTGTTTGTGCGGTGGAGATCACCGACGATTGCGGACAAAAGAACGAGTATCTGGAGATTCTTTATAACCGGATTCCGTCACTTCCGCAGTCGCTGCATCGCGACACCGGATTTCTCCGGCATTTCGTGATCAACATTGCGCATCGTATATTGAAAGAATAGAGCGGTTAGTGCCGGTAGTTATGCACTGGCCGCATCGCGGGGGGCTGCGTCGGTTGTATCGCCGCTATCCGCTGCCAGATTCTTCTGTGCAGTCGAGAGCATCAGCTTGATGCGGTTCAACTGGTTAACTTCGGATGCACCCGGATCGTAGTCGATCGCGACGATATTCGCCGTCGGATTATCATGGCGGATCTTTTTGATCACGCCTTTCCCGACGATATGGTTGGGCAGGCAGGCAAACGGCTGCGTACAGACGATGTTGTGGACACCTGCGTGGATGAGTTCCATCATTTCACCGGTCAAAAACCATCCTTCACCGGTCTGATTCCCGACAGAAACGATGGGATCGGCGTATTTGGCAAGATCTTCAATATGAGCAGGCGGCTCGAAATGCCGGCTCTTTTTGAATTCATCCACAGCCGCACTGCGCAGTTGCTCTAAGAATTTGATCCCCATCTGGTTATAGAACTTGGTCTTTTTGCTGAAGCCGAATTCATCCGCTTTGATGATCGCGTTGTAGCAGCAATAGAGGATGAAATCCGTCAGATCCGGCACAACGGCTTCGGCTCCTTCCGTTTCGAGGAGCTCTGCAAGGTGGTTATTGCCTACGGGGTGGAACTTCACCAGGATCTCTCCGACGATGCCGACACGGGGCTTTTTTTCGTTCGTGATCTCGATATTGTCAAAATCATGGATGATGCTGCGGCAAAGCTTCTTGTAATAAGAGTGGGAGAGCATCCGATTCTGTGTCAGGAACGCGATCGCACGTTTCTTCCATTTCCGGTGCAGTGCATCGGTCGTACCCGGCACTTTTTCGTAGGGGCGCATACGGTAAACACAGCGTAAAAAGATATCGCCGATGATGAGACCGTACAGGCCGCGCTGGATGAACTTCGGTGTGAATTTAAAGCCGGGGTTCTTCTCCAATCCGACCATATTCAGCGAGATCACGGGCACATCCGGATAGCCCGCGCGCCGGAGCGCACGACGGATGAAGCCGATATAGTTGCTTGCACGACACCCGCCGCCGGTCTGCGTGATCAGCACGGCGGTTTTATTCATATCGTAGTGACCGGTCTGGATCGCGTGCATGATCTGCCCCACCACGATTAGGGACGGATAGCAGGCGTCGTTGTTGACATATTTCAGACCCGAATTGATCAGGTCTTTTTGCTCCACCTCCGGGATGACCAGATTGTAGCCGACCGAACGGAAGGCAGGCACCAGGATCTCAAAATGGATCGGAGACATCTGCGGGCAGAGGATCGTATAATTCTGCTGCATTTCTTCGGTAAAGAGCACACGCTCGTATTTTGCGGACACGATCTGCCGCGGGCGGTTTTCTTTTTCGCGCACGCGGATCGCAGCCAGAAGAGAGCGGATCCGGATCCGGGCAGCCCCGAGATTGTTGACTTCGTCGATCTTTAAGCAGGTATAGATCTTGCCGGAATCTGTCAGGATGTCACTGACCTCATCCGTGGTGACGGCGTCCAGGCCACACCCGAAGGAATTGAGCTGGATCAGATCCAGATTGTCTTTTGTTTTCACGTAGTTTGCAGCTGCATAGAGCCTGGAATGGTACATCCACTGATCCATGACGATCAGCGGTGCTTCCGGCGGATTCAGGTGCGAAACCGCATCCTCGGTCAGAACGGCTACGCCGTAGGAGGTGATCAGCTCCGGGATGCCGTGATGGATCTCAGGATCGCAGTGATAGGGGCGTCCGGCCAGAACAATGCCGCGTTTGCCGGTTCGATCGAGCTCTGCGATGATCTCCTCGCCTTTCTGTCGGATATCATCCCGCACGGCTTCCTGCTCCGCATAGGCCATTTTTACCGCATGGGAAACTTCGGCGGCGGAAATGCCAAACTCAGTCTCGAAGACCTCCTGCAATTTGCTTGTCAATCGGTCAAAATTTCCGAAATTTAAAAATGGATTTAAGAAACGAACCTGCCCGCTGGTGATCTCATCCACGTTGTTTTTGATGTTTTCGGAATAGGATGTGACGATGGGGCAGTTGTAATGGTTGTTGGTTTCGGGGAATTCGTTCCGCTCGTAGGGGATCGCCGGATAAAAGATGAAGTCCACGTTTCCTTCCCGGATCAGCCAGGTGATATGCCCGTGCGCAAGCTTCGCCGGATAGCATTCCGACTCGCTGGGGATGGATTCGATGCCCATTTCATAGAGCTTTCTGGTGGAATCCGGAGAGAGCACGGTGCGGAACTTGAGCTCCCGGAAAAAGACAGCCCAGAACGGATAGTTTTCATACAGGTTTAAGACACGCGGGATTCCGACGGTACCGCGGGTCGCTTCTTCTTCGGACAGCGGCTCGTAATCAAAGATCCGATTGTATTTGTATGCGAAAAGATTCGGGACTTCCTCTTTTTTCTTCTCAATACCAAGACCCTTTTCGCAGCGGTTGCCGGTGACGTAGCGCCGGTTGCCGGAAAAGAGATTGATCGTGAGAAGACAATGATTGGTGCAGCCCTGGCAGCGGACAAGTTTCGTGTCGTAGGTGAGGGCGCGGATCTCTTCGATGCTGAGCATCGAGCTTTCTTCTCCTTTGACATGACGCTCTCTGGCGATCAACGCCGCGCCGAAAGCGCCCATGATCCCGGCGATGTCCGGACGGACTGCCTTGCAGCCGGAGATGCGTTCAAAACTGCGCAGTACCGCATCGTTGTAGAACGTGCCGCCCTGCACAACGACATGCGTGCCGAGGTCGGAAGCATCCGTCAGCTTGATGACCTTGAACAGTGCGTTTTTGATGACGGAATAAGCAAGCCCCGCGCTGATATCCGCGACGGATGCGCCTTCCTTTTGCGCCTGCTTGACCTTGGAATTCATGAAGACCGTACAGCGTGTACCGAGGTCGATCGGGTGTTTTGCGAAAAGTGCTTCTTTTGCAAAGTCCTGTACTGTGTAATTCAAAGACTTGGCAAAGGTCTCAATGAAAGAACCGCATCCGGAGGAGCAGGCCTCATTGAGCTGCACGGAATCCACGGCGCCGTTTTTAATCTTGATGCACTTCATGTCCTGCCCGCCGATGTCTAAGATACAGTCGACCTTCGGATCGAAGAAAGCTGCAGCGGTATAATGGGAGACCGTCTCCACTTCTCCTTCATCCAGTTTCAACGCGGCTTTCAGCAGGGCTTCGCCGTAGCCGGTGGAGCAGGAATGCACGATCTTCGCATCCTTCGGGAGCTTTTCAAAGATCTCTTTTAAAGAAGTGATGGCTGCCGCAAGCGGCGAACCGTTGTTATTCGTGTAATAAGAATAGAGGAGATGCCCGTCCTCGCCGACAAGTGCCACCTTGGTCGTGGTGGAACCGGCGTCGATGCCGAGATAGCAGTCTCCGTGATACTGCGTGAGGTCGCGGATCTCCACATGGCTCTTCTGATGCCGTTCCGAAAAGGCGTCATATTCCGCCTGGTCGGCGAAAAGCGGCTCCATTCGTGCAACTTCAAACTCCATATGGATATCGCCGGATAGACGATCCATCAGCTTGGAAAGGGTAGAGGTCTGATCCTCCTTGCAGTTTAAGGCAGATCCGATCGCAGCGAACAGATGGGAATTGTCCGGTGTGATCGCGTGCTCGCTGTCCAGTTTCAGCGTGCGGATAAACGCCGCCTTCAGCTCAGACAAAAAGTGCAGCGGACCGCCGAGAAATGCGACATGGCCGCGGATCGGCTTGCCGCAGGCAAGACCGGAGATCGTCTGGTTGACAACCGCCTGAAAGATGGAGGCGGAAAGATCCGGCTTGGTGGCGCCTTCATTGATCAGCGGCTGGATATCGGTTTTAGCAAACACGCCGCAGCGCGCAGCGATGGGATAAAGCTCTTTATAATCCTTGGCATACTCATTGAGACCGGAAGCATCGGTCTGGAGGAGAGATGCCATCTGGTCGATAAAGGAGCCGGTACCGCCGGCGCAGATGCCGTTCATCCGCTGCTCCACGTTGCCGCCTTCGAAATAGATGATCTTGGCATCTTCCCCGCCGAGCTCGATCGCGACATCCGTCTGTGGCGCATAGTCCTTTAATGCGGTCGCAACGGAGATGACCTCCTGTACAAAGGGGACGTCGAGATGCTTTGCGAGTGTCAGACCGCCGGACCCTGTGATCATCGGAGCGACAGGAAGATCCCCCAATGCATCGTAAGCCTTTTTGATCAGGTCGGAGAGGGTCTCGCGGATATTTGCGAAATGACGTTCATAATCGGAAAACAGAAGCTTGTTTTCCTGATCCAATACGGCGATCTTGACGGTCGTGGAACCGATGTCGATGCCGAGTTTTGCAAGATTCTGGTTCATTTTACGTTCCTTATTATTTATTGATCAACAACTCTTGCAATTATACGCTACCGACCTTGAAAAAACAACGGCTTCTAAATGAATTTAGAAAAATTTTAGAATTACCCCTAACAGTTGCAAAATCATCGCTTTCTGCTTATAATTACTCATTATGAATAATTGGCTGAATAAACTGGAACGTAAAATCGGCAAATATGCGATCAAGAATCTGAGTCGGTATCTGATCGGTGCTTACGCGATCGGATATCTTCTTTATTTCCTGAGCTACGCGACCGGCACGAATGTGCTCGGCTACCTCACGCTGGAGCCGTATTTCATCATCCATAATCTGCAGCTCTGGCGGCTGATCTCGTGGGTGCTGATCCCCTACAACAGTCTGAGCGGTCTCGGGATCATTTTTGCGATCATCATGATGATCCTCTATTACCAGCTTGGTACGGCATTGGAGCGCACCTGGGGAACGTTTCGGTTTAATGTTTATATCTTCGGCGGGATGATTCTCACGGTCATCGGTGCATTTATCCTGCACGCCATCTATACGGCTCTTTACGGCCCCGGCTATATTATGCTCGGACCGATCGGCAATATGTTCAGTACGAGCTACATCAACCAGTCGATCTTCCTGGCGTTTGCGGTCTGCTACCCGAACATGGAAGTCATGCTGTACTTTATCCTTCCGGTGAAGATGAAATGGATGGCCATCTTCTACGGAATCCTCATCGTGGTGGATATCATTGTGTCCGGCTGGGCGGGAAGGATCGCGATCATTGCATCCATTCTGAACTTCGTGATCTTTTTCTTTACGAACAGTCAGATCAGGGATACGATGCGACGGTTCAGTCCGAAAGAAATGCGACGAAAGCAGGTGTATCGCGCGGCGACGGGGCAGGGCACCAATGCCGGAGGCGCATCACGTCCTCATGCAGCACGAGGATCTTTGCATCCGCAGAATACGGCAGGCGTTGCCAAGCATAAATGCGCAGTCTGCGGACGGACGGAACTGGATGACCCGTCCTTGGAGTTCCGGTTCTGCTCGAAGTGCGAGGGAAACTTTGAATATTGTCAGGATCATCTTTTCACGCATCAGCATGTGAAGAGATCCTAAGAAAGGAAAGTACCTATGGAACAGGAAACCGTTTCCAAAAATTTTATCGAACGGATCATTGAAAAAGACCTCGCGGAGGGGCATTGCGAGACCGTCAAGACCCGCTTTCCGCCGGAGCCGAACGGATATCTACATATCGGCCATGCGAAGTCTATCCTTCTGAATTACGGACTGGCAAAAGAGTATGGCGGGAAGTTCAACCTCCGTTTTGACGACACGAATCCGACCAAGGAAAAGACGGAATTTGTGGAGTCCATCCGTGCGGATGTGGAATGGCTCGGCGCGGATTTTGAGGATCGGATGTTTTTTGCATCGGATTATTTTCCGCGGATGTATGAAGCCGCAGTCTGTCTGATCAAGAAGGGCGATGCATACGTTTCCGATCTTTCTGCGGATGAGATCAGAGAAACCAGAGGGACTTTGACAGAAGCCGGGAAAGAGGATCCGGGGAGATCCCGCTCCGTGGAGGAAAATCTGCAGCTTTTTGAAGAAATGAAGGATGGCAAATACGAGGACGGAACAAAGGTGCTGCGTGCCCGGATCGATATGGCATCCCCGAATATGAACATGCGTGATCCGGTCATTTACCGTGTGGCGCATATGACGCATCACAACACCGGCGACAAATGGTGTGTTTACCCGATGTATGATTTTGCGCACCCCATTGAGGATGCGATCGAGGGCATCACGCATTCCATCTGCACACTCGAGTTTGAGGACCACAGACCGCTTTATGACTGGGTGCTGATCCATGCAGAGTTCAAAAAGACCGAGGAGGATGCGCCGAAGCAGATCGAGTTTGCCAAGATGTATCTGACGAACGTCGTGACCGGCAAGCGGTATATCAAACGCCTGGTGGAAGAGGGGATCGTGGACGGATGGGACGATCCGAGATTGGTTTCCATCGCAGGCTTAAAGCGCCGAGGCTTTACGCCGGAGTCGATCCGGAAATTCGTTTCGCTCTGCGGCGTCAGCAAGAGTGACAACTCCGTGGACTATGCGATGCTGGAGTACTGCATCCGCGAAGACCTGAAGATGACGAGACCGCGTATGATGGCGGTGCTCGATCCCGTCAAGGTGATCATTGACAATTACCCGGAAGGACAGACCGAGGAACTGACGATCGTCAATAACATGGAAAATCCGGATCTCGGGAGCCATACGTTAAAATTCGGACGCGAGCTCTACATTGAGCGTGAAGACTTTATGGAGGAGCCGCCGAAGAAATATTTCCGGCTCTATCCGGGCAACGAGGTGCGGCTGATGCAGGCGTATTACGTGACCTGTACCGGCTTTGAAAAGGATGCCGACGGCAACATTACGGAGATCCATTGCACCTATGATCCGGCGACCAAGGGCGGAGACAGCCCGGACGGACGCAAGGTCAAGGGCACCATCCATTGGATCAGCGCGGCGGATGCGATCCCGGCGGAGGTTCGTCTGTATGAAAATATTGTGGATGAGGCGCTCGGGGTTTATAATGAGGACGGCAGCCTGAACCTGAATCCGAATTCCCTGACGGTCAGGTCGCATGCGTGGGTTGATCCGGCGCTTGCAGGCGCAAAGGCGTATGAGAGCTTCCAATTCGTACGCCAGGGATTCTTCTGTGTGGATGCAAAGGATTCCAAGGAGGGGGCACTTGTTTTTAACAGGATTGTATCGCTGAAGAGTTCGTTTAAACTGCCGACGGCGAATGAAGGCAAGCAGTGATGGCAACAAATGTCAGCGATAAAGGATGGTAACCACGGCGGGAAATAATTAATTGTAAATTTTATTTTTAACAAGGAGAAGATATTATGGGTATTTTAGGTGGACTGGAAAAATTCGGCATCAAGGCAGATGAGAAGATCGATCTTTACGAAGATCCGAAGAAGGCGGCTGCACAGCCTGCGGAAGGCGCGACTGCGGCAGAGCCGGTCAAAAAATCCGAGTCTGAGTTTGTTTTGGATAAGACCCTTCGCTGTCCGGTCTGCGACAAGGTATTTAAGACCCTGCAGCCCAAGAGCGGCAGAGTGAAACGTCTGGAATCGGATCGTGATCTCAGACCGCGCTGCGAGGGCATCGACATTATGAAATACAATGTCAATTGCTGCCCGAACTGCGGCTACACGGCCCTTTCCTCCAGCAAGTATTTTGAGACGATTAATGCGAACCAGAAGAAGCTTGTCCAGGAAAAGATCTGCAAGAGCTTTGATCCGAAGTCCGTGGCAGATGCCTACAAGCCGGAAGTCAAGGAATGGGATTATGATACGGCGATCTCTTTGCATCAGCTTTCCCTTTATAACGCAGTCGTAAAGGGCGCAAAGACCAGTGAGAAGGCGTATAACTGCCTGGTGCTCGCATGGCTCTTCCGCGGCAAAGCAGAGTCGATCGGAAAGGACCCGGAGGTGCAGGACGAGGTCGCACAGTGCAAAGCGCAGGAGAATGAGTATTACAAAGAAGCATACGAGGGCCTGAATAAGGCTGTTGCGACGGAGAATTTCCCGATGGCGGGGATGGATCAGTCCACGGTGGATTATCTGCTGGCGACGATGGCATTTCAGATGGGAGATACCAGCGCGGCGACGCGGAATCTTTCCAGGATCATTACCAGTCCGGCGACCAATTCCAAGATCAAGGAAAAGGCGCGGGATCTGAAGGATGAGATTATTGCAAGCATCCAGAAAGCACAGCAGTCATAGACCGTACACGGCTTTCATTCCGGTACGGATATGGTAAGAAAAGTTTTTACAGAGGAGTGAGCACTATGGAAAAAAAGGACATCGACTGGGGTAACATTGGCTTCGGCTACATGAATACGGATTTCCGGTATGTATCCTACTACCGGAACGGAAAATGGGATGAGGGCGCCATCGTCAAAGATTCCGACATCACGCTGAACGAATGTGCCTGCGTCTTCCAGTATGCACAGACCATTTTTGAAGGCCTGAAGGCATACACGACTGAAGACGGACATATCGTATGTTTCCGTCCGGATCTCAACGCGGAACGGATGAAAGATTCCGCAGCACGTCTTGAGATGCCGCAGTTTCCGGCGGATCGGTTCGTGGAAGCGGTAAAGGAAGTGGTACGTGCGAACGAAGCGTATGTGCCGCCTCACGGCTCCGGTGCGACGCTCTATATCCGTCCGTATATGATGGGCATCAATCCCGTGATCGGTGTGAAACCCGCGGAGGAATACATGTTCCGTATCTTCGTGACGCCGGTGGGACCGTATTTCAAGGGCGGGGCAAAGCCCATCGTCATCAAGGTGTCGGATTATGACCGGGCGGCACCTCACGGCACTGGACATATCAAGGCAGGCCTGAACTATGCCATGAGTCTTTACCCCATCGTGAAAGCCCACGAAGAGGGCTTTGCGGAGAATATGTATCTGGACGCAGCGACCCGGACGAAAGTCGAAGAGACCGGCGGCGCGAACTTCATCTTTATCACGAAGGACAATAAACTCGTGACCCCGAAGTCCGACAGCATCCTGCCATCCATTACGAGACGCTCCATCATGGTCGTGGCGGAGAAATACCTCGGCATGCAGGTGGAACACAGAGAGGTGCATTTCGACGAACTTTCCGAGTTCGCAGAGTGCGGCCTTTGCGGCACGGCAGCCGTTATCTCCCCGGTCGGCAAGATCAACGACCATGGCAAGGAGATCTGCTTCCCGAGCGGGATGGAGGAGATGGGACCTGTCACGAAGAAACTCTATGATACATTGACCGGCATCCAGATGGGTGAGATCGAAGCTCCGGAAGGCTGGATCTACCGGATTTCGTAACCTAAATCATTCCATATGAGGAGGACAAGGCTGTCGTACTAAGTCTTTAATGCGACAGTCTTTTTCATTGGATGAAATCTGACCGGACATCTAGATTTCGATTATAAATGCTACCAGGACGTTCCTAATGCTCGCAAGTCTGTTTTTTTTGTGATACACTGTTTTTGTGAGTAATAAGGATGAGAACATATCATCATATCGATAGAATAAAAAAGGGAGGCTTCTTTCGATGAGTAATCATGGGATGGTTGTTGGTATAGTTATCATAATCATTTTTTTTGTTTTGATGATTTTGATGCTTATAATCGGACTTATAAATCTTCCGAAAGCACTTGAAAAAAAAGAAAAGGAGAAGCCAGAGTATAAAATACGAGAACTTGGAATAAGTTCCAATGCAACTCGATTTGATTATAAACCTAATATAATTGGTGCAATCGTTGATGAGGAAAAGCAAATGCTTTATCTTTTTCGTTATTCTCGGTTTTATCAATTTCCTTTTCAAACAATAAAAAAAGTAGATGTTTTGTTTGACGATGCGCATAATGATGCTTTCTGGGGTGCTCTTGCAGGAGATGCGCTTTTTGGTGCGGTTGGGGCAATCGGTGGAGCAAACGCTATGCAGACGTATTACCGAAAGATTTCGTTAATGATTTATACAAACACTATCTCCAACCCGCAGACAGAGATTGAACTTGAAACAAACAACAACAAAATAGATTTATCAGATTTAAAACGGTTTTCAGGGAGATTGGTGCATACAGTTGAGCTAATTAAGGAGAAATACCCCTCCTAAAAGATATATTAGAAGTTGCTGATTAGCTTTCCTTTCCTTAAGTTGATAGCAAGATACCGATATAGACAGAAAGCTGCTCCTTAATCGGAGTGTTCCATTTCCACCGATTTAAGGACAAGGAAGAAATGCAGCGAGAAAAGGCAGTCATTTATTATTATGTAAAGATATTACAAGGGGTGCAGTTATGAAATCAAAAACTACCGGAGTTCTTACTGCACATTTGACTGCTCAGGGTTTCCTTTTTCGTGGTTATAGTGATAGAGATTTGTCAAATTTCATAGACCCATTTCAAAAATTGATAAAGTTAATGCCGGTAGTAAATGTTCCCGTCAAAATTGTTTTCAGAACAAGAAAAATCAATCTTGACAAGGATGTGGATACGGGAAAGGGAATCACCATGTATGAAGGGAAGCTTGTGGGTGGTTTTGACGAGGAAAACTCGCGGATAGCACCTCCCGAGTATTGTGATATTCAAAGATTGAACAGAATGGGAGAGCAGGTTTTTTATATTGCTGAAGAAAGAGAGACGGCAATAGCAGAGCAGAAGGTCACGACAGATGAGTTTTTATCTGTTGCAGAATTTGATGTGATTTCTTCGCCTCATGTACTTGATTTTTCTGCATATACGCATGATGAACAACATTCGGTAATAACTGATGAAATGGAAAAGCAATTTCAAGAAGAGACTTTTTTTAGCGCGAGGCAGCTATATTTTGAACTACAAAGATTTTTAACTATTCTTGAGAGTAGCGAAGATTACTACAATGTGTCAAATAAAATCTGTGATCTGATAAAGGCTGATGGCCGTATAGATGGTATTCGATATAGGTCATATTTCAATGGTCATAATCTTGGCATTTGGAGATACAGACCAGAAGACTATGTCTTTAAGGGAAGTCAAATTGAGAGAGGAGGACTAAACAATGACCAATACGCAGGCATGGGATTATGCAGTCGGGATGATAAAGGTTGATGGTTTGGAACCTACACAGGAGTTTAAGGAGTATATCGAAAAGGAAAAGCGTGGTGAGGTTACAATGGCCGATATCAAGCAGTACCTTGATAAGAAATATAAGGTAAAAGGGGAGACCGTTAATGCCTGACATCTATCTTTATGAGGGTACGGATGTCCTTAAGAATCTGCTGGGGATCAGAGACAGAAAGCATCTTGAAGAAGCGGAGGCTGATTATGTGACTTTCCGACTGAAGGAGATAGCGTTAAAGCCGCTACCCGGGGGTTATGATTATGCGCATCTCCTGCAAATGCACAAATATATATTTCAGGATATATTTGAGTGGGCAGGTCAGCAACGCAAGCAGAATATCTATAAGGAGGAGCCGGTGTTGGGCGGGTTGTCTATTGACTATTCTGATATGTTTGATATTCCGAAGGACTCGGAGCATGCCTTGGCGGGCATGCGGAGTAAGCACTGGGACGAAATGGATACACATGAGGCGGCTCTGCAGTTTTCGGATTCATTGGCAAGGATTTGGCGAGTGCATCCATTCCGAGAGGGTAATACGCGAACTACAGTCACTTTCTGTTGCCAGTATGCGGATGAGGTGGGTTTGAACCCGGACAGACAGCTTTTTGAGGATAATGCACAATACGTTAGGACGGCATTAGTCGCTTATAATGCGGTCTTCGATGATCTAGGAGACAAGTCAAAGCCGGATTATCTCATAAAGATAGTGGAGGATGCCATTATCAGAGGCACTTGCAATTCATAATGTGAAGGAAGAGGTGAAAACGGTTATGGGCGGTAAGGTATTGAACTACGAAGCGAAGGATATTTTAAATCAGGGGAAACGGGAAGTCGCGGAAGAATTTCTCAAGCTGGGGAAAAATTCATTTGAAGAGATTGCGCAATGTACCGGTATGACCGTTTCGGAGATTGAAGCGCTTGCTGAAAAGCTGGGGGTTGCTGTGCCGGTATAAAAAAGGGAGTTTCTGGCGCTGCTACATGTTCCACACCGCATTGCATCCAATCGGAACCTGTTGTATAGTACAGTTATTAAGCATTTGAGAAACGCAAGAAAGAGAGGTTTGCAAAGAAGATGAAAGAAAAGGTTGTTCTGGCGTATTCCGGTGGATTGGATACCACCGCCATCATTCCGTGGTTAAAGGAAAACTACGATTACGAAGTCATTTGCTGCTGCATCGACTGCGGGCAGGGCGAGGAGCTGGACGGACTGGAAGAGCGCGCGAAGCTCTCCGGCGCTTCCAAACTGTATATTGAAGATATCACCGATGAATTCTGCGATGATTTCATCATGCCTTGTGTGCAGGCCGGCGCGGTGTATGAGAACAAATACCTGCTGGGGACGAGCATGGCGCGCCCGGGCATCGCAAAGAAGCTGGTCGAGGTGGCACGGAAAGAAGGCGCTACCGCAATCTGCCACGGCGCGACCGGAAAAGGCAATGACCAGATCCGTTTTGAACTGGGGATCAAGGCGCTTGCGCCGGACCTGAAGATCATCGCTGCGTGGCGTGATGACAAATGGACGATGGATTCCCGCGAGTCCGAGATCGAATATTGCAAGGCACACGGGATCGATCTTCCGTTTTCCGCGGATCAAAGCTACAGCCGTGATCGCAACCTCTGGCACATCAGCCACGAGGGTCTGGAACTGGAAGATCCCGCAAACGAGCCGAATTATGATCATCTTCTTGTGCTTGGCGTTTCCCCGGAAAAAGCACCGGACGAGGGCGAGTATGTGACGATGACTTTTGAGAAAGGGGTTCCGACCTCTGTGAACGGGAAAAAGGGGAAGGTCTCCGACATCATCCGTGAACTGAACCGCCTTGGCGGCAAGCACGGCATCGGGATCGTGGACATCGTGGAAAACCGCGTGGTTGGCATGAAGAGCCGTGGCGTCTATGAGACACCGGGTGGCACGATCCTGATGGAAGCACACGCGCAGCTGGAAGAACTGGTGCTGGATCGCGCGACCATGGAAGTGAAAAAGGATATGGGCAACAAGATGGCCCAGATCGTGTACGAAGGGAAATGGTTCACACCGCTCCGGGAAGCAGTACAGGCGTTTGTAACATCGACCCAGCAATATGTGACCGGAGAAGTTAAATTTAAATTATATAAAGGCAACATCATCAAAGCCGGCACGACTTCTCCGTATTCTCTGTACAGTGAGTCCCTTGCAAGCTTCACGACCGGCGATCTCTACGATCACCACGATGCAGAGGGTTTCATCACCTTATTTGGTCTGCCGCTCAAGGTGCGCGCGATGAAGTATGCGGAACTGAAGAAATAACATTCTGCAAAGATGACGAAAAAGAAGCCTCTCAGGGGCAATGTCATTAAGATAAGATGACAACAAAAAGAAATAGAGAACTGAGAACCTGAATAAGGTAATCAGTTCTCTTTTTTTGATGGTTTTTAAACCTT
>CACZBF010000011.1 GCA_902779355.1 uncultured Lachnospiraceae bacterium | reverse complement strand
GAAGGTTTAAAAACCATCAAAAAAAGAGAACTGATTACCTTATTCAGGTTCTCAGTTCTCTATTTCTTTTTGTTGTCATCTTATCTTAATGACATTGGGCAAATAGCCCCGCCATTTTCACGCCTTCATTACTCCTGTCTGCTGGGTCCGACATACTGTGCGTTTCCGCATCCAATGATCATCCAAGCGATGGGTGAGAGCAAAACGAGCAGCACTGTCATGCCGACATTGTAACCATAACTCTGTGCAACCGCATACCGCTGTTTGCACATAAAAATAATGACAATGACTACATACGCGATACCACCCACAAACGGGATCAAGGTCAGAAAAGCACCGAAAGTCTTCATTAAAAGAAGCACCATAGTGTCTTTCTTAGCACCGGAAAGCTGTCCCATGACATATTCATCTACCATCGGGATCAATCCTGTATAACCCTGTTGTCCCGCTTTCGTGAAGGCCTTGTATTTGCCGATCATCTCCAGGATCCACAAAACAAGCCCGATCAAAACGCCGATAACAAGCCCGATGATCATACCACCGACTACTGCTAAAACATCTTCCATATACATTTTCACTATCCCTCCTTATCAATGTATTCCTATCCACGCCATTGTAGCCTTTTTTCCCGATTTGTCAAGAAAGACAGCCTACAGCTCGATCAATGTCACCTTCACATGATCCGGCGCATCAAACGAGAATTTGCGATGCTTCGTGTACGGATCGATCCGGTAGTCACTCGTTTCGATCCCTTTTCCTTCCAGATGTGTTTTCACCTTGTCCAGATTGATAAAAGAGAGGATCAGTGTCTGCTCCGGCAGTTCCTCCTCACGGTTTGAGCAGATGATCTCGACCTGACTCTTACCGACAGCAAAAAGAAAGGCTGTCTCTCCGGAGTCCTCCGGGACCAGCTGCCTGTGGAGCTGTAAGCCGAGCTTTGAAACATAGAAATCCCAGATGACCTCTTCCATTGTCGCATAAAGCGTCGTCCGCATCACGTTCAGCCTCGATGAATAAGGAAACAGCGCTCCTTCTTTCGCGCGATGCCGGTAACGACGCCGGTTTTTCATCAGTTTTCTCCAGTCCGGATTGGTCAGCGTGTAGGCTTTCCAGAGGAAAAGCGCCGAGCCGAGCAGGCCGCCGATCGTATTGGATAGGATATCTCCCGTATCATAACTCCCGCGCCTTGTCATGAGCTGAATGTTTTCGATCCCAATGGAGATTAAAAAACAGATCAGGACTGAGCGTCTGGCCGCACGGATCCGAAACCACCGAAACAGATAAGGCAGCATATAGCCCATGGGGATAAACAGCATGACGTTCAGATAGAACTCGATCAGCTCCGTGCGCGGAAAGATCAGATCGATCAGCGCCAGGTCCGAGAGGCTTTCGATGGAATTAGTGATATGGTAGTCGGCTTGGACACCGCGGGAAAAAAAGACCACATAGAAGAGCAAGAGAAGATAGAACCCGAAAAGCGTCAACAGGATGATCTTTCGGATCCGTAAAAAACGAACTGCATTTTCCGATTCATGGATTCCGCCCTGCAGACTGACACCCGCTTTTTTGCAAAGCGAGCCGTCCAGCAGCGGAAGGAGGATCGCCATCACAACAGAAAGTCCCGTGATCGCGATCACCAGAATGAAATTCGTGATATAGGTATTTGCATACAGATTATAAAAGCTGTGGATCTCCATGCATTATGCTCCGTGGTACTCCTGTAAAGGCCTGATATGACTGCTGCCATGCATCTTCATCTCATGGATCCCCTCTGCGGCGGCTCTGCCGGCAGCAACGGTTGTGATATACGGAATCCGCGCTTTGATAGCGGCTCTCCTTAAGTATCCGTCCTCATGTGCGGCGCCTCTGCCGATCGGGGAGTTGATGATCAGGTGTACTTCGCCGTTTTTGATCACATCCTCGACATTCGGACGTCCGCCTTCATAATTCTTCATCACACGCTTTGCGGGAATCCCGGCTTCCGTGATGACCTGGTAGGTCTGTCCGGTCGCATAGATCTCAAATCCGTCTCCGACGAAGCTCTTTGCGATCTCGGCAGCCGCCGGCTTATCCGCATCGTTCAGAGAGATCAGCACCGCGCCGCTTAAGGGCAGCACCAGTCCTGTCGCTTCCTGTGCCTTGAAAAATGCTTCCCCGCTCGTCTGGGAAAGGCCCAGCACTTCTCCGGTGGAACGCATCTCCGGTCCGAGCACCGGATCCACCTCCGGAAACATGGAAAACGGGAAAACTGCTTCTTTGACGCCGAAATATGCCGGCTCTCCGGTTTTTTTCTCCGCAAGAAGCTTCGGAACAGGCGAGGTCCTCCCGGTCAAAGGTGCTGTAATGATATCGGTCGCAAGCGGCACCATGCGGATCCCGCAAACCTTGGATACCAGCGGCACCGTCCGGCTCGCTCTTGGATTTGCTTCCAGCACATAAACCGTATCGTTCTCGATCGCATACTGCATGTTCATCAGGCCGACTACATGCATCTCCACCGCGATCTTTTTGGTGTATTCCTCGATCGTCCGCAAATGTTTCTCCGGGATATGCTTGGAGGGAATGATACATGCGGAATCACCGGAGTGGATCCCGGCCAGCTCGATATGCTCCATCACAGCCGGTACAAAGGCTTCCGTCCCGTCCGAGATCGCATCTGCCTCACATTCCATCGCGTTCTGCAAGAATCGGTCGATCAAGATCGGACGGTCCGGCGTCACGCCGACTGCTGCCCGCATGTATTCTTCCATGCTCTCTTCGTCATGTACCACTTCCATGCCGCGGCCGCCCAGCACAAAGGATGGACGTACCATGACAGGATAACCGATCCGGCGCGCGATGTCTTTTGCGCCTTCCACATCGGCTGCCATGCCGGATTCCGCCATCGGGATAGAAAGTTTCTCCATCATCATCCGGAACTGATCCCGGTCTTCCGCCAGATCGATCACTTCCGGCGTCGTGCCGAGAATCGCAACACCTTCCTCTTTTAATTTTGCTGCCAGATTCAGCGGTGTTTGCCCGCCAAACTGCGCGATCACGCCGAGCGGTTTTTCCTCCCGGTAGATCTGTAACACGTCCTCGAGCGTCAGCGGCTCAAAATAAAGCTTGTCCGAAGTATCGTAGTCTGTAGAAACGGTCTCCGGGTTGCAGTTGACGATGATCGTCTCAAAGCCCAGTTTTTTCAGAGCCATCGATGCATGCACGCAGCAATAATCAAATTCGATCCCCTGTCCGATGCGGTTCGGCCCGCCGCCGAGGATCATGATCCTGCCGCGGGACGACTCTTTCGCATTCGCAGCCTCCTCTGCAGATGTGCCTTTCTGATAGGTCGAGTAATAATAGGAACTGTCCTCGGTACCATACACATGCACCGGATCCCAACGCTCCATGATATCCGCCTGCTCTCTTGCTTTGCGGATCTCATCCTCCGATACGCCAAGAAGTCCGGCGAGATAGCGGTCGGAAAACCCGTCCTCTTTTGCTTTCTTCAGCGTATCGACATCCGGGACGGATCCCTTGAAATGCTCTGCCCATGCCGTTTCTTCGTCCGCAAGCTCCTTCATCGCGTTCAGGAAATAATGCTTCACCTTCGTGATCTCAAAGAGCTCGTCTACCGTGACGCCCTTCTGCAATGCCGCATACATCAGGAAGTAGCGCTCCGAAGAAGCGTTCTTTAAAAGACGCAGCAGCTCCTCTTTTTCCATTTCGGCGTATTTCTTCAGGTTGCCGAGACCGTAACGGTCTTTTTCCAAAGACCGGATCGCTTTCTGAAATGCTTCCTTGAAGTTTTTGCCGATGCTCATGACTTCGCCGACTGCGCGCATCTGCGTGCCGAGCTTGTCCTCCACGCCGTGGAACTTTTCAAATGCCCACCGCGCAAACTTCACAACGACATAATCCCCGTTTGGCTCATATTTATCAAGCGTGCCGAACTTGGAATCCGGCAATTCCGCCAGGGTCAGCCCCGTCGCGAGTTTTGCGGAAACCAGCGCAATCGGGAAACCGGTCGCCTTGGAGGCCAATGCGGAAGATCTGGAAGTACGCGGATTGATCTCGATCACGACGACTCTTCCGGAAACGGGATCGTGCGCAAACTGTACGTTTGTCCCGCCGATCACGCCGATATGCTCCACGATCCGGTAGGCCTGACGCTGCAGTTCTTTCTGCAGGTCTTCATCGATCGTGAGCATGGGTGCGGTACAAAAAGAATCCCCGGTATGAACCCCGACCGGATCGACGTTCTCAATAAAGCAGACCGTGATCATATGATTATCCTTGTCCCGGACAACCTCCAGCTCGAGCTCTTCCCAACCGAGGATCGATTCTTCCACAAGTACCTGATGGATCAGAGAGGCTGCAAGTCCTCTGGCGCAAACGGTCTGCAGCTCCTCCTTATTGTAAACGAGACCGCCGCCGGCACCGCCCATCGTATAGGCCGGCCGTAAAACGACAGGATATCCGAGGACGTCAGCCTCCGCCAACGCTTCCTCAATGCTGTAGCAGGCTTTGGAACGCGCCATCTCAATCCCGAGCGCGTCCATCGTCTTTTTGAACTCCGTCCGGTCCTCGCCACGTTCGATCGCATCCACCTGCACGCCGATGACCTTGACGCCGTACTTATCCAGCACACCTTTTTTATATAGCTCTGCGCAAAGATTCAGTCCCGACTGTCCGCCCAGATTGGGAAGCAGCGCGTCCGGCCGCTCTTTTTCAATGACTGCCGTCACGCGGTCCGCATTCAACGGCTCGATGTAGGTTTTGTCCGCCATTTCCGGATCCGTCATGATCGTCGCCGGGTTGGAATTCACAAGTACGATCTCATAACCCAAACTACGAAGTGCCTTACATGCCTGCGTCCCCGAGTAGTCAAACTCGCACGCCTGCCCGATCACGATCGGCCCCGATCCGATGATCAATACCTTTTTGATGTCTGTTCTTTGCGCCATTGTTTGCCTCCGTTTCCTATATTTCGCCGGATTGCTTGCGGAAAAACATATCCAGTTCCTCCAACAGCTTCTCGCGGCTTATTGTTTTTAAAAGATACCCTTCCGGTTTTTGCGTCACAGCCTGCATGACACTGGTACGGTCGCTTTTTCCGGTCAGAAAGATCACGGGGATGTTGCGCGTGCATTCCTCGCTCCGCATCATCTCCAGCACCTTCGGCCCGGATGTCACCGGCATTTCGTGGTCCAGAAGCACCAGGTCTACCGGATTGTTCGCAAGCCAGGTGAGCGCCCGCAAACCGGAGTTTGCCATAGAAACGCGGTATTTCCCGCGCAGCCAGTCCCGGATCACGCCGATATATGTCGGATCGTCATCCACGATCAGGATCTTTTTCTTCCGCCGTTCCAGGCTCTCTGCCGTCAGTTCGTCCTTCACCAGAGTCAGAAAAGCTTCCGTGTCCAACGGCCTCGGAAAGACTTTACAGATCATATCGCCGTGCAGCTGGTTCGTCACTTCATCCGTATCGTCTCTTTCACCGATCAGGATCAGGCGTTTGTTGGTCTCGATCAGACGCTCGTCCATATAATGCAGCACATCCGGCTTCAGCGTCTCGTTTGTCTCCATATAGTACACTACGAGATCAGCGTTCTCGATTCCCTGATTGATCCCGTCCACACTCATCGTTTGAAAAAAACAGGGAAACCCGGCCTCCTCCAGTTTTTTTTCAAGCGACATGATCAGAAAAGACTCTTTTACCCCCAACAGCATCACTTGTTGTTGGTTTTGTTCGTCCATCTTTCCATTCCTCTTTCTATTTCTTTTTGAGAAGTTCTTCCAATTTCTCCCATTCCAACTGCTTGAGCCGGATCCTCATCTCGCGGAAACGCGCGTCTTCCTCCGGCGGCAGGCGATAGGCTTTCAAAGAATCCAGTACCATCTCCGTGGAATCATAATCCATCGCACTCACAAACTCTCCGAGCGCTTCGTAAGCCTCTTCCAAAAGTCCCGGCTCAACCTCCGCCTTGTCCGTACCGTCATCCTCGGAAAGCCGCGACAGTTTTTCACGGTATGTCCGGTAATCAAGGAGCAGTGTACCGCTTTCTTTGCGGATCGTCTCGATCTCATCCGCTTTTCCGGCCAGCTCTAGCCGTTCCGCCTCTTTGGAAAGAGCCTCCGCACCGATGATCCGCGCCGCGCTTTTCAGCGCATGCACCTTGATGGTGTAAAGCGGCCAATCCTCCGAAACATAGGCAGTTTCAATCTCATCCGCCTTTTCCGGCAGGGTGTCGTAAAACGTCTGCAGTGCCGAGAGAAAACCCTCCGGCGACCCGCAATTCTTGACCCCGTCTGACGGTGAAAGCCCGTCTGTCTCATAAAGCCACGCCGGCAGTATGTCTTCCGGATCCGCGCCGACAGTCTCTGGATCCCCATCCTGCGGCAGCTCTGTCGGATCGCAAAGCTTCTCCTCCGGCAGGAAACGCCGGATCGTCTCCTCTAGTTTCTTCGCATCGACCGGTTTCCCAAGATATCCCTGGAAGCCCTTGCCGACGTAAAATGCCTCCCCGTTCTCCGCCGCATTTGCGGTCAGCGCAATGACGGGAACGGTCTCATTCGTCTTGCGGAGCTCCTGCAGCGTCTCGATCCCGTCCATTTCCGGCATCATGTGATCCAGGAATACCAGATCGTATGCTGTATCCGAAAGCTTCTCCAGACATTCCTTTCCGGAGAGTGCGGTGGTCAGCTGCACCTTTGTGGGACGGAGCAACCCCGATAACACCTGCAGGTTCATCTCATTATCGTCCACCACAAGGATCTTTGCCTCGGGTGCCGCAAACAACGGTATGTAGGGGTCGTCCGATTCCGCTCTCTCTTCCTGCTCAACGAAGGTCCCGATTGGCTCAGGGTCGATGATCTTTTGCTGTAAGGTGAAAAAGAACTCCGATCCCTCGCCGTAAACACTCTCGCACTGCAGCTCATCTCCCATCAGCTCCACAAACTGCCGGGAAATATCAAGGCCGAGCCCCGTACCCTGGATCGCGCTGTTTCGCTTCTCATCCAGTCTTTCAAACGCCGAAAACAGTTTTTCCATGTCCTCGGGCCGGATGCCGATGCCCGTGTCCTTGACGCTGTAATGGACCGTGGCTGTATCCTCCGTCTTTTTCTCCACAGAAACACGCAATGCAAAAGAACCCTTTTCCGTATATTTTACCGCATTTGTGAGAAGGTTCAACAGTACCTGTTTGATCTTGCCGTCATCGCCGAATAGTTTTTTCGGCAATTCCGGATCGATCTCCACGGAAAACCCGAGATCCTTTTCATTGCTCCGCACACGGATCATCACGGCGATCGCGCGCAGGAGCTCCGCTGTATCATACTCCTGCTCGACGAGGTTCATCTTGCCGGATTCAATCTTGCTGAGGTCTAAAATATCGTTGATCAGACCAAGGAGCGACTCCGAGGCACGTTTGATCGAGACGGCATATCCGGAAACCGCGGAAGTATAACGGCTTTTCGGCTCATTCCTGTCCTCACGCAGGATCATCTCATCCATGCCCATGATCGTATTGATCGGCGTGCGGATCTCATGGGACATATTTGCAAGGAATCTGGACTTCGCGGTATTCGCGCGCTCCGCTTCCTCTTTTGCCGCACGGATCTCGGCGTACTGCCGGCGGATGATCGTGGATTGCAGCACCCTCCAGACAATCAGTGCCACCAGAACTGCCACGATCGCGATCCCGAGTACCTGAAATACCGGTAGTTCTGTCCAACGCGGCTCTTTATAGATCGGGAAGGTCTCGTCCCGCAGCACCGTGTACTCTGTGCTGTCCAACACCTGAATGTGCAGGGTGTAGGAGCCGTAAGGCAGATTCGTATAGGTCAACGGCGCAAGTGCATTCTGATAAACCGTCACACCTTCATCATTGGCTCCTTCCAGATAGAGGTGGATGAGAGGATTCGACAGGCTGTAATTTAAGATCGAGGCTTGGATCTCGATACGTTTCGCGGAAGACGGGATCGTATACAGGCCCTTTTCATCCGGCAGCACTGTCCCGTCTCCATAATTGATCGAATGCACACGGATAAAATAGTCATGATCCGTTGCATCATAATTTCTGGTAGAGATCTGCCGTACGCCGTCCGTGCAGCAGAGCAGCAGGTTTCCTTCCGTATCGAGCAGCGCATTCCAGGCATTGGCCGTCAATGTCGTATTGAAGCCGCGGGAATAATCCAAAAGCTCGTAGTGATAGCTCCCGTTCGCAAGCAGCTCGTCCAGATCCACCACATAGATGCCGGCGCTGGACATGACCCATGCCTCATTGTCCTCTGACAGGAACACGTCGTAATTGTTGGTATAGGGAAATGCGGTGAGGCGTTTGATCTCCTGACCGTTATCGTAATACAGCGCATTGCTGGTCACATAGATGTAGCCGTCTTTGCAGGGCACAATGCGCAGCACCACCAGTGTATCCAACCCTTCCTCCGGCCCGATATGCCCTGTGATGGCGGCATCCTTGATGAGATAGATCCCTTCTCCGTCTGAACCGGCAAGTACTGTTCCGTCCGGTCTTTCCACCATGGTCAGGATCTGCGCGGACTCCAGACCCTCCTCCTGTCCGATCGTCGATACCACCTCATCCCCACGGATCACGTTCAGTCCCATGTTGCTCGCCGCATAGATCGTCCCGTCCGAGTGCTCCAGCACCAGCCTGAAGCGTCCTCCCAGCGTCCCTGCCGAGGACTCTGTAAACAGCTTCGCTTCGCCATCTGCATTGACGCGCACCAGTCCGTCCGGCCCGTAGGTACTGATCCATAACTGCCCCTTACTGTCCTCCATGATATGGCGAATACGGTTATCATCAAAATAGGACAAATATTTAAAATCTTTTTCCTGATAGGTTCTGGCATCCAGGATCGTCAGGCCGCTGTCTGTGGCGACATAGATCATCCCGTCCTTGACGAGCAGGGCGTTGACGACGTCATTCGGAAGCGCGGCGCGCAGGAAGACATCGATAAACGGATCTGCCGTGTACTCCATAATGCCCTGTTTGTTCGAAGTAAACCAGATGTTGCCCTGATAATCTTTCATGACATCCGATATGGAACTGTCAAATTCATCGCGGGTCAGATTCATCATCGTCCCGTTCGAGGTCAGCAGGCCAAGCCCGTTCTCCGCACAGAAAAAGACCCCGCCGGTCTCTGTGTCATAAAAGATCCTATTAAAATAGGAGATGGCGTTGTTTGTCACGAGTTCAAGCCGCGTTGTCTCTTTCCCGTTAAACGCCAGCCATTCTGCCTGATTACCGGATGTGCCGACAAGAAAACTGTTCAGCTTGGCAGCTGTCACAGTCGTATAGTAGAAGCCCTCGCGCCCGAAAGACCGCTGATAGGCAATCTCTCCATCCTGCAGAAAAAAGAGCAGGCCGGAATTCGTCACGCCGCAAACCGCACCGTCGGTACCACAGCACAGCGATCCGACGCCGCTTAGGCTGTCCCATTTCTCCGGTGTATGCACTTCGCCTTCCGGCGTGATCATGGACAGGCTCGACACTGTGCCTACATAGATGTTGCCCCGGAGGTCTTCTGTGATCGCGCGGATAGAATCTGCTGCGACACCTTCTTCCATCGTATAAAAAAAAATTTCTTCGGTTTCCGGCGTATAGCATGCAATCCCGGCATCATTCGTCCCGATCCACAGTCTCCCTTTACTGTCGACAAACAACTGCATGATCGCGCAAAGCCGCGGATCTTTGTCAAACTTTTCAAAACGCACCCCATCATAACGGTAGAGGCCGGAATAAGTACCGGCCCAGATATACCCGTCGTTCGTCTGTGCGATGGCATTTGCTTCCGAGGAGATCAGACCGCTCCCGGAACCGTATAAGACTGCCTCATGCTCCGATTGAAAATTCTCGCTCGACCCCGACGCTTCCACGGGGACCGCGCAAAGCAGGAGCATTACTGCGCATAAAAACGGGATGCAGATGCGTTGACATACTCTTTTCATGAAACTCCTTAAAACCCGCCTGCCGCCGTTACCGGATCAGCTCCGTACAACGGCATTGCCGTGCTTTCTTACAGCTGGCGGATCAATTCTTCCCGTACGGGATCATAATGCGCACCCGAGATCCCGAAATCTTTTTCCTTGTAATTCCAGGCTGCGCGACCGATGCCGTATTTCTCAAAGATACCGTGGATGTCGCGATACCAGTTGACAACGGAATTGAGCGGTGCACGGTCGATCACGCCGTATTCCCCGCAGTAGAGCGGCGCGTTGTTTTCTTCTGCCGCCTTCAGAGCCGGCGCAAAGAGGATCTCAAAGAAATCCGGTCCGATCGAAGTGAGACTGGGAATATCGATCGCGCCTCCGAGCACCTCGGTCAGGCTGTGCGCTTTCGTGCGGTAATCCTGCAGCTCACCGGGATACTCCAGCACAAAGTCCTGTGGCATCCCTTCCACCCAATATGCGCTCTGATGCGTAAAGATCATCGGTTCATAGCAATGGAAATTATAAACGACGTGATCATCATACGGTTTCCTTAGCTCCGGAACCGAAATGACGTTGTTGTAGCGCGTCCCGCCGACGATGATATAGCTCTCCGGCGCCAGTACACGCAAGCGCTTGATCGCCTGCTCCGCGATCTCATTCCACTCCTCAGCGATCGCCGGACTGACCACCTCATTCAGCAATTCAAAAGCCAGCATCCCGCGATCCTTCGCATAGCGCTCCGCGATCCGCTCCCAAAGGCGGTAAAAATGCTCCTGCAGATCAGGATCCCTGAAAAACGCCTCGCGGTCGATATTCTTGACGAGCGGGTCAAAGGTGTAGCCGTGCGTATCATGCATATCCAGCACCATCGAAAGTCCCGCTGCCTTACACCACTCGATACACTGATCCAGATAGAAAAACCCTTTCTCGATCGGATTGCCGTCCTCATCCTCCAACATCAGATGATCCACGGGTACACGGACGTGATCCAGCCCCCAGGACGCGATCGTGCGGATGTCCGCCTCCGTGATAAAGGTGTCGTAGTACTCCTTTGTCGTATCGTTGTACTGGGAAAGCCAGCCTCCCAGGTTGATACCCTTCTGATACCCCTCAAATTTTCTCATGCCCTTCCTCCTTTTTGAGTCGTCAATCACCTCTTCATTGTAGCAAGCGCCGGGGCGAGTTGCAATATCAGCCATCGACGTTTTTGCCATTTTGTTTCTTGTTTCGGGATTTGCTTTGTGATATGATGCAGGCGTTATGAAGAATCATGTTTTTTCCGGCATTGATCTGCTTCCGAGCGGGCATGCCACAGAAGAAGTGCAGCAAGGCTGTATGGTTTTGGAAGGCGGTGCTTTCCGCGGACTGTATACCTCCGGTGTTCTGGATGCTTTGATGGAGGAAGGGATCAACCTTTCCTGTACGATCGGCGTTTCCGCCGGCGCACTCAACGGCGTCCACTATGTATCCGGGCAGATCGGCCGTTCCGCCCGCCTAAATCTGCGTTATCGACATGACGCGAATTATGTGGGAGGCAAAGCGATCCTGAAAAATCGCGGTGTCATCGGTTTTGACTTCGCTTTTCATGAATTCGGCAAGGAAGATCCGCTCGATGCGGAGACCTTCTGGAATCCCCGCCGCCGTTATATCGCAGTCACAACGGACTGCCTGACCGGAAAGGCACATTATTTCGAGAAGGGCAAATGCAGCGACATCATGCAGGCGGTACGTGCATCTGCATCCATGCCTTACCTTTCGAGCATGGTAATGCTTGACGGCAGACCCTACCTTGATGGTGGCTGTGCCTGCCGCATTCCTTATCGTTTTGCAATCCATGAGAAATTTGAAAAGATCGTGATCGTGCGGACGCGACCAGCCGATTACAGAAAAAAAGTGAAAGACCGGCCGTCACGCACGCCGCGCCGGTTCTATCGCGATTATCCGGAGTTCGCACACACGCTGGCGGTTGCGGATAAAAAGTACAACCACCAGTGTGACGAGATCCTTTCTTTGGAAAACAAGGGACGTGTCTTTGTCATCAGCCCCTCCCAGCCGATCATGATCAGCCGCTTGGAGGGAGATATGGAAAAGCTCGGCGGTCTCTACTATTTGGGCTATGACGACGCCAAGCGGCGGATGTCCGCTCTAAAAGAATACCTTGGATTACAGCAGGCTTAATGCATGCCCATATTCATGAGCATCCCCTGCGTGATCAGAAACTGCCCTGCCAGATAGGTCAGCATGACGAGAAAAGCTCCTTTCCAGAGCTTTTCTTTATTTTTGTAATAACGCACCACGAACAGGATGCAGTCCGAAGCAAAGAAGCTGATTGCACCGAAGAACGCCAGCAGTGCGCCTGTGTTTCGAAGAGACATCAGCTGCATCAGTGCGAAAGTGTTCATCACCGTGTTGATCACAAGGTACAGATACAGTCCGCCGAGCATGGATTTCGGCGTGGTGTCCTTGATCAGACGGATGACGAGAAATGCAACCAAAAGATACACGATCACCACCGGGATCACGATATACCAACGCACCTCCGAAAACACGATCCCCGGATAATACAGCAGGATATAGATCACATGGCTGGCAAGGAAGAATACGCCGCCGGCAGTCAGCCATTTCTCTCCCATCGGGATCAGCAGGATATCTCCCATAAGGCTTGTCAGAAGCGCGATCAGAAGCAAAACGACGATGGGATCCGCTGCTGTCAGATAATACAGGATTAAAGTCGTCATCAGCATCGGCTTTGTGATCTTCCGGAACTTCTCATTTTGCAGGAAGCAAAGCACGAGATGCACGCCGGCAACAACCAAAAACAATATCAGAAAAAACGTCTTCATGGCAGCAAATCCTCCTTCTTTCTTTGATTATACCTCAAATATGCTATAATTGGTATGCGATGACAAAAAGAAAAAAACGACTGTTGGCATTTCTTGCCGTCCTCTTATTCATTTTCATATTGCTGTTTGTTGCAGTGCAGCAAAACCCGCGCCTAAAGATCCTGATCAGCACGCTCCGTTTCTCCAGAGAAACACTAAACAATCCCTCTTACATTGCTTATCAGGTGGATCTGATGGAGCTCTGCCGCGATTATCTGAACGGAGATACGGTGCTGAGTGGCAGTGCCGTCTTAAATGACGTCAAAAAAGTCAAGAACACCATGGATATGAAGATCTCCGGCGAGCGGTCTTTTGCGCAAAAAAAGGCCATCTGTCAGGCAGATCTTAGCGTATTGATTCTCCACATGGGAGAATTTGATTTTTACGCGGAAGACAAGGATCTCTATATGATCGTCCCAATGCTGGATAACCTTTCTTATGGCTTCGATACAGGCATCGAACTCTTCTGGAAAGCACCGGAACTCACATCGGATCTGAATGCTGCCTGGTTTCAGGAGAATTGGGACAATATCGTCACATTTACCGAACAAATCGGCGTCGTTGCAAACGGCAAAACCATTCAGGATGACCATCGAACCAGCACCGGTTATCAGATTACGATCCCGGAGGGGTGCGGTATGTTTATCTGGGAATTTCTCGGCATGGAAGCACCCGATCATGATGTGGTGTTTGATCTCTACCTCACGCCGGGTTGCCAGGTGCGGCGGGTCGAAGTGGATCTGACGGAAACCCTGAAGGATTCTTCTTTTGAAACGGCAAATCTCACAATCGACGGCATCGACTGCAGCACTGCCATTCTGACGGTCACGTTGCCCGATGACGAAAAAGCCACCGTGACCGCAGTCCGAAACGGAGAGATCATTTCCATCAACACACTCCGCCTGGATGCTGTCTACGACACCTTCAACGGCGATCAATATCATATGACAAGCCGCCTCACATGGGAGTCGGATGAAACCGGCACGGATCTGGAAGTACACGACTTGCAGGTTCTCCGCAACGAAGATCTGCTCGCCAGCGGCTATTTTAAGGGAAATGTATCGATAACCACAATTACGGAAGATGTCTTTCGCGATGCACCGGACATACTCTACAGCATCGACAAGATCCCGTGGAAGGATCTCCGTGGCGATGTGGAAGGCTTCTTTGACAGTGTGACAAAAGAGATCATCAAACGCATGACACCCTGATCAAAATATGTATCCCTCTGCGTGTTTTCATCAAACTGCGGCATGCCTGGTCTCAATCTTTTTCAGACACCACCTGAGCGTGATCGAGATATAGATGGCCGCGGAAATCCATGCGCACTGATCCGCGATGCAGATCGCGTTAAACGCAAAATAAGGAACCAGAGCAAAGCTGACGACAGTTCTTGCAATCATTTCCAATACACCGCTGAATACCGCACGGATCGAGAATCCAAGTGCCTGCACACTCATTCTGCAGACATTCAGAATCCCAAGCACCCAATAGAAGAAGCCAAGCGCCCGCAGATATTGGCCGGAAGCATCCAGCATCTGCGTATATTCTGCGTTGACGAACAAGAGCGACATCGGCCGACCGAAAAAGATCAAGACAACGCCGATCGCGACCCCATAAATGATACCGGCCCAGATCCCCTGTCGGACGCCTTTTCGTACGCGGTCAATCTGATTGGCGCCGTAGTTTTGCCCGACAAAGGTAGAAACACCCGTCGCCAGTGCGTCAAACGGACACATCGCCAGCTGCTTGATCTTCATGCCGGCAGCGTAACCGGAGACATAGATCGCGCCGAGTGAATTGTTGGCGCTCTGCATTACCATGCTGCCGATGGCGGTGATCGAATACTGCAGGCCCATCGGAAGCCCCATGACGCACAAGATCTTTGCAAAATGCCCGTCCCAGTGCTTCTCTTTCTCCGTGACATTCAGGAACGGATGCCTCTTTCGCATAAAGATGATGCAAAGGAATCCGCTCAGCGCCTGAGAAAAGACGGTCGCAATAGCTGCGCCTGCCGTTCCCCAGTGAAATCCCATGATACAAAGGAAATCCAGCGCGATATTGAGCGTCGCGGAAAAAGCCAGAAAAAGAAACGGCGTCCTGCCGTCCCCTACCGCCCGCAAAATGCTGGAGCAGAGATTGTAGGTCAAATTAAACGGAATCCCGAGGAAGATAATGAAAAGGTAGATGTATGCGTCAGAGTAGAGTTCTGCCGGCGTCCGCAGCACATGCAAAATCGTCCCGCAAAGCAGCGCACATCCGACTGTCAGGATCGCACCGAACAGCACGGTCAAAAGGATCGCATGGTAAATGTATTTCCGGAGGTTTTCGTATTTTTTCGCGCCAAACGTCTGTGCCACCGGGATGGAAAAACCCGCGCAGATCCCGATACAGAATCCGATCACCAGAAACTGCACACTCGTGGATGCCCCAACGCTGCCGAGCGCATCCGCACCCAGCGTCTGACCGACGATCGCCGCATCCACCATGTTGTATGTCTGCTGGAAGAGATTCCCCAGCAGCAGGGGAAACGCAAACCGCAGGATCAGCGTAAGCGGCTTACCCTCTGTCATTCTACCGATCGATGTCTTACTCATAGACACATTGTACTCTGAATGTACGCTAAGTCAATGCAGAAAAAGGATATCGGAATCCGTTCCGATACCCTTTTCTGTAAAGAAAAGCTTACTGGTGGTAGTCCAGCTTAAGCAAAGTAACCTCTGTTCGGATCCGACGCCGAATCCTCTGCGATGTCCGATTTGCCGTAGGTCATGCCGTATGCCACTTTCTGTGTATTCTTCATGAGCGGCCCGGACGTATCCTGCTTTGCGAGCTCACGAAATGACGTTCCGAGCGGTGTCAGAATACGCTTTGCCTCCTCGATACCCGTAGTATCATACTTCATCAGGCTGTATGCCAGACGCTTCCGGCAAAACTGATAGAGCCGGTAAAGATCTGCGGCGATCTCATATTTGAAATCCAGGATATCCATGAGCTCTTTGATCACACGATCCGCATAACGGACCTGATTCTGAAAGTCATCATGATGATCCGCTTCTCTTGCGCTGACGGCATCCGCCAGATAGGTGTCGATCATATCATACATGATCGCAACCAGCTCTGTCCGGTTACTGCCGGTGATCCTCATCGTAAACTGCTGCATCTTGTTTTTTTGCATCTTACTCTCCCGGCGCTTGCTGCGCAGCGCCTATCATATCATTCAAACGGTTTACTGCAGGAGCTGCAGCACCGACTCCGGCAGGTCATTCGCCTGCGCAAGGACGCTTGTCGAGGCCTGTACGAGCACGTTGTACTGCGTATACTTCGTCATTTCCTCGGCCATATCCACATCCGCCAGATCGGAGAAGGCCTTTGTCAGGTTCTCGCTCGTCTGGTCAAGTGAAGCGACCGCATGATCCAGACGGTTCTCATAAGCACCGATCTTTGCTCTGACGGAGCTGACCTTATTTAATGCCCAATCCAGCTTGCCGATGGCGCGATCCGCGCCATAGACCGTGGTCACGTCCAGATCGTCCAGATAGAGATTATCCAGATCCAATTTCGGAATACGGATATGCGTGGTCTGGTTCTCGTTTGCGCCGATCTGCACCTGCATTGCACCCATCGTGGTGATTTTCAAAGAAATATCGGTCGGACTTACAAGATTAGGATTCAATGAGAAATCAATCTCAAAACCACCGGGCTGGTGAATCGTGACATGGTTGCCATCTGCCGTATAGGAAGTATTGTTGCTCCCAAACGCAGAAGTCTGATCCGGTATGATGGATGCATCCGTTCCCGGAGCTTCCGATCCATGATTCGGATCAAGCTGATCTGTCTCCATTTTTCCGATCAACTCTGCCAGATTCGGATTTGAAGTCACAACTGTAATCTCATGCTGTGATCCATAAAACTTTGAGCTCACATACGGTTTTTGGGTAGTGGGGTCTACATATAAATCGACTTCTGCTTTCTCCATACCGTCACAGATTTTAAGGTAAGCCGTCGCTTCCGAATCATCTGCATTAATCTCGATAATAAATCCATTTACATCGATCGTACCGGCATTCGCCTCTCCGATCAGTGCCGTACCTGTCGGATCAATCTGGAATTGTCCTGAGCCGTCCAGAACCGTCTTCGTTCCGGGTACAGCACTCATTTTGTAATCACCTGCTGTCACATAATCGGAGACAGAGATCCTTTCCATATCAGGTGAATAAATTCCTGTACTAGGATCGCCTATATGCTTCGACGGATAATACCGGTTATCTAACGTCCCATCCAAAAGTCCCTTGGTATTAAACTCTGTATCCCGGCTCATGCGGTTGATCTCTTCCTTGAGCTCCGCGATCTCTTTCTGGATCGCCTCTTTATCGGAGAGCGCGTTCGTATCGTTCGCTGCCTGTACAGACAGTTCACGCATACGCTGGAGGATCTCCGTCACCTCGCCAAGCGCGCCATCTGCCGTCTCGATCATAGCCGCTGCATCGCTGGAATTCTGCGATGCGCGATCGATCCCGTCGATCTGGGTCGTCATTCTGTTGGAGATCGCCATGCCGGCCGGATCATCTTTTGCGTGATTGATCCGAATCCCGGACGCAAGACGCTCCATCGAATTCGCGACAATGTCCTCATTCTGATGGAGCTTATTATTTGCTACGACTGCGGACAAATTATGATTGATCTTCATAACACATACCTCATTTGTCTGAATCGCATCCATGCATACTATGAGTGGTCATCCGTGACCACACTTTTTACTGTTTTTTTTCCAGAAAGGCAATCCCGTTTGCCTTTCACTATATAGTATATCGGTCTTTTCAAAAACTACTTAACACCGAAAGAAAACTTTTTGCGACCTGATACAAAACCCGCGTTGGTGTACGGTTTTCTGCGGTTTTCCCGTTCGCTTTCAAGTACGCCTCGTTCTCCGTATCCGTCGCTGCAGAAAACTTTGGAAGCTCCAGTTTTTCGTCATGGATCGGGTTGACGTTCACGGCTTGGATGCCTTCCACAGAAGTCAGCGCTGCAAGCAGATCACTTCCTTTCTCATAGAAGAGATCCGCCATCTCCTGCCGGTCAGAGGCCACAAAACCGGATACCTTTCCGTCCTCGACCTTCAGCTTGGCTGCCACGCTGCCGAGAGAAGACAGGGAAAACATGATGTCGATGATCCCCTTCTTTTCGGTGCCGCTCACGATCTTCAGGTTGATCTCGCCGGTCTCTCCGCGCACCAGCACAGGAATATGATACTGCTCTTTTTCCGCCATCTTGCCGGCGATCTGAAAACGATTCATCGCCATCTTGAGCGACTTCACATCCAGCTCTGTTGTCTTCTTATCCTCGGATGCAAGCATTGTCTTCATAACGTTTTCTGCCACATCCGCAAGCTTCTTCTGTGCCTCGGCCAGCTCCTCCGGTTCCGAAACCGCTTCTCCGAATTCCTTGAGCAGGCTGTTTTTGACTTCCTGAAAATCCACTTCACCGTTTTCATCGCGGTAGTTTTCAACAGGTCTGCCAAACAATCTGCGGATCGCGACATTCGGATATTCCATCATCTGTTTGATGGCAAGGACATTTGCCATGGTATTCGGCACGTCAAACTGCTCCATCATACGGTAAACCTGCTGCTCCGTATCCGCCGCCTGTGCCAGCTGCTCCATCTGGTCTCTCACAAACTGCGCCGATTCGTCTGCGGTGTCCGCATCCCTCAGATGCTCCAAAAACTGCTCGGGTGTCTGGTTTTCCCAGTTCGCATCATTTTTCATCAGCGTCCGGAACGCTTCGGGAGACATCTCTTCTGCGATATCCCGCATCACATTGGTCTGATAAGCGGTCTCGTCAAAGGCCGTCTGGATCTGGGAGAGGATATCTTTTCCCGTGGTTTTTCCGGCTACACCGCCAAAATCATCGTCCACACGATAGTCCATCGCGCCTTTTTTGCTGCTGCGAAGGGCTGTGAGAAGGGATTTCATCGTAAGTTCGCCGCCCTGATGGACGACAGCGCCGATCACTGCGCCATCCGTTTTTTCGATCTGCTTGATCAATCGGAAAATGCCGACATAGGATTCGCGCTCCGCCTCACTGATCCGGTTATTATGCTCCAGCTTGTAGAGATATTCGCCAAACCGGTCTTCCTCTCTGATCCCGAACTCTTTCTTCAGAACCTCCGCCTCTTTTGTCAGGTCAGTCAGGTTCTGATCCAGCGGATTCTGATTGTTTTTTACCATATGCGCGACCACGGAGGGCGTCAACGCCTTCAGTGCGCGCTGTACCTCCTCGTCCTTCGCCTTCATCGCAAGGACACTGTCTGCGGTCACTTCCATGTGGTTATAGGACAGAATCCGCACGGCGCGTTCGTTCGCCTCGGTCTGCGCCAGATCCAGGTCCTCCAGGAGGCTGTCCACATTGCGGAATGCCTTTTTTATGGAATCTCCGAGATCCCGCCGGATCTCCGTCTGCATGGTCTCATATCGCTCTCCGGCCTGGTCCATCTTTACTTTGAGAGACTGTCCGGCTTCGCGGATCCCCGAAAGCGTTTTCGTATCCGCCTCCGGAATTGAAAGCGTATACGCCGGAAGATAACGGATCTCGTCGATCTTGTCTACGGTTTCTTTCAGCGCATGGATTGAAACCTCATCCGCTTCCTGTCCGGACTCGGAAAGCAGCCTTTCATAAAACGTCCGCTCCTGCTCCTTCAACTGCTCCACGGTTTCCCTTAATGCCGTGGTATCCACTTCCATACCCTTTTTCAGAAGAGAACGGTTCGCATCCTCTGTCATGGCAAGACGGGTTTCCTCCAACGTCCGTTTCGCGGTCACAAAATCGAGCATCTTCGCTTCCTGCGGCCGCTTGCCCTCTGTAATGGCATCTGTAATAGCCGTTAGGATCTGTTCCTTCTCAAAAGGAAGCGCCATCTTTTTCAAGGTGTCCACACGCACCAGATTTTCTTCATTCAGAGGGATCTCGTTTGCGATCATCCAACGGCTGTTTGCAAGTGTATCCTCTGTCACCGGCAGGCCGCACTCTTCGATCATCTGCTCCATCTGCGGGCGCATCTCCTCCGCAACCGCATCGGGCATCACATTGAGACCGAAACCTGCCCCTGCGCCGTTCTGCGCGCGATAAAGATTCTCGATCTCCGCCGGAAGACGGTTATCCGTCATATACTTCACCGCACCGTCACTGAACTCCGTCAGCGAGGATGCGAGCTCAAAAGCCTTTTTCAGATCCGATACGTTCTCGTTCGTTGCCGGCAGATCCGCACCCGTCAGCACCGCCGAAGCCTGCTCCGTTGTCACGCGGCCGTTGCTGATGCTCTCGATCGCTTCTTTCCCGGCCGTGATCTTTCCGACATCCACGCCGCTTTCCGCCAGATGGATTTTGATCTTATCCACAACCGTCACGATCTCGGCGCTGTCCACATCGGAAAGGGAACCGCCGTTTTCGCGGTATTTCTGATAATCCTCCTCCGACATCGCGTTGCTTAAGACCGCCATTTCCTTTTGTCTGGCTTCCGCGCTCCCCGCTGCAAGCCCAGCCAGTTCCTGGATCTCTTCCTTCGCATCCACGGTCGGCTTCTCATAGGTGTTATTCTGCACAGAAAGCACATGGCCGCTGACAGCGTCCACCTTCTGTGTCGTCGTATGCTCAATTGTAACGGAGTACGGACCGCGATCTACGGTCGCATGACTTTTTTGTGTGAGTTCCAGAAAACGATTCGGATCTACGTGCATGAAAACTCTCCTGTTATGATCTGATCTGCAATTTATATTTCGGCTTCTTTCCGAAAAAATGAACCCCCGGTTTTTTGCCGGGGGTTACGCATTATTTCTTAGCAGTCGTTTTTTTCTTAGCGGCCGGCTTCTTCGCTGCCGGTTTTTTAGTTGTCGGTTTTTTAGTTGTCGGTTTTTTGGTTGTTGTTTTTTTTGCTGCGCTCTTTTTCAGCGGTTTCTTTTCATCCAGATAGGAAAAGGCAAACACGCCGACGCCGTAGGGCGAGAGCGGATAAGCGAAGGAATACTCGCGGTTATCGCAGGGCGACTTCTCTGCGCGGTAACTCTTTTTCGAATGTGCACCGTAGCCGCCGTACTTTGTATCATCGCTGTCCAAGACAAGCTTATAGGTTGTGTCCTTCGGCACGCCGACACGATAGTCACTGCGCTCCATCGGCGTAAAGTTGAAGACAAACAGGAGATTGTCCTTGCCGTCCGCACTCTTTCTCACAAAACTGAAGATGCTGCGGTAGGAATCATCCGCGTTGATCCACTCGAACCCGTTCCACTCGGAATCAAGTTCATACAAGCAGCGATGCTCTTGATACAGGTGCAGCAGGGCCTTGACCCAGGTCTGAACACCTTTGTGGCGCGGATCATCCAGCACATACCAGTCAAGCTCGCGCTCCTCGTTCCATTCCGTGGGCTGTGCAAACTCCTGGCCCATAAAGAGCAGCTTTTTCCCGGGATGTCCCATCATAAAGCCGTAACCGACCTTGAGATTCCGGTATTTGTCGTCTTCGAGGCCCGGCATTTTCTTTAACATCGAACATTTCAGGTGCACCACCTCATCGTGGGAGAGCACCAGAATGTACTTCTCGGCTGTATTATAGCTCATGGCAAAGGTCATCCGGTTGTGGTTGTCCTTGCGGAAATAGGGGTCCAGCTTCATATAATCGAGGAAATCATGCATCCAGCCCATATTCCACTTGAAACTGAAGTTCAGGCCGCCGTCCTCGACCTTGCCGGTCACCATCGGCCATGCTGTGGACTCCTCCGCCACCATGATCGCGCCTTTGTTGCGCCCCGTGATCAGCGTATTGATATGCTTGAAGAACTCGATCGCTTCCAGATTTTCATGACCGCCGTGGATATTCGGCACCCATTGTCCCTGCTGCTTGCCGTAATCCAGGTAGAGCATGGAAGCCACCGCATCCACGCGAAGTCCGTCCACATGGTAATGCTCGATCCACATCAGCGCACTTCCGATCAGGAAGTTCTTGACCTCATTCTGTCCGTAATTGAAGATCTTGGTACCCCAATCCGGATGCTCGCCCTTCTTCGGGTCCGGATACTCGTACAGCGGCTGTCCGTCAAAATCCGCCAGCCCGTGGGCATCGCGCGGGAAATGCGCCGGTACCCAGTCAAGGATCACACCGATATCATGCTTATGCAGATAATTCACCAGATACGCAAAGTCCTCCGGCGCGCCGTAGCGGGAGGTCGGTGCATAATAGCCCGTCACCTGATAGCCCCAGGAGCCGTCAAATGGGTATTCGGAGATCCCCATCAATTCCACATGAGTATACCCCATATCCTTCACATATTTCGTAAGCGCAACCGCAAATTCCCGATAACTGTAGAATCCCTCATCCTCACGACCCGGATGCCGCATCCAGCTGCCCGGATGCACCTCATAGATCGCCATTGGCTTCGCATAGATATCTCCGCTCTTACGCGCCTTCATCCAACCGTCATCCGTCCAGCGGAATTTGCTGATATCCGCGATCCTGGAAGCCGTGCCCGGACGGAGCTCTGCAGCATTGGCATAAGGATCCGCCTTGTAGAGCTTTCTTCCATCCTGCGTGATGATCAGGTATTTATAGAGCTGACCAACCTGTGCTTCCGGAATGAAGGCTTCAAAAATGCCAATCTCATTGTCATCATCGCGGATCATGGGATTGGCAGTCTCGTCCCAGCCGTTCCATTCTCCGATCACATAGACCCTGGCCGCATGGGGAGCCCAAACATCAAAGCAGATTCCGGTCTTTTTTCCGATCTTGCGCGGATGCGCCCCCATTTTTTCGTAAATATTGTAATGTGTCGCCTGCCCCAGAAGATATCTGTCCAATTCCGTAAAACGAGCCATGTGTTTCCTCCTCTACGTTCAGATAAAATCTTTTTCTTTTAACAGTGTATATTCGCCGTCAGATGCTTTCTTGGAAGAGAAGAGATTGCGCAAACTGATCTTCTCCGCACGTCCGATCGCATCATCCACGATCTCCTTCACCTCAGCCAGCGTCGTTGCCTCATCCAGACGCTCGATCTGAGAAATTCTGTCATACAGTGCCAGGATCGCCATTTCATCAATCTCATAGAACTGCTCATTCGCATAAGCCTTTGCAAACTCTACCAGTTCGTCGATGGAGAAATTCGGAATGATGATGCGCTCCGTAAACTTCTCGGCAAAGGAGGAATCCCTCGAAAGCGCCTTAGCCAAGCCGTCTCTTGTGTCTTCCATCATCACAAGCAGCCCGCTCTGGTCGCTCTGCATATTGAGGGAGAGCCTCACGGCTGCCTCTCTGCTCAGATCGCCTGCGTTCTCGATGATCAGCACGCCACCCTTCACTTTCTTCAGGAGATCTGCGATATCCTTCTGGTTCAGTGCTGCTGCCTCGATCCTGCCGACATGACCGAGTTTACGCTCCGCACGTTTCTGCAGGGCTTTCACAAAATCTGTCGCCAGCTGGGTCTTGCCGTTGCCGTGACCGCTCTGGATCAGGATATGGCCACTGTGCTGACCGGGCGTCACGATCTTTTTTGTGGATCGGTTCAGGACGCCTGTGATCTGCTCCTCCATCCCGTTGACTGCGGTGAAATAGGAGAATATCTCCTTTTCTTCGCTGCTAAGCTCTTTCGGCCGCCCCTCCAGCATTTTCTCTTTGGGCGACAGCTTCTTTTGCGCTTCTTCTTTTTTCTTCTCCTCCGCAAGGATCTCCGCTTCTGTGATTGTCACATCCGGAAGCTGTGCTGTACTGAGTGTGACGCTCATATCCGGCAGACCGGATGTCTCGCGTCTCCGGATTATCTCTTTTTCTTCTGTCTGCGGAGTCTCCGCTGCAGGAGTTTCTTCCACAGGAGTCTCGGCTACAGGACTTTCTGCTATAGGGGTTTCTACTTCCGGAACCGGCACCTCCGGAACCGGGATCTCCGGTGCCACCTCTTCTGCATGAATCACGGGTGGTACAAATGGCACGACCTTCTTTTCATGCGGCGCCTGGTCTGCCACATCGTGGATATCCTTCGGCACCCATTTTGCAGGGCCTGCTTCGTCCGCCACCTCTTCCGCAGGTGCTTCTGCGGTGGTCTCTTCTTCTACCGGCTCTGACTCTGACATTTCCTCTTCCGGCATTTCTGTCTGCGGTGCCTCTGTCAGTTCTTCCGATGTCGCTGCCTCCGGCATCTCGGTCATATCTTCCTGCAATGACGCTTCAGGCGTCTCTTCTTCCAGATCCGCGGACAGCCGGTCAATCTCTCCCTGCAGGATCTCATTGGCATTCTCTACGTAGGCAGTTGCCGCTTTCTCTTCTTCATCGGAAAGCTCAGGGAGATCCTGTGTATAACGCTCCTCCAGAATCTTTTCCGGCGGCATACCCGCCTCCAGTTGCGGAACGATCTCCGACAGCCGCTTCATGATATCCTCGGCTTCCTGCAGTGCCTTGGCCTTTTCCACCTGGAGCTTCTTCTGATCTGCATCCGCGATAGCCGCCTCTGCTGCGCGCCTTGTCATTTCCCATTCTGCCAGCACCTCATCGATCGAAAGCTGGCCGGTGATCTGCTTCACGGCAGGCTGCCCGGACGGCACCATCAGGCTCATCTGCCCGTCAATCTCCTCCGACAGGTATTTCTGGAAATTCTGATCGATCTCCTGATTGATCTCCTGCTCTGCCTCGATGAGGCCCTGCTTTTCTTCTTCCTTGGCCTCTTCCTCTTCCTCCGGCTTCAGCGCCAGATAGGGGATCTCCTCCACCATTTTCTTGATCATATCCATGGTGTCCGAAACCGTCTCTTTTTCCGTGGCTTCGGCTATCTGCTGCATGCTCTTCGCAAGCTCCTGCTGTAGATTGACCGTATTGTATTTTTCCGTGTTGATGCTGATATCCGGGATCACGACCGTATCCTGCGATACTTCGCCTCCCATGATCCGGTCATTGGAATGGATCTCCACGAAGCTTCCCTTTTTCATCCGGAAATCTCGGTATTTCTGCTCCTGGATCTTATTGAGCGGCTGATAGAGCATTTTCAACTCCAGCGCTTTCTCGACATAAGGCCCGTCTCCGAACCAGAGTACCAGCTCATCGCAGGCATCGATGCATTTCTCACTTTCACCGGCCTTATGATAAAGGAAAGCCAGCTCAAACGCCCATTTTTCTGTGTATTCCTCTTCTTTCAGTTCCTCCAGCAGGGCGATCTTCTCGCTCATTTCAGCGCCCTGTGCCTTCATCATCTCATATCGGAGCACATATCTTAAATTGTCATGGGGCGCAACATCCACGAATTCGTCGTAATACTCCTGCGCCTCATCAAAATTCTTCATCCGGATCGCAAGCTCTGCCAGACGATAGATGATCATCCTCCCGATGGGAGAGCGGTCATAAGCGGTTAAAAGAACTTCCCTCGCGTCATCATAACGCTCCACCTTCTCATAGGCTTCCCCTGCCTGCATCAGAGAATTGATGTTTTTGATCTTTTTCCAGTTGATCTCGTCGCAAAGGTCTGCGGCCTGAGAATATTTCTCCTCACCTATGAGCTGCTTTAGTTCATCAAGTCTCAGCTTGCTCTCGTACTTATCCAAAATCCGTCTCCTCTTACATGAACGCCGCTTCTGGCCGGCTTTTCTAGCGTTTCTTCTTTTTCTTTAAACTGAACAATCCGTTACGATGTACTTTTTCTTCCTGCTCCGCAGCGATCTCATCCTCGCCCAGATCCTCCGGGTAGCGGAGCTGATGGGTTTCCACATCCATTTTGACTGCCCTGACGTAATCTTTTGTTTTCGTCGGCAGATCTTTCTTTTTCAATTTGCCTTCAAACAGTTTCTTCAGCAGATAATAGATCACCGCAAAGACCGGTACACCAAGGATCATACCCGGCAATCCGAAGAATCCGCCCGCGATCAGAATCGAGAAAATGACCCAGAAGCTGGAAAGACCGGTGGAATCACCGAGGATCTTGGGTCCGATGATATTGCCGTCCACCTGCTGCAGCACAATGATGAAGATCAGCAGATACAAGGCCTGCAGTGGATTCGCCAGCACCACAAGGATCAGACAGGGGATTGCACCGATAAAGGGACCGAAGATCGGGATGATATTCGTCACAGCGATGATTGATGCAAGTAATGCCGGATACGGCAGCTTCATGATACTCAGGGCGATAAAAGCGATCACGCCGATAATCATGGAATCTATAATCTTTCCGATGACAAAGCCGCCGAAGATCTCATTGGAACGCCGCATCGTATGAATGATCTTGTTTCCGGTCTCCGGTTTAAACAAAGCATAGATGATCTTCTTTCCCTGTCCGATGAAGGCTTCCTTCGTCTGGAGAAGGTAAACCGCCACGATCAGGCCGATGATCAGGTTGATGATACTCCGTATCGCAATGTAGACGCCGCTGGCAAAGGACGTCACATAGGTAATCCCCGTGGTGAACGAGATGTTCTTCAACAGATCAACAAGTGTATCCGCGACATCCCGCATCGTATCGGACAGCCAGATGATCACCGGAGAATCCGAATTAGCCTGCATCCAGGCCGTCATCTGGGCAATTTCCTTCGGCACGCTCCTGGTCAGATCCGCAATATTGGAGACCATCTGCGGAACGATGATCAGGATCACCAGGGTGATGATCGCCAGAAACGTGATGAGGCCGAGCGTGATCGTGACGTTGCGGACACGGCGCTTTGTCTTGACCTCGTCTTTCGTCTTTTTCAGGAAATACGGCAGCATCTTGGCCTCATAGGCCTTCATGATCGGATTCACAAGGTATGCGCCGAGCATACCGAACAACACCGGCTGCAGAACGATCAGAAGATTGTTCCATCCGTCCGTAAACCCTTCATACCGGTAAAACAGGAAGAATACGATGTTACATGCAAAAAAGGTCAGAAACACCGTCAATCCGATGGAAAACAGTGTTTTCCGGTTCAGCTTGGATTCTCCATCCTTTTTTTCGTTATCTTTTTCTTCCTCGAGTTTGGGCTGCTTCTCTTCGTCCAAAACTACCTTCCTCTTAATGCCTGTAATAGTTGATCAGACATCCATCCAAAATAATTGTGCGTTCATCCTCGGTGAGATCGCCGAGTCGTAAGGTAAAGGGCTTCAGACCGCCTCCCTTTACGCAAAAGGCTTCGATCGTCCCGCTCTTTTCCTCAACTGCCTTGCGGATTCCCGGAATGAACAGATAATCCCCGTTTGCAAACGGGAGGTCGCCTTCTTCGATCAAAAACGGGAGCATACCCCAGTTGATCAGATTGCTGCGGTAACGCTTGGTCGCATACTCATTTGCAATATTGGCCCAGCCGCCCAGCACCTTCTGGCAGGAAGCCGCCTGCTCCCTGGCACTGCCGTCTCCGGGCTTCACCGCAAAAATCGTGCTGCCGATACCGAGCTTTTCTCCGATCGCTTCCGGATATTTTGTCCGGATCGTCTGCAAGGGATCTGCAAGCTCGGAAAGTGCCGACTCCGGATCTTTCCCGTCCTCCAAGGCTTTCTCTGCGGCCTGCACCTCTTTTGCCCGTCCCACATAGGCGGGATCCTTTCTGGACAACGTAAATTCCGCCAATCCAAGCGGGTTGGAGCGGAAAGAAGATGTCTCGCCGGATGGGATCAATTCGTCTGTCGTGGTCACGGGATCGTGGATCTCGGAAACCACCTTCAGTACCAGATAATCCGGGAGTGAACGCATTGCCGGCCAATCTTTGATGTTCGGACCAAACTGGATCTCCACATCCGGATCTGCGACGCCTTTGCTGTCAAATACACGATTTTGATAGATCTTCTGATCAAAGAAATACTGCGGTTTCGTATAATGGATGTCCATATCCGTTGCCGCCGTCAAAATACCTTTGTTCGCCGCTGTTGCCGCGATCGAGCGTGCATCCATGAGCGCCACGGATGCGATCTGTCCGTTCTGGATCTTGCTGCCTTCGCGGTTCGGGAAATTCCGTGTGGAATGGCGAATGGAGAAGCCGTTGTTCGCAGGCGTGTCCCCTGCGCCAAAGCACGGTCCGCAAAATGCGGTCTTCAATACAGCTCCGGTCTCCATAAGCTTCGCAGCAGCGCCGTTTTTCACCAGCTCCATGTAGATCGGCATGCTGGCCGGATAAACGGAAAGCGTAAACTCATCCGATCCGATGCTGGCGCCGCTTAAGATATCCGCGGCATCACAGATGTTTTCAAAGCCGCCGCCGGCGCATCCTGCGATGATCCCCTGATCCACATAAAGCTTGCCGTTTCTGACCTTGCTCTTCAGATCGATCTTTGCAGCGCCGTCAAAGCTCACCTCGGCGCGTTTCTCGCAGTCATCCAGAATATCCAGGAGATTTTGGTTCAACTCCTCGATGGTATAGGCATTACTCGGATGGAACGGCATCGCGATCATGGGCTTGATCTCGGAAAGGTCAAGCTCTATCATACCGTCGTAATATGCGATATCCTCCGGGGAAAGCGCCGCATAATCCGCTTCTCTCCCGTGGATCCCGTAAAATTCCCTGACTTTCTCGTCGGTCTGCCAGATGGAGGAAAGACAGGTAGTCTCCGTCGTCATGACGTCAATGCCGATCCGCGTGTCGACGGAAAGACCCGCAACACCCGGTCCGACAAACTCCATCACCTTATTCTTGACATAGCCTTTTTCGAATACCGCACCGATCAGCGCGATCGCCACGTCCTGCGGGCCGACGCCGGGTGCGAGCGACCCGGTCAGATAGACGCCGACAACCCCCGGCATCTTGATATCATAGGTTTTGTTCAGAAGCTGCTTCACGAGCTCCGGTCCGCCCTCGCCGACCGCCATCGTGCCAAGCGCCCCGTAACGGGTATGGGAGTCAGAGCCGAGGATCATCTTGCCGCCTCCCGCAAGCATCTCCCGTGCAAATTGATGGATCACGGCCTGATGCGGCGGTACATAGACGCCGCCGTACTTTTTGGCACAGGTCAGACCAAACATGTGGTCATCTTCGTTGATCGTGCCGCCAACGGCGCAGAGGCTGTTATGACAGTTTGTCAGCACATAGGGCATCGGGAACTTCGTCAGCCCGGATGCACGCGCTGTCTGGATGATGCCGACAAACGTGATGTCATGGCTGGTGAGCTTATCGAACCGGATGGAAAGATCTTCCATATTCCCGGAACGGTTATGGTCTTTTAAGATCCGGTATGCGATCGTCCCCTGCTTTGCCGCATCCTTTGATACGTCCGGTCCGATCTCGTTTGTCAGCGCCGGATCATTTTCTGCTACAATTCTGGTCCCATGGACCAGATAGACGCCGCTTTCATGTATTTTCATAAATCTGTCTTACTCCTTTAAGTTCATCCATACAATTATAAAGAATCCGCCTGCATTCGTCAAAATCTACGGCTTTTTCATGTCTCTCATCCGTTTGAAATAGGGGGAATCCAGATTGACTTTAATCTCCGGCTTCGGGATCGGTTTTTCGTCCTCCAGATCGAGATAGGTGAAGTCCTCATCGTCCGACAACGGTTCCTCCAAGGGATCGACAGACGCTCTGCCGCCCTTCTTCGGTTTCTCATCGACTCCCTGCATCACGGGATTGCCGTCTTCATCGAGCGGCACTCCGATGCGTTCAAAATATTCCGGATTGATCTTGATCTCGGGTTTGCTGTCGGCATAGTGGGAATGTTCTGCTTCCTGCTCTTCTTTCCGTTCTCTCTCGCGCTCCTTCTCAATCTCCTTATTGGCGGCGCGGATGAGGTTCAGATACTTCTCCGTATCCCGAAAATCCTGCAGCTGACCCTTCAGCTCAGACTGATTGGAGCGGACCGTGCGCTTCTCTTCCTCAAGCAGCCCTTTCGCTTCATTACAGGCAAGCTCAAAATGATCGATCGCGTCCTGCATGATGTACTGCATCCTCGACAGCGCCTCATTGGTATAGAGAATGGAGGCTGCATAGACGTCTTCTGCCTTGCGATCTGCCTGATGAACGATGTCATCTCCAAGCTTTCTCGCATCGCGCTCCGCTTTGTCACGGCTCTGCTGGGTCAGCTCATACTCATCCATGATCTCATAGATCGCCACGTTCAAGCGGTTTAAGTGCTCATACATCACCTTTTTGTCAATGATGATCTGGTTCTCCGCCGCATTATATACCTGTGCTTCTGCGATCAGCACATGGATCTCTCTTAAGATCTGCTCCAGCTTATCCTGTAAACTCACGGTTTCAGTCTCCCTTTCAGATAAAACCCCGAACAACTACATCATACCATAACCGTAGGTTGATTTCTATAAAAATAGTATGTTATCCTTTCCATGTTATGGGCATCATACAAACCTACGGAAACATCATCAAACACTATCAATCCGCTCATCCCGCCGTCTCACGCCGGATGATCACTGCCGGCCTCTTTTTGGAGCGCTTTCGCGCCAAACATCTGTCGGACAAGCGGATCCCGAAAGCCTATATCGAGCTCAATACGCTCGCCGTCGGGCAGATCCTGCACGGACTGACGCATCCCGAGACGACCGCGTGGACGAATCTGTTCACACCCGTCGAGATCCTGCAGTGTTTTGATCTGTTCTGTCTTTCCGCAGAGGCGCTTTCTTCGTTTTGGTCCGGATTTTTCATTGAGGATCGCTTCATCGATGATGCGGAAGCCGCCGGAATTGCGCCGACACTGTGCTCCTATCACAAATGCTTCTTGGGCAGCGCCCTTTCCGATGTGATGCGAAAGCCTTCCTTTGCGGTCACGACCTCTACGGTCTGTGATGCCAACTTCAACACGTTTCGGTTTATTGAAAAGCAATGCCGGATACCGACGGTATTTCTGGATATTCCGGCTGTTTCCACGCCGGAGAGCCGTCAGTATGTGGTCGAACAGTTAAAAGAGCTGATTTGCGCGCTGGAATCCCACACCGGCAAATCCTTTGACATCGACCAACTCCGTGAGGTCCTTACCCGCGAAAACAGATCAAAAGAACTTTATCTGCAATATCTGCAGGAAAAAGCGCTAAAAACCTACCCCACCACACTGACATTGCAGATGTACGAACTGTTCGCGACGCATCTTGCGATCGGATCGCCCGAGGCACTGCATTTCTTTCAATCTCTCTACGATGAGATCCAAAAGTGCCCTGATTTTCACGGAAAGCGCATCTACTGGGTGCATCTTCTGCCGTTTTATCACGAGAGTCTGCGGAATGTCCTGAATCTCAGTGATACCTGGCAGCTGCAGGGATTTGAGATGAATGTGGATTTCATTGATCCGCTGGATCTAAAAGATCCGCTGACTGCGCTCGCCGATAAGCTCATCCGAAATATCTATAACCGTCCGTTTGCAGACAAGATCGACCTTGTCCTGCACATGGCAAAAGCCCTTCGATCGGACGGATTGATCCATTTCTGCCATTGGGGATGCAAGCAGTCCGTCGGCGGTGCCATGCATCTGAAAAAAGCCGTCACGGACGCCGGTTTTCCGATCCTCCTTCTGGACGGAGATGCGATCGATCGCAGGAACAGTGCGGACGGACAGATCCGCACCAGACTGGATGCATTTTTGGAACTGTTAAACGCCAACGGAGCGGCATAAACCATGATGAACAAACAGAAACTCGGCTATATTTGTAAATACACGCCTGTGGAACTTTTGGAATCCCTCGGTTTTGAGATGGTACGACTGGAAGAAACCGTTCCTTCTTTTCCGACCGCGGATGCGCTCCTCCATCCCAATGTCTGTTCCTATGTGAAAGCAGTGTTGGAAACCTCTGCCGCTGCATTCTCCGGTGATGATCCGCTTTCCGGGATCGTCCTCACCACCTGCTGTGACAGCGTAAGAAGGCTTTATGACCGGCTGAAGGCGGAGTTCCCGGACAAGTTTTTCTTTCTTTTGGATATTCCGCGCAAAACCAATGAATTTGCAGCAAGTCTTTATGCAAAGCAGATCCAAGACCTAATGTCTGCACTCTCAGCAGCAAATTTCGGAGATTTTTTCCTAGCGGATGCCGAAAAATACCTGCAAGCCTATCCGGCTGCAAATGAAAAAGCCGACAACGTCGCAAACTCCGACGCGAACACTTCTCTTCGGATCGGACTCATGGGGGCGCGCATTCCAGCACAGGTACGCACGCTCCTTGCAGAGCGCAAGGTGGAGATCCTGTTTGATCTGACCTGCAACGGCTTGGAAAGAACAATTTTGGCAGATCAAGCAGGACAGGAAACGCCTTCCGACGCGCTTTCCGATTACGCGTTCCGCCTCCTGAACCAGATCCCCTGCATGCGTATGACCAAGGCCAGCGACCGGATCTCTCTTCTGGACGGCTTTACAGACCGTCTGGACGGGATTCTTTATCATACCGTCAAATTCTGCGACAATTTTTCTTTTGAATATGCAGATTTCAAAAAGACGCTCTCTGTTCCGCTTCTGCAGATCGAAACAGACTTTACGGGGCTTTCCGCCGGGCAGCTTGCAACAAGAGTGGATGCCTTTCTGGAAGAGCTTTCCACCCAAAAAGACCCTTACAATTCCCAAGCATTTCACATCCATCCGACGAAAGGAGACCATCCCATGTATGTGCTCGGCATTGACAGCGGATCCACCTCAACGAATTCCGTACTGCTCAACGAAAAGCAGGAGATTGTCACATATCAGGTGATCCGAACCGGCGCCAAATCGATCGAGAGCGCCAATCAGATCCTGGAGAACACGTTAAAAGAATCAGGGCTTTCCCGAGAAGACCTTTCCTGTATCGTATCGACCGGCTACGGACGCGTCAGCATCCCGTTTGCCGACAGAAATGTGACAGAGATCAGCTGTCATGCGAAAGGAGCACATTTCGTAAACCCGGCCGTCCGCACCATTCTTGATATCGGCGGGCAGGACAGCAAGGCGATCCGACTGAATGAAAAAGGGGAAGTTGTGGATTTTGTGATGAACGATAAGTGCGCTGCAGGCACCGGCCGCTTTCTGGAGGCCATGGCACATACGCTCGAGATTCCAATCGATACCCTCGGGCCGCTTTCCCTGCAATCCAAGGAAAACGTGGAGATCAGCAGTATGTGTACGGTGTTTGCGGAATCCGAAGTCATCTCTCTGATCGCTCAAAACAAAGAAACCGCGGACATTGCCCGCGGTGTTCATGTTGCCATTGCAAAAAAATCAATGGGAATGCTCCGAAAGGTCGGTCTCAACGAAGCATTTATGATGACCGGCGGCGTTGCAAAGAATGCAGGTGTCGTCGCCGTTCTGGAGGAGCTGCTCCATACGAAACTTTTTCTGCCCGAAGAGCCCGAGATCGTCGGGGCGCTCGGAGCAGCTCTATACGCTATGGAATGATCATTTTCCGGCCAGTTTGATACGCACAACCGCTTTTTTCAAAGCAAACTCTGCACGATCCATGTCTGTATCCTGTGCCTTTTCGGCAATACGCTCTTCTGCACGTTTCTTTGCCTCTTCCGCACGATCCAGATCGATCTCATCCGCCCATTCGGCGATCTCCGCCATGATAGCCACGCGATCCGGCAGGATCTCCGCAAAGCCGGCATGGACTGCCGCTTTTTTATCTCCGGATTCCTCATGGATCGTCACGACACCCGGACGGATCACGGTGGTCAGCGGAATGTGCCTCGGATAAACACCGATCTCTCCGCCTTCCGTATTGAATTCGATCATCGTCGCCTCACCCTCGTAAAACACGCGATCCGGCGTTATGATCTGAATGGTAAACATCTCTGCCATCGTTCCCGTCCCCTACTTTACTCTTGCGCGAACCTCATCGATCGTTCCCGCATTCAGGAAATGCTGCTCCGGTACTTCGTCCAGCTTTCCTTCCAGGATCTCCTTGAAGCCGCGGATCGTCTCCGTGATCGGCACATATTTTCCGTCCAGTCCGGTAAACTGCGTAGCAACGAAGAACGGCTGTGACAGGAATCTCTGTACCTTTCTTGCACGGCTTACAACGAGCTTGTCATCTTCGGAAAGCTCTTCCATACCGAGGATTGCGATGATATCCTGCAGTTCTTTGTATTTCTGGAGGATCTCCTGTACGCCGCGGGCAACTACGAAGTGCTCGTCCCCGACGATACGCGGATCCAGAATACGAGAGGTCGATGCCAGCGGATCCACGGCCGGATAAATACCAAGCTCTGCGATGGAGCGCTCCAACACCGTCGTCGCATCCAGGTGGGCGAAGGTCGTCGCCGGAGCCGGGTCTGTCAAGTCGTCTGCAGGCACGTAAACTGCCTGTACGGATGTGATGGAACCGTTTTTGGTGGATGTGATACGCTCCTGCAACGCACCCATCTCAGTCTGCAGCGTCGGCTGATAACCAACGGCCGAAGGCATACGTCCGAGCAATGCCGAAACCTCGGAACCTGCCTGCGTAAAACGGAAAATGTTGTCAATGAAGAGCAGGACGTCCTTGCCGCCGCGATCACGGAAATATTCCGCCATCGTCAATCCGGCAAGACCAACACGCATTCTTGCTCCGGGCGGCTCGTTCATCTGACCGAAGACCATGGTCGTCTTATCGATAACGCCCGATTCCTTCATCTCATAGTAAAGGTCGTTTCCTTCACGGGTACGCTCTCCAACGCCTGTGAATACGGAATATCCGCCGTGCTCAGTCGCGATATTGTGAATGAGCTCCTGGATCAACACCGTCTTACCAACGCCGGCACCGCCGAAAAGTCCGATCTTTCCACCCTTCTGATAGGGGCAGAGCAGGTCTACGACTTTGATTCCCGTTTCCAGCATCTCCTGAGAAGTCGCCTGCTCCTCAAAGGTCGGTGCTTTTCTGTGGATCGGCCAACGCTCCTCTGTCTGGGGCGCTTCCTGTTCATCGATCGGATCACCCAGGACGTTGAAGATCCTGCCGAGTGTGTTCTCTCCAACCGGTACTGCGATCGGTTCGCCGGTTGCGATCGCTTCCATCCCGCGCATCAGACCGTCTGTCGGTCCCATTGCGATACATCTTACCGTATCGTCTCCCAGATGCTGTGCCACCTCTACGGTAAGCTCTTTTCCGTTCTTCAGCGGAATCCGGATTGCATCATTGATCTCAGGCAGATAGCCTTCCTCGAACTTGATGTCCAATACGGCACTGATGATCTGGACGATCTTACCCACTTTCTTGTCTGCCATGTCTTTTCTCCTTTAACTGATTGCTTCGGCTCCGGCGATGATCTCCGTGAGCTCTTGCGTGATCGAACCCTGGCGGGCTCTGTTATACTTCAGCGACAGATCGCTGATCATGTCCTCCGCATTGCTGGTTGCAGAATCCATTGCCTGCATTCTGGCTGCGTTTTCGGAAGCCACAGCCTCCACAAGCGCACCATAGACAATACTGGTCACATACTTCGGAATGATCCGCTGCAGCGCCTCTTCCTCATTCGGCTCATAATTCATGATGAGCTTGTCATCCTGACCGCTGTTTTTCATTTCTTCCAGTTCCTCTTCGGAAAACTCCAGCGGAAGAAGCTTCATCAGACGAGGCTCATGCGCAACCGTGTTTTTGAAAAAGGTGTATGCCAGATAGATCTCTCCGATCTCACCGTTTGAAAAGGACGTCAACACTCTATCACAAACAGCCTTTGCATCCGCATACGTCGGCGCGTCAATGATGCCGGAGAGATCTTCTTTGACCTCATATCCTCTGCGCACCAACGCGTCTCTGCCCTTGGTACCGATCGCATAGATCACCAGGTTTTCCTTGACAAGATCTCCCTGGGTGATCAGCTTCACGACATTACTGTTGTATCCACCGGCAAGACCGCGGTTTGCGGTGATCACGATCACTGCTGCCTTCGGAGAATCTCCCGCTGACAGATACGGATGGTTGATCGTTCCGGAACGCGCCAGGATCGAACTTACCGTTTGATACATATGATCAAAATACGGCGTCGTCTTCTCTGCGCGCGTCTTCGCTTTCTGGAGCTTTACGGTGGAAACAAGCTTCATGGCTTTTGTGATCTGCTGCGTGCTCTGGATACTGCTGCGGCGACGCTTGATATCTTTCATTGAAGCCATTGCGGCGTTCCTCCTTCTTTACTTACTGAAAAGCATGTCTTTTTACTTGAAGTTCGCCTTGCATTCCTCAATGGCTTTTACAAGCTTCTGCTCGATGTCATCTTCCATGACCTTCTTCTCGCGGATCGACTGCGGAACATCCGGATATCTGGTATCCACGTATTCGAACAGCGCTTCCTCAAACCGAAGCACATCTTCCACAGGAATATCCAGAAGATACTTCTTGGTCGCGGCATAGATGATGATAACCTGCTTCTCAACCGGCATCGGCTTGTACTGAGGCTGCTTTAAGATCTCGCGGATTCGCTCGCCCTGTGCCAGCTGCTCTCTCGTATCCGCATCCAATTCGGATCCGAACTGTGAGAATGCTGCCAACTCACGATACTGTGCCAGTTCGACACGGATCGGAGCTGCGATCTTTTTGATCGCCTTGATCTGCGCCGCGCCACCTACACGGGATACGGAAAGACCCGCATTGATAGCCGGACGGAAACCGGAGTTGAACATCTCTGTTTCCAGATAGATCTGGCCGTCCGTGATGGAGATCACGTTCGTCGGAATATAGGCGGAAACATCGCCTGCCTGCGTCTCTATGATCGGAAGTGCCGTGAGAGAGCCGCCGCCGAGTGCATCGGACAGACGCGCTGCACGCTCGAGCAATCTCGAATGCAGATAGAAAACGTCACCGGGATATGCTTCACGCCCGGGGGGTCTGCGAAGAAGCAGGGAAAGGGTACGGTATGCCGTCGCGTGCTTACTGAGATCATCATAGATCACGAGCACGTCCTGTCCTTTCTCCATCCATTCCTCACCGATCGCGCATCCCGCATACGGTGCAATGTACTGCAGCGGTGCCAGCTCGCTGGCGGTGGAAGCAACGACCGTCGTATAACTCATAGCGCCGAACTCTTCGAGGGTTTTTACGATGGAAGCTACCGTAGAAGCCTTCTGGCCGATCGCCACGTAAATACATTTTACGTTCTCGCCCTTCTGATTGATGATCGTATCGATCGCGATCGCCGTTTTTCCGGTCTGACGGTCGCCGATGATCAACTCTCTTTGTCCGCGGCCGATCGGGATCATGGAGTCAATCGCCTTGATACCGGTCTGTAACGGTGTATCCACGGATTTTCTCGAGATAACGCCGGAGGCCACACGCTCGATCGGACGATAGCTATCAGTCTCGATCGGTCCTTTTCCGTCAATGGGCTGTCCGAGTGCGTTGACAACACGCCCGAGCATGCAGTCGCCCACCGGAACCTCCACCACTCTACCGGTGGTCTTTACGGTATCGCCCTCGTTGATGTTTTTCTGATTTCCGAGCAGAACGGCACCGACGTTGTCTTCCTCAAGGTTTAACACCATTCCGTAAACCTCGCCCGGAAACTCCAGCAGCTCGCCCTGCATCGCATTCTCCAGACCATGGATTCTGGCAATGCCGTCCGCCACCTGAATGACTGTCCCGACATCCGCCACTTCCAGTTCGGATGCATAACGCTTAATCTGCTCTTTGATGACCGAACTGATCTCTTCTGGTTTAAGATTCATGGAGCTTGTCTCTCCCTTCTTTGATATTTAGATATTGCTTACCTGTATCTGCGAAAGCTCTTTTTTCAACTCGTAGATCTTCGTCTTGATCGAACTGTCTACCACACGATCCTTGATGCGGATCTTCATGCCCCCGATCAGGGAAGGATCTACATCGTAATTCATTTCGAAGGTCACATACCCCGTCGTCTCCAGAAGCCGCTTTTTCACTGCTTCCTTCTGACTGTCGGACAGCGTCACCGCAGAAGTTACATAAGCCGTTCCGATGTTCTTGTATTCTTTTATCTGATCGATAAAATAATCCAATACTTTCGGAATCTCTTCGCTGTGACCCTTTTCCACCAGCAGACGCAATAATCCGGTCACTTCGTCCGATACACGTCCGCGGAAGGTGTCTTCAATGATCTTCACTTTTTCTTCTTTCACGATCTTCGGATGATTGAGCAGCCGGATCAAGTCCTTGTTCTCGTCAAGGAGTGTCACAACCCCGCGCACCTCCGGCAACAGCTCATCCACTTTATTCTCGGTAGTGGCAAGAGAAAAAAGCGCATCCCCGTATACCTTGGATACTAACTTTGCCATGTCTCTTCACCCATTTCCTTCAGCGTCTCATCAATGAGAGAATCCTGAACCGTCGTATCAATATTGGCAGCCACGACCTTGCCGGCCATCAACGAAGCAATGCTGATGATCTCGGACTTCATCTCATCCATCACACGTTGCTTCTCAAGCACCGCTTCCTCCTCAGCACGACGCACGATCCTGTTCGCATCGCTGCGTGCCTCGTCTTCGATCCGGGCGGCATTTATCAAAGCATTCTGTCTGGCATTCGATAAGATCGTTTCCGCTTCTTTATCTATGTTTTTCAGCTTTTCCTCATATTCCGCTTTCAGCGCAGCTGCAGATTCCTTATCCTCTGCAGCGGTAGCGATCTCGGTAGCGATCTTCTCTTTTCTCTCCTGCAGCATCTTGCGCGCCGGATCAAATAACAGATAAGAGATCAGAAAGAAAAGGACAAAAACCGCAATCGCCAGAAAGAGGGCGTCATGGAGCAGCTGAAAATCCAGATTAAATAGTCTTTCCATATCGACCTTTGCCGAACCTCCTTTCTTAATGTTGAGAGAGTGAAAGGATTATCCGACGAGCGGCTGTACGAACATCAGAAGAAGCGCCGTAACGAGACCGTAAAGACCCGTCGTCTCCGCAACCGCCTGTCCGAGAAGCATCGTAGCGGTGATATCGCCTTTTGCTCCCGGATTACGTCCTACTGCAGATGCAGCATGTCCTGCCGCGACACCCTGACCGATACCAGGGCCGACACCGGCGATCAATGCAAGACCGGCACCAATTGCTGAGCAAGCTTTGATTAAATCCTGTCCGTTAATATCCATAGTTACTATCCTCCTTAAAATTGTTTACGCTTTTATATAGTTCCGGATATCATTACATTCCGGAGTATATCGGGTTTTCGGGGTTTCTGATCAATACTCCCCGTCTTCGATCGCCTGGTTCACGTACGTCATGGTCAGCATCGCGAATACGTAAGTCTGGATCGCGCCGCTGAACAGATCAAAGTACACATGCAGGAATGCGGGCCAGATCAGCGCCAGATTCCATAACAGCGTGTAAACCAAAGTCTCAATCACGACGCCTGACAGAACGTTTGCAAAAAGACGCAGCGACATGGAGATCGGAACCGCCACATCTCCGATCAGGTTGATCGGAAGCCAGAATACCCACGGACTGCAAAGTCCCTTCAAAACACCCTTCACATGCTGATGCTTGAATTTCTGGAATGTGATGATTGAGAATGTCATGATCGCAAGTGCGAAGGTCGTCGCATAGTCGGCTGTCGGCGGACGAAGTCCGAGCAGACCGGAAAAGTTGCTGATCAGGATGAAAACGAAGATCGTACCGATGTAGTTGGCAAAGAACTTCGCGTTCTTGCCCATCGCCGCTTCCACCATCCCGTCGATTTTTTCCACGATCAGCTCCACAACGTTCTGGAAGCCCTCAGGAACCTCCGTTGCCCGTTTCATACGAGCCTTTGCCGCGATGGAAAAGCCCAGAATGATCAATAGTACGATAATGATGCAGACGTGTGAGGTTGTGATCCATACTTCGTGTCCGAAGAAGTTGTAGGAAAACAACCCTTTGATCATGAAGTCCACTTCCGGCGAATTCGCCGGAGCGAATATGTTCTTCAGGATCTCCACTCGCTCACCTCCTTCTTCCGGCAGCAAAACTGCCAAGTTTTTTTTGCATGAACGGCTGCAAATAAGCCGATATCTTGAGGCTGATCAACCCGAGCAGCGCTGCCAGCACATACCCGACTTCAAAATAGGTCATCAACCCGAGTGCCAACGCAACCACAGCATAGCGAAGGATCGCATGCAGGACCGCTTTGGCTTTTGCCTGTTTTTCCGTCATAAAGTCCGTGACATCCGCAATGATCACTGCCATATGAACCGCCATAAAGATGGCTGCAGCGATCCCGATCCACAGACCGATCGTAAATTTTTGCCAGTCCGGAACAAACCAGACTGCGACAAATTCCGCAAGAAGCCCGTAAAGTATAATTCCGAGCAACAATCCCGGAAGCGCCGTATTCAGACTATTTAGCTTCGTGATCAGTCTTTTCATCGGTCTCATACACCTTTTTCGCCTGCAAATAGCAATTACGAAATCCTGCCAAAGCACCTGCAATGAGCAGCAGGATCAGCGGCCAGGCGGCTCCGGTCTTCCGGTAGATCAGCACGCCGATCAGGAGACACAGGAAAATGGGCACCATCATATTGATCCCAAACTGCATCACCAGAGCGAATGCCCTAATAACACTGTTATTCCGCTTTTTTGAACTCATCCTTGCCTACGCCGCAAAGCGGGCAAACCCAATCTGCGGGAAGATCCGCAAATGCCGTACCGGGAGCGATCCCGTTATCCGGATCTCCGACTGCCGGATCATATTCATAACCACAGGTTTCACATACGTATTTTTCCATGGATCGTTCCTCCGTTTTTGGGCATGAGGCGACGCCAACGAAGTTGATGCCGGAGTCCTGATGCCGTTTTCATGATCATCCGCCCAGAACAGGGATTCTGCCGCGGTTTGGGCTCATTACAAGACTACGTATCTACTTTATCACAGTTTCCTTGTGTTTTCCACCAAAAAATCTTATCATTTCCGATTTTTTTCGTAAGTTTTTGTATAAAAAACTGCCGGATCTCCTCCTCGAGCGCTGTCTCATAACATGCCACTCCTCCCTCATTCCGGTACGGGTATTGGGCTGCCGCCGAATGCGGCGTCTGTTTTCGCATCTGTCTTAAGTATGGATGCGGGATCCGAAAAACCCCGGCACTGACATCTTTCACCCTGCCAAAATCCACTGTTTCCATAACTTCGTCCAAAAAAACACCGTAGATCGTCTGCCAATCCTCACAATACAGCACGGGGTCAAAGCAAAGCCGTACCGGAAACCCCTTCTCCATCGCTTTTTTCACTGCTGTAAGGCGGGAAGAAAGCGAGGGTGCGCCGGATTCATAAGTGCTTACGATCGATTTCGGCGACAAGGTATAGGCAAAGATCAGGTTTTCCAACGGTTTTTCCTTCTCATAAAACCCCGTATAGGCGCTTTTGGTACGGATCTCCACGGAGAGAGACGGGTGTTCTTTGATAAAACCGCTCCACTCGTGCAGAAAAGAGGTCCACGCTTCAAGCGCCAGCAGGTCCGTATCATAAGAAAGGCACAGATAAACCGGATGTTCCGAAAGAAGCTCCCTCAGTTCTTCGAAATAATCCTCCAGATTCAGAAAGACCACCATCGCATCCGATGGATACATCCCTTTCAGATAGCAGTATTCACAGTCAAAAATGCAGTTCATGATCTGGGAGGCATAGAAAAAATAACGGTTTCCGAAATTCTGACAGACCGGCGCCCCGGGATAAAGAAGCTTTCCCTTTTTTTCGGCCAGGATCAGCGTGCGGCGTCCGTCTGTACTGCGGCGGAAGATGTCTTTATAGTGTGTGATCTCTTCCACGCCAACGCCGGGAAAATGGGAAAGGATCCGTTCTGCTCTCGGATGATGCAAGACGCCCCGTTCTATCAGGATCCGCTCCACCGGACGAGACTTTTTCTCGTGTCCCTTCTGCTCTGCCAGAGGATGCAACGGTAATGGGATCGCGCGGATCTCCTCTTCGATCTTGCGTAAGATCTCTTTTCCTTCCCGTCTGTCCTTGCACGGCAGGTCAAAACGCTGCTCCCATGCTTTGATCAGGGTCTCCTGTTCACACCCTGAAAGAGCCAGATACGAAAGCGCCTGACGCAAAGAAAGCTCCATTGTCTCTGAACAATGGAGCTCTTCCGATAAATTCGTTTTCAATAGACCAGCCGAGTTTCAAATTCAGCCTTCGGCAGCGGCTTGTCAAAAAAATATCCCTGTGCCAGCATACAGTGCGCATCCTTCAGGATCTTCACCTGTTCAACGGTCTCCACACCTTCCGCCAGGCACTCGAGACCCATATCTTCAGCCAGATGGATCAGATGTTTTAACATGACATGGTGTCTGGTCTGCATATCGCCGTTCTCCGGCACAAATCCTTTATCGATCTTCAGCATATTCCATGGCAGATCACTGATCAGATTCAGTGAAGAATACCCGACACCGAAATCATCCACCGACGTGTGGACGCCTTCTTCCGAGAGACCGCCCACCACAAGTTTCAAGTCATGAAATCCGACATCCGCCGTTGTTTCCGTCAGTTCGATCTCCACAAGCTCCCGCGGAACGCCGTTTCTGTCAATAATGTGCAGAATATCGGCAACCAGTTTTTCATTCATCTCATGCACGCGGGAAAGGTTCACCGATGTCCGCACCGGCTTCCAACCTTTGCTGATCCAACCGTGCATATCCCAGCACACATGATCCAGCATATAAAAATCCAGCTCTGCGATCTGCCCGTTTTGCTCAAATACGGGGATAAAACGAAATGGAGGAAGCAAACTCCCGTCATGAAGCCAGCGGCATAGAGCCTCCGCACCTGCCAAAGTATAGTCCTTCAGGGCAACCTTCGGTTGGTAATAGACCAGAAACTCTTCCTTTCGGATCGCCTCCGGAAAGAGTTCGATCACATTCAATTCTTCCTCTTTGCCTTGTGCCATAGTCCCTCACACTGGATCGTGCGGATCACGATCAGGTCGACTGCACCGCAAGCTGCGGTATCTCTAGTGTTACCGTATTCAGCTTCTTCTTTTCGTCTCTTTTGAAATGTACTTTTCCGGACATCTGGTACAAAAGATACCCGAAAATGGAAAAACCATGGTCGCTCTTCTTGGTATCCGTCCGTTCTACGGAAAACAGATCCCCTTTTCTCGCGTATTTCCGGATCATCTCAATCAGCTCCGGCTCCAAGGGGTCTCCGCCATCAATGATGGTAATCGTCAGCATGGAGGCATAGGAATGCTGTACCGCAGAAAACAGCACACGGATCGTACCACTATTCATCCGGTTGTAGCAATGACCGAGAAATCCGTTCACCACATAACGGATCCGCATATCGTCGCCAAACAGCTGCGACGGCATATCCTCCTGCACCTGAAAGTCAATATGAAGACCCACGCCGCGGCTCAAGTCATTCTCACGCTCAATTGCGTCTACTAACTCTTTGACATCATACACGCGTTCTTCCAGGTTTTCCCCGCCGATCAGGTTCATGTAATTCATCAGACGGTCTACCATGGACAGCGTCGCCATCCCCTGATCCATAACTGTCTGCAACGCTTCTTGAATGGTGACGGGATCCGGGGTCAGAGCATTTTCCATGGCGGTATAGACGATGCCTTCAATCTGTTTCTGCATCATCATATTCAGGTTCATGTAATAATCGGAACGATATTTTTCGTAGCTGTTCGCCTTCGTATTTTTCATTCCGTACCTCGCCATAGTTTTACTCATTTATCATAACATAATCAAAAAACATTTGCACTTCTTTTGACAAAAAGAACGCCACCGATTATAATAAGGTTTCCGGGCAGCCGGGGCGTTAGCGGTGCCCTGTACCAGCAATCCGCTACAGCTGGGGTGATATCCCGCCTCGGACTTCCGGTTCAAATGCAGCCCTTTGCAGGCGGCGTTGAGGTTTGGGTCTTACGCAACGGAAATCTGTGAATCGTGTCAGGTTGGGAACAAAGCAGCACTAAGCAGAACCTTCCGTGTGCCGTGAGGTCGCCTGAGCCGAGCCTAATGTGGAGAAAGCGGTTTGGATCGGGGTTCAAAGCGGGATGCCCGGTTTTTATTGTCCTCTTAACTCCCGGAAAAATGCCTTCAGCATTTCGGAACACTCTTCTTCCAAAACTCCCTCGATCAGATTCGCTTGGTGGTTAAACTCCTTCATCTGCAATAGATTCAGGATAGAGCCGGCACATCCTGCTTTCGGATTTTTGGCGCCGATCACGACCTCGGGAATCCTTGATTGGACGATAGCGCCCGCACACATCTGGCAAGGCTCCAGCGTCACATAAAGCGTACAGTCCTCCAATCTCCAGTCTCCGGTCTTTTTGTCCGCTTTTCTGATCGCTGCCAATTCCGCATGCGCCAGCACATTTTTATCCGTATTACGGCGATTATACCCTCTGGCAATGATCCTGTCGTTTTGCACGATCACACAGCCGATCGGCACTTCTTTCAGCAAAAGCGCCTTTCTTGCTTCTTTTAATGCTTCTTTCATGTACTTTTCATGAGAATTCATATATAATACCTACTATCATGAGAATGCGATATGAAACAGACCGGCTGATCTTAAAAATCCTGGAGCCGACAGAGGCGGATTCCGTTCTCCGGTTTTACCTGGACAACAAGGAATTGTTCGAGCGGAGCGAGCCGGAACGCCAAGAACATTTTTATACGAGAGAGCATCAACGGGCAATCCTGACTGCGGAATATAACATGGCCGTGCAGGGGACACTCTGTCGTTTCTGGCTTTTCCGAAAAGAAGCACCCGCTGAGATCATCGGGACCATCAGCCTCAGAGATATCCAACGCCACTACCGCCAGAGCTGTCTCCTTGGATACAAGCTGGATGAACGCTATTTCCATCAGGGTTACGCCACGGAAGCTCTCCGTGAAGCCATCCGCATCGCATTTGACGAGCTTCTTTTGCACCGGATTACCGCAGAGGTGATGCCGGATAATGAAGCATCCATCCGTCTTATGGAACGTCTTGGGTTCGTCAACGAAGGAATTGAACGTAAAATTTTCTTTCTCCACGGAAAATGGACGGATCACATTCTTTACAGTCTCATTTCAAGCCATCCGGTGATCCCGGAGAAAGATTGATCAATTTCTCCTTTTCGGCGCGTGTCATCTGCTTGATCTGATATTCCCGTTTCATTGCTTCTTCTTTTGTATCAAATATTTCCGTATAAACAATCCTCACCGGCCGACGGGACGAAGGCCTCGTGTATTTCGCGCCGCTTCCGCTGTTATGGGAATCCAGCCGTTTTTCCAGGTCATTCGTCCAACCGGTATAAAGCGTATGGTCTGCGCATTCCAGAATGTACGTATAGTTTTTCATGAAAGATCCACGTCAGAAGAGCCTTCGAGCGATTTCGCCTGTTTCGGGTCATAGGCACAGACTTTCAGGCTGTCGCGGCTCACCTTTTTGATCTGATAGAGCATCTCATCCGCAAGGTGCAGGAAATCAGATGCCGTGTCTCCTTTCAGTGGGATCCCCTGACAGGCTCCCTGCGAGATCGTGACCACGGAGGCCGCTTTGGAATAGCGATGCTCCATCCCCATCCCTTTGATCTTATCGCGGAGTTCCACCATCAGCGCTTCCACTTCATCTTTTTCATATCCCGTATAGATCAATACAAACTCATCGCCGCCGTAGCGCGCCGCAAAGACGCCGGGATGCTCTTCCAGAGAACGGATCTGGTTCGCCACTGCCTGGATGCAGGCATCTCCCTGCTGATGTCCGTAATTATCATTAAACTGTTTGAAATAATCGATATCCAAAATCTCGACACCAAACGCGATCTGCTTGGTCAGGGCTTCTTCGAACCGTTTCTTTGCTTCCTGATTCAAGCGGAAACGGTTGGCAAGTCCCGTCAATGCATCGGTTTGCGACTGGTGCTGCAGTTTTTCGTTTTCCTCCCGCATTTCCTGCTGACGGCGCGTGGATTCCTCCAGGAAGCTCCGGATATTCAGCATCTTTCCGATGATGTAGGTGTTCTCCTTTTCCATCATCTCGGAAATCTCGTAGTAAAGCCCTGCCGCCTGCAGATAACCCGCATTTTCCCCGACGACCTTGTAATACTTGATCTTCAAACCGAGAATCCGCTTTTCCAGATTATGAATCCCGGATTGTTTTGTGAAGGTTTCCAGTTTGTTCAGCAGCACCCAGAGTTCATTGTATTTTTCCGTCTCCAGGAGCAGTTCACAATACCGGAAAATGTCCTCAAAAATATCCATCAGCGGGAATTCCATGTTCATCATACCGGAGATCTTTTCAATCGCATCATCCCGCAGTGTAAATTTTTTCTCCTCTTGATAGATGCGCGCTTCAAAACAGTGAAAGATCAGAAGATTCACCGGATCTTCCTCCAGATTCACCGCTTTTTTCGCACGATCCATATAGCTCCGGCCTGCCATCAGGTCATGCCGCATGAGACAGGTATTGGCGAGACCGATATTGGCGCTGAACACAAGATCATTGGATCCCGGATACTCCGGATATTTTTGCAGAAGTGTAAGCCCCGCCTCAAAAAAACGGGCGGCCTGCTGATAATCTCCGCAGTTCATGTAGAGCATGCCGATATTGATGTTGATGATCGTCCCCATCTCATACAGCCCATAATTTTGGCAATATTTCAGGGAGGTCAGATAATAATCCATGGCAAACGGCGCATTTCCGCGGTTCAAAGAGGTGATCGCCATGAGATTGTAGGCTCTCGTCAAAAGTTCCCATTGTCCCGACGCATCCAGATAGGCCAGCGCCGTCATGATATTCCGCAGAAAGTCCTCCGTACGGTTCAAAACATAATTATTTTCCGCGCGAAAATAATACCCGAAGCCAAGGAGCTTGTTATCGTTGGTTTTTTTGCCCCGTTCGATCAGTTTCTCACAGTAATCGAGCATCGCCTCGGCGTTCACACCGCGGTTCACAAGGATCTGCTTCGCCAGATCCTGAACATATTCTCCGTAATCTTCAAACTGAAATGCATCCACTATCGTAACACCTCATAGATCTCATCGCTGAGTTTTGCAAAATCCTCCAGCGACAATGTTTCTCCGCGTACCGCCGGCGGAAATCCGCAAGCCGCAATGCACGCCTCGGCCTGCTCTTTTGAAAGAGGAAGCTCCGGTGCATTCCTCAGCCCGTTCTGCAGCGTCTTCCTGCGCTGCGCAAAGGACGCGCGGATCACCTGAAACAGCAGTTTAGGATCGCATACCGTCACGGGCGGTGTGTCATAGACCTTCAGATGTACCACCGCACTATGGGCATTCGGGCGCGGCATAAAGCAGTTCGGCGGGACACTCGTCACGATGTTAGGCTTCGCCGCATATTGCACCGCAAGAGAAAGTGCACCGTAATCCTTGCTACCCGGTTTGCTGCACATCCGTTCCGCGACTTCTTTTTGTACCATGACGGTAACAGAATCGAGCGGTATATCCGATTCCAGAAGCTTCATCAGGATTGGGGTCGTAATGTAGTATGGGAGATTTGCAAGTACTTTGATGGGCTTCCCGTTATGATACTGCTCGGAAAGGGCGCGGAGATCCACTTTTAGGATATCCTCTTGCAGGATTTCGACATTTTCACAGTCAGAAAGGGTATCCTGCAAGATCGGGATCAGATGACGATCGATCTCAACTGCCACGACAGATCGTGCCGCCGCAGACAACGCCTGTGTCATGGTACCGATCCCCGGGCCGATCTCCAGCACAAAGTCCTCCGGACCGATCGAAGCCGCCTGCACGATCCGATCCAGCACGAGCGGATCGATCAGAAAATTCTGTCCGTACTTCTTTTGAAACTGAAACTTGTATTTTTGCAGCACCGCAATCGTATTTTGCGGCTGTATCAGGTCTTTCGTCATCACTACTGTGTTACACCGAATAATCGACAGGCATTTTGCCAGGTCGCATCCTCTACCTCCTGCGTAGAGATCCCTTTGATCTCCGAAATGGCCGCTGCCACAAGCGGCAGGAACAACGAGGCATTTCGCTTCCCCCGATGCGGCTCCGGCGCAAGATACGGCGCATCCGTCTCCAATAGAATCCGATCAAGAGGGACTGTTTCCACTGTCTCCCGGAGTTTCCTCCCGTTTGAAAAGGTCACAACGCCGCCAATCCCGATGTAATAACCCATACGGACATATTCCGCCGCCTGCTCCGCTGAGTAGGAATAGCAGTGAATGACCCCGGGGATCTGATCCTCTGCAGCTTTCTGCATGATCTCAAACGTATCTTTCGCTGCATCTCTGGAATGAATGATCACGGGAAGTCCCGTTTCTTTTGCAAGAGCAAGCTGCCTTTCGAACCAAAAAGCCTGCATCTTCCGCACTTCCGGATCTTTTTCCCAGTAATAATCCAGTCCGATCTCTCCGATCGCAACGGTCTTTTCCCGTCCGGCCAGCTGCCGGATCTGCTCTAACACCGTTTCATCTAAATCTGCGATCTCACTGGGATGGATACCGACTGCTGCATAGAAATGATCATACGCATCGGAGAGCGCCGGTGTCGTCTCAAGGGAATCCTTATCCGCACAGACGTTAACAACAGCGCCAATCCCATGCTCCGAAAAACTTTTCAGCAGTGTATCCCTGTCTTCGTCAAACCGTTTGTCATCATAATGTGCATGACTGTCAAAGATCATTGCTTTTTACCTACGCGATCTCTGCACCGCTTGGGCAGTCCTTTTCCGGCGTCATCACGACATAATTGCCGTCCGCATCTTCCGCGCAAAGGATCATGCCTTCGGATAACACGCCTGCCAGTTTCGCCGGCTTCAGGTTCACAAGCACCATCACCTTTTTGCCGACCATTTCTTCCGGCGTGTAGTATTTACGAATCCCGGATACGATCTGAACGGTACGGCTGCCGATCTTCACCTGTGAACACAGGAGCTTTTTCGATTTCTCCACAGCCTCACAGGCCACGATCTCGCCAACCTGGAACTGCATTTTTTCAAACTCTTCAAACGAGATCTCCGCTTTCGGCTCGATATTAATCACAGCCGCATCGCCTGCATCCTTCGCGCCCTCCGAAAGCTCTGCTTTTCTGGCGGCAGCAGCCTCTTCCTCCGTCATTTTTCCTGCTTTGACGAGATTTTGTCTGGCTGTCTCCTGATGCGCCAGAAACTCTTTTCTCTGATTCTCCTGGATCTCCTGGGTTTTCTTCAGGATCTCCTCTTTGTCGAGACGCGCAAACAGGATCTCCGGCTCTGCAGTCACCTTGTTGCCGGACGGATATTGTCCGAATGTCGTCAGCGTCTCAAAATCCCGTAACGAGGTATTGAGCTGCTTCATGATCCGCTCCGCAGTCTCCGGCAGGAACGGCGCAAGAAGCGTCGTGCCGATGCTGATGCCTTCGGTCAGGTTATAAAGCACCGTGCTTAAGCGGTCTTTCTTTTCCTCGGATTTGGCAAGCACCCACGGCTCCGTCTCATCGATGTATTTGTTCAGACGTTTGAACACCGCAAAGATTTCGGTCAATGCATCAGCTACTTTCAGCTTTTGCATCAATGCTTCGACCTTCGGATAAGCGCCCGTGCATACGGCTTTCAAGTCCTCATCCACGCTCTCCTCCACACCTTTGTCCGTCACTTCGCCGTCAAAATACTTATTCGTCATCGAGATCGTACGGTTTACAAGATTCCCCAGCGTATTGGCCAGATCGGAATTAGTCCGCTCGATCATCAGCTCCCAGGTGATCACGCCGTCATTTTCATACGGCATCTCATGCAGCACGAAATAACGCACGGCATCCACGCCGAACAGCTCTGCCAGATCGTCTGCATAGATCACGTTTCCCTTGCTCTTGCTCATCTTCTCGCCGCCCTGTAAGAGCCACGGATGTCCGAAGATCTGTTTCGGCAGCGGCTCTCCGAGTGCCATCAGAAAGATCGGCCAGTAGATCGTATGGAAACGGATGATGTCCTTGCCGATGAGATGCAGATCGGCCGGCCAGTTCTTTTTATACAGATCGGAAGGATTGCCGTCCGCATCATAACCGATCCCGGTGATATAGTTGCTCAACGCATCCAGCCATACATAAACCACATGCTTCTCATCGAAGGTGACCGGTATCCCCCATTTGAAGGAGGTTCTGGAAACGCAAAGATCCTGCAGCCCCGGGAGCAGGAAGTTGTTCATCATCTCGTTCTTCCGGCTGACAGGTTGGATAAACTCCGGATGGGTATTGATGTATTCGATCAGACGGTCGGCATATTTCTTCATTTTGAAAAAGTATGCCTCTTCCTTGGCCGGATGCACGGGATTGCCGCAAACCGGACAAGTATGCTCTTCCGTTACCTGTGAAGGCGTATAAAACGCCTCGCACTCCGTACAATAAAGACCTTCATAGGACCCTTTGTAGATATCGCCCTGATCATAGAGCTTTTTAAAGATCTTCTGTACCTGCTCCTCATGATCCGCATCCGTTGTCCGGATAAAACGGTCATAGGAGGTGTTCATCAGATCCCACTGCGTTTTGATGACTGCTGCCGTTGCATCCACAAACTCTTTCGGCGTCTTTCCTTCTTCAATGGCGCGGGTTTCGATCTTCTGTCCGTGCTCATCGCTGCCGGTCAGAAAATGCACATCATACCCGTCTGCCCTGTGATAACGCGCGATCGCATCCGCCAGTATGATCTCATAGCAATTGCCGATATGCGGCTTGCCCGATGTATAGGTGATCGCCGTTGTAATATAGTATTTTCCTTTTCCCTGCATAAAACTCCTCCGATCATGTCAAGATATTCCTGACAATTTTATTCTTTATTCATCCAATCCCGCGATCCGCATCAGCAGCTCACGATCCGCCGGAAACGGTGCTCTGGAGAGCTTCCCGGGATTCACCGCAACTGCCTCTACAGCTTGAAGCCGGATCTCCTTTTCAATGCTGCCGGGCTTGCAAACCGCATGATAGTAGCCTTCCAACTCCTCCAAATCAAAAAATCCGGCTGCCCGCGCCAACATCAGCCCTTCATCGCCTGCTTCCCGCAGAAAACGGGAAAGGAAAAAGCCGACTGCTCTGCCGTGCGGAATGTCTCCGATCACGGTCAGTGTATAAGAAAGCGCATGCGGCAGGCAGGTTCCCGTGATCGCGATCGCCATGCCCGCTAAGGTGCTGGCTGTCATGAGATCCTCCCTGTCTTTTTCCGTCATCTCTCTCCGGCCAAGGATCGCATCCTTCACACGCCGCCAGATCGAAAGCCCTTGCAGGACATAAGCGTTGGAAAGCTCCGTCGCATTGCTGTTGAAATAACTTTCCAGGAGATGCGAAAGTGCGTCGATCGCCGTATTTCCGATCACCTCTAAAGTGGCTGTCTGCAGATACTTCCCGTCGATCAATGAAAGCCCAGGGTAAATCTTATAGGGGATCGATCCTTTCGTCCGTCTTTCTTTTCTGGTCAGGATCGCTACACCCGTCGCTTCCGACCCTGTCCCGCTGGTGGTCGGAACTGCGATCACGGGCAGTGCGTGGGCTTCATGCCGGCTTTCGTAAAGGTATTCCTTTTCCTCATCATGGTTGTAGATCATCAATGCGACAGCTTTTGCCGCATCCAAGGGCGATCCGCCGCCGATGCCGATCACAAAGTCCGCCTGACTCATAACACCCATTTCCCGTGCGCGCATGATCGTATCCGTTGACGGATTTTGCTCTACTTCATTGAATACCACATGGTGGATGCCGTTCGCATCAAGTACGGCTTCCATATCTGAAAGCGCCCCGCTGACCTTTGCGGAATGCGCACCGGTCACAATAAGCGCTCGTTTCCCAAATGCCTTGATCTGTTCCCCATAATGTGCGATCGTATCTCTTTCCTGCAGGATCACCATCTCTTTTCTGTCTGCAGGTTTTTCACCGGGCACGATCGGTTTCCTCTCCAGCGGGTTCGATAACAGGTTTCCCTCCGCATCATAGCTGAGCGCAAAGGAAAAGAACTTGTTGTCACTCATCAGAAGCGGCAGGAAGATCCGGTCTCCTTCCCAGAGATCCAAATCCATCACTTTTTCTTTCGCAACCCAGGAGAGTTCCCCCTCGGAGCATTCTCTTAACTCCCCGCTGTATTTGTCCGAGGTGTAGACGAACATCTCTTCCGTTTCATCCGGGCAGATGAAGTGGATGACACCGCGAAAAGTCAGTGCTGTCAAAGTAAGCCCCGTCTCTTCTCTGGTTTCGCGCCGTACGCATTCCTCCGGCGTCTCATCTTCTTCGATATGACCCCCGACACCGATCCATTTTCCGGCATTGATGTCATGCAATTTCTTCGTTCGGTGAAGCATCAGATAAGCGCCGTCTTTTTCGATGTAACAAAGCGTGGTACATTTCGATTTCATAGGCTTTCCCGTCCTTTTCTTATTCGTCCTTCAATTCACCGTTTGCCGTATGTTCGTCTATGATCCCTTTCATGTATCCCCAAAGGGCTTCGGATCCGGCAGCAGTCCGGGCGTTACGTTTCATAACCTGAGATTTTGCGACACCATGCTCTTTCCAGTCGCTTGCTCCGTTGCTGTGATTGAGCAGCATCGGCTGCATATTGTCCATGGTCTTTGCAAACCGCGCCTCCGGTGTTTCGTTTTCTTCAAACTCCCGGAACAGCGCAAGGAGCTCCTTCCCCTGATCCTCCGGCAAAAGAGAAAAGATCCGATCCGCCGCAGCCGCTTCACGCTCCTCCTGGGTCTTTTTCGCCTCGGGATCGTATGCGTAGGTATCGCCCGCATCAATTTCCACGATATCGTGAATCAGCACCATCATCATGGTCTTTGCAAGGTCAATCTTCTCATTCGCATATTCTTTCAGCAGATAGGTCATCACGGCCATGTGCCATGCGTGTTCCGCATCGTTTTCCCGTCTCCCGTGATCGGTCAGATGGGTCTGGCGAATGATGTTTTTTTCCTTATCTGCCTCCAAAATAAAGGCCAGCTGCTTTTCCAGACGCTCTTTGTCCATCTCTTTACTCCTTGATCGCTTCGCTCCAGTATACCTGATCGTAAATATCGGTAAATCGGTACATCGCAAGGAGGTCGTTTGCTCCCACATTGACGTTACTGATGACAAGCTCTGACATATCCTCTTTCACCGTGACAGGATTGCCGATCACATAACGGTCCTCATACTCCTTGTCATACGTGTAATAATCGCAGATAAAGGTCAGCGTATCGCCGGCAGTGAGCGCAGTCAGGTTTTTCGCCACGGTATCCGTCTCGCCCTCCTGATAATCATAGGAGGCGCCGGCTACAAATCCGTTCTCATGCGCCGTATCAAACATCACGATCAGATTGATCCGTTCTCCGTTCAGTTCTGCCGGGATCCGCCCCGTAATGCAGTAGTCGTCTTCGTTTCCGGTCTGATCGATCTTGTAGTAAGGAACCACCTGTCCGTTGATCGCAAGCCACGTCCGGTCTGACGGCGCCAGAAGATTGCCTTCGCTGTCAAAGTCAAATGTATTGTCAATTCCGAGGTCCAGATAACCTTCGCCATCATCATAATAAAGGCTGAGATCCAGTTCCTCAACCCATTTCCATTGCTCATCCGGGATCATCAATACCTGTTGGCCGTCCGCATTCTTCTGCCAGTACAGGTTTTCGGGATCAAAATGGTGATCTGCGATATAGCGCGCTGCCTGATCCACGTCCAGATTTCGTCCGAAAAATGTCGTATTTGCGCTCGTCAACCCGTCAATATCGCTGCTGCCACCGGACAAAAATCCGGAGAGGAGCTGCCCAACCACATCGGCGCTGCCAAGGTCAGAAGCTCCGACACCTGATCCGAGCAGGCTGCCGAAAAGACTCGAAACCGGAGATGCTGTTGCAGAGCCGCCTGCAGCAATCTGACCTGCTGTACCGAGTGCCGCAAACTCCTGGATACACCGTGTATAGTCCTCATCCATCCCGATTGCTTCATAGGTATTCACCATGCCATCCACCGCAGAAGTCTTCTTCCATGGGAAGTAGATCGACAATCCGTAGGCATTCGACATGTTGGAAGACGTCAGGTTGTATTTGACCGCGCCTTTGATCGCGTTTGCAAGCTGTCTGCTTTCAACAGTACCCATCCGGTCTGCAAAATCCACGAGATCGATCTGATCGATCTTGTTGGAAGCCGCAAACTCCCTTGTGCCGCTTCTCGCATTGGAAACCGTATGGTACTGATCCTCCGAGATCAAGCGGGAGGTTTCCTTTGCAAAATCGGAGAGCTCCTTCGGCACCGTTGCGGAAAGCTCCGCCAGATCCACCATGGAAAGGGTGGTCTTCTGTCCCGGACAGATCCGGCTGCAAGCCTTCGTATAGGAATCAATGATGTTTTTGCCGATGGAAAGCGTCTCCATTGAAGGATTCTTGCCATACGCATCGAGCCAGTCCGTATAATACCAGCCGACACCCGGCTCTGTCTCCTCGGAGGCGATCATATAATCACCGTAGTGATCCACCACCAGAGCAGTCTCCACCGTCGCCATCAGACAAGCATCAAATCCGATGAAATCAAACGTGACGCCGCTGTTCTTCAACGCCTGGTCGATCCCGGATAACGTCATGGAACCGCTTTTTGCGAATTTTTCATCATAGCCATAACCGCTGACGGAACCGCCGCCGTGATCCCAAAAAATCAGGTCGTACCGGTTTGCAGGGTAATTCTTGGCACACCACTTAATGAAATCGGTCAGTGTTACGGGATCCGTCATGGGAATGCTCCCCAGATTGTCCTGCAAAAGCACCATCTTGTTGTCTTTGATCTGATAGATCTGATTCGTCCGGCTGCTGACCACGTTATTCTGCCACTGCTTGCAGCCGCCGGTATATACCAACAGATTGATATTCTCTCCCAGATCCGCTGCCAACATTTCCTGCAGGTCCTTGCTGGCCATCGCGCTCCTGCTCTCCAGATCCGTACCGCACAGATACACCATGATCGTCGTCGTATCCTTCCCATTATCATAGATTACGGTACGCTTTTCTCGGGCTCCGGACGCCACCTGCTCGTTTACCTCCGGCATATCCGTATCCACCTGGGTCGTCGTCAGATCCTCATAGACCGGACTGTGATCATAGCCACCCGCATTTGCATTGGAAAGATAAGCGCCAAGCCCGCCACCGCCGCCAAGCAATGCCACAACCACTGCGATGATGATCGGCAGCAATCCGCGGCCGCCGCCGCTGCCTCTGGTAGGCACCGATCCCTGCTGCGGTCTCTGTGATTGATAGGAGCTGTGCGAAGCGCTTGTATTCCTGCCGCTCGCACCATTGCCGCCAAACCCGTCACCACGTCCGCCGGGACCGCCGCCTAAGCCTTCCCCGCGACGGACAGCGTTGCCGCCGCCCTCCGTGATATTTTTTTTTCGTGATAACGGTCTGTTCTCAGGCATGCTTTACTTCCTTTATCTCACACAAATATAAACCATATATCCGGCGTAAAGCGCCAGCATGATACAGCCTTCCGCTCGGGTGAGCCTCCCCTTCGTCCACGCAAAGATCCAGACCATGACGCTGCTCGCGATCAGGACGGCAATATCGATCAGATTCTCCATGATGAAATCGACCGGACTGATGGCTGCTGCGACACCGAGGATCAAAAGGATATTAAAGATATTAGACCCGACGACGTTTCCGACCGCCATATCCACTTCGTTTTTCCTTGCGGCCACGATTGAAGTCACCAGCTCCGGCAGACTCGTACCAAGGGCTACAATGGTAAGTCCGATCAGCGTCTCCGACATCCCCACGATCCTGGCGATGGCCGTCGCGCCGTATTGCACCTCTACGCCATTCGGGAGTGTCAGAATATCACCGACCACAAAATCTCCGCCGAATTTGATCGCCACTGCACCCAGCACGATATAGAGAATGCACTTCCAAATCGGCATATCTTTTCCGACTTCTTCCTCGCCGGTGTCATCGACGGTGCCTTCCTTTCGCGCTTTTAACGCCACCATAACCGTAGAGATCAAAAACAGGACAAACAAGATGAGTAAGATCGCACCTTCCAGATGCCCCACTCTTCCGATCACAAGCGGATTGGTCTCCGATGCGGCCCTGCCGGTAAAGCCGAATACCGCCAACAGAAACGCGCAGACGATGGAAAACGGGAAATCCGAACGCAGCGTATTCTTGCCGACGATGAGCGGCGTAAACAATGCGCTCATGCCAAGCACCACCAACAGGTTAAACAAATTTGACCCTGTCACATTACTGACTGCAAGGGAATTGCTGCCGGACATCGAAGCGGTAACAGAAACCGCTAACTCCGGAAAGCTCGTACCCATAGCCACTACGGTCAATCCGATCACGATCGGCGGCACGCGCAGCTTTTTTGCGATCGCGGAGCTTCCGCTGACAAAGGCATCCGCGCCCTTGATCAGCAGAATAAACCCTACGATCAGTGTGATAATTGCGATAATAACTGTGAAAACCGGTGACATCAGAATCCTCCTATATGTTCAATCAATACTTTCACTCCGATCAGGATCAGGATCACGCCGCCCGCAATCTCCGCTTTCTTTTTGAACCGGCTGCCGAACCGATTCCCGATCCATACACCCGCGACGGACAAGCCGAAGGTGATCACACCGATCACAGGGGCCGCCGGCACGATCGGTGTCCCGATGGCGGCAAAAGAAATCCCGACCGCCAGTGCGTCAATACTCGTTGCGATCGCAAGGAGCAGCATTTCCTTATGGTTGATCGGCTGATCATATTCCTCGATCGTATCCTCTTCTTTGCCGCGAACCGCTTCGAGGATCATTTTTCCGCCGATGAAAACAAGCAGTCCGAATGCGATCCAGTGGTCCACGCTCTCAATATAGATCCGAAAACGCGTGCCGAGCAGCCACCCGATCACCGGCATCAGCGCCTGAAATCCGCCGAAATACACGCCGATCACGATCGTCTGCTTCCACCGGATCTTTCGCATGCCAAGCCCCTTACAGGTCGCGACCGCAAACGCATCCATGGAAAGGCCGATCCCGATCAGCAGAACATCAAGCCACATCGTTTTTCTCCATCGTATTCTGCCTATTCTATAACCTATATATCTTAGCACGTTGTCTTTTCCATTGACAACCTTTCCCGCCACTTTTATCATAGAAAAGGTCAAAAGATCTATCAGAAAGGGCAAATGGATATGGAAATCTACGAAGAACTTGTCAAAAGAGGGCTGATCGCCCAGGTTACAAACGAAGAAGAGATCAGAAAAATGGTGAATGCCGGAAAGGCTACCTTTTATATCGGATTTGACTGTACCGCAGACTCTCTGACGGCGGGACATTTCATGGCACTTACCTTAATGAAACGTCTGCAGGAAGCCGGAAACAAGCCGATCGCTTTGATCGGAGGCGGCACAACGATGATCGGAGATCCCTCCGGCCGGACCGATATGCGGAAAATGCTGACCAGAGAGGACATTGATCACAACGCAGCCTGCTTCCGCCGCCAGATGGAGCGCTTCATCGAGTTCGGCGAAGGGAAAGCACAGATGGTCAACAATGCCGACTGGCTGCTCAATCTGAACTATATCGAGTTACTCCGCGAGGTCGGTCCTCATTTTTCCGTCAATAATATGCTGCGCGCCGAGTGTTACAAACAAAGGATGGAAAAAGGATTATCTTTCTTCGAATTCAACTATATGATCATGCAGTCCTATGATTTTTACTATCTGTTCCAGCATTATGACTGCAACATGCAGTTCGGTGGCGACGACCAGTGGTCCAACATGCTGGGCGGAACGGAACTGATCCGGCGCAAACTCGGAAAAGACGCGCATGCGATGACCATTACACTCCTGACCGATGCACAAGGCAACAAAATGGGAAAAACCGCAGGCAATGCGGTCTGGCTCGATCCGAACAAGACCTCTCCGTTTGATTTTTACCAGTATTGGCGCAATGTGGATGATGCGGATGTCTTGAAATGCATCCGTATGCTGACATTCCTCCCGCTCGATCAGATCGATGAGATGGCAGAATGGAAAGACGCAAAACTGAATGAGGCAAAAGAGATTCTCGCCTTTGAACTGACCAAGCTCGTACACGGCGAAGAAGAGGCGAATAAAGCAAAAGCAGGGGCGCGGGCTCTCTTCTCCGGATCCGGCAGCACGGAAAACATGCCGTCCTTCCGGTTATCCGAAGAGGATTTCCGGGATGATCAGATCGATATCCTGACAATCCTGACAAAATCCGGCCTTTCCGCATCCAGAAACGAAGCGAGACGTGCTGTTGAGCAGGGCGGCGTCACGGTTAACGACGAAAAATGCGCCGATGTCCATGCTTCCTTCTCAAAAGGCAACTTCTCCGGCGGCATGATCGTACGACGCGGAAAGAAAAACTATAAAAAAATTGAGTTATAAAACTATGACGCATCAAAAAGCGGCCCACGGTGATCCACCGTAAGCCGCTTTTTCTTGTTTACAGGTCGATCTTGATCTTTCGACCGGAGTGCTCATATCGGTAATAACGAACCCCTGCCGCATCCAGCATCCGCTTTGATGCGATCACGCTGGGCGTTTTTTCGTACTTATCATCATCATAGATGATCGTGCGTATCCCGCTCTGGATGATCGCCTTTGCGCATTCGTTGCACGGAAACAGCGATACATAAAGCTTTGCGCCCTCCAGTGTCCCGCCGCGGAAGTTGAGGATCGCATTCAGCTCGCTGTGTGTCGTATAGAGATATTTGTTTTCCAAAGGATCTCCTACCCGCGCCCAGGGAAACTCATCATCCGAGCAGCCATTCGGAAAGCCGTTATAGCCCATGGAAAGGATCTTGTTATCTTCGCTCACAATACAGGCGCCCACCTGCGTGTTCGGATCCTTACTGCGCATGCCGGAAAGCATCGCCACTCCCATAAAGTACTCATCCCAACTGATATAGTCTGTTCGCTTGTCTGACACGCTGCTGTCCTCCTTTTATTTCGTTCCGAAGATCCGGTCTCCGGCATCGCCGAGTCCCGGTACGATATATCCGTGTTCATTGAGCCGCTCATCCTTTGCGCCGACAATGATATCCACGTCCGGATGCGCATTCTGCATTGCTTCAATCCCTTCGGGTGCCGCAATGATACACATCAGATGGATGTGCCCGACACCTTTATCCTTCAACATCTGGATCGCTGCGATGCAGGATCCGCCGGTTGCCAGCATCGGATCTACCACGAAGACCTCTCGTTCACTGCAGTCATCCGGCAGTTTGCAGTAATACTCTACCGGTTTTAGCGACTCCGGATCACGATATAAGCCGATATGGCCAACCTTTGCCGCCGGGATCATCGTCAACATCCCGTCTACCATCCCAAGGCCGGCGCGAAGGATCGGCACGATCGCCAGTTTTTTCCCGGAAAGCTCTTTGACCGTTGCCTTACAGATCGGCGTTTCGATCTCCACATCGGAAAGTTTCAGATCTCGGGTCGCCTCATAACACTCCAGCATGGCGATCTCACTGATCAGCGCTCGAAAATCCTTTGTCCCCGTATCCGTTCTGCGTAAAATCCCGATTTTGTGCTGGATCAGGGGATGATCCATGACAAGCACCTTTGACATCCTTCTCCTCCTTATGATTCTTCCATTTGCTTTGCCAGTTTATAGATTGCTTTGTTCAGCGACTCATACAACAATCCGTAGGCTGTCAGAGGCGCTCCGTAGGGATTCATGATCTCCAATTCGTCCCCGATCAGTTCATGCAGCACCTGTACCTGTCCTTCCGGAAAAGTCGCAGGCAAAACCTTTAAGATCCGCTCCTTCTGGACATCTTCGAAGCAGATGACAAAGGTGTTTTCATCCACATCTTCCGGCGTCAACGCTGCGGAATGGTAATCCTCCAGATGGATCCCGTTGCTGATCATGACAGCATCGGCTTTTTGGTTTAAAGGTTCCGAAAAAAGCACGACGAGACCTCTTGCGATGATCTCTCCTGTATAATGCGGAAGGCATTCCTTCAAAAGCTCTGCCGCCATCGGTGCGCGGCAGGTGCCGTTTTCATCTACAAAAATATAACGCTGATAACCGGTCATTATTCTTAAGAAACCTCTATCACCTGATGACCGGCCGCTTTGATCAACCGGTTCATGATCGCCTGTCCTAAGCCCTCGTCCGGAAAAGTTTCGGAATAGATCCGATCGATATAGAGTTCGTCAAATCTGCGCAAACATTCGTAAAGATTCCGCGCAATCGACTCCTCGTCCGCTCTTTTCCCGATACAAAGAACCGTTCCCTTACTATAATAGCGTTTGGTCTCCTCTGTTGCAAGGATTCCGATCTTTTTCCCTTCGGCCTCTCCTTCAGCAGTCAGGGCGTTGATCTTTCCGATCACCTGCTGCGCCGGTCCTTCGACCAGAACCAACGGTGCTTTCGGGGCATAATGACGGTATTTCATGCCAGGCGCTTTCGGCGGAGTCGCCGTATCTACACCCGCAATGCCAGGGTCCAGGATCGTATCCGGCAGCACCTCTCGCACCATTTCCAAAGTCAGAAAACCGGGCCGCAGGATCACCGGCACTTTTTCCGTCAGATCTACGATGGTAGACTCCAGGCCGATCCCGACCGAACCGTTATCCAGGATCATATCGACTCTGCCAGACAGATCCTCGATGACCCGTTCTGCATTCGTCGGACTGGGTTTCCCGGACAGATTGGCGCTCGGCGCAGCCACAAATCCGCCCGAGGCCTCAATCAAAGCGCACGCCACCGGGTGTGAAGGCTCACGGATGGCAACTGTGGAAAGACCTCCTGTGGTCTCCAACGGCACGATCTCCTTCTTTTTCAGGATCATGGTAAGAGGCCCCGGCCAGAAACGCTCTGCAAGCAGGCGGGCGCTCTCCGGAACGGGGTCTGCGATCTCTTCCATCGCGTCGTGACGGGAAATATGGACGATGAGAGGATTATCCGAGGGTCTGCCCTTTGCGGCGTAGATCTTTTGCGATGCCTCCGGCAGAAGCGCATTACCCCCCAGCCCGTATACGGTCTCGGTAGGGAATGCGACGAGTCCGCCTTCCTTCAGGATCTTCCCGGCTTTTTGGATCTCCTCCTGCTGCGCGATCACGCTTCCGTCCGATTTCATTGAAATTTTCACGATTTCCGTTCTCATAACCCCCATCATACACATTTTAGCGCTTCCCCGCAACAAACTTGCTTGTTTCGTCACTTTGTGGGATAATATTTCGAGGTCATGATTCATAGAAAAGGAGAGACTACTATGGCGATCACAAAAAAACAGTTTGGTGTCATGGACGATGAGCGTCCTGTCAGCCTCTATCATATGGAAAACTCGAACGGCGCTTACGTGGAGATCCTGGACTTCGGCGCCCGTATCCGGAGTCTTGTCGTGCCGGATCAGAACGGTACCATGACCGATGTCGTACTCGGCCTGGAGGACATGAACGCGTATCTGCATGACGATGCGGCACTCGGCGCAGTATGCGGAAGAGTCGCAAACCGTATTGCAAAAGGGCATTTTTCTCTGAACGGAAAAGACTACACTCTTGCGATCAACAACGGCCCGAACTCTTTACACGGCGGACCTACGGGGTTCGGCCTTCGGCTTTTTGACGGGAAGATCAAGGATGACGACTTGATCCTGACTTATCGTTCCGCAGATATGGAAGAGGGATTCCCGGGAGAATTGACATTGACGGTTACCTATCACTGGTCCGAGGATAATGAGCTCTCGATCCTTTATGAAGCCGTTTCCGATGCCGATACGATCCTGAATGTCACAAACCACGCTTATTTCAACCTGAACGGACATGATTCCGGTGAGGTATTGGATCAGCTTCTGATGATCGATTCCACTGCCATGACGGATTTTGACGACTTCCAGATCCCGACCGGCAAGATCAGTGAAACTGCCGGCACGCCTTTTGATTTTACAGAGGCAAAGCCGATCGGGCGTGATATCCACGGTGTACATCCGCAGATGAAGGGAAACACCTATGATCACAGCCTGGTGCTGGACGGAAGCGGTTTCCGTGAAGCTGCTGTTTTGAAATCCACGACCAGCGGTATCCGGATGACCTGCTTTACCGAAGAGCCCGGTTTGCAGCTGTATGTCTATGATTATGTGCTGCACAATAAAGGAAAAGGCGGCATCGACTATCAGCCGTTTGGGGCTGTTTGCCTGGAGACCCAGCACTATCCGGACAGCATCAATCATCCGGAGTTTCCGTCCATTGTCCTGGAAAAAGGAGAGAAATTCCGCTCCACCACGGTTTACAACTTCTCCACGATCTGACTTTTAGACACAAAAAAGCGGCTTCCGGTGATATCACCGAAGGCCGCTTTTTCTTACTTACAGATATTGCGCGATCACATCCCAAACTGACGGTTCTTCCAGAGAAAGCTTCCAGAATGCGCCACCGCCCAACTGATACTTCGGTATCAATTGCAGCTTCAGATCCAGAGACCGCGCATCTTCCATCCAGATCTTACAGATGTCGCCGTCTTCCGGCCACTCCGCGTAATTCTGCCCCTCTTCCTCCAGCCATATCACGGGTGGCTGTTTTTCAGCAATCAGGCTGTCTTGATCTTTCATCCCCATCGCTCTGGAAGCCAATTCGTAAGGCACGTAGTCATCCGATGCCATCTCTTTATCGCTTGCACCGGATTTCGGTGTCTCGATCCACATTCTTGTATAGAACGGCATGCCGAGGATGATCTGCTCCGGCGGCACCTGATAGGCGATCGTATCCTTCACACCGTTTTCCACAAAGGGGAGCGATGCCACAGACCCTTCCCCGGATCCGGCGTAATGCTCATCATACCCCATGATCACGATGTAATCCACGAAGTTTGCCTGTTCCTCGCGATCATAATGCGCCGTAAATTCCGTAGGTACATAATGATCCACAGACAGGATCAGTCCCTGATTCGCGCAAGCCAACGACATTTCCCGTACCAGCTGTACATAGGATTCGCCTACTTCTTCGGACATCGACTCAAAGTCAAGGTTGATGCCGTCCAAATTGTATTCCTGCGCCTTTGCGAGCATATTGTTAATGAAATTCTGCCGGAGACTGCGGCGATATAAAAATAACTCATCGTCCAACTCCGCGCTCTCTAAGTTGCTGACCAGTCCCCAGACCTGGATTCCCTTGGCATGGCACGTCTCCACATAGCTTTTGGAAGCCAGATCATGAACGCCGCCCTGTGTATCTTCCAAATAGAACCACGTCGGAGAAATGACATTGACGTCCTTTGTCACTGCAAGCAGATCAGAAAGTTTATCGTTTGCTTCCAGATTCGTGATCTGATGCCATACCATATTCACGATGCCGTCGTGTAGGATATGGGTATAAGTCTCCTCCACGAAATCACTGGTGATCGTGACCTCTGTTGGCTCTTCCATGGCTTTCTTCTCCACATAGCCTGTAATGCCGTCTTCAGAGAAGGCTTTGTACCAATTCTCTTCCTCTTCCAGGATCTGTACCTGTTCACCGATCACCAGATCTTTTAAGATCGGGCTTTTGATCCCGCCCTTTTCACGCAGCGCAGTATCCTTTTTGACCGCCGCTTCTTTCACAGTGCCAAAATCGGTCGTCAGCACAATCCTGCTTGGTTCCTCATAGTACGAAAAATCAAACGGCGTGAACTGCTGGACGAATTCTAATGACAGATACAGTTCCCCGTCGATCAATCCTGCCGGAGCACAGACAAACGGAACCTCCGTTTGCGTCACCGTACCGTTTTCATAAATGTTTTCCGTATACCCGGTTGTCTGCTCCGCGATGTTGATCACAATTTCACTGGAATTCTTTGCATACAGCAAAAGCCCTTCCTGATCCACATAAAACCGATCATTCAAAGTATCGTGCACCATGGAATAAGGTACATAGAGATGATCGTTGATATTTTTTGCGGTATCGTCGATAATGGCATGATTCCGGATGATCACGACTTCATCCGACGAGGTGACCCCGAAATACTCGCTCAGATCCGCTCTTTCCTTTGTCGGCGTATATTTTTCTACAAAAAACATACCGACCGCGATCAGTATGATCAAAATGATCACAATAGCCACGACCAGCGGGGCTTTTGATCTTTTTCTGGCTGCTTTTCTTTTTGGTGCGCGCCCGCTTGACGTTTGTCGGTTTGTTGTTTGCCGACTTACAGCCTGTCGGCTCGCTTTTTGTCTGTTTGGCGTTTTCTGATCCAAAGGTATTCTCTCTCCTGTTTTACACTCGCGATTGCACTATTTTAACACAGAAACGGCGGCCGTTCAAATCAACCGCCGCCGTCACCGCCTGCGGGCATGGAAACCCCCACAGGTACTTCATGTTTCTGGTCTGTTTTTCTGATCACGTCTTAAGTACGAATCGCATGAACTGTTTCGTATTGTGATAGGAATTTCCGACGCAACCAAAACCCCATAGTAAACCTTCTCCTACTCTTTGCCCGAATGATATTACTCTTTTTTCTTAAATCTCTGAAACAGGTACTCCCAAACAACCTGTGCATTATTCGGGCGCTGCATCACCTCCGGATCGTCACTGTTCCTTTTTCAAAAAAGCGTATAATTCTCCATTTCCCTAACCGGGCAAGTCTGCTTCGAAAAAGGATCTCTTCGTAAAAATGGGAAAGAAAAAGCGGGAATCCGCTTTTCTCGAACACACAGCCTCGTCTGAACGCTGTGCTGATAATACATATATCATATCGAAGGCAGACAATCAATTAAAATTTCCTAAACAATTTCTAAAAGTTTTCTAAAATCCCTGCCCGTTTTCTTGACTTTTCCCTTTCTTTTTGCTTATCATTAAGAAATCAGAAGAGGATTATCCTATGAAAATAGAAAAGATCAACGACAATCAAATACGTTGTATCCTGACAAAAGAGGATTTTATCTCCAGACAGTTGCGTCTTAGCGAGCTGGCTTACGGTACAGAAAAGGCAAAGACGCTGTTTCGCGATATGATGCAGCAGGCATCCTTTGAATTCGGCTTTGAGACAGACGATCTGCCGCTGATGATCGAAGCGATCCCTATGTCGGCAGAGTCCGTAATCCTGCTCATCAGCAAAGTGGATTATCCGGAAGAGCTTGATACGCGTTTTTCCCGTTTCTCCGAGGGATCGGATGATTATGATCGTGACAGGGATTCCTCCTATAGTTCCGGTCATACGCTTCCGCCGGAGGGTGCCGACGGGATTTTGGATCTGTTCCGAAAGATCCGCGAGGATCACGAAAAGACGCGCCCGGCCGATACATTGACGGATGCACAGTTTGTGCCGCTCTCCGAGACAGTTCCGGTCATCGAGGATGTAGATCCCTCAGACGTCAAAGCTGTTCCGAACGAAGCGCCGACGCTGAAATTTGATGTGACGAAGCTTTTCGTCTTCCGTGATATGGATGATCTTCTGCGGCTTTCCAGGATTTTGTACGGATTTTACAATGAAGAGAACCTGCTTTACAAGAATCCGGAAAACAACCGCTATTATCTGGTGATCAGCAAAGGAAGCCATTCACCGGAGGATTACAACAAAGTCTGCAATATCCTGACGGAATACGCGATCCAGGAGAAGTACACCTCTGCAGAGGAAGCCTATTTCCATGAGCATTTTGAGCTGCTTCTGCCGGAACGAGCGATACAGACCCTTGGCGCAATCCGCTGAAACACACAAATAACGAATACATGAGGAGGTTTTACCAATGGACACAGCAACAACAACAGAAACACAGGCAACACAGGTAACCAAGGAAACCATGATCGGCCAGCTCCTTTCAATTGATGCCGAAGTTGCACCGATCCTGATGGAGATCGGGATGCATTGCCTCGGATGCCCGTCTTCCCAGATGGAGACGATCGAAGAGGCTGCTATGGTACATGGGATCAATCCTGACGACCTTGTTGACCGGATCAATACGTTCCTAAACCGGGACAAATAATCCTTGTATAACCGTAGTTTCTGTATTACAATAGTCCTACAATTATTTTCAACTATAAAAGGAGGAAAAAGCAATGGCATATGTAATTGGTGATTCCTGCGTATCCTGTGGCACCTGCGAGCCGGAGTGCCCGGTTGGCGCTATCTCCCAGGGCGATGACAAGTACCAGATCGATGCTGGTTCTTGCGTAGACTGTGGTACCTGCGCAGGCGTTTGCCCGACGGGCGCAATCGAGCAGGGCTGATCAGCTCTCAACTAAAAACACCGTTTCCCAACTTTATTTATGGGAAACGGTGTTTTTTTGTGTTCTACTTACGGTCTTGGTCCGGATTGCCGCTCCAGATTGGCAAACCGCGTGTACTCCGGCAGCCAAACCAGATTGACAGTCCCGATCGGGCCGTTTCTTTGCTTTGCGACAATGATCTCGGCAATCCCTTTGTTCTCGGAATCTTTATTGTAATATTCATCACGATAGATGAACATCACAACGTCCGCATCCTGCTCAATGGCGCCCGATTCTCTCAGGTCGGAGAGCATGGGCCTTTTATCCGGCCGCTGCTCGACCGCACGGTTCAACTGCGACAGGGCGATCACCGGCACATTCAGCTCTCTGGCGAGGGATTTTAAGGATCTGGAGATATCGGAAATCTCCTGCGTACGGGACTCCGAGGCTCTGCCGCCACCGCTCATCAATTGCAGATAGTCGATGATGATGAGATTCAGGTCATGTTCCAGCTTGTATTTCCGGCATTTGGAACTCAGTTCTGCGATCGTGATACCGGGTGTATCATCAATGATCAGCTTGGAGCGGCCGATCACACCGGCGCCTTCCACGAGCTTTTCCCAATCCGTGTCCTTTAGAGTACCTGTCCGGATCGCCTGTGCATCGATATGTCCTTCGAGAGAGAACAGACGGTTGACGAGCTGTTCCTTACTCATTTCCAGACTGAAGATCGCCGTGCAAAGGTCACTTCGGAATGCCACATGCTGTGCGATATTCAGGACAAATGCCGTTTTTCCCATGGACGGGCGGGCCGCTACAAGGATCAGATCCGAAGGCTGCAGCCCTGCAGTACGATAATCCAGATCCGTAAAGCCGGTCGCAATCCCGGTGACATTCCCCTCGGTCTTTGCAACCATCTCGATCTTTTTCAGGGCATTCAGCACAACATCACGAATGGGGACATAGTCTGTATTCCCACGGGAATCCTGAATGATCTTGAAGATCTTCTTTTCCGTATCCTCCAATACGAGCGGCACGGGCTCTTCCCCGGCGTAGCATTCGTTTTCCAGTTTTTCAAGCGTCTTGATCAGGTTTCGCATCACCGCCTTATCCCGCACGATCCCTGCATAATAGCGGACATTTGCGGATGTCGGGATTGCATTCAAAATGCCCCCGATATATTCCAGCGAGGACACTTCCGGCGGCACATTCTTTTCCCGGAGCTTATTCTGCAGGGTGATGGTATCCACCGCCTGTCCTGCATCAAACAGCTCCTTCATTGCCTCAAACAGCGTACCGTAGACGCCGTGATAAAAGTCATCTTTTTGTAATATTTCCGTGGCTGCGATGATCGCATCCCGATCCATCAGCATGGCACCGATGACAGCCTGCTCCGCTTCCAGGCTGCTTGGCATCAGCCGCCTGATCTGGGCTTCGTTATCCATTGTATTACTCCTCCGAAGTCACATTGACACGCAGTGTCCCGGTCACTTTGGGATGCAGCTTCACACTGACCTCATACGTACCGAGCGTTTTGATCGGTTCGGAGAGCACCATCTTTTTCTTGTCCAGCTCGATCCCGAACTGATCCTTGCAGGCTTCTGAGATTTCTTTTGTCGATACAGAGCCAAAGGTTTTTCCGTCTTTCCCTGCACGGATCGTGAGTTTCACAAGCTTATCCTTTAAGTTCTCCGCCAGTTTGCAGGCATTTTCGTAGTTCTCCTCTGCCACCTTCTGCTCATGGGCATTCTGGAGCTTTAAATCGTTCAGGTTCTTACTTGTCGCCTCTACTGCCTGTTTTTTCGCGAAAAGGACATTTCTTGCGTACGCGTCACTGACCGTCACGATATCGCCCTTTTTTCCCTGATTTTTGACATCTGTCAACAAGATCACTTTCATAACTTGATATCCCCTTCCTCAATCATGGCATCCAGCACGTCCCGGATCCGCTGTTTTGCTTCTTCGATCGTGCAGTCCGTAAACTGTGCACCGGCCACACTGACGTGTCCGCCGCCGCCAAGCCGCTCCATGATCAACTGCACATTGATCTCATCAATAGATCTGGAGCTGATAAAGATCCGGTTCTGAAACTCCGCCAGCACGAAAGATGCCTTGATCCCGATAATATTCAATAGTTCGTTTGCTGCCTGCGCACCGACGATGGTCGGACTCTCCACCATTTCAGAATCACAGGCCGAAATCGCAAATGCATTGCGGTATACCTCGGCTTTCCGGAGGATCTCCGCGCGCTCTTTATAAGCCGCCATGTCATTTCGCATCATTTTGCGGACACGCGTCACATCCGCGCCGCTGCGCTTCAGATAAGCAGCCGCTTCAAACGTCCGCACACCGGTTTTTGTCAAAAAATTGTTGGTATCAACGAGGATACCGGCATAGATCGCATCTGACTCTTCCGCTGTGAGCTTCATGTTTTCCGAAAAATACTGCAAGACCTCTGCGATCATCTCGCAGGTGGAGGATGCATAAGGCTCGATGTAGGAAAGAAGCGGACTTTCGATCACTTCATTGCCCTGCCTGTGATGGTCGAACACCACGATATTCAGGCCCCGCTTTAAAAGATCCGGGCACTCCGTATAGGAGGGACGGTTTGTATCCACCACCATGATCAGCGTATTACGGTCGGCATATTCCAGCGCCTGCTCACTGTTGATAAACAGATCTGCTTCATATCCGTTTTCCGGAGAAAAGGACTCCATTTCCCGTCGGAGCGTCGCCGTAATCTCATTCAATACAATCTGCGCTTTCTTCCCAACCTCTTTAGCCGCTGCGCAAACACCGATCGCAGCACCGAATGCATCGGGATCGCTGAGATGATGACCCATACAGATGATCCGGCTGTGCGTCTCCATCATTTCACGCAACGCATGCGCCTTCACACGGGCTTTGACACGGGTATTCTTTTCCACCTGCTTGGAGGAACCGCCGTAATAGGTGATCTCCTCTCCCTCTTTGACCACGACTTGGTCGCCGCCGCGGCCAAGTGCCAGATCGATCGCAGCATGCGCATATTCGTAATTTTCCGCATAGGTGGAAGCAGTCGCGCCGAGACCGATGCTCAGCGTCACAGCAATCTCGTTTCCGACCTTGATCGTCTTCACATCATCCAGCAGATGGAATTTATCCTCCTCCATCTGCGGCAGGAAGCGGTTTTTGAACACCACAAAATACTTGTCATTCTCAATCTTTCGGACAAGCGCATCCGATTCGGCAAAGTACTTATTCACACGGCGATCCACCAGAGCGACCAGCATGGACTTCTTGACATCCTCCATGCTCTCTAAGACTTCATCATAGTTGTCAATATAGACAAGACCGGCAACAAGCCGCTGTTCCTCGTTTTCAATATTGACGCGGTTCAGCTCCGTCTCGTCAAAAAGATAGAGGGCAGTCAGATAATCCGCCGCATCCTCCGGCTGGATCGACATCATATCCATCCCCTGTACGAGGTTGCTCAGCTTGATCCTGGAAAGCAGGACGCGATAGTTCCGGTCATCCAGAACGACCGCCACGCTGTGCACTTCCTCTTTTTGCAGGAGCTCTTTTGTGATCGTCGGGAAGATCGTCGTAACGGATTTATGGTAAGTCTTTTCTTTTTCGGTCAATCCGGTGAAACGCCGATTGACCCAAAGCATCTTCCCGTTTGCATCAACCAGAGCATACGGAACCTCAAACTCGTCCAGCAGTTCTTTTTGCACACTGCCGTATTGGGTCGCAAAATTGATCAATTCCTGGAAAAAGACCGCTTTGTTCACGGCATACATTGCAATGACCAGAGCCGCATAGATCAGCATTACGACCAGAACTGTCTGTCCTACCCGCAGATCGAGAGAAAATGCGATCCCCGTGATCACACCAAAGGGGATCAGCATCAGAAGGGGCATGATCATATAGACAAATAGCTTGCCCCGAAAGCATATCTTTCGCTTCATAGATGTCTTCCTTAATGTCTTTCTTTATGATAAACGAGAGTTCTGAAATCAGTAACAAAACCTTGTCTATTATACCACGTTTTTTGACAATGTGATATACTAAACTTATGGCTGAGAATCAGATAAAAAACGCCGGAAAACCGCGGTTTCCGGAATATGATATCGCAAAAGGCATCGGTGTCCTCCTGGTTGTGATCGGTCACGTCCAAGAGCTCCCCTTTCCGATCCTGGTATGGATCTTTTCGTTCCATATCCCGCTGTATTTCTTCCTATCCGGACTCTTTGTAAAAAAAGAAACCAGCGAACCCTTTCTCACCGCTCTGAAAAAGAACGTAAAAGGGCTTCTGGTTCCGTATTGTGTGTTTTCCGCAATCTTTATCCTGCTGGATGTGCTGCTGAAGGATCCTTTTTCCAGCCCGCGCCTTGAGGTCAAGCTGTTTCTGACCGGACAGGGCGGTTATGCGATCCTCTGGTTCTTCTTTGTACTCTTTTTTGTCCGGCTCTTGCTCGACATCGGAAAACGCCTGATCAAAAACAGGATCGTACTTTCTCTGGTCTTCCTCGGCTTTGTCATTGCTGGATTCCTTTTGCACCGGCTGTTCTTTTTCAACAGCTTTAAGATCGCCACGATCCTATATTCCAGCGGTTTCTACTATCTCGGCTTTTTGATGTCCGACTGGAAACCGTTCCATACCATGACTTCCCGTGAAAAGTGGTTTCTCTGCCCAGTATTCCTTGGGCTTAATATTCTCGGCACTTATGTGCTGGTGCAGCTTTTCGGGACGACGCTGGATCTCAACAGCGCCACCTCTTACGATATCTTACTGAACTACGCCACGGCGCTTTGCGGGATCTTCTTTACGATCATTCTGTCGCGGCTCCTTACCAAAACACCGTTGCTGACACCGTTCTCCTATCTCGGCAAGCATTCTCTCATCTTCTATCCGTTGCTCGGCTACATCCCGTTTAAGCTCGAGCACCTTGCCGGCACGGATTTCCTCCCGCCCGAGCAGGCGATCCCCCTCCGGATTTTGTTCTATGCGATCGCATTCGGCATTTCCGTCGCGGTCGTAGAGGTGAAGATGCGATGGAAGAATAAAAACAAAGCATAAAACAATAAAACAGCCCGAAACACCATCTCTGGTATTTCGGGCTGTCTTGTTTTCCCGGAATTAATCTGCTACATACGGCATCAGGGCTACGTGGCGCGCTCTCTTGATCGCAACCGTCAGGGCTCTCTGGTGCTTTGCGCAGTTTCCTGTGATTCTTCTCGGAAGGATCTTGCCGCGCTCGGAGATGAATCTCTTGAGCTTGTTGGTATCCTTGTAATCAATGACATTGTCCTTTCCGCAGAACACACAAACCTTTTTTCTTCTGTGCATGGGGCGTCTCCGTGCCGGAGCGTCACCTGCTTCTTTTCTATTATAAGGCATTTGTTTGTCTCCTCTCTCTGACCGGCGCTTCTTTCAGACGCCGTCCTGTTTCGTCTAATTGAACGGTAACTCTTCGTTGATCCCTTCCGGAATGTTCATGAACCCGTCACCGGCTGCAGACGGCATCTCTGTCGGAGCCTGTGCGGAAGATCCGCCGGCATTGCTCTCGGAAGCTGCCTTGCTCTCTGCAAATTCCTGCTCCTCCACAACGACATCGGTCGTGTAGACCTTCTGCCCTTCTTTGTTTGTGTAGGAACCGGTCTGGATGCGGCCAGTGATGGCGATCTTGATTCCCTTATGGAAATACTTCTCGGCAAACTCACCGGCTCTTCCAAATGCGACGCAGTTGATAAAATCCGCTGTCTGCTGTCCGTCTTCATTGTTTCTGCGGCCTCTGCGGTCCACTGCCAGTGTATAACGGGCAATTGCCTGAGACTGCTCTCCTGCGGAATAGCGGACATCGGGATCACGGGTCAGACGACCCATCAAAATAACTTTATTCATAGACGTTCTCCTTTTTTAAGCCTCTTCCTGCTTCACGCATAAGAAACGAAGAACGTTGTCCATGATGCGGACGCGCTGCTCGATCTGTGCCGGAGCATCGGTCGGTGCATCAAAGTGGATGAAATAGTAGAAGCCTTCGTCCATTTTCTGGATCTCGTAAGCGAGCTTCTTTTTGCCCCAGTCATCCACGTCCGTAATGGTGCCGCCGAAACGAGTCACATACTCTTTTGCCTTCTCGACTGTTGCATTACGGGCATCGTCTTCGATTTTTGCATTCACAACAAGTGCTAACTCATACTTGCTCATGCTCATCGTACCTCCTTTTGGTCTCTGGCCCTCCCTCGATGGAGAGAGCAAGGAAATTCACTATCACGAATCAAAATGATAGCACGATTTTACGCCGGTTTCAAGAAAATATTTCAAAAATTTCTCTAAAATTTTTCTGAAAAAGATCAACAGGCCTCGATTGCACGCACAAACAGGCATCCTGCAAGCTCTTTTGGCAGCGACCACAGGATCTCACGCATGATCGCATAGCCCGGATCCGCGTTATGATCATAATGATAGAGACAACCCATCAGATAGAGCGAATCCTTTTCTTTTTTCAGCGCTTTCATGCGCTTATACAGCGTACTCGCTTTTTTACATGCAAACATAGTCCGATCCGGATATGCTTCCGCCGGTCCGATCTTTTCCTTTACCGCATCGACCAGATCCTTCATATCCCAGATCGTTTCATGGCTGAGGCCGCAGACTTCCGCTGCAATCTCTGCGCCACGGATGAAATAATCCTCTTTTTGGACTGCATGGCCTCTTGCATACTTCTCGATCAGACGGAACATCTGATTGACGTCCATCTTTTTCTTCAGTTTGGTTTTGGCATTCAGATTCGCGGTTGCCTGACCCACCGCGCAATACAGGTTATAGCGTTCCACCGCGCTATCAAAGCCGCTCAGGCTTTCCGGCCGGAAGCAGTAGACATAACCCTTGTACTTACCGAAGCTGCGCATCGCATCACGATAACCCATTTCGATATTCTTGCGGATCCTCACCGGATCAAATGCGAGAATTCCTCCTAGATCTTCGCTTGGCGTGATATATGTGACATAAGGACGGCCTTCATAATCCGGATGCTGCGCTTCCTGATGCAGATCCACGACGATCAGTTCTCCCGCACCCATGGAAACGGCAAGATCGATCGGGAGGTTGTCATGATACATCCCGTCGATATAGTATTCTTCCCCAATCAGGTGCATCGGAAAAACCGGATAAACCGAAGAGGATGCGATGATATAGTCCGCAAGCAGTCCCTCCGGGATCATGGATTTCGTAAGGGAAAAAGGCTTCCGATCCCGGTTACGGACAGTTACAAGCCCATAGTCTACGGGCGATTTTCGAATCACTTCTTCGTCAATATTGGTATGGATAAATTCCGGGAAAGGAGAATTGTCGACTGCACCTGCCGAAATCTTGCTCCGCATAAACTCCCCCGGAGAGAAAATACTCTTTAAAAAGCCTTGCACCGTATGGCCTCTTTGATAATTCTCATTCATCAGATCGCCCATCTGCATGCCAAGCCACATTTTTTCGGAGCGTTCATAATCCTGCATTGCCATCAATGCGCCGTTGATGGAGCCGATGGAGGTTCCGGTCACGATCTGATAGTCGATACCCAGTTCGTTCAATGCCCGCCAGACCCCGACTTCATAGGCACCTTTTGTACCGCCGCCGCTCAGAACAATTCCTCGTTTCATGCGATCTCCTCCTTTTTCGTAATCGACCCTGTGGAGAAAGAACCAAAGATCATCCGGACTCCTCCCACGATCATCGCGATGGCAAGGAGGATCGTCGCCACAACAAGCGCAAATATCGGCAGCAGCGCAACAAGCAGTCCGACGCCGATCATGATCCCACCAAACACAATCGACAGCATGGATCCCGGCGCCTGTACGCCAAGTTCTATGGTGGTCATTGCCTTTCGATAGATGACCGCGCCTATGATCTCCAGAACGCCGCAGACGATCAGCCAGATACCAAAGACCAGCATCACGAAACCAACCGTAACAAGATTCAGCGAACCACCCACAATGATCGCAATACCCGAAGCGATGGATGCGATCGCGATCCAAAACGACCATCTGCTGGCGGTACCGCTCTTTTTGTGGTCAAACCACATCAACAGAGACCCCCCACCATAGATGATCAGCGCGATCGCGCAAAAATAAATCATCAGAGACCAGTTCGCAAGCACTACGATCCCGAATATGATCAGGGCGATCCCGCAAAAGAACAAAAGGATCTTTTTCAATGTGTTGTTCATCTTCGTCTCCTCCTTTCAAATGGAGCTCTGCCGGTGCTTACTGCACTTTAATCTGGCCGAGCACCTGGCCGATCGGGTCATGGATCACGAGATTTGCACGAGAATCCACAGATGTCTGGGATTTATTGATCAAAACAAGCTTATTACCATGATAATAGTTGATAAATCCGGCTGCCGGATACACGATCAGAGATGTCCCACCGATAATCAGCATATCCGCATGGGAGATCGCCTCCACCGCCCCGGAGATCACACGGTCATCCAGGCCCTCTTCATACAGCACCACATCCGGCTTGATGGGACCGCCGCAGGCATCACAGAGCGGGACATCCCCGTTTTCTTCATTTTTATAGTTCAGCATATACTCCAGATCGAAAAACTGATGGCAATGTTCGCAATAATTACGCATCACGCTGCCGTGCAATTCATACACTGTTTTGCTGCCGGCCTTCTGATGCAGACCGTCGATATTCTGCGTCACAACCGCCGTCAGCTTACCTGCCGCTTCCAATTCGGCCAATTTTTTATGCGCCGCATTCGGCTGTGCGTCCGGCATCAGCATCTTATTGCGATAAAACCGATAAAACTCCTTCGGATTCGCCCGGTAAAAGCTGTGACTGACGATCGTCTCCGGCGGATACTTGTATTCCTGATTGTAAAGACCGTCCTGACTGCGGAAATCCGGTATTCCGCTCTCCGTCGAAACGCCCGCACCTCCGAAAAAGACGATCCGTTCCGACTCATCGATCCATTGCTGTAAGGTTTCAAGCTCTGACATAAGCGCCTCCTTCCGTGCGTCTGCATCCCTTATTCAGGGGTTTTCGTGACCATTTTCTTTAATCTCTGGAACAGTACCAGGTTCAGGACATATGTCAGCACGACTTCCACAGCAAACGAAACCGCTGCCTGCGTGGCTCTTCCCGGCAAATACACAAGAAAGGCTTTCCCGTAAAGGATGCTGAGCCATAATGTATTCAGAAGCATGCCGCAGATGAACTGCACGATGCCAAAGGAGATCAGGATCCGCGGGAGTGTTACCTTTTTCCGCAGGAAAAAGCCGTGGATCAGGCCTGTCAGCACTGCAGTCAATGTAAAACCCGGGAAAAAGGGCCCGGTCGGGAAGAGAAAGGCGCCCAGCATATCGCCGAGTCCGCCGACAATGGCTGCTTCGATCGGTCCGAAGATGATCGCGGCGCAGACCACAGGCAAGAACGTAAGGCCAATCCGAAGGTTGCTTCCAAGCGGTAACGACAGCATTTTGGACACTTCGTTCAAGACCAGATAGAGGGCAAGCAACGCGCCCATGATAACAATTTTCTGTACGGTGATCTTTCCTTTCATAATACGCTCCTTACTTCAGTCTCGGAAACCGCTCTGGCATACGATCCGTCCTCAAAGCACATCATCTGTCCGATGCCCTTTTGGAAAACAAAACGGATCGCGCCGTTGCGCACCTTTTTGTCTGTATATAGTTTCTTGACAAGGGTCTCCCGGTCGATATCATCCGGAATCTCTGTCGGAAGTCCCGCTTTTTCCAGCAGTGCTTTTATCCGTGATACCTCGTCAGCGCTGAGATATCCGGACTTTTCTCCAAGTCTCGCCTGAAACAGCAAGCCGATCGCCACGGCCTCCCCATGCAGCAGCCGGTAATCACTGACCGTCTCGACTGCACGGCCCACGGTATGCCCAAGGTTTAGGGTTTCCCGCAGTCCCGAGGTTTCTTTTTCGTCCTGCTCCACCACCTGATACTTGATCTGGCAGTTTTTCTCCGCAATGTGCATGCAGACGGCTCTCTGCACCTCTTTTTCCTGCGCAGATCCCGGACGGCTCACAGAGAGCAGCGTATCCAGATGCTCTTCCAGATAAGCAAAAAATGCGGCATCTGCCATGCACGCATGCTTGATTGTCTCCGCAAGACCCGACCGCAGTTCCCGCTCCGGGAGTGTCTCCCAGGCTTTTACGTCAATATAGACCTTTTTCGGCTGATAGAATAGCCCGATCAGATTCGTTGCCAACGGCGTATCCACGGCAGTTTTGCCCCCTACGGACGCATCAGCCGCCGCAAGCAGTGTCGTGGCATAATTGAGAAACGGCACGCCACGGCCGAAAGTCCCTGCCGTAAAGCCTGCCAGATCCGTCACCACGCCTCCGCCGACTGCGATCACCGCGCAATCGCGCCGGAAACCTTTGGATAACATGGCATCTTCCAGCCATGCCTTCTTTTCACGGGTCTTATTTTTTTCTCCATGGGGGATCGTAAAGATCTCGGTTTCAAATCCGGCTTCCGAAAGGAGAGAGGCAATCCCGTCCGCATAGAGCGGTTTCACAAGATCGTCCGTAATGATCGCAAAACGCCTTATCTTCCCCATCAATCCATGGCAAAGATCCGCCTTCAGCGTCTCGAAAAGATCAGCACCGATTGCGATATCATAAGAATCATCAACAACTTTTTTTAAGGAAACATGGAAATTTGACATGGCTTCATCATAACACATTTTTACAGTTTTTCCAGTATCCCTTTCTTGATCCTGCTGTAGAAATAGATCGAAAGCATGAGTGAAACCACTTCCGCAATGGGAAATGCCCACCAGACAAGGTTCAGCATACCCGTCAAAGACAACAGATATGCCGCCGGGATCAACACGACGAGCTGCCGGCTTACGGAGATCACCAACGCATAGATGCTTTTACTGAACGCCTGAAATGTGGACCCAAGCGCAATGGAAATCCCGGCGATGGGAAAATGAATGGCAATGGTCCGCAGCGCGGGGATTCCGATTCCTTTCATGGCATCCGATGCACTGAAAAGATCCAAAAGCCTGTCCGGAATCAGTAAGAACACCGTCATGCCCACCACCATGATGCAAAAAGCCAGCATGATCGAAAAGCGCAGCGCCTCCTGAATGCGTTCCTTCTTTTTCGCACCGTAATTATAGGCAAGCACCGGGATCAAACCGTTGTTCAGTCCGAACACCGGCATGAAGAAAAAGCTCTGCAGCTTGAAATAAACACCGAATACTGCCGTTGCCGTCGTGGAAAAAACAATCAGGATCCGGTTCATGAGATATGTCATGACGGAACCGATGGACATCATGAGAATGGAAGGTACACCTACTGCATAGATCCTGCCCATCGTCCATTTGTCCGGATGGAAGATCAGCTTCGGAGAAAAATGGATCTCCTTATTAATACGGATGTTAAAGATGATGGCAAGGATCCCGGCAGTCATCTGCCCGAAGACTGTTGCATAAGCCGCACCTGAAACCCCCAGCTTCGGCATCCCGAAAAGCCCGAAGATCAGGATCGGATCCAAGATGATGTTAATCACAGCCCCTGTGATCTGCGTGATCATACTCTGAAAGGTCTTGCCGGTGGACTGCAGCAGCCGCTCAAAGAGCATCTGCGTAAACGCACCGAAGGAAAGCACCAATACAATGGAAAGATAAGAGGTTCCGTATGCAATGATCTCCGGAACCGTCGTCTGCGTCCTGATAAACGGACCTGCCGCGAACAGTCCCAGCATCAAAAAGCCGACATAATGGATCGCCGTCAAAAAGATGCCGGTATTTGCAGCCTTATCCGCCCGGTTAAAGCGCTTTTCTCCCAGGGCCTTACTGAGCAGCGCATTGATACCAACCCCCGTGCCGCCTCCGAAGCTGATGACGAGCATCTGCATCGGAAAAGCAAGCGTCACCGCCGTCAATGCATTCTCATTGATCTGCGAAACAAAAATGCTGTCTACGATATTGTAGAGTGCCTGCACAAGCATCGAGATCATCATGGGAAGCGACATGGTCACGATCAGCTTTTTGACGGGCATAACACCCATTTTGTTTTCCGTTTGCACGGTTTCACTCATTTTGGTTCCCTTCCTGCAGTGCCTGATAGACCTCGCGTTTACCGATGCCCCGGTCTCTTGCCACAGCCTTCATGGCTTCCTTCCGGTCCATCCCTGCGGCCTCATACTGCGCCACATGCGCTTCCATAGATAATCCCTTGTATTGCTCCAGCTCCTTTTCACGGAGTACATCCGGATCAGCACCCGCCAATACAAGCACATATTCGCCGCGCGGTTCATTGTCATTATAGTAATTTACGACATCTGATAATGTCGTTATTCTGATTTCTTCATATTTTTTGGTCAATTCACGACAGATTGTGAGAGACCGATCCCCGAGTGTTTCCAGTAATTCCGTCAGGGTTTTTGCCAAATGATGCGGCGATTCATAGAGCACGATCGTGCGCGTTTCTTCTTTCAGTTCCTGAAGGCGGCTTCTCCGCTCCTTCTTTTCCCGGGGCAAAAAGCCTTCAAAAGCAAACCGCCTCGTACTCTGACCGGATACCGAAAGCGCCGTCACCGAGGCAGAAGCTCCGGGAAGACCGGTCACCGTGATCCCATGCTCCAGCGCAAATTGCACCAATACCTCTCCGGGGTCCGAAATACCGGGCGTTCCGGCATCCGTAATGAGTGCGATGTTCTTTCCGGCCAGGAGCTGATCCACAAGTTCATGTGCTTTTTCCACGCGATTGTACTCATGATAGCTCGTCAACGGTGTATGGATCTCAAAATGAGTCAGCAGTTTCTTTGAATTTCTCGTATCCTCCGCTGCGATCAGATCCGCTTCTTTCAGCACGCGCAGTACACGAAGCGTGATATCTTCGAGATTTCCGATCGGTGTCGCGCAAAGAAACAATGTCCCGCTCATTCTTTTTCCCCGTCCTGATCGTTCTGCGGCTCATCCAAGGCTGCTTTTGCCTCTGCAGCCTGCGCCCTCTTCGGAAAGAGGAAAAAGAGCACAAGGCCTGCGGCAACGATCACAAGCGAAATGAGCTGCGAAGTGGATAAAGCGCCTACTGCTCCTCTCGGATCTCCGCGGAAAAACTCGATCACAAAACGCCCGCAGCCGTAGAGGATCAGATACAGCGCACCAACACGCCCTTTTTTCGGATTCCGGCTTGCAAACCAGACCAAAAACAGCGCGATCAGAAAATCTCCGGCGCTGCTCATCAGCTGCGTCGGGATCAATGGTACGTTATTCGGCGCGAAATCGGAATGCGTAAACACGATACAAAACGGTCCGTCCGTCTCCCGCCCGTAACAGCATCCGGCAAAAAAGCAGCCGAGACGTCCAAAGCCTTGTGCCAACGCCACGGACGGCATGACAACATCAAAATAATCCAGAAAATTCTGCTTTTTGACGCGCAGATAGATCCAGCTTGCAACAATGCCACCGATGATCCCGCCATAAACGACAAAACCGTTCCGAAAATCCAGTATGATCGAAGGGTTTTCGATGATCTGTGGGATCGATACGATCCAGAACAAGACCTTGCTTCCGACGATCCCGCCAAGCAGCGCACAGACAAAGATCCCGTAGAAAGCATCCTCCGAAAGCCCTCTCTTTTTCCCGCGGTGGATGCAAAGCAACAACGCTGCGATAAAGCCGACTGCGATCATGAGTCCGTACATATGTAAAGTCAGCGGGCCAATATGAATATCGTTAAACATCTCTAGTCCTCCCGGAACTGCTGCCTGTCAAAACCCATACAGGGTCTGCATTTCCTCTGTGTAAACATCCTTTTCCTGCCAGACGATCAGGGGTTTTTCCACGGTCAGATACGGTTTGCCTCCGACCCTTCCCTCGATCAGCACCATATTGGGCTCCTTTGTCACGTCCGGATACACCAGACGCATCCGCTTCGGCTCGATCCCGTTGTCGCTCATCTCCCGGAAGATCTCCGTCAGACGAAACGGACGATGAACCATAAAAAGGCGGCCGCCTTCTTTCAGGAGCTTCCTGCTCACCCGCAGAATATCCTCCAGCGTGCAGCAGATCTCATGTCTGGCAATGGCTTTCGCATCATCGGGGTTTGTAAGCCCGTGATCACCCTTCATATAAGGCGGGTTTGTCACCACCACATCAAAAGAAGCCGCACCGAAAAGCTCTGCCGCTTCCTTAATATCTCCTTTTCGGATAAAAATGCGGTCTGTAAGCCCGTTCAGCCGGACAGACCGCTCCGCAAGCTCTGCGCTTTCCTCCTGGATCTCCAGTCCTGTAAAGGTGCGTCCTTCTGTTTTGGCCGAAAGAAGCAACGGCAGGATCCCGTTGCCGGTGCCGAGATCGATCATATCCTCCCCTTCGCGGATCCATGCAAAACCGGAAAGAAGCACCGCATCCATGCCAAAGCAGAAACGATCCGCTCGTTGAATGATCTTGAGACCGTTTCGTTCCAGATCATCCAGTCTCTCTCCCGGATACAGCGTGACGTCATTCTTCAAGGGCTGCAAGCTCTTTTTCCTCCGCGGTGTTTGCGTTCTTCTTCAGTCCTTTTTTCTTCCGCGGTTTGAACGTCAGCTCCTCCGTCGGATAGTCTCGAAGTTCCTTGGAATCATCCAGATCGATCAACACGCGCACCTGCTGGCGCAGGACATTCACGGACTGTACCTCTCCGGTCAGGCCGTCTCTCGTGGTCACTTTGTCTCCGATACCCGGCAGACGGCTGTTCAGATACTCATACGTATCCTGTTCGTTTTTCAGGCAGCACATCAACCGCCCGCAGCTGCCGGAAATCTTGGTCGGGTTGAGCGAAAGATTCTGCTCTTTTGCCATTTTGATCGAAACCGGAATAAAGTCCGTCAGATAGGACTTGCAGCAAAGCTCTCTTCCGCAGATCCCGATCCCGCCGAGGATCTTGGTCTCGTCACGGACTCCGATCTGACGAAGCTCGATCCTTGTACGGAAGACTGCTGCCAGATCCTTGACCAGTTCTCTGAAATCCACGCGCCCGTCCGCCGTAAAATAAAACAGGAGCTTGCTGTTGTCGAAGGTATATTCCGCCTCCACAAGCTTCATCTCAAGGCCGCGTTTCTTGATCTTTTCCTGGCAGACCTTATAAGCTTCTCTTTCCCGCTCGCGGTTACCGGTGACACGGTCGTCATCCTCAACGGTAGCCATACGGATCACCTGCTTTAACGGCTGTACCACCTTTTCATCCGGCACTTCCTTCGGCTCCAGCACGACCGTTCCGTATTCCACGCCGCGCGTCGTCTCCACGATCACGTGATCGCCCCGGCTGATATCATAATCCTTCGGGTCAAAATAATAAATCTTGCCCATATTTCGGAATCTGACTCCGATGATAGTTGTCATGTTCTCTCCCTCTTCTCTAAGCTTCTTTTATCGTCAGAAGCAGCATTTCCAGTGTCAGTTCAAAGCTCACGTTCGCCTGCAGCCTGGCTTTCGCTTTTCCGATAGCTTCGATCACTGCTTCCAACCCCTGATAGGTGCTTCTGTCAGCCTGCTTCTTGATCTCCAGGATCTCATCCTTAAAGGTCAGCGAGTCAATCTCTTTTGTCGCTTTATACAGCAGCACATCGCGAAACCAGATCATCATGATATCGAAATAGTCCTGGATTACGAGCTTTTCATCACTGATCTGGCGGACTGCCGTCACCAGCTCCGCAAGATCCATCTCATGAATGTGTTTCATCAGTTCGATCACGGACTCCCGGATATCATGAAAATCCTCGGATGTGGCCAGAGTGATCGCCTTTCCGACATTTCCCTGTGCAAAGGCCACGCAAAGATCTGCTTCATAATCCGGGATCTTGACCTGCTTCATCAAAAACGAACGTACGATATCATCCGCAACCGCCGTCAGATCCAGCCGCACACAGCGGGAAAGGATCGTCTGCAAAAACAGGTCCGCATTATTGGTAAGCAACAGGATCACTGCATAATGCGGCGGCTCCTCGATCGTCTTCAGCAGGGCGTTCTGAGCCTGCACGTTCATCTTTTCGGCTTCATCAATGATATAAACCTTATAAGGACAGGCATAAGGCTTGATATCCACGGTATTCACTACCTGGGTGCGGATATCGTCGACAGAAATGGTATTCGGTTTCTCATGCCGGACATCAATGATGTCAGGGTTATTGCCGGACTCGGCCTGTTTACAGGAACGGCAGTTGTGACAGGGGTTTCCGGTTTTCTTTGCTTCCGGAGACTCACATTGCAGGGTCTGCGCAAACGCATCCGCGAGCAATCGTTTTCCTGCTCTGTCCGGGCCGTTTAAAATATAAGCATGTCCGACCTTCCCCTGCGCGATCGCGCTTTGGAAATGCCGGATGATATTCTGATGTCCGATGATGTTTTGAAAGTCTGCCATAGTGTTTCCTAGGTTACGATGTCGATCAACAATCCCTCGATCTCACCGATCTTATTTAAAATATCGATGTGTTTCTTCTCGTCTTCCATCAAAAGCTGCGCGAGGTCATCCAGATTGGCGTCAATCAGGCGGATAATCCCATAGACCCGATGCCGCCCCTTGCGATCCAGGAAGTTTTCACGGGAAAACTTGTGCGAGCGATTCACGATCTCATTTAAGAATTCCTTGATCTTCGCACGATATTTCTTCATTTCCGAGATGTCCATATGGCGCGCGATGAGATTCCCCTGCACGGAGATGTCTTTTAACATCGTATTCAGCTTTTCCTGAAGCTCCGTGTCTTCGATCGCGCTGGTCAGCGTAAATTTAAAGGAATCGTCCGCTGCTTCCGGACGCTCGGTCTGTGTGATCTGATTTACCTGCTGAACGTCGTTGACTCTGATCTCCATCGTCACAACCCCCGCATATTGCCCATACTATCGGTTTTCCTGAATGTACGCTTTGACTGCTCCGATCGTCTTTTCCAGCTCATCGTTTGCAAAGCGTATTGTAATGCCTGCATTTTTGAGGTGTTCCTCGGAAAAATCCTCATCATCCGCCAAAAACCGACGGCAAACCTCGGTATAATGCGGCGGATTCTGGTTCATCTCCCGTTTGACGGCACGCATCAATCGGATACCGTCGTCCACTTCAATATAGATCGGCAGGACATGCTCTTTTCCATAGAAATTTCGCACCATAAGGTAGGATTCCAGCGTGCCGATCACGGCGTAATCGTAATGATCGAGATCCACCTGACCGTCATCCACCGTAAAATAGTGCCAGTCGCCGCGCATCGTATGATAGGTGCGCATCTCAATGACCTTATCCTCTGCCGCCAACCGATCAAGCGTTTCCTTATCCGTAAAATGATATTCCCTGCCTTCTTCCTCGCCGGTACGGATCGGACGCGTCGTGTAGGATACGATCCGGCGGAGCGACAGGCCCTCGTCCTGAATGATCTGTTTATAGATACTGTCTTTTCCGGAAGAACTCTTTCCGAGTAGATAATAAATTTTACCCATAGTTCTTTTTATTATATCCTAACCGACTGACTTTCACAATCATAGCCTCTGTAAATATCGTAACGGTCTCCGGGTTTCCCGGAAATATATTCCCTGCAAAGCCCCGGATTATCGTCTATCTCGCGCAGTGCAGCCGTCAAACGCCGGAAGCCTTCCTCCCGGTCATAGATACTCGTCATACCGATCACAAACTGTCCCTCCGTTCGTTCCGTTTCCAGGTGATATACATCCCGCAAACAGGCGGCTAGCGCGTATCCGTCAATCTCTTTCAGGTCGGAACGGATCACAAGTTTTCCGGGATCCTTTCCAAAGGCTTCCTCCGAGGACAAGTCAGATGCATGCAATACTGAGATATTTTTCAGATCCCGGTTGCTTTGCTCCCATACTGTGAGTGCTTTCAGATACCCTGAAAAAAGCTGCTCTCTCTGCTCCGTCAAAAGACGGATACACCGGCTCATTCCTGCCATCAGCACATAAGACGGCGAGCTGGTCTCAAAAATATCCAGATACTGCTGCACCTTTTCTTCTGGAATACGATCCGATGCGATATGCAGCACCGCCGTTTGCGTCAGGCTCGGCAGAGTCTTATGGAGGCTCTGTATCACCAGATCCGCACCCTCTGTCACAGCGGACGCCGGGAGATCCTGATGCAGCCCGAAATGCGCGCCATGTGCCTCATCCACGATCAAAACCGCGCCGTGCCGGTGTACAATCCTTGCGATCGACGCGATATCAGACACAATGCCCTCATAAGTCGGAGAGGTGATTACCACGCCCTTGATGTGTGGGTTCTGTGCAAATGCCTGTTCCACCGCATCCGTAGTGATCTGCCCCCGGATACCGAATCGTGTCTGTATCGGCGCAACAGTTTCCATTTGCAGTTCATTCAGAAAACAGGCATTTTTAACGGATTTATGAGAGTTTTCTCCGATCAGGATCTTCTCTCTCCGTGGTATTGCTGCCGAAATGGCAGATAAGATCCCAACAGTACTGCCGTTTACCAAGAAAAAGGTTCGTTTTGCCCGCCACAGCGCTGCTGCCTGCTTTTCTGCTTCCAGAATCAGACCGGTCGGATGATGCAGATCATCAAATCCTGGGATCTCCGTGATATCGATCAAAGACGGCTCTCCCAACGAAAGGTCTGTCCGTTTATGACCCGGCATATGAAAGGGATAATAATCCTTTGCGGCATATTCTTTTAATTCCTGATCCAACGATTTTTTCATTTTCTAAAGAAACCGCCCGAGATCGGGCATCCAATCCCCGAAAAAGACCGTATCCTCGCTCATGGACGCCCAGATTGGTCCGAAAAAGGCCTCCAGCAGGTCGATGACCTCCTCCCAGGAGGGTGTGTCTTTCTTTTCTCCGCGTAAATAGGTCTTCCACTTCTTTTTCATATAATTGTCATTACGGTAATTCAAGAGCATGTTCCACCGTTTTTTATCCAGGGTCAGCTGCTGGTCAAAAAGCGCACTGCTGAGATGTTCCTTAATATGACGCCCATCCAGCGATTCTGATCGTAAGATCGCAAAAACCGTATCATAGGGCCGCAGATCATGGATGAGCTCCATTTTCCGGATAATCTCCACAAACAGATCGACAAGCTGCTGTTCTTTGGGGTAGGAAAGGCAGGTGATATGCGCATCCGGTGTGAAAAACAGACGGACCGTTTCCTGTTTCGCTGGAAAATCCATGGACACCGCTGTCAATGACAGTTCGAACGGCACCGAGATCCCATTCAGATCGCCTTTCATCAAGACTCGCGCCTCTTCCTTTCCGATCATGTGAAGGCTCATCTCCCAGTTGATCCCGCTTTGCTTTTCACGGATCAGCGTTCTTGTGAGAACCACCGCAAGATCCCGCACGGTAAAAGAACCGTTATAATAGAAGGACAGGACATGCACCAATTTCCTGCGATAGACCGCCAAAGATAGTTCCGTCCCGTTTCGCAGGATAAAATGATCACTGTATAAGGATCCCGCGATCACAGAGAGCGCTTCCTCCAGCATAAAGGCAGATGCCAGGTTGGAAAACGGGATAGAAAGCTCTTCACTTTTTGATTTTACGGCGGATAATGCCAGTTCTGCCGTACTCATCACATCCACACTCCGATCCGTTCATGTACTTTGTGAATGACCTTCCGCAATCTCGCATATTCCATCAGTTTTGCGGCATCGATATGCTCCTCGGCAAGGAATCCTCTCATAGCGCTCTTTAAAGTTTCCCTGTCCACGCGCTCCTCATATTTAAACAGATCGCAGAGCAGGCGCTCCTTTTCATAGATCTTCATGATCCCATCGCCGAACGGAATGCTTGTCACGCCAAGCTGCAAAACCTCCGGCTCCGTATAATACGGCATAATAGATGGGAAATCGATCTTGAAACGGGATTTGGATGTGTTCTTATCCACTGCAATGCTCCACTGAAACGGCTTTGCATCCAGATATCCATAATAATAGCAGGCGCTTTCCATCGTGAGCACCCCGTCCGGAAACATCGCCGCGATCCATTCGATTTCATCGATCTTTCGCTCATATAGCGCGTAATAGCCGTTCCGAACCTTTCGAAGAAACTGATCTCTCACTAAAGCCTGTACTTTCCGGTAGTCAAGCCCCAGCTCCTGCAGTTCCGAAGCCTTTGCGATCCCGCCGCGATCTCGGATCAGGGTCTCTACCGCTTCCATGATCAACTCTTTCCGTTCTTGTCTGATCCCACGTCTCCCCATGATTTTCACTCTCCATCTTTTTTCCGCTTCACCGTACGAAAAGCATCCTTTTTCAGTATAAACGCTCCCTGTCTTTCTGTAAAGAAGAGGACTTGTTTTGTCCGTAAAAGAGAGATATAATGAAATTCAGACAGTCACAGATGTCGTTTTTTAGGAGTGAAAGGAGATATTCATGGCAGAAGAGACAACGACTCTGCATAAAAACCCGTCCCGTGAAGCGTGCGAAAAGATCATCAAGCGCATCCTTGTCACGGAGGTTCTGGAAAAAGGACGCAATACCCAGTTTCGCAATGCTGCAAGCTTCATGAACTATTTTGAGTCCCTCTATCCGGCATCTCCCGGACTGACCAAGCAGGTGCAGCGCGCGGTGAAATCCATGGATCTTCCGAAGGATGAGAACGGTTTCTATATGATCAACAAGACCGGTTCTCAGGTGGCAGAAGACAAAGAAATGCGTTCACTTTGCGAAAAGTACCAGGTGACAGCAGAAGACCTCTCGGAATGTGAGATGCTTTTTTTACACGTTCCGTCTGACTGCCGAACCTATCTGATGCATCAGCTCCTCCATTCCAAAACTTTCTCCGATAAGATCGTGACCATCACAGAGACCGGAAACGGGCTGATCCTCTATACGAAACAAAAGCAAAGACTTCTGACAAATATTCAAAATACACTGATTATTCAGACAGATTCAGAGGGGAACCCAAATTTGTAGTTTTGTTTTCCGCCTGTCCGCTTATAGACAAAAACGACAGTATCTTTGTCCGATACTGTCGTTTTTATTTTATATTTGATAAAACAACTGTCTGTTCTAATGATTATCGACGTCTTTTTCTTCTGCGTCTGCCGAAACCACGGCTGCGGATCCGCCGATAGGGAGTCTTGGTTCGTTTCTTCCGGTAAATGTTCCGTCGTAGGATACGGAGTTTGGAAGAAAACTTGATGATCAACAGCAAAAGTACCGCAGCGAGCGCAATGATCAAAATGACAGGCAGCACTTTCTTCGGTGTGATCAGGATCAGTTTTTTGCACCCATCCGTGCCGTCACCGGTCGCATCTTCACTGAAGATCGTCTTAAACGGATAGCTTTCCGCAACGGCACCGGTTGCAAGGATCTGTGCAGAGCCGACAGGATGTCCTGCATAGCTATAATTTACGGTTCCAACGACCTCTCCCGGCTCGGAACTTACCTCGACCTCGGAAACCGCATCCTGGAAGGACGCCGTGAGCGGCAGGACGATCTGTGCATCCGGATCCAACTGCGCAAAGGCTGCGTAATCCCGCAAACCGGCTTGGCTCTCATCACTCTCGCTATCGAAATCCGTATTTTCGGCAACATTAAACAACCCGAAATTCGCAAAACAATAGTCAAATAAGCCGATCGAATCTGTCCAGTGATCTGGTGCCTCCGCATACATCACGACACAGATCAAAGTCATCCCGTCTTTCTGGGCATAGGTCACAAGTGTACTTCTTGCAACTTCCGTATACCCCGTTTTTCCGCCAACACAGTATTCATACAGATACTTTGTCGACTTGTATGGATTGAGCATCTCGTTATGATTTTGCAAATAAGTGATCTCACTATGTTTGTTGGTAGGCGGGATTTCATAACGCTTTGTGCCGGTAATGATGCGGAAGGTCTCGTTTTTCCATGCTTCCTGCGCGATCAGCGCCATGTCATGCGCAGAAGTATAATGGGTCTCCTCCGGCAAACCGTGCGGATTCGCAAAATGTGTATTAGTGCAGCCCAATGCCGCCGCTTCCTCATTCATCATCACAACAAACGCGTCTACGCTGCCCGCGATGTGCTCCGCGATCGCATAAGCGCATTCATTCGCAGACTCCAGGAGCATTCCGTAAAGGCACTGTTCCAGCGTCATCTGTTCCCCGACATCACGCGCAATACTGGACCCTTCTGTGTTATAGACTGCCTCCTTGGAAAATGTCACAATATCACTCATATTGCCATACTTCAAGGCGATCAGTGCAGTCAGGATCTTGGTGATACTGGCCGGATAATGCGGTTCATCGATGTTCTTCTGATAAAGGATCGTCCCGGTGCTCGTTTCCATCACAATGGCTGACTGAGAACCTGTCAGAATCCCCTCGGGCCAATAGCCATCTGCTGTTGGAGCTGGTAAAGCCGCCGGGTCGAGTACAGTGGCATCTCCCTCTTCCAACGTATCTTCCGCTGCGGCACTCTCCTGTGTCTCTGCCGCCATGATCTCCGCTGGCATAAAAAGGGGCATCATGCAAAGGAAGACCAGAAGCATGGAAAGTAGCCGTTCGATTTGTTTTCTAGCCGTCAATTGTCTCATGTCTCTACTATAAACGCGCTAAAATGGGATGTAAAGAATTTTTATAGACATACGTTTTTTCTTCATGGTATCATTTGACTTGAGGTTGACACACATGCGATTACGAAAGATCAAAGGCGCAGAAGAGGCTGTTGCAAACAGCGCATTCTGTGTACAAAATCCAACTGCATACCGTGGACAGTGGCGCGACTACTTCGCAGCACAAAGAGAGGATAGCGGATCATCGCAGTCACCGGGATCTTTCCCGCTCCATATTGAGATCGGCATGGGGAAAGGGACATTTCTTATGCAGTCGGCGGAACTTCATCCCGAGATTGATTTTCTTGGCATCGAGCTTTTTTCCAGTGTTCTGTTCCGTGCCATTCAAAAGATTGAAGAGCATCCCCTTCCGAATCTTCGTTTCCTTTGTGTCAATGCGGAAACGATCACGGAAATCTTCGACGAGGGCGAGGTGGATCTGATCTATCTGAATTTCTCCGACCCGTGGCCCAAAACAAAGCATGCAAAGCGGCGTCTCACATCATCTGCCTTTCTGGAGCGCTATGACAGGATTTTGTCCGAGAACGGCCGGATCGAGTTTAAGACCGATAACCGTGGGTTTTTTGACTTTTCTCTGGAAGAGATCGAAAACAGCAAATGGAGGCTCATCGCCTCCACTTATGATCTGCACCATGATCCTGTTTTATCCGAAGGAAATATCATGACGGAGTACGAGGCGAAGTTTTCCGCCCTGCATCATCCGATCTGTAAACTTATGATCGATCGCTCTCCGTAAGATTCTCCAGAACCTGACTCATATCCTCTGCAGCCTGTTCGTATTTTTCACCCGTCTCGGCAAACGTGTCATAATCTGCCAGCACCGTCTCTTCCATAAAGCTGATCATACCCGATGCATTTTCCGAAAGGGATTGCACTGCTTCACTGACTTTGCCGCTGATCTCCTGAATTGAATTTGCCGTTTCCTTGCTGTTCGCAGCCAGTTTCCCAATCTCATCCGCAACAACCGCGAAACCACGTCCTGCTTCACCGGCTCTGGCTGCCTCAATGGAAGCATTGAGCGCCAAAAGGTTCGTTTGACCGGCAATCTTTAGAATATCTTCTGTCAATCCCTCAATCTCTTTTACCTGTGTGCTCTTTTCCAGTGCTTCCGAAAGTGCTGTACTGAGCTGCTCCACCTTTTCACTGACATGCTCTTTTTTCTCCGTCGCTTCCCGGCGGATCAGCTGTGCTTCCGTTTTGATCCGACCCGTCTCTTCGATCCCGGAAATCGCCTGCTGACGGAGTGTCCGTACCGTTTCCTGTTCTTTTTCGACTTCTTCACTGCGTTTCGCTTCCGCAGCCGCTACTTCCTCTTTTTCTACGGAAATCTGTGAGAGAGCGCGGGTCTTCTCCTCCAGCTCTTCCTGCAGTTCTTGTACCTTGGATTCTGCGGCAAGAGAACGTGTTTCTGCTTCTTTGATGCGGTTTTCCGCCGCCAGTGTTTTTTCGTCTGCCTCGATCTGCGCCAGTGTTTCCGTTTCTTCCACTGCCGCTTTTCTGCGGAAAAGTACGATCGGAACGACAATCCCGACTACAGTCAATGCGAGAAACAGCAGAATTAAGAAGAAACTCTCGCCTAAAGGAGCAAGCCAATCCGTATCCAGATCATAGGCTGTGTCATCCAAGATCCCCTGTACGGACTGCTGCAATGCATCAATCTCATCAAAAACCGCCGACCGATCCGAAAGATAGGCATTCTCCAGCAACGCCGCGGCATCCTCCGGTTTTTGCTCCTGTTCATAGGATACAATTTGCTCCACATCCGCAAGATATTGCTTGACTGCCTTAGTAAGAGTCGAAGCACCGGAAGAACCGCCTTCTACGGTAAGCAGCAGAGGATTCCCGTTGATCTCCGCCAAAACATCCGGGATCTGTGCTTCCACAGTCTCAATCCCGGAACGGTGTGTCTCGACCTGGATCGTACTGTCTTCGGCGTTCCGATAACCCATCAAGGCATTCAGATCGCCGTCCAGCATGATGACATCCGCTTTTAAGAGACCAAGAGATACCAGAAACTCTGCCTGCGTCTCACCTGCGGTGGATGCTGTCTTTGCCATCCCGGCCATTCCACGGATCTGTACGGTGACGGATGCGATCAAAATCCCAAGAAGTACCAGAAGTAATATACTGTTCCAACGGATGATCTTTCGAAGAAATTTCTTCATACCTTTATTATACCGTTTTCCGAAAATATGAAAACCGAATTTTCCGCAAAAAAAGACGCCTTCCGCAGAAGACGCCTTTTGAGTCGGTAAATCCCTGATTTACAGCACTTTAGTCGGTAAATCCCTGATTTACAGCACTTTAGTCGGATCAAATACATCGCTCGGGATCGTAAAGTTGATGATGCCGTCGGAGTGAGGTGCGATCGTTGCCTCCGGGAAGGTGATGATCAGACTTCCGTCAGAACCGAGATACCACAGGGAATCCTTGTCGACACCCTTGAAGTCATCCGTGAAATACTTCACAGAATCATCCTGCTTCATCTGCTCATCCATCTGGGTACGAATATTTTCCGAAATCGCATCGTACGTTGACTGATCGGATTTTACCAGCTGATCCAGCGTGATCACATCACCCGTTCCCCGATCTGCCGTATAGTACTGCGCATAGTTGATTCCGTTCGCGCCAAAGAACAGATAGGTCAGATATTCCAGACTCTCATAGTTCTTATAGTCGGATACGACGGTGATCTGGATGTCCTTATCCTCCGGGATCTTGACATCTTCATAGTCCGAGTTCTTGATCGACTCGATAAAATCCTGCTTCAGCGCTTCCTGATCAATGTTGTTGATACTCGGGTCAAGCACTTCTTCTGTTGCCGCAGGAGCCGCTTCTGTTGCTGCAGGTGCTGCTGCCTCCGTAGCTGCAGGTGCCGCCTCTTCTGTCGCTGCAGGCGCTGCTGCTTCTGTTGCCGCAGGTGCTGCAGGTGCCGGAACTGCCGTACTGCCACATCCCCAAAGAACTGCTGCCGCAAGCGACATCGTCATCATGATCGCTATGGCTCTTCTTTTCATACAAACCTCCTATATCTTCTGTCAAAAAAATCTGTTTCGTGCACATTTTATACGCTTTCTCTGAAAAGCGCAAGTTTCAGGTTAAAATTGCTCGGGTAAGGGCTGATCCGAACAGGTCAGGATACAATTCTGCTCCTCTTCTTCCATTTTCCATTCCTGGCAGCGGGTGCATCTGACATATAAAAATCGATTTTCCAGATTTGTTCTGAGGCGGATTCCATGGAATGTCCCTTTTCCGCGCAGAGACATCACCGCATTCAGAAGGATCATTCCATCCGGTGTGAGATGAGATTTCATCATGACTACGGCCTCATCTGTTAAAAGGGCTGAATCCGGGCGTGGACCGATGAATGCATCATTGATGATCAGATCGTATGTGTCATTACTCTGCTTTAGATAGTCCATCCCCTCCGTATTCACAACCGTAAGTCGTTCTTCTTCCTGGAGAAAAAAAGACTCTTTTGCAATCCGCAGCATTTCTGCTTCCTTTTCTACCACCGTAAGCCGAATCTTCGCATATTTATCCAGCAGAAATCTGGGCAATGAAAACCCGCCGCCACCGATCACCAACACCTGTTTCGGCTCCGGCAAAGCCGCGATGACCTCTGCAATCTTCTTCATATAAGAGAGGATCAGCTCATTTCGCCTGTCAGGATTCAAATACACGGCCGATTCCACACCGCCGTCTACATAGAGAAACCGCGCTTTCTCGCCATGATAGTCTTTTTCGATCACTGAAATCATATTCTTCTCCGTTCTGCTTTCTGCAAAGAACTCGGACATAAAAAATCCCGCGCAGCGACTGCTGTCCGGGATTCCACTTTCTATTTGCCGTTCGATATTGCCTCTTCGTTTCTTTATCGGTGTTCAACGTTGCCGCTCGCTCGCAACTGACGGCTGGCTTACTGACTCGATCAGATTTCAGAGACTGTTTTGTTTTTGTTATCTCTTATATCGTCACGAATCAGAAAAGTCTTTACCCCCGGATCGGTTTTTGCGTCATTTTTTTGTAGTTTTTTATGCTATGATGTGAGTATCAATTCATTTGACAAGGAGGATCGCCATGAAAAAACTGAAAACCCTCTATCGCATCTTAAAACAGACAGACGGCATCAACATTTTTGCTTCTTATATGGTATTTGTCTTTATCTCTGCGTTGTTGATCCTTTTGGTCGAACCGGAGATCACAAACTACGGAGACGCCCTCTGGTACTGCTACGCCGTGATCTCAACCGCCGGTTTCGGCGATATCGTCGTACATACGCTGTTGGCAAAGCTTATTTCCGTGGTTGTTACAATCTATTCTCTCCTTGTGATCGCGATCCTCACCGGTATTGTCGTCAACTTCTATAATGAGATCCTGGAACTCCGCCGGAAAGAAACGCTCTCTGCCTTTCTCGACCGTCTGGAAAAGCTTCCGGAATTGAGCCATGAAGAACTTGTGGAAATGTCTGAACGGGTTCATAAATTCCGGCTGCAGAAGAAGTAAAAATAAGGTGAGGTCAAAAGTCACATGTCACGAAGTGACATTGTGACCTATGCACATAGATCCGTGTGGACGAGCTAGCTCGTCCATCCGGATTTCTGTGCATAGTGCACATGCGATTTCATCGCATGGCACTTTTGACCTCACCCTCAAAATACTCTTTATTTCACTTCCCTTGGTGCATTCTTCATCGTAATGATCAGTGAAACCAAATCTATCCCGGCTTCAACCAACAGCACAATTCCACCGATCCGCAGCAGCACTTCCAGACTGCCGAACGGATGGATCAGAAGAAGAATACCGAAGATCAGCATGATGATACCACTGATCAGCACCAAAACGGTACTACCCGCACTACGAGTACGAACAAACGCTGCGATCTTGACAATACCGGCTATGATCAGGAAGATCCCGCATACCCATATAAAGACTGAGATCAGCACAATGACGCCGTTCGATGCAAAGATGCAGACCAGGCCGAAGATCAATGCGATGATCGCACCGACCAACACACCGAAACCGGCCGACGCATCCTTACGTCCCGTCAGATATCGGATCAGCATCACAATGCCCAAGATGAGCAGACCGACGCCTACCACGATGATGATGGTTTTCATAAATCTTTCCGGATTCATCAACAGGAAGATACCGGCCAGAATCTCGATCGCGATCACGACAAAGCCGATCGCGCCGCTTTTTACTGGATTCATAACATAATCCCTCCTCTCAAATTTTGCTTCATTATAGTCCGAAACTGTCTATGCTGTAAACCCTTACATGATATTATTGACAACACCGACAGAGACATAATTTTCCAGAATGGCCCGATAGTCACTTCCTTCTTCGCTTTCCAGAGAAATATCCCCTTCAACCATCAATCTGATCCCGCCATTCGGTAATTTCCCTTTTTCCACGTAATGATCCTGATAAGGGATTCCGCGAGAGACCGTTCTGTCATAAAGGACGCCCTTGCATGCAGATAATGGACAATCCGGAAAATTGACATTCAAGATCTGACCGTACTGCAACGATTTTTCCATCAGTTCTTCCAAAAGCTGCTGTAAATAAAAATCCGTTACCTCATGGCAAGGTTCCATGCCTTCCGAAAGGGCAATCGCATGATATCCCTGAAAAGCAGCCTCAAACGCTGCACCGACAGTAGCAGAGTATTGGATATCCGTAGCAACATTATAGCCGTGATTGACGCCGGATAGGACAACATCCGGCTTCCGGTCCATTAGATTCAATGACCCCACTCGTACACAATCCGCCGGCGTTCCGCTGCAGATAAAGGCCTTCACACCTTCTATCAGATACTCATACGGATAAATGATCATCTCATCGTGCAGCGTAATGCTGTGAGAAGCAGCGCTGCGCTGGCCATCCGGAGCCACTACATATACCTCTCCGAAGACTTTTGCCGCTTTCACCAAGCGAATCAGCCCGTCAGAACCGATCCCATCATCATTTGTGACCATGATCTTACGCATCTTGTTGTCCCTTTGACCTTTCCATCATTCCACAAAAAGATCGGCAAAATTCATCTGCGGGATATCCGCCAGATACAAATCTTCTTTTCCTTCTACCGGCTGGATTGCGATCGTATGAAGCGCCCCGTCATTGACATAGGTCAGATTTTCTTTTTGCACTGTCTTGTTCAGATCCTTGATCCAGACTCTGACATCCTCAATTGTCCCCTGCTCTTCCCCTAGTTTTCCGACATAAAAGATCGTAATGGGCTCTCCGTAGCCATAATGAGAGAAATAAGCTCCCTCTTCCATCTCCTGACCCTCATAATAAGAGGCTTCAAAGCTCCGGTCTCCGTAGATGTCAAAAAACATTGCCAAAGCCGGCCCACTGTTCCCCCAGATCCCATAATCACAATAGATCAGGGATCCATCCGGTACATCGGAAAGTGCCTCGCTTTGCACAGCCTCGATCAATAGGTCGTTTCTCGGACGAGAGTGCTTATCTCCGGAAACATTCGTGGCTGCTCTGCTGTAAACCCCTGTACAACCAATGGATAATGCCAATAGAGCGATCAATAAAATCCTCAGCCATGCCTGACTCGCATTTCGCCCGATCCATCCTGCGATCGCAGATAGAAGCACTGCCGTGAAGATCCCCACTCCCATGGTCCCGACGATCGACATCATCCAGCCTTGCGTCCATGTGATCGCATTACTGATCTGAAACTTCTCTGCAATCGAGATCAGACCAGCCGGCAGTACCAAGATGAATGCAGCAATACAATAAAGGATTCCGCTTGTCTTTTCCTGCGACGCCTCTTCTTTTTTTGTGTTTTGATAGAGCATGATCGCGACGACACCGGCCAACAGAAGCGGCAGCAGTACATCCTGCATGCGGATATCCGGAAAATGCAGCTCCTGACCGGATAGCAGCACTGGGGGCAGAGAAAAAGAGGCTGTCATCTGTTTGGAGATGGTCTCAACAATCGGAGAAAGCTGAAATCTGGCAGAAGTATCAGTGTTCATCCCCTGCGTGGAGGCACAGATACAGTAGCCGGTAAAGGCGAGAATCACGCCGATGCATTGAGAACCGAAGGAGAGAATCCTTTGTTTCCACTCCTCATGCAGCAAAAGTACGATCAAAAAGCACGGAAAAATGAAAACATAGCCGATTTCGAGGACTGTACAGGAAAGAAATGTAAAAAATGCCGCTGCAATGAGAAAACCGATCTTTTTCTTTTTTGCATGGCAGATAAGAAGCAGCATTCCTATCATCCAGAAGATGTAGGAACGCTGCGCCATCGCCTGATACGTATATAGCGCATTCACCTCCACCGAAGAATAAAGATTGACAAGCAGCGGCGTCAGTGCAAGGCAAAGGAGCGCCATGTATCTGTTTTTTGTCATACATCCGAGAAAGACAGCCGTCAGGAAGATCGCGAGATAGGTATAGAAAAGAACCGCTATCCGATAATTGGTAAGACTATAAGAAGCGAACTTCCAAACCGCGTCATTCCAATAAGCGATCGGCAGATAACGATAGATCTCTGTCGGATGTACATACTGATAAAGTGCCTGCCCAATATATCCAAAAAAGCATTGCAGATAAGACCTGTCCTTGGTGGCATTGTACATGCTCAGATGTACAACACTGTCATCGCCGCCCCAGGTAGCATCAAATCCTGTAGAAAGGAAAAGCCAGCCTGCGACGATCGTAATGATGCCAAGGATGCCAAACAGAACGATTTCTTTTGTGATCTTCGTTTTCTTTTCTGTCACCGTCTGATCCAAAACACTCATGGGCAGCCGTCTTCCCTTTACTTCTTACGCTTTTCGTTTCTCGTGAAGACTTCTTCTTCGTGGGTCAAAGTTAGGGATTCAGAGACATAATGATCCGCATCCGAAGCCTGCGCAACCGGTTTCATGCTTCCATACATCAAAAACGCGACGATCGCTACCACGATCAAGTCGATGATGATAGCTGTACCAGCCTCAAAGATTAAGAGTCCTATGATGAGAACAGCGATAAAGACAGCTGCCACCACTCCCAAAAACTTTGGCACACTGATCGGAAGATCACCGGTCATCTTGCCGGTCTGCCCGTTCATCGCAAAGCGGTATTCCTTGTCATTCCAACGCGTCGTCAAGAGCCAGACCGGAAACATCGCATACCCTGTTGTTTCGTTCCCAAAAGCGACCTGCTCCTGCTCTGAATCAATACGGTCGTGCTTCACCGTTCTCTTTGTCTGCTCACTGATCGTCGATTTGATGCGCTTGTGCGCGCGTTCTACATTTTCTTGTTGCTCAACATCAAACCGCTCTGCCAGGAAACCGGGAAGATAAGACAGAGAAAACGGCTTCATGTCCTCCATTTTAAATGGCTCCACGGAGTCCATCAGATCATTTTCCATACGCTTCGATGCATCTGTCGGTACATTTTCATAGGAAAGATTTCCTTTTCGCCTTACGTCATAATGCGTCAGAATCTCGTAATCATCCTTGGTCTTGACATCCACTGCGTCATAAGCCGCATCAATGGAGGCTTTCCCGCTGAACAGCCAGAACGGTACATAGACACCCTGGATCTCTGACACATGATTGTCCGTGATAAAGGATTTCGGCAAAAGAAAACGCTTCTGATAATACTCATGATACTTGCTCACAGCCTGATCCTTCGTGTGCGCAAACGGAATGATGTGATCCGGCCGGATGCTTCCCGAAAACTGTCCGGGCACGATCGTCTGATTGCCGCAATACGGGCAGCGCATGACGGCAGTTGTCTCATCCGCGATCAGTTCCGCACCGCAGGTCGAACAACCGTAAGTCTTCATCCCGTCTTTTGCGGTATCCCAGTTTTCTCCCTCTCCGGATGCGGCCTGCTGGGCCGTTCCTGCTTTTGCTTCCTTCTCTTTCCAGAAGGCGTCTACCTCCTCCGGCGTGAAAAGCGATGCGCAGTATTCGCACTTCAGCTTTCCCTCGGTCGGATCAAATTTCATTTCTCCGCCACATGCCGGGCAGGCTGCGGCCATTGTCTGATCAGTTCCCATAACCTTTCTCCTTCTTTTTATTTTTTTATATTTTCGATCGTCTCTCCGATTTTCTCTTCCAGACGCTCGATTGGTTGCATATCCGGGTTGTTCGGCGTACGCAGCTTCTGGCAGTACTGCGTACATAGTTTATCGGTACAGTTGCTGCAACGGAGCGCTTCGTTGGTGATTTCGGAAAAACGCTCCGGATACATCATGACGGCAAGTTCCCAGATCAGCCAGACCAGAATGGACATGAGCAGAAGACTTAAGGGATAAAATCCCCTTATAAAAAGCATCGGCGTAAACATCATCAGATGATCCCAGTTGAAGATCCGGCAGGTCGTGCAGCACCGGTTTTTCATAATGAGCCTGAACGGACACCAGATCAACACACAGATCAGATCGCAAACATAGAATGTGACCGTAAACAAGAAAAGGTATGTGTCTGTGATGATGTTAAAATACCGGAGCAGTGTCAGAAAAATGATAGCAGCTGCCCATAAAAGCATAACCTTATAGGCCTGTTTGGTGGTTTGGATGATGTAATCGCGCAGATTCTTGTAATTGATGCGCTTCAGATCCTCTGCCGGAATGAAGCGAAATTGAAACAGCTTCTGCGATCCGAGCGCGATCTTATTTTTCACGGGAATCAGCTGCCAGAGCATATCCAGGACCCAAAGAACCCAGAGCAGGTGCAACGGAGTCAGCATCTTAAAGAAGTTCCACCCTTCGAGCACTTGCATTTCCTGTGGAAAATAGAACGCGATCAGGATGCAGGCTGCCAGTATCAGACAGCGTAAGATGAGTCTTGCAATATAGATCTTACGAAGGGTAGAGACTTTTTGCTTTGGCTTTTCATAATCGATGCAGTCAGCTCTGTTTTTCATAAGGTCTATACTACCATTTTTTGGCCTTTAGGAAAACTGCTTTTCGCATTTTTTGATCAAAGTCAGGAATTCCAGCTTCTGATCATCGTCCGTGATCTGTGGTAGACTTTTCAAACGGTCATAGACTGCAGTATAGGTCGTGGATCCTTTCAGTTCAGAATCACGGACCAGCATCCCGAGCTGCGCCACGCCTGCTGCGAAGGATGTGTCCGCATCCATTTCTTCACGGTACATATCCGTGGTGACTGGATAGGTCTTAAGAACGCTCTCCTCTGCTTCCGGCTCTTTGTAGCGGATATTGACGACGAGCAGTTCGTCTGCATTCTCTGCCGTATGCAGTTCGTCTGTGTGTGCGGTAGCGTTATTCTGGTATCTGGATGCCACAACCGGCGCTTCTTCTGCAGAACCTACCGGCAAAACCTCATAGAGCACCGTCACTGTCTGGCCGGAGCCGACTTCACCGCCGTCCTTCTTATCATCTGCAAAATCCTCTGCTGCCATTTTCCGGTTTTCATAGCCGATCAGCCGATAACCCTGTACTGCTGCGGGATTGAACTCCACCTGGAATTTCACATCCTTTGCCACGGTATAAAGCGTGGAAAAAAGCTCCTCTCTCAGGACTTTCTCTGCTTCCGCCTCGCAATCGATATAGGAATAGTTGCCGTTTCCATGATCGGCAAGCGCTTCCATCTTGTCATCCATGTAGTTTCCCGTACCGAAACCAAGGCAGGAGAGCATCACGCCTGTCTCTTTTTCTTCTTCGATCAGATCCGTCAGACCAGCTTCACTGGAAACCCCGACATTCAGATCCCCGTCAGTTGCCAGGATCACACGGTTATTGCCACCATCGATATAGTATTTCTCTGCGATTTCATAAGCGCGACGGATGCCACCCTCTCCGTTTGTAGAGCCGTAGGCTTCCAGGCCGTCAATGGCTTTCATGATCTCTCTGGTATCATCTCCTCTGGCGCCTTCGAGCACTACCGTATCGCTCCCGGCATAAGTCACGATGGAGACAGTGTCTTCTCCGGAAAGCTGCTTCGCAAGGATTCGGAACGCTTTCTGCACCAAAGGAAGCTTATCATCGTCAAACATGGAACCTGACGTGTCAATCAAAAAGACCAGGTTGCTGCCGCCGGAAACCGGTACTTCTTCCGCTTTGATCCCGACACGCAGGAGTTTGCTGTTTTCATTCCAAGGACAAGCAGTGTAGGTGGTCACGACACCAAACTTGTCACCATTCTGCGGGGTTTTGTAATCATAATCAAAATAATTGATCAGTTCTTCGATCCGGAGCGCCGAAGCATCCATACCGTAGCCGTTTGTGACGGTACGTCTGAGATTCGCATAGCAAGCGGTGTCGACATCTGCTGCGAACGTGGAAAACGGCTGCGTCTGAACAGAGACAAAACCGGATTCCTCAATGTTGTTATAGCCTTCCCGCTGAAAATCTTCCGTAACAACGTATTCATCCGCTGGTTCCATCGCTGCGAAGTAGGATCCCAATGCGTTCCCGGCTTCCGGACTGGCCTCTGCGGCTTCCACACATACATCCCAGTCAGCGGAAGCTGCTTCTTCATAGTCTCTGGCATAGTTGCCCGCGTTTGTTGCTGCGGTATCCATAGGCGCGCGCGACTGCCCACAGGCTGTCATCAGAATCGTGCCGGTTAACAATAAGGTGCATACAATTTTCTTTTTCATAAGTTTTTCCTCCCATTTGATGGTTTTTTATGGCTTCTATTAACCTAAGCGACAAATAATGAGAGGAGGTTGCAAAGAATATAAAAAAAAGACAGCCCCCCGAAGCAATCTTCGGAAAACCGCCTTTACGTGGGCCATCAGGGGCTCGAACCCTGGACACCCTGATTAAGAGTCAGGTGCTCTTCCAACTGAGCTAATGGCCCATTTCGCTCTGCACAAGAAGAACAAAATGAATTATAGTATAGAAACTGAATGATTGCAAGTGGTTTTTGAAAAAAGAACGAAAAAAGCGCCCGACCGTGAATTCCACGATCGGGCGGTTTGTTATGATACCTTCTATGAATTTGCGATCAATGCCGCGATTTCTTCCGGGGTCATCACGTGATTCGGATCGGAAAGGTCCGGCATCGGTGGTTTCTCCGGTTCAGGTTCAGGCTCCGGCTCGGGTTCCGGCGCAGCCGGTGCACTGTCCGCAGTGTTTGCAAGAAGTGCTGCAATTTCATCCGGCGTCATGATATGGTTCGGATCGGACATATCCGGCATCGGCGGCTTCTCCGGCTCCTGTGCAGGTGCCGGTTCAGGCTCGGGGGCTGGCTCCGGTTCGGGCTCGGGGATCGGCTCCGGTTCGGGCTCGGGGATCGGCTCCGGTTCAGGGATCGGCTCCGATTCGGGCTCGGGGATCGGCTCCGGCTCGGGCTCAGGAATCGGCTCCGGCTCGGGCTCAGGGATCGGCTCCGGTTCGGGCTCAGGGATCGGCTCCGGTTCGGGCTCAGGGATCGGTTCCGGTTCGGGTTCAGGGATCGGCTCCGGTTCGGGCTCGGGGATCGGCTTCGGTTCAGGGATCGGCTCCGGTTCAGGAATGCTCTCTACCATCGGCATTGGTTCAGGCGCCGGTGTAGGCGTTGCCGGGATCGAGGGCGCTTGTGCAACACCCTGGATCAGGGTTGTCTGCGGCGCGGAATTCATCACGGATCTCAGTTCCAGGATTGAATTCTTCACGGACAGATCTAATAACTGCAGCTGCGAAAGGATTTCTTTGTTCGAATTCTGAAGCTGGTCGGCATTCTTTTCTCCGATACCGTTCACAACATTCCCTTCCAGCTTTTCGAGCCCTTCCTCCAGCTGTGTCAGCTCCAGCAGGAGCTGATCATTGGAGTTGAGCATCGCATCCGCATTTTCCTTATTTCTGGAAACAAGGAGCTTGGCGTATTTCTGCTGTTCTTTTGCAAGTGCCTGTGCATAGCCGGTCACCTTCTGATCAACCAGTTTCACATGCTCGCTGAGGTGCTCGAAATTCGATCGGAGCAGCATATAAGATGCTTTTTCGGATTTGAAAATGTTTTCGTAGCGTTCCTCTTCTCTGAGATGCCTTTGATAACTGATCTGTATTAACGTAATGATCAGGAAGAAAGCTGCTGCAATCATCAAAATTCCAAAAATGATCAGATAGATCGGATCCGCGCTCCTTACCATCACGTACAAAACTGCCAGAAAAGAAACAAGCAGAACAATGACGGAGAAGATGATCTTCATCATAGTTGTGTCATGCTTTTCCTGTTTTACCGGTACCCCGTTTTTCATTGGAAAAATCCCCCTAAGCTATCGCCTTTTTATAGTTTTCCTCAACTACTTTCCAGTCAATGACTTTGAAAAGCTCTGAGACATATTGTGCACGAAGGTTTTTGTACTTCAGGTAATACGCATGCTCCCAAACATCGATCGCGAAGATCGGCACATTTCCGGTTTTCTCACTATACGGATTATCCTGATTCGGGCTTTGAGATAATACCAAACCGCCATCCGGTGTCACGGAAAGAAAGGCCCAGCCGGAACCGAACTGTGTCACTGCAAGATTTGAGATCTTTTCCTGAAATGCTTCAAAACTGCCGAAAGTCTGGTTGATCTTTTCTGCCAAAACACCGGTCGGTGTATGATTGTCCGTCCCAAGCGTGCTGAAATACAGGTTATGGTTGTAATAACCGCCTCCGTGATTGCGAATGCCCTTCCGAAGCGTTTCATCCGGGATGCTGTCCAGGTTGGAAAGCAATTCCTCGATCGGAACATCCGTCTTCCCTGCTTTTTCGGCAAGTTCATTCAAGGTCTTTGTATAGGTCGCATGATGCTTTGCATAATGCGTTTCCATCGTCAATGTATCGATCGTCGGCTCCAGCGCATCATACGCAACCGGTAATGCTGCCTGTTCAAACATAGATCCTCACTCCTTCCTATCATGATACTGATCTTAATAATTCTGTTCTCTGACTTCGAAGAAGCTCTGCGGATGGTGGCAGACCGGACACTCCTCCGGTGCGGAAGTCCCCATCACGATATGCCCGCAGTTCCGGCATTCCCATACGGTCACACCGCTCTTTTCAAAAACAGCCTTTGCCTTAACATTCTCCAAAAGCTTCCGATAACGTTCTTCATGCGCTTTCTCGATCGCGGCCACACCACGGAACTGCTCTGCAAGCTCCGTGAAACCTTCTTCTTCCGCATCCTTTGCCATGCGCTCGTACATATCCGTCCACTCGTAGTTTTCGCCCTCTGCTGCTGCAAGCAGGTTTTCCTCCGTGGTTCCGAGCTCTCCGAGCGCTTTAAACCAAAGTTTTGCGTGCTCTTTTTCATTCTCTGCCGTCTTTAAGAACAGCGCTGCGATCTGCTCATAGCCGTTCTTTTTTGCAACGGAAGCAAAATACGTATATTTGTTGCGTGCCTGCGACTCTCCTGCAAACGCTTCTCTCAAGTTCTTCTCTGTCTTTGTTCCTGCGTATTTGTTCTCACCCATAATTGCCTCTCCTTTCTGTTTATCCTAAACTCCCCATTCCATTTTATCGTACCATATTTCCCTATTTTAGAATAGTTTTTTTTCAACAATAAAACAGAGATGAGACTATTTGTCCCATCTCTGTTTTATTGTTGAAACGTCCACGAGGGGATTCGAACCTCCGACCTACCGCTTAGGAGGCGGTCGCTCTATCCTGCTGAGCTACGTGGACATATGATAAACGCATAGATCGCGTTTATATCTAGTCAAAAAAGTTCAACTTTCCCTGAAGCCAGATCGTTCCTTTGAACCGTCGGCCAACCGCAGGCTCTCCGAGAAGATCCTTTTGATTGATGCACACGTCAAAGATCAGGTCATTACAGTTCAAAGTCAGGATCACCAGCTCTTCCAGCGTTTCCTTATTCGGCTGCATCGTATAATCCAGGATCTCTCCGATCACCTGGTATTGATCGGACTCAATCCCGTAAGGCATAAAACTGGTCTCCACGATACTCAGCACATCTTCATAAAGAACACGACGGGAAAGCATGGAATAAGTATCAATATCTTCCAGCGTCAGGCTTTCCATGGCCTCTTCATCCCCATCCCGCGCCGCTTCCAGAATACTGCGACGCTCCTGCACCTGCCGCGGGGTCTCAACCTTTTTCTTCTGCTTCGCGATCGGCATAATGATATGACCGTCGGTTGAAAGACCGGAAAGTGTCACCGTCGCTTTCTGCATACACTTCTCGTTGCGGAAAACCTCATTCATATATTCCACGCCGTTCTGAATGTAGAAAATCAGCGACACGCCCACTTTTACATCATCACAGATGCCCGCATAGGATTCATTGCCGGCATGGCGTTCCACTTCGATCGGCTCCTCAGTCGTCACGCCATTTCCCGTAAAATAAGGATAATAGTGGTCAATCTCAAATCCGTCCTCGCCAACATATTGCCCGATCAGACGGATACCAAAGCCATGTCCATATTCTTTTGTCATCTCGACGATTTCATTTCCCTTCGCATCCTGCGTGGTCTGCTCCCGGTTCGGATTCTCGATGATCGCATCCAAAACGGCATCCAGATCCTTGGTACTGCTCAGGTTATGAAATCCAACTGTTCTCAGATAATGATGCAAGCTTTTTTCCTCACTCGTTCCTCAATGGTTGCTTGGAATTCATTGCCTGATCAAGGGCTTTCTTTTCATCATCAGACAAAACAATAATACTGTTTCCTTCGATGATTTCCTTAATGTAAGTATAGCATCCCTCTCTGGAGTGCATCGCGTTAATGATAAATCCATCATTTTTCTCATTCAGCAATGCAACAGAAAAAGACAACTTACCTCCCATCTCACTGAAAGCATCGTACTTGACAAGTCCCGTCTTCTGGAAAACAAACTGATTGTTCTCAAACAGTTTCATGATGTTTCGTTCATTTTCTTTATTTGCGGAAAGAAGCATGTCAACCTGATCGAGCCTCTTGATCAGAGTCTCTTCCAGAGATTTTGCACTTTTTCCCGACATAAAGATGTGGTATCTCTCTTTCAATTTTTTCAGATGCAGCGCATTCAAGATCGTGATAACGATCAGAACCACGACAAGTACGATCAACGCGGCGATCACGATCAATGCGATATCCAGATCGATACCGAGATAATCTGCGATTCCTAACATGTGATTTCCTTTAAAACTCCCTTATTTCTTTATAGTGTATAACATTTCCAGTAAATGTTCCAGTTCCTCCGGTGAATAATATTCAATCTCGATCTTTCCGCTTTTTTCATTTTTCCGGGAGATCGTGACCTTGGTACCGAGGAGCTGCTTCATTTTTTCTTCCTGCTCCGCATAAATGGCATCCAACTGCGGATTCGCGTTCTTATTCTTTTTATCCGTCGTTTCTTTCTGGGACTGTAGTTTCTTGACCAGCTTTTCCGTATCACGGACACTCATTTTTTCATCATAGATCTGCTGCGCCAAGGTAAACTGTTTTTCTCCGTCGGTCACGCCAAGCAGAGCCCGTGCGTGTCCGGTGGAAACCATCTCGTCAATCACCATCTGACGCACGCGTTCATCGAGCTTCAGAAGACGAAGAGAGTTCGTAACCGCTGTCCGACTTTTGCTCACCACTTCGGCCAGCTTATCCTGTGTCCAGTCGTGATCGCTCAAGAGTTTCTGATAGGCTTCAGCCTGTTCGATCGGATTGATATCTTCACGCTGGATATTGTCGATCAGAGCCCACTCTGCAACCTGCTGATCCGTCAGATCCTTTTTCACGATCACCGGAATCTTCTTCAGACCTGCCATCTTGGAAGCTCTCCATCGACGCTCTCCTCCGATGATCATATAATAGCCTTTTTTCTCCAAAACCAACGGCGGATTCATGATGCCATGCTGCTTGATGGATTCAGACAGTTCGATCAGCTTATCCTCATCAAAGTTCTTACGCGGCTGGTCCGGATTCGGCTCAATCTTATTGATGTCGACCAACAGAATATCTTTTCCTTCCGCTGTTGTCTTTCCTTTTGCTGCAGTGGCTCCTGCTTTTTCCGGGATCAGCGAATCAAGTCCCTTTCCCAATCCGCTCTTTTTTGCTGCCATATCAGATATCCTTCCTTTCCATGATTTCCTTTGCAAGAGAGCGATAGCTCTTAGCGCCGCTGCTGTTTGTGTCATACAGCTCGATCGGCATTCCGTATGAAGGTGCTTCGGCAAGACGGATATTTCGCGGTATCACCGTCTCATATATTTTGGTTTTCAGATTTTCCCGTACATTCTCCACCACCTGCTGGGAAAGGTTAGTGCGTCCGTCATACATGGTGAAGACTACACCTTCGATGATCAGATCTTCATTTAACCGTTCCTGCACAAGATTGATCGTATGCATCAGCTGAGATAGTCCTTCCAATGCATAATACTCACACTGGATTGGTACCAAGACAGTATCCGCAGTCGTCATCGCATTGATCGTCAGCATATTGAGGGACGGAGGGCAGTCAATGATAATAAAATCATAATTGTCACGGATCGTCTGGACAGACTTCCGCAGAACGTATTCTTTCTCTGTCACATCCAAAAGCTCGATCTCAGCACCGGCCAGATTTACATCGGATGGAATCATAGAAAGTCGTTCGATCTTTGTGTCCACAATACTATCCGCGATCTCGCATTCTCCAAGGATCAAGTCATAAACGGAATGTTCCACCTCATCTTTATCAATTCCCAAACCGCTGGTTGCGTTCCCCTGCGGGTCGAGGTCGATCACCAACACTTTCTTATTTTCTTCCGCCAGACAGGCCGACAGATTGATCGCGCTCGTCGTTTTTCCGACGCCGCCCTTCTGATTCGCGATTGCGATGATTCTACTCATACTTACTTTCCTTTACTTGTTTTTGGGGGATCTTGAATTCGATCTTTTCGATTTTTGTCACGGCAATCAGTATAGCACGTTTTGGGGAAATGTTCTATAGGTTTTTGTGATATGAATGGTAAACTTTTCAGGTCAAAAAGTCACATGGCACGAAGTGCCATTGTGACCTTTGCATGAGGAGGCGCTCTGACATGCTGGCATGTCAATGCGCCTCTTCATGCAAAGTGCACATGCGATTTCATCGCATGGCACTTTTGACCTGAAACCAGCTCTGATGTGTTACAATAATCCCGGAGGAATTCATATGCTGATAACATATCTCGGTACAACAACATTACTCTTTGATAACGGAGTCGATCAGATCATGTTTGACTGTCATGTAACCAGACCGTCTTTGGGTGGATACCTGTTTGGAACATTATACACAGATCCGGTGGTCGCAGATCGGGTAATCGGGCAATTCCGGATCGATCGATTGAAAGGTATCTTTATTTCTCATTCCCATCATGATCATGTATTGGATGCACCATACTTTGCAAAACAATGTCATGCAAATATCTATGGTTCCCCTTCTGCTTTGAATGTTGCCAGAGGTGGTTCGATCTCAGTAGATAAATTGTTCTCTTTTCAGGATCAGATGGAATATGAAATAGGCTCATTTTCAATCAGTGTTCTCCCTTCCATACACTCCAAAGCACATTGGTACAATGAGGATCTGGGACAGACGATTGATACTCCTTTGATCCAACCGGCGAAGAAGAAAGCATTCAAAGAGGGTGGTTCTTTTGATTTCTATTTCACGCACCATGGTAAACACTACCTGATCCGACCAAGTTATAATTTTTGCGAGGGACAGTTGGATGGAATCGATACGGATGTTCTTTTTCTGGGAGTCGGTGGGTTATCCAGAGACAGCAAAGAACGACAAAACAAATTCTTCTATGAGACACTGGATCGCACACATCCGCAGCTCGTCATCCCACTCCATTGGGATAACTTCTTTTTGCCACTTTATGGGAAGATAAAAGAGTTACCGAGGATTGCTGAAAATACTGAAAAGTCTCTTTCTCTGTTAAAGGATGCATGTGTCGCGAGAAACATCCGATATGTTGTGCAACAACCTTTGACTGGTTTGGATATGTGATAAAATGTTTCACGTGAAACATTTTCTACTATATTTTGTAAAGAAAGGTGTGAAACACACAACCAGTAGAAAAATGTTTCACGTGAAACAAGTGGTGGGATATTGATAGAGGAATAAACAGAAAAGGGCGGGGTGAAAAGTCACATGGCACGAAGTGCCATTGTGACCTTTGCAAGAGGAGGCGCTCTGACATGCTAGCATGTCAAGGCGCCTCCTTTTGCAAAGTGCACATGCGATTTCATCGCATGGCACTTTTCACCCCACCCTTATCTATATCATTTATGCACATCAATCAAATGATTCCTTATAGCAAATACTGCCGCTTGCGTGCGATCGTTCACATCGATCTTTTTGAAGATGCTGGATACGTGATTCTTCACTGTACGCTCACTGATGTGTAAGGTCTCTGCGATCTCTTTATTGTACATTCCGTATGCGAGGTGTTTTAAGACCTCCATCTCCCGTCCGGTGAGATCCGCAATCTTCTTTTCCTCATCAGTTCGCTGCGTCATCTTACTTTCCAGTAACGGCATCAGACTTTCTTGAATATAAGTATCACCTCTTGAGACTGCCATGATCGCTTTTCGAAGATCATCAAAATCAGAATCCTTCAAAAGATAACCGTTGATCCCGAGATCGACTGCTCGAAGAAGATACTCTACTTCATTATGAACCGTAAGCACCAACACTTTTACTTTCATATGAAGTTCTTTGATCCGTTCGAGAACTTCCAACCCATTCATCACAGGCATATTGATATCCAGCAACAAAACATCCGGAATCCGCTCCCGCAATTTCAGGATACAATCTTCTCCATCAAATGCCTCCTCGACAACACGGATCTCTCCGTCAAGCTCCAAGAGATTTCGAAGTCCCTCCCGTATCATCGCATGGTCATCTGCAATCATTACATTGATCATAAAAACTCCTCCAAATCAATAACTCTTTCATTCTCATCAACCGGTCATTCCGGCAGCATTTCTTCTACTTTGAGTGGAACAGTGATCGTAATCGTGGTTCCTTTTCCCAATTCGGATTGGATATCCATTTCACCGGACAACAGAAACACCCGCTCCTTCATGATCGGAAGTCCGAAGCCGGTCCGGTCATCTCCGACACGCAGATTATCGAGTTCAAATCCATCGCCATCATCCTCGATCGAAAGATCGATATGATCCTCGGAATAAACCAGGCGGACATTCACTTCTTTTGCATTCGCATGACGGACTGCATTGCTGCACGCTTCATAAATGATGCGAAGCAGTGTCAATCCTACCACAGGGGACATTTCCTCTGAAGAACCCTGTACGTAATAATTGATCGTCGTATCGGAACCGTCCTGCAGTCTCGCAAGATTCCGCTCAATCGCGGTGTCGATCCCGATATCGTCAAAGGACATGGGCCGAAGGTTATAGATCATATCCCGTAGTTCATCAATGATCTCCTTCGTGAACTTCGACATATTCTTCAGCTCCATTTTGCATCGCACCGGATCGATATCGATCAACCGATAGCAGAGCTCCGCTTTATGAACGAGGCCGGTCATACTCTGAACGGAAGAATCATGTAATTCCCTGGCAATCCGTTGCCTTTCTGCTTCCTGTGTCTCGAGAAGTTTCCGTCGAAGGATCACATTGTCATCCACATTTGTGATGAGTTCATCTCCAGGTTTTTCAGCTTCCCGTGCCACACGTATGACCGAATTTAGTTCATCGATCTTTGCATTGAAATCACTGAGCTCCAGTTTTTTCTTTTGAGAAAGATCCAGTAATTTCTTTTGCTCTTCTCTTAATTCGGCAATTCTCTTTTTGTTGGAAGTATTCACCTCACGAGGTGTAAAGGACTCAAAGTTCGGATCATTCTTTTCCTCCAGCAGAGCAATGAACGAGATATTTTCTTTGATCTTGTTCTCACAATCCGTATACTCATGCTCGATAAGGATCCGTTCTTCTACGAGCTCTATCAAATACTTTTCAAGATATTCTTTTACCATGTTATACACCTGTGACTAAAGTACTATATTCATTATATCTTATTTTTTCAAAAAATAAAGAGAAAAATATAAGATTTTCAGAAAATCGAAAAATGAAATTTTAAATTCCACTCACCCTTTGGTGAGGGGAATTTACCCCTGCACTCGTAGATTTTACTCTTTCATACGATAGTGCTATGCTCTG
>CACZBF010000010.1 GCA_902779355.1 uncultured Lachnospiraceae bacterium | reverse complement strand
AAAATCTGATTAGGAGCACATCGAGCGAGCATTTGCAGACCGTTGGGCTTGTGACATACAGAGGACGACCGTATGGGTAGCCATTAAACTGCCGTTTAGCGGCTGCCCTTGTTCACTTCTTCATCGACAGCGCGATCCGTTTCTTCTTTTCATCCACGGAAAGCACACGTACTTCTACGACATCTCCAACCGACACCACGTCGAGCGGGTGTTTCACAAAACGATCCGACAATTCGCTGATATGCACAAGTCCGTCCTGATGCACGCCGATGTCCACAAATGCACCGAAGTCGATCACGTTTCGGACCGTGCCTTTTAAAATCATGCCAGGCTTCAAGTCGGACAGCGACAGCACGTCATTTCGGAGCACGGGTTTTGGCATATCTTCCCGCGGGTCACGCGCCGGCTTTTCCAACTCTTTCACGATATCCATCAGCGTCAATTCGCCGATCCCAAGCTGATCAGCCGTCTTTTTCGGATCGCCGATCTTTTTGGAAATCCCGGAAAGCTTTCCTCCGGTGAGATCTGCCGTTGAAAACCCGAGTGTCTGCAGGAGCTTCTCTGCCGCGCCGTAACTCTCCGGATGGACCGCCGTCGCATCGAGTGGCGTCTCCCCGCCGCTAATCCGCATAAACCCGGCGCACTGTTCAAATGCCTTCGGGCCAAGTTTCGGAACCTTGAGAAGTTCCTTACGGTTTTTAAACTTCCCGTTCTCTTCACGGTAGGTCACGATATTTTTTGCGATCGGTTTGCTGATCCCGGAAATGTACTCCATCAACGGCGCCGATGCAGTGTTCAGATCCACGCCGACTTTATTCACGCAGTCCTCGACGACACCGGTCAACGCATCGCCGAGTTTTTTCTGGTTCATATCATGCTGATATTGTCCGACCCCGATGGACTTCGGATCGATCTTCACAAGTTCCGAAAGCGGGTCCTGCAGACGCCTTGCCATGGAAGCCGCGCTGCGCTGTCCGACGTCAAACTGCGGGAATTCCTCCGTCGCAAGCTTACTCGCGGAGTACACGGAAGCCCCCGCTTCGTTTACGATCACATAGGAAATGGTAAGTTTTTCCTCTTTCAAAAAATCCACGATGATCTGCTCCGATTCTCTCGAGGCCGTTCCATTCCCAAGCGAGATCAGCGTCACACCGTATTTAGCGATCAACTGCTTGAGCACTTTTTTCGCTTCTGCGACCTTGTTCTGCGGCGCCGTCGGATAGATCACCGCTGTATCCAAAACTTTTCCGGTCGCATCGACCACTGCCAGTTTGCATCCGGTACGGAACGCCGGATCCCAGCCGAGCACGACCTGTCCCGCGATCGGTGGCTGCATGAGGAGCTGCGCTAAGTTTTTCCCGAACACGCGGATCGCACCGTCCTCTGCACGCTCCGTCAGATCGTTTCGGATCTCCCGCTCGATCGAGGGTGCGATCAGACGACGATAACTGTCCGTCAGTGCCTCTGTCAAGAGTTCCGTCGTGAACGGATTCTCGCGAGTCACGATCTCCTTCTTGAGTTTGGAGAGGATCTCCTCCTCCGGCGCTTCCACCTTCACGTTGAGCACCTTTTCCGCCTCGCCGCGGTTCAATGCCAACACGCGATGCCCCTGAATCTTTTTCACAGGCTCGGAAAAGCCGTAGTACATCTCGTAGACAGATTCTTTTTCCTTCTCTTTCGCTTCGGATGTGACAAGTCCCTTTTCAAACGTCAGCGCACGGATCTTTTTGCGGTAGTCCGCATTCTCCGAAAAGAATTCCGCCAGAATGTCCTTCGCGCCGTTTAACGCATCTGCTGTTGTCTCAACGCCTTTTTCCGGATCGAGAAACTTCTCCGCTTCCTTGTCCGCCGGGTGATCCAGCATCTGCAGCAACAGTGTATTTGCAAGCGGCTCCAGACCTTTTTCCTTTGCAATCGTCGCGCGCGTACGCTTCTTCGGCCGGTACGGAAGGTAGAGATCCTCCACTTCCGTCAGCGTCTTTGCTGCAAGCACTGCTGCTTTCAATTCATCCGTCAGTTTTCCCTGTTCTTCGATACTTGCGATGACCGCTTCCTGCCGCTCCGTCAGGTTTCGCAGATACGTGAGCCTGTCGAAAAGATCCCGCAGCACTTCGTCATTCAACGCACCGGTCATCTCCTTCCGGTAACGTGCGATGAATGGGATCGTATTTCCTTCGTCGATCAGCTTCACTGCCGCTTCCGCCTGTGCCGGCCGGATTGACAGTTCTTCCGCCAGTTTCTTTATGATATCCATGTATGCCTCCGGTGATTGTTTTCAATGAGGTATTATACCGAACTGAGAAAAAGTCGGCAATGGCTTTTTCTGAAAAGAAGTGCTATAATGCGCTTTATGGACCAATATAATTGGAATCAAAATTCTGACAACACAACACCACTCCGGCCAAATCCAACCGGGCGCTCTGCAGCCTTCGAGACGGCCTCGCTTTCGCTCGGGATCCTTGGTCTCTTTACCGCAAGCTGTGGCGTCGGCATGTTTTTCGGCGCGCTCGCGATCATCTTCGGTCTGCTCAGCAAGGGCGGCTCAGATACGTTAGGCCCCAAAGGAAAAGCCGGCACTTATATCGGCATCGCTGCGATCATCATCACCGGCTTGATCATTGTCTTCAGTTTTGTCTTCATGATCCGCATGTTCGGCGGCATCGACGGCTTCATCGCGAAGTATCATAACCTCTACTTCGCATTGCAGAGCAATGATCCCGAGAAACTTCTGGAAGCCTACAGCCAGCTTTACGGGGGATATGGGTACTGATCAGATCTTCGACCCCTTCGATCCGCCGAAACTTGCGGTATTGAGGATGTTGGTGTCGAAGGTGAAGGTAAGATTTCCCTCTGTCCGGACACGCTTCAGGGCGAGTTGGATCATTCTGTCGAGAAGCTCCTGATAGGGGACGCCGATCGGCTCCCAGAGATAGAACGCAAGCGACCCCGGGATCGTATTGATCTCGTTAAAGTAGAGTTTTCCGGTATCTTCGTCGATCATAAAGTCGATTCGTGAAACGCCGTTGCAGCCCAATGCCTGGAAGGATTTCACAGCCATCCGGCGCACTTCTTCCCTCTTTTCCGGAGAAAGGTCAGCAGGGATCTTTCTGGAGACGCTCGCCATTCCCTTTGACCCGCCGCCTTTTGCATTGCTCACATACTTGTCCTCGTAGCTGAGGATATCCTTTGAATGCAGCGGCTCCTCACATTCGGAAGCCTCTGCCTCGTTCTCGTCGCCAAGCACTGCGCAGTTGATCTCTCTCAGATTCGTGATCGCGTGCTCCACCAGAACCTTTGTCGCATAGCGGAACGCATCATCAATGGAATTGGACAATTCCACGCGGGTCTTTGCCACGCTGATCCCGACGCTGGAACCGAGATTGACCGGCTTCACGATCACAGGGTATCCGAGCGCCTCTTCGATCCGATCCATCATCGACTCGATCTCGGCATAATCTGACAGCGTGAAGATCTTGGCATCCAGGATCGGCACGCCGGCTTCCTTCAGGATCGTTTTCATGATGTACTTATCCATGCCCACAGCAGACGCCGTCACATCGCAGCCGACAAACGGAACGCCGACCGTCTTCAGATATCCCTGAAGCGCACCGTCCTCCACGTTGGTACCGTGCACGACCGGGAAGACGATATCGATCTCAATCTCCGTATTTTTCCCGAATTTTTTCGGCGGATAGGAAACCAGACGAATCCTGTCATTGTCGTTGATCATGATGACACGCTGCGATTTCTGCAGCAGGGCATCGATATCCTTGTAGGACTCGATCTTTCCGATCTCCTCCCCGACATACATCTCATTTTTCTTCGTCATGTAAACCGGGATCAGCTCGTATTTTTCCGTATCCATATTCATGATCGCCTGAATCCCGGAGATCACGGATACCTCGTGTTCCACACTCTTTCCGCCGAACAGCATTGCAACCTTTGTTTTCATGTTTCAAAACTCCTTCCTAATAGTTGTCGGGCAGATCGTTTTCCAGGAGAATATACTTATGTCCCTGCCCCTTTATCGCATATGCATAGGAAACCGCATCCTCAAGTCTGTCATAAACGAGGCATTTCTCTTCCGGGAAGCCCTTGCTCAAAACGCCTTCCCTGATCGGTTCCGTGTGTTTCTTTCCAACCAGCAGAATATAATCACAGCAGTCTGCTGCATAGGTGCCGAATTTGTAGTTGTATTCCCTTTCCTGGTCTCCAAGCTCCACCATACCCGGTGTGATCAGGATCCGAATGCCGTCAAACATGGCCAGCGTCTCAACCGCCGCCTTGGATCCGATAGGGTTTGAATTATACGCATCATCGATCACCGTCACGAGACCGTGCTCACGCATCTGCATGCGATGCTCCACCGGCTGGATCCTGCGTACGGGGATCTTTAATTCCTTCAGCGGGATGCCGAGCCTGTTCGCAACCGCGATCGCACCGACGACATTGATCACGTTATGCGCACCGATCAATTTCATCTGGAAGCGCTCTTCTTCGCCGGTCGGGGCACACACGGTAAACTCCGTGCCAAACTGCGACACCGAAATCTCTTTCGCCTGATAGCCTTCCCCTTCTTTTTCGGCGTAGTAGAAGGTCTTCGCCGGATACTCCGCCGCCTTCTCCTGAATGTATGCGTTGTCCCCGTTCAGGAAAAGCATGCCGCCTTCAGGCAGCGCATCCGCCAGCTCAAACTTCGTCTTTTGGATGTTTTCCATGCTGAAAAACGTCTCCAGATGCTGCGGTCCGACGGAAGTGATGATCCCGTGATCCGGATGTGCGATGTCGCACACCTCCTTGATCTCTCCCACACGACGGGCACCCATCTCGCAGATAAAGATCTCATGTGAGGGTTTCAATTGATTTCTGACCGTAATGGTAACGCCGAGCGGCGTGTTATAATTTCCGGGCGTGACTAAAACATTGTATCTGCTCTGCAGCAATGTCTGCAGAAAAAACTTCATGCTGGTCTTGCCGTAACTGCCCGTCACACCGATGACCGTCAGATTCGGCGTCTCCGAGAGCATTCTTTTTGCATCATTGATAAAATACCGGCTGATCGCTTTTTCGATCGGATGATTGATCACGTTGGCCACGAGATTCAAACACCACTGCGCGGATACCAGAACCATCAGTACGCCCGTTATCGGTCCGATGCCGAAAAAGACCGCCGTCAAAGTCACAATAACGCTGACGATCACCAGGATCGTCACGATCATGCGTTTCACTCTGGCTGTGTAGACCAGTTTTTTCTTGGTGTTCAGCCTTCGCATCGCCCGATACACAAGGATATCGAGTAACAACGTCAGGTAGATCAGAATGTCCAGTACGAGGAGCGGGAAAATGATCCGCAGCACACCCAGCACGAGGCCGAATCCCAACAGCCACTGCTGCCTCAGATTTTTCTTGATCCAGTTGATATGCTCATCGTTCTTGTAACCATTCAACTGAAACATATGCATGTTGTGCCTCATGGTCAAAAACAATGCATAAGCGGCCAATGCTGCCGCGATGATCGTTCTTACTATCATTGTCCGGCTCCGATTCGAAAATAGGCTCTCATAATATTTCTAAAAATGACCGGCTGCTCTAAAAACGAATAATGCCCCGTGCCCTCTATCACCGCCAATCCGGAATGCGGTATCATCTCTTCCATGATCTTGGCATCCGAAATGGGCGTCGCCGTATCTTTGTCTCCCCAGATGAGGAGCGTGTCCTGCTTGATCTTCGGAAGGTGGTGTCTTAAATCTTCGTTGACCGCCATCACCAGACACTGCCGCATCATCGGCGTCGCATTCCTGTAATCGGCAGAACCCTGCCTGCTTCTCCAGTCGTCGATCAGTTCCGGGAACAGTGCATAGACCACCTTCAGGTTCAAAAACTTTTTCAGGACTTTATACCGTTTGATCTTCATCTTCTGAGAAAACGTTTTCTCCGGCACGATCCCGGCGCTGTCGATCAAAACGATATTTTGAATCTCAAACGGGATATTTTCTCTGGTTGCCAGCTTAATGATGATCCTGCCGCCGTATGAATGGCCGATCAGCGTTGCTTTTTTGATCCCGAGCGCCTCCATGAATTTGCAGAAGAAATCCGCGTACGCATCTACATTCCATGCCTCCCGCGGCTCATCGCTGCCGCCGAATCCCGGAAGGTCAAACTGCACAAACCGGTACGATTCATTAATCGCATCCGCGACCGAATCATAAACGCCAAGATGTGTGCCCCATCCTTGGAGCATGACGACCGTCTCGTCCCCGTCGCCGGTGATCTTGTAGCAAATATTATATCCATCTACTTCGATATTCATACACACATCCGCACGGATCGCCGTGCCCTTTCAAGTATGCTCTGCAATACTCTTATCATAAATTTTGGTTCGGAGAATATCAACCCTATTCTCTCTTTTTTCCGCTATTCCATCAAGGCCGTTCCTGTGAAATAGAGTACGGCATTTTTCCAGATAAAGTTAAAGAGGATCAGCCCCAGCAGGATGTAAAGCCAAACACGATGCATCGGGAAATGAAAAAACACGCGATGCCCGACAATGCGCTCGGCAAGGAGACTCACGCACATCCAAACCAGCAGGATCAAGCCCACGGGGATCGCCGGATAGTAAAAAAACGCCATCCCGATCTGCCCGTGCAATAGCGCATAGACGCTCCTCGTCGCGCCGCATCCCGGACAGTAATAGCCGGTCATGCGGTGAAAAAAGCAAGTCGGGATGATGGACCATATGGATTTTATGAGCGTTCCTGATATCATTGAATTTTCTGAAAAAAGGTGCTATACTATAGGCAACTATACAATCATAGAAAGGAGGCAGCGCGATGAATCTCAATCTTTCCGGCGTATATGGTTACGCTCCCTATGCAGCGTCTTCACGGATCGGTAACACTCCATCGGTTGGCTCCAACTATGACTTCGGCGACGGTACCAAGACCGTACAGCCCGGCCGCGTCAATCCGGCCGAATGCCAGACCTGCAAGAACAGAAAGTACAAAGACGGCTCCAACGAGTCCGATGTCTCTTTTCAGTCAGCGACCCACATCGATCCCGGCGCTGCCGGCGCGCGTGTCCGCGGACATGAGCAGGAGCACGTTTCCAACGCCTATGAGAAAGCGGAAAAAGGCGGCGGCAAGGTCCTGCAGGCTTCTGTATCGATTCAGACTGCGGTCTGTCCGGAATGCGGGCGCGTCTATGTCGCAGGCGGTCTGACCCGCACCAAGATCGCTTATCCCAAAGAGACCGAATCCAATCCTTATCAGAAGGATCGCAAAGCACAGCTGGACGACGCCGTCAAAGGCGCCAATCTCGACCTCAGCGTGTGATCATGGAGGACCTCATGCATCCATCCAATCGTGAGATCAAACGGATCGCCAGAGCGCAGCTTGGCGGTCAATATCGTCTGCCGGTTCTTGCAGAGCTGATCGTGGCGCTTTTGCCGTCTCTCGTGCTGCTTCCCTTTTCGTATCTTCTGACAAATACCGCATCGCTCCTCCAGAACATCATCTATGATCTGGCTTATTTTATTGTTCTGATCTTATCGGCCGTGCTCGGTGCCGGTCGTATGCACCTCCAACTGAACCTCGCCAGGAGAAAGCCGTTTTCGCTTTCCGACCTCCTCCGCTGTTTTAAGGTGCGCCCCGATACGTATATTCTCGCGTTTCTGCTCTATGTCGTTTATGCGCTGCCGTTTTTAGCTGTCAATATCGCCTTCGGAATCTTAAGTGTCACTGTCCCTGCCTTTCGGGAAGCGCCCTGGCCTGTTGCTGCATTCCTCATCCAAGTGCTGCTTTTTATCATGACCATCGCCATCCTCCTTCGGTATGCGATGGTGTTTCCGCTGCTCCTTGATGACCCGGGCAAAAAAGTACGCGCCGCATTTCAAGAAAGCCGCCGCCTCATGGACGGCAACTGTAAGCGCCTGCTTCTGCTGCTCTTAAGCTTTCTCGGCTATGCGCTCCTTGGTCTTATGTCCCTTGGCGTCGGCTTTTTATGGATCAATCCTTATCTGGTGCAGTCCCTGATCGTGTTCTATCAGGATCTCACCGGTGAGCTTTCTCCCGCTTCCGCGGAAAACGAAGGTGCCTCTTCTCAGTCCTCTTTCGCCCAGCCGTAAGCATATTTCACGGCTTTGTTCCAACCCTTCAATTTCTTTTCACGTTCTTCTTCGGTAATGGACGGCTCAAATTTTCGGTCGATCCCGATCTTTGAGAGCAGTTCCTCTTTATCTTTCCAGAAACCGGTCGCAAGACCTGCTAAGAACGCTGCTCCCAGCGCTGTAGACTCCACACAAGCCGGTCGGATGACCGGTACATTGATCATATCTGCCTGGAACTGCATCAGGAAATTGTTAGCACTCGCACCGCCGTCCACGCGAAGGGAATGCAGTTTCGTATTCGCATCTGCCTCCATCGCAAATATGACGTCACACACCTGATAAGCCACAGACTCCAGCGTCGCGCGGATGATGTGGTTCTTATTTGTTCCTCTCGTAATGCCGACGATCGTGCCGCGTGCATACTGATCCCAATGCGGCGCGCCAAGTCCCGTAAAGGCAGGCACGACATAGCACCCGTGCGTGCCGTTCACCTTGTTCGCCATGTACTCGGAATCCGAAGCAGAATCAATGAGCCGCATCTGGTCACGCAGCCATTGGATGGATGCGCCGGCCACAAAGATCGAGCCTTCCAGTGCGTAATTCACTTTCCCATCGATCCCCCATGCGATCGTTGTCACAAGTCCGTTCTTGGAAAAGATCGGCTTTTCTCCGGTATTCAAAAGCAAAAAGCAACCGGTGCCATAGGTATTTTTCGCTTTTCCCTCTTCAAAGCAGGCCTGCCCGAAAAGCGCTGCCTGCTGGTCACCCGCAGCTCCCCCGATCGGGATCTCACCACCGAAATAGGCCTTATCCGTCATGCCGTAAATCTGACTCGACGGCACAGCTTCAGGCAGCATGGAGAGCGGGATGTTCAGATCCGATAAAATGTCGGCATCCCATTGGAGCGTATTGATGTTAAAGAGCATCGTCCGTGACGCATTGGAATAATCCGTCACATGCACCTTGCCCTTGGTGAGCTTGTAGATCAGCCACGTCTCAACAGTCCCGAACGAAAGCTTTCCGGCGTCTGCCTTTTCACGCGCGCCCTTCACGTTGTCCAGGATCCATTTGATCTTGGTGGCGGAAAAATAAGCGTCGATGATGAGTCCGGTCTTTTTCCGGTAGGAATCCTCAAGGCCCTGTTTTTTCAACTCATCCGCGATCGCAGAGGTCCGGCGGCACTGCCAGACGATCGCATTATATACCGGTTCGCCTGTTTCTTTGTCCCAGACAATCGCCGTCTCACGCTGATTCGTGATCCCGATGGCTGCAATGTCCGATGCCTTTGCGCCGATCGTGCTCATCGCCTCGACCGCCACACCGAGCATCGTCGCCCAGATCTCGTTCGCATCATGCTCGACCCAGCCCGGATTCGGAAACATCTGCCGAAACTCCTTCTGCGCCATCGAGCAGATCTCCCCATTTTCATTGAACAGGATGCAGCGGTTACTCGTAGTCCCCGCATCCAGTGCCATGACATACTTTGCCATTTCACTTCCCCCTTATTTTTCTTACTTCACCCTGATCCTGCTGATCAAAGAAACGCCCTTTGCCTTCTCTTCAAATGCCGCTTCCGTCATCTCTGTCGTCAAAAATGCAGTCTCACCGGCAATCCCCGCCGAAACCGTCTCAATCTCTCCGAACGCTGCCTTTGCTTCTTCCGCACTCCCCTTTGTCCGCACGAAAAAGCGATAAGAAAACGTCTTGTAATCGCGGAGCGTGAGTTCCTCCTGATCCCATTGGATCGGGATGTTGCGGTTCGGCGCATGGTGCTTTGCAATATCGACGACATCAGCCACCACTGCGCTTGCGGTCGGAAGTTTGCCTGCGCCGCTCCCGTAAAACATTGCATCACCGAGCATATTGCCATGTACGAATACGGCGTTGAACACCCCGTTTACTGTGTAGAGCGGGTGCTCCTCTCCCACGAGGAACGGTGCCACGAGTGCTGTATAGGTATCGCCGGTCCGGACGCTGGATGCGACCAGCCGAATCCTTTTTTTCATTGCAAGGGCATAACGAATGTCCTCCGGGGTGATCCCGGTGATGCCCTCGGTGTGGATCTTCTGAAAATCCACTTGCTTTCCGCTGATCAAAGAAGTCAGGATCGCGATCTTGCGACAGGCGTCATGCCCCTCCACATCGGCGCCGGGATCTCGCTCGGCATAGCCAAGATCCTGTGCTTCTTTCAGAACGGTTGCGTAATCGCTCCCGTCTTCTGTCATCTTGGTCAACATGTAGTTAGTCGTACCATTCAGGATGCCGGAGATCTCTTCGATCACATCCGCAGTCAGCGATTTATAGATGGAGCGGATGATCGGGATACCGCCGCCGACCGATGCTTCGAACTGGAAGTTAAGCTCCCGCTCTTTTGCGATCGCGATCAGCTCTGCCCCTTTTTCCGCCACAAGATTCTTGTTGGACGTGGAAACGCTCTTGCCGTGCAGCAGCATCTCCTTCACAAACGTGTAGGCCGGCTCCACGCCACCCATAGTCTCCACAACAATGGCAACCTCAGGGTCGTTTGCGATGACCTGATAGTCATGCACGACGCGGCTCTCGATCGGATCACCCGGGAAATCCCGCAGGTCGAGTACATATTTGACCCGGATCTCGTCTCCCACGCGAGCACGGATGATCTCGGCATTTTTTTCAATGACTTCCACGACACCGGAGCCGATGGTTCCGTATCCCATGACTGCAATTTGGATCATAACACATTCCTTTCAGTACAACTCTTTCTTCCAATGATCAAAAACTTCTGCCGCCTCCGCCGTGCATACCGCCGCCACTGCTCATATGCGTACCGCCACCTCCGCCGTGACTTTCGGTCTGGATCCTGTGATGCGTGACCACTTCATTCACAAACTGATCCTCCTGCTTCGTCAGCTTCACCTTTCCCTCCTTGTGGTAATCATAGGAATAGGTGCCCCATTTCAGGCGATATCGCCCTGCGGTGATCCCGATCACGACAAAGAACACCGCCGCCGCAATGATCCCTGCGAGCGCAAAATCTCCCGCAGCAAGATGCGGTTTCTCATTGACTTTGTAAAGCACAGCCCGGTTCAGCATTGCGGAAAAGGATTCCGCGTAATAGCCATCCACCAGATCTTCATAGCCGGCGTCCAGCACGGTCTCGATCCTGTCCGCATTCAACGTCCGGATCGCATCACCGGAAGTTGAAACCCAAACTTTACGATTGTCCAGATCGATCACAATGGCGATGCCGTCCGTATTGATCCCGAAGGTCTGATCATAGAGGTCATCCGAATATTGTATAGCCGATCTGCCGTCCGTGTCATCCGTTGTCCCGAGGATGATATTCCAACCGGTCTCTTCCGACGCTTCCTGCACCTGCTCTGTCAGATCTTCGATCTCATAATCATCAAGGATCATTGCTTCATCATCGACCGCCGTCGAAGCCGCATAAACCCGCGTCGCCGCAATGATACTGGTGGCAAACGATGCCGCCAGCATAATGGCTGCAAGCAAAAAGACCAGGATCTGTTTTTTTCGTTTGTTGTTTAAATGCTTCATAGGAAATAACTTAACAACAGGACGACCCCGAACACCGCAGCGGCCGCTGTGAGTGCCGTCGAGATGAGCCTGCCCCAGCTGATGGGCAGTTCTCCGCAGATCTCTGCTGTCTGTCCGTTAATGGAATAAAAATAGGTCTTGCCGTTGCCGCCCTTGTAAGTCAACGTCCAGAGCGGCAGGAGCACATAGTCAAACTCTTCCTTCGTGAAGTGCATGCTGCTTTCTTTGACATTCACCGTGGAGTAGCCTTTGATCTGCTCCTTCATGAGGGTTTCGGAGTATTTCTTCATCTCCCCCTTCATGCTTTCCTCGATGTCTGTTTTCTCAATATCCTTTTTTTCAGCCAGAAAGCCGGAAAGATAGCCCATCGAAAAATTCTTCAGGCCGGAAAAATCATAGGGGAAAATGCCCTCTGCCAGTTTGCTGTTGGCTTTCTTCAGCGCAATGTGCGTCAAATCGTTGACCTGCACGCTGCCGCCGCGCTCGACATGATAAAACTTCGTCTCGGTGTATTCGTTGTTGCCGGCGATCCAGGTGCGGATCTTCGTCGCATCCCCGGAAATACTGCCCTGCATCTCACTGTCCAGCATCCAGTACGGAAAATACACACCGGACAGTTTCTCGATCTGCTTCCTGTCAAAAAAGTTGTGCGGCACAAATTTCTTTTTGCGCGTAAAGGTCAGGAACTGGCTCTCTGCCTGCTCCTTTGTCACGGAAAACGGGAGGATATGACCCGGTAAGTCTTTCCCGTCCAGCCGTCCGGAAAGCACTACCGGATTATGGCAATAATAACAGAAAGTGGCGGCCGTCGTCTCGTCCGTCACGATCTCCGCGCCGCAGCTGGGGCAGGAATAAATGACCGCATTGTCCTTTGCGGCCTGTCCCTCCTGCGCTTCTTCCTCCGGATGCTCCTCGGCCACAGTCTGTTCCGTGGCCGCATCCGGCTTCATCGCATCCAGCGTTTCCTGATCAAACTCGGAAAAGCAGTATTCACATTTATATTTCTGTGTGCCCGGATCGAAACGAAGATCCCCGTCGCAATGTGGACACTTGTAGCTGATGACTGCCATATGTACTCCAAAAACGTGATACGGGTCAAAAGCGCCATGCGTGGGACACGCATGTGCGCTTTGCGCTGAGAGGCGCTCTGACACGCTAGCGTGTCGAGACGCCTCCCGGCGCAAAGGTCACAATGTCACTTCGTGACATTGCGACCTTTGACCCTTACAAAACTTTTTTCCTTACGGTCTCGGGTTTCCGCAGTTGGAGCAGAATTTACCGGTGTTCACCTGGCCACAGCTGCAGGTCCAGTCTGCCGCCGGTGCGGGCTTGCCGCAGTTCGAGCAGAACTTTCCGGTGTTCGTCTGACCACATTCGCAGGTCCAGGAGCCTGCCGCCGGCGCTGCTGCTGCCGGTGCAGCTGCCGGAGCCGCCTGCTGCGGAGCCTGCTGTTGCTGCATTTGCTGCTGCTGCATCTGCTGTTGCTGCTGCATCTGCATTTGTTGCATATTTGCCTGTGAAGCGGTTCCCATAAAAGCACCGCCTGCCTGCATACCCATGCCAACACCCATGAATCCCATGGCTGCGCCGTTCGGATTGGAGCCTGCCGCATTGATACCTTGTGCGATCTGTCCCTGTACATAACCCTCGCGGATCGTGGGATCGGAGAGCATTGCACCTTCGTTGCGCTTGTTGATGAGTTTCTGGGACTCCTCATCGTAGGAGATGCTCGCAATACCGACTGCCTGGACTTCCATACCGCGCATCTGCTTCCAGTCTTCGTCCAGCACCTCTGCCATGTACTTGCTGAGCTCTCTGCCCTTGCTCGTCACAAAGGAGATCCGCTCGCCGTCTGCGGACATCTTGTTGATGGATGCCTGGAACGCTTCGAGGAACTCGGACAGATACTGCTCGTTGATCTCGTTGATCTCCACCTTGTTCGCATTACGCGGGATTGCTTCTGCATAGAACTTCAGCGGGTCAGAGATCTTGATCGAGTAGGTGCCGTGTGCACGGATAAACAGTTCCGCATTGTAGAAGTTGTCAAAATAGTTGACCGGATTGCGTGTCCCGAACTTGATGCCCTTGATCTCCTGCAGGTTGACAAAGAACACCTTCTGGGACTGCGGGGTCATACCGCCGAATTTGATACGTTCGAAAGACTCCTTGATGGAATCGCCGAACTGTCCGTTAAAAAGTGACGGCGCGGAAGCGTTCTGCACCTTGTAATAACCGGGCTCTGCCGTATAGTCGATGACCTTGCCGCCGTCGGTTAAGATCATGAACTGGTTGTCATAGACATGCACCACGGATCCGTCCGTGATCACATCGTCATTGCCCTTGGTGTTCGATCCCTTCTTTACCTTGACGCCTCTGACGAAAACAGTCTGGTCGCCCATGTCCTCCGGCTCAACAACGTCAAGCCACTGATCGGCAAGGGAACCCCCGACGCCTTCCAAAAGTGCTTTGATAATACCCATTTCTCTTTCCTCCTTAGATACACTTTTCTTTTGTTTTCCTTATGAATCCGAAACCTTTCGGTCCGGGCGGCCCTGTGAGAGCCATTTGAGATACGCCGTGATAAAGGGATCGATCGCGCCGTCAAGCACCGCATCTGTGTTGCCGGTCTCGGCGCCCGTACGCAGATCCTTCACCATCTTATACGGTTGTAGCACGTAGGAACGGATCTGATTGCCCCATCCGATCTCCGTGACTTCTCCGCGGATGTCCGCGGCTTTCTCGGCATTCTCCTCTTGTTTCAAAAGCAGGAGTTTTGCCTTCAGCATTTGCATTGCCTTGTCTTTGTTCTGGAACTGCGATCTCTCGTTCTGACAGGTCACCACGATGCCCGTCGGATGATGCGTGATCCGGATTGCGGAAGAAGTCTTATTGATATGCTGGCCGCCCGCCCCACTGGAACGGTAGGTATCGATCCGGATGTCCTCATCCCTCACTTCGATATCAATGTCTTCTTCGATCTCCGGCATCACATCGCAGGACACAAACGAAGTCTGACGTTTCCCCGCCGCATTGAATGGTGAAATGCGCACCAGTCTGTGTACACCTTTCTCCGATTTCAGATACCCGTAGGCATTCTCCCCGTCGATCTGAAATGTCACGGATTTCAGTCCGGCTTCATCTCCGTCCAAAGAATCCAGTACCGTCAAGGTAAATTCCTTATCTGCTGCCCAACGGCTGTACATGCGGTATAACATGCTGCACCAGTCGCAGGATTCCGTGCCGCCGGCGCCCGCATGGAGCGACACGATCGCACCGTCCCGGTCATATTCCCCGGAAAGCAGCGTTTTGACACGGATCTTTTCGAAGGCTTCTTCAAATTCCCGGAAGGCTTCCTCCACCTCGGGGATCAGCGCGGGATCGTTTTCCTCTTCTCCCATCTCGATCAACGTCTCGATGTCCTCGACCTTGGTTTCCAGATTTTGGATCACCGCCAGATCATCCTTGTAGCTTTTCAGCTCCTTCATCTTCTCCTGGGAGACGGTCGGATCATTCCAGAAATCCGGCGCTTCCATCTCGCGCTCCAGCTCTTCGATCTTATGCGCTTTGTCTGCTAAGTTAAAGTGAATCCCTCACTTCCTGCAGCGGCTCCTTATAGGTGCCGAGTTTGTATTTAAACGGGTCCAACTCTACCACAGAATCACTTCCTTTCCATCTCTGACTGTTTACAGTTGTTCCTTTAATACTTCTATCGCCTTCTGAACCTGATTATCCAGCGAATAGTCATATTCATCGTCTTCTCCGCCGAGGAACTCATACTCGAGCTCGATATCCGGCGCAATCCCCTTGCCGTGGATGTTTTCTCCGTCCGGCGTAAAGTATTCCTCGATCGTCAGTTTGACTGCTGACCCGTCTTCCAGCTCAAAGGTCTTTTGCACAACGCCCTTACCGTAGGTTGTTGTCCCGATCAGCGTCCCATAATCGTAATCCCGGATCGCGCCTGCCATGATCTCGGATGCGCTGGCGCTGTCGCCATTGATCAATACCGCGATCGGCAGCTGCATCTGATGCTCTTCATCCGATACTTCATCCGTCCGTTTGCCGTATTTGTCCTCAGTATAAACGACTGTCCCTTCCGGTAAAATATCATCCAGGATCTGCACAACGGATGACAGGATCCCGCCCGGGTTGTAACGGACATCGAGGATCATCGCCTTCATCCCCTGCTTTGTCAGATCCTCCACAGTCGCTTCGAACTCTTCCGCCGTGTTGGCTGCAAAATTGGAGATATAGATATAGCCGATATCTCCGTCCATCATTTCCGATTGTACGGTCGGGAGCGTGATCTCTTCCCGCGTAATATCAACTTCCAGGTCATGATCCACGCCTTCCCGGACCACGACCACATGGATCGAGGTGCCGGCTTCTCCGCGGATCAGATCCACATAGTCATCCAGCGTCACGGAAGCGCCCTCAGTCCCGTCCACGGAAAAGAGGACGTCTCCTACTTTCAGTCCCGCGCGCTCCGCCGGCGTATCCGGATATATATAGACCACCGAGATCAGATTCGTCTCCGGATCCTGCGTCAAGGTCGCGCCGATCCCGTAATACTGCTTCGTAACTCTTTCAAAATTCTCCTGATACTCTTCCTGCGTATAATACTCGGAATAAGGGTCGTTCAGGGAATCTACAAGGCCTTTATACAGGCCTTCCTCTTCTGCTTCCCGATCGATCTCGCCGAGATAATTCAGCTCGATCAACCCTTCCAGCGCCATGATCTTTGAGACCGCCTCATCGGAAAGACCGATACGCTTTGTGTCTGTCTGCGACGATGCATTCACGGTTTTGGTCTGTTGCCAAAGCACCAGGAACAGGATCAAAAATACGATCCCTGCAATCAGGATGCCGACAAGAAGCCCCGGCAAAAATCCGCTTTTTTTCTTTTCTTCCATAAGCTATCCAAGATAATTCCACGGAGAGACATATTCCCCGTTTTCGGAAACACCGAAATGCAGGTGATTTCCCGTGGAGATGCCGGTGCTGCCGACATAACCCACTGTATCTCCGGCCGAAACCTGCTGCCCCTGTGATACGTTCAGAGACGAGCAATGCATATAAACGGTACGGAGTCCCGATCCGTGGTTGATAATGACATAATTTCCGGCACCGGAGGAATAACCCGCAAAGGTCACTTCGCCGGGAGCCGCTGCGACAATGGCGGAACCGTAGGGTGCGCCGATATCGATCCCTTTATGATTGGTGGATGCCCCCGCCGTCGGTGAAGACCGGAGCCCGTAATCACTGGTCACCCGATGGCTCGCGGGACAGGGCCACAAAAAAACGCCGCCGTCGTAATTCCGTTCCTCATAGGTTTCTCCGCTTTCCTCGGCTGCCCTTTTCCGTTCTTCCTCCCGGGCGATCTCCGCCCGGATCTCCGCGATCACCTCATTCTGTGCCGCGATCTCATTCTCATAAGCCTCGGCGGTATTTTCCGCCTGATCGATGTAGGTATTGACCTGCATCAGTTCATTTTTCTTTGCATTGTCCAGGGCCGCCACTGTCGCCTGCTGTTCCTCGGAGACTGCTTTCAGCTCCTGCAGCTCGGCACGGTCTTCTTCCAAGGCCGTCTTTTCTTCCTCGATCTCGACTTTCAGGTTGGCGACGCGGTTCACTTTCTCCTGATAATCGGTCAGCATTTCCCGGTCATATTCCGACAGCTGCCTGATATACTCCACGGCATTCAAAAGCTCCGTGATGGATCCGGATCTGCAGAAAAGATTCAGGAAGTCGGAGGTCATGGAATTCTCGTACATATATTGGATCCGGAGCTTCATATCCGCGTATTGCTCATCCACATCCTCACGCGCCTGCTCCAGTTCTTCGCCGGTCTTATCCAGCTCCTTTTGCGCCTCATTGATCTCGGCGGTCTTCTCATCCAATTGCTCTGAGAGATCATTGATCTGGGAAGAAATCGCGGATAACTGTTTATCCAGCTCCGCGACGCGTGACTCGATATCTGCTTTTGATCCTTCCAGACTGCTGATCAGCTGCTTTGCGCTATTCAGCTGATCCTCCAGCTCTTTCATTTGCCGTTCCGCTTCCGAAAGCTTTTGGTTTGCGCTGGAAGCGAAGATCCTCCCGTTTACCGGCGTCAGGAAAAGCAATACGAACGCCAGAAAAACGGATACTTTTTTTTTCATGCAATCATACCTTCAGGTGTCTGCGTACCGTGATCGCACTGCCGATCAGACCAACGCCTACGCCCATGATCAGGCCCGCGGGCAGGAGAATACGAAACACCTCCTGTACAGGCAGGAATTGCAGCATCGAACTGATAAAATGAAACCGCTCCCCAATATAGGCAACGATCCTGCGATACAGATAAAAGAGGATCACGAGCGGGATCGCGGAACCGATGAGTCCGATCAAGATACCTTCCACGATAAACGGGGCGCGCACGAAGAAGTCCGTCGCACCGATCAACTTCATGACGGCGATCTCTTCTTTTCTGACGGAGATACCGACGTTGACCGTATTGCTGATCAAGAAGACCGCAACCGCGAACAGGATCGCGATGATGCCGATCGAGATGTATTTGATGAGCGTGTTCAGGTCGGACAAGGTCTTTGCCGCTGCCTCCGACTGATGCACCTCACGGACAATCTCCTGTGACTCCAGAAACGTCACGAGCGCATTCTGCATCGACACATCGGAGAGATAGACTTCGTAGTGCGCGGAATTCGCCAGTGGGTTGTCCGCTTCAAAGCCTTCCGCAAGCTCCTCATGTCCTTCAAAATATTCGCTCTTAAATTCTTCCCATGCCTGATCCGCAGAAACATACACACATTCCGCCACCTCAGGGCGACGTGTGATCTCGTCCTCAAACGCGATGATCTCGCTTTCCCCGATCTCCGGCTGGAAGAATACCGTGATGGCTACGCCTTCTTCTGCGTTCTGCACCATATCCTGGAAGTTCGTCACGATCATATAGAAAAGACCGAAGAGAAAGATACATGCCGCCATCGTTGCGATCGACGCGAGGGAGAACAGCTTGTTCCTCCAGATATTTTTGACACCTTGCTGGATTGAGTAAAAAAAGGAATTAATCTTCATCTTCCGTAACGATACCTTTCCTGATCGTAATCACCCGCTTGTCCATCGCTTTTACGATCTCCATGTTGTGCGTGACCACAAGCACCGTGGTCCCGCGTTTATTGATCTCAGACAGCAGGCGCATGATCTCCCATGCATTCTTGTTGTCCAAATTTCCCGTAGGCTCGTCTGCAAGCAGGATCTTCGGCTGATTCACGAGCGCACGCGCAATGGCAACTCTCTGCTGCTCCCCGCCGGAAAGCTGCTTCGGTTTGCTCTTGTACTTCGCAGCCAGCCCCACGAGAGACAACATCTTCGGCACCGCGCGTTTGATACGGCGTCCGGGCGTCCCGACGACACGCTGTGCAAATGCCACGTTCTCATAAACATTGCGGTCTTTTAACAAGCGGAAATCCTGAAACACCACACCGATGTTTCTGCGGTATTTCGGGATCTTCCTTCTCCTGATCTTATGAAGCTGTTGACCGTTGACCGTAATCGTGCCGGAAGAGGGCTCAAGTTCTTTGAGCAGAAGCTTGATCAGCGTGGATTTTCCGGATCCGCTGTCTCCGACCAGAAATACGAACTCTCCTTCCTTGATGGTAATGCTCACATCGTTCAGCGCCGGTATAACACCGGATTTGTAGGACTTGCTGACATGTTCCAGTTTTATCACTGTCTTCTCCTTCTGTCTTTTCTAATAATCCATGTTTTCCATATATTTCATGTATTTGACGACCATCAATGCGATCTTGAATGTGATCGCGTCCTCAAACACGCGTAGATCCAGTCCTGTGCTCTTTTGGAGCTTATCCAGCCGGTAAACGAGCGTGTTCCGGTGGATGTAGAGCTGCCTTGAAGTCTCGGAGACGTTCAGGCTCTTCTCAAAAAACTTGTTGATCGTAACAAGCGTCTCTTCATCAAACTCATCCGGCGACTTGCCGTCGAAGATCTCCTTAATGAACATCTTGCAGAGCGGCATGGGAAGCTGATAGATCAAACGGCCGATCCCAAGCTGGGAATATGCGATGATGTTCTGCTCCTCAAAAAAGATCCGGCCGACATCGAGCGCCATCTTCGCCTCTTTATAAGAGCCGGACACTTCCCGGATCTCGTTCGCCACCGTTCCGTAAGCGATGTAAACATCCGGATTGCCCTCTCCGCTCTTGAAAAGACCGAGGATCGTCTCTGCGGTCTTCTTTAGACTCTCTGCATCATCTCCGTCGGACAGCTCCTTCACTACAATGATATCTCTTTCGTCCACCGCTGTCACGAAATCTTTGCTCTTGCCGCCAAAAAGACTCCGTACACGCTCCAGATCGTTCTGATCCTTGTCATGCCCCGCTTCTACGATGAAAACGACGCGTTTCACATCGGTATCGATATGGAGTTTCTTCGCCCGATTATAGATATCCACAAGCAGGAGGTTATCGAGCAGAAGGTTCTTGATGAAATTGTCTTTATCGAAACGCTCTTTGTAAGCAACGAGAAGGCTCTGGATCTGGAAGCAGACAATACGGCCCACGGTATGGGCTTCTTCTCCTTCACCCTGCACAAGCAGGATATACTCCATCTCCCGATCATCCAGTACTTTGAAATACTGAAATCCCTGGATCATCTGCGTATCTGCCTCGGATGACGCAAAAGATGCTGCTGCTTTCGCATGTTTGTCCGCATCCGTGAAGGTGGAAGCGAGTACATTCCCTTCCGGATCCAGGACGCACATCTGTGTATGCGTGATCTCCTTAAGTCCATCAATCGTGTTCTGTAAGATCTGATTCGATACCATAGTTTTGCCTCCTCGGCATCCCGCTAAAGTCAAAAGTCACATGTCACGAAGTGACATGTGATCTTTGCGCAAAGATCCGAGTGGACGTGCTGTCTACGCTCCGCTTCGGTCCGCGCAAAGCAGACGTCCCCCGGACGTCTTGCGCCGTCCATCCGGATTTCTGCGCAAAGTGCACATGCGATTTTATCGCATGGCACTTTTGACCCTTTTTCATCATTTTAATGCAATTCGTTTAAAAAAGGAAGAGGATTGATGGATTTTTTTGTACATTTTTTCAAAATCTCCGATCTCATACCAGAGACGGATACCCAGTTTTCTGCTCTGTTCTTCGAAGAAATGCTCTGCTGCAGGGGAATCGATCACAGACAGCACGACATCCGCTGCGGCGGCATTGATCTCGTTTACGATCTGATCCTCATCGTCGACCTGCTCCTCCAGCACGCCTTCCCCGATACGCGCCAGCGTCGGGAATGTCTCATCCAGATAAGACTTGAGGAGTTCTAACTTTTCGCGGTCATCCGAAAGCAGATAGAGGTGGCGACCATTCTTTTCCAACCTTTCAAAGAAGGTGTGAAAAAACGTTCTGCTCTTGACTTCCTGCACGAGCATCGGCGTATCCGCATCCGCGGCCCGCAAGACGCTCACTTCGCTGATCACTGCCAGATCAAGCTGTTCGAGGTGGCGTTTGATCTTTTCATCGGTCCTTGCGGCGGAAAGCGTCCTTGATGTGATCTCCCCGATCACATGCAGCATATTTTCCTCGAGAAAAGACTCCGCGATCGAAGCAGCCTCGTATGCGGGACCGGTATAAAGCGAGATCCCCTGGATCGTTACCTTCTGCATTTCATTTCTTCCCCCGGTTTCTTACAAACCGAAGTATACCAGAACAGGGTTTTCTTGTAAATTTACTGACTATTCCGATGTATTTTGTGAAGTCATTTTACATTTCAGTTGTCAAGAACTTTGCAAAATCGGGGTGAGTTTCGTCCACTTTCACAAAACACATGTTCGTTTTTTTCGCATTTGGGGCCCCGTTTTTTTCACTTTTTTTGTGGATAATGTGAATAACTTCGTGCATAACTTGATTTTTCGTACTTTTTTCGTAGCGTTTCGTGGATAACTCACGATTTAATTCTTGCCCCTTGGAAACCCTTTTTGTGCATATTGTTTTTTTGATCGGTATGATTAAACTTTCACCGTCTTTTTTCACAGAAATCAAAAACCCCAGTTCGTTTTGAACTGGGGTCTGACTTGTCATCCGATCAGAAGATCCTTCGTACTGCAAGGATATCGCGGTAGTATGCACTCGATACCTTGATACCCGTCGCCGGGGTACTTGCGTGTACGATCTGACCGCCGCCGATACAGATACCGACGTGTCCGCTGTAGCAGACGATATCGCCCGCCTGCATCTGGGACGGATCCACACCGTATCCCACACCGCGCATCGCGCTGGAGGAATGCGGAAGACCGACACCATAGTTTGCATAAACACTCATGACGAAACCGGAGCAGTCCGTGCCGTTCGTCAGGGACGATCCGCCGTATACATAAGGATTGCCGACAAACTGCAGTGCGTAGTTCGCAACCGATCCGCCTGAACCGCCGCCTGCTGCCGCATAGGAGCCGCCACCGGAGCTTCCGGAGGAGGAAGAAGAGCTGGAACTCTTCTGTGATTTCGCCTGTGTCTCCTGCGCTGCTGCCGCTGCAGCTCTACGTTCTTCTTCTTCTCTGGCGAGACGGGCTTCTTCTGCCTCTTTAGTCTCACCGTAGGTATAACGGTTATCAAGATCCACGAACTCCATGGATACATAACCGGATCCTTCTTCGATCGAAACACCGACCCAACCCCAGGTGTCTACATAGGTCTCATCGGTCACCGTCAGATCCTCGCCATCCGGCACCATACCGATGATATCCGAGTCCTGTGACGGAAGCGCGCGTACGAAAAGCGTCTCCGTATGGACCGTTGCGGTCCGGTTGGATGCCTGCTTGATCAGATCTTCATCTCCGACAGACACATAATCCGCAGATACGAATCCGTCCACATCTCCGGACTTGATATGATACCACTGACCATCCTCTGTCGTCTCCAGCACCTTCAGTGCATTATTGGCATAAAGTTTACCGACCGCTTCGCTATCTGCGTTTGCTTCACTTCTGACATTTACAAAATCCGTCACGGTCGCGATCCCGATGTCGGCGTACTGCTCTGCTTCTTTATCCCCGGCTGCTGTGCCTGTCTCTGCAGGGGTCTCTCCTTCTGCACCTTCCCCGGCCTCTTCTCCTGCCGGTGTCTCAGATGCTGCACCATCCGTACCGGTCGACTCCTCTGCTGCCGATTCCTGTTGCGGAACTGCTTCCGTTTCGGAAAGGATATTTGCCATCGCCTGCATCACGCCGGAACTCGTCGTCGGCGTAGAAGCCGGTGTCGTTGCGGGTGTCTCTGCTGCAGGTGCAGCGGTTGTTTCGGCCGGCGTCTCCATTGCCGGAGTCTCTGCTACAGGTGTCTCTGCTGCAGGTGCAGCGGTTGTCCCGGCCGGCGTCTCCAATGCCGGAGTCTCTGCTGCAGGTGTCTCTGCTACAGGTGCTTCGGCTGCCGGAGATTCTGCTGCAGGTGTCTCCGTTGACGGAGCAAGGGATGCAAATACTCCCGAAGTCGCGCCTGCTGTCGGCGTAGCCGCTGTTTCAGTTTCAGTAAGAGCGGGCGCATCAGCGGTACCTTTGCTGGTCTCTTTCGCTGCTGTCGTCTGCACGGATGCGGGACGGCCTGCCATTACGCTGATGATCCCTGCGGTCGGCGCTGCCGATACTTTTGCAATGGTTGCGCCTGAGATCACAACGCAAAACATCCCGCAAAGCAAAGCCCGTACTGCTCGATTCTTCATAAATCCTCCGATATTTTCTCCTAACGCCTCTTCGCGGCATTTGTTACGCATTTGTTACGAAATATTACGAAACTGATTATAACAAACGACGTTTCCCCTGTCAAGCCCGATTTCCGCGGTTTTTTCATGTTTCACAGGAAGTTCAAAAATTTATAGCCACACCTTTTTTTCTTTCGTATAAATAAAAGAAAAGAAAGAAGGAAAAAGAGGAAAAATGATTGCAAAACCCGAGAAATCGGCGTATAATCATTCATACGAACATCCTCGTATGAAAGAAAGGAGGAGGTGACGCTTATGAATATCACAGATGTGATCGATCCGACTGCATTCATCAGTGCAGCGAGCCAGATGCAGACCGCACAGGGCGTGATGTCCGATGTCGGTGTTGCAGTATTCAGCAAGAGTCTGGACACGATGAACACCATGGGCGACGCCATGACCAGAATGATGCAACAGTCGGTAGCACCGCATATCGGTGGCAATTTTGACGCGTACGCTTAAGCAATCATGAAAAGAAACGCTGTCGCATTTCGCGGCAGCGTTTTTCTTTGTCCATATCACTGTCAAAAACCTCTTCTTTATAACCAGGCTTCCAGAAAAGTATCCCAGGACTGTTCCCAGTTTTCTTTCATCTCTTTTTTCGTAGCCTCATCCGTCAGGCTGTAGTCGATCGCATTCATACAGAGCTGTTTCACTTCTGCCAGCCCCAGATCCCAGCAGACGATCGCAGCAAAATGATCATCCGCGAGCGTCGTGTGCTCCTCATAGGCCGGATCGTCAGAGCAGAGTGCAAACGGAACACCTCGTTTCAAGTACTCCGTCGCCGGATGCAAACGAAGATCCGCCACATAGCGCAGGATCTGGTTGCTGATCGGACAAACTTCCAGGCAGATGTCGTCTTCTTCGACCGCCTCCTCGATATCCGGGAAGCGATACAGGTTGAGTCCGTGCCCGATCCGTTCCGCGCCGATCAGATATGCGTCAATCACATTATCCGAGTCTGCAAACAACGATTCTCCCGCATGGAGGATGATGTGAAGATCAGGATGATCCGCTTTGATCTTTTTCAGCATCGGCGCATATTGTTCCAGCGGCGTGCTCTGATCCTCTTCATTGACAAGATCAACGCCGATCAGGAAGTCGCGCGTGTTCTTTTCATCATAAGTATCCTTGACCTGCTCATGGACATACTGCGCATTGTCCATCAGCGTGTCCGTAAGCGCCGGGTCCAGCGCCACACTCTTCAGTCCGCATCCGACGATACTGACGCGAAAAGCCGGATCTTCATCACGCACTTTATAGTATGCCGCCCGGATCGCTTCCGCATTTGCCACCGCATCCTCATGCGAACCGAACAAAAGGACACGCACCTCCAGATACTCGGTGTTGTTTTGGCTGTAGTACCGGAACGCATCTTCATAATAGCTTTGCACCAGCTCGGGATATGACCCGAGGCACTGATGTCTCGCAAAGAGCTTCTCAAACCAGACCCAGATGTTTTCTTCTCCGGCGCCAAGCAGCGTCCAGTTCGTATTCAGTTCCTCTCTTGTCAGTACGCCTTCTGAGAGCGCGTCCTTCAGCAGCATCTCCCCTTCCGCAGGCGTCTCACCCTGCGCATGATAGACGAGCGTATATTTCTGATCGCCCTCCGTCACGATGTAAAGGTCCGGTCTGCTTTCCACATAGTCCATGAATTCAGCAGCCGGGAGAAGCGCAAGGCCATGCACATGGAGATCTGCTCCCTTCGGCAGTTCCTTGCAAAACTGATACAGTTTGCTGTTCCAGATGTTTTCATCTGTCATAACAGGCATATCATAAGGAACATTGTCCTTACAGGACTCAAGATACTCCGCTTTCAGGGCCTGTAATCTCGCATCGACCCGCTTCTCCTTCTCCGTCAGCTCCACCGTGGTCTTGTAAGCGTTTGACTCTGCGAGCTCCGCGCGCTCCTGTACATAATCCTTTGCCTTGCCTGCTGCACTTTGCTGTGCGCAGCCACTCACCACTGTTGTAAGGAGAAGCACACAAAGCGCAGCTGCTCCGAATGTTCTTCTTTTCATATCGATCTCCTTTTTCTAGGCTTTTCGAATCTTATGGTCCGTTATTGTAATCTTTCGTTCTTTATAAAGCCGTCCGACCGCGCGTTTGAACGCTGCCTTGGATAACCCCGTCTCGCGCCGGATCACTTCCGGGTCTGCCGCTTCCGTAAAGGGAAGCACGCCGCCGTAAGAATCGAGAAGTGATAAGATCCGTTCCCCGTCCGCATCAAGCTGCGCGTATGCTTTCTCTCTGAGCGTCAGGTCGAGTTTTCCGTCTTCCTTGACGTTGGTCACCTTTGCCGAGACCACAGTCCCGATGCGATATCCTCCGACATCCTCATGCCGTGGGATCATTGCGGAAAACTTATCATCCACTGCCACAAACGTACCAAAATCATGGCCGAATTCATAGATGCGACCCTCCACGGTATCGCCCTGCCGATAAGGTGCGCGTGTGGAAAGCAGGGAATAGAGCTTTTTCATACTGGCTGCAAGCCGCCCGCTCTTATCGAGGTAAAGGCGCACGAGCACCGTCTCCCCTTCCCGTACTTTTTCCGTCATCTCTTTATATGGAAGAAACAGATCTTTCGGGAGTCCCCAGGAAAGGAACGCACCGATCTTGGTCACTGAATTGACGGTCAGCGCCGCCGGATGTGACATCGTAAGCAAAGGTTCTGCTGTCGTTGCGATCGGACGATCCTCCGAATCCAGATATAAAAAAACGGAAAGCGTCATGCCCGGTGCCGCTCCCTCCGGCACTTCCTTTGCAGGAAGCAGCACACGTTCTTTGTCTTTCCCTTCTTCTCCCAAATACACACCGAATGAGGTTGTCTTCAAGATCGTGAGCATCTGACGCTCACCCAGTCGTAATCCCATGTCTTACTCCGTCAAAAACTGTACCACCGCAAACGGCTTACCGTTCTCCTGTGCGAGATTCACGATCGTCTCTCCCGCATCCACGGACACTTCCGGGTAGATTTGATCTTGCGGCATCGCCGCCTTGACATATTCGACCCGGATTCCCTTTACTGTAACATCAGCCGGTAGGTATTCTGCCGCGTAGTGCACATAACGGCCGTTGTTCACATGATGGTTCGTGTCCAGATCCGACCGTCTGACCGGAAACGCCGGCTGCTTTTCCATTCCATCAGGCAACGCAATCTTGCGCGGCTGCTTTTCCATCGGAAACGCCGGTTCGATCTCTTTGCCGAGGATCTCTTTCATCTCATCCGAGACGCGGATCAACGCCTGCTTTCTATTGTCAAAGTAGATCCAGCAAGAATCCGCACAGGCGAGCAGCTCTCCCTTTGCATCCCGCATCGTAAAATTCCGGTATCCGAAAAAACGATCCATCTTATAAGGCCAGGTGGAAAGCGCTACTTCCTCTCCGAACGCCGGAAGCCGCATCACCTGAATATGCCAGGAAGCGACGAGCCATGCCTCCTGTTTTTGGATCGCAAAGGCCGGTCCGATCGATAATTCTTCTGACTGAAACGTGCTGCAATTCTGAAACGCATCGATGAGCTCTGCCGGACGGAGCGTTCCGTCCTCGCCGATCTCACTGTACCGGATCCTGGTTGAAAAAGTATACACTGTGGTCTCCTGTTGTCTATTGTCCCGCGAGTCCGTACATCTGCTGGATCATCGCCCATGCTGCCTGCTGTGCCTCGAGATCCGCCTGGTTTGCCGCATCGATCTGTTGCTGTTCTACAGAGCCTGCGCCTGCCATGGCCGCTGCCTCTGCCGCTGCCTGCGCCTGTTCTTCCGTCATTCCGTTGGCATCGTTCGTTGCGACCGCCATTGCCGCATACGAGCTGAGGTTCGTCAGCACCGCACCGGGATGGATCACGCAGCCGCTTGTCAGCGCGCCTGCCGTCAAACGATAGGGATCATCCTGGGTCCCGCTGGTACCGCCCACCTGATAAACGCCGGATACATGGAACTCCGGCGGACAAGACGTCGTTGCCAGCATATTGGAAGCGGAGCAGACCGTCGCAAGCGCATGGTGATCGCAGGTTTCTTCCGGAACCGTGCCCTCCGCAAAATACTCTGTCTGCGCCATGGAACCGCGCATATCCAGATTACAAAGTCCGTCGATCGCGAGCTTTCCGGACTTCTTGCACGTCACCGCCGTCACGATACCGGGCGGCTGTACAAAGTCCTGATTCGGCAATCCCTCATGGATCCGCGACATCACGGCTTTCCAAAGAAGTTTCGGATACGTGGTATAGGAAAGGGTGGAGTTGTCGTCATAACCGCCCCAAACCACACAGGTGTAATACGGCGTAAAGCCTGCCCAGAGCGCGTCACGGTTATCAGAGGTCGTACCGGATTTTCCGGCCTGCGTCATGGAATCTCCGAAATACGCCGGCGCACCGGTACCGCCGGATGCCGTCATAACGTCTTTCATGGCATCGGTCAGAAGCCACGCGGTCGTGGGCTGCAGCACCTCTCTTGTCTGTGCGGTGTTGTCGATCAGGACATTTCCCTGATGATCTAAAATCTGTGTATAGAACCGCGGCTTGATGTACACGCCGCCATTTGCGATCGTCGCATAAGCTGCCGTCAGTTCGAGATTTTTCACACCGTTTGTGATACCGCCGAGCGCCAATGCCTGCGAATTATCCTGCTCTACAAGTGTCGTGAACCCGAAGTCCAGCAGTTTATCATAGCCTGTCGTCGTGCCGATATCCGTCAACGTCTTGACCGCCACGATGTTGATGGAGCGGATGATCGCTTCACGCACCGTCGTATAGCCTCGATAGGTATGGTCGTAGTTGTTGACCGGAGACTTTGCGATATTGCTGTAATTGAACGGCGCATCATCCTGCACCGAAGCCAGCGTGAACTCCCCGGTATCGAGCGCCGGCGCATAGGATGCCAGGATCTTGAAAGTCGATCCGGGCTGTCTGGTCGTACCCGTAGCGCGGTTTAGCGTCTTGCTGGCGGATTTGTCACCACGTCCGCCGACCAGCGCTTTCACCTCACCCGTACTCTGCTCGATCACGGTCATGGATGCCTGCGGCTGTACGGTAAAGGTCACGGACTCCCCGACGATCTCGTCACCCGGCTGCAATACCGCCTCCCGGTATCCGTCGATCGCCGCCTGCGCCTCTTCCTCACTGTCAAAGTTCAGAGAATACACAGACGCGCCTGAGGAATAGTACGAACGCATCGTCTGCTCGCTGTAATTGCTGTAGGAGTCATCGGAATGCACCACCGTCAGACGGTAGGAAAACGAAACCTTGTACGGGGAACTCCCGTAGTTATCGAGGTTATTGACTTCCGAATCGCAGATCTCCTGGATGGCCGGATCCTGCGTAGAATAAATGGTCAGACCGCCCTGATAAAGCGCTTTGTATGCTTCGGACTCCGTATAGCCTTTGATCCCCATCAGGTCATCAATGACCTGATCCGTCAGTGCATCCACAAAATAAGACGTGATGTCCGAACTTGAATTTTCCGCATTGACGATCTGAATCCTGTCATAAACATCATCCGCCAGCGCGGCTTCATAATCCGCCTGCTTGATGTAGCCCTGCTCCAGCATTTTCCTCAGCACTTCGGTCGCACGCTTTTTGTTGTCCTCCGGGTGGCTCACCGGATTATACTTGGACGGGTTCTGCGTGATCGCCGCGATAACGGCACATTCGGCCAGGTTCAGGTTGGAAACATCTTTATTAAAGTAACGCTCCGCCGCTGCCTGGACGCCAAGGCTGTTCTGCCCGAGGTTGATCGTGTTCAGGTAGTTTTCGAGAATCCAATCTTTGTCCTGTTTTTTCTCCAACTGGACCGCGAGGTACTGCTCCTGGATCTTCCGCTCCAGTTTTTCCGCCATGGAGCTCTCGGACGTCCATCCCGTAAACACGTTGTTTTTCAAAAGCTGCTGGGTGATCGTGGACGCGCCCTGCGAAAAATCCTTGTTTCGGATCGCCGTCACACCGGCTCTTGCGATACCCTTCAAGTCAATCCCGTTGTGCTCGTAAAACCGCTCGTCCTCGATCGCGACAAATGCATGCTGCAGATCCTCCGGAATCTCATCCAGCGTCACATAGACACGGTTCGCGCCGGAAGCCACGAGGGTTGCCGTCACATTTCCCTGATTGTCAAGTACCGTGGTCAGATATCCGGTCGGGGTGGCATCGATCTCATCAATGTCCGGCGCCGCATCCAGAACGCCGCGGATCATGCCGTAAGCCATACAACCACCGACGATCACAAGCGCCGCCAAAGCCACCATTGCCACTTTCCCGACGAGCACGCCGACTTTTCGATTGATCATCGTGCCTTTGCTCGTCAGCTTTTTCTTTTGTTTACTGATTCCTGATTTCCCGTAATTCATAAATACGATCCCTTACTCCGCCGGCGCTGTCTCAGCAGTTGTATCCTCCGCTTCCTGATCCTCTGCGGTGTCTGCGTACTCCGCAAGGAAGCGCTCCGCTGTCCGCGCGCGTTGTGTATCCGGATAGAGGGTTGCGATCTTGCGGTAATAGGTCGCCGCGTTCTGATCGTCCCCGTTTTTGCTGTATGCCTGTGCCAGAGAATAAAGCGCATCACCGGAATGATAGGTCTCATCGAGTACCATGATCTTTAAGAATTCCTGGATGGCATCATCATACCGGCCTTCATTATAAGCAGCATCTCCCGCATGGTACGCTGCATCCATGTACTGTTCGTTCACCTGCGTATTGATCGTCTCATACGCATCCTGCGCGGAAGTATCCAGATAATCCGCATTGACGGAAGCGAGCGCGACACCCGCCGCATCCACGTCCTCATTGGCATAAGCCACATACGCGTTCAAAAGCTGCTGATAGCTGGTCAGACGTGTATCGGATTCTTCTTCTCCGAGCTTCGCCGCTTCGATCTGTGACTCCATCTGATCCACCTGGTTCTGCAGGGAAAGGATGGTCTGTTCCTTATCCGCAATAGTCTCATTTGCCGCCGTGACCTGGACATTCATCTCATTGCGTACCGACGTCTTAACGCCCGGCACCACGAGAAACCATGTGATCAGCACACCGATCCCGACACCGATCAGGATGTTCAATACGGTCGTCAACGCCGTATTGTCCCGCAGTTTCACCGGCTGGATGATGGTATCATTTCCACTGGCATAACTGATGAGCTCCCTATTCTGCTTTTCCTTCTTTTTGCGATCCGGCTCATGTTTCAGGGCAAGATTGCATTCCTTCAGATACCGGAGCGTCGTGACATTGCTGCCGTCCAGTTTCAGCGCGTTCCGAAGCGTCTTTTTGGCCTGATCATACCGCTGTTCCTGGATATAGAGCAAAGCCAACAGCTGATGAGCCCGGACCATCTTCGGGTTCACCGACAACACTTTTTTCAACTGGATCACTGCCAGATCACTGCTGTCCTGACGACAGTAAAGAAGCGCCTGATTATACTTTTTAGTGGTCTGATTGATCACTTCCAGCTGGGCAGGACTGTTCTGAATCTCATTGAGATATCTGCCTGCCGGATTGTCCTCCGGGAGAAAATTCTTGCTGATGACCCACTCGCTCATCGCGCGCACGCCTTCTCCCATCTCAAAATAGACGAGTCCCAGAAGGTTTCTCGCCGGAATGTTTAGCTTATATAGTTTTAAACTGGTACGGAGCACATCCGCAGCGCCGGACAGATCCCGGATCAGCGCCCTCTTCAGGCCTTCGTTATAAAGCGCGTTAGAGGTCGCGATCAGCTTTTTGATCATCCGTACATTTCTGCCGCAGCCGGGACAGCGATCGCCCTTGGGCTTTAACTCCCCTCCGCAATAGACACAGATCATAGTCTCAAGCCCTTCTGCTTTCCTCTAACATTTCCCTGAAAATATCCGTCAGATCTGTCAGATCATGACTGTAGATATTATCGACAGCCTCTTCGATCTCCAGACTCGGTTCATAATTTTTCAATTCTTCTTCAAAGTCGATCATTGATCTCCCTCCTTATCCGGTTTCTTTTGCATATTCAAAAGTTCTCCGATCAGATAGAGCGAGCCGGCACAAAAGGCAACGCCGTCCGCTTCTCTGTTTTCCTTCAAAATCCGATAGGCTTTTTGGATCTCTTCTTCGATCACGATCCGGTTTCCGGGCACGCCTGCTTCCTCAAGGGCTCGCCGCATCTCGTCCACGGTATGCGTCTTGCTTCCCGGAATCCCTGTCAGGATCAGCTTCTTCCACGGAATCTCCGCCAGCTTTTGGGCAGAGGATAAAAGATCCTTGTCCGCCATCTGCGAAAACAAAAGCACCGGGTTATTTCCGCCCACCGCCTGCACGGTTTTTACAAACGCTTCGATCCCGTCCGCGTTGTGCGCTCCGTCAAGGATCACTCCTTCTTCGATCTCCTGCATCCTGCCGGGCCAGACGGTCTTCGCAAAGCTCTTCAGGATCTGCGCTCTCTTTTCCACGCCGAGCGGCTTCAAAAGCTCCGCTGCGCGAAACGCCACTGCGCCGTTCCTCGCCTGATAAATCGCAGGAAAAGGCAGTGTGATCATAACAGTATCATCATATAAGGATTTGCAGGAAAAATCAACCGCATTTCCCCGAATCCGCGTATCTTTCACGGTTTGTTCACCTATTTCGTAATAAGCCGCGCCGACTTCCCTGCAGCGATCGATGATCTCACGACGTGCGATCTCGTTAGAACCGTCAAATACCACCCCGCAGCCTTCCTTGATGATCCCCGCTTTTTCCCTCGCGATGGATGCGATATCGTTTCCGAGATATTTCATGTGATCCATGCCGATGGAAGTGATAATGACAAGCGCAGGGTCTTCGATGATATTTGTCGTATCAAGCCGCCCGCCAAGACCGGTCTCTATGAGCGCATAGTCCACCTTTTCCTCTGCAAAAATGACCATACCGATCGCAAACAAAACCTCAAAATAAGACGGAGGGGCATATCCCTCCGACTCCATTTCTTTCGCAGCTGTGGATACCATTTGAAAAGCAGTGAGAAACTGCTCTTTGGAGATCACCTCTTCATTGACCGCAATCCGCTCGATGAGTTCACAAAGATGAGGGGATGTAAACCGTCCGGTCTTCACCCCCACGTCCGTCAAGGCACGGGATAACATGGCGCAGACCGAACCTTTGCCGTTCGTGCCCGCGACATGTATGCATGCAAAGCGCTCCTGCGGATCAGATAAGCGCTTCATCAGTTCCCGTGTATCCTTCAGATCTCTTTTTTTTGAAAACTTCGGAATCTGCTCGATATATCCGACTGCTTCTTCGTATGCCTTCATGTCAGGTGAGCTTCTTCAGCTGCTCCTCCACCTTTGCCATCATCTCTTCATACTGTGACAGCTTCGCCTTTTCCTCCGCGATCTTCTCCGCCGGTGCTTTGGACAGGAACTTCTCGTTGTTCAGCATGCCGTTGGAGCGCGCGAGCTCTTTCGTCAGGCGTTCCTTTTCTTTCTGCAGACGCTCGATCTCTTTCTTTTCATCCACGAGCTCTTTCATCGGAATGTAGAGCACCGCATCACGGATGACCACAGAAACCGCATCCTCCGGAATCCCGGCGGTCTCTCCTTTGATCTCCACATCCGATGCAAAGGCCAGGCGCAGATACGCCTCTTTCCCCTGCTCAAAAGCTCTTCGCACATCTTCTTTTTCCGCCACGACGATCATGTGGGAACGTTTCTGCGGCGGGACGTTGCGCTCATTGCGGAGCACGCGGACCGCTTTCACGAGTTCCTTTGCATAGGATAAGATCTTCTCGTCCTCTGCAAAGTTCCAATCCTCGCGATACTCCGGAAAAGTTGCGATCATGATCGAGGGCTCCTCCGGGTTCAGCGTGCAGTAGATCTCCTCCGTGATGAACGGCATAAACGGATGCAGCAATTTCAATGCCTGCGTCAGCACGGTCTTTAACGTCCACAGTGCCGCATTTGCCGATGCCGGGTCTGCTGCTTTTTGATCCGGCGCAGTACGGGTCTTTGCGATCTCAATGTACCAGTCGCAGAACTCCTCCCATATAAAATCGTATACTTTCTGTACCGCCACACCGAGTTCGAACTTCTCCATGTTGACGGTCATCTCTTTGGTCAACGTATTGACAAGCGACAGAATCCACTTGTCCGCCGGCCGGAGATCTGCCGTCGCAGGCTCTGTCACTGCCTCGTCTCCGAGGTTCATCATGATAAAACGGGAAGCGTTCCAGACTTTGTTGGCAAAATTTCGGGATGCTTCCACTTTTTCCCAGTAAAAACGCATATCGTTGCCCGGGGCGTTACCGGTCACGAGCGTGAGACGCAGCGCATCCGCACCATACTTGTCGATGACCTCGAGCGGATCGATGCCGTTGCCGAGGGATTTACTCATCTTGCGGCCCTGATCGTCCCGCACGAGCCCGTGGAACAGTACCGTATGGAACGGTGCTTTCCCCATATGCTCATATCCGGAGAAGATCATGCGGATGACCCAGAAGAAAATGATGTCATACCCCGTCACGAGCACATCATTGGGATAAAACGTCTTAAGGTCGTCCGTATCCTCGGGCCACCCCATCGTGGAAAACGGCCACAACGCCGAAGAGAACCAGGTGTCCAGCGTATCCGGGTCCTGCGTAAAATGCGTGCCGCCACACTTCGGACAAACGGTCGGCTCACTCTTTGCGACCACGATCTCACCGCAGTCATCGCAGTAATAAGCTGGAATCCGGTGTCCCCACCAGAGCTGACGGCTGATGCACCAATCTCTGATATTATCCGTCCAGTTGAAGTAGGTCTTTTCCATCCGCTTCGGGAGGAGCGTCACTTCGCCGTTTCGCACACCCTCCGCCGCCGGCTTGATCAGCTCGTCCATCTTCACGAACCACTGCGCCTTCACCATCGGCTCCACGGTTGTCCCGCAGCGGTCGTGCGTCCCGACGTTATGCGTATGGGGCACGGTCTTCACCAGCAAACCCTGCTCTTTCAGATCCTCAAGCAGAGCTTTACGGCACTCATAGCGGTCCATCCCCGCATATTTACCGGCGTTTTCATTCATCGTTGCATCGTCGTTGATGACCACGAGTTCTTCTAAGTTGTGGCGCTTACCGACCTCGAAGTCGTTCGGGTCATGCGCCGGCGTGATCTTTACACACCCGGTCCCAAACTCCGGATCCACATAGGAGTCCGCAATGACCGGGATCTCACGGTCTGTGCAGGGAAGTTTTAACGTCTTCCCGACGATGTCTTTATAGCGGTCATCCTCCGGGTTTACCGCCACAGCGGTATCGCCGAACAGTGTCTCCGGCCGCGTTGTCGCAATCTCGACAAACCGTCCTTCTTCACCGACCACTGGATAATTGATGTGCCAGAAAAAGCCTTCCTGCTCCTCGTATTCCACTTCCGCATCGGAGATACTCGTGCGGCAGACCGGACACCAGTTGATGATGCGGGAGCCTTTGTAGATCTTTTTCTCCTCATACAGCTTGCAGAAAACCGTAAGCACCGCGTCAGAGCAGCCTTTGTCCATCGTAAAGCGCTCTCTGCTCCAGTCCGCGGAAGACCCCATCTTTTTCAGCTGCTTGATGATGCGGGAACCATACTCTGCTTTCCACTCCCAGCATTTCTCCAAAAAGCCTTCGCGGCCGAGGGAATCTTTTTCGATCCCTTTCTCTTTGAGCGACTCGATGACCTTGACCTCAGTCGAGATCGCCGCATGGTCCGTGCCGGGCTGCCAAAGGGTCCGGTACCCCTTCATCCGTTTATAGCGGATCAGGATATCCTGCAGGGTATTGTCCAGGGCATGGCCCATGTGCAGCTGCCCCGTGATATTCGGAGGCGGCATCACGATCGTGAACGGTTTCTTGCTCTTGTCCTGATCGGGTTTGAAGTAGCCGTTCTCCTCCCATTTTGCATATAAGCGATCCTCAATTCCTTTCGGATCATAGGTTTTTGCGAGTTCTTTCATCTTCCAATCCTCTTTTTTCTGTCATCTTTACAAAAGAAAAGCCCCCTATGCCAAACGGCATAAAGGGCATTGATCTTTCATGAACACCGGTTAGAGCGTGCCCTCTTCCTCTGCTTCCGTATCCTCTTCATCCAGGATCGCAGTCGTTGCGCCCGAAATGATCGCCACGACAGCCGCTACCGCCGCTATCACGACCAGCAGGATCAATGCAAAGAATACGATTAAAAAACCTTCAGGTGTCATCACGCTACCCCCATTGTTTTCAGATATCTGGAATTATAACACAACGCCTCGCGAAAAACAAGGCTGGCCTTCTTCCTTATCCGCGCTTTCTCGCAAGGAACACTTTCCCCGTGTCGACGTTCGGCGCTTCGATCAAAAAGCCCACCGCTTCGCAGAGGATCTCAAAGGACTCCATCCCGCTCGAAAAATGCCAATATGTCCGCTCCGGGACCACGAGCAGACCGTCTTCACGGACCTGATCGGCAAGCGCATAAAAGGCTTCTGCCATCTCTTCGTAGTCCTCATTCTCTTTGAACGCGAGATCCAGAATGCCGGTCTGATAGCCGCCCTGCAATTTCGTCACCTGGTCCGCGTCGACGACCGTAACGCCCGGGAGGCTGTCGGTTTCATTGGAAAGGAGCAGTACCGAGCCCACCGGTTTCAACGCGTCCATCACTTCTTCCACCGTGGCAAGTGTCTCCGGCTTCTCGGAAGCGTCTTTTCTCTTTTCGGAGAAGAGCATCGGGAACGCCATCTCCTCTGCACGCTCAAGGAAGTTCCGGTCGCGGTAGAGCTGCGCTTCATCCTTATTGACAAGGTAGACGATGCCCGCTGCCGTATCCAGATCGACAGTTCTGGCAAGGCGTTCTCCGACGGCTTTCCCGAGACTTGCCTTGCAAAAACTCTTCTGCCGGCGGATAAGCGTCAGGGCCGGGGAAGAAATGACTTCCTGTTCCTTCGCAGTGATCAAGTGCTTTTTCAAGCCTTTTGCAAGCGGACGGAACGGATCGTTGACATGTGCGAGGAACGCCTCCGGATGCAGGTAAGCATCGAGACAAAGATCCGTTTCATGATGTCCCCAGATCTGATCCAAAAACTCCGCCGACATGTTGCTGCCCATCGGGCGGCAGTTCACTTCGATCAGGACAGGGCCGTTTTTATCGATCATAAACTCGCTGTGGACGTTGCCGTATTCCACACCGAGCGCGTTCAGCACGGCGAACGCATAATTCACAAGTGCTGTGGAACCGGTCTCCGGCCGGCTTAAGGTCTCGGTATAATTATAGACCATGCCGCCGCCTTCCACCTTTTTCTTGGAATGCTTCCACATCGCGGAAAGTTTATGCTTCCCGGCATAGGAAACCGTGTTGACGATATACTCTGTACCGACAATGCATTCCTGCAGGAGCATCCCTTCCTCTTCGCCGCCCATGTAATTGCCGCTCGCGAAGACCTCCTCGTATGCCGCTTTCAACTCCTCTTCGCTGTCGCAGATCCGCACGTCCACGGAACTGGCGCCGCGGTACGGCTTCAGCACGCATCCTGTAAATCCCTGGGAACGGTAATATTCCAGCGTCTCATCCAGGTTGTGGACGATCTTGCCACGGATGCCGCGTACGCCGTGGTCGATCAGGGTCTGGTGCATCAGGAATTTGTTCGTGTACTGCGGAATCCGCTCATACGGATTCCCCGGCAGCCCCAGGTCATCCGCCAGATGCGTGGAGAGCTCGATCCCGAGATCCGCGCCGGGCAGGATGAATTTCGGTTTCAGATCCCGCACCATCGCAAGGGTTTTTTCATAGGTCTCGCATTCCACATAGAAATCCGCAACGCTCTTGTAGCGGTGCTCGATCGGTGCACGTACCTCCTCCATCACTTCAAAGAGCATCTCGCTCCGCTTTGTCCAGATCGCCACGGGATGGAATCCGCGCTGCAGAATGTCCTCAAAAAAATTGACCCCGGTAGAAAAAGGATCCACGATGATGATGTTTTCCATAGTCTTCACTCTCCTTACTCTGTTTGTGTCTCTTTTTTTCTATGCGTTAAGAAATGAAATAATTTCTCCAACGGAAACGTGATTAAGTTATCGAATACCAGCGTGAACAGGAGCGATAAAAAGAACACGCCGGTGACCGAGCGTATCGTCCCGAGGACCGTGCCGTTATTTGTGCCCTGCGCCACTCTCCACCAGCTGATGATGTATCCGTGGATCAGGTAGATCCCGAACGTGTAACGGGAAAGCCGCTTCATCAGCACATTCCACCAGCGGAAGTGTGTCAAGGGTTTCTCCAGCAGCATCACCAGTGCAAATGCGCCACAGACCGTCAAGATCATATGCGGCGCGAGGTCGTAGTAATTGGCGACCCTCCCCGTAAAGCCCGGGAAAAATACTTTTGCCAGAAACGCACCTGTGAAAAAGATCGCGCCGACGATGGCAATCCCGCGATAATGACGTTTACTAAACTCCTGCATCAGGATGTATCCAAAGATCGGATAGATAATCCAGAATGCAAAGTAATTGGTGATCGCAAAGCCCTGTCCGAACGCCGTCAGATAATCCGTGCAGCACATCATAATCAGGATCACAACTGCCAGAGCCTTGAGATACCCGTCACTCATGGCGTTCAGTCCTTTTTTTAGGAACGGCATCACGAGGTAAATCCCGATGATCTCATAGAGAAACCACATATGAAAATACAGCGGTCCGTTCAGGTTCCAGGAAATCGCAGAGGGGATCAGACCGATAAACGTCGATGCACTCTGCACCGTCGGGAGCTCCAGGATCGGATGTCCCTGAATGATCCAGCAGGTATAATACAAAAGATACACGATGATCGGAATCCCGATCTTTTCAAAGCGGTTTAAGTAAAACGCACCGATCTTCATCTCCTTCTTGGAGGTCAGGATCAACACCCCGCTCAGGAGGAAAAACATGGGGAGCGAAATGCGGAACACCGCTTCCATAAAGAGCCCCAGCGGCTCCGTCCGGTCGCCGGTCACGTGCAATCCGATGATGCCGATGCAGGAGATCACACGCAAAAAATCAAAAATGCTGCGATGCCCTTCCGGAATCTCGATGTATTTCTTCCATAACGCCTTGCTGCTCAACAGTGATATCTCCCCCGGTTGTCCTCTGCGAGCTCGAGCGAATAATTCGCATAGTGCAGGGTCTGGTTCACATTATAATATGGATCTCCCCGATCGATCTCTTCCTGCCATTTCCCTTGGAAATAGGAAATCTCCCGGTTGAAGCGATCCTGTTTTTCCTTCGTTTCCTCTTCCGACCCTCTGGACTTGGATTCATAATGGTACAGTTTCGCATAGGGATTGAAGAGGATCTTATAACCCGCCTGCCGTACCTTGAGACAAAGATCCACGTCGTTTAATGCCACCGCCAGCTCCTCATCAAAGCCGCCTGCAGCATCAAAAGCCGCGCGCCGCAGCATGAGGCAGGCTGCCGTACAGCCGCTCATCTCATGAGCCGTCACGGAATACGGAAAATATCGTTCGTCACGGTCGGTCAGACTCCAGAGCGCATTTGCCGCAAAGCCGCCGATCTTATAAATCACGCCGCCATGCTGGATCGTCCCGTCATCATAGTAGAGCATCGCGCCGCTCGCGCCGAAACCAGGCTGCAACGCGCTTGCGACAAGTTCTCCGATCGTCTCTTTTGTCCGGATCTGCGTGTCGTTGTTGAGGAGGAGCAACAGCTCTCCCTTTGCATATTTTGCGCCGAGGTTGTTGATCGCGGAAAATTGAAACCCTCCCTGATAGGTCGCGATCACGATCCGATGAGAACGTCCCGCCTTGTCCTTTATCTGCCCCTCCATAGGAGTTGCAGCATCAAACGAAGCATCTATCGTCTTTTCGTACCACGCGAAGGTCTCCGGCTCGGTGCTGTTGTTTTCCACAATGACAAACTCATACGACGGGTAGTCATTCGTCTCGAGGAAAGAGGTAAGACACCGCTTTAGATCGTCGATGTGATCCTTATTCGGGATCAGGACGGAAACCAGCGGTTTGGGATCCGGCACCTGATAGCGTACATGGAAAAAGCCCGGCACATCAGACATCTCCACTGTCCCTTCTCTGCCTGTACGGCTTAAGTGCTTTTTGATATAGTCACTCCGGTCCGCGGACAGCAGCCGATAAAAGCCCGTGAAATCTTTGCCTGTCACATGTGTCACGAGTGGTTTTGCGATGTGACAGACACTCCGGGGATGAACCGTCCCGATGTCATCCGGCGTCTTGATCTTCTCTTCCTGCGCCTGCAGGTATTCCGTGAGGAACAGCACGCCTTCATACCACCCGTTTCCGAGGATCTCGAGGTCCTCCGGCAGATCTCCTTCCGTAACCCGCTCACAAAGTTCCTTTTTTACCGCAAACACCGGCCCGATGTATTGGAAAGAAGCAAGGAGCTCCGGTGAGATGTCGGGTTTGAAGTAAGGGCGCATCCGCACCTTTCCGTCCGCCGTGCCGCAGTCCTCATCCGTATAGATCATCTGCGCTTCGGGATGCTCATTGAAGGCTTTCACGTATTCATAAAAAAGCTCCGGCGAAAGGATCGTATCCGCCTGCGCAAAGACGATCACTTCTCCCTTGCACTTCCTGAGTTCCGCCTCTACAGAGGCGCCGTCGCCCTTTTTTAACTCCCGGATCGCCCCGATCGCAGGGTAGGACTGTTTTTTGATCGTGCGCAAAAGATCCTTGGTATTGCCTTCCAACGTCATGGACTTTGCATCGCTTCCCGCCAAAAGGCCCTTCGTCCCGTCGATCACGACATCGATCGTCGGATAAAAAGGAAACGTTTCACTTTTCTGCGCTTCCAGCTCCGTCGGACCCGCCATCCGTTTCCGCAGCCAATTCTTATATTCGCTCTCCTCCGGCACCTTGATCCCGAGCTTTTTCAAAGCGCGGTTCTTGGTATACTCCCAGCCGTACTCGCGGAGATAGTATCTCGCTTTCTGCAGCTTATTCATATTGACAGTATCGAAATCATTCATGCCCTGTTTCCTTCATGACTCCTTTTTGCCACTACATCTCAAAGGTGAAGCTGCCGTCGTGGTTCAGATGCGGGTTATAGTACGGATCGCCCGCAGCAAGAACTTCACCCCAGTTTTTCTTCATAAAGCTCTGATCCCGCTCCAACCGGAGCTGGGAAGTATTCTCCGGGAACATTCCTTCCAGCGGCTGCTTTGTGATCGTCTGGATCACATAGGGATTCAGCACGACCTGCATCCCCTTTGCGCGGAACCGCAGGGACAGATCGATCCCAAGATACGCCGGATCCGTCAGCGCCTCACAAAGACCGCCGACCGTCTCCCATTTTTCTTTGGAGACCATCGCTCCAAAAAGCGAAAGGGCGCTGACATTGTGGGCATAGTACATCCGTCCCATGTAGCCAGGTGCGCTGTAATTATTCTTATGCTCGATCGGAAGCGCGATCCCGTCCTCGCCGAGGCCGATGATATAGCCCGCCTCTTCCACCATCCCGTAAGCATCCGTGAGACGCGAACCCGTCAGACCGATGTCCGGCTGCATCTCATACTGCACGAGACGGGAAAGCCAAAGCTCATCCATGATCTCGGTTGCCGCATCCAAAAACGTCACATACGGCGTCGGCAGATCCTGCACGATGCGGTTCAAAAACTGCGGCAGATTCTCTTCTTTCTCTTTCTTCACCACCGTAATCCCGTTCTTCGAAAGGAGAGACAAGAAATCGGACGCTTCTGTTTCCGTACTGCCGCAGTCTGCGATCACAACCTTAAAATGCCGGTATTTCGTACGCTTGTCCAACGAGGAAAGAAATCTCGCCAAAGGCTTCGCTGCGTTGAAATGCATGACAACGATCGAAATCTCCGGCTCCTCCGGAAGGACGTACTCCAATCTGTAATGCGTCGCGCAGATGCAGGAGGAATGGATCTCTGCCTCTCTCCCAAGCCGGGCTTCGTTGTCATGGACTGCTCTGCGGCCTGCATCGATCGCATAGGGCTTCGCGCTGATGTCCGCAGATACCGACTCCGGATGCACACGCCAGAAATACAGGATCTCCGGCACATGAGAAACCTTCGCCGCCGCCGTCGTCAGGCGCAGGATCATGTCATGGTCCTGACTCCCGTCATAAGCGTCATTATAAACCCCGTTCTGATCGAGCAGGGATTTCTTAAAGACGATCAGATGCGTAATGTAATTCACACCGTTCAGATTCTGCGGGGAGTAAGCCGGTTTAAAATGAAGCGTCACGATCTTCTTGATCGAATCCCGCTGGAACGTCATCTCATCGGTATAGACAAACTCCGCATTGTTTTTCTCGATCTCCGTCGCGCACTTAAACAGAGCAGAAGGATGCAGCATGTCATCGTGGTCCATCAGCGCCACGTAGTTGCCGGTTGCAAAAGCAAGGCAGGCATTCGTGTTGCCGGAGATCCCTTCATTCTTTTCCAGTCTGCGGTAAACGATCCGCTTATCCTTCGCGCCATATTCCCAGGCGATCCACTCCACGTCGGGGTGCGCCTCGTCACTCCCGTCGCCAAGACACAGCTCCCAGTTCGCAAAGGTCTGCGCCTGAACGGACTCGATCATGTCGCGCAGAAAACGCTCCGGCGTGTTATAGAGCGGCACGATCACGGAGATTTTGATGTCCTTGGAAAAGACCGTCTGTTCCTGCTCTTTCCGTTCTTCTGCAAAGAGCTCGATCCCCTTCAAAAACCGGCGGTTTCTCCGCATGATGACGGTTTTCCTGTTCTTCCATTTCACGGCGATCTTGTTCTTTAACTTCACAAAGGCCGTCTTTTTATCCATACGGAAAAAGAGGATACTGCGCACTTTCACGTTGGCATAGAGCCGGTAGATCGGATTGATGAACTTCCAGTAGGGCTTGGTCTTCAGCGCTTTCACGCGCTCACTCTGCCCAGCATACAAAGGATTGTAGGAATCCTTATCCGCAATGCCGGAAAAATCCTTGATCTCCCAGTCGCTCGCAAACAGCCGCACATCAGCCACCATCTTCAGCTCATCCTCTGCTGTAAGTTGGCGCTGTTCAATCCATTCTGTTATATCTTGATTTAAAAAACTATCCATTTGGTCTCACTTTTATGGCAGCTGATCCAGCACCTTCTCTGCGATGTATGCCATCCCTTTGTCATTCGGGTGCTCTGCCGCACCGGTCCCGAGCACGAGATGATCCGTTTCATCGCTTCCTTCTACGGTTTCCCAGTTGCCTTCCCGGTACTCGTCATCCTGGATCTCAAAGAGACTGATAAACGGGCATTCCGCTTTTTCACAGGCATGCATGATCGCACTGTCCAGCACGACGTTGTCCCAGAAGCATCCGATCAGCACGATCTTCGCGTTGGGCGCCATCTCCTTTAACCTCCGGATCAGATCTCCGTAATCCGCCTCTGCTCTCTGCCGGTAAGCCTCATCCTCTTCATCCTCGTTCCGGTCATAATTGTCGCCGAGCATCACCGTGATGTAGTCGAGATCTTCCGTGACATAACCCTTCAGATATTTTAACATATCATCCCGGTTGTAAGGCGGTTCCTCCCAGATCCGGAAATTCAATACCTGTTCATTCGCATCAGGATACTTTTCCTCAATTCCTTTGCAGACCAGATGGTAATAGTCGTGATCCGCATCGGACGCCGCCATTCCCCATTCGCCCCACCACAGGTCATCGATCACAGGGTGCTGCGTGATGGAGTTGCCGATCGCAAGATAATCAAACGTCGAATCCGCCTCCGGTGTCTGTGCGGCAAGCAGCGCCGCCTTCGCATCCTCCGCTTCCGTCCGGAGCGCAGCATTCTCTTCCGCCAGGAGCTGCGTTGTTTTGGACGCATGCTTTGCAATCCCCACGCTGATCAGCACTGCTGCCAGAAGCGCTCCCAGAATGGCAAGCGGAATGATCATGTTCAACGGTTTCTTTTTCGGTTTTCCTTTTGATTCCATATGCGGAACTTCTCCTTGCTTTTTTATAAAAAGTTTTCTATGATGAATCCTATGAAAAAAGAACGTATCTTAGGATTTGACTTTATTCGCGCGGTTTCCGCGTTACTTATCATTCTCTATCATGTGATCCGTCAGTTCGAGATCATTCCCGGCTGGGATCATTTTCCGCTGTCCTCTCTCGGTCCGAACGGAGATTGGGGACATTTTTCGGTCGTGGCGCTTTTCTTTATGTTGTCCGCCGCATCGCTTCTGCATAATTATCCGGAGCTTCAGAAAAAAGATCTGAAATCCTTTTACTGGAAACGCTGGAAGAGCATCTTTCCCGCGTTTTATCTCGTCTGGATCGTGTGCTTTGTCTCCACGGCTATCAAAAACGGCGTCATCACCTGGGGCGGTCAGCCGTATTTGATCCTGTTATCCGTGATCGGAGAAGACGGCTATGCACAGTATCTGGGACTCCAACATGATTACTATCTGATCGGCGAGTGGTTCCTCGGCGTTATCATCATCCTTTATGTCCTGTATCCGCTCTTGCTGTTCCTCTATCGCCGCCTTTTCTGGATCGCGACGATCGGGATCTTTGCGGTATTTTTCCTGATGTACAAAGAAACCTTTTTGACTTATATCTTTTCTTTCTGGTGCGGATTTTTATATCTCAGATGCCGCGACGCCCTGCAGAAACGAAAATGGATCGGACTCCTCTCCCTCGGATTGGCGCTGTTTTTCTTCCTGTTTCCGTTTCCGGTGCTTTTTGCGGTGCAGTCCACGACGCTTGCCGGCGTGTTCTTCTTTGTCTTCCTGGATATGATCGCACCTTTTGTGCTCAAGCTCAAACCGCTGCGCGCCTTTTTCCTTTATACATCCGGGCTTTCGTACGAGCTCTTCCTCGTCCATCACCATCTGATCTTTTCGATCTCCGGTTATCTCACCGCGACGATCGGAACGAACTTCACGGTTCCGCAGCAATGGTGTTTTCTGATTGGGGTATATCTGATCTCGTTTTTCCTGGCGCAGGCTGTTTCTCTGCTGACAAAGCATTACACTTCCTTTTTCTCCCGCGTGTTTTTTTCTCGCGGATCAGGTAAAGCGGTCGCCGCTTCGTCTCCAGATATGTCTTCGCCAGATACTGCCCAAGGATCCCGATGCACAGGAGCTGCACCCCGGAAACCATCATGATCAGGCAGACCATGGAGGGCCAGCCTGAGGTCGGATCTCCGAAGATCAAGGTTTTTGCGATGATAAACAGGATCAGAAAAAACGCCACGCCGCAGAATACGGATCCGATCACCGATGCAATGACAAGCGGCATCGTCGTAAACGAAAACATCCCTTCCATCGCATACCAGAACAGCTTCCCGAAAGTCCACTTCGTCTCTCCCGCCACACGTTCGCGGTTTTCAAATTCCAGCCACTTCCGCCGGAAACCGACCCATCCGGAAATGCCTTTGTAAAAACGATTGTATTCTCCGACAGAAAGGATCGCTTTTTTCACCTTCCTGTTCATCATCTGATAATCTCTGGCACCGTCCGCCACATCCGCGGAACTCATCCGCCGCATCATGCTGTAAAATCTCCGAGCACAAAAAGAGCGGATCTTCGGCTCGCCTTTTCTCGACACCCTGCGGCTGCAGACGATATCGCATTCGTCGGAAGAAAGGAGGGCGTACATCTTGGGCAAAAGCTCCGGCGGATCCTGCAGATCCACGTCCATCACAGCCGTATACTTACCCTTCGCATGGGAAAGTCCCGCGTAGATTGCCGCTTCTTTGCCGAAATTTCTGGAAAAGGAAAGATAGTGCACATGAGGGTCATGATCGGACAACTCCTGCAGCTTAGCAAGCGTCCCGTCCGTCGACCCATCGTCGACAAACAGATATTCTATGGAAATCGGTTCTTTTTCCCCAGCACCGATCTGTGTTTTACATTGCTCCACCGCCAGATAAAAAATGACGATCACCGGCTCCTCGTTATAAACCGGCACCACGATGGATAAGTCAACCTTTGCCATGCCCTCTCCTCGTGCGCAATCGAAAGGCTTCTGCCAACGTGCACACTCTTTTATCAGTATAGCGATTCTGCCCCCATTCCGCAATCTGATTAAAAGCATATTTAATTTTTAAACTTTTGTCGATACTTTTCAAAAAAAGACTGGATTTTTTCAGATAATTCGTATATACTATGTTAAAGCTATATCGTCATTTTTGATCATAGGGAAAAACGAGACGTTTCATAGCTCCTAACCATGATGGCTTATTTTCAGGAAAGAAGGGATTCTTATGGCAGATGTAAACATGAACGGATTCAGCAATTCTCCCATCACACAGCCGTCTCCGATCCAGACACCGGTTCGTCCGGATCAGGCGCAGAATGACCGCAACACACAGGCGGATCGTGCGAACGCCCCGGAGAAAGAGCTGGAGAATGTCGTATCCGTCTCCGAAGACGGCGATACCGTACAGGCCAGCCCCACCGGCGTGGAAAAGCTGACAGAGGAGTCTTCCGTCAAGGTGACCGGCGGTGACAAGGATGCCGCAAAGACGGTTCCGCCGGAGGATGATTTCCGCACGGAAGATGCCGATGCGCGTGCAAAGGAGACCGGAGACGCAGCACAGGCCGGACAGATCGATCGTGCAAAAGATACGGCAGATCGCAACAAAGACGAGGCCAACCGGGTCGATGAGACAAATGATCGCGCGAGAGAAGAACGTGGACGCGCCGAGGATAAAAATGAGAACAATGCGCTTGACCGCCTGAAAGAGTCCGCAGAGAAACGCGCGGAGCTGATCAAGGCAGCACAGGAAGCACAGGAGAAGCGCGCAGAAGCGCTCAAAGCAGCTCCCGAGAAACAGGAGGCCTCCGAGCCTGTGCGTGTGGATGTCGGGGAAGACTCTCCGGATCGCAAGATCAATTCCTACGCCGGTATCAGTGACCAGCAGCTTTCCCAGATGTATCGTGACGGCGAGATCAGCAAATATTCTTATGACAGCGAGATTGCATCTCGTGAAAAACGTGCAGAGGAGATCAAAGAAAGCAACTCCGCGCTGAATGAAGAGATGGCAGCCGAAGCCGGTGTTGCAAACCGCACGCTGCAGAACTTCAATGCGATTGAAAATGCCTACACCAAGGAGCAGACGATCGAAGAGGCAAGGGAAGCAACCCAGCGTCTGGAAGCAATGGACACTGTCCAGAAGATCATGACACAGTAAACTTCATTATACATTTCTCCAAAAAAGACCATGCCGCAATTTTGGCATGGTCTTTTATTTATGCGCTCTATTCGACTTGCTGCCGGGGCAGTCCTTATTGGAAATACCTCCAGGAAAGGAAGAAGCCAAGGTAGCGCTCAGCAATCTCCATGACGAAGATATCAGGCTGCTCACGCTCGAAGATTTCGTCCTGCGTCGCAAAGACAAACGAATGGTCACGACGCTCGGAGACCGTCTCTTTAAAATGCCTTGCAAAATAGGGGAGTGCCTGCTCACCAAACGAATCACGGATGAAGAGCACTTTTCTCGGGTCGGCTGCTTCATTATCCGAAAAGTAACGCACGGTGCCGAACTCCGATTCTTCCACAAGGGTTGCTTCCTCCCACTCCGGATCCTCAATATCATATCCTTCATCATCATGGAGAAACGCACGGATACAAAGAAGATCAGCGAGATCATATTCCGATTTGTTGTTTTCTGTCAGGGTCAACTCCCAAAGCGACGAGGACGGCATTCCCATGGCGTCCAGAAACTGCTTCACGCCGACATAAGCGCCAAGGTCGTTCCAATGCGTATCATAATGATAATACAGCATCTGGTCTTCGTTTTCTTCCTTCTGCACGAGAAGCTCCGGCAACGGATAGATGACATTCAAATCCGTATTCTCCGACAAAAACTGCATCAGGCCCGATGCCCTGGAGTAGTTCGGGCCGAGGATGTAGTCCGGCATATTCTCACTATAAACGTGGTCCTTATCAGGCACGATCAAAACCCAGAATTCACATCCCTTTTCATTCAGGATACGCGCCGTCTCCAGCAGGTTATTTGTCACCTGTGCCAGATGGTCCGGTGAAAAATAAGCAAACCCTTTGTAATCCATCACATCCGTGCCGTCGTTCGGATCATTGTAGAACATGAAATTGTTCTTTCCCAGCAGCACACGGCTCGACGCGGAATCCCGGAAGATACTGTACAACCCATAGTTATTGAGCGCCACCATCTGATTCCGGAACGGCAGATTCTCGTCATAGTATACCGTCAGACTGCTCGGGTAGCTTTCATAATTCACCCCCGTGAACACCGGAAATCCCATTTTCGCTTTGTTTTCATAATCCATCGCAGGGAGTTTGTCTTTCACGGCCACATACAAAATCGTCGGGACGATCAAAAAACAAAGAAACATCATTCTCCATGCAAGGGCACGTTTTGTACTCATCTATTCTCCTTACTCAGTAGTCGCATAAGCCGTCAATCCTTTCTCGCAGAAACGCTCTCGCTCTGAGGAAAACGTTGCGGTTCTAAATGAGTAAAAGACACTCATTAAGAACCGACGTTTTCCAAGGTTCTGCTCTAAAGGATTGACGCCTTATGCTCCGGCTGTAATTAAAACCGGAAGTAGATAAACGGGTTGTATGTGTTAGCGGCGAGGCTCAGGATTGAGAGGAAGAAGACCACGCCGCAAAATACCATGTCCAGCCAGCCGTAGCGGATATATTTGAATGCTTTCTGGAAGAACCGCTGGAAGAGCATCTGCAGCGGCCCCATCAGGAGGATGCCGACGATCATCGCAACCACCATACGATGGGTGATGAGCTCCCAGATGGAGTAGGCACTTAAAGTGTACAGCCATGGCTGGAAGAGTCTTTTCAGCATCTCAATCGTCATTTCCACATTCACAACGCGAAACAGGATCCACCCGATCATGACGGCCAGACTCGTGTAGATCCATCCGAGCGGCGGACATTTCCGGAGGACTTTCCCCCATCCGATCCGCTCGATCACTTGCAGGATTCCGTGCCATAGCCCCCAGACAATGAACGCAGCGTCCGCTCCATGCCAGAGGCCTGTGATCGCAAAAACGATCAGGATGTTCAGATAGGTGCGCCCCTGCCCTTTGCGATTGCCGCCGAGCGGGATATAGACATACTCGCGAAACCAGGCACCGAGCGAAATATGCCAGCGTCTCCAAAATTCCTGAATGGAAGTGGATACATAAGGGTAACGGAAGTTTTCCGTGATGCTGAAGCCGAACATTTTGGAAAGTCCGATCGCCATATCGGAATACCCCGAAAAGTCATAATAGATCTGCAGCATGTATCCGATCGCCGCGACCCACGCCATTTTTCCGGTGATATACATGGGCTGCAATCCGTAGATCTGATCAACGCCGTAAGCGATTGTATTTGCGATCAGCACCTTTTTGCCTAGGCCGTAGATAAACCGTCGGATGCCGAGCGCTGTCTTTTCGGGCGTCATCTGTCGGTCATGAATCTGAGCGCGGATATCTTTATATTTGACGATGGGACCCGCGATCAGCTGCGGAAAAAAGGAGATGTAAAGCGCGACATTCAGGATGTTTTTCTCTTCCGGATACTCGCCGCGATAATAATCAAAAACATAACTCATCGCCTGGAACGTGAAAAAGGAAATGCCGATCGGCAGCGCAATCTCCGCCGGCGCAAACACCTCCTGATTGGCAATGCGGTTGATGATATTGATCACAAAATCCGTATATTTGAAGATGCCGAGCATGCCGACGTTGAAAAACACGGTCAGCACCAGCAAGAGCTTTTTCGCTTTGGGGAAGCGTGCCATCAAAAGCACGATCAGCCAGTTGCAGACAATCGCAAGGAGCATCAGCACAATGTAGCGAGGCTCGCCCCATGCGTAAAAGACCAGACTTGCGATCAGGAGCAGAAGATTCTGCCCACCCTTTTTGATGATCCTGGATAAGATCAGCACAATCGGCAGAAATACCCAGAGAAAGAACATTGACGAGAATAACATAAAAATCCTTTTTAAAGCATCTTGTTACAAAGATAAAGAAAGCGCACCACCACCTGATCCAACGGCTTCTGGCGATAGATTTCCTTTTTGAAAACCAGTTTCCATCTTGCGCCGATACTATGCTCGGACGCAAGCAAAAGGTCAACGAGCGCATCCTTTTCCGGGATCCCCCGGAACCGCGCCTGAAAGTCCTTCAGCTGCGCGCCGAGACACCCTCTGGTTTTCTTCAGAAAATCCCATTTGTTTTTGATCATCTGCCATGCGGAACGACTGCTGCCGAGCTCATTGTCCGCGTGCTGCCTGTACAGAATATACGCGTTTTTGTCAAAGATCATCGTGCCGAGATAGGTCGCCACCATGTAGCACCACCAGTCATGCCAGATTGCATGCGCAGGAATCCCCTTGTTCACCACAATATCCCGGAGTTCCCGGTTCATCAGTACCGTACAGCCGGTACACATACTCTCGATCACGGCATTTCCGAAACCCGGAACCGGCTCCGGAACAGTCTCTCCCGGCAGTTCCTTCAGATCATCGTCCACAAGCGTCTGGTTGCTGCAGTAAAGTGCAGGTCCGGCACAAGGGGCAAGCTTCTCCGCCGCTCGTTCCACCTTCTCCGGCAGCCAGAAATCGTCCTGATCCGAAAAGCCGATGTAGTCCGCATCGCTGTAGGTCAACAGTTTCAAAAAACTCTGCACGAGACCGATATTCGATTCCCGATAGACTTTCACATTCGCGTATTCCTTCTCGTACTCCGCGAGGATCTCCAACGTCTGATCGGTGGAACCATCATCCCGCACCAGGATCTCAAGGTTTTCCCAGGTCTGGGCGAGGATGCTGTCCAGCTGTGTCCGGATATACTTTTCTCCGTTGTAAGCAGACAATAAGATCTGCACCTTCTTTTGTGCCATTGCGTGTTCCTTTTAACCTTTTACGATCGTCGTACCGGTCTGTCCCCGCAGCGCTTCCACCGCATGAGAGGGATCCGTGATCACAGCTTTGCGGATCGCGGAATCTCCGATAAATCCCATGGCAGCTACGATCTTCGGCTCCATCGTTCCTTCTCCGAACTCACCAGCAGCCAGATACTTTGCTGCTTCTTCCGTTGTCATCGTATCGATCGGCGTCTCCTGCTCTGTCTCAAAACCCGTGCAGACCTTTTCCACACCGGTCAGGATCAAAAACAGATCCGCTTCCAGAAGCTCCGCCAATTTTCCGGCCGCAAGATCCTTTTCGATCACGGCGCTGGCGCCTCTCAGCCGATCTCCCTGCATCAGGACAGGAATACCCCCGCCGCCGCAGGCGATCACAATCTGATCCGCTTCAACAAGGGTACGGATCGCATCCAATTCCACGATATCAATGGGCTTCGGCGCTGCCACGATCCGGCGGAAGCCTCCCTCCACCTCGGTCACGCTGTTACCCTTCTTTTCTTCCATCTCGGCCTCTTCTGCCGTCATGATGCGGCCGATGATCTTGGTCGGATGGTAAAACGCCTCGTCATAAGGATCTACGCACACCTGCGTCAGGATTGTGGAAACGGTCCGGTAAATCCCACGGGACAAAAGTGCCTCCCGGAGCGCGTTCTGAAGATCATAACCGATATAACCCTGGCTCATGGCCGAACATACGGACATCGGCGCCATCGTATATTCCGGGTAGCTCCGTCCGAATTCATTCATGGCTGCATGGATCATCCCCACCTGCGGGCCGTTGCTGTGTGTCACAACGATCTTCAGATCATCCGATACCAACGCCGCCAGTGCTTTTGCAGTCCGTTTGACGGCTTCCTGCTGCTGCGGAAGCGTCCTTCCGAGCGCTTCATGTCCCAATGCTACGACGATCTTTTTCTTCATACCTTCTGCCCTGCCAATCCACTTATTGCGCGGTACCCTGATCGGCGGCCGGCTGCGCGGCCTCGACCGTTTCTGATGTTGCGCCTGCTGTGTCTTCCCAATAATTTAATGCTGCATATGCCTTATCTGCCATGTACTGATGACCGGAGTCGCCGGGATGCTTTGCTGCACCGGCGTGTTCCACCGTATGCTGTTGTCCGTCGTCTCCATATACAACCGTACCGAGTCCACACTGGTATGCCGGGTTATCCCGGATCTCCGTCAGGTCCACATACGGGACACCGGCCTTGACGCAGGCCGCCATCTTCAACTCGTCTCTCGGCGGGAAATTCCAGACATCGCCAAGCACCATGATATGTGCGTTCGGCGCGCGGGCCTGGATGTAACGTATAAGCTCGATATAGTCATTTTCAAAGGTCGTCATATCGTAGCAATCCTCGCCGAGCTGGATTGTGACGAGATTTAACGTATCATCCAGATAATTATCCAGAAGCGTTAAAGTCTGCGCGCGGTCATAGCTTTGCGTCTCCCAGGTGGAAATGTTGAGGATCTGCATCGTCACCGGTCCGAAATAATTTGCAAGCTTCCCTGCCAGAAGGTGCGGATAGTCTTTCTCTGCCTTGGTCGCAGCCATGCCCCAAGTGCCCCACCAGTAATCGCAGACGGTATGCTTGGTGATACTGTTGCCGAGCGCGAGATAGTTAAAGGTGTCGGGATCGTACATCCCCTTGTAGCCCTCTGTCTCCGCTTCGGTCGCAGCCTCCGTCGCAGCCTCTGTCGGCACCACAGCCTCTGCTCCCGTCGGATTCTCCGTGCCTTTCGTCATATCGGACCCCGTCAGGGCAGCGACTTTTTCATTCAGCTGCGAGATCTCCGTGGACATCGCCGTGATCTGCTCCGCCAATGCACGGTCTCTTCTCAGACTGACGAGAAACAGCGCACTCATCACGACTGCCAGTCCGATGACTGTTGCCATCAGGATCGCCAGAAATGTCACCACTTTTTTTCTGTTCTTCATACGGTTTCCTCTTTCTCTATTTCTGTTCTTTTCACTTTTGATCTTTCTTAATCGTTTCTGCTGCCGAACGTCACTTTCGTCTGATGCTCCACATATTGTCCGTCGTTCGAACGCATATAGGTCAGGGTCGTCGTATCGCCGGCCGCATACGTACCCATCGTACGGGTCAGGGTCTGCTGATCCGTCACTTCGGTGTCTCCGATTGCCGTCAGGATATCGCCGGTCTGCAAGCCGGCCTGATCCGCAGCAGATCCTTCCACCACCTGGGCCAGATAGATCCCGAGCGGCATCCCGTAACGATCGGCATCCTCTTTTGTGATCTCAATGCCCTGGATCCCGAGAAACGCTGCACGTTCCTCCGGCACTTTCTCCTCCGCGATGATCTGATCGATCACGGGCATGGCCGTCGCCATCGGGATCGCATAACCGATCCCTTCGACATCCGTGCTCATGTATTTGATCTCGTTGATCCCGACTACTTCTCCATTGGCATTGAGCAGCGCTCCGCCGGAATTGCCGGGGTTGATCGCCGCATCCGTCTGGATGCAGTGGTTCATGATGGAGATCCCGGATTGACTGTCTCTCGCCGTGACCTCTCGATCCAGCGCGCTGATGACACCCTTTGTAATGGACTGCCCATAGCCGAGTGCATTTCCGATTGCGATCGCCGGATCTCCCACGCGAAGCGCCTCACTGTCGCCGATCGCCGCCATGCGGATCGCAGACAATGTGTCCGATCCGATCTGAGAAACCGGCACTTCCACAACAGCCAAATCTCTTGATGTGTCAGACCCGCGTACTCTCCCTTCCGCATCGGCCCCGTCAATAAACTGTACCACTAAGGTCTCTGCGCCATCCACCACATGCGCATTGGTCGCAATATAGAGGTTGTCTTCATCCTGCCGCAGCAGAATCCCGGAGCCGGCGCTCTCACTGTCATAAGTGCCACGCTCTCCCCAGATCGTGCTGTATTCCACCGTGCTGAGGGTCGTGATCGCCACGATCGCAGGCATCACTTCTTCCACCATATCTGCGTCGCTCTTCCCCGTCGGCGCTGCAACAGCGACCTGCGCAGATCCCGGGTCAGAGGCCGGCGATGTCTCTTCTCCCTGCGTCTGGACTTCTCCAACCTCCTGCTCAGTGACTTCTCCGACTGCCTCTTCTTCTGCCGTCTCTACGCTTTCTTCCGTATCTGCGCTTTCACGGATCACAAACGGCGTGATGTCGAACTGCTCTCCCAGAAAGTAGGTCACCCCGCCAAAAGCAGAGGCAGCCACAATTCCGAACACGAGCGCGATCGCAAATGTTTTTAATAACGTCTTGCCAAACTTTTTCATTCCACCGTTACCGATTTTGCCAGATTCCGCGGCTTATCCACGTCGCAGCCCTTCCCGACGGATACATAGTATGCAAACAGCTGCAGGGGCACGATCGCAAGGGAATCCGCAAAGTACGGATTCGTCTGCGGGATATAGATCACATAATCCGCCGCTTTCTCAATCTCGGTGTTGCCTTCATTCGTCACGGCCAGCACAAAAGCCCCGCGCGTCTTGACTTCCACCATGTTGCTCAAGGTTTTCTTAAACAGCCCGTCCTGCGTCGCGATCGCAGCCACAAGCGTCCCATCCTCGATGAGCGAAATTGTACCGTGCTTTAACTCGCCGGCTGCATAGGCCTCCGAATGGATGTAGGAAATCTCTTTCAGCTTCAACGACCCCTCCATCGCGATCGCATAATCGATGCCGCGCCCGATGAAAAAGATCTCTCTCGCTGCCACATACCGGTTCGCAAACTTCTGAATTCGTTCCTTGTTGTTGAGGAGCAGCTCAATCTGGGCCGGCAAACGTTTCAAGTCGCGGATCATCCCGTCGATCTCCTCTTTTGTCACGGTCCCTCTGACCTCCGCAAACTTCATTGCCAGAAGGTAAAGTGCGATCAGCTGCGCGCTGTATGCTTTTGTGGTCGCAACCGCGATCTCCGGTCCCGCCCAGGTGTACATGACTTTGTCCGCTTCTCTTGCGATGGAACTCCCGACAACATTCACGATCCCAAGCGTCATGATGCCTCTTTTCTTTGCTTCGCGCAGTGCCGCCAGCGAATCCATCGTTTCACCGGACTGGCTGATGACAATGACCAGATCATGTTCGTTCAGCAGCGGATCTCTGTACCGGAACTCAGACGCCAGATCCACTTCCACCGGAATCCTGGCCATCCCTTCGATCACATATTTCCCGGTGACACCGGTATGATATGCCGACCCGCAGGCCACGATATGGACACGCTCTACGGCTTTGATCTCTTCCTCCGTCATGCCGAGCTCTTCGATCTCGACCTGTCCGTCCTTTACCCGCGGCGCCAGCGTATCACGCACGGTCTTCGGCTGCTCATACATTTCCTTCAGCATGAAATGCTCGTAACCGCCCTTTTCCGCTGCGCTCTCATCCCAGTCAATGTGACGGGACTCCTTCTCGACCGGATCGCCGTCCACGTTGTAAAAATCGATGTTTTCACCTGTCAGAACCGCAATCTCGCCGTTTTCAATAAAATAGACATCCCGCGTATATTTCAGCACGGCCGGAACATCGGATGCAATGAGATTCCCGTCCGTTCCCTTTCCGACGATCAACGGCGAATCATTACGCGCCGCATAGACATGATCCGGATGATCCGCAAAAATGATGCCCAGCGCATACGCACCCTCCACACGGTGGATGACTTTTACGATCGCCGTCAGCGGATCCTTATACTTCTTGTAATAATAATCCAGATAATGCGCAACGACCTCGGTATCCGTGTCGGAGCAGAACTGATACCCCTTTTCCGTCAGCGTCGTCCGGAGCTTCAGGTAATTTTCGATGATGCCGTTATGCACCACTGCGATCGTCCGGTCTGTATTGAAATGCGGATGCGCATTGCTGTCACTTGGCTCTCCGTGTGTCGCCCAGCGGGTATGCCCGATCCCGATCGTACCCGGCATCGTCTCACCATCGTGTGTCAATTCGGACAAAACTTTTAATCGTCCCGTCGCCTTTTCAATCTTAATCTCCGTCCCGTCATAGACCGCCATCCCGGCAGAATCATAGCCGCGATACTCAAGTTTCGAGAGCCCGTCCAAAAGGATCGGTGCTGCCTGACTTTTTCCGATATACCCTACAATCCCACACATGTTGTTTTCTCCTCTTTGTAAAGGAAACACTGACCCCGCTTGGAATCAGTGTTTCCGCCTCAATGTTTCCCTTTTATTCGGCTGCCGGGACTGCCTCTGCTCCGGCATCCTCCGGAACCGCTGCCGCATCCGCGCCCGGAACTACACTGCCGTAAAGCCTGTCATCCGCATCATCTCTCGTATAGCCCGTCTTGTTCGTGATCTCCTTCGAGATCGACTCTACCGTATCCGTCGGCGTATAAGAGGTATCCTGATACAGGAACTCATGCAGATGCTTCACATTATCTACCAGATCGCAAGGAATGACACAACTGCCCGACTTCCCGACGCTCTTGGTGTTCTTGTAGAACGGGAATCCCGCCGAATCCACGAGCTCGTAACTTGCAAACTGCGATGCCATGGTCAAAAGCTGCATATTGCTGTAGCTCGTCGCGATTTCTCCGAACACGGTGTTGATGATCTTCACGATCGTATCTGCATCCGCTTCTTTGGACTTCGCGATAATCTGGCTAATCACCTCACGCTGGCGCTCCGAACGCCGATAGTCATCTCCCGACGTATACCGTACGCGGCAGTATGCCACTGCCGTCACACCGGAGCAGTTCTGTGTTCCCGCAACCAAATTGTAATCCGGTTTCTGTCCTGCCGCTTCCGCGACGGTCTCCAGATAATTCTCAGACTGCTCATAGATCGGATTGCCGGCTTCATCCGTCCCGACGCGGTGCGTGCCGCACATTGCCTCGAGCTCTTCCTGCGTGATTGTCAGCGTAATGCCGTTCAGCAGATCGATGATATCCACCATCGCGTTGAAATCTACCGTGATGTAGTCCGTGATATCCAAATCCAGGTTATTATCCAGCATGGAGATCGCCTGCTGCGGACCTCCCTCCTGGTAAGCCGCATTACACTTCGTATAAACGCCGTCTCCGATATTCAGATACGTATCACGGTACACCGAGCAAAGCCGGACTTCTTTCGTGTCATTGTTGATACACGCGATGATGATCGTATCGGTCCGCCCGTTGCTGAAATTCCCGGCATCGTGGTTATCGATCCCGAACAAAGCGATCGTCGTATACCCGTTCAGCAGCTCCTTCGTCTCCGAATCCAGCTCGTTGATATCTAGATCTCCGATCTTGATCCCCTCATGCGTGATCCGTCCGAAACCGATCTTGGTATACCCGAACAGCAGCAATAACAGGATCCCCAGCACTACCATTTCCACAACAAAGATCGTGATCCGCTTCTTGCGTTTCTTTTTTGCGGGGTTCTTCTTGCCGGTGGGTCTTTTTGGCGCTGTCTGCGCCGGTGCCGGTCTTCTTGCCTGGCCATTCCTGCTCTGCGGGGCCGGTCCTCTACCTTGTCCGGATCCACTCCGCCCTTGCGTACTGCCACTCCGGCTGCCGGATGGTCTCCCGTTATTCTGCGCCGAACTGCTGCGTCTTTGCCCGTTCGACGATCTATTGGAACCGTTCTGCGGATGCCCTCCCTTGGGAGGAGTTCTCCGCGGTGGTTGATTTGCCATTGCTTTTCTTTTCCTTTTTTTATTGAAACAATCAAAGTTTATTCTACGATAAAGAGCCCTTTCTGTCAAACCGAACGCGTGTCCGCATACTCTTTCATTTCTTTTACAAAATGTTGCGCAAAACCCTGATCAGAAGGATAATAAAAATGCGGGAACCCCCAGAGTTGACAGCCTGCTCCTCCCATAGCGTCCTGTAATTCTCCGGTGGAAGCTTTTTTCAGCATACATCGATCTCCCGACGCCGTGCTTTCATAATAATGGAACTCATGCCCTTTCAGACCGATGAGAAACCAATCTTCGTCGTGCTTTCCCTCTATGATCTCGCAATACCCGAACCGCACTGAATGGCCTGCAGGATAACACGCCCCCTTCACGACACCCACCATCGGATAAACATGGCCGACACTATCCTGTAGAGACTCGTGTAAGTACAAAAACCCACCACACTCCGCAAGCACGGGCATACCGGATGAGACCGCTTCTTGAACTGCGTTGCACATCTCCCGGTTTTCGCTCAGTTTTGCAGCGTACAACTCCGGATATCCCCCACCGAGAAGCAGTCCTGTTGTTCCTTTCGGAAGACGCGTGTCACTTAATGGGGAAAAGAACACGATCTGCGCACCACACGCTTCTAAAGCAGCAAAATTGGCGCGATAATAAAAGCAAAATGCGCTGTCATATGCCACTGCAAGGATTGGAGAGTCTTGGTGTCCCTGTCCGGACATGACGCCTGTAGTCAATCCGAGTGTCCCGGAAGCAGCTTCTTTCCTTTCCAAAGGCACGGCATCTGCCATCATCGCAAACACAGTCTGCATATCACAGTGTGCCGAAAGTACCTCTGAAACAGTCTTAATCTGCTCTTTCAGACCGGTCACTTCCTCCGGCAGTTTCAATCCAAGATACCGACTTTCGATCCGCACCTCCGGGAGCTCCGGAAGAAATCCGAGCAGTTTCACTGCAAATCCCGCCTGCTTCCATTCACTCTCCGCCACAGACGCGATCTTTGCATAGAACCGCTCTGACATCCGATTGAAAAGAACACCTCGGACCAGTCGGTTCTCATCCTCCGCAAGTATCCCTTTCACAACGGAAATCAGCGTCCTACCCGCTCCTTTTGCATCTACAATTAGCAGGATTGGCGTTTTTGTAAGTGAAGCAATCTCATAAGCGGAGCCCTCTATGTAATCCGGTGACACACCGTCATACAGCCCCATCACGCCCTCCATGCAAACACAGTCACCTTCGGTTTCCATGACCGTGCGGCAGATGACATCTGCATCCATAAAATAGGAATCCAGATTGCCGCTCTCCACCCCAAGCACTGTTCGATGAAACATCGGATCAATATAATCAGGCCCGCATTTCAAAGACACCGGAGAATATCCATTTGCTTTCAACCAGTGTAATATCGCACAGGTAATGAGCGTCTTCCCGCTTCCGCTCCGTGGAGCGGCGATCATCATTCGGTTTGATGATTTTTGCGATCCTTCGTTTCTCATAGTACAAAACTCACGATCGTCACCGGATTCCGGGTTTGCGGGATTCGATGTTCTCCGACCCGTTGAAAGGCACTGATAGTCAACTGCACCATCTCTTCTCCCTGTACAGACATCTCCCTCTGTACCTCCATCCATTCCGCCATCGTCTCCGGCGTTACGATATTCATTACGACCCGGATTCCGTTTCGCTTCTTCTGCAGTGTCGACAGGATTTCTTTCAGTCTCCCGCCGCAGCCTCCGAGAAAAACCGCATCCGGCTCCGGGAGATTTGTCAGTGTCTCCGGCGCTTCCCCTTCCACCAATGTGACATTGCTGCATCTGTGATTTGCCATGTTTTCCCGGATGCAGACACAAGCCTCCGCGTCTTTTTCAATCGAAAACACCTGCAGCGTCGGATGAAGCAATGCGGTTTCGATCGTCACCGAACCCGTCCCGCCGCCGATGTCATACACGATATCTCCTTCTTTCAATTGCATCCTTCGGATACTTTCATGCCGGATGCACTCTTTTGTCATCGGTGCTTTCCCGCGCAAAAAAACTTCGTCCGGAAGTGCCGGAAGGAGCAGCCTCTTCTCCGGATTGGGGTTTCGGATCAAGAGCGTGAGGAGCGTCGTTTTCCCATCAATCTCCGGCCACGCATCATCTGACAAATCAAGCTTCACGATCCGTTCGTCCTCATAAGAGAGGTCGCAACCGATCACGATCTCTGCGCAGATGGCATTTTCCTTTAAGCGGCAGGTCAATTCTCTCACTTCCTCTGTGGAAGCCGCCAGCACAAATGTTTTTCTGTACCGTCGGATCTTATCCAGCAAAACGCCCATCTGTCCATTGCAATTTCTCCCGTGAAGACTGACGATCGCCGCGTCCTCGTAGCTCTCACTCAAACGCGCGGCAAGATAAGCGACACTACTAATGCCTGCGATCGATTGAATGGACACTTCCGGCATCTTCTCTTTCAACGCCGCAGCCATGGCTTTGGCGCCGCTATAAAACCCGCTGTCTCCGGAAAACAGGATTGCAATCTCTCTCCATTCCGGATGTACTTCCAGCATCGGAAGAATATCCTCCGAACGATAAAGCGGAAATGACTGTCGAAAATCCTGTTCAGGCAAAAGTCGCGGCGCGCCAAAGAGCACCTCTGCCTTCGCCAAAAGAGCCCTCGCTTCTTCCGTCAACGTCGCCTCCGTCCCCATGCCAACTCCGATGAGCGAAACCTTTCTTGGGCGGCCGTCGTTCCAGTTCATTCCGGAAAGCATCCGGTATGCCTCTTCAAGGCTCACACCGTCCGGATCTGCCGGACGGGAAAGCACATGCAGCGTCACCCCCGCCGTTCTGGCCGCTTCCACTTTCTCCGGAAATCCACCCTCAGCACCGCTTTCTTTGGTGATCATGTGTACAATCTGATACTGCCTGAAAAGGGCCATATTCAAATCTGCGGTAAAAGGCCCCTGCAGCGCTAGGATATGCGCAGTCTCAACCCCGCATCGCCTGCAGCAGGCAATGCTTTCCTCTGTTGGCAACACTCTGACATAGGTTCTGCTGATCGTATCCAATGATACCACATCGCAGAATTGCTCCAGCTCCTTACTCCCCGTAGTCAGCAAAATGTTGCCGGAGTGGTGATCCACTGCCTTCGCGCATGAGGAGAGTGTCTCGTATTGACGGACATGCTCTCCGACCACAGGCATGCTTTTTCTTGTAATCCGAAGATAAGTGACACCCGATCGCACAGCCGCCCGTCGCAGATTTCCGGTCGCTTCGACCGCATAGGGATGCGTCGCATCTATCAAAAAATCTCCCGTCCTGAAACCATGTTGCTTCAGACAGGACATGATCGCCGCTTCGTCCATCCTGCCTGTCAATATGGTCCGACGTGCGTGCTCCTCCAACATCTCCTTTCCACAGTCCGATACCACGGATACAAGATGTGTGATGCCGCTCTCACACAATCGGTCGGAAAGCAGCCGCCCTTCCGTCGTCCCTGCAAATACAATGATTTTATTACTTTTCTGATCGTTCCGATCCTGCATCATACCCTCTCGGTGTCACCATCCACCCGTTTCTTTCTCTTGTTTTAGAATTTCCGATAAAGATCGTCTGAAACATATCGGCGGAAAAAGCCGACAGTTCCTTCAACGTGCAAAGCGTCCATTCCTCTCCTTCTCTTCCGATCATTCTCACCACGCCGCAAAGGCGATCCGGTGGAACGTGGTTCAAAAGGACCTCACAGGCACGCTTGAGATTTTCTGTCCTGCTGTGACTGCCCGGATTATAGATTGCGATGCAAAAATCTCCCTCCGCAGCGCAGCGCAGCCTTTTTTCAATCACTTCCCACGACGTAAGGAGATTGCTTAGACTGATCACGCAAAAATCATGCCCCAACGGCGCACCCAAGATTGCACTGCCGGACAGCGCCGCCGTCACACCCGGGATGACCTTGATCTGCGGAAACGAGCGTCCGCTGCCGTTTTTTTCTTCCGCCATCTCCGCTGCTGTTTCCAGAAGGAGAGATGCCATCCCGTAGACACCCGCATCACCGCTGCAGACCAGCGCAACGGTCTTCCCTTCTGCAGCCATATCGATGCACTTCCTGCATCTCTCCTTTTCCTGCCGCATGCCGCTGGAAATATATACTTTTTCCGGGAAGTCACTTTGGATCAACTCCAGATACGGACCGTAACCGACCAGAACGTTGCTTTCTTTCAATGCCTGTTCTGCCTGCAGCGTCCTGTAGATCCGATCTCCCGGTCCGATCCCAACTACGAAGATCTTAGACATAGGATCTTTCTCCTCTCCGATAAACTGCTAATGTCACGCCGTCCCCCTTTGTTTTACCAATCACCCTCTCCGCCTTTACTCCCGCTGCGAGTCTCGCAGCTCTCTCGCAAACATTGTCCACGCCAACGGTTTCTTTGACAAACATCGAACCCGCAAAGTCTCCCTCCGCCTGTTCAAGCAACGCGGCATCAAAACTCAGCACCGGAATCCTATATTTCCGGGAAAGAAACAGGATTGCCTTTTCCTGTTCCTTTAAGTCAATCGTGCCGATTGCATAGAGTTCTTCCATCGAAATCCCATGCTGTTGCAGACAATCCCTAACAAACCGTTCCGTCTCTGCCGGATCCTGACCCCTCTTCATACCAATCCCGAGTACATACGGTTTTGGTGATAAGAGCAGCGTGTATTCCCGATCTGTTTCATCAGCCACGATCACATCCACTGGATTCTTTGGCGGATACTGCTTCCACGAAAGCGTGACGGGTTTTCCTTCCAACGCCTTGGCAGAAACCGATTTGATCCCCTCCCGGTTTACAATGCGAAGCCGCTGTTCTCTCGCAAACGTATCCACAGAAAAAGCATCGTGCAGATCAGTCGCAGTCGTGATGACCGGAACGGCATCCAGCAGCGCGGCAAGTGTCATGGCGATCTGATTGGCGCCGCCTAAGTGTCCGGAAAGGAGTGGAATTACAAATTGTCCCAGGTCATCGATCACAATGACCGGAATATCCGTCAATTTGTCCCGCACGATCCCAGCGACCGCGCGTACTGCAATCCCCGTTGCGCCGACGAATATTGCACAGGCATGAGATCCCGCTGCCAACGCAGCCCATTCCTCCACTGTGCCAGCATAGGGGATCAAAGTCTCTGTTTCATCCACAGTATTGTTCGAACGTACAAGGCAATACCCTTCTATCGGTTTCATACCTTTTTCCTGCACTGCGGTTTGCAGCCTACGAACCAATGTCTTTCCTGCCCCGGAAAAACAGATTGCCATCTTTTTCATGTGTGTTCTCCGTCCGTGCCGGTTCGAAAGCCGGTCGTAAACGCCGGGTCATATAGTTTTGACCGCTCATAATCCTTCGTTCGTAGCGCCTCTCCGACAAGGACAAGTGCGGTTTTCTTGATCTTGTGCCGCTCTCCGGTTTCGGGCAGAGTTGCAACGGTACAGAAACAAATTTGTTCCTCCGGCCAGGTCGCTTTATAGACCAACGCAGCCGGCGTTTGTGGGGGACACCCGCCTTCCACCAGCCGCACTGACAATTCCTTCAACATCCCCGCACTTAGATAGACCGCCATCGATGCTTGGTGTGATGCGAGCGAACGGATCTCCTCTTTCTCCGGCACAGCCGTTTTTCCTTCCATTCTGGTCAGGATCAGTGTCTGCGTGACCCCGGGCAGCGTATACTCCAAGCCACAAGCGGCCGCAGCGCCAAATGCCGCCGTCACACCGGGACAGGATCGATAGGCAATCCCTCTTTCATCCAACGCATCCATCTGTTCCCGGATCGCGCCGTATAGACTTGGATCTCCGGTCTGAAGGCGTACCACGTTCTTCCCTGCCGCATCTGCATCCACCATAACCGCAATGATCTCCTCCAAGGTCATCTTTGCGCTGTCAAAAAGCTGCGCTCCTTCTTTTGCAAGGGACAAAAGTGCCGGATTCACAAGGCTTCCCGCATAAATGATCACATCCGCTTCTTCCAGCAACGTCCGTCCCCTGACCGTGATCAGATCAACAGCTCCGGGACCGGCTCCCACAAACTCAATCATGACATTCCTCCCGCAGATCCTCTTCTGCATGTTCCGTCGTGCCCAACACCCCCTGGGTCAGCGAAAAGACAATGCATTGAACATCAACCTTTCCCTGTGCTCTTCGGCCGGTATAAAAAGAAATGCGTCTCATCACTTCCGCAAAGGTCTGTTCCATGATCCCTGCTTCTTTCACATGCGCGCTAGCTTCCTCGGTATTGGTACAGGACAAGATCTGTTTCAGCAGCGCCGAATCCCCTCCGCTTTTTACGGCTGCCGCCGCAAGCAGTTCCATCCTGCAGTCAGCCTCCTTGGAATGGGTATTGAAGATCCCGCCGGAGAGCTTGATCAATTTTCCCACATGTCCGATCAAGAGGAGTTTCCGGTATCCGAGGGACACCGCCAGATCGATCGTCTCTCCGATATAATTTGAACACTTCACAGCCTTGTCCAGATTGTAACCGTAGTGTTCCTTCAAAAAAGACATTCCGTAATTTCCGGGCGAGACCACGGCAAGCTCCGCGCCCTCTGCTTTCCGCTGTGAAAGTTCCGCCCGGATGGTAGCCAGAAGCGCTTTTGTACTCATGGGTTCGATCACGCCCGTGGTGCCAATGATGGAGATCCCGCCCTCGATTCCAAGGCGTGGATTAAACGTGCGTCCGGCAAGTTCTTTTCCGTCCGGCACAAAGATCTCCACGCGGACAGACCGACTGCTATCGAACGCCTCCATCACTTCCTTGACAGCATCCGTGATCATTCTGCGTGGCACGGAATTGATCGCAGGCTGTCCGACCGGCTGATCCAGTCCCGGCCTTGTCACGATCCCTATCCCTTCACCCGCTTCGATCCGGACCTCTCCATCTTCTGACGGGAGGAACGTCACACAAGCAAAGATGAGGGTTCCGTTCGTCACATCTGGATCGTCTCCCGCATTCTTTCGGACCGCACACCGAACGGCTTCCTTTTCTCTCCCAATCTCCTCCACCTCAGTGTGGTAAACGATCCCTGCGGGTGTTTGGACCTCCACAGCGGAAAGGTCTGCCCCGGTCAGCAGCATCTCTGTCGCAGCTTTAGCCGCAGCTGCTGCGCAGCTTCCTGTTGTAAATCCGGTCCTTCCCTTCTTTTCCAACTTATCTCTCTCCCATGGAATACAAAGCTGCGTTCACAATCGCCGCAGCCACATTGCTGCCGCCTTTTCTGCCTCTGTTGACAATATGCGGGATTCTACTTTGCAGGATACGTTCCTTGGCTTCCACTACATTTACAAATCCCACCGGCACGCCGATAATAAACGCGGGAGTGTAATCCTTATTTTGGGCATGTTCCCAAAGCGTCAATAAAGCCGTCGGTGCATTGCCGATCACAAAGATTGTCGGGTGGTCAGACTGCATCGCCTTTTCCATACTGACACTGGCACGCGTGACACCATTTCGCCGCGCTGTATCTGCCACATCCTCATCCGCCATGAAGCAATGAATCTCTCCCCCATATTGCCGCAGTACTCGTTTGTTGATCCCGGTATAAGCCATATTCGTATCTGTCACCAGATCAGCTCCTTCCCGGATCAACTGCTGCAGGATTTCCATCGCCCCCGCTGAAAACAGCAAGGTCTTAGCATACTCAAAATCTGCCGTCGTATGGATGCACCGCATCACGACCGCAGCCGTTTCGGGATCCAACAATATACCCTGCTCTTTCAACTCGTCTGCGATGATCGTAAAACTCTTCTCCTCAATCTCTTGCGGTGTCAGACCATTCATCTTCTTTTCGTACCTCATCGATACAAGACAGTAATTTCAGGTTACTCTCATGATCCTTTACCGCAATCCGGTAAAGAGTCGTTTTTTCGCGCCAAGCCGTTTGCACAGAACGGATCATGATCTTCTTTCGCAACAGATCCTTACCAAGTACCTCGGGACCCTCAAACAATAAAAATACCGTATTGCCCGGATACACCAAAAAACCTCTGTCCGTAAGCGCCTTCTGCAAAAAGCATCGTTCCTGTTTGACGACTTTGATCGTCTCGGAAAGAAAGCTTCCCGCCCGCAGGATTCTTGCGCACACCGGCATCACATCCTGTGCCTGGATTGAAAGATTCCATTCCGGCAGTTTCTTTCGAATCCGTTTGCAGTTGTCAGGATCTGACAAGAGATAGCCCATCCGGACTCCCGGCATGGAAAACATCTTTGTAAAGGATCGAACGATATAAAGATCATGAAACCGCCGGATCCAGCTGTTTGTTTTTGAAGATTCTCTCTCTGCCGCATCCGAAAGCCAAAAGAAGCTCTCGTCCAGGATCACCGGAATGCCATACCGATCTGCCTCAGAGATCACATGTATAAGCAATGTCTCATCCAAATTCACACCCAATGGATTCCATGGATTCGCAAGAAACAGCACGTCTGTCTGCATGCCCTTCTGAAGCAGGGAAAAAAGCTGTCCGGAGAGTTCCTCCGAAGCTTTCAACATGACCTCCGTTATCTCGCAGTCCTCCCACTGCCGGAGTGCATGCCGGTAGCCGGAAAATCCGGGTTCTACAAGCGTCACGTGATGCGGATGCAAGCATGCAATTACTGCCGTAAGCAGTTCCGAGGCGCCATTTCCTGCCACCACTTCCTCCGCCGTTACGTCGTCACACTCCGCGATTGCCTGCTTCACTCTCTCCTGCAGGAGGTCCGGATAAGCGACAACGTGATGCAGACTCTCCGTTAACGCCGTCATCACTTCTTCCGGCGGCTGCAGCGGATTCAGACTGACCGAAAAATCAAGTTCCACTTCATGCCGGTAGATATCTCCTCCATGCAGCAACGCACTCCCTCCTTTTTTATGCATTCAGAAAAAAAGCCGGTATCCGAGAAACAATCCTGCTTCCACGATTGCAACCATCACAGCCTCCGATACAAACATCAGTCGCGCGGCGCGTATGATATCCTCTTTCTCAATCGGACGCAACGGATCCCCGATCAACGGTTTTTCCACAAGCACCCCTCCATAATACGAATTCCCGCCGAGCACGATCCCGAGCGCTCCCGCGCAGGTACTCTCTGTCTGGGCGCTATTCGGACTTTTGTGTCGATATCGGTCTCTCTTCCAGATCCTTCCTGCCAAGATGGGATGATAGTCCTTTGATCCGATCCTGAGAATCGCCGCAGCCAGCATCATCAGAAGCGCGCTGAGACGTGACGGCAGAAAATTCGCTGCATCGTCCATCCTTGCCGCTGCCCTCCCGAAGTAAAGATACCGCTCGTTCCGATACCCTACCATGGAGTCCATCGTGTTCACCGCTTTATACAGCATCCCGCCAAGCGGTCCAAAAAGAAAGGTATAACACAGCGGAGCAATGACACCGTCCGATGTATTTTCCGCCACAGTCTCTACTGCTGCACGTGTGATCCCGTCCCTATCAAGCCTCTCGGTATCGCGCCCGACAATCATAGACAGTGCTTTTCGCGCAGGATCCAGATCTCCACTTTCCAAAGCCAGATATACAGGCCTGCTTTCCACCCACAGACTCTTTGCCGCCAACACCATACAGGTCAGTGTCGCTTCCACGATGATCCCGATGACCGGATGCAGTGCATAACATCCGAAAAACAAGACGGATGTCACAATCCCGGTCAGAAACAGTACTGTGATACACATCCACACCCCGCCGGCCACGCGATTCCGATTCCATTTTTTCTCCAGATATGCGATCAGACGCCCCATCAGCCTGACCGGATGTGGAAACCAATGCGGATCACCGATCAGAAGATCCAGAACATAGCCGGCCGCAAAGGCGATCATATGACAGCAAATGTATTCTTTCATCTTCCTGCTCCAACTCCAACCGGTATCCGCCAAAATGCTCTGCCGGAAATGAAAAGTAGTCGCCACCGGTTAGTTCCGACATCACTGCCATGATCGTCCCACCATGGCACACCACGAACAGGTCCTTCTGCGGCAGACTTCGCATCAGCGCTTTTCTGAAACCAGCCATGCTCCGCCGGATAAAGTCCGTTTTCTTTTCCACACCGGGAATCGTTTCCTCGCCGCCGCTTTCGATCCATGTACGGTATCCCAATCTGTCCTTCAGTTCTTCATAGGTTTTCCCCTCAAAGGGACCAAAATCCATTTCTTTCAGTTCGTCTACGACAAGGATCTCTTCTGACTCCGCCAAAAAGGACGCGGTCACAAGCGTACGTTTCATCGGGCTTGCGCAGACAGCAGCGCTCCCGGAAAGGGATGCGCGAAGCCCTGTACACTGTTTCCGTCCGATCCGGACAGCTTCTTCCGTCAGATCCTCATCTGTTCTGCAGCCGAGATAGCATCGCTTCTCATTACCCGGCGTTTGTCCGTGGCGCAGCAGGATACAAGTTCGTCTCAATGCATACTCTCCTCTCTTATCCCTCGAACAGGCCTTGCAACCAGAGACTTGCTGCATACACAACACACGAAAGCGTCTCTGCATTCACCACAAAAAACCCTGCGGTATCCCCCGTGGCTCCGCCAAATTCCTTCTGCATCTTCCATCGATAAAAAAGCGACATCAGCACAAATGCGCCCAACACCGGCAGAGTATGCCAAAGATCCTGCACCAGCATCATACCGGAAGACATCAGCAAAAAGATCCAGACACCTGCCAAAACGCCCTTTCCTGCATCTTTTGTCTCATCATGCAGCATACCTTCCGGCCTTGCTTTTTTCATCTGTAGGGAAAGTAATGCGCAAAAACATCTGCTGAGCACAAAGATCCCACCTGTCACCAGGGAAGTCCGGAGCATCCCTGCATCCACGATTACATACATACAAGCCAGAAGCAGGAGCACCATTTTCACAAGCCCTATGATCGCAAACGCACCGCAATGGGGGTCCTTTAAAATCTCCAGTTTTCGTTCACGCGATGCATACGAGCACAGCGCGTCTGTGGTATCCATATACCCATCCAGATGAAATCCACCTGTCACGACGATCGGCAATGCTGTCAGAAGCAAGGCCTCCACAAAAACCGGCGCATTCACCCGGATCAGTATCCAATCCGTGCCGTACATAAGGAGCGCAATGATGATCCCCACCAACGGGAAAAACAACAAACTTCCTCTCCTATCCTTTTCCTGCCATACAAACTGCGGCATCGGGATTTTGGAATAGAGCGACAGCGATACCGAAATCCACCGAAAGATCTGTTTCATGGCCGCACTACCTCATCCGCAAAAAGTGTCAGTCTCCTGTTCATGGCCTCGATCGCCGCAATGTAGATCGACGTTTCCCAGTCAGATTCCGTTTTTCCTTCCGGGCTGAGCGCATCATACTCCGCGCTGACGATCACCAGATTATCTACTGCTTTTGCCATCTCACAAAGTTCCTCATACAAAGGATCCAAAAATCGTTCGATCCCATCTGCATCCGGCATCTGCCGCTCCGGATTTTCAAACATTTCATTTCCGATCAGATTCGGGATGCATTCCAGAAGCAGAGTGCTTGATTCCGGCGTTTTCATGGCCGTCAACACCTGACGGACCGCAAACGGACACTCGATTGTGACAAAGCCTTTTCCGGCTCTCTGCCGGCGGTGCTTTTCCACTCTTTTTTCGCCCTCTTCATCATAGATCTTCATCGTCGCCACATAATAAAGATTCCCATGCGCCATCTGCACAGCTCTGTCTTCTGCGATCCTCGATTTCCCACTATCCGGTTTTCCTGTCACAAATAGTATCATCAGTGCAGCCTCTTGTATTCCGCGATCTCCGTGTCTGAAAAACCGGTTCCTTCCTCGTACAGTGCAGCTGCCATATCGAGCATCGGAAGCAGCAGCACCGCACCCGTTCCCTCTCCGAGCGCCATCTGCGCATCGATCACGCTGTGCAGGCCAAGAGCCTGTAGTACCTGCTCGCACCCCTGTTCCTTACCTGCATGGGAGGCGATCATAAACGCCTTGCATCCGGGCACCAAATGCTCCGCCATGAGTGCCGCCACGGCGCTGATCAGTCCGTCGATCACGACCGGCAGGCCACAACGCATACCGCCGAGAAAAATACCGACCATTCCCGCCAGGTCCAATCCACCCACTTTGCATAAAGCATCAAAAGCTGCTTCCCTGCTCAAGGGCCTGTCAATCTCCGTGAGACCATGAAAACTAAGTCCTTCTGCGATCACTGCTTTCTTTTTTTGCAGACCGGCGTCGTCAAGCCCTGCCCCGCGTCCCGTAACTGTATCCGGATCGGCGCCAGTCAGTGCACAGAGCAAGGCCGTACTCGTTGTAGTATTGCCGATCCCCATTTCTCCGGTCAGAATAAGCCCAGTCTCCCGTTTTTTGGCGTCCTGTACCAGCTCTATCCCGATCCCGACAGCTGATAAGCATTCTTCCCTCGTCATCGCCGGTTCACATACGAAGTTTCTTGTGCCGGGTGCGACTCTTTTATCCAAGAGCCCTTCAATCTTCTGCGTGCTGTTAATCCCGATATCCACAGGCACAATCGATAACGGATAGTCCTTTGCCATGATTCCGACAGAGCTTTTCCCCTTCGCCATAAGCGCCGCGACCTGTGCCGTCACTTCCTGTCCGGTCTGCGTAACACCTTCCGCCACCACGCCATTGTCAGCGCAAAGGATCAGAAGTTCTTTTTTTGAGAGATTCGGATGGCAGTTTCCCCTGATCGCGCCGATCCTGCAATGGATCTCTTCAAATGCGCCCAGCCCGTCGATTGGCTTTGCAAGGCTGTCCCAATTCTTTTTGATCTTTGTATAGATTTCCTCATCCGGCATTTCTGCCTGCAATTCAAACAGTTCCGTTCTTGTCATAAGGCAGTCCCATCATTTCGTAGATCTTTTTCATGTCCAGATGCGCTCTTACGGTCGCTGCCAGCTTCGCATACTGTTTATCTTTGTACTCTACGTAATCCGTCAATCCGATTGTATCAATCTGTTTTCTGCTCTTTGCAGCAGCTGAACGCAACACGCCTGCCGCTATTTCCTTGCAATCAAAAAATCCATGCACATAAGTTCCGTACACCGTGCCCTTACAGCACCCGGTACCGCCGGACGTGAAAGACCGCATACCTTCTGCAATCCGGGTGTTTCCCATATGGATCTCATATCCTTTCACGCGGCATCCTCTTAAAGCAGCAAGGGACTCCTCCGCATCCTCGACAACACCTTCAAACACGGTACGGATCTTCTCCGTCCCAAACACGGTCTCCATATCCAGAAGACCTAGTCCTTCTTCCTCGCCGCCGCACTCTGTATGCGCCGGATCACGAATCCATTTGCCGAGGATCTGATAGCCTCCGCAGATCCCGATGATCAGTTTCTCTTTTTTTGCCTCTGAAAGGATCACATTATAAAGACCCGTTTTTTTCAGCCATCTCAGATCCTCAATCGTATTTTTTGTCCCGGGAAGGAGGATGAGGTCACTGTCCATCAGATCCTCCGCCCGATCGGTATAGGAAACGCCGACATCTTCCAATTGATCGAACGTGGCAAAATCGGTATAGTTTGCCATATGCGGCAGACGCACCACTGCAATTTGAAAAGGCTTTTTTTCGTGTGATCCCAGCCTATCGGAAAGGGAGTCCTCCTCCTCAAACAAAAGCGACAGATACGGGATCGTTCCAAGCACCGGTTTCTTTGTTTTGCTCTCCAGGATCTCGATCCCTTTAGCAAAAAATGCTTCATCACCGCGGAATTTATTCACTACGAGTCCTGCAATCCTCTCGCGTTCGTCCACCTCCAAAAGATCGACCGTGCCGATCAGCTGCGCAAAAATACCGCCACGATCAATATCCCCCACCAGGATCACAGGGGCCGAAAGAAGCGCGGCGAGCCCCATATTGACAATATCGCCATCCTTCAGATTCAGTTCCGCCGGTGATCCGGCGCCTTCCACCACAATGATCTCCGAAGTTTCGGACAGGCGGCCAAATGCCTCTATAATAACCGGAATACAGTCCTTCTTGTAAGCGTAATATTCCTTCACATTCATATTGGAAACCGGGCGACCGTTCACGATGACCTGTGACCGATGATCACTGACCGGTTTCAACAGGATCGGGTTCATCTCGACAGCAGGCTCTCTCCTGCAGCACTCCGCCTGCATCACCTGCGCCCTTCCCATCTCCAGTCCATCTTTCGTAACATAGGAATTGAGCGCCATGTTCTGTGACTTGAAGGGTGCCGTGCGATACCCGTCTTCCGTAAAGATCCTGCATAACGCAGCTGCCAGCAGACTCTTTCCGACATTCGACATCGTGCCCTGTACCATGATCACTTTTGCTTTTCCGGTTGTATTGACACAGGGCTTTTTGATATAACCAACTTTCCACGGCACGCTTCCCAGAATAGAGACATCCATGCCTTCGATCCCGTACAGTTTCCTAATAAACGACTCCGTGAAAACCTCCTCCACGCTGCCGATCCTTTGCACGCCTTCACGGTTCATCGCAACAACTGTATCCGAGATCCGCATCGCCGCTTCTAATTCATGGATGGATAAAAGCACTGCGATGCCTTTTTCTTTGGTCAGTTTCCTGATCTCCGTCAGCAGTTCGATCCGGTATTTGAGATCCAGATAAGAAGTCGGCTCATCCAGGATCAGAATATCCGGCTCTTGCGCTACCGCCCTTGCCAGCATGATGCGCTGCCGCTGTCCGTCGCTGATATTGGAAAACAGGCGGTCTGCAATCTCCTGCGCATCCACGGAGTTGAGTGCCTCTTCGATGACCTTTTGATCTGACTCGCTGAGTATCCCAAGATGTCCCGTGTAAGGATATCTCCCTGTCGCAACTACATCGCGACACGTCATCAACTCCGGATTGATCCGCTCTGTCATCACCATGGACAGGCGTTTTGCAATCTCTTTTTTATCAAAAGACGTCCTCTTTTTTCCGTCCAGATAGACGAATCCGCCTCTTTCCTTCAGATGTCCCGCCAGTGTTTTCAACAAGGTGGACTTTCCACAGCCGTTCGGTCCGATCACGCTGACGATCTCGCCGCCTCTGACCGCAAAGGTGATCTCCTTGATCAGATCACTGTCATACCCGATGGTGAGTGCCTCTGTCCGGATACCCTGCGATTCATGCATAAGGCCCACCACCTTCTTTTTTCTTTTTCAACAGGATCCAGAGCACCACCGGCACCAGCAACACCGCTGTCACTGAACTGATACTGACTTCTGTCGGCGCAAAGAACGTTCTAGCGATCAGATCGCAAAGCATTGTTACAGCTGCCCCGCCGAGAAAACAAACCGGAATCATTCTCCACGGCGAAGTCGTCCCGATTGCCCCCTTCACAAGATGCGGAACTGCGATGCCGACGAAGGAAACCGGTCCCACAAACGCCGTCACGCATGCCGCGAGAAGGCTCGAGGCCAGGATCAGAAAGACCCGCAGCAGCCTCACATTCACACCGACGCTGGCGGCGTATGCTTCTCCCAGTCTGAGTGCACCGATGGGCTTGGACAGAAACAGAACAAACAAAAAACACCCGAGCACGATCACAGACATCAACTCCACCTCCGGGATTCCAATCCCCGAAAGGCTGCCCAGCGACCAGTTGTGGAGATTCACAATGTTGGAATCATCCGCAAACGTCACGATAAGATCTGTCACTGCTGCGCAGATATAGCCCACCATGATGCCGCAGACCACCAGAATACTCATACTCCGTACTTTCAGCGAAAGAAGCAGAACAAAAAGCATGACTGCCATTGCGCCGGCAAATGCCGCCAACACCATCCCAGCAGATCCGATCTTCCATCCCTTCGACAGAAGAAACACCATCGCAAACGCAACCGTAAGCTTCGCACCGGAAGAAATCCCCAGCACAAACGGTCCCGCGATGGGATTATGAAAAAACGTCTGCAGCAGATAGCCGGAAAGTGCCAGCGCACTGCCGGTCACCATCGCGCCGATCAGCCGCGGTAGACGGATCTGAAACAAAATGTTGACATTCATCCCCTCTTTCACCTGTCCGAACATGATCTCTTTCAGTTCGGAAACAGAGATTGGAACGCTCCCGGAAAAGAGACTGAGAACCGCAAGGAAAACGAGGGCGATGCATAGTCCTATCATTGTCAGGATAAACCGTTTTTGATTCATTTCACTCCAATTTCTCGATATAGGACAGTGAATGTCCGTTCTTTGTAAAGATTGCCTGCAGGTCTTCCATAAATGCAGCCATTCCCGTGACCTGCTGGAAAAAGTCTTTGCCGGTACAGTACACTTCTTTGTTTCTGACAGCCTGAAAATCCGCGAACAATGCATTCTTTTTGATCAGATCTTCTATGGATACCAGTTCCTCTTCGATCGTACTGTTATAGATCAGGATATCTGCATTCCTGGCCGCCGCATAAAAATCCTCCATCTGCACGTTCACGGTCGACAGCATCTGTGCCGCATCACCGATCCCGGAAGGAGATACATAGGTTCCTCCGGAGAGTTCGATCATTTTTGAGATATAATCGCCGGGCTTACGCACCGTGATCTGCCCACCCGAAGTCACGGAAAAGAAAGCAACTTTTACGCCCGTCGCCGGTTGTTCCATGACCGGCTCGATCAGCTGCAGCTGTGCATCATAAAAGTCCTTTGCCTCCTGCTCCCGGTCAAAAAGCAGACCATACACCTTGATCCATTCCAGGCGCCCGAGGGGATGGGTTTCATAACTGGAGTTCTCTACCAGTACCGGGATCCCCAGTTCCGTTAGTTTTTCTTTCACGGCCGGATCATGTTCGATCATCGTGTTTTCGATCGCCAGATTGCATCCTTCTTTCAGCAGCAGCTCATAATCCGGTGTGCGGTATTTCCCTGCATAAAGCAACGTTCCCGCATTAAGCGCCTCTTTTGCCTCCTCAATGTACCAATCCTCCGCTTTTGTTCCCGTTAGACGCACCATGGGCAAACAGTCCAGTGCGCAAATGAGATCCATCACTGAAGTGGAGACGAGATAGGTCCTGTCAAACGGCTTTTGCAAGACCGTCACGCCCTCCGGCAGTTCTGCAGGGATTGCTGCTCCCTTTGGGACAATCAGATATGCATCGTATCCCTCAATCCGGAGCAGCCGGTAATCGCCATATTCCTCCACGGAAAACTGCTTCGCATAAGAGAGCGGCATCTCCCCTGTTTTCTCCAGAGAAGAAAATGCAGGGCCGTCGATATTGCTGCCTGGAACAAGTGTTGAAGATGCCTCTGTTGCAATGTGAGACGGATCTTTATCGGTTGCTGCTCCCTCTTCTGTTTCCCAATAGATCGTATATTCGATCTCATGCGGTTTACTCATCGCGATCGTATCCGCGATGACGGGAAACGGTGTATCCAAACTCTTTACCGGAATCGTGAACGTAGAAGGTCCGCCCGGGTTCTCATTGTCGTATCGCTGTCCATCCACCAGCATATAGTCATAGTTTTCGCTGCTCCAGATCAAAGTGGCGAGATAGCCATCCTCCGTCTTTTCCACCGAAACAGGAGATTCAATCCACGCTTTCCCGGAACCACCCTCCAGAGTAATCTCAACAGACAATACGCCTTGTTCCTCCCCAGAGGGCTCAGGAACTGTCTGTGTCGCACAGGAGGTCAACAAAAGAAAGCACAGCAGCGTGACTGCCACGCTGCCGCACAATCCCATGATCCGTTTTGAGAGATCCCTTCTTTTGGGAAAACGGACCTCTTTTTTACTGCCGTGTGGAAACAGATACTTTGTGGTCATACCACTTTCCCTTTGTCCCGATCAATGCAAGATCAAACTCCTTGTCCAGATACGGTACCGGCACATCAAAACCGTAAACTTCTTCCGTCGTGCCGTCGTCGTAAGTCACGGTATCCACCGTGGGCTCCAAAAGTACCGCACCCTCTTTCTGCGCATCGGCTGCAAAACCCGGATAAAGATTGACGATATTCTTGGAAGGCAGGCTGATATGGATCACCATATCTCCGTCTTTGACGGTCAGCGTGCCGCCATCGTGGCACGCTTCATTCACCTTAAACATGGTGCTGTCGGTTGTGAATTTTGCATCATAGGTTCCGTCTGCAGGAACATCTGCAGATGCAGTTGCTGCTTTATCTGCTCCGCCAGATGAGAGGTCCTTGATCCCATTCGCCGTATGTACGACATACAGTGCCTGCACCTCCGGGATCCTGCCGAGTCCGGCGATCTGACAATCAAGTTTTTCAAAATCGCCGTCCGCTGTGAACATGCTCTTCCAGCTATCCTCATCATCGCCTGCCATATCATTGTTGGCATGATCGCCGGCCACGACCATGAGCGGCCGCAGGATGACCTTCTGATAACCTGCGTCTTTCACTTCTGCAATGATATTTTCACAGGCGGTTTCCTCAGGTTCTCCTTCTACCGTACCGATGAAGACATTGTCATAGCCGAGATCTTTCATCTGCGTTGCCATCTGACTGTAGCTAACCTTTGCCGTGTGCGCGGTGCCGTGGCCCATAAAGACAAAGGCTGTCCCATCTTCCGCGGCATCCTTCAAGCTGTCATATCCGGCATCTTTGACTGCTTCCGCAACAATAGCTTCCGCGACGATCTTCTTATCTTCATTGATCACGGATGCATCTGCACCGACTTCTCCGAGCAAAGGCTCTGCGATCACGATCTCGTCAAATTTGTTTGCATAGCCGGCCACTGCCTCTGATAACTCATCATATTCCGCGCCGTGCATGAGATGCGTCGGCTGTATCACGAGCGTTTTGACCCCATTATCGACCGCGCGCTGCAATGCCTGCTCTACATTGTCGATCTTCTCACCGTCTCTCGACTGAATATGATTGATGATGATCTGTGCCGTAAACGCTCTGCGGACATCCCAATCCGGGTTCGCTTCCTGAATGGCCTTCTCGATGCCGCCAATATCCTCTGCGCGGCTATCATTAAAGGAAGTTCCGAAACTTACGACAAGGATCTCCTTTTCTCCGATTCCGTCCGCATTCAACGGATCATCTTTCGAGGCATCGCCGGTATCCCTACCGAAATAATCCGGATCCGCATTTTCGCCTTCCACCAGCTCCTTCTGTGCATCTGTCAGCGCATCCCATGCTGCCTTCGCTTGCGCACAGAGTTCGTCTGTTTCATCTGTCCTTTCCTGCACATAGATCGCATCGATGAGTGCCGCCACCTCTGCGGCTTTTTCTTCGTCGCTCTGCTCCTGTGCCGGCGCCTCCGTTGTACCCGGTGCTTCGGCAGTCTTTGTCTCCGTATCCGGTGTACTGACAGCCTCTCTTGTCTGTGTACACCCGGTCAGCATGGCAGCCGCCAGCATCCCCGTCAACAAAAACGGATATAACTTCTTTCTCATTTTTAGTTCCTCCTTTTTTTCAATAAAAAACCCACCCTGATGATCTGGGTGAGTATTGATGACCGCAAAATAGGACAACACATGTCCTGTGCGTGCAGTACAGCCAATGACTCGTGACTTTGGAAGTTCTTCCCGTACTAATAAACGGCAGGTCTCCTGGCTCATACCTCTTCATGTGATTGTCTGCCTTCCCGGGCTCTCCCAGTGACTTCCTTTCGGATCGACAATCCCACTCCGTACTCACAGTGACGAGATCGCACAGGTCTTGCACCTGTTTCCCTATTATCCGACGTGATGATATCCGTCGGCACCGTTTACCATCCATATGAAACTGTTATCAATCTATCATCCTGCTTTTGGCTTGTCAACCGTTGCTTTTCCGATACGCAAGGAGCTCTCTTACCAATACCGCTCTGTTTTTGATCATGATCGGAACGGTGTTGTGCGAGAAGTCGGAATTGGCATCTTCGTGACGCCGATAGGACAGGAGCGGCTCGTGCAAAAGGAACGTACCGCGGTGATACCGGTCACACTGCATGCCGATCCACTGGTCGTGCATCTGGATCGTACGCGGGATCGGGAGAAAATCGTCCCGGAGGGAGGCACGAAATGCCATACAGCTGCCGATATAACGGTTCTTAAGAAGACTTGCAAAAAATCCGCTTTTGCAGCCGCGGAAAGCAAAAAAAGACGGATAGAGCACCTCCGTCAGATCTTCGTTCATCACGACTGCGTCATGCATCACAAGGGAAGCACCGCTCTTTTCAAACGCATCCGTGACTTTTTTTACCTTATCCTCATGCCAGACATCGTCCTGATCGGAAAGAAAGATCACGTCGCCGCGGCAGGCGCGGATCACATGCTCATAGTTTGCAATGATGCCTTTCTGCGGGCCCTCGATGAGACGGACTCTCGGATCCCTATCGGAAAGATCCCGAAGGATCACAAGCGTCCCGTCCGTAGAGCCGTCATCGGAGATCACAAGCTCATCCGCTTCGTCCAGCTGGATCAGGATCGATCCCAACTGTTCGCCGAGATATCGTTCGCCGTTCATGGTTGTCATCGCAACCGATCTCTTGCCGATCCCTCTCATGCCAAAAACCGCTCCTCATAGCCTTCCACGATCCGCTCCCAGGTATAGGCGTCACGGATCCGGTTCTTTGCGCGACACCCAAAAGCCTTCTTTTGCGGCAGGGACAATTTCACCGCAAACTCCAGCTGTTTCTGCAGGCTTCCCGGCTCTTTCGTCCAATAAAGCGCCGCCTCTTCTCCGACTTCGCGGTTGAACGGCACATCCAGAAGGAGGTTCACCTCCGTACAGGAAAGTGCTTCCAGGAGCGAAGGATTCGTCCCGCCGACTTCATGCCCGTGGAGGTAAACTGCCGCGCCTTTCCGGATTGCAGTCAAAAGCGCACTGTCATACACAGTCCCTGCAAAGAGAATCCGCGGGTTGTGGTCGATCGCAAACTGCGCCTGCAGGCTTTCGTAAAACTTGTTCTTCTCGACATTGCAGATCAGGACGAGCGGGATTGAAAGAGAAGACGCAAGGTATTCACGGATCATCGTCTCGTAATTATTTTCCGGCACAAAGCGTCCGACCACAAGGGCATATGCTCCTGCCTGCACATCATGCGTGCGACACCAGTCTTCGTAAGCCTTGTCCGTGGACGGGTCTGTTTCTTCCTTCGGAAGATCAGCTCCATATGCCAGATAGCAGGTTTCCGGTTGATAAGATGCATATTCCGCCCGGATATAGCGCTCCATCTCTTTGGAATCGCAGATCAAAAGGTCCGCATCTTTGACCATGCGTCCCTCCGAATATTTCCAATACTTTTGAATCCAACCCTTCCACTTGGAGCGCATCCACTCATGTCCGTCCGGATTCACAAAAACACGCACGCCGAGCCGTCTTGCTTTTTTCATCAAGCCGGGAAAAAACAGCCCGATCCGGCATGCCATGATCAAAATGACCGCCTCTTCATAGCCGTTGTCTCGGATCTCCGTGAGTGCAAACAAAAAAGCCTTCCGATCGTAGAGCATTGCTTTCGCAGGCCCGATCTCAGGCACAGACAAGTGGATACAGTCCACTCCCAGATATTCGTCCCGTCCCTCCTCTTTGGAGAGGCAGGTTACATGATAAGTAATCTCCTGCGACTGTTTCTTCGTTGTCAGCCGCTCCGCAAATGTCTCAAATCCTCCGTAATTCGCCGGAATCCCCTTGCTCCCGATCAGATAGACATGCCGCATGTTTTTCCTACTTTGCCCCCCTGGCTGCCAGAACAACCTGAATCGTTTTAAACAGGATCTTCAGATCCAACCCCAGGTTCCAGTGCGAGATATAATACGTGTCAAGGGCTACGATCTCCTCAAATTCCTTCACATTGCTCCTGCCGTTGACCTGCCACATACCCGTAATCCCCGGCTTGAAGCCGAGACGCGCCTTGTGCCAGTACTCATATTGCGCAAATTCATCCTCCGTGGGCGGACGTGTGCCGACCAGGCTCATATCCCCCTTCAACACATTCCAGAACTGCGGGAACTCATCCAATGAGTACTTTCGCATTTTCTTTCCGACCGGAAAAACCCGCGGGTCATCCTGGAGCTTGAACATAATCTCATCCATCTCATTTTGTGCCATCAATTCCTGCTTCCTCTTCTCCGCATCCGGGTACATGGAGCGAAACTTATACATCTCAAACCGCCGTCCGTTCTTACCGATGCGGGTCTGCTTAAAGAAGACCGGGCCCGGAGACTGCTTCTTGATCTGCGGTGCATAGATCAAAAACAGAATCCCGCAGATCGCAAGACCGATCAAACTGCCAACGATATCCATGAGCCGCTTAGCGATCAACTCGATCGGGCGCGCGATCCGCATCGAGCTCGTCATCACCATAAAGCTCCCGAAGGGCTCAATGAAGCGATTTGGCAGGAGTTTGGATTCATGTGCGAGATTGTAATGCACCGTGACACCCATTTCCAGCAGACGGTCGGAAAGCGCTTCGCTGCTTTCGATCGTATTGCCGTTGATAAAGACTTCATCCACGACATTGGATTTCAGATACTCATAAAAATCCGTCGCATTGGCCACCACAGGAATGCCATGGATCGTTTCCCCTTCGCGGTTGACATCGATCACCACGATCCCGTTGATGGAAAACTCGGTATACTCCATTTTGAGCAGGTCTTCCACGCACTCCTCCAGGAGCGCATCGGTCGTGACGACGATCAGGACATTCCGGTTCTTGTCATTTAAGATCCGGCGGCGCACCTGCTTTTTTAAGATCAGGCGGCTGATAAATACAAAAATGATCGACATTCCCCAGTATGCAAAGAAGATCTGCCTGGAAAACAGGAAAGAGCGCTGGATCGCGAACATATAAACGATCAGACCGAGAAAGACGATCGTGCAATGGATGATCGCCGACTTCAGTTCCTGATAACGGTTGCGCCGCAGGATGCTCTTATATGGTTCAAAAAAGAAAACAACGGCGATATCCAGCAAGATCAGAATGATCCCCATCCGGAAATATTCGCCGAAAAGATACACATCAAAAAGACCGATCCGGATCACATAAGCGATCAGATAGGCTGCAAGCATGCAGATGATATCCAAGATTGTGAAATCCAGGTGCTTAACCCAGCTCCTGCGCTCTCTCTTGTACATAATCCCTCAGTCTTTTACGATCTCTTCCGCCATCTTCAGCGCGGCTTCCACCGTATCGTCCATGTCGTAATAGCGGTACAGCCCGAGGCGTCCGCCAAACAGCACCTTCGGCTCCTCCGCCGCCAATGCTGTGTACTTCTCGTACAATGCCGAATTCTCCTCGTCATTGACCGGATAATAGGGCTCATCGCCCCGTTTCCAGACAGCCGGATACTCCCAGGTGACGACCGTGTGCGGCTGATCCGAAAGATCAAAGAACTTATGCTCGATGATCCGCGTGTACGGCGTCTCCGCATCCGTAAAATTCATGACCGCATTTCCCTGATAGTTCGCCTGAGAAAGCGTCTCTGTTTCAAACCGCAGCGACCGGTACGCGAGCTCTCCGTAGCGATAGTCAAAAAACTCGTCGATCATCCCGGTAAACAGCACGCGATCCGCCTCTTGCATCCAGCGGTCACGATCCGCAAAGAAATCTGTCGACAAGTGGATCTCGGCACCGTCCAGCATCTTTTCCACCATCGCCGTATAACCACCGATCGGAATCCCCTGGTAGGCGTCGTTGAAATAATTATTGTCGTAAGTAAAGCGCACGGGCACACGCCGGATAATGAACGCCGGCAGCTCTGTTGCCTTGCGTCCCCACTGTTTCTCCGTATAGCCCTTGATCAGCTTCGTGTAGATATCCGTACCGATCAGATTGATCGCCTGCTCCTCGAGGTTCTTCGGCTCCTCTACCGCATGCGCGGCCTTCTGCTCGCGGATCTTTTCCATTGCTTCTTCCGGCGTCACGACGCCCCAAAGCTGATGGAAGGTATTCATGTTGAACGGGAGGTTATAGATCTCGCCCTTATAATTTGCGATCGGGGAATTGGTATAACGGTTGAACTCCGCAAAACGCTGTACATAGTCCCAGACAGCGCGGTTATCGGTATGAAAGATATGTGCCCCGTAGCGGTGGACATGGATGCCCTCCACCAGATCTGTATAAACATTTCCCCCGATATGGTCTCTCTTTTCGATCACTGTCACGCTCTTGCCGGCGTCCATGGCCTGCCTTGCAAAGACGGCGCCGAAAAGACCTGCCCCTACGATCAAAAAATCCGACATTACTAGCACCTCCCCCAAAGATGCTTATATTTTACCATTTTCAGGGTTTGTTGCAAATGTTTTTATCCTATTTGGGTTGCTTCCACATCCGGGTCGAAAATGATGCGTGCACCCGGCTGTTTCAGAATCTCTTCCCGGATGACCGCAAAACGCGGCTCATAGACAGAGGTCTCCTGCTTCAAAACAGCGCGGCGTTCATATCCCTTGAACGTCCCCGGAAGCCCCGCAAACTGCGGCTGCAGCGTGCCATCCGGCGCTTTCTCAACACCGGCCTCGATAACGCGCCCATCTTTGTCATAAATCTTGCCGTAGACCGCACCGACACCCTCCTGCATACAGGTGGCGATCAGTTTCTCATCCCAATCCGGATCACGGGGTTGTATCTGATCCGACAAGAGTACTTTGACCTCGCCGGATAAATGCCTGTATGTCAGCTGAAAACAACCGACCTCAATCCGTTCCTCCACTTTCACATCGATCCCGAGGCGCCCGAAATGATCCTCGACCGCACGCTGGCCGGCGCTCGCCGTGTATTGTTTGCTGGCGCTGTCGCCTGCCGTGGAAGCGGCATGCATCCGCCAGTGATAGCAGATCTTTGCGATATGACAGATCTGCGCGCGCCCGGCAGCCTCATAATGCCCCTCCGGGAAAACCAGCGCCTCTACCGCCCGCAGGATCAGATCGTAATCCTGAGAGCCGTCATAGATGCTCCTGAAACCCTCGATCTGCTGCATGAGCGTCTTTTCCAACACCAGAAAATGGCAGATATAATTATTCGTACGCAGGAGCTCCAGATCAAAATCCTTCTTGAAATGCGGCTGGGAAAAATGGGTGAGCGTCTCGTCCACCTTATCCTCATCCGTATAGAAAAGCCGGAAACGCTTCTCCTCCGGCCGCTCGTTCCAAGCCCGCACGACTTCGAAAAGCGCATTCTCCGTCAACACATCGTCATGATCCATGAAAGCGATCAGGTCGCCCGTGGCATCTTTCAGACCCTCATTGGTATTTGCGGAGATTCCGCCGTTTTCCGAAAGACGCCGGTATCGTATCACACCTTCCCCCACGCCGAAATCCGGGTGCTTTTTTTGATAAGCACGAAGAACCTCCTCCGTCCGGCCGGTCCTGCTGCCGTCCGCAAGCACGAGTTCCCACTTCGGGTAGGTCTGCTGTCTTATGGAATTCAGAAGATCCTTCAAAAAGACCGGCTTCGTCTCATACAGCGGCACAACAATACTGATCAAAGGACGGGAAGAAAAAGACTGCTGCAGCGTCTTCTGCTCTGCCAGATCCGCGCCGGACGGCAGAAATTCCGAGACACGCCTGTCGTAATCCCGATAAGGCGCCTGCAGCTTTTCAGAGAGTTTATTCAAAAATCCGCGCAACCCATACCTACGGTAGATCGCAACCACTTTTCCGACTTTACCCATGAAACTGTTTCCTTATCCCAACAAGCATCATGACGATCTGAATCCCGGTCTGGATAAAGATCGTGATCAGCGTTGCCCACACTACGCCATCCATGGACATCGTCTTTACCATCGTTAACGAAAGCACGATCGCAGCAAGGATTCCGGCGATCCCGATCACATACTGCGGACGGATGATCCTCATCAGCGTCAGGATCGCAAACAGGCTGCAGTTCACAGCAATCAGTACCGACATCAACAGAATCGGGATGAAAAGATACACATACGGCAAAATCCCTTCCCCGAAGAACGTCACGAGCAGCCATTCTCCGAAAAAGTACGCAAGCACGACCGCGATCACGGTCAAAACCGCCGCAAACAGATAAAACCCGCAGATCGCTTTTAAAAATCCTTTCTTATCCTTGTCCTGGAAACGCCTTGTCAATCCTGGTACGAGCGGTGCGATCAGAGTCTGCGCCGCCACCTGCACGACCACAGTCGGTGTACTGACGGACGAATAATACCCCATTACTTCCGACCCGAAATAACTTTCGAGCGCCAAGCGCGGTACCATGATAGAGAGGTTATTTAAGAAAAACACCACCGCCAGCGGCAGACAGGTCAACAAAAGTGCAAACACCTGTTTTTTCAGATTATCCGTCTCCCGTCCGTCGAGGAGCGGTTTTACCATCCGACGGTCATAGAAAAACACGACCGACAGCGAGACAAGCGTCATTACGAGGAAGCAGATCAGGAGACTGTTTGTGAGACGGAACACAATGAGAAATGCGGCAAAGGAACCGAGTCCGCGGATCGAAAGCGAAATGCCTGCATAGTCCATACGTCCTTTTTTCTGATCGATGCCGTAATACACATCCGCCGCACCTTCCACGACCTTAAACAGCATGTATGCCAGAACAGTCATGGATTTCATCAGATCGTAACGATAGAACAGGATCATCCCGACACAGATGATCAGTGCGATCAGGTTGCTGACCGTACGGGACGTGATATAGGTTTTGTCCGTATATTCGCCCCTCAGGTCGGAAGCCTGATAATTACGCATATTAAAAAGACTAACCACTGCCGGCGCATTCGTGACAGTGATCGCAAGAGAAAAAATCCCGGCGTCTTCAAACCCGGACATTCGAACGATCAGAACAGAGGCAAGCCAGATGCAGAAATAGTAGAGGGTTGCGCCTACCGTGTTATAGATCATATTCGCTTTGACTGATAATTCTTTTGTCGGATCACTTCTCATCGTTTCGGGTTCCTCCCGATATACCCTGCAGGCGTAGAGTACACAACCTCCCAGGAATCAAACATCTTCTGATTCTCCTCATAAAGCGCACTGTCCGTGTAAACGCAGATGAAGTCACAGTCCTGCACATTCTCCAAAAAAGCGTCATGATGCCCCGGCCCACGCCAGAATTCAAAATCCTCCAGGCGCTGCCCTGTCATGGATTCAAACAGATACGTCTCCTCCTGCCGCGTTACAACCGGCACTTCCGTCGTGCTTTCCCCGCCTGCAGTCAGATGTTCATACACATAATGGATAAGATCCATCTTGTCCTCGGAATAAGTCGGGACGGAAAGCGTATTCCAGTTGAAGCAGAGCAGGTCATTGTAGCGCTGGGATTTATGATCCGGGACGAACAGCGCGTTGTGCCCTTCGATCCGGCTCTCCAGCCCTGTCAAGAACATGATCGCGATAAACGCCCAGCTGCAAAGATACGCCGTCATCACCTTGCGGCCGTCCGTCGCAAGGAACGACACTGCGGCCATCATCAGCACAAAGACAAGGAGCCACAGCAGATAGTAATCCTTGAAGAAATAATAGGTGGAAATCTTCCCGGTCTTGTAGCTCACCACAAACATCGCCGCCATAAATACCAGAAAGATCGGCGCAAACCAGGACAACAGCCGGTTCTTTTTCGTTTTCCAAAGGCGGATCAAGCCGATCACGGCCACCGGTGCAAAGAACACAAAGTTGGAGTAAAGGTCCCGATAGATCGCACCCTCTGCGGAAAATGCATCCCCGACCGCGACATTGTCATTCACAAACACATCCATGTAGGTATAGACAAGTCCCAGCACGATCGCAGGTACAAAGACGACCAAGAGCGTCACAAGCGTATCCACGGAGAACAGTTTCTTTTTCTCCTGCTGCTTTTTCAAGATCGCGAGGCCGAGCGCCAAAAACGCCACCGGCATAAACAGCACATAGCACTGGAAATACGCGTGGCAAAGGAGTGAGAGCAGAATGAGATAAAACCATTTCGATATCTCGTCTCCCGACAAAAAGAGATCTGCGACCACAAAGAGCGCAAGCGTCAGATACAGGATCATTCCAAGATAAGTGAACCCGTAAAGCGTACTGTTCAAAGGATAGCCGAACAGATAGAAAAACGAGAAGATGATGGAAAATACGGAAACAAAGTGATCCCGCTTTCCGGTGCGTTCCGTCAGCGGCCGCACCGCGCCGTAAAACATGGCACCGGACAAGATGAGCTGCAAAATATCGCTGAGCACATAAAGCTTATAATAATAGTCATACCGCAGGAACGGGCGGAAAAGCTCCACCACCGTGCCGTTCTGAAGCTGCGCGAAAAACATGCGGCTGATGCCCTGGTTATTCACAAACTCCATTGCCTCGCGGTAACGCGCAGACGGATCCACGGTGCGGTAGTTCCATCCGAGCTCCGGCAGTCCGTAATGACGCGCCGCGATCATCAGGATCGAGCCGATCAAAAGGATCGCAAAGATCAGGTCATAGACATTCCAACGGTATGTCTGCTTTCTCCCGCTCTTTTTGATCAGAATCCAGAAACACACGCCCGCTGCGAGATCCAGAATACCGATGGAAACGAGATTCGTCGGGATGTGCATCAAGTTCATGATCGCCGCAACAAACGCATTGTAGCATTCGATCAAAATCCCTGTGAGCGGGAGCCAGGTCATGCCGTAAAAAGGACGCACCGCTCCGGATGCATCCACGCTCTCCTGCTCTTTCTTTGTCTTGGGGAAGAAAAAGAATCCGCTGAACAGTACAGCAAGCGAACCCAGATAAAAGATCATTGCCGGAATCGAGCCGTTCATGACAGTTTCTCCCTCCGTTCTGCGATCTCATAAAGGCGGATCTCAAAATCCTGCCGGTTCTTTTTCGCGATCGTATGGAGCATCAGGCCTGTAAACAGCGACTGAATCGCAGCCAGCATGGAAAATCCGCAGACGATCAGCGTCGGGAAGTGATTGACCAGCCCGGTGCGGTGATAGCTGACCAGAACCGGGATCAGGAAGATCACGGAAAGGATCGCGAGGATCGCAGCAATGATGCCGAAATACCGAAGCGGGCGGTAAGTCCGATAAAGCGTACCGATCGTCATCAGCACCTTCATACCGTCGGAATAGGTATTGAGCTTGCTCACCGACCCTTCCGGACGGTCACGGTAATCGATCACGACGTTCTCCACAAACATATTCTTGTCCGCCGCATGAATGCTCATCTCCGTCTCGATCTCAAAACCCTTGCTGAGCACGGGAAAGCTTTTCACAAACTGATAGCTGAACGCACGGTAGCCCGTCATGATATCCTTGATCTCGGTATCAAAAAACGCGTTGATCGTCCTGCGCACGAGAGAATTGCCAAAATTATGGAACGGCCGCTTATTCTCCGAAAAGTAGGTCGATGACAGACGATCACCCACGACCATGTCTGCGTGGCGTTCGAGCACCTTTTCCACCATCTCCGGCGCCGCCTCGGCGGGATACGTGTCATCTCCGTCCGTCATGATGTAGCATTCCGCATCGATGTCGCGGAACATCCGCCGGATCACGTTGCCCTTGCCCTGCTGGTATTCATAGCGCACAACAGCACCCGCCCTGCGGGCAATCTCATCCGTGCCGTCTGTGGAATTATTATCATATACATAGATCGTCGCCTCCGGCAGGACTCTCCTGAAATCCGTGACGACTTTCTCCACTGTCTTGCATTCGTTATAGCATGGGATCAAAACTGCGATCTTGTCCATGATTCTCTCCTTAACGGGCGTGCGCCCTATTTGAACATCATATCACACTGTCATTAAAAACGGAAGTAAATGAACGGATTGTAAGTACCCGAAGCAAGCGTCACAAGCGAAGCCGCAAAGATAAGGATACAGAAAATGAACTCCGGTATACTGTTCTTCCAACGCTTTTTCCATCCCAGACGCTCGCCGATATTCCATTGCAAAATGCCGCAGCCGATGATGGCTGCCAGGAGCATCAACCATGCACGATTGGACACCAGCGTAGAAAGATCCGCGCCACCGGTCGTGTAGTGCAACGGCATGAGCATACGCTTCACAACCGCCGCAAGATCGGCCATGCCGGTATCCACACGGAAGATCGCCCAGCCGAACACAAACACAAGCGTCATATACAAATGTCCGACAACGGGATGCTTCGTCATCCATTTCCCATAAAACAGGCGTTCCAGCACAACGAGCACGCCGTAGTAAACGCCCCAGATCACGAAATTCCAGCTCGCGCCATGCCATAACCCGGTCACGAAAAAGACGATCATCAGATTCACGTAAGTGCGCGCCGTTCCCTTGCGATTGCCGCCAAGCGGGATGTAGAGGTATTCTTTAAACCACGCACCAAGCGAGATATGCCAGCGCCGCCAGAATTCACCTGCTGTCACGGACAGATAGGGATAGTTAAAGTTCTCCAGGAAATCGAAGCCGAACATCTTACCAAGACCGATCGCCATATCGGAATAGCCGGAAAAATCATAATAAATCTGGAAGGTATAAAGGATTGCGGCGACCCATGCGAGAAGTCCCGTCATCTGCTCCATCGGCAACGCATAGATCGCATCCGCACTCTGCGCCAGGATGTTTGCGATCAGTGCTTTTTTTGCAAGACCATAGAGGAAGCGGCGAATACCCTCCGCCGTTTTCTCAGGGGAAATCCTGCGGTGGTTGATCTGCTCATGCACGTCCACATACCGCACGATCGGGCCCGCGATCAGCTGTGGGAAAAAAGAAATGTAGAGCGCCACGTGGAAAAAGTTATGCTCCGCCTTGTACTTCCCGCGATAAAGGTCGATCACATAGCTCATCGCCTGGAATGTGAAAAAAGAAATGCCGATCGGCAGCGCAATATCCCGCGGCGCGATCACTTCCCGTTTGGCGAGTGCGTTCACGATGTTCGTAAAGAAAGAAAAGTATTTGAAATAGAACAACAGCGCCAGATTGCAGATCACATTCAGCGTCAAAGGGAGGGGATTTCGCTGCTTCTCGATCCATAGGCCAAACAGCCAGTTCATCGTGATCGAACAGAGCATCAAAAGAATATAGACCGGCTCGCCCCATGCATAAAACAGGAGGCTAGCGATCAAAAGCAGGATATTATGTGTTTTCCGGGGCAAAATCCTGGTCAGGATAAACACGACCGGGAGAAATACCCATAAAAAGATCATGGAGCTGAAAACCATGTTACTTTACACCCTCCGAGATTGTTTTCACCCACAGATCAATACCGACCGGATCTGTCGGATGCACCTGGCAGTTGCCTGTCGCAGCCTCGCCTTCATCCTCGATGATCTTCTTTGGATCGTCAGCTGCTACAGCCTTTGCCCAATCAATGACCTGCCATCCGTCATATTCCTCAGCGGCCTCGCGGATCACACGATTATTCTCATCGTAGACCGACGGATTGTATAGGTCATAGGCAGTCACGAGATACACCTTGCGGTCTCCCGTGATCTCATGCAGCTTTTCAAACATCTCCGGGGTCAGCGTATTCATCGAAAGCGCCGCCACATTATTGGTGCCGAGAGCAAAGATCACACGGTCTCTGAGCCTTCCCTCGCTTTCGAGGAGCTTCGCCAGTTCCAAGCCACAGGGGTTCGTTTCCACGGAATAATCCACGGTTTTCCCATACATAGAATGGATCTCCACACCCGGGAGCGCTTCTTCCATCTGCTCCTTTGTCATACGGGAAATGGAATCGCCGATGATCGTGAGGTCGTCATACGTAAGTTCCTTTCCATCACCGGGTTTGTCCCCGAGCTGCACGCCGGAATCTGCGACATCCGCGTCTGATGATGCATCATTTTTGTCAGACACTATGCTGTCCTCCACCTGCTTTTCCGTCACATCTTCCTCGATTTTTTTAGATTCAGCCGCTGCCGCCAGGATAGACTGCATATCCTCCCCAGCCTCCTGCACAACACCTGCTGTTGTAGTAGGCGTCGCGTCCCTTTGTTTTGTCAGGACACTGATATAGATCAGGCCGATTACAATCGTGATTGCCTCTAAAATTGCGATCACCGCAAGTACGGATTTTTTCATGCTATCTCCTCAATCCTGTAACCAACTATAGTGGAACGACGTGTCCACGCCAAGGTGGAACGCCGGACTCTGCATCAAGATGATCGCATCCGGATGCGTACCCTCGATATACTCTTTCGACAGGTTTTCCGGATAATATGCCTCCAGCACATCAAAATTCTGCACCGACAAAACCAGAAACGGATTGACCACTTTCCCGGAGGAATCACAGATCATCATGATCCGTGCATCGTTATCCGCTAACTCATTATAAAATCCGCTGAAAGAATACTCAAAAATCGAATCATAAATATGCTGCGGATGCCCCGGTTCGATCCGGTCCGGCCGCACGACCACATCCGTAAAGGATCCTTCGGCACCGTCAAACGGACGGAAAAGCAAGGTCTCAAAATCCGGCGTCAGCACATCGACCCCTTCCGTCCCGGAAAAAAGCTTCCCGGTACGCTGCCCATAGGAACCGACAATCGCGTTGTCATAATAGGTATCCGTATAGCTGTTCAGATCCGTCAGCCGCGGATCCACCGACACACCTGCCTCGTTTCGGAGCCACTCTGCAATCTTCGTATATGCAAAAAAACCGCCCGGCATCGTCCAGTGATGATCCGTCACAAAAAAGTAATCATACTGGTTGTATCCAGCATCATAAAAGGCCTGCCGCATATCGAGAAATGGCACACCGCGCTCTGAAAGCCGCCCAAGAAACAGATCCAGATTCTCGTTCGTACTGTCTACATAGCCGGTTGGCAGGGCTTTGTCGAATTTGGAAATCTTGTCCGGAACCGCGACATAAAGAAAGGGCACATCCCGTTTCTTCAAGTATTCATACAGATATGCCACGTCATCCGCTTCCGCAAGGAGCCGGTCATCCGCGATCGCGACATGGGGAATCGCAAGATGCCCGTTTTTCAGCCGCACCACGTCGTTCATCTCGGGCGTACCAAGCAGTCTTTGCACGCCGCCGTTCAGATCGATCAACATATCCTTCCCGAAGAAACAGGTCATGTATTCGGTTTCATTCTTTTTTCCGAGATCCGGGATCCATTCCTCGTTGTAGGTCACGTCGTTGACATAGTAGTCCACGTACTTGAAATCCGTGATGACCGCAAATACGATCAACACCACGAGAAACAGCACCGCCAGGATCTTTTGCTGTATCGATTTCATTTTTTCAAATTCCGGAACTTCTCCGAAAGGTTCTTTTTCGTTTTATGGAAATCATCCATGCTCCGCTTATCCGCACGTGTCAGTGCAATGAGTCCGATCACGGCACCCGCTGCGATCAGGATGATCAGGAAAACCAGCCACGGACTTGGCCCGGCCTTTTTCTCACTCGTCGTATCAGGTATCTGCGCATCGCCCATACCCGTGATCCGCCCTGCGATCGCAGAGAACAGATCCGCGATCTGATCCGGCCGTTCCGCCTCAAACACATACTCATGGGAGGAAGAAAGGTCCTCTACTGTCTGACGGAAGAAATAGGCAATGTCCTGGCCTTCCTCCGGCATCCCTTCCAAGGTCTGGAAGAGACCGATCGCATAAAGGTTTCCGTATGTTTTCACAATGTCTGCCGTGCTATAAGCCGTGTTGGCGTATGCATAGAGATTCACACCCGTGTCAGTACTCTCCCAGCTGCTCCCGACTGTGTTTTCATCATAATGCCCTTCATAGTTGTAAGAGCCGCAGTCCGTCATCCCGGTCGTGTAGAGGATCACAGTTTTATCCGCGTCCTCCGGCAGTTCCGTCAGCATCAGCCCTGCTGCAGCAAGGCCCTCTGCGATGCTCCGGTCGCGCCCGCCGGTCTGAAGACCGTTCACGGCCTGTTTCATCTGATTGATGTCGGTCGTGAAGTCCAGCACCGTCCGCGCCTCGTCATCATAGGCCACAATGGCGACATCATACTCGCCGGGAGCATTTTTCAGCCGGTCGAAAAACTGTCCCGCCGCTTTTTTGACATCGGTAATCGCCGTGTCCGCCTCATAAATGACCTGGTCCTCCACCGTAAACGTCTCGGTGCCGGAAATATCAAGTACCAACACCACGTAATTGACGTCTGCCGGCGCTTTCGCAAATACCGGCATACACATCAGAAGGGTGCAGATCACACAGACTACGACAGCACTGATTTTTTGTATTGTTCGTCTCATAAAAGCTTGGCCTCTCCTATTCTATGCTGCACGCTTAATACTGTGCCCGGAACTCCTCGTACGGCATATAGTTGTTTGCATCCCAGTGATTCCGGTAATCGCTGAACGCACACATCCGGTAAAGGCATTCTGCCACATAAGCTTTCTGGATTGCCTCCTCCTCGGTCGCACTTTCAGTCGGATAGGTAAACCACAACCGCATGACGGATTTCGGCTTTGCCCAATCCTCAAAAGCGATCAGGATCCGATGCGTATAACCGTCTTTTGTTCCTTCCAGGCAGAGCACGCCGTCGCTGCTTGGCGTACGGATGATGTTGACGTTGTCCAGGCACTGCGCATACAGCGTCGTCAGATCCGAAAGGTAATTCGACACGGGCATCCTGTCTTTTTCCTCATACTCCCAGAGCGTGCAGTCCAAAGTCGTCCCCTTGGAACCGTAATAGCCGATCTCCGCTTTGATCGCCGTATGGAGATTGTAATTCTCGCTCTCGCCGCCCATCAGCTCCTGCGCGTGACAATACAGGAAATTGTATAGTCCCCAGCCCTCGTCTTTTTCCTGCCACGGCGCATTGTGATACTCATAGGTCATCGCATAAAACAGGCTCGCCGGAAAATAGTAGTCAAAGTAGATCCCCTGCTCCTGCATGTGTGCATCGTTCAGCGCATACGCCGACGGATTCAGCGCATTCTCGTAGTTCTCCACCGTCCCGTCATAAATAAAGACATTGGGCGTCTCATCCGGAGGAACCGCATATTCCCACGACCGCTCCGGGATCGGGACGAATGGTGCATCCTCCACGACCTCTTCTACGGGTGCTTCCGCTTCTTCCTGTGCAGGCTCGGCAGTCTCCTCTGCTGCCGGTGCTGCTTCCTCCTCATATGCTGCTTCTGCCGTCACATCCGCGGCAGGAGCCGTACTGCTCCCTCCAAGCTTCCCACGCAAGGCAAAAAAGCCCACGATGATCAGCACAACCACGAGTCCACCGACACCCGCAAGAACGGGCACAAGGATCTTCATATTCATCCCACCCTGCGCTTTTGGCGCGTTCTCCGGCGGGCGGAAAGAAGTCATGGTCGATGACGAAGTAGTCGCTGTCGTAGCGCCGGCCGTTGTACCGGGCGTTACACCAACCGTAGCACTCCCCGCAACGGTCATCGACACGCGATTGATCCCGGCATAGATATCCCGGTAAAACTCATCTATATTCTGGTAACGCTGCTCCGCATAAACCGCCAACGCTTTCATCAGCGCCTGCTCCGCTTTCGGACGGATCGCAACACCAAGCGTGCTCGGCTTTTTCAGCTCATCGTTCCGAATCCGCTCCGCCGCTTCCGGCGGGGTGATCCCTGTGATACATTTATAGATCGTGCCGGCAAGCGCATAGATATCCGTCCAAGGACCCTGTACGCCCTTGCTGCGGTACTGTTCCTCCGGCGCATAGCCATGCTTTAGCATCACGGACAGGCTCTTCTCGCCGCTCTCCGTATAGTCTCTGGCCGCGCCGAAATCCATCAGCTTCATCTTACCGTCCGGCATAAGCCGGATGTTATCCGGACTGATATCGCGGTGTACAATGCCTTGACGGTGTACTTCACCAAGCGACTGGATCACCGGTTCAAGTCCTGTCATCAGCCAGTCGATGTTGACCTTGCCGCCTTGTGACTTCACGTAGTTTTTCAGATCCGTCCCTTCCAGATACTCCAGGATGATGTAAGCCGTATTATTTTCCTGAAAGAAATCCTTGACGCCGACAACGCCGGACAGATGCGAGCACTTCGCAAGACTCCGTGCCTCTTTGATAAAGCTCTCCTGCCATTTCTGCACCGCCTGCATGTTGGCACCGGCATACGCTGTCACGGCAGTGGTATTCATCGCTTCACGTGTCACAAAACCGTTCGGGTAAAATTCCTTGATCGCCACCCGCATTTCGAGATTCAGATCAAAGCCGATATAGGTAATGCCGAATCCGCCTTCTCCGAGCACATCACCGATGATGTACTTCCCGGCCAGGATCGTCATGGGCTTCAGCTGGTGTGTGACCTCGGTCATCTGATCCAACTGTTTGCCGCAGTAATCGCAAAACTTTTTCTGCGCTTTGTCTCTCACCTCTCGCAGGCAATGGGGGCATAACTGATTGATGTCCATAATCCGTTTCCTTCTTTTCCTTTATTTCCAGGTAATTCTGTATTCGTAGGATCCTAGCAGGATGATGTCATCCTGATGCAATTCAAAGTTCCCTTCGATCGGCACGCCATTGACAAACGTCCCGTTCGTGGAACCTTCATCCTTAAGCATGAGCATGCCGTCCTTATTGAGAAGCGAGCAATGCAAACCGGAAAGCGCCGTGTCCTTGATCACAAGGGACGACTTGGAAGCGCTCCGCCCGATCGTGACCTGATCCTTCAGTGTCAGTTCGTAACTCTTTTCTTCGCCTTTTCCCATACAGAACAATGTTATCTGATACGACTTTCCGCCCATATTTGCAGATGCGTCTGCCGCAGCGCTGTCCAAACCAACGGTTTTGCTGTCGCCGAAGCCCATGCCGTCTGTCATCCCCTGTGTCACTGACAGATCATCCTGCATGCCGCCGCCAAATTGCATCTCTCCGCCGAACTGCGTCACAGAGCTGTCGTCCGGCTGAGCCTGCTGCTTTTTCCGCAGGAATAGGAACAGGAGCAAAAATGCCGCGAACGCTGCGATCACTACGATGATGATGATCAGGTAAAAGGTCTTTGCAGGGAGTCCCAAGATCGTGTTCTCCTCTGGCTGTACCTCCACAACCTCCGTCTCCGGTTCCGGAACAGGCTCCGGTATCTTCGCCTCAAGCTTCTGTACTTCCTGCTGGATGATCTTGATGTCGCTCTCCGGGACATTCACGGAATCCTCTGCAGTCTCACCCGCCGCATCGGAAACACTGACCTTCAGCGCAACTTCTTTCCCGGATACATCACAGTCCGCGAGGTCGCTTGTCACTACAAGGGAGCTGTTCACCGCATCCGCAATGGAAGGCGCGATCGTCTCATCTGTGCCGTCGGAAAGCGCCGGTGCAAAATGCTTGCCGCCGGAAGACATCCGTGCAAAGCTGCCGAGGAGCTTCGCCATCTCTCTGGCATTTTCATCGTCCGCGCTCTTCAACAGTGCCACCGTAAAGACCGGGATATGGCTTTCCCGTACTGCAGTCTCCGCTTCTCCCTGCGTGATACCGGTCGCCTGGTCATCCGCACCGTCAGAGAAGATCAAAAGGCAGCGTTTTCTTGCCACATCATCGGAGGTTTTCAACGCCTCCAATTCCTGTACGATCCCGTAGTAGAGATTCGTATCTTCCTTCGTCAGCGTCAGAGCATCTGCCGCCGCTCCGATCTCCCCAGGATCTGACATAAAGGGCGTTGAAACCAATTCATTCCCCATTGTCGTGATGGAAATCGTATCGTCCGGCTTTTTCTTCGCAGCAAGATCCTTAATGATCGTCTTCGCTTCATCGATCCGGTCCTGACTCATGGAACCGGATACATCAACGACACAGCGATAGGAAACCGGTGTCCCCTCTTCCTGCAGCGTCCTCACATCGTTTGCTTCCATCTCGTTCGAGCCGAACAGGATCTTCACATTCTGTGGCTGCACCTGAAAGTTCGCACCGCGATTGTGATTTAAGTACAGCTTCAGCAGACCGTCCTCTGCCGTATACTGATCCAGCTTGACCTGCAAGGCTTCTTCTGTCTCCGCAGCCGCGTTATCAGCCACAACCACCGGTGACGCATCCGCAGCAAAGACAGTGGTCGACATTATAAGCGTCAACAACGTCGCCAGAGCCGCTGTCACTCCTCGTTTTTTCAGCTTCATAACCCTCTCTCCTCTTTCTGCTCTTTTCTGATACCTCTGTCATTCTCTCCAGATCACTGCCGCAGCCGAGTTGTTGTCATGCCCCGGCTTCGCATGTGATACCAGACATTGTCCCATCTTCTCCATCCAGTCCCGTGCGGAAGCAGCCCCCTGCAGTGCCTGAGCCATCTCTTCCTCATAGACATACTCCCAAAAGCCGTCCGTACAAAGCAAAAAAGCGTGTTCGGCGCCGGAGAGTGCGATCTTCTCCGACAGCTCTGGTTTTATTTTCCCGGAGCCCCCGAGCGCAGACGTCAGGCGATTCCTGTCCTCATGTCCGCGGATCTGATCCTGTGTGATCTCACCACGAAAGACCGCCATCTGCGAGACACTATGATCCACGGTCTGTTCTGTGAGTTTTCCGTTTACGAAATGATAAAGCCTGCTGTCTCCGACATGCGCCCACATCGCCATGTCATCCTTGATGTGGAGCATCACCATCGTCGTTTTCATTTTACAGTCCGGCGTCTGCAACGCAGACACCTGCTGATTCGCTTGTTCAAACCAAGGGGATAGATCCGCCGGCTCCGTCACTTTTTTCGCGGAAAACAGTTCCAACACCGTCCGCATCGCCGTCTGCGAAGCCTTCGCACCACCGCCGTGGCCGCCGAGTCCGTCCGCAATTACTGCGAGCATCCCTTTGCCGGACTCCTCCAGGATCGTGGCAGAGTCTTCGTTTTCCGTCCGACCGCCGAGATCGGAATAAAAAAAAGTATCCATCGTTGCCATCGTCAAAAAAACTCCTTAATCGCAACAAAAACTCCGGTATCCGGATCCCGCCCCGACAGAGCACGCCAAATCCGCCAAACCCGAGCATACGGTCAACATATTTACTTCATCTCCAGGATCACACAAGTGTAATTATCCTGATTACGCTTGTTTTTCTCATGGATCTCTTTGTCGATCAAAAGACAAGCCTGCTTAAGCGGCTGCCCGAGGATCTCCCGCAAACGTTCAAACGGCACAGTGCCGTAAATCCCGTCGCTCATAAGCAGAATCCGATCACCTGTTTCGAGCCCGATCGGATTCGCATTCTGATCCACCAGCTCCAGCTCACCAATCCCGATAAAACTTGTCAGCGCTGCGCGCTGCTTATCGGAAAGCGCTTCTTCGATCGAAATCTCGCCACGCGCCACACTTTCGTCCAACTGCGCGCCGTAATTGTGGTCATGGTTCAATTTCACGAGCTTGCCGTTGCGGTAGACATAGATGTGGCTGTCGCCGACGGAAATCCAGAAGAGCCGGTTCTCCCTGATCATCACGGCAACCACAGTGCTGCCGCATTTCCCGATCATTTCCTCACCGAGATCCTGATTGACTGCGTCGTTGGCCTGATCTATCAGGCTGCGCAGAAGCGTATCACCCGGAATATCAGGTGAGGCCGCATCAAACCCCTGCAGCATATTCACGACGACGATCTGGCTCATGCGCTCGCCGTCCTCAAGACCGCCCATGCCGTCCGCAACGACCGCAAGGATGCCTTTGCTCTCTACGAGCTCGGCATCCTCCGTGTCGGAAAGTCCAAACGAATCCTGCTGCATACTCCGGCGTCCAACATCGTGGATGCTCGCAACATACACCGGACACTCGTCGGAGCTTTCGGCGATCTTGATCGTGTCATTCTCCGGCGACACCGGGGCGAGAGTCCGATTGTCATCCTCATCATATGCGCTCAGATCATGCTTTGGTCCGCGCTTCTTTTTCTTCGTCAGGTGGCCAAACACTGGTACTACCACTGGAAGCCATCGCTGCAGAACGGCACAAACAGGAATGATGTCTTACCGATTGTGATCTTATCGTTTACCTGGATCTTCGCCGTCTGGAACAACGCTTTGTCATTGAGCCGTACGATCGCACGTCCGTCACCGGGCGAGAAATAGTAGGTGTTGTCGACCATGTCATAGCTGATGATCGCATGATTCTCTCTGGAAATCGTCTCGTCGCCGCGCACGCAGATATCCATGCGGTCGCTCCTGCCGATGAAGTTGTTGTCCGCGTGAATCCGGTAATCACGGCCTTTTTCCTTGCCGTCTATACAGACAAGCCAGCCAACAACCGGATCGATCCCTTTGTCTTCCTGAATCAGCGCAACCGTGCGGCCCTCATCCGGATCCGCCTGGTTGATCGCCTGATGGAGCGGCATAGTCCTGCCGTCATCTCCCATCGGTGCTGCGCCTGTCAGCGGCATCGTCACAGAACCGCCGTCCGAAGCACCGCCGGAATAGCCGAGCGGCATCGTCACGGAGCCGTCAGCCCCGCCGCCGTTGCCATCCAGAGAAAGTGTCACGTTGCCGGCGGAAGCATTCTCGCAATACGGGCAGTTTGCATGTACCGAAGCATCATAGTAGTGCCCATTCGGGCATTTTTTCATTTCCATTGTGTGATCTCCTTCTTTGGGCATGAGGTGTCGCCAACGAAGTTGGTGACGGAGTCCTGATGCCTTCCTCAAATAGTGCTTTACTCTTTCAGAATCCGCCGAGCATGGACAACATACCCGCACCGCCGCCAAGCAGTCCACCGACTGCCGACATAATCGACGCACGGATGATAAGAAATGCGATCAGACCGACCGCGATCCCGATGATCCAAAGCGCAAATTTGGCTCTTGCGAAATTCTTCAGGTTGATGTTGTGCGTCCCTCCAAAAGAGAACACGATCGCCAGGATCAAACCGACAAGCGGAAGCGCGAACACGATCTCCCAGCCTACATACCCCCACATGGAAATCGGCTGGTTCTCTTCCGTGTAGACCGGTGCTCCGGCAGCCTGTCCATCCTGTCCTGCCTGAACTTCTGCGCCTTCCATCGTGAAAGAAAACAGATTCTGCTGGTCGCCAAGATAGAAGGAATCTCCGTCATTGAGCGGCGTCGCTATATGCTGCGGAATCCGAAGCCCGTTTACATACGTTCCGTAGGAAGATCCGAGATCCGTGATCATCGGCCGTCCTCCCTGCATCTCGATCTTGCAATGCATCCGGCTGATCCCCTTCGTATTATCCGGAAACAGCACATGGCAAGATGCTCCGTTCCGCCCGAACACCATCACCCCGTTCAGCGGAAATGTCTGGTTTGCAAAAACCCCGCTAAGTCCTCTAACTATCATAACTCTTCTCCTTTCTGCCTGCGTAAACAGTTTTCCTCATTTTATCACGCAAAGGTGCAGAACACAAGCGATTTTGCACCGCCTCGCCCCATCATTCGCGCGTCAATTCTGTCACGATACTGCCCCATGTGATTGTGATATGATCTTCATCTGTGATATCCACATCAAACGACAGTGTTTCCGCAAAGATTGCGCTCGTACAATCCAAAATCCATTGTCCGTCGTGTTGGTAAAACTCGTAGGTATCATAGGGGCTGTAAAAACTGCAGTGTGTTCCATCAAACCAAACTTCCGACCCCGGCTGTGCCTGCCCGAATCCTTCACTTCCCGTACTAGTCCAGGAGCCGACTATGGAAAATGAGTCATCCTCCTGTTGTTGCTGTGGTTCTGACTGCGATGGGATTTGATCCGGCTGCGCCTGTGATTGCATGGTTTGTGCACAATCAAACTTCCATCTGGTCGACCCTGATCGTATTGCATCCAGATAAGTATTCATCAGATGATTATCCAACCCCAGTCCTTTTACATTCCTGGCAAAAAGATCCGTGTGTCCGAATTTCGAGTTCGGTGAACTGACATTCAGACCTGCAAGGCTTCCATTCGGCCCGAAAGAATCATAAACATTATAAACATTATGGATATTTTCATAGCCATCCTGTATATTTTGTTCCTGCTCCAACACCTTAATCGCACCGAAAGTATATGCATAGATATCCTCCCGATCATACAAGTCTTCCCACCAATACGGCGTACTTGATGCCGTCCTCAGCAGTCGCGCTGCCAAAAGATCTGCCGCCGCACCCCCAAGACTATGGCCTGTTATTAGGATCTTTACCTCATCTCCATTGTCAATGATGTCCGAGTGGTTATTGATATAATTATTCAGTCCTTCCAGAACACCATCGTTTTTCTCTTTTCCCTCATAAAAATCATAGACATTTTTCCAGACATTGACACCAAGTACATTTTTCGTTTTTTCAAAAGGATTTCCTTTCAGCCAGTCGCCTATCATTTCCTGTACTGTTTGCGTGCCCCTCGACACAACCACCACAATTACCGTGTCTTTTCCATCGATTTGCATCTCGCTATGACCAATGGCATAAGCTCCACCATCTTCTTGAAAACGATATGTCTCCCAATCGCGGATCGGCGTCGCACCATCTGTATACATCGACTTGATCCGGTTCTCGCCATTATCACCTTCTACCGCTTCACTTAACTTCCCTGATACATAGGCAAGGGAGCGATCATAGGCAACAGGATCATTATCAAACAGTTCCGCGCTCCATGCCGGCTCAGCAAGATCCTGTGTATTTGCAGGCCGCATCCCTGTATTTGCACTCGTTCCACCCAAGGAGAGCATTGCAAGAAGTAAAAGAAAAAAGATCATGGTGTCCGCCTCCGCTAGAAGTTGAAATAAATAAAGGGATTATGTGCCCCGAGTAAAAGATAACTCACTGCCCAGAGGAAGATGAAAAGATAGGCGACCGGAACAACGAAAGTCTTTGCTTTCTTGAGAAAGGCACTGCGGTCTGTCAGACGATCCAAAGCCGGGATGATCGGCGTGCAGAAAAGAACGCCTGTCAGGAGGAAGAACCAATACTCCTGCAGATTTTTAATCATAAGCGGACTGCGCAGTCCGATATCGGCAGTACCGATCCCGAGGAGACACGCGCAGTAATGCAGACCGGAAGGTAGATCCTTCGCGGTGAAGATTCCCCAGAGGAAAGTGATGCCAAAGAGTGTAACGAACGTCCAGAGCACCGTGATCAAAGGATTCTTTCGTTTTTCCGGCTTCACAAGGAATTTCTCTAACATCTGTCCGACAAAGAAGGACAATGCCCAAACGATATACGTCCAGTTGGCACCATGCCAAATACCGGTAAGAAGCCACACAATGAAAAGGTTGAACACCTGCCGCCCTGTGCCTTTCCGCGAACCTCCAAGCGGGATATACACATAATCCCGAAACCACCGGCCAAGAGACATATGCCATCTTCTCCAGAACTCGGAAAATGACTTGGAGATATAGGGGTAGTTAAAGTTCTCTTCGAACCGGAAGCCAAACATCCGGCCGAGTCCGATCGCCATATCAGAATACCCGGAAAAATCAAAATAGATTTGGATCCCGTAAGTGATCATTCCAAGCCACAACAGCGCGATCGGATACATCCCGGGCTCCTGTACGCCGTAGATAGGCTCCGCGATCAACGCCATGTTGTTTGCGATCAGCACCTTTTTCCCGAAGCCGAGGATAAATCGCTTCACACCATAGCCAAAATCCTCAAATGTCACTGTTCTGTGGTCGATCTGCGCCGCAACCTCTTTGTAACGCACGATCGGTCCTGCGATCAGCTGCGGGAACAGGGAGATATAAAGTGCCACCTTGCCAAGATTTTTCTGGGGCGCAGCGTCGCCGCGATAGACATCGATCACATAGGAAAGCGCCTGGAAGGTGAAAAAGGAAATACCGATCGGCAGCGCGATGTTTTTCAGAGGAAAATCCACCCCCGCAAGGGCGTTGATCGTGCCGATCGCAAAGTCCAGATATTTGAAGATGAAGAAAATGCTGAGGTTGCATGCAATGTCCGCAATCAGGAGGATCTTCATCCTGCTGTCCGGCTTGACTGTCTTTCCGTCGACTCCGTGTTTTTGGCGCGCAGCGCCAATCTCCAGCGCGAACAAATAGTTCATCAGGATCGACAGCAGCATGACGAACACAAACTTCGGTTCGCCATAAGCATAAAAAAAGATGCTGGCCACAAGGAGTATCCCGTTGCGGTAGCGTTCTTTTGCGAGGAAATACACGCCTAACAGTATGGGTAAAAATAAAAACGTGAAGTAAATCGTTGAAAAAACCATAGAAGCATTATAGCACAAAAGGGACTGTCACTGACAGCCCCTTTGTATACGGAATTTACTACATATATGAGATGTTCATATCACATGCACCGCTCACGCCGGAAACCGTGCCCTTGGAGGAGTACTGCCACATATGATACTTTCCGCCGTACTGGCAGGCTGCCGCATACTGCGCCACCCAGATCGTATATCCGCCAAGAGAGCCTGCATTCAGCTTATTGTTGAACCAGTAGGTGCTTGCATAGACACCTGCGCGCCGCCCGCCGTTCGCAACGGTCTGGCAGAACGCGTTACAGATCGCTGTCCGGGTTCCCCGATCGAGGCCCTGTGCTCTCGCGCCGTCCTCGGTGTCGATAAAGATCGGGAAGGCCAGATTGTATCCGGAGCAGAGCTGCAGACACATACTTGCTTCTTCAACCGCTTCCGCTTCCGTCACGGCCTGTGTGAAGAAGTAGACACCGACGCGAAGTCCTGCTGCGGTCGCGCCCTGAATGTTCTTCCGGAAAGTCGGGTCTTCGACGAGCACACCGGTCTGGCTTCCGCGATACCCGAGACGGATGATCGCAAAGTCGATCCCTGCTGCTTTCACTGCTGCCCAGTTGATGCTGCCCTGCCATTTCGAGACGTCGATACCACGGCTGCCGGAGCTGTTTGCCAGAGCGCCGTCCGCACCAAACGTATACTGTACGCCGCCGATCGTCTGTGTACCGGTGACCGGTTTATGATCTGCACCATAGTAATAGGTCTTTCCGCCGATCGTCTGCCATCCGGTATAACCTGCCGGCTGATAGAACACTGCACCGTCCTTATAATCTTTCAGCGTTGCCACTGTCGTGCAGGCTTTGTCCTTATAGAGTTTGTTACCGGACTTATCCGTCAGTTCCACGGTGCCCACATCTTTGATCGTCACCGGGATCGAAATCGTCTGCGTTTTCCCGCCATAGGTCAGGCTTACATTCACTTTACCGGTTGCTGCTGCACTACCGGCTGTCACCGTTGCTTTCAGCCCCGATCCGGAAACCGTGAATGCAGCGGAATCTGCCGCCCATTTTGCGGTCACATCTGCAGCCGGGCTGACCGTCAATGCTATCGTATAAGTCGTGGCCGCGCTGCCACCGCCGTTGTAGAGTGTGATGCTCTTTGGATAGGAAACCGTGACATCACTCTTCTTTGTTTCGGTCGACTTTTCCGTCGATACTTCTGTAGATTTCTCTGTGGTCTGCGTAGAGGGAGTTTCGCTTGTCTGCGTCTCTGGTGTCTGCGTGGACTGCTCTGTACCCTGCTCCGTCTGCGTGGAAGCCGGTGTCTGTGCGGATTGTTCCGTTCCGGATGCTGCGGAATTGGTTGCCCCCTCTCCTGATGACGTTCCGGAATCCGTCGGCGTCGATGTTCCTGTGCCGGAAGCTGCCTCTGCGCCCTGTGTCGTTGTTTCTCCTGCTGTCGGATCCGGTGTCGAGGAAGGTGCCGGGTCAGGCGTTGCAGGTGCTGTCCCCAGCGTCGGGTCTGCCGGTGGCGTCTGTGCCGGATCCGCCGATTCCGCTGTCCGAAGCAAAGTCCGCATCCGGATTCCTACCGTCGCAGTCGGTGCCGCAAACGTCACAGAACCGGTCTCGCTGCTTGCCGATGCTTTTGCAAAGCCGGATGTGTTGACCGATGCCGCCGGAACCTCAGACGGCGTCACAGAAGACGGCAGATTCTCTACCGTGTCTTTTGCCACGGATTCCACCGGAAGCGCATTGTTCTTCTCTGCATCTTCTGCTGCGGAAACCTGGCTGTCCTGTTTCACTTCATCCGCTACATCTACTTTTTTATACTCCAGTTTGTCCTTGACGGTCACATTGATCGGATCCGGGGTGTCAAAGTCCGGCATTTCTTTCATCGCAACCTTATACTCTCCGGCATCAATGCTCTTGATATAAATGATCCCGTCCTTGTCATCGTCATCGTAGGTACTCTCTTTTCCGCCGTCCTTTTTCTGGACAGTGATCTGGAAATCCTGACCGGTGATATCCTTGGACTCACTATTCTGGATCTTCACCTTCAGATCCTTTTCCATGGAAGTACCGACCAGCTTGATCGTACGGTCTGCAACGTTCTCTTCTTCCGTCTCGGTCACGCTCTCGATCACGAACTCCGGCTCTTCGAACTCGCTCTCGGTGTCAAGAAGCGCCAGATATTCCGTGTTTTCCACCACAACTGCTTCCAAAGGCTCCGTATTTTTCGATCCTGTATTTTTTGCCAGCACAACGCCGCCGGTCACACTTCCGCCTGCGATAGAAGCTGCCACCACACCCGCGACTACTTTCTTCGCTGTGGACAGCGCCAGAAACTTCGGTCCCAGTCCAGCTACTTTTTGTGCTACGGAAACGATTCCTCCTGCGATTTTTTTGAAGATCATTTTTCCATTCTCCTCTATAATGATAACGCTACTCCTCGGAATACTGGTACTATATTCCTAGTACCATAGTACTGTATCATAAGTACCAGATAAATGCAAGCCCTTTTGTGCACCTTTTTGCAGTTTTTTGATTTTTCCCATAAAAACAACGATCGGGCGCTGATCTGCGCCCGTATTCGTAATCATTTATATTCATTTTTCATTTTGTCACTTTTTCAAAATCTGACGCCGGATGCTTGCAGATCGGACAGATGAAATCCTCCGGCAGTTCTTCGCCCACATACTCGTATCCGCATATCTTGCAGCGCCACACCGTTTGTCCGTCAGGCGTCTGTCGAACCGCCTCCGGCTTTGGCTTGATATTGCTCTGATAATAACTATAGGTTGCGGAAGGAATATCGGAAAGCACTTCCATCGCCGTCGGCACGCCGATAAAAAGCGTATGGGAGCCGAGATCTACCGTCTGGGTGACCTCAATGGAGAAATAAGCGTTCGTCCCCTTTGTGATATAGGGCACGCCGTTTTCCGCTGTTTTGCAGTCCGTGAAATCCGCAAACTTGTCCACATCCCGTCCTGACTGAAAGCCAAAATGCTTGAACACTTCAAAGTCTGCCGCCTCACTGAGCACGGAGATGTTGCAAACCTTCGTCTTCATCACCATGTCATGGGTGTAGTTCGCCTTGTTGACGGCAAAAGAAATCTGGTTCGGTTCGGAAGCTACCTGTATCGCCGTATTGGTGATGCAGCCGTTGCTCTTCCCGCTTTCCTTCGCGGTCAGAACAAATAATCCATAGGATAGATTGTACATTGCTTTGTTGTTCATGATGTCATGCCCTCCTTTCACTCTTCGTACCTTTTGGTTGTTTCACTCTGAAATAACCTTTGCCGCATAAGAACATGTGGCTGAAACAGCGATACTTTGTTTTTCCGCCGCTTCCAGCACCTTATATACCAGCCGCTTTGCAATCCCTTTTCCTTCATGTTCCGGACTGACACCGGTATGATAAATACACCATCCGGACGGGGACGCCTGATATTCGCATTCTCCGATCACACGGTCGCCATCTCGCGCGATACTCCTGCAATTGTCCGGGTCCATCACAACCTCAATCCCATGTCTGTATAGAATACTAAGCGCTCCGGAGGGACAGTTTTCTACTGCCTTCCAGACCTTTGCATTCTCTGCATTCCCAAGTTGAATCCACGGTCGTCTCGTGGGGTCAAAGGTTTCCGGGCTACCGTGCCTGCACGCTTTGGCATGTTGGCATCGATCGGAGTTCCATAAGATTACGATATCGTCGTTTTCGTATAGTCTATGCATACCCATACCTCACAGGCAAGGTTTCTTTAGCCAACCAGCGCTTTCCTCAAACTCTCCAACTTTTCATCTGCATCGGCAAGAGATGTTCCTTTGACACCATAATAATACTTGATCTTCGGCTCGGTGCCGCTTGGCCGCATGCAGCACCATGCATCATCCGAAAGCTCATAGTACAGGACGTTGGATGTTGGGAGGCCGGTCTTTGTTACGGCTCCTGTGGAAAGATTCATTCGTGTATCGTTCAGATAGTCTCGAACAGCTAACACCTGATAGTCCCCAAGCTCCTTCGGCGGGTTCTCTCTCGCATCGGTCATACGCCTTTCGATCTCTGCCGCGCCGTCGATGCCTTTACGCTCTAAAGTTTCCAAACCCTCGCGGTAATAGCCGTACTTCTCATACATGGCTAGCATCGCATCCCACAGCGTCATGCCTTGCTTTTTGTACCAAGAAGCCACTTCGCATAGCAGCATGACCGCTACACAGGCATCCTTGTCTCTGGCATAGGTGCCCGCAAGACAACCGTAGCTTTCCTCCAGCCCAAAGACATAATGCTCACGGAAGCCCGCTTCTTCCATAAACTTGATCTGTTCACCGATATATTTGAAGCCTGTCAGAACCTCAACTAACTTCACATCGTATGCTTTCGCAATGACCTTTGCCATATCCGTCGTCACGATTGTTTCTATCAGTACCGGGTTTTCCGGCATCGAATCAGTTGCCTTTCGCTCTTTCAGAAGATACTCTGCAATCAGCATGCCGGACATATTACCGGTGAAAGGCACATAATCGCCAGTCAAAGTGTCCTTGCAGTACACGCCAAGCCGGTCTGCATCCGGATCTGTCGCCAGCACGATGTCCGCATCCTTTTCTTTTGCAAGCGCCAAAGCCAGCTCGAACGCCTTCGGAGACTCCGGGTTCGGATAAGCCACGGTCGGAAAATTCCCGTCCGGCGCTTCCTGCTCCGGCACCACATACACCTTCGTAAAGCCCAGTTCTTTCAGAACTCTTCGCACAGGGAGATTGCCCGTGCCATGAAGCGGCGTATAAACGATGGAAATATCGTTCGCCATTTCACGGATCACTTCCGGATGGATCGACTGCTTTTTCAGTTCCTCCATATAACGGTCGTCCAAGTCCGGTCCGATCATATGATAGAGCCCGGCCGAGACGGCCTCTTCCTTCGGCATCGTTTTCACATCAGCGAAATCCGTGACTTTTTCCACCTCAGCCAGGATGTTCTTGTCATGGGGCGGCGTGATCTGCGCGCCATCCTCCCAATAAACCTTATAGCCGTTATACTCCCGCGGATTATGGCTTGCGGTGATCACGATCCCTGCAATGCAATGCAGCTCCCGTACGGCGAACGAAAGTTCCGGTGTCGGTCGAAGACTATCAAACACATAAGTCCGGATCCCATTGGCATTCAGGCAAAGCGCCGCTTCCTCCGTGAACTCCGGGGAAAAAAGCCTTGAATCGTGTGCGATGGCCACACCCTTGTCCTGTCCGTTTTGAGACAGGATATAATTTGCCAGCCCCTGTGTCGCTTTCCGCACGGTGTAGCGGTTCATGCGATTTGTCCCTGCTCCGATCACGCCGCGGAGTCCGCCGGTGCCGAAAGCAAGATTGCGATAGAAGCGATCCTCGATCTCGGCATCATTTCCCTGCAGGGCACGCAGTTCCGCTCTCGTCTCCTCATCAAAATATGGGTCTGTACACCATTGTTCGTAAATTGCTTTGTAGTCCATGGTTCCTCTTTTCTTTCATCCACAAAATATGATGAATTCTGCAGTTACTTAATCTCTCCGGAACAGATCTCTTGTATAGACCTTATCTTCTACATCATCCAACACGCTATCATAACGGTTTGCGATGATGACGTCACACTCTTCCTTGAATCGATCCAGATCATTCTCCACCCGGCTGCCGAAGAACGTACTGCCGTCCTCAAGGGAAGGCTCGTAAACGATCACAGTCGCGCCCTTTGCTTTGATCCGCTTCATGACGCCCTGGATGGAACTCTGACGGAAGTTGTCAGAATTACTCTTCATCGTCAGCCGGTAGACGCCGATCACACAGCTTTTTTCTTCGCTGGAGTCAAAATCACCCCGCTGATAGTAATCATAATAACCCGCCTTACGGAGCACCTGATCCGCGATAAAGTCTTTTCTGGTGCGGTTTGACTCCACGATGGCTTCGATCAGATTCTCCGGCACATCCTGGTAATTCGCAAGCAGTTGCTTCGTATCCTTCGGGAGACAATAGCCACCATAGCCAAAAGAAGGATTGTTGTAAGCATCTCCAATCCTCGGATCAAGGCAGATGCCTCGAATGATGCTCTTTGTATCCAACCCCTTTGCTTCCGCGTAAGTATCCAATTCGTTGAAATAGCTGACACGCAGCGCCAGATAGGTATTCGCGAACAGTTTCACAGCTTCTGCCTCGGTGAAGCCCATGATCAATGTTTCGATATTCTCTTTGATCGCACCCTCCTTGAGCAATGCCGCAAACTCTTCTGCCGCCTGCATCTGCGCATGATCCGAAAGATCCGTTCCCATGATGATCCGGCTGGGATAGAGGTTATCGTATAACGCCCGGCTTTCCCGCAGAAACTCCGGACAGAACAAGATATGATCCGACCCGGTCTGCTTCCGGATCCGTTCCGTAAATCCGACCGGAATCGTGGATTTGATCACAAGATAGGCTTTTGCATTCAGCGCCAGCACCTGATTGATCACGCTCTCCACTGCTGACGTATCGAAAAAGTTCTGCTTGCTATCATAATTCGTGGGGGTCGCAATCACCACGTAGTCTGCGTCCCGATATGCCGCATCCCCATCCGTCGTCGCCGTCAGATCAAGCTTCTTTTCACGCAGGTATTCCTCTATCTCCGGATCCGCGATCGGTGATTCCCGACGATTGATCATCTCCACCTTCTCCGGCACGATATCCACTGCCGTCACCTGATTATGCTGTGCCAGCAAAGTCGCGAGACTCATGCCCACATATCCTGTACCTGCAATTGCGATCTTTTTCACTGAGTTTCCTCCTTTAATACAACAGCCCAAACATCCATAAGGGAATCTTATTTCCGCGTCCGATCTCAATATCATCGATCGCCAGAAAGCTGTCCGGAATGTCCTTGATCTGATCAAAGCTTTTTGTTTTCCCGCCAACTTCAAACAGGTATTTCCCGTCAACCATAAAATCACCCTGTTTTGGATAGGTAACCACATGTCCGGCTGATCTTAGCTGATTGAGAAAGAATGTCTCCCGTTTCGTGCCGATGTTTATCTCTTCTGCAAGAGAATACATGATATTCGTGTTGTCACAGTATATTTTGTTCGGTTTGGACATGGTTTTGAAAGAAGCTTTCTCCGATGAAAGCAAGTTGATCAGATTCGCTCTCTCGAGAATATAAAGCATCTTAAGTCCCTGATTTCTGTCTGTATCAAGCTGACTGTAAAGCTCTGACATATTCGGCGTCTGGGGGCATGTCTGCGCCAAAATGTAGAGCATTTTTTTGATCTTTTGAATACTTGAGTAGCTGATGCTCTCCACCGCAGGGTAATCACTCTCCAGGATCTGATTGGTTATCTGCGACAGCCTGATGCCGTACCCTGCATATACCTCCTTATAAAACGGATAATATCTGTCTTTCAAGTAATCAGAAAAATGCTTTAATATCCTGATATCTCCCAAAATCTTTGTCGCGATTTTAACATGATCCTTGATCAGTACAGATAGAGAAATGGGGTCGATTTCTTTCAACCCCTCAAAATACAAATATTCCCGAAATGACAACCCCGGCAAATGATATACGATCTGTCTCCTTGAGAGATCTCCGTGATCGGCTTCAATCTTAAGAAGTGATGATCCTGTATAAACGATGTTTAAAGCCGGATACTCATCATAAAGATTCTTTAGAATACGCTGCCAGTTTTCAAGATAATGGATCTCATCAATAAAAACATGAGTTCCTCCGTTTTTGTAGTGAAAATCCACCAACTCGGTAAGTTTATGTGTCTCAAACCATAGATGATCCATAGATACATATAGTGCCTGATCGGGATCTTCGTCAAATGATTCCCTGATATGCTGCAGGATCAAGGTTGTTTTTCCGGTCCCGCGTGATCCCAGTATGGCGATCAGGCGGTCTCTCCAGTCGATCTTTTTTTCCAGAAAACGCCTAAGACCCATGGAAACTTCCAATATTCGCCGTTGTGATGCGTCCCGGATATAGTCATATTTGTCTCGTTCCATCTGATATCTCCATCTGCAGCAATTATGAAACGAATCGTACTCGTTCGTTTTTTAGTATTTACATACACTATTTTATATCTGTTTTTAGTGTTTGTAAACATTATTTGTGCATCTATTTCGTGTATCCGGACATATGAACCCTCTTTTTTTACATCCTGAAAGCCGCTGTTTCCCAAATAGATTGTACTATGCTATAATGTGGATGTTTCGTACAGCCACAAGCACTTGCCCTTTGCAGCGTACGAAAAAGAAGATGTTTCTCATAAAACAACTGTACCATAGAAGCAGCAAAAAATGAAGCGGGAGAATCCTTACACAGTATTTCAAACATTGCCGTCAGGGTTTTTTAATCTTCTGGCTGGCGGAAGCAATCAGGAGATTTATTCCGAATGTCTGCTTCTCATATATGATCAATTTGAACGAGAGATTTCATACCGGGTGGATCGACGACAGATTCGGGAAATTCTCTCTTCTTTTTTGTATGACAAACAGGTATCTCTGGTACTGGACGAGGAGACAGAGAAGAATTATTCGGATCTGGCCAACGCGATCATTCGAAAAATGGCATCCAAACATATCGGATGGCTGGAGGAAGAAACGGATGACACAACGCTGGAGAAGGCCATCTATATGACGGAAAACGGCCTTGCATTGGCGGAATTTTTGCTGTCTGTGCAAAAGCCCGAAAAGGAAGAATACTCTGCTTACATTATTCAAATTTACAATACCCTTATGAATCAGGAGCCATGGAAGGAGCATCCGTACATCAACGGAATCAAAAGCATCAGTCAGGCGGCCAGATCCCTTTCCAAATCCCTGAAAAAACTATCCACCTATATCCGCAAGATTATTGAGCGCATGATCCTGGAAGAAACCTTCGAATCCCTGACGGATCATTTAATCGAATACTTCGATGGAAGTTTTGTGAAAGAATACGCCAGACTTACCAGACAGCAGAATGTTTATCGTTACCGGGGCGTGATCCGGAATGAACTGGACAAGATCAGCGCCAAGGAGGAGCTGATGGCGAACATGATCCTCGAATGCGCAGAGGAAGAAGAACTGAGCGGGGAAGAAGCCGAAGAATATCTGGAAGAGCTTTTTCGTCAAACGAAACGGTTTCTGTTTGAGGATTATGAAAAGATCATGAAGGACATTAAACATAAGATCAATGTTTATCTGCAGGTGGGAATCGGCCGGGCGAGATTTCTTCGAAACCGTGAAATTGATGAGAAAAACTATGTATGCGCGGTAAGATGATTTTGCCATCCAGAGAAAAAAGTCCTTGACATTTGCACATTCATCTCCTGAACCATCTCTTGAACAAATCTCCTGCCCAGTTCATCGGTTGCCTTACGCGCGTTCAGGACAAAGTCAGACAGATCCTCTGGAGCCTGGTAGAACTCCCATCGAAGATTTATCAGATTTTTGGTGAATTCCTCCGTGATATAGCGTATAATCTCTTTCATAAGAACATCCTCCCTTGTAAAGTATTTTTTTGCCAAATCAATACCTTACCACAAGAAGGATGTTCTTTCTATTTATTCATTTTTCCGAGTAAACTTTTACTCTAGCGTTGTAGAAGATGCAAATTTCTATCTTGATCAGGATGGTGTACATCACCTTAAGATCCGTGCGCGGGCAAACAAATGGCATCAAGATGATTGCCCCTTCTGTCATAGACGTTGTCCCCGTTACGACCAGAAGATAGACCGACCCCGCACCTGGAGGAGTCTTGACTTCGGTGCTACTCTCGTAGAAATCGAGGGATGGACACACCGCATAAAATGTCCTGAACACGGTGTTGTAACAGCCGATGTCCCTTGGGCTTATCCAGGAAGCGGATTTACCCGCGACTTTGATCTGACAGTCGGCTGGCTTGCGGTTTATCTGCCTCGCAGTGCCGTCTCCGAGTATATGCGGATCGACTGGGAAACGGTCGGCAGATGCGTGCATCGCACCTTGAATGACATTGAACCGGAACGCTCCCGCAGGCTTAACAACCTTGTGAATATCGGCATTGATGAGACCAGCTACAAGAAAGGGCACAAATACATTACAGTCATCATCAATCACGATACCAATACGGTTGTCTGGGCGGCGAAGGGACACGGCAAAACGGTTCTGGAATCGTTCTACCGACAGTTGTCAAAAGAACAACTTGCCAGCATCAAAGTGGTCACCGGCGACGGCGCCAAATGGATCACGGATTGCGTCAACAAGTTTACACCGAAGTGCGAGCGATGCGTTGATCAGTTCCATGTTGTTCAATGGGCTATGGAAGCTCTCGATGAAGTCCGCCGCGAGGTCTGGAATGAAGCATACGCCGAGGTAAAACAACTCAAAAAGGAGCATCCGCGAGGCAAGGGTCGCCCCAAAGAAGATGATCCTTCCACGGCAATCATCCGGGCTGCGAAGGAAAAAGCGGAAGAGATAAAAAACTCCTCATATGCCCTTGGAAAGGCACCAGAACACCTGACCGAGAAGCAACAACTTCGAGTTCAAATGATAGCTGAAAACAACAACCGGCTGTACCGTGCCTACCGTATGAAAGAAATGCTTCGCCTGCTACTCAAAATACAAGATGTAGATGAAGCAGAGGCAACTCTCAAGTATTGACTATGGTGGGCATCGCATAGCAGGATATCCGCTTTCAAGGTGCTTTATGAAAAAATCAAACGTCACAAACTGCATATACTCAATGCGATTCGGCTCGGGATGAGCAATGCCCGCATTGAAGCAACCAACAACAAGATCAAGCTGATTATTCGCAAGGCATACGGCTTTCGGAACATACAAAATATGCTGGATATGGTATATCTCGTTTGCTCGGATTTAAAAGTTTCACTTCCAAATCGAAAACCTAAAGCCGCTTAATCAGCATAATTCCTAGGGGTGTGGGTGATTTTCACCCACCATCACCCTTGAAGAGCCAATGAAATATGCATTTATTATTATGATGATAGGTGCATTTGCGTTTTTGTTTAGTGAGCATGGACACTTGGGTGCATTTGACAATAAGGGATGCTATTTTTGGGGAGCAATCAGCTTTCCGATCTATATGTTTCATATTCAAGTGCTTCAATGGTGTAATCTGCTATCAGAAAAACATGAATGGGAACTATCAACAGAACAATATAATGTCCTTCTGCTTGTACTTACAATCATATTGTCTGCGGTAGCATACATTTTGTGGACGCGGATAAAAAAGAAAAGGAAAGTGTCAATCGCAGGTGATTAGTAAAAAATACCGCTTTTCCACTTCATTAACTACCGGTAGAAAGTTCCGCCAAGCAGAGAGAGGTGCCGAAAAAAACGACTTAAAGGAGCATAAAACCGTGTAAACAACGGAAGTTTTTCTTGAATAATACAGAGATTATCTTATAATTTGAAGCACAAGAAACAAGACGCTGATTTTAACATAAGTCACGTTATGAGAGACAAGAAATATGGACTATAAGAAGGAGCGAATCCACACGTATCAGATTTGTAATGTTAAAGAGGAAAATCTATGAAAAAGGAAAAAGACAAAGGGTTATTCATGAGACGATTAGCAATAATTACGTTCTGGATTACGATTTTCGTAATAGTAGCTTCTATCGTATTAGTGCTTTTCGGCATGAAGGGGGATTGTACTGATCAGATCAAGGTTATATGTCGGTGGTTACTAGTTTCGCTTGTAGCATGGTATGTGGTTTGTCTGCTGACATATGTTGTATCCATAATAGGGGAGGGAATACGTAATTTACGAGACTCTGGAGATGAGTTATTTAAGAATATTGATTATTTTCAAAGATGCTGGGGTGAAAGTGATGCATATTATATAAGACAAGTACAAATAATCAATTGGTTTTATAATGAAAGTCGAATGATCGATATTCTTGTAGAGAATGGAGAATATAAAAGGTTATTAGACCGCAGGGATTTTTTAAGCAAAAATGTTACATTTTGGAATGATTTTCTGCTCTATCTTTCTTCAGCTGTTATGGCAGTTTTAACATCTTTCATGCTTGATGTGATAAATGGCGGGGAATTGGGGTATGGAGTCATTGCTATATTTGTTGGAACGGGGTTTTTCTGTGTTTTTTTTATTGCTTTCCTTATGTGGAAATATAGCAAACGGGGAGAGGATGGTTCATATCTTTCGCAGATTAGAGAATATGAATTGAAGCTTCTAGATAAAAAGATAAATGATTTGAATCAAAGATTGCAAATAAGCGAAAGTGAAAAGAACCTGTTGACGGCACAGCAGGAAGTTGTTAGAAAGCTGATTGAGAAAACAAAAAAAGGGAGAAGAAAAGAAAGAAAGAGAATAGAAAATGAATCCGAAAAAATATGCAGATTGAACTTAGTACATCCATCAATAGATGAAAGTGTACAAGCAGAGTCATTAGAGTATATGATCGGTATTATTCAAGAAGAAATGTTGGAATGCCCTTCGGCTAAAGAATGCATGGAATCTCATCTGAAATCACTCAGTAAAAAAAGCGAAGAGAATCAATTATCAATTTGAGGAGAAGGTATCGTTAAACTGGAGATATGGACAATAATCCATAATGTTATTAATGAGGGCTGTTTTTTTGAGGAGCCAACATGTCAAAATACGATATATCCATCGTTGTACCTGTTTATAACGAGGAACCGGTAATAGAACTCTTTTACCAAGCGGTGGAAAGAGTAATACATGATAATATGGGCGAGCGAAAGACGCCTCTTTCTCTGGAATACCTGTTTGTGGATGATGGATCGACAGACGGGACGTTGCTAGTGCTGAAGGAATTATCAGGAGTAAATGAACATATTCATTATCTCTCTTTTTCAAAAAACTTTGTTAAAGAAGCGGCGATCTATGCAGGCTTGACTTATGCAAAAGGCAAATACACGGTTGTGATGGATGTGGATTTGTAGGATCCGCCGGAACTTCTTCCAGAGATGTATGATAACCTAATCTCGGGTGAATATGACCTTATTTGTACCAGAAGAGTATCAAGACAGGGAGAACCAGAGATTCGTTCGGCGTTTGCACATCTTTTCTACAAGCTGATGAGAAAGATGAGTTCTGTAGACTTGGCAGATGGTGCGAAAGACTATCAGATGATGAATCGAAAAGTCAAAAAGGCGATTCTTTCTGTGGGAGAATATAATCGCTTTTATAAAGGTATTTCCGGATGGGTAGGATTTCGACGGAAATGGTTAACGTTTGAGAATCATGAACGTATTGCGGGAGAAACGAAATGGTCGCTTGGAAAACTATTTAAATATGCGATAGATGGGATTCTTTCGTTCTCTGCGACTCCTCTTGTTATTGCATCGGTGATAGGAACTGTGTTTTGTGCAGTGGTTTTTTTTCTGATCATTTTTATTATTATTAAGACTTTGTTGCTTGGGGACCCGACTTCAGGATGGCCTTCCATGGTTTGCCTAATTATGATGGTCTCTGGCGTACAGCTTCTTTGTATTGGGATTCTTGGACAGTATCTGGCAAAAACCTATTTGGAAGTAAAAAAACGACCGTTATATCTGATTGGTGAGAAGAAAACAGGTGAAGACAAAATGTAAATACCATGAGTGAGAAGACTTTAATGGAACATTGAGGGCAAACGTTAGTATAGAATATATGGAGGGTAATGAACTGTGAAATCTGTAATAAGCAGGAAACCGCAATGCACTTTCCAAGGGGTATATGGTATTTTGGTGGTTGAGGGAAGAACTCTGGAAGGCACATTTGTATATGTCAGAAGTATTATACATTCGTGGATAAAGAAGAAGTTTCCGGAAATTAATGTGCCTGAAAATGCTGCTAATTATAACGTGAATAATGATAGCATCTCAATAGATATTTTCTCAACAAATGATATCTATTCGATAAAAACATCGCATCCAGATAATGAAGATGCTGGAAAAACTTGGATTACGCAAGCGACATTATGCAAAGAAGGGAAGAGGCTGAAAATAGCAGTACAGAATGCGTATGCTTCTATTGATACTGGGATCGAGGAAAACTATGATTATAAGAATTATAGTGCCCCGGGATTTGTTTTTGACATTTTACGAAAGACCTGCCTTGTAGATGCAGGGGAGCGTATGGGACACGCAGTATGCGTGGGATCTGAGGAGGATTTAAGGAATCTGATTGATTTGATTCGGTCTCAAAGCAGACGGATGCCGGTTGTTATTATTTCCCAACTATTCAATAAAAAAGATCCTCTCGTTTGGCTGTATCAGACAGAGGATAAGTATTTATTGGACGGAGATAAACTTGCTGATGAACTGAATTTGATCGCACATGTCTGGTATTTGCCGGAGGAATATCAGAAGCTGTTTTATGAGTCTATGCCGGATTATGGGGTATACAATGGTGCAGTGCGTACGTTTTATAGCGGATTTACGGATAACGATGAATATTATCATCATCCTATTCTTATTCCGAATAAAATTATGGCAATGGATTATGTTAATTTGGAGGGTAAAGAATACATTGGAGGTCATGCATTCAGGCATATACTCGCTCATCTGATTAAAGAGAGAAATATGTCGAATAGGTTTGACTGGGAAGGATTACAGATTGGGTTTTATTCAGACTACAATAGAAGAAGAATATTAGATGATCTCACAAAACGTAAAGAATCAGTAGAAATGAGCAGCTTACTGGAGGAAGACAATGAAAGATTAAGAGCGGATATCACACAATATGAGAAGATGTTAGAAGAGTATGACCGTGACATTAAGTCTTTAAAAGAAGATTTGGAGTCACGTAAACGTGAAAATGCTCTTCTCAAGAGTATTAATGCGAATAATCAAGATAGAATAAGCCAATTGATGGATGGACAAAGGGATTATGTCTTTAGGGAATTGCCTAAAGACTATGAGACATTGGCTGATTGGATAAATAAAAACTATGCAGGCAGAATAGTATTGCATCAAAGAGCAAAGAAAGGGATAAAAAATGCCGTTTTTAGTGATATCAAGTTGTTATGCCAGGCAGTGGATTGTCTTGGAAGTGATTATTATGACATGAAGCTTGGAAAAATAAGACCGGAGGAGTATAAATGTAGACTGTCAAAGCTTCATTTAGAAGATTCTTTGACTATCAGTGATTCATCTGCGGGTGAGTATAAGGAACAGTACAATGTAACTGTTGAGGGAAAAAAACATAAACTAGATAGACATATCAAATACGGGGTGTCAAGGGATCCGAGAGAATGCCTAAGAATCTATTATTATTGGGATGATGAGAGTAATATGATTGTGATTGGTAATATGCCTGCACACCTGGAAAACAGATACAGCTAATGGAACAGTATAGAATCAGTGTTTCTTGGGCTCCTGAGCTTGTTGTACTGATGAGAACAATCCACTCACAGAAAACCTGCATTCCCGTGACACCACACTAGATTGTCACTATGAAAACTGCCGCAAACGCTGATAAATCAAGCAAAATATCGTTTTGAAAGACTTGACATATACTTAGTTATGTAATATAATACATAACTATGAGGAACCTATATGTCATACGTCAATCAACTCGACAAACGAAGCGGCATCACCTACGTTTACGAATCCATTTCCTATTGGGACAAGGAGAAGAAACAACCCCGTTCCAAAAGGAAACTGGTGGGAAGATTGGATCCGGAGACCGGAGATATCATCCCGACCGATGGCCGCGGCAAACGCCGTAACCAAAAGAACCTTGACAATCCCGCCAAAAGAGGACCTGTTCCTGTAACAAAAACGGAACGACTCTTTTATGGTGCCACATACCTCTTTGACCAGATAGGGATCGAGACCGGGATCACAGCAGATCTTAAAGCCTGCTTTCCCAAGACCTACAAACAGATCTTATCTGTAGCCTACTATCTGATCCTGGAAGACCAGAATCCGCTCTTCCGATTCAAGAAATGGGCGAAGCTGCATATGCATCCCTACAGAGCAGATATCCCATCTCAGCGAAGCACGGAACTGTTCCAATCCATAACCGAAGAAGAAAAGATGCACTTCTTCAGACTTCAAGGCAAACGCCGGTTTGAGAGCGAATACTGGGCATACGACAGTACATCGATCTCCAGTTACTCCGAAACGATGAAACAGTTCAAGTATGGCAAGAACAAGGATGGTGAAAACCTTCCGCAGATAAATCTCGCCATACTGTTCGGAGAAGAAAGCGGGCTGCCGTTTTACTATCGTAAGATCACCGGCAACATACCGGATGTAAAAACAGTACGAGAGCTGATCAGAGAGCTTGATATCCTCGGCTACGAGAAGATAAAGCTCGTTATGGATCGCGGTTACTACAGCACCGATAACATCAACGCGCTATACAAGGATCACATGAAATTCCTTTGTGATACAGCTACCACCCTGCGCTATGCGAAAGACTTTATACGCGAAGTCGGTGCCAATAAGGACAGCTACGAATCCTATAACAGTGAGCTGGAACTATATATCTTCTCGAAGACGATCTCATGGGATTATGAACAGGCCAGGCCATACAAAGGCGATTCTATAAAGGGTGAACGTCGAATGTATCTGCACCTTTATTACAATCCCGATAAGCAGGTCGATGATGCAAAGGCTTTTAATCACAAACTCGATATGCTCAAGGAAGAACTTCTTTCCGGAAAGAGAGTCCCCGAACACGAGAAAGATTATAAGAAGTACTTCGACATCAAGGAAACTCCGGTACGAGGGATATCTCTTACATACAAACAGGATGAAATAAATGCGGCACGCGAACGATATGGATTCTTTACTCTCATAAGCAACGAAGTCAAGGATCCGGTCACAGCCATCAGGCTCTATCGCATGCGTGACATTGTTGAGAAGGCA
>CACZBF010000009.1 GCA_902779355.1 uncultured Lachnospiraceae bacterium | reverse complement strand
AGAAGCCATGTCCCGAAATATGTGAGCGTCATTTTCATGTAAGCTGACATGACGGAGGGGCACAGATTTCAATGGCGGAGGAACGAAGGTAAACTGCCGACTAAGAGAGGAGACAGGAAAAAGTGAAGATAGATCCAGTGAACAGATTACGCGGCACGGTGACTGTGCCAGGAGACAAATCCATATCGCATCGCGCGGTGATGCTGGGGGCGATCTCGGAAGGCATCACAGAAGCGGACGGTTTTTTGCCTGGGGCAGATTGTCTGTCTACGATTGCATGTTTCCGAAAACTGGGGATTGAGATTGCGCAGGAAGATACGCATGTCATGATCCATGGGAAGGGTCTGCATGGGCTCAACGCACCGTCGGGGACACTGGATGTCGGAAACTCAGGGACGACGATGCGTCTCATGTCCGGGATCCTTGCCGGACAGACGTTTGCGAGCACGCTGGATGGGGATGCGTCTATCAGAAAACGCCCGATGGGACGCGTAATGACGCCGCTACGCGAGATGGGGGCAGAGATCAACGGGGCAGGAGAAGGGCTGACGGCGCCACTCTCCATAAACGGGCAGAAACTGCATGGGATCTCTTATGTGTCACCGGTTGCCTCCGCACAGGTAAAATCCTGCGTCCTTCTGGCCGGGCTTTATGCGGAAGGGGAAACGACGGTGACGGAGCCTACACGTTCCAGAGATCATACAGAGCGCATGCTTTCTGCATTCGGTGGAGATGTGCGTGTAAACGGAAATGAAGTGACCGTTCAGCCGGAACCGCATCTTATCGGGCAGAAACTTCTCGTGCCCGGGGATATCAGTTCTGCAGCCTATTTTATCGCAGCCGGACTCCTTGTTCCCGATGCAGAGATTCTGATCAAAAATGTCGGGATCAATCCGACGAGAGACGGCATCCTTAGGGTGGCGCGTGCGATGGGAGGAGAGGTTTTGCTTGTCTCTGAGCGCAATGTTTCCGGAGAACCTGTTGCAGATCTCCTTGTGAAAAGTTCGCCTCTACATGGGATCGAGATCGGCGGCGACATCATCCCGACTTTGATCGATGAAATTCCCGTCATCGCTGTCATGGCCGCCTGTGCCGACGGTGATACCGTGATCCGTGACGCCTCTGAGCTCCGTGTGAAAGAAACGGACCGGATCACAACCGTTACCGATAATTTAAGCCGCCTCGGTATCAAAGCAGAATCGCAGCCCGACGGGATGGTCATTTGCGGCGGGCAGTTTTCCGGCGGCACCGTGGACTCCTTTTTAGATCATCGGATTGCGATGGCCTTTGCAGTCGCTGGCCTTGTCGCGTCAGATCCTGTTACAATCCATAATGCCGATTGCGTGGATATTTCTTATCCTTCCTTCTATCAAGACCTTCAAAAACTGACAGGGGTCTGATCTTCTGTCACATCTTTTGTTCAATTTGCATCAATTCACATTTTTTTAAAAAAGATTTTGGTAGATATTGCCTAATCCGTTGTTCTTTTGTACAATAGAGATATCTTTTTGAGCGGGAGGTTTTACACATGAATGTTTTTACTACGGATAAGATCCGAAACGTCGTATTGTTAGGCCACGGGGGCGCCGGTAAGACGAGTCTTCTGGAGGCAATGGCTTTTCTTTCGGGGCAGACCAGCCGCATGGGGAAGATCACGGATGGCAATACGATCAGTGATTTTGACAAGGAAGAGCAGAAGCGGCATTTTTCCATTAATACCACGGTTGTTCCGGTAGTTTGGGAAGATACTAAGATCAATTTTTTGGATGCACCCGGCTATTTTGACTTTGCCGGAGAGGCAGAAGAGGCAGCCAGTGTTGCGGATTCCGCGATCATCGTGGTTTCCGGCAAGAACGGCATAGAAGTCGGCACCAAAAAAGCATGGGAGATGTGCGAAAAATATAAGCTTCCCCGTATTGTTTTTGTAACAGATATGGATGTGGATGAAGCCAGTTATCGTCAGGTCGTGGAAGACCTACAGGGACTCTACGGCAAAAAGATCGCACCGTTCCATCTTCCGATCCGTGAGAACGGCGAATTTATCGGTTACGTCAATGTCATCCAGCAGCAGGCGAAAAAGTGGACCGATCAGGGCAAGATCGAGAAGATCGATATGCCTGAGTATTCCAAAGAGAACCTGAACATTTGCCGCGACGTCCTTATGGAGTCTGTGGCAGAGACAAGTGAAGAGTTTATGGATCGCTACTTTGGCGGTGAAGAATTCTCCGAAGACGAGATCCGTCAAGCTCTGCGTGTCAATGTTGCCGATTGCAGCATTGTACCTGTTCTGATGGGATCAAATACACTGGCACGCGGCATGTATACTCTGCTTGTGGACATTGTGAAATACCTGCCGTCGCCGGACAAGCGGAAATTGGCCGGTATCAATGCGAAGACGAATGAAGTTTACGAAGCGGACTATGATTTCTCCAAACCGAAGTCCGCGTATGTCTTTAAGACGATTGTGGATCCTTTTATTGGAAAATATTCCCTGATCAAGGTTAATACCGGCGTTCTGAAGACCGACGACGTCCTGTTCAACTATCATAAGGACGCTGAGGAACGCGTCGGGAAACTTTATGTCATGAATGCAGCGAAAGCAGAAGAAGTGAAAGAGCTGCATGCCGGCGATATTGGCGCACTTGCAAAGCTTGCTGTGACCGAGACCACAGATTCTCTTTCCACAAAAGCAAATCCGATCGCCTATATCCGTGCGCAGATGCCGGTTCCGTATACCTGCATGCGTTATAAGACCAAGAATAAGGGCGAAGAAGACAAAGTATCCACATCTCTGCAGAAAATGATGCAGGAGGATCTGACCTTAAAGGCAGTGAACGACAGTGAAAACGGACAGACAGTTCTTTACGGACTCGGCGATCAGCATCTGGAAGTTGTCTGCAGCAAGCTGCAGAATCGTTACAAGGTCGAGATCGAGCTTTCCGAGCCGAAGACCGCATTCCGCGAGACACTGCGCAAGAAGTCCGATGTGGAATACAAATACAAGAAACAGTCCGGCGGACATGGACAGTACGGACACGTCAAGATGACGTTCGAACCGTCCGGCGATCTTGAGACGGCATATACATTCGAACAGACAGTTGTCGGTGGTGCTGTGCCGAAGAACTATTTCCCGGCTGTAGAGAAGGGTATTCAGGAAGCCGTACAAAAAGGCCCGTTGGCAGCATATCCTGTCGTTGGCGTCAAAGCAGTCCTTTATGATGGCTCCTTCCACCCGGTAGATTCCTCCGAAATGGCATTTAAAGTAGCTGCTTCCCAGGCGTTCAAAAAGGGGTTCATGGAAGCAAATCCGGTTCTCTTAGAGCCTATCGCAACTCTTAAAGTCGTCGTCGAAGACAGCAAGACCGGCGATGTCATGGGAGATCTCAACAAGAGAAGAGCGCGCGTGCTAGGCATGAATCCGGTCGAAGCCGGCATTACCGAGATCACTGCGGATATCCCATATCTGGAACTATACGGATACGGGACGACGCTTCGGTCCATGACCGGTGGCGGCGGTACGTTCTCTTACGAGTTTGCACGTTATGAGCAGGCACCGTCTGAGATCCAGGAGAAACAGATCCAGGAACGCGCGTCGAAGATCGATAAAGGCGAGGAATAAGCGATTACATGAAAAAGCCGGTGGCTGCGATTCTAACTGTATGGATGACGTTATTTGCTATCCTTCCGGTGGAAGCCGCAACACCGGCTTTTTGTATTGATGTGATTTCAAGTACAAGGGATTACGATTACTGGTCCAATCGTTTCCCGAACGACCGCAGAGTTCCGCTTTCAGAGTTTTCCTATTCCTTTCTTGATGATCTGTCTATCCCGGGATTACCTGCCACCCGCGAAGCGGATTATGCCGAAGGACGGACAAGCAGCCTTTCTCTTTACCCCCAAGGGATCTGCATTGCCGGAGATTATCTCCTTGTCTCCTCTTACAGCGATGAAAAGGGAGCGCTTGGTTGTCTTTTTTTGTTTGACAAAGAAAGCGGAGAGTATCTCGCAACACTCGGTTTAAAATCCAGCTCCCATATGGGCGGCATCGCCTTTGACGGCGAAAATGTGTGGATCTGCCATTCTGATGACAATACGCTCCAACGTATCCCTTATGTTTATCTGCATGCAGTTGGGAAAGCCGCATCCAAACAGCTGATCGACATCAGCGATGCGGCAGAAACCTATCCCGTTCAGAATACGCCTTCTTGTGTCACTTGTTACGGCGACCATATTCTGGTTGCCACAACCTCCCTCCTTTTGCGTTCCCAGATGGTCAGCTACCGGTTTGAAGATGGCGAGTTGATCCCGGAGAATACCTACTCGATTCCTACAAAAGTGCAAGGCGTTGCGATTGACAAAGACGGTACCGTATTCCTGAGCCTTTCTTACGGACGCAGGAATTCTTCTCAGATCAACATTTACCATTCTGTGGCTGATCTCCATAATCCTGCAGCCGAACCGGCCGTCATGATCGAACTGCCTCCCTGCAGCGAAGAGATCGCACTTGATGGGGATCTGCTCTATGTGTTGTTTGAATCCGCCGGATATAAGTATTTTGAGGGCAGTGACGGGCTCGGAAAAACAACGGCAGCGATTGACAAAGTCTTGTCAATTGACCTTGATTATGGAGACTGATTTGTTGTATGCTATAGGAAGCGCGAATGAGGAGAGTGTTTGTTATGCGATACAATTATAAGAAAATCGAACAAAAATGGCAGCAAAAATGGGATGAGGCAAAGGTCTTTGAGGCAGACGACCATTCGGACAAGCCGAAATTTTACGGCCTCGTGGAATTTCCGTATCCATCAGGAGCAGGTATGCACGTGGGGCATATCAAGGCATACTCCAGCATGGAAGTGATCGCGAGAAAGCGCCGCATGCAAGGCTATAACGTTCTGTTCCCGATCGGATTCGATTCTTTCGGCCTTCCGGCCGAGAATTATGCGATCAAAACGAATACCCACCCGCATGATATCACGGTGAAAAATGTCGAGAAATTCAAGGATCAGATGAAAGCCGTCGGATTTTCCTTTGACTGGAGCCGTGAGATCAGCACATCGCTGCCGGATTACTACAAGTGGACGCAGTGGATCTTCCTGAAACTGTTTGAGAAAGGGCTTGTATTCCGGGCAAAGACGTTGGTCAACTATTGCCCGCATTGCAAGGTTGTCTTAAGCAACGAAGATTCACAGGGCGGAAAATGCGACATCTGTAAATCAGACGTGGTTCAGCTCCCGAAAGATGTCTGGTATTTAAAGATCACCGAATATGCGGATAAACTTCTTGACGGACTTGACGAGGTAGACTATCCGGAAAGCATCAAACAGCAGGAGGTTTCCTGGATCGGGAAGTCCACCGGTGCCTTTGTTGATTTTTCGATCGCCGGGATTGATGAAAAGCTGACGATCTATACCACGAGATGCGATACGCTTTACGGCGTTACCTTTATGGTCATGGCGCCGGAGCATCCGCTGCTTGATCAGTACAAGGATCGTATCACAAACTGGGATGCGGTAGAACAATATCGTGCGGATTGTGCAAAGAAGACCGAGTTTGAGCGGACACAGCTCGTAAAAGACAAGACCGGCGTAAAGCTGGAAGGCTTTGTTGCCGTCAATCCCGTAAACAGCAAAGAGATCCCGATCTTTATCGCGGATTATGTCATGATGGGCTATGGAACTGGTGCGATCATGGCAGTGCCAGCGCATGATCAGCGTGACTACGAGTTTGCAAAAAAATTCGGCGTCGACATCATCCAAGTCATTGAGGGCGGAGACATTTCGGAAGCCGCTTATACCGGCGACGGCAGAATGATCAATTCCGATTTTCTGAATGCATACGACAACAAGAAGGATTCCATTGCGGCAATGCTGGAGCATTTGGAGAAAGAAAAACTCGGGCACAAGGGAATCCAGTATAAAATGAAAGACTGGGCTTTTAACCGCCAGCGTTACTGGGGCGAACCGATCCCGCTGATCCATTGTCCCAAATGCGGAACTGTCGGCGTGCCTTATGAGGAACTGCCGTTACGGCTTCCAGAAGTGGAAAACTTCGAACCCGGGACAGACGGGCAGTCTCCGCTTGCCAAAATTGATTCCTTTGTGAACTGCACCTGTCCGAAGTGCGGCGGCGCGGCAAAGAGAGAGACCGATACTATGCCGCAGTGGGCCGGTTCTTCCTGGTATTTCCTGCGATTTGTCGATCCCCATAATGACAAGGCATTCGCGGATCCCGAGAAGATCAAATACTGGATGCCGGTTGACTGGTACAACGGCGGTATGGAGCATGTGACAAGGCATCTTTTGTATTCCCGTTTCTGGCATCATTTCCTCTATGATATCGGAGAGGTAAATACACCTGAGCCGTATGCGAAACGTTCTTATCAGGGACTGATCTTAGGATCTGACGGCGAAAAAATGAGCAAGAGCAAGGGTAATGTCGTGGATCCTCTTGATATTGTAGAAGAGTATGGTGCAGATACACTGCGTACCTATGTCCTTTTTATGGGTGATTATCAGGCAGCAGCACCGTGGAATGACGATGCAGTAAAAGGCTGCAAGCGCTTCCTGGAACGTGTGGCATCACTACCCGAAATCTCAACCTTGTCGGAGGAAGATCCTTCTCTCGAAAGCAAACTGCATAAAACGATCAAGAAAGTCACGGAAGACATTGAGAGCATGAAATTCAATACCGCGATCGCTGCGCTGATGACGCTCATCAATGATTTTACGAAAGCAGGTGCGATCTCAAGGGATGACCTTTTGATCTACATCAAATTGCTTTCTCCGTTTGCGCCGCACCTTTGCGAAGAGATCCATGAACTGCTCGGAGAAACCGGTTTTCTTGCAATCTCTGCATGGCCGGATTACGACGAAGCAAAAACAAAGGATGCGACGATCGAGATCGGCGTGCAGGTGAACGGCAAAGTACGCGCTACGGTCAGCCTCCCGGCCGACTGTGCGAAGGAGGAAGCACTTCCCCTCGCCAAGTCCGAACCCGCCGTACAGAAGTATCTGGAAGGCAAGACGCTCGTAAAAGAAATCTACGTTCCTGGCAAAATATTAAATTTTGTTGTGAAATAACTTAACGAATCCGAGTGCAACTACATTAAAGGAGACCACATGGAAAAAATCAAAATGCAGACCCCGCTCGTCGAGATGGACGGCGACGAAATGACAAGAATCCTCTGGCAGATGATCAAGGATGAATTGATCCATCCGTTTGTGGATCTGAAAACTGAGTATTATGATCTCGGCCTAAAACACCGGAACGAGACCGATGACCAGGTGACAATCGATTCCGCAGAAGCAACAAAGAAATACGGCGTTGCCGTTAAATGTGCAACGATCACGCCGAATGCGGCGCGTATGACGGAGTATAATCTCAAAGAGATGTGGAAGAGCCCGAACGGTACGATCCGTGCGATCCTGGACGGCACCGTATTCCGTACGCCGATCATCGTGAAAGGGATCGAACCCTATGTGAAAAACTGGCAAAAACCGATTACCATCGCAAGGCATGCTTATGGAGATGTCTACAAAGCAACCGAGATGAAAGTAGACGGGCCGGGCAAGGCAGAGCTCGTCTTTACGGCAGAAGACGGTACCGAAAAAAGAGCCCTCATCCATGAATTCAAGGGCGCCGGTGTCCTGCAGGGGCAGCACAACATCAATCAATCCATTGAGAGCTTTGCCAGAAGCTGCTTTGCGTATGCATTGGATCGTAAAGAAGAACTGTGGTTTTCCTCCAAGGACACGATCAGCAAACAATACGACCACACCTTTAAGGATATCTTCGCAGAGATCTTTGAGAAAGAATATAAAGCGAAATTCGAGGAGGCAGGTATCACCTATTTCTACACCCTGATCGATGATGCTGTGGCACGCGTGATGAAGTCTCAGGGCGGTTTTATCTGGGCTTGCAAAAATTACGACGGCGATGTCATGAGCGATATGATCAGCTCCGCATTCGGATCGCTTGCCATGATGACATCCGTCCTGGTTTCCCCGCAGGGATATTATGAATACGAGGCGGCGCACGGCACAGTGCAGCGCCATTATTACAAGCATCTGAACGGAGAGGAGACTTCAACCAATTCCATTGCAACCATCTTTGCATGGAGCGGCGCATTCCGTAAGCGCGGAGAGCTCGATCATCTCCCGGAACTTTGCCGCTATGCAGATGCACTCGAGAAAGCTTCGCTGTCGACGATCGAGTCCGGACGTATGACGAAGGATCTCGCGTTGATCACAACCTTACCAAATCCGACCGTCTTAAACAGCGAAAACTTTATCAAAGCGATCCGGGAAGAATTGGCAAAACTTCTCTGATGCCTCGACTCTGACATAAGGAAGGGAGACTTACGATGGCAAAAGACATCTCGAAAGCCGTGATCCGCAGATTGCCTCGTTATTTCCGATATCTCGGAGAATTGATGGAAGAGGGCGTAGAACGCATCTCCTCCAAGGATCTTTCCGAAAGAATGCATGTCACCGCTTCCCAGATCAGACAGGATCTGAATAATTTCGGAGGTTTCGGTCAGCAGGGATACGGATATAATGTCGAATTTCTGTATGAAGAGATCGGAAAGATCCTGGGGTTGACGCGTCGCCATCCGATGATCGTGATCGGTACAGGACATCTTGGGCAGGCAATCGCAAACTATGTCAAATTTGAAAAGCTCGGTTTTTTGATCATCGGGCTTTTTGACGTTGACCCGGAGGTCGTAGGAAGCAAAGTCAGAGGGATTCCGGTGCTGCCGGTTACGGACCTGCAAACATTTCTCGAAACGCATGAAGTGGAGATCGCGGCGCTGACAATGCCGAAAGATGCGGCGGAGTCCGTCGTTTCTACACTGACGGGGAACGGCATTCGCGCAATCTGGAATTTCGCGCATGTAGACTTGGATGTGGACGATATGGTCGTAGAAAACGTCCATCTGTCTGACAGTTTGATGGAGCTTTCCTACCGCATTTTACAAAGTGAGTAATTATGTCTGAGAAAAAAGATTTTTCACAACTGATCAAGGCGGCCAAAATCCCGATTCTGATCTTGGACCAAAAGTGGCATCAGCTCTTTCTGGTGAATGGCAAAACAGAAGAGATTGCAGAGAAAGAGAAAGAGCTGAACGAGCTGCTGCAAAAGGAAGCGCGTTTAAAACAGGATATCAAAGATTATAAAAAGGTCAAACAGAATCTGATGAACGGCATCGTCGCAGGGATGGACGATAACAGTGAAGCACGTACAATCGACGTGGAGGAAAAAAAGCGTCTGATTGATGATGCGAACGCCAAAATCGAACAGTTGGAGGATGAGCTTCTTGAGATCCCGCGGACAATCCGTGAAACGAATGAAGCGCTCATGGTGCTGACCGCGGATTACTGCTATGACAATTTTCGGAAAAATACCGAGAAGATCAATGAGATTGCCGCATGGATCAAACAAGTACGTCACGACCTCAAAGTGAATGTTGTCAAAAAGCAGAACCGCGAAATCAATACAAGGCAGATGTATGCCTACATGCATGACGTCTTCGGCCCGCAGGCGACAAACCTTTTTGATCTGCAGAATATGGACGTCAATTTAAGCTTCCATGACGATAAGAAGGAAGCGAAAAAAGAAGAAAAGACGGTTGCAAAGAGTGAGCCCAAACCGGAATTGAAAGCAGATGTGAAGCCTGATATCCAACCGGAAGTGAAGCAGGATATCAAAGTGGATTTTCAGGAAGAAGCAAAAGAGGATACCACGTAATCATGGAATATCTGGTCAATGCAAGAGAAATGAAGGCCTGCGATGAGCAGACCTCAAAAACATATGGGATGCCTCCGGTCGTTTTGATGGAACGAGCTGCAGAGGCAGTCGCTGATGAGGTCAAAGCGCGCATCAAAAAAAGCGCGACAATCCTTGTGCTTTGCGGCGGCGGTAATAACGGCGGCGATGGTTATGCAACAGCGCGGCTTCTTTTTTTACAGGGGTATGGGGTTTCCGTTTTTCCACTGATAAAACCCGCAAAGGATTCTCTGTGTGAAAAAGAAAGAAAAATCTGTCAAAACTATCAGATCAAAGAATGCGATCACCTTCCGGAGGAACCGACAGATGTTGTGATCGATGCGATCTTCGGAACCGGCCTTTCCCGAGATCTCGAAGCACCTGTCAGCGATGTGCTCAAAACAGTCAATGAATGGCCTTCCTATCGGATCGCTGTCGATATCCCAAGCGGTGTATCCGCAGATCACGGACGGATTCTCGGCACAGGATACAAAGCTGATCTGACTGTGACGTTTGCATACAAAAAACTCGGACAGGTCTTGTTCCCGGGTGCTGCATATTGCGGAGAAACCATATGCCATGACATCGGGATCACCGATCACGCCTTTGAAGGCAGACTGCCGCGTGTCTGCACATTGACAGAGGAAGATCTATCGTCTTTCCCTGATCGAAAAGCAGATACACATAAAGGCGATTACGGAAAAGTGCTTGTGATCGCGGGATCTTCAAGTATATGCGGAGCCGCTGCATTTGCTGCAGAAGCCGCTCTTCGTATGGGCGCGGGTCTTGTGAAGATCTTTACTGCAGAAGAGAATAAGAGCGCCTTGCAAACGCTCGTGCCGGAAGCACTGCTTTCTGTTTACAGAAGTGATAAATTCGACGAAAAGGCACTCGTGGAAGACATTCATTGGGCCGATGTCTGCCTGATCGGGCCGGGCCTTTCCACAACAGCTACTGCTCAAAAAAAATTGAAAACAACGTTGCAAAGCGTATCCGTCCCGCTCATCATCGATGCAGACGGTATCAATTTGCTTGCAAAAGAACCGGAGATCTTAAAAGGTCCGCACACGGATGTGATCTTAACACCACATATCGGTGAAATGTCCCGTCTGACAGGGGATTCTCCTATGTATCTCAAGGAAGAACGGCTTAGGATCGCAGAAGAATTTGCGAACGAGTACAATGTCATCTTGACATTAAAGGACAGTCGGACTGTGACTGCGATTCCTTATGGGAAACTTTATCTGAATACGAGCGGTAATCACGGGATGGCGACCGGAGGAAGCGGCGACGTGCTCTCCGGTATGATCGCAGGGCTGCTTGCCGTTGGTGCAAAAGCAGAACTTGCAGCATCTCTTTCGGTTTATCTCCACGGACTTGCAGGGGATCTTGCCGCCAAAGATGTCGGTGCCGCATCCCTGATGGCGCGGGATCTGCTCAGAATGATCCCTACAATATTAAAAAAAACAGAGGAACAAAAATCGATATGCAGACCATAGATCGCTTTCAACGGATCCGCGCCGAGATCAATCTGGATGCGATCCGTTATAATCTGGAAAACATGAAGCGAAACCTCCCTTCCGAAACGGGAATGTATGCCGTGATCAAAGCAGAAGCCTATGGGCATGGGGCAGTGGAGATCGCAAAAGAGATTGAAGCAGTACCCTATCTCATCGGCTTTTGTGTGGCAACGGCAGAAGAGGGGGTGACCCTCAGGGAAGCGGGGATCAAAAAATCGATCTTGATCCTGGGATATACATTCCCGGAGAGTCTTAAGATGATCGCAGAAAATGATCTGACGCCGACGATCTTTACGCTTGCGTCTGCAGAAGCGCTTTCTGCCACTGCACAAAAAGCAAAAAGAAACCTCCCGTTCCATCTGGCGGTTGATACCGGCATGAGCAGGATCGGACTGCAGGTCTCGAGAGAGGATGCCGATATCGCTGCAAAGATCATCGCATTACCCGGTCTTTCCTTTGAAGGGATCTTTACACATTTTGCGAAAGCGGACGAAGCAGATAAGACGGCTACTGCAGAGCAGTATGCGCGTTTTTTACAGATGATCGCCTATCTGGAAGAAAAGGGGATCGCGATCCCGAAAAAACATTGCGCCAACAGCGCAACGATCATGGAGCTCCCGCAATATGCAATGGATGCGGTTCGGGCCGGCATTACGCTTTATGGGCTTCTGCCGTCAGAGGAAGTCGACCCGACACGGCTTTCGCTGCATCCTGTGATGGCATTAACCAGCCACGTTTCCCATGTGAAGGAGCTGACAGACGGCAGAACGATCAGTTACGGCGGTACTTATACCGTAACAGGTAAAAAAATGATCGCAACGGTTCCTGTTGGCTATGCGGACGGATATCCGAGAAGTCTTTCCAACTGCGGCGAGGTTCTGATCAAGGGAACGCGCGCTCCGATCTGCGGAAGAGTCTGTATGGATCAGTTTATGGTCGATGTGACCGCGATCGAAGACGTACATACCGGAGAAGAAGTCCGGCTTCTGGGTTCACAGGGGAATGAAACCATTACCTTGGAAGAACTTGCCGAAAAATCAGGGCGTATCAATTATGAACTTGCCTGCGATATCGGGAAGCGTGTTCCGCGGATCTTTTTAAAAGAATCCGAGATCGTTGCGACAAGGCAATTCTGAAATTGCTGCGAGAATACGATTTCTTTGATTTGCGTTTCCGGAATGTCTTGTGTTCAAAATCGAAAAATGATAGAATATACGCAAAGTGTAGAAATAGAGGAGTATCAGTTACATGTCAGGACATTCAAAATTCGCGAACATCAAGCATAAAAAAGAGAAGAACGACGCCGCAAAGGGCAAGATCTTTACAATGATCGGCCGCGAGATCGCGGTTGCTGTAAAAGAAGGCGGTCCGGATCCGGCGAATAATTTCCGCTTGGCAACGGTCATTCAGAAAGCAAAAGCCAATAATATGCCGAACGATACGATCGAACGCGGTATCAAAAAGGCTGCGGGAGAGGGTGGCAGCGTCAATTATGAAGTCTGCACCTACGAAGGTTACGGCCCCGGGGGTACAGCCATTATTGTAAAGTGCCTGACGGACAACAAGAACCGTACTGCAGCAAATGTCCGTAACTGTTTTTCCAAAGGACAGGGCAATATCGGTACGCAGGGATGTGTTTCTTATATGTTCGATGAGAAAGGACAGATTGTGATCGACCGCGAAGAATGCAGTATGGAAGCGGATGATCTTATGATGATCGCGCTTGATGCAGGCGCGGATGATTTTACCGAAGAAGACGACAGTTTCGAGATCTTGACCGATCCGGCTTCCTTTGAAGCGGTTCATCAGGCTCTGCAGAAGGAGAACATCCCGATGGTGAGTGCCGAGGTAAGCCTAATCCCGCAGAACTATGTGGAGCTCACGGATGAAGCGGATCTTGCCAATATCCAAAAGATCCTGGATCTTTTGGATGAAGATGACGATGTACAGGAAGTCTATCATAACTGGAGCGAATAAGGAGCGTTAGCTTATGAAACGGATTTTATATGCTGCATCAGAGTGCGTACCTTTTATCAAAACAGGAGGTTTGGCAGATGTCTGCGGAGCGCTGCCGAAAGAGTTTGATAAACGCTATTGGGATGTACGTGTCATTATCCCGAATTATTCCTGTATTGACTGGAAATACCGGAGTCAGTTCGAATATCTGACCAATTTCTATCTGACGGTTGGTCCGGATCTCCAGGATAAATATGTCGGGATCTTCCGTTATGTGATGGACGGCATCACATACTACTTTATTGACAACGAAGAATATTTCAACTGTGTGGTTCCTTATGGCGATATCCGTTATGATATCGAGAAGTTCTGTTTTTTTGACAAGGCAGTGCTTTCCGTCCTTCCTGTGATTGATTTCCAGCCGGATATTATTCACTGTCATGATTGGGAGACCGGTTTGATTCCGGTTTATCTCAAGAATGAGTTTCAGGGCAACATGTTCTATTGGGGCATGAAGACCATGATGACCATACACAACCTGAAATTCCAGGGGGTATGGGATAAGAAGACCTTGAAAGGATTATCCGGTCTTTCCGACTATCTCTTTACCCCGGACAAGCTGGAATTCCATAAAGATGCCAATATGTTAAAGGGCGGTCTGGCCTATGCAGACTATATCACAACCGTCAGCGATACCTATGCGAAAGAGATTCAGACAGCCTATTACGGAGAGGGCTTAGACGGGCTTCTTTCTTCGCGGCACTTTGACATGATGGGGATCGTGAATGGCATCGATTATGATACTTATAATCCTGCAACGGACCATAAGATCTATGTGAAATACGATCGGACCGATTTCCGTAAGAAAAAGGTGCGGAACAAAGAAGAGCTGCAGAAAGAGCTGGGCCTTGTACAGGATAAACGCAAGATGATGATCGGCTTAGTGAGCCGCCTGACGGATCAGAAGGGTCTGGATCTCATTGCATATGTGATGGAGCAGCTTGTGGATGAATTTACACAGCTTGTGGTAATCGGTACCGGCGAAGAGCGGTATGAGAACATGTTCCGCCATTATGCATGGAAGTATCCGGATCATGTATCCGCTAATATCTGCTATTCCGATACGCTTGCGCACAAACTATATGCCGCTGCGGATGCATTTTTGATGCCGTCCCGTTTTGAGCCTTGCGGATTGACGCAGCTAATCTCGTTCCGTTACGGAACAGTGCCGATTGTAAGAGAGACCGGCGGTCTGAAGGATACGGTCGTTCCGTTTAATGAGTATGACAATAGCGGCGATGGGTTTTCTTTCGCCAATTACAATGCACATGAAATGCTGCGTATTATTAATTATGCAAAACAGGTCTACTTTGACAAAAAGGCAAAGTGGAACAAGATGGTGGAACGCGGCATGGACAAGGATTTCTCATGGAAGAATTCCCGCATTAAGTATGAGGATCTATACAACTATCTGATCGGAGACAAGGTTGAAGGATCCGAATCATTGGAGTAATTAGGAAAACAATGACGATATTATATGCGATCTTGATGGGAGTGATTCAGGGATTAACTGAATTTCTCCCTGTCAGTTCGTCAGGGCATCTGGCGATTTTTCAAATTGTCTTCGGTGTGGATACACCGGGGCTGTTTTTTGATGTATTGCTGCACATCGGCACGCTTGTAGCCGTTTTTGTGTGTTTCTATAAGGATATCGGTAAAATGATCGCGGAGCTTTTTCTTATGATCCGTGATCTTTTTATGCGTAAAAAAGTGTTGACGAATGCTTATCGCAAGATGGATCTGCTGCTGATCGTCGCAACGATCCCGACCGGTATCATCGGTGTCGTTGATTCCGATCTGGTGGAAAAAGCCGGAAAGCTGCTGATCTTCCCCGGGATCTGCTTGATTTTGACCGGATTCATTCTGCTCATTGCGGACCGCTGCCCGGAAGGAAAGAGGCTGCCAAAGAACACCACTTTTACCAATGCATTCCTCATTGGCGTCGCGCAGGGCGTTGCGACGCTTCCCGGCATTTCGCGATCCGGCACAACAATCACGGCCTGTCTTCTTTCCGGTTTTCAAAAAAGATATGCCGTGAAATTCTCCTTTCTGCTTTCCATTCCCGCGATCCTCGGATCCCTTATGTTTGAGTTGAAAGACATCGAGCTTTCCGCCATCCAGGGACAGGAAGCGCTTTGTTATGTGATCGGCATGGTTGTTGCGGCTGTTGTCGGTTACATCAGTATCCGCACGATGCTGGTCATCGTACAAAAGAAAAAGTTCCTCGGTTTTTCGATCTATTGCTTTGCAATAGGCGCTGCATCTGTCATAGGGTATTTTTTGATCTGATATGGCTACGAAGAAAAAGACATCCAGAAAAAGAACAAATGCGCATAACGAGCCTCCCAAGACCTCTTTTCGCGGGGAGGTTCTTCTTTGGTGCATGCTCGCAATCTGTATTCTGCTGTTTCTTTCCAATTTTGGAATCATCGGTGTCGTAGGCAATGCGATCAGTTCCGTTTGTTTCGGGCTGTTCGGCATTCTGGCGTTCATCTTCCCCGTGATCCTGTTTTTGTCAGTTGCGTTTGCGATGTCCAATCAGGGAGAACGTACCGCAATTGTCAAACTGGTCGCAGGCGGTTGTTGCGTGCTGTTTCTGGCCGGCCTGATCCAATTGATCACGGATAATAATCTTCCGGAACCGAGTACACCGCTCACTGCATTCTTAAACGGCTTTCAAAACAGGGCAGGCGGCGGATTTTTCGGCGGCATCATCACCGGTATTTTTTGTCCGACGATCGGAAAAGTCGGTGCTTACGTCATTACGATCATAGGCCTCATCATTTCGCTTGTTTTACTGACCGGGCGCTCTGCGATCGGCGGGATCAAAAAAGGTTCCCAAAAGGTCTATGACAAGACCCGGGAAGAAACCGCGCGGGTGCGTGAAGTGCGTTCCGAACGCAGGCAGCTCCGCATGGAAAAGAAAGCGGCAGCCGGTGTTTCTTTTGATACCACCTTAAAAAAAGACGATACAATCCCTGTCTCTGACGAAATCTCGGCGATCCAAGAACCGGATGAAAATCTTGCGCAAACAAGAAGAAAAGCAGCGGTCTTCCCGACAGACAGTAACATGTCACAGTCTGATCAGGTCCGTCCGATCGAGCCCGAGCCGGAGCCTGTTCTTGATCCTGTGAGTGTTGCTGCAGCACCGGCATTTACGATCCATCAGGAGCAGCCGGAGGATGACGATGAAGGGCTCTACGATTTTTCGGACGAGGTCGGGGAGCTTGTGCGGGGGAGCGAGGTCGAAGCAATGGAAACACCGAAGCCTGCGACCAAAGAAGCGCCGGTACAGAACGCAAAACCGACCCGTAAGAGCAAATCCTATGTTTATCCGCCCGTATCGCTTCTAACAAAAGGCGCCAAAGGCAAAAAAGGAAATAACGATGCCAAACTTCATGAAACAGCACAAATGCTGGAACAGGTCCTCGATACGTTTGGAGTGAAAGCAAGAGTCACCGACGTGAGCTGCGGTCCCACCGTGACGCGTTATGAACTACAGCCGGAAATGGGTGTCAAAGTCAGTCGCATCGTTGGTCTTGCAGATGATCTGAAGCTGAACCTTGCTGCTGCGGATATCCGGATCGAAGCGCCGATCCCCGGGAAAGCCGCTGTCGGGATCGAGGTGCCGAATCAGGAAAGCACACCGGTCTTTTTCCGGGAGCTTGTAGAATCGGACGAATTTAAGAACGAAAAGAGCAGGATCGCATTCGGTGCCGGAAAAGACATCGGCGGGAAAGTGATTGTTGCAGACATTGCAAAGATGCCGCACGTGCTGATCGCAGGTGCAACAGGATCCGGTAAATCAGTCTGTATCAATACGATCATCATGAGTATCCTGTATCGTGCAGATCCGGAGGATGTCAAACTGATCATGATCGACCCCAAGGTCGTGGAATTGTCGGTTTACAACGGGATCCCGCACCTCCTGATCCCTGTTGTGACTGATCCGAAAAAAGCAGCCGGCGCGCTGCATTGGGCTGTGCAGGAAATGACGGACCGCTATCAGAAGTTCGCGGAAGTCAAGGTGAGAAAGATCGAGGAGTATAATGCCAAGATCGATGCCTTAACAGATGTGCCGGATGAAGAGAAGCCTGCGCGCATGCCGCAGATCGTTGTGATCGTGGATGAGCTTGCAGATCTGATGATGGTAGCTCCCGGAGATGTGGAAGATGCGATCTGTCGTTTGGCGCAGCTTGCAAGAGCCTGCGGCATCCATCTCGTGATCGCGACACAGCGGCCATCCGTCAATGTCATCACGGGTCTCATTAAGGCGAATATGCCGTCCCGGATCGCATTTGCCGTCACAAGCGGTGTGGATTCGAGGACGATCCTCGATATGGTGGGTGCAGAGAAACTGCTCGGAAAAGGCGATATGCTCTTTTACCCGCAGGGTCTTCCGAAACCGCTTCGCGTACAGGGCGCCTTTGTATCCGACAGCGAAGTGCAGGCAGTTGTCTCTTTCTTAAAAGAACGGAACGGAGAAACCGTCTATGACAGTGAATTAGAAGACAAGGTATCTACGGCTGCAGCGCAGCAGAGTAGCAATAATGCCGCCGATATGACGGCTGCTTCCGGCGACGGAAGAGATGAATACTTCACGGATGCAGCGAGACTGATCATCGATAAAGACAAGGCGTCCATCGGGATGCTGCAACGCTTTTTCAAGATCGGTTTTAACCGCGCTGCGCGCATCATGGATCAGCTTGAAGACGCAGGCGTTGTCGGCCCTGAGGCTGGCACCAAGCCTCGCGAAATCTTAATGAGTATGGAGCAACTGGAAAACTATCTGGAGGAGAACGGCTGATATGGCAAAAATAATCGATGGAAAAGCAATTGCCGAGGAGATCAAACATGAATTAAAGCAAGAGATCGATGCCATGAAAGAGCGCGGGATCGAGGGATCGCTTGCCGTGATCCAGGTTGGGACAGATCCGGCTTCCTCTGTCTATGTGTCAAATAAAAAGAAGGCATGTGAAGCGCTCGGGATTCGTTCTGAAAGCTGCGAACTACCGGAGGATGTGACGGAAGAGGCGTTGCTGAGACAGATCGAGATTTATAATGGCAACCCGCGCATTGACGGGATTCTTGTGCAGCTTCCGCTGCCTCCTCATATTAACGAGAAGAGAGTGCTTGATGCGATCGATCCGACAAAGGACGTGGATGGATTTCATCCGCTCAATGTCGGGGCACTGCTGATCGGAGAAAAAGGCATGGTGTCCTGTACGCCTGCAGGGGTGATCCAGCTTCTAAAGCGTTCCGGGATCGAGATTGCCGGAAAACACTGTGTCGTGATCGGCAGAAGCAATATCGTCGGAAAGCCGATGGCTGTTCTCATGCTGAGAGAAAATGCCACCGTGACCATTGCACATTCCAAGACGAAGAATCTTGAGAGCCTTTGTCGTACTGCCGATATTTTGATCGTAGCGGTTGGGAAACCGAAAATGATCAAGGCCTCTTATATCAAAGAAGGGGCCGTCGTCATTGATGTGGGCATCCACCGGATGGAAAACAAAAAACTCTGTGGAGATGTGGATTTTGAAGGAGTAGAACCTCTCGCTTCAGCCATTACGCCCGTTCCGGGAGGCGTCGGCCCGATGACGATCGCAATGTTGATGCACAATGTGGTTTTGGCAATAAAGGAACATTATGGTTTGTGACAAATGCGGTGCTGAGGTGCCGGCCGGCAGTATCTATTGCAATGTCTGCGGTTCCGAGATCCAGATCGTTCCCGAGTACAGCATCTTAGAGAACGATATTCTGGATTCTTACATCGGGATCGAGCTTCGCATGCCGGAAGAACCCAAGCCCGAAGAAAAGAAGCACAAGAAAAAGCATATTGTAAATTACTCCGGTCGTTTTTACCGGAACATCGCGATCGTTGCGATCGTTGTCGCACTGATCGTGCTTTTGGTGTCTGTTTTTGTGATCCGTTACACGATTTCCAGAAAGACGGAAGCGGAGTCGTTTGACTATCAGATGATGGAAGCCATGCGTTATTATGGCGACGAGAATTATGAGATGGCCATCTCATTTTTTGACAACGCACTGTCTATCGCGCCAGGAAATACGCAGGCGCTCTCTTATCAGGCGAAATGCTATGAAAACATCGGCGAGTTGGCCGCTGCAGAAAGCATCTATCATTCCATGATTGAGCTGGACAACACCAATCTCACCGCTTACGAGGATCTTGTGAATATTTATAAGGCAGAGGATGCCTATGAAAAGATCCGAACGTTGCGTGATACCACAACAGATGAACGCGTCCTTGCGATGCTGGAAGAATACGCTGTCGCAGAACCGGCTTTTTCTCTTGCCTCCGGTGAATATGGCGAAGACCTTACCATCACCATGGATAGCCCGGATCTTGCGATCATCTACTATACGACGGACGGTTCCGATCCGATCGAAAACGGGCTGATCTACGACGGAGAGATCCATTTTGACGGAGAAGGCCGTTATCAATTGAAAGCAGTGGCGCAAAATGCGCAGAATTTGTATAGTGACATTGCAAGCGCAGAGTATGTCATCAAATACGACAAACCCGAGATGCCGCGTACGAGCCTTCCGAGTGGCGCATATCTGGGTCAGCAGATCATTACGATTGAAGTACCGGAAGGATGCAGCGCCTATTACACGCTGGACGGAACCACACCGACCGTTCGTTCCTTCCGCTATGAGACGCCCATTGTTCTGCCGGGAGCAGGAGAATATGTATTATCGGTGGTTTATATCTCCAATCATGGTAAAGTCAGCGATACCGGCGTTTTTACTTACGTCATCACAGGATGAATTTATAGAAGGAAGCACAGAAAGCTATGGATTTGACAGAGATCAATATCGATATTCCCGCTGCGCATGTCGGAAATGTCTTCGGACAGTTTGATTCATACGTGAAAAAGATTGAAAAGGCGCTGCATGTCAACGTTGTGATCAGAGATGATCACATAAAAGTCCTCGGAGAGGATAAGGGCATTCAAAGCGCAGCAAGCGTATTTACGGAACTGCTTGATCTGTCGCGGAAAGGAAATGAGATCACGGAACAAAAAGTAGACTATCTGCTATCCCTTGCAGAGCGAAATGAAACAGCAAAAATCCGCGAAGTGGACTCTGAAACGATCTGCCATACGGTCACCGGTCGCCCTGTCACGCCCAAAACGCTCGGTCAGAAACAATATGTACAGGCGATCAAAGAGCACATGATCGTATTCGGGATCGGCCCTGCCGGAACCGGAAAGACCTATCTTGCCATGGCGATGGCGATTACGGCTTTCAAAAACGAAGAAGTCAGCCGTATCGTATTGACGCGGCCTGCGATTGAAGCCGGAGAGAAGCTGGGCTTTTTGCCGGGAGACATGCAAAGCAAAGTGGATCCGTATCTTCGTCCGCTCTATGATGCGCTTTATCAGATCATGGGCGCAGACAGTTTTATCAGGAATATGGAAAAAGGATTGATCGAGGTGGCGCCTCTCGCCTATATGCGCGGAAGGACACTGGACAATGCCTATATCATTCTCGATGAGGCGCAGAATACGACTCCTGCACAGATGAAAATGTTCCTGACCAGGATCGGATTCGGGTCCAAAGTCATCATTACCGGTGATGCCACCCAAAAAGACCTGGCGCCCGGACAAAAGAGCGGTCTGGATCAGGCTGTAAAGATCTTAAAGGATGTGGAAGGGATTTCCGTTTGCCGGCTTGGAAGCGAAGATGTCGTACGGCATCCGTTGGTCCAGCGGATCGTAAAGGCGTATGATGACCATGAAGCAAAACAACTTGCAAAAAAGAACAGGGGGCGTGTATGATCCCGGAGTCAAAATTTGCCGGACTGCGTGTCCGTAATCTGTTGCTCATGGTATTCTGCTATGTTGTGCTGACGGTGTTTTTTTACCTGAGGTACACGTTCGGGTTTGAGCGGTTGATTGTGAATCTGTTTCTGATCATCTGTTTTACGGTGCTCCTTTTGCTGCTGACAGTGAGCAGAAGAGTGCGCGGAGCGATCCACGGCAATCTGTCCGAATCCCACAACGGTCTCATGCGGCTTACCCTCATCCTGACGGCATCCGTGATCGTCTATTCCTTTTTGCCGCATTATACGATGCCGTTTCTTCTGCTTGCATTTTTTATGACAGAAGTGTCCGGGGGCGAGATTGCATTGATGATGACTTCTTTTGCTGCCACGTTTTTTACGATCAATGCGAACGGGTCGATCTACGAGCTGGCGGAATACATCATCCTGATCATCGCCGGTGCCATCCTTTTGCCAATCTTTGAGAACGAGAAACATCGTCCGGCCGTTTCCTTTATCACATTTTGCCTATGTGTTGTGCTTCCGGCAATTTTTTCCTACATTCCGGCAGGGCAGATCAGCCTCAAGATCGTGATCTTCGGCGCAGTGACGGGACTTGTCACAGATTTGCTTTTCATTCTGTTATTTGATAGAATGAAAGTTGTTGTAAAGCAACAGGAAGAACGGAATATCAAAGAGATCATCTCCGATACCTACCCACTGGTACGTGAGATTCGCTCTTTTTCTCCCGCGGATTATACGCATGCCAAATCTGTTTCCGTATTGGCTGCGAAATGCGCACAAGTTGCAGAGCTTGATCCGGATATCTGTGCGGCAGGCGGTTTTTATTACAGGCTCGGCATCTTAGGAGGAGAACCGGTTGTGCAAAATGGCGTGACATTGGCGCAGCTCAACTGTTTTCCGCAGGCCGTGATCACAATACTCGCAGAATATAACGGACAGGAACGTCCGATCAGTACGCCGGAATCTGCAGTGGTCAATCTTGTAAACCATTTGGTATCGAGATTTGAGCACTTGAAGGAGCAGACAAAGTCAAGCGACTGGAATCGCGAAATTGTGATCATGCAAACCCTGAATGAACTATCCGGTTCAGGACTTTATGACAAATCGGGGCTCAGCATCAACGGATATCTGAAGATCCGCGAGTTTCTCTTGAGAGGAGATGACCTGTAGATGACGGTGCTCTATGAAGAGCAAACGACAGTGCAGTTTCCGTTTGATCCGAAAGGACTTGCGCAGGATGTGATCCGAACTGCGTTGGAAATCCTTGGGTTTCCCTATGAAGCAGAAGTCTCGCTGACGATCGTTTCAGAAGGATCGATCCAAGAGCTGAATCGGACCTTCCGCAATATCGATCGACCGACAGATGTCCTGTCATTTCCTCTGATCGAACTTCCGTCGCCAGGAGATTTTTCAGAGATCGATGCAGTTCCGGACAACTACAATCCCGATACCGGCGAAGTAATGCTTGGTGATATCGTGCTTTCTGCGGCACACGCGAAAGCGCAGGCTGCGGAATATGGGCATTCCGAAAAGCGGGAATATGCGTTTTTGATCACCCATAGCATGCTTCATCTTTGCGGATATGATCACTTGACCCCGCAAGAGGAAGCAGAGATGAATGCCATGCAGGAAACGATCCTCGCAAAGATGGATATTTCAAGATCTTAAGATGATTTCCCGGGCAACCGGATAATCATAGAAGCAACAAAATGTACACAATAAGGAGATGTATGATGAAGAAAAGAGTTTTGGCAGGTATTCTGGCCGCCGCGCTTGGTCTCATGATGATCGGCTGCGGAGAGAAAGATGAGCCCGCACAGTCAGAAGTCGAAAGCGAATCTGTTCCGGAAGTTGTGATCGTAGAACAGGATTCGGATACAGACGAAGATGTGCAAGAGGAGGAAGTTGCTGCTGCAGTTGCTCCGGATGGCATGGCGGCAAGCAGACTGACCGGTGAATGGATCGATAAAGATATTGCCGGGGAGCGTCCCTTTGCCTGCATGATCGAAAACGGCGAAGGCGATCTTCCGTTTTATGGCCTTTCCAAAGCAGATATCATTTATGAAGCGCTCGCAGAGTCAAACATCACACGTATGATGGGTATCTGGCAGGATTATGAATCCGTTGATAAGATCGGTACGGTACGCAGCTGCCGTTCTTATTATGCAGCAGCGAGCAAAGAGTATCAGGCAAATTACGGACACTGGGGACTTTCTCTGTTCGCAGCACCGACACTCGCCACCATGAAAGGTTATGACATGGACGGTATGGGAGGCAGCAATTCCTATCCGAAACAGATCCGCGATAACTCGCCGGCATTTGATGCTTTTTATCGTGAATCCGGACGTTCTTCCGTACACAGCGTAACGGTAGATACCAAAAAGATCAAACCGGACATTGAAAAATACGGTGACAAATACGGCTACAAAAAGGATGTCGATCAGACCCTGCCGCCGCACTTCAAATTTGCGAATCCGAGCGAAACCGTGACCCTCGACAAGTTCTCGACTGCAGAAGATGCGGTAGTCGTAGTACCCGGAGGCTTTACCGACAAGAAGCGTTACTTTGTTTATGATGAGGACAGCGGCCTCTATACCGCATATCAGAAGGGCACCAAGCAGATGGACGAATGCTACGGCGAGCCGATCACCTGCAAGAATATTATCATCCAGAATTGCGATTACAGCATCTATTCCGGAATTGATGCAGACTATGATTCCCATAAATACAAAGACATTCAGCTTCATGGCTCAGGAACGGGCTATTTCATCACCGAAGGAAAAGCGATCAAGATCAACTGGGAAAAGCCCCAGGGAGATATGGACGGCGAAATTACCCATTATTACAACGAAGACGGCGATGAGATCACCGTCAACTGCGGTACAACCTGGATCAACATCGTGTTGCCGGATTATGATTCCTACAGCAGCCGCCCGACCAAGTTCTACGCATCGGAGTCTGAGTATAAAGGATAACAGCTTCCATGAGCGGCAATCAAAAAAGTAACACCAATTTTCTGATGCAGGGGTCGATCCTGGCAGCCGCATCGCTGGTCAGTCGTGTGATCGGACTGGTTTACCGGATTCCCCTGCAGCGGATCATCGGAGACCGGGGGATGGATTTTTACGCCACATCCTTTGAGGTGTACAGCATCCTCCTTTTGATCTCCTCGTACAGCCTTCCACTTGCGGTCAGCAAGCTCGTTTCGGCGAGAGTCGCAAGAGGGCAGAGAAAGAATGCCTATCGCTTGATGCGAGGGGCATTCCTTTTTGCGTTATTGACAGGCACGACGGCTGGGTTGATCGTTTGGTTTTTCTCAAAACAAATCACACAGTTCTTTGAAACGCCGCTCAGTTTCTTTTCACTGGAATTTCTGGCGCCGTGTCTCGTGGTAGCTGCTGTCATGGGCGTATTACGCGGCTTTTTCCAAGGGCTTGGTACAATGGTGCCAAGCGCGATCTCTCAGGTCATTGAACAGATCGTCAATGCGGTTGTCAGCGTCATGGCAGCCTATGGGTTATATCAATACGGTGCCAAGATCGGCGCGGTATTGGGAGACCCCGAAAAATACGGTTCTGCATACGGGGCTGCCGGCGGGACGCTCGGAACGCTCAGTGGCGCACTTGCCGGTTTCCTTTTTATTCTCGTGATCTTCCTGCTGTATCGTACGATCCTAAAGCGCCAGATGAAGCGCGATCACTCGATGGAGGAGGAAAGTTACGGCAATATCATCAAAATCCTGATCTTAACGATCGTTCCGGTTCTGCTTTCCACAACGATCTATAATGTCAGCGCGATCATCGATACGCGCATTTTCAAGAATGTTGCATTACTGCAGGGATATACAGCCACAGATATCGGCGTCTGGTGGGGAAAATACACCGGGAAATACCGGCTTCTCATCAACGTGCCGATATCCATTGCTTCGGCACTTGCAGCCTCTACTGTACCGGCCTTATCCGCCTCTCATGCCAAGAAAGACAGACGCCGGATCGAACATCAGATCAATGCAGGCATGCGGCTTTCCATGATCATCGCCGTCCCCTGTGCCGTAGGTCTTTTCGTCTTTGCAGGGCCTGTGATGGAACTGTTGTTTAATGACACGAGCGAGCTTGCCGCCAGAATGCTGCAGTCAGGCTGTGTCGCAGTTATCTTTTATTCCCTGTCCACGTTGTCAAACGGCATCCTGCAGGGGATCGACCGTATGCGAGTCCCTGTCATCAATGCAGTGATCTCACTCGCCATCCACATCGGATCGCTTTATGCGCTCCTTTATTTTGCAAACCTGAATATCTACGCCGTGATCCTGGCAAACGTCATCTATGCGGTTTTGATGTGTATCCTCAATCAGATCGGCATCCGGCGTGCGACAGGATACCGGTTCGACTTTTTCGGGATCTTTTTAAAGCCTTTGATCGCTTCCGCTGTAATGGGTGTGGCTGCTTTTGGCATCTATAAGCTGGTTCGTATCCTCTTCGGAAACGGCGTGTCAGCGATCGTCGGTATGATCGCCGCGATGTTCATCTATTTCATTGTGTTACTGCTGATCAGGGGGATTTCAGAGTCGGATTTGAAGAAGCTGCCAAAAGGAACTTGGCTTGTTTCACTTGCGAAAAAAATGCATCTGTTACGGTAAAAAAGGGGAGGAGGAATCAGAATGTTCGGAAAAAAGAAAAATGCTGAAGCCGAATTTATGGAAGAGGAGATGGTACAGGAAGAGGCCGCAGCTGCCAAAGCGGATCATGCCATGCATGTATCCGGTATGGAGATCGGGTTTTCCATCGTGTTTCTCGTATTGGGCGCACTGTTGCTGTTTGTTCCCCAGATCACACCTGCGATCCTCTGTTATTCCCTTGCAGGCGGCATCATGATCATCGGGGTGATCCTGATCGTCCGTTATTTCGTGACAGAGGCCTATAAAAACATCCAAAGCTACGGCTTTTCTTTCGGTGTGCTGTTAATCCTTTGCGGCTCCATTATTTTGGCGCGTACAACTATTCTCTCAGAGTATCTCTATACCGCACTGGGTGCTTTGATGCTTGCTGCTTCCGTTTTTAAGCTGCAAAATGCATTGGATCTGAAAGCAATCAGGGATGCCTACTGGTGGATCTGGCTTTTGATCGCGTTTGTATTCGCGATTTTTGCGACGGTTATCATCGTCAATCCGTTTTCCGACAAAAAGACGCTGGCACAGTTTGCGTCGGTCCTTGTATTGATCGATGGGATTATAAGCCTCATTGGAACGCTTTATCTTGCGTTCCGCCTGAGAGCATGGAAAAAGCAACTGGATGCCGATCCGGAAAGCGATGAAACGTTTCATGATGAGACACCGGGCATACAGGGACATCACGCTCCTGTAGAAGCAGCTCATGTACAGGCACAGCCGGGAATCAAAACTCCTGGGGGCCAGGAAGATTTTGACGAAGGGATCGATGATTGATGACTTCTGATGTGATCATCGTAGGAGCAGGTGCCTCGGGTCTGACAGCCGCGATTTTCGCCGCCAGACGGGGCGTAACTGTAAAGATCTTAGAGCACAAGGAAAAAGCCGGGAAAAAGCTTCTGTTGACCGGAAACGGGAAATGTAACCTCTCAAACCAGAACATCGATCCCGGGCTCTACAGAGGGGCTGAGCCATCATTTGTCGTTCCGGTGCTCCATGCCTATTCCAAAGAGCGGACGCTTGCTTTTTTTAGGGAGATTGGCGTGCCGGTACGAGAACGAAACGGCTATCTTTATCCGCAAAACGAAGAAGCCGCCGGTGTGGTGCAAGCATTGTTGTCAGAATGTCGGAAATACAAAGTTTCCATCGATTATGAAATCGGGATTAAAAAAATCCTTCCTCAAAAAGAGGGCTTCCTATTTGAAACGAAACAAGGAAACTATTTGAGTAAAAGCTGTATCTTGGCAACCGGAGGATGCAGCTATAAAGAAACCGGCAGTGATGGCAGCGGCTTCCTATATCTGGATGCACTTCATCACACAGCCCAAGATATTGCCCCTTCTCTGGTTCAATTGAAGGCGAAGGCATCGTTCTTGAAAGAGATTGCAGGAATTCGTGCAGATACGAGGCTGCATCTTTATGTGGAAGACGAACGCGTTGCTTCCGAGTCAGGGGAACTCCAACTCACTGATTACGGGGTCTCCGGGATCGCTGTCTTCCAGCTCAGCCGCTACGCTGCGGTTGCACTAAAAGAAGAGAAGAAAGTCACGCTTGTCATCGACTTTTTACCGAAATCGGGGGATGCAGACGCCGTAACGGATATGTATGCGAGGCTTTGCCACGATCATCCCTCCATGCTGTCGGTTTTGCTGGCTGGTTCCATTCATCGGAAGTTGATCCCTGTTATCCTGCAGGAAAGCCAGGTCATCGACAAATGCGCAGCAGATGTGACGTTGGAGGAGGTCCGACGGATCGTTCAGACACTCAAGTTCTTTTCTCTGCAGATCAACGGCACAAAAAAGCTGAACGACGCACAGGTGACAGCCGGTGGTGTGAATACGACTGAGGTTTCTGCTGAGACGCTCGCCTCGAAGCATACACCCGGCCTTTTCTTCTGCGGCGAGATGCTTGATGTGGATGGCCCCTGTGGTGGCTATAATCTTCAGTGGGCCTGGTCTTCGGGGATGTGTGCCGGAGAGCATGCAGCGGAGTATTCCTTGCAATGATTCGTATAGAAGAATGTAAACTAGATTTAAATTTTACAGAAGACGACCTCACAGAGCGGGTTTGCAAAATTCTTCGTGTGCCAAAAGACGCGATCCTCTCTCTCGAAGTCGTACGGAAAGCAATCGATGCCCGAAAGAAACCCGATCTTACCTATGTTTTGACTGTGGATGTGCAGGTTCGGAAAGAAAAATCCGTTCTGTCCCACGCCGATCAGGCTCATGTAAAAGTTATGGAGCAGATCCGGTATCATTTTCCCAAATGCAGCGCACCAAAACGGTTCGTACGGCCTGTCGTGATCGGAAGCGGGCCCTGCGGATTGCTGTGTACCTACGAATTGGCATTACATGGATTCCGCCCCATCTTGCTTGAGCGGGGAAGTGACGTAGACAAACGCTGCGCGAAGCTGCAGCATTTTTTTTCGAATGGCGTCCTTGATCCGAATAATAATGCACAGTTTGGAGAGGGCGGTGCAGGTACTTTTTCGGACGGAAAGCTGAATACTTCCATCAAGGATCCTTCCGGCAGAGGGCGGGAAGTCCTAAAACTGTTTGTTCAAATGGGCGCCGATCCGCGGATCCTTTCCGATGCAAAACCGCATCTCGGCACCGATACGTTGGTGACGATCCTGAAAAACCTACGGGCGCGTATTACCGAGCTTGGCGGAACGGTCCATTTTGACAGCTGCGTCACGGATCTTGCGATAAACGGCCAAAAGATCACAGGTGTCTTCGTAAATGGAGAAACCCTGATCGAAACCGAAACGGTGGTTCTTGCGATCGGACACAGTGCCAGAGATACGATCCGCATGCTGCGGTCAAAAGAGATTGCCATGGAAGCAAAGCCGTTTGCAGTCGGCTTTCGCATTGAACACCCGCAGGAGATGATCGATCTGGCGCAATACGGCATTTCCGATCATTCCGTGATAGGTGCAGCCCCTTATAAATTGACCGCCCAAGCAAACGGACGAGGGGTTTATTCCTTTTGTATGTGTCCCGGGGGCTATGTGATCAATGCCTCCTCAGAACCCAACAGGCTCTGTGTCAACGGCATGAGTTATTCCGGTCGTGATGGGAAAAATGCCAACAGCGCCATTGTCATGGCCGTTCGTCCGGAAGATGTGGACACGAATGAACCGCTTTCGTTTTTGACCTTTCAGGAGTCCTTGGAGGAAAAGGCCTATTGGCTCGCGAACGGTGCGATTCCGCAGCAGCTGTATGTGGATTTCAAGGATGACCGCGTAACGAACGCTTATGGCGATTTTTTGAGCACGACGAAAGGCGCATGCGCATTTACGAATATGCGGCATCTCCTTCCGGAGGCTTTGACGGCAGCATTTTTGTCCGGGATGGAGCAATTCGGCAGAAAGATCCCTGGATTTGACCGCCCGGATGCGATCCTTTCCGGGATTGAGAGCCGGACCTCTTCCCCGATCAGGATCCCAAGAGACGATGCCGGAGTCTCCTCGATCGACGGACTTTACCCGGCCGGAGAGGGCGCTGGCTTCGCAGGCGGGATCATGTCCGCTGCGATAGACGGTATTCGTACCGCAGAACGTCTGGCGCTTCGTCTGGCAGGAAAAACAGCAGAATAAAAAACGGGAAGGCAGTAGAGCAAATGGCTGAGTATACTCCCATGATGCAGCAATATCTGCAGACCAAAAAAGAATATCCGGATTGCATCCTTTTTTACCGTCTCGGCGATTTCTATGAGATGTTTTTTGAAGACGCCCAGATCGTTTCCAAAGAACTGGAATTGACGTTGACCGGCAAGAACTGCGGGATGGAAGAGCGTGCGCCCATGTGCGGCGTCCCTTTTCATGCAGTTGACACCTATCTTTCCAGATTGGTACAGAAGGGGTATAAAGTCGCAATCTGTGAACAGGTCGAAGATCCGAAACTTGCGAAAGGGATCGTCAAGCGCGAAGTGATCCGTGTCGTAACGCCCGGTACCAATACGGACCCCGCCACCATGGATGAGACGAAAAACCATTATCTGATGTGTGTCGTCTATCTGGATGACAAATACGGCATCTCTTTTGCCGATGTCACAACCGGTGATTATTACGTGACAGAAGTGGACTCCGAACGAAAAATGCTCGATGAGCTGCACAAATTCCAACCGGTCGAGTTGATCTGCAATGAAGCACTGATGATCAGCGGCGTGGACTTAACAGACTTGAAAGAGCGTCTTGGCATCGCAGTGTCGCCGCTTTCGCCGTCCTATTTTTCCGACGAACTGTGTGAAGCCACCTTAAAAGAGCACTTCAAAGCAGCGTCTCTTAAAGCACTCGGCCTGTCAGACTCCGGAAGCGGCGTGATCGCTGCAGGCGCACTTTTGAAATATCTGCTCGATACACAGATGGTCGAGCTGACACAGCTTTCTGCCATTCATCCCTATGTCACAGGGAAATTCATGGTGATCGACAGTTCGTCCAGACGCAACCTCGAGCTGACGGAAACCCTGCGGGAGAAACAAAAACGCGGATCGCTCCTTTGGGTATTGGATAAAACAAAAACCGCGATGGGCGCACGTATGCTGCGCTCCTTTGTTGAGCAGCCGTTGATCGAACCGGATCGGATCATCCGAAGGCAGGATGCGATCGCGGAATTGAATGCACAGGTGATCACACGGGATGAACTGCGTGAATACCTTCATCCGGTCTATGATCTGGAGCGCCTGATCGCGCGGGTTTCCTACCAGACAGCCAATGCGAGGGACTTGATCGCCTTTCAGAGTTCGATCGGGATGCTGCCGCCGATCAAGGCATTGTTAAAGGATTTTCAGGCAGATGAACTGAAAGAGATTGAAGAAGCTCTGGATCCGCTGCAGGATCTATACAAGGAGATCGACGCGGCGCTTGTCCCGGATCCGCCTGTTTCTCTACGCGACGGTGGACTCTTAAAGAGTGGTTTCCATGCAGAGGTGGATCGTCTCCGCGAAGCCAAGATCAACGGCAAACAATGGCTTGCCGATCTGGAGCAGAGGGAGAGAGAGGCAACCGGGATCAAAAACTTACGTGTCCGTTTTAATAAGGTCTTTGGTTATTACATTGAAGTGACCAATTCTTATCTTTCCATGGTGCCGGACACCTATATCAGAAAGCAGACATTGACCAATGCAGAGCGGTTTTTGACACCGGAACTGAAGGAAATGGAGGAGACCATCCTCGGTGCAGAAGAGCGCCTGATGTCGCTTGAATACGAACTATTTTGCGAATTGCGGCAATCCCTGGCCAACGAGATCGTACGAATCCAGAAAACCGCAAAAGCCATCGCAGCACTTGATGTATTTGCGTCTCTCGCGCTTGTTGCAGAACAAAACAGGTTCTGTCGGCCGAAGATCAATACAGAAGGCCGCATTGAGATCAAAAACGGGCGTCACCCCGTTGTGGAAAAGATGATTCCGAATGATCTGTTCATTCCCAATGACACGATCCTCGATAACGAAAAGAACCGGATTTCGATCATCACAGGACCCAACATGGCCGGAAAATCCACTTATATGCGTCAGGTCGCACTCATCGTCCTGCTTGCGCAGATCGGGTGCTTTGTGCCTGCCGATGCTGCAGATATCGGGATTGTAGACAGGATCTTTACCAGAGTCGGCGCGAGTGATGATCTCGCCAGCGGACAGAGTACATTTATGGTGGAAATGACAGAAGTTGCGAATATCCTGCGCAATGCGACCGCTGATTCTTTGCTTATCCTCGATGAGATCGGACGCGGCACCAGTACGTTTGACGGCCTTTCGATTGCCTGGGCAGTCGTCGAGCATATCAGTAACCCGAAACTGCTTGGTGCGAAAACGCTGTTTGCAACGCATTATCACGAGTTGACCGAACTGGAAGGGAAGCTCGATAACGTCAATAATTACTGTATTGCAGTCAAAGAACAGGGTGAAGACATCGTCTTTTTACGAAAGATCGTCCCCGGCGGCGCAGACAAAAGCTACGGCATTCAGGTAGCACATCTGGCCGGTGTCCCGGAATCCGTGACAGAGCGTGCCAAAGAGATCGTGGAGCAGCTCCTGCAAAACGATATCGCCAAAGTAGCGGCGCAGATTTCCGTACAACAGCCCTTTTCAAACAGCGGGTTGGACGAGGTCGATATGACGCAGATGTCCTTGTTCGATACTGTGACGGACGATGCGATCCTGGAAGAACTAAAATCCCTGAAGCTCTCCAACATGACGCCTCTGGAGGCCATGAACAAGTTATATGAACTTCAGAACAAGCTGATCAACCGCTGGTAAAGAGGAATTAAGATGCCTGAAATCAGAATACTCGACAAAGCAACCATTGATCTGATCGCGGCAGGGGAAGTGATCGAACGCCCTTCCTCCGTTGTGAAAGAACTGGTCGAAAATGCGATCGATGCCGGCGCTACCGCGATCACCGTCGAGATCAAAGACGGTGGCATGGAGTTAATCCGTGTGACCGACAACGGATGTGGTATGACAAAAGACCAAGTGCCACTCGCATTTTATTCCCATGCAACCAGCAAAATCCGAACAGCAGCTGATCTCGATGAGATCTTGACACTTGGATTTCGGGGAGAAGCACTCTCCAGCATCGCTGCGGTCTCGCGAGTCGAACTGATCACCAAGCCTGCAGAAGCACTTCTTGGCACCCGTTATGTGATCGAGGGAGCGAGAGAAGTGAGCCTCGAAGAAATCGGTGCGCCTAATGGCACAACGTTTCTGGTACGGTCGCTTTTTTACCAGACACCGGCCAGACGGAAATTCTTAAAGACTCCTCAGACCGAAGCAGGTTACGTCCATGCATTGTTGCAGCATATGGCTTTATCCCATCCGGATATCGCTTTTCAATTTCTGTCCCACGGGCAGACCAGGCTTTTTACATCGGGGAATGCCTCCGCACAGGAGATCATTTATCATCTCTACGGGAAGGACATTGCTTCTTCTCTGATCCCGATCGATGCCTCTTCCGGTTCCATGCGTTTGACCGGTTATATCGGCAAACCGATTGTGACACGGGGCAACCGGAATTTTGAAAACTACTTTGTAAACGGACGCTATGTCAAAAGCGATCTGATCGCAAAAGGGATCGAGGATGCCTATCGCACCTACCTTATGCAGCATCAATATCCATTTACGGCACTTTCCTTTACGGTTGACGGAAAAGATGTGGATGTGAATGTACATCCGCAAAAGTTGGAGCTGCGTTTCTCAAAGGGAGAAGAGCTTTATCGTTTTATCTCGGAAAGCATCAGTGCGTGTTTGAAAGAGACAGAACTGATCCCGGAAGCGACCTTCGGGAAAGAAGAAGCGGTGCAACAAGAAGAAGTCGCAAAGGCACCTCACCCGGTCACTCCGCCACAAGAACATTATGAAGCAAAAGATACGCTTTCTCATACAGAGCCGTTTGAGAGGGAACGCCTTCTCAAGCTAAAGGATCAGATCCGCGCAGGAATTCGTCAGGACACCCCTTATGAGCCCAAATATGAGTCTCGTGAGGAAGTCAGCTACGAACAGCAGACACTACCTTTCTTTTCTGCGGAGACAAAGCAGCAATACCGCATCCTCGGCCAGACCTTTGATACTTATTGGATCGTGGAAATGGGAGAGGACCTGTTCCTTGTCGACCAGCATGCCGCACATGAGAAGGTCATTTTTGAACGCCTGATGAAAAGAAAAGAGGAAAAAGAGCCTCTCAGTCAGCAAATTGCGCCTGCCATGGTGTTATCGCTTTCCACCGCAGAAGAAGCAACCCTGCAACGCTATCTTTCCGATTTTCAAAAGCTCGGATATGAGATCGAGCATTTCGGTGGTTCGGAATACAGGATCACCGCTGTTCCCGCGGACATTTACGGACTGGACGAACGACAGTTGTTCCTTGAGATGTTGGATGATCTCAACGAAAATGACCGTCTTGTCGAGAACGATCAGCTCTATCTGCGGATTGCCACGATGTCCTGCAAGGCTGCGATCAAAGGGAATATGCACATCTCTACGAAGGAGTTTCAGACTCTGTTTGACGAGATGCTGACACTGCAAAACCCTTATCATTGCCCACACGGCAGGCCGACTACGATCCGGATGAGCCGTTATGATCTCGAAAAGAAATTTAAGAGGGTGCTCTGATATGACTGAGAAGAAGGATCCACTGGTCATCATCGCCGGACCGACTGCGGTCGGAAAAAGCGACACGGCGATTGCGCTTGCAAAAAAGATCAACGGCGCCGTCATTTCGGCAGATTCGATGCAGGTCTATCAGGGCATGGACATCGGGACCGCCAAGATCACACAAGACGAAATGCAGGGTGTTCCCCATTACCTGATCGATGTGTTAAAACCGGATGAACCCTTTCATGTCGTCTGCTTTCAGGAGATGGCGAAAAAGGCTGTCCGCAAGATCCAAAAAGCCGGGATGATCCCCATCATCTGCGGCGGCACAGGCTTTTATATCCAGGCCCTTCTTTACGGGATCGATTTTACGGAGACTTCATCCGATCCGACCCTGCGACAGGAACTGGAAGAGATCGCAAAAAAAGACGGGCCGGAGGCACTTCATGAAATGCTGAAAGAAGTTGACCCGGTTTCAGCAGAGACGATCCATCCGCATAACGTCAAGCGTCAGATCCGCGCGATTGAATTCTACCGGCTCTCCGGCACGCCAATCTCCGCATCCAATGCATTAGAGCGGCAGAAGCCTCCGGCATACAATGCCGCCTATTTTTGTCTGACCATGGATCGGCAAACACTCTATGCACGGATCGACAAACGAGTGGATCTTATGATCGAAAAAGGTCTGCTTAATGAAGTCAAACGTCTTTATGATGCAGGATATACGAAAGAGATGGTCTCCATGCAAGGCCTCGGATACAAAGAGATCCTGCTACACCTTGAAGGCGAACTCAGTTTTGAGGAAGCCGTCTATCGGATCAAGCGAGATAGCAGGCATTTTGCAAAGCGGCAGTTGACCTGGATGAATCGGGAAAAAGACATCCTCTGGATCAAACGGGAAGATTATCCAAAGACAGAAGACGTCGTGCAATACATGATCGAAAAGCTTGCGGAAAAGGAGATCCTTTGAACATGGGAAAAGAATCCTCTATCATACCCACACAATATGAGGCACTTGGCATTTCGCCGGAGGTCCTCAAATATGCACAGGCCATAGAGCAGAACCTTTCTGAACGTTTTTCTGCGATCGATGAGACAGCAGAATACAATCAGTTGAAGGTGCTAGGCGCTATGCGCCGAAAAAAGGTCAGCGCAGCCTGCTTTGAAAGTTCCAGCGGCTATGGCTATGATGATATCGGTCGTGAGACGCTCGAAAAAGTGTACGCAGCTGTGTTCCAAACAGAGGACGCACTTGTACGTCCACAGATCACTTGCGGGACACAGGCTCTTGCACTTGCATTGATGAGTAACCTTCGCCCGGGAGACGAACTTTTGTCCCCTGTGGGAAAGCCCTATGACACCTTGGAAGAGGTGATCGGCATCCGACCGTCAAGAGGCTCTCTGGCGGAATATCAGATCACGTATCGACAGGTGGATCTACTGCCTGATGGCACTTTTGACTATGACGCGATCAAAAACGCGATCCATTCCAAAACCCGTATGGTTACGATCCAAAGATCCAAAGGATATCAAACCAGGCCTTCTTTTTCGGTTGCCCAGATTGCCGAATTGATCGCCTTTCTGCGCAAATGCAAAGATGATCTGATCATCCTTGTGGACAACTGTTACGGTGAGTTCGTCGAAACAGAAGAGCCGTCCCAATACGGTGCAGATCTGATCGCCGGATCCCTTATCAAAAATCCGGGCGGCGGTCTTTGCCGATGTGGCGGGTATCTTGCCGGAAGAGCAGAATATATCGCACAGGCGGCTGCGCGGTTGACATCACCAGGGCTTGGGAAGGAAGTCGGCGCCAGCCTCGGTATCATGAGAGAGTTTTATCAAGGGCTTTTCCTTGCTCCCGTTGTCACCGCCGGCGCGCTGAAAGGCGCGATCTTTGCTGCGAATCTCTATGAAAAACTGGGATTTCCCGTGATCCCGAACGGTTCTGAGACCAGACACGACATCATACAGGCTGTCACGCTTGGTTCGAAAGAACGGCTGCTTGCATTCTGCGAAGGGATCCAGGCTGCAGCACCGGTTGACAGCTTTGTTACGCCGGAACCCTGGGATATGCCGGGGTATGACAGTCCTGTGATCATGGCCGCAGGTGCTTTTGTACAGGGTTCGTCCATTGAGCTAAGTGCCGACGGACCGCTTCGGGAGCCTTATGCAGTTTATTTCCAGGGCGGTCTGACCTGGTATCATGCAAAGTTCGGCATACTCATGTCCCTGCAAAAACTTTATGAGAAGAATCTTGTTCCAAAAGGCCTGATATGATAAGATTAGTGTGGTTTTTTGTATAGGAGGATACCGTCTGTGGGAAATAATATTTACGGAGTCGATCTCGGAACGCGGAATCTGAAAGTTTATTCCAAGTCTCTGGGGAAAGTCTTCAGCGAAAAGAACACCGTCGCAATCAAGGGAAAAGATCGCCTTTATGCATATGGAGACAGCGCCTATGACATGTATGAAAAGGTGCCGGAGGAGATCTCCATCAAATTTCCGATCAGCAAAGGCGTGATCGCGGATTATAACTTCATGCAGACCATGCTCTATGAGTTCCTGGAAAAAAACACAAAAGGAAAAGTCCGTGGTGCGGAATTTGTAGTGGCAGTTCCTGCTGACATCACAGAAGTAGAAGAGCGCGCTTTTTTTGATATCTTTTATAAGAGCAGCCTGAAAAGTAAATTAGTGCTGCTTTGCAAAAAGCCCATCGCCGATGCGGTCGGGCTCGGGCTGGATGTCAATCAGCCTACCGGTATCATGGTTGTGGATTTCGGTGCAGATACGACAGAGATCTCCGTGATCTCTCTGGGGGGACTCGTTATTTCTTCGCTCCTTGATTTTGGCGGCAATCGCATTGACGAGTCCATTCTCAACTACATCAAGAAAAATTTCTCACTCGTGATCGGGCAGAAGAGCGCGATGGGATTAAAAGAAACCCTTGCTTCCGGGATTGGCGGCAATACTGAAGCTTCTGTTGTCGTGGGACGGAATCTTTTATCCGGCCTTCCGGTCGAAATGGAAGTGACCGCCGAGACTGTCAACGATGCCATCAAAGGAGATCTGAATTCCATCTGCAACTCCATTAAGATGATCTTGGAACGCACGCCGCCGGAGCTTGCAAAGGACATCATACATGACGGTATTTATATCACCGGAGGCGGTTCGCAGATTAAGGATCTGGATACATTGTTTACCGAGATCACCGGGATCAAGGTCAACACCTGTGATACGCCCGAAGAAACTGCCGCAAGAGGGCTGGTCAAGATCGTTTCCGATCCCAAGTACCGGCATCTCGCCTACAGTAAAAAAACCCGGATCTTAGAATAAACGGGACATGCTTTTTTCATGGAAAGCGCCTTGAGGAATCTATGAGACGACGTACATTCAAACGGAAAAGCAAGAATGCGCTTCCGCCGCGATACCTTCTTTTGATCGTGACGATCTCGTGCATTGTCGTAATGTTGCTCAGTTTTACGTTAAACCTGTCCGGCGGTCCGCTGAAAGTGGCTGCCGGGTATGTTTTTACGCCGATGCAACAAGGGATCAATCGTATAGGATCCCTTCTTTCCGATTCTATTGGGAATCTGGAAACCCTACAGGAAGTGCAGGCGGAGAATGAACTTCTTAAACGTCAGGTGAGTGAACTGACCGAGCAGCTAAACGGCATCCAGCTCGAACAATATGATGTGGAGAACTACCGGAAGCTTCTTTCTCTTGATGAGAAATATCCGGATTATGAAAAAGTTGCCGCCCATGTGATCGGGAAAGATACCGGCAACTGGTTCTCGACATTTCTCATTGATAAAGGCGCCAACGACGGGATCGAAGTCGATATGAACGTCATCGCCGATGAAGGACTTGTCGGTATTGTGACCTCCGTCGGTGCAAACTATGCAAAAGTACGCGCCATTGTCGACGATATCAGTCAGGTCAGCGCGATGGTTTTATCCACCTCTGATCTTTGTATCGTCAATGGCGATCTGATCCTGATGAACGCAGAGCAGAAGCTTTCGCTGACGAAGTTAAAAGACGATGATGACGAGGTGCATGTCGGCGATGCGATCGTCACAAGCACAGTCAGCAGCAAGTACGTTCCCGGCATTATGATCGGATATATCAGCAGTCTGGATTATGATTCCAACAATCTGACAAAATCAGGCACGATCACGCCTGTTGTTGATTTTGAGCATCTCCAGGAAGTTCTGGTGATCAAGTTCTTAAAGGATACGACCGGTCTGGAGGCGGAATAAAGATGGCGCGAAAACTATCGATCGCAGCAATCATTATTGCTTGTTTTCTTCTACAGAGCACCATTTTCCAGGTGCTTTCTTTCGGTTCGATCAGTCCGAACCTTCTCGTCATTGTAACTGCTTCATTTGGTTTCATGCGTGGGCGGAAAGAAGGGCTTTGGGTCGGTTTTTTCTGCGGACTTCTGATTGATCTGTTCTTCGGAACGTATCTCGGCATCTACACACTGATCTATGTCTATATCGGTTATGTCAATGGGATGTTCCGGAAGTTTTTTTACCCGGAAGACGTAAAGCTCCCGATGCTTCTGATCAGCGCGAGCGACCTTGTTTGTAACATGATCATTTACATCCAGTTGTTCTTATTCCGCGGGAAGTTTGATCTGCCGTATTACTTTATGCATATTATGCTGCCGGAGTTGATCTATACGATCCTGGTCACTTTGGTTTTGTACTTTGTGATCTTAAAGATCAATCAGAAGCTGGAGGAAGTCGAAAGAAGGAGCGCAGCAAAGTTTGTTTGAATTGATCAAGGATTTTTTCGGAAGGGTGTTCCGATCCCGTCTGATCCTGCTGCTTGCGGTCATGGTGGTTCTGACCGTATTGATCATACAGCGGCTGTTTACACTTCAGATCGTGAACGGACAGTCCTATCAGGAAAACTATACACTGAAAATTGAAAAAGAACGTGTTCTGGACAGTACGCGCGGCAATATCTTTGATCGCAACGGGAATCTCCTTGCCTATAACGAGCTTGCGTATACGGTTAGGATCGAAGATAACGGAAGCTATGAGAGTACGAAAGAGAAGAACAAAAAGCTCAACGACGAACTCTCAGAGATCATCAAAGTGTTATACCAGAACGGAGACCAGATCCAGAATGATTTTGGTATTCAGATGGTGAACGGACAATTTCGTTTCGCTTCGGAAGGAAATGCCAAGCTCCGTTTCCTCGCAGATGTTTACGGCAAGAGCAGCATCGACAAGCTTACCGTCTCAGAACGAGAGTCCACACCGGATGATGTGATCGCTTATCTCGCCGGAGATAAAAAATATCAGTTGTCCTCTGAGGAGTATGATCCTGCGACACTCTACAGGATCATAGTTTTACGGTATGCGATGTCGCAAAACAGCTATCAGAAGTATATCCTCACAGATATTGCGACTGCTGTCAGTGATGAAACGCTCGCCTACATCAGTGAGAATGCATACCGGCTGCAAGGCGTTACCGTGGAAACCAGTACGATCCGAAAGTATGTTGACAGCGAGTATTTCAGCCATATCATCGGATACACCGGCAAGATCGATGCAACGGAATACGAGACCTATTCCGCAGGAAATGATCAGTATGCCTTAACAGATACCGTCGGAAAAGCCGGCATAGAGCAGGTCATGGATTCTGCCCTGAAAGGAGAAAAGGGGTATGAACGCCTTTATGTAGACAACCTCGGGAAAGTCGTGGAAACCGTGGAGACTGTGGAACCGAAAGCGGGCAATGATCTCTATCTTTCCATCGATAAAGATCTCACCGAAGCAGTTTATGACCTCCTTGAGCAGGAGATTGCCGGGATCGTTTACAGTAAGATCGCAAACTTAAAAGAGTATAACGCTTCCAACGGTAGCAGCGCTTCGGACATTTTGATCCCGATCTATGATGTGTATTATGCGCTGGTCAATAATAACGTCCTGAACATCGATCATTTTTCGGCGCCGGACGCCTCCGAAAATGAACAGCGGATCGAGGCGGCCTTTCTGGAAAAAAAGCAATCCGCGCTCACGATGATCCAGACGCAGCTTCTCATGGAGGATCCGCTGCCGTTTAATCTTTTAGATGAAGAACTGAAAGATTATATGAACTATATCGTTACGATGCTCGTAGAGAACGATATTCTGCTCAGCGACGAGATCGATCGGACAGATACCATTTATCTTGCATGGAGAGCGAGAGAAATCAGCCTTCAGGAGTACCTTCGTCATGCGATTGAAAAGAACTGGATCGATATTACGCAGTTTGAACTGAATGAAAAATATTCCGATTCCTCAGAGATCTATGACAATCTTGTGGCTTATATCATCGACACTTTAGATCACGATCGCGCCTTTGCGAAAAAGGTGTATAAGTATGTGATCGATCAGGATATGATCGGCGGTCGCAGTCTTTGTCTTGCTCTTTACGATCAGGGCGTTCTGTTGACAACAGATCCCGATTATCAGCCGCTTGTTTCGGAGCAGATGAGTTCTTTCGATTTCCTCCGAAAAAAGATCAAGAATCTGGAATTGACACCGGCCCAGCTTGCGCTTGATCCATGCTCAGGGTCCTGCGTTATCACCAATCCTCAAACAGGCGAGCTGCTTGCACTTGTGACGTATCCCGGTTATGACAACAACCGTCTCGCAAATAACCTGGATTCCGCCTATTATCAACTTTTACAGGATGACAAATCGCTTCCGTTATATGACCATGCGACACAGGAAGAAACGGCCCCCGGTTCCACCTTCAAAATGGTGACCGCGACCGCCGGTCTGACAGAGGGCGTTATCACAGTCGACGAAAAGATCCAGGACAAGGGTGTTTATGAGAACGTTGCGAATGGTCCTACCTGCTGGATCTACGGATCATACCACATGACGCACGGCTTCATTGATGTATCGGAAGCCATCCGCGATTCCTGTAACTACTTTTTCTATGAAGTTGGTTACCGTTTGGCAAATGGTTATCTCAGCTTTTCAGATGCACTCGGTATCCGTAAACTGACCAAGTACGCGGAAGAATATGGTCTTGGTGATAAGACCGGTATTGAGATCCCGGAAAGCGCGCCGCATATTGCCACAGAGTATCCCGTGACTGCCAGCATCGGACAGTCCGATAATAACTATGCGACCGTGCATCTGGCAAGGTATATCACAGCGTTGGCAAATCGTGGTACGGTCTATGATCTTACGCTCCTGCAAAAATTGACTTCCCCTGACGGAGAGGAGATTGAGGCATACAAGCCTAAAGTAAAAAATGAGATGACCGATATCACGGATTCCACATGGAGCGCGATCCAACGAGGAAATGCCATGGTGGTGGAAGAGCAGAGCTATTTTGAGGATTTTCCCATTGCCGTTGCGGGAAAAACCGGTACTGCGCAGCAGATCGTCACACGTCCGAACCACGCCTTGTTTGTCTGCTATGCACCTTATGACGGCACCGGAAGTACCATCCCAAAACTTGCTGTCGCGACGAGAATAGCCTATGGGTATTCTTCCTCCAACGCAGCAGAGGTGACCTCAAAAATCCTCAAATATTACTTTGGTTTGGCTACGGAAGATGAACTTCTTTCCGGTCAGGCAGAAGACATTACAACGAATAACAGAGTCACGGATTAAACGGAGGAATATTATGCGAGAAGCAGTCGTATTAAAAAGCAATCGTTACGGCATTCAACTGCATCTGAACCCGGATCTGCCTTTTGTGACACTTCTGGATAAGATTCTGGAAAAGTTTCAGGAATCGGATAAATTCTTTAAAGACGCCAGCTTCGCCATTTCCTTTGTGGGAAGAAAACTGAGTGAAGAGGAAGAGGCTGCGATCGTCGAAACCATCAACGAGAAGACAAACACCCATGTCATCTGCATTGTGGAAGAGGATGAGATCCGCGAGGAAATCCTGAAACGGAAAACCGAAGCCTCTATGCCGCAGATTCCCGAGTACGATCCGACCGAAGCGATTTTGCGCTACGAAACCGTAAAGAGCGGTGAAGTGATAACTGCCGAGCAGAGCCTTGTTGTTTTATCGGATGTGGAAGCCGGCGCAAACATCACCACGGCCGGCAATCTGATCGTGCTCGGAAGCCTTCTTGGAAATGCATGGGCCGGATCGGCCGGAAAAGAAGATGTATTTGTCTTTGCACTGAATATGATGCCGGAGAGCCTGCGGATCGGTTCATTGGTTTACTCTCCCTCATTGGAAAAACACGCCGGGTGGAAAGATCGAAAAAAGAAAAATCTTCCGAAAGTGGCCATCATTTCACAGGGTTGTGTACAGATACAGTATTTTGAAGGGCGTTCATGAAAGCATTATGGAAATCCTATCACATCAGGAATTATAATTTTCGCCTGATTATATATGTGGTGATCCTAACCGCCATCGGAATCGCCGTGATCGGCAGCGCCAACGAAGACTACCAGGCAAAGCAGACCATGGGATTATTCCTTGGGCTCATTGTCATGGCTGGCGTGTCATTCATCGATTACGGGTTTTTGATCCGGTTTGGCTGGGTTTTCTATGCCCTAAACATCGTATTGCTTTTAATGGTGCGCTTTGTCGGCACGGATTCTCATAGCGCAACGAGATGGGTAGAGATCGCCGGTATCCGTTTTCAGCCTTCGGAGCTTGGTAAGATCCTGCTGATCCTGTTCTTTTCTTACTTTTTCATGAAACATCAGGAACGGATCAATTCAGTGCCAATCTTACTGTTGTCCTTTGGGCTCGCGGCAGTTCCGCTTTATTTGGTCTTAAAACAGCCCGATCTGTCAACGACGATCGCAACCGGCTTAATTTTCATTGCACTCTTGTTTGTTGCCGGATTAAGTTATAAAATAATACTGGCTGTACTCGCAGTGAGCATTCCTGCAGTGATGATCTTTCTTAGTTTTGTACTCCAGCCGGATCAAACCATCATCGAGCATTTCCAATGGCTCCGCATTATGGCATGGCTCTATCCGGAGGAATATCCCGAGACTGCTATGCAGCAGACAAACTCCATTACTGCAATCGGTTCCGGTCAGCTTTGGGGAAAAGGCCTGAACAACACAGATGTCACTTCCGTAAAGAACGGCAACTTTATCCCGGAGCCACAGACAGACTTTATTTTTGCGGTTGCGGGAGAGGAGATGGGCTTTATCGGCGGTGCCATTATTGTGATTTTACTGTTTTTGATCACATTGGAATGTATTCTGATGGCAGCAAAGGCAAAAGATCTTGCAGGGAAACTGATCTGCAGCGGGATGGCCGCTCTGGTGGGGTTCCAGAGTTTTATGAACATTGCCGTAACAACAGGGATGTTTCCGAATACCGGCTTACCGTTACCGTTTGTCAGTTACGGCCTGACTTCGCTCGTCACGTTGTTTGGCGGGATCGGGCTTGTCTTAAATGTGGGGTTACAGCAAAAACGATTTTAGGGGCGTAAAAGGAGAAGGAAAAGAATGAATATCGGTTTGATCGCACATGATTCCAAAAAAAAACTGATGCAGAACTTCTGCATCGCTTATCGCGGGATCCTTGGGAAAAACGAACTGTATGCGACCGGTACTACCGGAAGACTTGTTGAAGAAGCCGCTAACCTGTCCGTACACAAATTTCTTGCAGGTCATCTTGGAGGTGTCCAGCAGTTAACTGCACAGATCGAGCACAACGAGATCGATCTTGTGATCTTTTTGCGGGAGCCGCTTTCGCCGCAATCCCATGAGCCGGATGTCAACAGTGTCATCCGCATTTGCGATACACATAATATCCCGCTTGCGACCAATCTCGCGACAGCAGAGCTTTTGGTACGCGCGCTGGATAGAGGAGATTTAGACTGGCGTGAAATGTATAAATAAGATCATCCCCGTACTGACAGCAGGCTCGCTGCTTTTCTTTGCTGCAGGATGCGGTGCAAATTGCGCGGAAGAGGTAGTTTCCCCTTTTCCGCAGTATGATGCTTCGGCATATTCTTTCCAATCAGCAGCAACGGGTTCGGATGTTTCCACTTTTTCAAAAGATCTCTGTGTCATCGGCAGAGAGAATACTTCCCTTGATAACACACACTATCAGAATGTGGGTGGAGCAGGGCTTTTTGATCGTAATACTACGGATGTCCGTTATGCGTATAATGTTCACGAACGCTTATATCCGGCAAGTACGACAAAGGTTCTGACGCTTTATCTTGCTGTTACAAGCGGCAAGCTCGATGACATCGTGACAGTCAGCGCCAACGCAGTTGATCAGGCAAGCGATTCCTCTGTCTGTGATCTGAACACCGGCGACCAGATCAGTCTGCGGAATCTTTGTTACGGAATGATCCTTCGAAGCGGTAATGATGCATCTGTAGCGATCGCTGAATATCTTGGAGGCAGTGTAGAGGGTTTTGCCGCTATGATGAATCAATTCGCCAATTCCGTCGGCGCTACCAATTCCAATTTTGTCAATCCCAACGGTCTTCCTGATGAGAACCATTATACGACGGTATACGATATGTACCTGATCCTGAATGAAGGGATCAAAAACGACGAATACTTAAGGATCCTCACAACGGTGGATCATACTGCCAATTATACCAATGCAGCCGGAGAAAGCGTCAGCAAAGATTGGACGACGACCAATCCCTACCTGATCGGAAAAGAGGATGCGCCGGAAGGTGTCGTCGTACTGGGCGGCAAAACCGGCACAACCGGTGCGGCAGGATACTGCCTTATCAACCTCATTCAGAATATGGCCGGAGACTATCAGGTTGCGACAGTCTATAAAGCAGACGGACGTTCAAACCTGTATCTTGTCATGAATGAGATGATGGGGAATTATGCGAATTAGCGGTTGTTTTTCTGCAACGCGTATACTATAATAAAAACAGGTTCGGAAGAGTTTTACCGATCCGAGAACACACTGGAGGTTGAGCCTATGATTGAGATCATTGCCGGAGAGCAGGGAAAAGGAAAAACAAAATACCTTTTAGACAAGGTGGCCGAAGCAGTCAAAGAAGCGCCTGGTAACATTGTTTTCCTTGATAAGAGTCAGAAACACATGTATGAGTTGAATAATCGGGTGCGTCTCATCAATGTGGGAGATTATCCTTTGACCAATTGCGATGAGTTCCTCGGTTTTATCTGCGGCATCGCCTCTCAGGACAACGATCTTGAGCAGATGTATCTCGACAGCTTCTTGACCATCGCCAATACAGAGGCCGAAAACCTGACCCCGGCGATCGAAAAGCTTGATATCATCAGTGAGAAATTCAATATTAAGTTTGTGATCAGCATTGCATGCGCTGCAGACCGCTTACCGGAATGCGCAAAGGCAAAATTGATCGTATCACTTTAAAAAAAGGTTCGGGGGTGCCTTAAGATAGCTTAAGGCACCCTTTTTCTATGTTATGGCAAAAGATAAGATTGTAAAATATCCACGCGGAACACATCTCAATCTTGGCGTGATCATTTTTATCCTGATCCTGGTTTACGTCACGTATCATTTGATCACGTATTTTACTGCAACGCACATTGCAGTCTATGAAGTAGAATACGGGACCATTGCGGAAAGCAATACTTATCAGGGGCTTATTTTGCGTGACGAAGATGTCTTTCCTGCAAACTACACCGGAGACATTAATTATTATCTCAAAGACGCTTCGAAAGCCGGTGTACAGACCATGATCTATTCTGTGGACGAAAGCGGCAGTATTTCCGGTCTGATCGAGCAGAATGCCCAAAACATCGGCGAACTGGATGAAGAAAGCCGAAATGAGATTTCAGATACCGTACAGGACTTTTCCAATACGTATGAAGATGATCTGTTTTTCCGTGTTTACGATTTCAGAGATTCTCTTGAATCTCAGATCATGGAATCATTAAACCGGACTGCACTCGAGACCGTGCAGAGCAGTGCCAGTTATGCGGCAGGTGTGGGGACGTTTCATATTGTGACTGCACAGGAGCCGGGTGTGATCGTATATTATACCGACGGATATGAGGATGTGACCCCTGACACTTTTATACCGGAACAATTCAATGAAATGAATTATCAGCGCAATAATCTTAAGGCGAATCCTACTGTAAGCATCGGAGCTCCCGCTTATAAAGTGCTGACGAATGAAGACTGGAATATTGTTGTCCCTGTTGACGAAACGACGTTTCAGGGTCTGCAAGGCAGCAGCAACCTTAAGATCCGTTTTTTATCCGATTCCGAGACTTCAAATGCCTCCTATACGTTTCGTGATATCAACGGAGCACATTATCTGATCCTGTCGCTCAACAATTCCATGATCCGGTATGCAAACGACAGATTCGAAGAGATCGAGCTCATCACGCCGGAGCAGACAGGGCTCAAGATCCCGAACAGCGCGATCACGCAAAAATCCTTTTTTGTCGTACCGAAGCACTATTTCAGTCAGGGCGGCGATTCTTCGAGTTATGGGGTATTACTGTTGCATGAAACCGAAGAAGGCGGGACGGAGCTGACCTTTCAACCGACGGAGCTGTTCTTCGAGACTGAGGATGCATATTATATCAGCGAAGAAGGGCTGCAGGAGGGCAGTATGATCCAGGATCCCGTAAACGGCATGCAGTTCCCGTTGGAGAACACTGCTGAGTTGTCAGGGGTTTATAACGTTAATAAAGGCTATGCCGTGTTTAAGCAGATCGATGTACTGTTTCAGAATGCGGAATATGCTATAGTAAGGACAGGCACGAAATACGGCATCTCTCTGTATGATCATATCGCCCTGAACGGCAGTGATGTGACGGAGGGACAGCTGGTGAATTGAGAGAGTGAAAATTTTTTTCAATAGGTGTCAAAAGGCACATGTCACGAAGTGACATGATGCCTTTGCGTGAATAGGCGCTCCGACGTGCTAGCACGTCGAGGCGCCCTATACACGCAAAGTGCTCATGCGCATTCTGCGCATGGCACTTTTGACACCATTTACAATTTTTATACACCCCAAAGGAGAACACCCCCATGTTATCACAAAATCTTACCAACGTAGAAAAAAACATCCAGGAGGCTTGCGCTCGCGCTGGCAGAGACCGCTCGGAAGTGACACTGATCGCCGTCAGTAAGACCAAGCCATTATCTGATCTGAAAGAGATCTACGACTGCGGAACGCGCCATTTCGGCGAAAACAAAGTGCAGGAACTCTGTGAAAAACAACCAGAGATGCCCGATGACGTCCAGTGGCACATGATCGGCCATCTGCAACGCAATAAAGTGAAATACATCGTAGATAAGGTCGCGCTCATTCATTCCGTAGACAGCTTCCGGCTGGCCGAAGAGATCAATATACAGGCTATGAAGCGTAAGATTACAGTCCCAATCCTGATAGAAGTCAATATTGCAGGGGAAGACAGCAAGTTCGGCGTTAGACCGGAAGACACGAAAGAACTCGTCCGTCAGGCATCGGAATTACCCAATATTTCCGTCAAAGGGCTGATGACGATAGCACCATATGTTGTAGACCCAGAGCAAAATCGCGATTTTTTCCGCAAAATGCGCCAATTATCTGTTGACATCAAGAATGAAAACATTGATAATGTAACTATGGATTGTTTGTCGATGGGTATGACAGGCGATTACACGGTGGCGATCGAGGAAGGAGCGACTTTCGTGCGCGTCGGTACCGGTATTTTCGGAGAGCGTAACTATCGAAAGGAATAGTAAGGAGAGCGGAAATGGGACTCGTAGATGGATTTTTGAATATCATGCGTTTGAATCCGGAAGAGGAAGAAGAGTACGACGATGATCTCTATGATGATGACGACAACTATGACTATGAGGATGAGCCAACAGAAAAAAAATCGTTCAAGAAACTCTTTTCCAGAGCAAAAAAAGAAGAAGATGACTATTATGACGAGCCGGAGCCTGTAAAGCCTGCAGTGGCTCACAGCACGCCAAAGATCACACCGATCTCACATACAAAGAAACCGAAAGGATCAGCCGGTATGGAAGTTTGTGTTTTTAAACCCACCACATTTGAGGATGCAAGAGAGATCACAGACACTTTGCTGCTAAACCGTACTGTGGTATTGAATGTCGAAGGCCTTAATATCGATATTGCACAGCGCATAATTGACTTTGTCAGCGGTGCGACTTATGCAATTTCAGGTAATTTTCAGAAGGTTTCCAGTTATATTTTCGTATTAACGCCACGAGGAGTTGAAATTTCTGGTGATTTTCAAGAGATTTTGGATACATTCGATTTTGCCGGAGCGGTCAGATAACAATCTTGATCAGATAAGCGTCAGAGTGATCTCGTTCTGGCGCTTTTTTATTTGTGCAGAACAGTAATCAGTTCGCAATCATCAGAATTTTAGTTGTAGAAAGTCATATTTTCTTTATAAGTCGGAGCGGAATATTTATACATTTAATTTTAGTAAGATAAGATTTAATAATAAAATTTTTCATTAATTATTTTGTTTAATAAATCCGGTTTTTCCTTTAAAAAACAACATTTTATGAGATGTTAATTCAATCGGAAGAATCAGTTTGGTAATACTCAGACAATTTATGCAATTGTCTCAAAGAATAAAAAAGGAGTGTTTCGTCAGTGAATTCGTCAAAATTGCTAAAATGGAATGTTAAATGTGGAATTAAGATTATGACATGGTCTCTGATCCTGATTTTACTCGATCAGGTGACCAAAATTCTTGCCCGGATCTATTTAAAGGATCAACCATCGTTTGTACTGATCGACGGCGTCTTCGAATTGCATTATCTAGAGAACCCCTATGCTGCTTTTAGTCTGGGAAAAGGACTAACAAGTGTATTTTTAATTGTAGTTTTAATTTTAACAGTTCTTTTTTCAGCTTTTTTGGTCTACCTGGCCTTCCGTTTGCCCTCCGAAAAACGGTTCTGGTTTGTACGTTTACTCGTGATTTTATTTTTAGCCGGAGCCCTTGGAAATTTTATAGATAGAGTTCGGTTTCATTATGTCGTTGACTTCTTTTATTTCAAGCTGATCAATTTCCCAATATTCAATGTGGCTGACATTTATGTTGTTGCAGGTGCAATTCTTTTTGTCGTATCCTTTTTGTTCCGCAGTTCAGTCTATGAAGAATTGTTTCCCTCAAAAAAGAAAAAATCGTCTGATCCATCCGATTCTGACACGAATCATTCCTCATAAGGTGAAGAGGTTTTCCGATGCAATATGATAGCTTTGAACTTCCATTAGAACGAGAACCCGAACGGATTGATAAGCTCCTACACGAACTCTATCCGGATAAATCCCGTTCTTTCTTTCAGAAAATCATCAAAAACGGCGACGTTCTCGTCGAACAACAGCCTGTCACAAAAACGGGGCTACCCGTAAAGGGTGGCGATCTCATTGAGATCCATTTCCCGGAACAAACTGAAGCCAAAATCCTGCCGGAAGACATCCCGTTAGAGATCCTCTATGAAGATGCTGATCTGCTGATCGTGAACAAGCCCAAAGGAATGGTGGTTCATCCTGCACCCGGTCATTATACAGGCACATTAGTGAATGCGATCTTATTTCATTGCAAAGACGATCTTTCCGGGATCAACGGAGAAATCCGTCCTGGGATTGTACATCGCATTGATAAGGATACAACCGGCTCTTTGGTCGTTTGTAAGAACGATCAGGCGCATACAGCGGTCTCCGAACAGCTACGCGCGCATTCTCTGAAGCGCATCTATCGCGGGATTGTCTGCGGAAGTCTGAAAGAAGACACCGGCACGATCGATGCTCCGATTGGCCGCAGCAAAAAAGATCGAAAAAAAATGGCGGTTCTCAGCAGACAGGAAATACTGCAGGGGAGCAGTGGAAGAGAAGCAGTGACGCATTACCGCGTTTTAGAGCGTTTTTCCGATACAACGTATTGCGAATTCACCCTGGAAACAGGCAGAACACACCAGATCCGTGTACACATGGCATCGCTAGGGCATCCTCTCTATGGCGATACCGTTTACGGCGGAGAGAAAAACGCACATGGACTGCAAGGCCAGACGCTTCACGCCATGACAATCGGCCTCATCCATCCGCGGACCGCAGAATATCTGGAAGTAGAAGCGCCTTTGCCTGACTATTTCCAAAACTTGCTTCATTTGTTTTGCGAATAAATATTGTTTATGCTAAAATAGAATTGTAGTGAAAAACTGCATCATAAAGGAGAACACACTATGGGGGATCAACATTTCGTTATCACGATCGGACGTGAATTCGGCAGCGCCGGCTATAATATCGGAACGGCTGTGGCTGACGAACTTGGTGTCAAATGCTATGACAAGGAGCTGCTGACACACGCCGCCAAAGAAAGCGGTTTTTGCGAAGAAATCTTTGAGCATCAGGACGAGAAGCCGACCAACAGTTTCCTTTATTCCCTGGTTATGGACACGTATTCGATCAGCGGCTATTCCTCAGCGCCGTTTTTGGACATGCCGCTCAATCATAAGGTCTTTTTGGCGCAGTTTGATGCGATTAAAGCCATAGCGGAACGCGAATCATGTGTGATTGTAGGTCGTTGCGCGGATTATGCACTTGCAGACAGAGAAGATTGTATCAATGTATTTGTACATGCAGATGATGAGTTTAAGTCGAAGCACATTATGGAACGATTCCCTGAATTAAATCTAAACGAACAAAAAGCCATTGATCTTTGCAGAAAAAAAGATAAACAACGTTCCAGTTATTACAATTATTATACGAGTAAAAAATGGGGCGAAGCACGTGGCTATCATATGACATTGGATAGTGGCAAATTAGGGATCGAAGGATGCGCAAAAATGATCATCCGATTGAAAGAGCAATTCTTTGAGGGATCCAAATAATGGCTGGAAAGCCCATAAAATCGTTGCATTTATTCGTTAAACTATGCTTTTGCGAATAAATAGTTCGATCAAAGACCCTACTGTCTTACAACGATTTTTGATGAGGGTGTGATCATTATGGCACAGGAAAAAGCATATTTTGAACAGGTAAATATCGAGAACGAATTCAAGATCCGTGAAATTTTAAAAGAGCTTCCGCCTTTTTGCAAAGAGTTCTTTATCGGTATCGAAGGATCCACTCAGTCCAGAACACGTTTGGCTTATGCATATGATCTGGGTGTTTTTTTTCATTATATGCATGAGGAAAACCCTGTTTGTAAAAAAATGGAGATCCGTGATTTTCCCCTTTCCATGCTGGAACAGATCACACCGATGGATATCGAGGAATACCTCTACTCTATCCGTTATTATACGAAGGACGGCACAGAGCACAAAAATGATGAACGTGGTGTCTCCAGAAAGCTTGCATCGCTACGCAGCTTCTATAATTATTACTTCCGGAAACAATTGATTGAAAAAAATCCCGCAGAACTTGTCAAAATGCCGAAGCTTCACGAGAAAAACATCATTCGGCTGGATGTAGATGAAGTCGTAAAGTTTTTAGATCAGGTGGAAAACGGCACCGATCTCACCGAAAGGCAAAAAAAATTCCATGAACAAACAAAGATACGTGATCTTGCGATGATGACCCTCATGCTCGGAACCGGCATCCGTGTTTCGGAATGTGTCGGGCTTGACATGGATGACGTGGATTTCAAGAATAATGGGATTAAGGTACACCGCAAAGGCGGAACAGAAACCGTTGTCTACTTCTCGGATGAAGTCCGTGATGCTCTGCTTCCTTATTATAATGAACGTGAAAAGATCACTGCCGCTGACGGACATACGAACGCACTTTTTCTTTCTCTTCAAAAAAAGCGCATCCAGGTGCGTACCGTCGAGAATATGGTCAAAAAGTATTCCAAATTGGTCACTTCTCTCAAGAATATCACACCGCACAAATTGCGCAGTACCTATGGTACTTCCCTTTACCGGGAAACCGGCGATATCTATCTGGTCGCCGATGTGCTCGGTCATAAAGATGTCAATACAACAAGAAAACATTACGCTGCTCAAGAGGAAGATCGCCGACGCGCTGCCGCAAAAGCAGTCAAACTACGCGAAGACTAAATCAGACATGCCCTCGTGCTTTCTTCCATGCAGACACTACAATCCGATCAAAGCCTTCTGATATAGCAAACTCACTCCGAAACGACCGGAATGATCAAATAATTGCCTGCATGTATGGTGGCGTCCTGACCGATCTGGTTTAAGGAGGCCACTTTTTTCATGAAAGCAGCCGTACCCTGCGGATCATCTTTCGCATATCTCTCGCAGATGCTCCATAAAGATTCTCCTGCTTCAATCCTAACACTTTGATACTCCACTCTCCCGCTCTGCACTTCTGATGCTCTAACCTTGGAGACTCCAGTAAACAATAGACTCATCAAGATCACGATCGTCACTACTATCACGGGAAGAACTTTACGTCTGGAAATGCTTTGTATCTTCATCTTCGACCTCCTGTTGAAACCGAACATTTGTTTGCTTTAATAGTACTATAGCACCAGAACAAATGTTTGTCAACAAAAAATCGAACATATTTTCGGAATATATGTTTGCTTTTTGAAATGATGTGTGTTACCATGGATTTGTAGAGAGAAAGAACTTTGATAGAAGTGCCGAAGGTCGCGAGGTGAATGCATCGTGACCTTGGCGCCTGTCTCAGACAACGGATGGAGGGTCCGACATGGCATACGGAAAAATCACTGCAAAGCAGCAAGAGATTTTGGATTATCTGAAGAAAGAGATCTTAAACAAAGGCTATCCGCCAGCAGTACGGGATATCTGTGAAGCGGTACATCTGAAGTCCACCTCTTCCGTCCACTCCCATCTGGAGACATTGGAGAAAAACGGCTATATCCGTAGAGATCCTACGAAACCCAGAGCGATAGAGATTTTGGATGACAATTTCCAATTGACGCGGCGTGAAATGGTCAGTATTCCGATGGTCGGCCGTGTCGCTGCAGGTCAGCCCATACTTGCGGTAGAAAATATCGAAGGTTACTTTCCGGTTCCGGCCGAATACGTGCCCAATACCGATACCTTTATGCTCAAGGTCAAAGGCGAAAGTATGATCAACGCCGGTATTATGGACGGTGACAGTATTCTCGTTGCGAAGCAGGAAACTGCGAAAAATGGTGATATTGTCGTCGCGATGGTGGATGATTCCGCCACAGTGAAGACCTTTTATAAAGAAGCAGATCATATCCGCCTGCAGCCTGAGAATGATACGATGGATCCGATCCTCGTACAAGATTGCAGTATCCTCGGCAAAGTGTTCGGCGTGTTCCGGCTCTTTTAAAAAGATACCTGATTTCATAAAAAAGGCTGCCACATCAAAGTCATGTGACAGCCTCTTTTATTTCCTCTTATGATTCTTCTTTCTTTTCGGTTTCTTCTTTCTCGCCAAACTCTTCGGCAACTTTCCGTACTTCGTCTTCCGCATTCAAAAAGGCTTGTGCGACATCCGGATCAAAATGCGTACCGGCACTTTCCCGGATAATATCCATGGCTTTCTCAAACGGAAAACCCTTTTTATAGCTTCTGGTCGAAACCAACGCATCAAATACATCTGCAACAGCCATGATCCGTGCGGACAGCGGGATTTCCTCTCCTGCTATCCCGGTCGGATACCCTGCTCCATTCCACTTCTCATGATGATAAAGCGCCAGTCGTTTGGCTTCCTGGAGATACCCGGAGTCGGACTCCGGAACTGTATCAATGACGCGGTCAATGATATCGCCGCCAACGGTGGTATGGGTTTTCATTTTTTCGAATTCTTCGTCAGAAAGCTTTCCGGGCTTATTTAAGATTGCATCTGGAACATTGATCTTGCCGACATCATGAAGCGGTGCGGAATATTCAACATCTGACATAAACTCATCCGTCAGTTCATCCGTAAATTTCCCTTCTTTTCGCAGCTCTTCCATGATGATCCTGGTATAGGCAGCCGTTTTCCGGACATGATCGCCGGTGTTTTTGTCACGGCTTTCGACCATGTCTGCAAGCACGAGGATCAGAGCGGCCTGCATCTCATTGATCGTTTCATTCTTCCGCTCGATATCTTCGAGGTAGACCAGGTTGTCCTCGGTCATTTTGGAAAATGCATGGTAAAGATTTTCGATCTCATCGCCGGTACGGATATCAAGCTTCTTGATACGTTCCACACTCTCTTCCATCGACTCGTCACCCTGTCGTTCAAACGTCATGGCCGCGATCGTCATCGCATTGACCGGGAGAACGATATCGTACTCCGCCATCCAGAAACCAATCGCCAGGACCAGAATGATATACGCAAGAAACAGTGAAATCATCTGCGCGAGGAAACGGATACCATCCTGATGAACCTGAGCCATTTCCACATCTGCGCCGGCATAGCACTGCACAACCCCGTTGGAATCGTAGACCGGCTCATAATCCGTCAAAAGGAAGCCAAAGCTGTCATTGATCTCCACCGGCTCGATTTCCTCTCCTGCCAGGAGTTTCGGCAGATACGGGACAAAATCGGCTTCAATGGGGCGGACAGTCCCCGGCTCGTCCCCTTTTACATTGTCCGTGTCGATATCAAAGACGACATGATATCCGTCTTCTTCCACTCGATACGCGTAAATATAGCTGACATCCGGCGTGCTTTCATTTAATTCGATCAGGATTTTTTCGATATCGGCATAACCTTCCGCATCTTCTCCTTTTTCGAGATATTCTTGCACTTTATCGCCATCGATGATGTTGGAAGCCATGGTCGCAGCGGATTCTGCGAGCTTCTTATGATCTGCGATCGTTGTACTGCGATAGATGACAAAGCTTATGATCGTCGCTGCTGATGCGATCACAAGACTCGCAATACTGATCATGAGCATCAGCTTGGTGCGCAGCGAAAGTGAACGGCTCAGCTTCTTTTTGGCAAGCTTCATTTCTTCAGGAGAAAGCGGTGCCTGCCGAAGTCCTGACAGTTGGAATTGCTTGAACATCTCCTTCGGCATGATCCGCAGGACGATGACAACAACCGCAACCACAATCGCCTTATCTAAAAGGTCGATCACGATACTTGCCCAAAACTCTGCCGCTAACGGGGAAAGACCAGCTTGATAAAAGGCGCCGACAAGCCCGGCAGTCGCGGGCTCTGCTTGGAATCCGTATAGCATCCAGGTCAGAACCGATCCAAGTCCGCCACCGAACGCCGCCAAAATCAGCGTCGTCAAAACCATGCCGGAGATTTTTTTGAACCATTTCCGTTTCGTTGCAAAACAAACCACAACGGCATTGATGACACTGATCGTCCCATAAAAAACGGATACCGGATCCGAGATAGAACGGAGAATGTTGGTCAGAAGTCCGATGATGATACCCGGCAGCGGACCGCCGATCGCGGCAACTACCGCGGTCCCGATAAAATCACAATAGACCGATAGGCCGCACGCCTGCACGATCTCCGCACCGATCAGGTTGACGGCGAGACCGATCAAAGACAGTGCGACAAGCCGAAGGATCACTTGCTTGTGATTGGGATTGGAGTTCTTTTTTTCAGACATAACCCGCTTTTCTCCTCATCAAAGCATTGTTTTCCGCAGTTCCTCTCCACTCTTATCGGAAAGATAAGCCGGCGGTATATCAAAGACCGTTTTGCATCCGGATACGCCGTCGGATGCCAGACGCATCGCTGCCCGTGCAAATGCGACCAATACGTTTGCCGTAAATTCGGGATTGGAATCCAACTGCAGACTGTACTCGATCGTTGCCGTATGCTCTTTGGAAAGACCGGTTTTACCAGAACGGATCACAAAGCCGCCGTGTGCCATGCCGGAATGCTCACTCACAAACGTTTCTTCGTCGACGAAATGTACGATCGTATCATAATCGGCAAAGTAGTTGGGCATCGTCTTGATCGTTTCCTCGATCTTTTTATGATCCGCACCGTCCTCCGCAACGACAAAGCATTCTCTCAAGTGTTTATGACGCGGGGTCAACGCCGGTTGCTCTCCTGCTCTCACTTTTTGGAGTGCCTCTTCGATTGGGATCGTATACTGCTTTGCGTTTTTTACGCCCTCGACACGGCGGATCGCATCGGAATGTCCCTGTGAAACACCCTTGCCCCAGAACGTCTCATCCTTCCCATCAGGGAGGATCGCATTGGCATAAAGCCGGTTTAAGGAAAACATGCCAGGATCCCAGCCAATGGAAATCATCGCCACATGGTTGGAGGCTTTGGCAGCCGCATCCACGTTTGCAAAATGCTCCGGGATCTTTGCATGAGTATCGAAGCTGTCTACGACATGGAAAAGCTTTGCATATTGTTTCGTCTGCTCCGGCAGATCGGTCGCAGAGCCGCCACAAAGGATCAGCACATCAATCTTTTCCTTCCAGTCCTCAATGTCTCCTGCAAAACAAACAGGCACACCCGGCGTCTGGATTGATACGGTTTCCGGAGAACGTCTTGTAAAGACCGCGGTCAATGTCATGTCCTTCGCATCACGCAGCGCACATTCAATCCCTTTTCCCAGATTTCCGTAACCCATAATTCCGACTCGAATCATACTCTCTCCCTCTCTTCTTTCTCCATGATAATGTTTATCAGTACATTTGATACAGATAACTCTTTCTTTATTTCTCGAGCATCTCCGGCTCGATCACGTTCCCATCTCGCCAAACGCGCTCCAGATCGTAAAACAAACGGTCTTCCTCTGAAAACAGATGGACAATGATATCCGTAAAATCCATCAGAATCCATGTGGAATGGGTATTCCCCTCAATCCTGCAATCGGGATATCCTGCGCGGCCAAGCTTTTCTTCCACTTCATCTTTTAAAGCAGCAAGCTGGGTCTGATTTTTCCCGGATGCAATCAGAAAATAATCGGCGATCGGGCTGATCTCACTAATATCAAGGATTCTGATATCCTCAGCCTTCTTTTCCGACAAAGCGTGATAGGCGATCTTAGCCATTTCTTTTGCATCATGTTCCATTGGTATCCATCCTTTTCTTGTAATAATCGTAAGTCTTCTCTGTCATCGGGTCAATCTCTCTCGTTCCTTTCGACAAATAGTAGATTGAATCAGCAAGGACCATCAAGAGCGCCTGGTCAAGATCATGAAATGCTGTTTCCCGGATCTCCGGAAGACGCCTTGCTTTATCCCGCTTAGGCTCGATATAATCTGCGACAAAAATGATCTTATCGAGAAGGCTCATGTCCGGAACCCCGGTCGTATGCACCTGAATCGCATGACAGATCGCCTCATCTTCTACCCCATACTCCTTTTTTGCAAGAAATGCACCAAGTTTGGCATGGATCAGGTAGGGATTTCGCTGTTCCACATCCGTCAGGGCAATCTTATGCTTTTTACAAAGTGCCAACTTCTCGTCATTTGGAATACTCTTGGCACAATCGTGGAGATAGCCTGCAAGCATAGCCTGATCCGTATCTGCCGCATATGCCATTGCAAGGCAACATGCGGTATAAGCAACACCTTTCGTATGCTCCCAACGGTCCTTATCGAGCGCTTTTTTCACCTTTTTTTTGATAGTCTTCAATTGTTCCTGCATAAAGATGACTCCTCATCCTTTTTCTTTCGATCCTGTCTTGCGGTATAGTCCGTGCGTATGAATGTAGGCAATCACGGAATCCGGCGTCAGATAGCGTACAGAAAGGCCTGCGCCGATCCGTTTCCTAATATCCGTCGATGAAATCGAGAAATTCGGCACCGAAAGCACCGTAACTTCAGTCTCGAAAAGTGCATGGTACTCTCTGCCAAGTGCATGAAGCCCTGTAACATCCACATCATCCCGTACCGCCACAACGAGATGGAAATATCTGCTGATGATCTCCGGGTGCACCCAATCTCTAAAATGGATCAGAGAATCGGCTCCCATAATATAGTAAAATTTAGTCGACGGATATGCTTCGGTCAATCGCTCTGCTGTACGATAGGTATAACTTGTTTCCGGATCATCCAGTTCAAACGTGGAAAGCGAAAGATGCTGATTGTCGGCGATCGCAAGCTCGATCATCTTCACACGGTGTGCGATCGCGGTAATCTTCTCTTCATCCTTGTGCGGCGATTTTCCGGTCGGCATAAGCCATACGCAGTCCAACTGCAGCTCTGAAGCCGCATGATCAGCGATCATCAAATGCGCAGTATGTACGGGATCAAAGGTACCGCCGAGGATCCCGATTTTCTCCGGTGTCGATGTACTCATTTCGGCAGCTCGATCTTCGGCTTTTTCGCCGGACGATACAACACGATCTTCTTTCCGATCACCTGCACAACCTGCGAATTTGTCCGTTCGGAAAGCATTTCCGCAAGCTCATGCGGATCGTCCGCACAGTTCTTCAGAACAGATATTTTCAAAAGCTCGCGCTTTTCAATGGCTTCCTCCACACTACGGATAAATTCCGGCGTGAGGCTGCTTTTCCCGATCTGAAAGATCGGTTCCATATTCATCGCGAGACCCTTTAAATAGGAACGTTGTTTACTGGTCAAGGTGTTCTCCTTATTTTATGGATAATACGTAAACTCCAACTCGTACAAGCGCACGGTATCGCCTTCCTTCATGCCCTTCGCTTCAAGCTCCTTGATGATCCCCTGCTCTTTCATGAACCGCTGGAAGAAAAGGAAGCCCTTTTCCGATTCCAGATTCGTATAGCCGAGCATTTTCTCGATCTTCGGACCTTCCACAACAAAAGCGCCGTCATCCGCACGCGTCACTGTAAATGGTTCTTCGATAAACATCCGCAGCTTCGGATCAAACGTACTCTCGTAAACAGTGGTCTTTTGATTTTCCGCAGTATCAAGCCGTTCCTTCACGGCATATAGCAGTTCTTTGATGCCCTCGTTTTTTGCTGCGGAGATCGGGAAAACCTTGATACCCTGCGGTTCAAATTCTTCTTTTAGACGTTCCAGTGCATCACTTTCGGGTAAAAGCGCATCCGTCTTATTCGCGGCAAGTACCATGGGCTTTTCCAATAGCTTCGGCTCAAACGCCGATAACTCCGCATGGATCGCATAGACATCTTCGACAGGATCTCTCCCTTCTGTGCCGGCTACATCGACCACATGGATCAGAACGCGCGTCCTTTCGATGTGCCGCAAAAAATCATGCCCAAGTCCGACGCCGTCTTTCGCCCCTTCGATCAATCCCGGAATATCCGCCATGACAAATCCCTCGCCGTCTCCGAGATCCACAACGCCGAGGATCGGCTGTAATGTCGTAAAATGATAGTCCGCAATTTTCGGCGTGGCGTTGCTCACCATGGAAAGGAGCGTTGATTTCCCGACACTCGGAAAGCCAACCAAACCAACGTCCGCGATCACCTTCAGCTCCAGTCTGACAAGAAGCTCGATCGCATCCTGTCCGGGCTGCGCATATTTTGGCGCCTGCATGGTAGACGTCGCATAATGTTGATTACCATTGCCGCCTCTCCCGCCGGGCAGGATCACTTCGCGCTTGTGCTCGCCTGACATATCCATGATGACTTCATTCGTTCCTTCATCACGGATGATCGTACCCTCCGGGACTTTGATCACAAGGTCTTCACCCTTTTTGCCGTGGCAATTGCGCTTCCCGCCTTCTTCGCCGTTTTGAGCGGCCCATTTCCGTTTGTGACGGAAATCATTTAATGTATTCATACCGGGATCGACTTCAAAGATGATATCTCCGCCTTTGCCGCCATCACCGCCGTCCGGGCCGCCGTTTGGCACGTATTTTTCGCGTCGGAAACTGACATGCCCGTTGCCGCCTTTCCCGGATTTGATTGTAATCGTCACACTATCCGTAAACATAAAAAATCCTATGTATGCTTTATGATGAACGTACTTTTCGAGCACACCCATTATACAAGAAAAAAGGCTGTCCCGCAAGACAGCCTTTCCGTGAAACCATAGTCGTGGTGCGGTTATTTAGCCTTCCTTCGGATAAACGGAAGCCTGCTTACGGTCACGTCCGAGACGCTCAAACCGTACAACACCATCCACCAGTGCAAACAGCGTATCATCACCGCCACGTCCCACATTGACGCCCGGATGGATCTTTGTTCCTCTCTGGCGATAAAGGATATTTCCTGCTTTTACGAACTGACCGTCCGCTCTCTTCGCACCAAGGCGCTTTGCTTCGGAGTCACGACCGTTCTTGGTCGAGCCGACACCCTTCTTATGTGCGAAAAACTGAAGGTTCATATTCAGCATGTTTCTACCTCCTTCGTTTCCAAACTCAAATACTGCGTTCCATAGTTCTCTGCAATCCCCTGAATTCCTAATTCATAAGAGGAAAGCAAAAGCGCTGCGGCTTCCCCGGGCTCTCTTTCAAACCAAATCGAGATCGTCCCGTTTGTTTCGTCCGAATTGAGGACGAAAGTGTCTTTCGTAAACTGCTCCAGTGAATTGACCGTATTGATGGTCAGCACCGAAACCGCTGCACAGACAATGTCTTCGCCTTTGTCTGCATAGCCCGCATGCCCGTTTGTCTCAAATCCCCTGCATCGGTTCTTTTGATCTTTCAGGATTGTCACGCGCACCATAGAACGTATTTACCGATACTCTTATGCGTTGATCTTTTCGATCTTAACGCGTGTGAACGGCTGACGATGTCCGTTCTTCTTATGATAGCCGGTCTTGCTCTTGTACTTGTAAACGATGACCTTTTTCTTCCGACCTTCTGCGACAACAGAACCGGAAACGGTCGCACCGTCTACGGTCGGCGTACCGACTACGAGCTTGGAATTGTTATTAACGGCAAGAACCTGATCAAAGGTCACGTTCTCTCCTTCTGCTGCGCCAAGCTTCTCAATGGTAATGATATCGCCTTCCGATACTTTGTACTGCTTTCCACCGGTTGCAATCACTGCGTACATATGGCACCTCCTATTATCATTACTCGCCAGTTTCGGTGCTGCTTGATCTGCAGACTTCTACCTCACTGTGCGGCATACTCTGATATCTTAGTGCTTTTTTAGCGCGATGTCAAGAGATTTTTCGCCTTTTTATGCGGAAATCTGGTTGCCCGTGTAGAGCTGATAGTATTTTCCTTTCTGCTCCAACAGCTCCTCATGAGTCCCGCGCTCGATGATCTGCCCCTTCTCCAGCACCATAATGCAGTTGCTGTTTTTGACCGTGGAAAGGCGATGCGCGATCACAAAAGTCGTACGTCCCTTCATGAGCTGGTCCATTCCTTCCTGTACCTGTTTTTCGGTACGAGTATCGATGGAACTGGTCGCCTCATCGAGGATCAGTACCGGCGGGTCAGCCACTGCGGCTCTTGCGATCGCAAGGAGCTGCCGCTGCCCCTGGGAAAGGTTCGCACCATTTCCGGTCAGGACCGTCTGATAGCCATCCGGGAGCTGTCTGATAAAGGTATCCGCGTTGGCAAGCTTTGCGGCAGCGATGACTTCTTCGTCACTTGCATCGAGGTTTCCGAAGCGGATATTTTCCATCACGGTATCCGTAAACAGGTTTGTCTCCTGCAGCACGATCCCGAGAGACCGCCGCAGATCCGCTTTCTTGATCTTATTCACATTAATCCCGTCATAGCGGATCTTGCCGTCCTGTATATCATAAAACCGATTGATCAAATTCATGATCGTTGTCTTCCCGGCACCGGTAGAACCGACGAATGCGATCTTCTGTCCCGGTTTCGCATGTAATGTGACATGGTGCAGCACGATCTTTTCTGGATCATAGCCGAAATCAACGTCGTCAAAGACGACCTCGCCCTGCAGCGGCACATAATCCGTTTCACCTGTTGCCTGATGCGTATGTTTCCAAGCCCAAAGGCCCGTATGCCGCTCCGTTGTCTCGACCAGCTGCTCTCTGTTCTTCTTTGCATTGACCAGCATAACGTATCCCTGATCGACCTCCGGCGTCTCGTCGAGAAGTTTGAAAATCCGATCGCTCCCTGCAAGTGCCATTGCGATCGCATTGATCTGCATGCTGATCTGGTTGATCGGCATCATAAAACTGCGGTTTAAGGTCAAAAAGCTCGCGAGCGCGCCGACCGTGAAGCCGCCAATCCCGGAAAGTGCGACAACTGCGCCTGCCACTGCGCACACCACGAAGCTGACATTGCCGAGCTGCGCGTTGATGGGTCCGATCATATTACCGAACTGATTCGCCTGGTACGCGCTATGAAAGAGTTTTTCATTCCGCTCCTGAAACTCTTTCTTCGCCTGCTCCTCATGGCTGAATACCTTAATGACCTTCTGCCCGTCCATCATTTCCTCGATGAACCCGTTTAATGCACCAAGATCCTGCTGTTGCGCCACAAAGTATTTCGAACTCTTCCCTGCCACCTGCTTTGTCACAAAGAGGATCACAAGGATCATACCGACTGAAACCAACGTCATCACTGGGCTCAGCATGATCATACTGATCAGAACGCCGATGAGCGTGATCAGGCTGTTGATCGTGGTCGGGATACTCTGGCTGATCATCTGGCGGATCGTATCGATGTCATTCGTATAGATGGACATGATATCGCCGTGCGCATGTGTATCAAAATAGCGGATCGGCAATGTCTCCATATGTGAAAAAAGCTCATTCCTGAGTCCCCGCATCGTGCCCTGCGTCACGTAGATCATCGTGCGGCTCTGGACAAAGGTTGCCGCAACGCCTGCCACAAGAATGACCATGACCTGCCGCATTGCCTCCGAAAGCGGTCCGAAATCCGGATTTGTCTGTCCGATCAGCGGCGTGATGTAATCATCGATCAACGTGCGGATAAAGAGCTGCGCCTGCAGCATCGCAAATACCGAGATGAAAATACAAATCACGACTATGATCAAGGCAAAACCGTATTTCCGGAAAACATAGGAAAGAAGGCGTCCGAGCGTCTTCATGGGATGATCCAGTTTTGGGGCTGGCCCACCCATATGCCTGCGTCCCATTTTGATTTCTTTTACTTTTTCTTCTGCCATATCAGTACCCCTGTATGTACTTAAATTTTATCGAAGTCGCGATGCCCACCCGTCTGAGATTCATAGACTTCGCGATAAATGTCGTTGTTTTCAAGCAGTTCTTCGTGTGTCCCGATGCCGGAGATGCGCCCATGATCCATCACGAGGATCCGGTCGGCGTGCATGACGGAACTGATGCGCTGCGCGATGATGAGTTTTGTCGTGTCCGGTATCGCCTCAGCGAAGGCTTTCGTAATCTTCGCATCGGTGGCTGTATCAACGGCACTCGTGCTGTCATCTAAGATCAAGACCTTCGGATGCTTTAAGAGCGCGCGCGCGATACAAAGCCGCTGCTTCTGTCCGCCGGAAACATTTGTGCCGCCGCGTTCGATCACGGTGTCATATTTCTTCGGGAAGTTCTCGATAAACTCGTCGGCACAGGCGAGCCTTGCAGCCTCACGGCACTCTTCGTCTGTCGCATTTTCATTTCCCCAGCGCAGGTTTTCAAAGATCGTGCCGGAAAACAGGACATTCTTTTGCAGTACGACAGAGACTTCTTTTCGCAAGGTATCAAGATCGTAGTTTCTGACATCGACCCCGCCAACTTCTACCTCGCCTTCACTGACGTCGTAAAGCCGACTGATTAGGTTCACAAGCGACGTCTTGCTGCTGCCCGTTCCGCCGATGATGCCGATCGTTTCACCGGACCGGATGGAAAGGTTGATGTCGGAAAGCACCGGCTCTTCCGAATGCTTGTCGTAGCGGAATGTGACATGGTTGAAATGGATACTCCCATCCGGCACTTCATAAACCGGACTCTCTGGATTGCAGATCGTCGTCTCCTCTGTCAGCACCTCACTGATCCGGCGTGCGCTCGGCTCTGCCATCATGACCATAACAAAGATCATGGAAAGCATCATCAGGTTCATCAGAATCGTCAGACAGTACGTAAACAGGCTGAACAGTTCTCCGGTTTCAAGTCCGCTCGCCGGATTCACAACAAGATGCGCACCTACCCAGGACAGGATCATCAGACTGACAAAGATTGCTCCTGTCATAAGCGGACTGCTCCACGCAACAACGCCTTCTGCTTTGATAAAGATCTTATAGATGCCGTCACTTGCCTTACGGAACTTCTGGTCCTCATACGGCTCACGTACAAACGCCTTTACAACACGGATCCCGTTGACATTTTCCTGCACGCTTTCATTCAGCGCATCATATTTTGGGAAAGCCTGTTTGAAATATTTCAGTGCAAGAAATAAGAGCAGGACAATGACACCAGCCAAGATCAGCATCGTGATCAAAAAGATCGAAGCCAGATGCTGATTGATGGTGAATGCCATCACAAGTGCGGCAATGAGAGAAACGGGTGCACGGAAGCACATCCGAAGCAACATTTGAAACGCATTCTGCACGTTGGAAATATCCGTCGTCAAACGTGTTACGAGACCGGCCGTGCTGAAACGGTCAATATTTGCAAATGAAAACGTCTGGATACGATCAAACATCCCCTGCCGTAAGTTCTTTGCAAATCCCGCCGACGCCTTGGCTGCGAGCCTTGCGGCAACGAGTCCGAAAAGCAGTCCGAAAAGTGCCACGCAAAGCATCATCAATCCGACCCTGATAATGTATGGAAGATCCTGATTGGCCAATCCGACATCAATGATCTTTGCCATCAGGAAGGGGATCAACATTTCCATGACGACTTCCCCGATCATCATGAGCGGTGTCAGGATCGAGGGCGCCTTATATTCCCCAATATAGTGACCGAGTGTCTTTAACATAGGTTCTCTCCAAAATCATCCAGCGGGCAAAGCACACCCGCATCATTCTTTCCATATAATTCAAGTCTTGTGATCTGCCAGTCCTTTTTCTCAAACGTCATCCCTGCGCGTGCAAAAAACGCTTCCAACAACAGTTCAGGCTTGATGTTCGTCTCGCTCCCGGCAGAGAGTTTGAGAAAAACACCGTTCTGTCTGCTGCGGAACGCATAGACATATTGCTTCAGGTCCAGTTCCTTAACGCTCTTCTTCGTTTTCTTTTCTATCACAAACGCCGGTGCATCATAGAACAGCGTCTGTACCTGTTCTGAAAGATCCGGCATTGCGCCGTTCTTCGGTGTAATGAGGTAATCTGCGGCGGCAACCATTGCCATGCCGTTTTTCGCATTGTCAGGAAGCTTCTTATAGGAAAGTGCCCGCAATCCTTCCGGCATGCTCTCATTCAGCCGCTGCAGGGTAGCTTCGCTCGTATCGGTCGTATTGACCTCAAGATCAAGATACTCTCCCGTACTCTCCACGCCTACCCCAAGCGGCAAGGCAAAACTCATGATCGGATGCGGACTATACCCTTCCGAATAGCGTACATCGACTGCAGCTAGTCGCATCAGCTTTTGGAAAAAACGCATCGTATCGAGATGTCCGATGAATTTCATGCTTCCTGTTTTTTCAAAACGAATCCTAAGCTTCATGGCAGACACCTCCGCCATAGCGCTTTGCGCCGCATCCGCTGCATTGTCTTCTGCAGTTTGGCGTCACGGCTTCTTTTTTTGCCTGTTCCCATTCCCGTACGAGAAATTCTCTTGTCACACCGCAGTCGATGAAATCCCACGGCAGGATCTCTTTTGTATCGCGCGGACGCTCTGTGTAAAACGCCGGATCGATCCCTGTTTCCGCAAAGGCAGCCTCCCAAAGCTCGGGATGGAACCACTCCGTCCAGGAATCAAAACAGGCACCTTTTTGATAGACATTCACAAGTACCGCAGAGAGTTTACGGTCTCCACGCGCCAGTACGCCCTCCAACACAGTCTCTTTCGCCTCGTGATAGATATAGCGGATGCTCTTCTGATTGAGCTGTTGTTTCAGCGTATCTTTCAAGATCCCTGCTCGGTTCAAGTATTCCTCCGCCGGCAGCATCGACGCCCATTGGAACGGCGTAAATGGTTTCGGCACGAAGAAACTCGTACTGATCGTGATGTTACACCGCCCGTTTCTCTCCTCTTTCGGGATCTCATAAAAGCGCTCTGCAATCTTCTCGGCCAATTCCGGGATCGCGGCGATATCCTCTTTTGTCTCGGTAGGCAGTCCTAACATGAAATAAAGTTTGACCTTATTCCATCCGCCTTCAAATGCAAGACCCGCGCCATGCAGGATCTCTTCTTCGGTCAGTCCTTTATTGATCACATTTCGCATACGCTGCGATCCGGCTTCCGGCGCAAAAGTCAGGCTGCTCTTTTTCACATCCTGTACTTTTTGCATCACATCGAGCGAAAACGCATCGATCCGTAGCGATGGCAGGGAAATATTGACGCCCTGTTCTTTCCGTTCCATAAGAAAAGACAACAGTTCCGGCAGCGCTCTGTAATCACTCGTGGAAAGAGAGCTGAGCGAAATCTCATCATGGCCGGAGCTCTGCAGCATCTGATCGGCGCACTTCGTCAGCGTTTCGAGACGTTTCTCTCTCGTCGGTCGATAGATCATGCCTGCCTGACAAAACCGGCAGCCACGGATACAACCACGCTGTACCTCCAGCACCACGCGGTCCTGTGTCGGCTGCAAAAACGGCACCAGCGGCTTCGTCGGATAAGGCGCGTTGTCAAAATCCATCACAAGCTGCTTTTCGATCTTCGCCGAGATGTCCGGTGACACAGGTACAAATGATTGGATCGTTCCATCATCGTGATACGACACCGTATAAAGCGACGGTACATAAATACCAGGAATCTTTGCCGCTTCCCTTAAAAACGCCTGACGGTCAATGCCTTTCTTTTTACAGTCCCCATAGAGATCCAGCAGCTCATCATAGCGTACTTCGCCTTCTCCAATATAAAAACAATCAAAAAAATCCGCAAGCGGCTCCGGATTGTAGACACAAGGCCCCCCGCCGATCACGATCGGATCCGCATCCGTCCGGTCTTTCGCAAAAAACGGGATCTCTGACAGATCCAGGATTTGGAGGATATTCGTATAGCACATCTCATACTGGATCGTAATCCCGAGAAAATCTGCAGTCTTAACAGGCTGTTGTGATTCCAGTGAAAACAGCGGGATCTGCCGCTCTTTTAAGATCTGATGCAGATCCGGCCACGGCGAAAAGAGCCTCTCGCAAACGACATCGTCACGCCGATTGAACATTTCATACAAGATCTGCATGCCGAGATGGCTCATCCCGATCTCGTAAACATCCGGGAAACACATAACAAACCGGATATCAACGGTATCCGGTTGTTTGTGGCAGGTATTCAGTTCATTGCCGAGATACCGTGCCGGCTTCTCTACCGAGAGCAGGATCTCGTCATCCAGTGCCAGTTTTCTCATCTCTGTGCCAGTTCTCTGGTGATCTCCTCCCAGGTGACGTCCTTTTCGATCATGAGCAGCATCAGATGGAACAGGAAGTCCGCCATCTCATGCCGCAGCGCGTCACTGTCGGCATTCTTTGCGGCAATGATCACCTCTGCGCTTTCTTCCCCGCATTTTTTCAGGATCTGATCCAAGCCCTGTTCCAGCATATAGTTCTCGTAAGAGCGCTCCTCCGGGTCATTCTTTTTTGCCTGAATGGATTTGTAGAGCTTTTCGAGCACTTTCAGCGGATTTTTCTCCACATATTCCTTTTTCACGATCTCATTGAAGAAGCAGGAACGTGCCCCGGTGTGGCAGGCTGGACCGACCTGCGAAACCTTCGCGAGGATCGTATCGTAATCGCAGTCCGCGGTAAGCGCTTTGACGTATTGCGTATGACCACTGGTCTCCCCTTTCGTCCAGAGTTCCTGACGGCTTCTGGAATAATAGGTCATCTTACCGATGGAAAGCGTTTTTTCAAATGCTTCTTCATTCATATAAGCGAGCATCAATACTTCATCGGTCTGATAATCCTGCACGATCACAGGGACAAGTTTATCGGAATTCAACTTCAGATCCGACCATTTCAGCTTTGGCTCGAAGTTGTCCATATTGATGCCGCGCTTGTAGAGCTCAGTCTTTAACGCCATGATGTCGCGACCCGGGTCATTAATGACCGGTCCCGAAATACCACGGATATTTTCTCTGGAAAGTGCATCCACAATCTCGTCAAACGTGGCTTGCTGCATCGTCACCACATATTGCAGATCCGTGATCAAGTCGATCGCGTCCAGAATATCGGGGTTCAGCACGAGAATCTCATGGAAATGATCTCGGAGTTCCTCCTGGTGTTTAAACAGAAAGTCCACATTTTTGATGGAGACATTGATCTTTTCTTTTCCGAAACGCGCGGACGCGTCTTCTGCGATCTCAAAAGCAGAGGCCTTATCGCCGTTTAAAATGACCTGCTTGCAGCCTGCAAAAAAGAGTTTTTTCACATCGGCCATACGTTCAATATTGCCGCCGCCGCAGATCGGGATATCGACGGTCTTGCTGATCTCGCCGATGACCTGCACATTTTTCTCATGCTCCTCATCGGTATCGGAAAGGTCAAGAATGATGATCTTGTCGATCCCGCTGTCATTATACAATTTTGCGATCTCGCGATAATCACCCGCCACCGTCGGATCATGCAGGCCTTTAACTGCCTGGCCTGCCTTAATATACATGGTGGACGCCAGAATCTTATATTCCATGCTCAAAGACTTCCTTTCGTTGTCAACACATCCGTAATGTGCGGATCACATTGTACCGCTTCGGACAGAGATTTTGCAAAGGCCTTAAAAGCCGCTTCAATGATATGATGATGGTTTTCTCCGGAAAGGAGCTTCAGGTGGATATTCATCCCCGCGCTGTAGCTTACGGCATAGAAAAATTCTTTCACCATCTCGGTATCAAGATAACCGACGCGTTCTGCCGTAAGCGGCACATCAAACGAAAGATACGGCCTGCCGGAAAGGTCTACTGCACAAAGCACCAGCGCATCATCCATCGGGAGGATGCAATCGCCGAACCGTTTGATCCCCTTTTTATCTCCAAGTGCGCCTTTGATCGCATTCCCGAGAACTATGCCGGTGTCCTCCACCGTATGATGGCAATCCACCGCAAGGTCTCCCTTTACGGAAACCTTCAAATCAAAAAGGCCATGGCGTGCAAAACTTTCCAGCATATGGTCAAGGAATCCGATTCCGGTATCCACTTCTGCTTTTCCGGTACCGCCCAGTTCCAACGTCATTCGGATGTCAGTTTCTTTTGTGGTTCGTTTTACTTCTGCACTGCGTGAATCGCTCATAATAACTCCTTTACTGCTCAAATCGCACTGCAATGGAATTCGCATGTGCGGTCAGTTGTTCACATTTTGCAAACGCTTCAATATCAGTATGAATGGCTTTCAGCGCCTCTCTCGAGTAAGAAATGATGCTGCTGCGTTTCACAAACGCATCTACACCAAGCGCCGAGAAAAACCGCGCGGTCCCGTTGGTGGGCAAAACATGATTCGGCCCCGCAAAATAATCTCCGAGTGGTTCGCTGCTGTACGGTCCGAGGAAGATTGCTCCCGCGTTGCGGATTCTCGTCATGACTTCAAACGGCTCTTTCATCAGGATCTCAAGATGTTCCGGCGCGATCTCGTTTGCAGCATCGATCGCTTCGGAAAGATCCTTGGCGACCAGAAGATAGCCGAAACGCTCCAGTGATTTCTCAATGATCTCCCGTCTCGGCAAGATCTGGAGAAACGCATCCACTTCTTTGGAAACCTGTTCTGCAAGCGCAGCGCTCGTCGTGATGAGGATCGCAGAAGCCATCTCATCATGCTCGGCCTGCGAAAGGAGGTCTGCCGCCACATATTTCGGATCGGCAGTTTCATCCGCAAGTACCAGAATCTCACTCGGGCCCGCAATGGAATCAATCCCCGCAAATCCGAAAACAGCTTTTTTTGCAAGTGCCACATAGATATTTCCGGGTCCGACAATCTTATCCGCTCTGGGGATCGAATCTGTCCCAAAGGCCATCGCAGCGATCGCCTGCGCGCCGCCGACCTTAAAGACGCGGTCTGCGCCGGCTTCTTTTGCCGCAACCAATGTGTTCGGATTTACTTTACCATCTTTTCCGGGCGGTGTACACATGATGATCTCCGGCACGCCTGCAATCTTTGCCGGTACGATATTCATCAGGACTGACGACGGATATACCGCCTTCCCGCCTGGCACATATACGCCTACGGTATCAAGCGGCGTGATCTTCTGTCCCAGAATGATGCCGTCCTCACGCGTCGTCATCCAACTCTGCTGTACCTGTTTTTCATGGTACTCACGGATATTGACAAGGGCTTTTCTCATAACGGAAAGCAGCGTCTCATCGACGGCGTCATACGCTTCTTTGATCTCCTCTTCTGTGACTTCGATCGTGGAAGCAGTCAATGAAACATGATCAAACTGCGCTTCATAGTCAAAAACAGCGGCGTCTCCTTCCTGCTGCACCCTTGCTACAATCCGGCGCACCGTCTCCTCCTGCTCGGGGTATTGACTCGGGCTTCGCTGCAATAATTCTTCCAAAAGATTTTTCTTGGTTGTCCCGTCAAGGGTAATGATCCTCATGATTTCCTCTTTTCTGCATCCACCACGGTACGCAGCTCTTTGATCAACGACGTGATGCGTTCGTTTTCCATCCGCATACTGACCTGATTGACGATCATCCGTGCGGATAACGGGCAGATCTCTTCCAGCACGACAAGACCGTTTTCCTTCAGGGTGGAACCTGTCTCCACAATATCACAGATCACTTCGGACAAGCCCACGATCGGTGCCAGCTCTATAGACCCGTTCATCTTGATGATTTCCACCGTCTGATGTTTTTGATTATAAAAATAGTCCTTGGCGATCTTCGGGTATTTCGTCGCCACACGGATCATCTCATGGTGTTGCAGCAATGTCTGCGCAGATTGCGGTCCGCAGACGCACATCCGGCATTTGCCAAAGCCGAGGTCCAGCACCTCAAAGACATTTCGCCCCTCTTCAATGATCGTATCTCTCCCGACAACACCGATATCAGCCGCCCCATATTCCACATAGGTCGGGACATCCGGCCCCTTTGCCAGGAAAAATTTGTATTTCTTTTCTTCATTGACAAAAATGAGTTTCCGGGTATGCTTGTCCTTCATCTCCTCGCAACGGATCCCGGTCTTCTCCAGGAGCTCCATGGTTTTGTCTGCGAGACGCCCTTTTGTCAATGCAAATGTCAGATATCCGTCTTTACTCATGCTCTCTCACTCCGCTCAAGGCCGGTCTGTGTCATATACAAAAGACCGAAGGTACCGGGGCCGCAGTTCACTGCAATGGCCGGTGACGCCTTCTGAAAATAGATATGCTCAAATTGCGCGCGTTTATGGATCGCTTCTTCGATCTCATGCAGATCCGCCTGTGTCAATCCGACATACGTCACAAACATCACGCGATGATCAATATTGCTCCTGCGATCTAAGATTGAAGAAATGTAGTGATTCCAGGCACGCTGTCTTGCTCCGAGATAGATATTTCCCACTACCATTTTCCCTTTCTTCAATGCCAGCACCGGTCGGATCATAAAGGCATTCGTCACGCTTGCGATCCGCGCAGAGATCTGTCTCGATCTCGCGAGATAATCCAGGCTGTCTACGATAAAGCTGGTGAAAACATGATCCCGGATCACTTCCAGCCGCTCCACAATTTCATCTACCGTCTTCCCTTCTTCCGCCATACGGCAGGCCTCCAGTACCATGAGTCCCTGCCCGCTGGAAAGATGGCTGCTGTCAATCACGGTAACGTTGTCAAATGCCTTTGCTGCTTCTATTGCCATCGGACAGCCGCTGTGTGTCAACTGGCTGGAAATGGAGATATGGATCACGTTATTCGCATAGGTCAACTGCTCTGCAAAGAAACTTTCATGCGTCGCAACATCAGGCGCCAGCGTTTTGACTGTCGCTTTATTATCCTCCATATACGCAAGGAGACTTAATGTCTCGATCTCCAGACCATCCCTGAAAATACCGCTGGAAGTCGCGACCATATGCGGCAGAACAGGAATCCGATAGCGATCGATCAGTTCTTTCGGCAGATCCGCCACACTCTCCGTCGTGATCACTACAGGCGTCTTCTTCCGATGCTCCATGATCCAGGACATACTCTCTTCCAGAATCTCATCCTGGGAGCCGAGGAGTGAGATCATATCTCGCGGCAGAAGCCGAAATAGTTCACTCTCCAGTGTCACGCCGGTGACAGGCTTGATCAAATAGCCGTCAAAACCCTCTCTTGCATAGAGATTGCCTGTATCGCCGCCCGCATTTGCGGTCAGTGCTACGATCTTGGCATCCTTACAAAGTCCGCCGACCTGTTCACGGATCAAATGCATACATTCAATCCCATCCATCTCCGGCATCAAATGATCCATAAAGATCACCTGGAACGCTGTCTCAAGCGTTTTTTGCAACGCTTCTGCACCGCTTTCCGCCGTAGTCAATTGCACCTTGGTGGAACGAAGGAGTTTCTCTACCACAAGGAGGTTTGCGGCCGTATCGTCCACGACAAGCACTTTGGCGTTGGGTGCTTCAAAGGTCTGATGATAGTCGCTTACCCGATTCATCTGATGTCGCCGCTCGAGATCAACATCGCCGATCACTTCATCGGAGATCACTCTCTGCGGGATCTCGATCATAAAGGTCGAACCTTTTTTATAGACGGAGTTGACCGTGATCTTGCCGCCCATCAGATCCACAAACTGTTTCACGATGGAAAGCCCCAGTCCGGTCCCCTCAATATAGCGGTTCTTCTCCTCATCCACGCGCTTGAATGCGGTGAAAAGATACGGCATGCTTTCTTTCTTAATGCCCATACCGGTGTCGCTTACAGAGTATACCACATTCACCTTATTGTTTGCGAGATGTTCGCATTGGATCGAGAGTGTGACCGACCCTTCCGATGTATATTTGATCGCATTGTTCAAAACATTGATCAAAATCTGTTTGATCCGGACTTCGTCACCATACAGCTCCTCAGGAAGATCCTGCGCCACATTGATGTGGAACTCCAGTCCTTTTTGCTGCGCACGCAGCCAAAGCATTCCGACAATATCGGAAAGCATATCCCCTGCATGGTATGCAGCCTCATTCAACCGCATCTGACCGGACTCAAATTTTGACATATCAAGAATGTCATTGATCAGATGCAGCAGGATCTTGCTGGCCGCCTGAATGTTCATCGAGTTTTCATTGATCTCGTCCGATGCGTTCTCCCGCAGCGTCATTTCATTTAAGCCGATAATCGTGTTGATCGGCGTACGGATCTCATGACTCATGCTGGAGAAGAAACGATTCTGCGCCGCATTCAGCTCCTCGATTTCCTCTTTCCGTTTGTCTGCAATCCTTCGTTCATTGTTGTAAATTTCCATCAGGAAAGATACTGTTAGATAGAGTGTCGCTCCCACCCCGGCTACGGACGCGATAGAATCGAGATGCGCGATCTTGTCCCCATGTATCGTCAACCATTCGGGATGGAAATAAGAGCCAAGATAGCAAAGCACGGCACTGGAAAACAGCATCACGATGATAATGCGCCTTGCAATCCCCTGTGTATTCAATCCCAGATAAAGAAAGGCAAACGCAAACCAGATCGGCGTACAACCGTAAATGCCGCCGCCCGTGAAATATTCTACCGGCAGGACAAATAAGATCACGCCGAGGCTGATCAAAATACCGCCGACTTGGATCTTATCAAACTTCATCGAAAATATGACGATCAAAAACATCAGGAGAACGCCCAGCGCCAATACGGCAAGCTTCTCTATGCTTTCCCCGATAAAAATATCCCAGATTAAAATCACGGCGAGCGTAATTCCTACTGTAATGGAGGTCAGGAAAAAGCATCGTTTTTGAAGCGGGATCGTTGTGTCTTTGACGTATTCTCTGATTTTTTTCAGCATCAGCTTTCCTCCTCCGGAGCAAATTCAAGGACTTCATCCTCAGCCGGTGTTTGCTCTTCCGGCGCAAATTCCAGTACATCATCACCGTCGTTTGGTCCGTCCTCAACGCCGAGCCACTGTAAGATCCCCTCGGAAACGGTTTCATAATACTTCATGACATCCTCATGATTCGCTGTGATATAGGCTTCCTGTTCATTCTTTGCGGCATCTTCCAATTCTTTTGCCTGATCGGATAGCGTCATAGCGCCGATCATTTTAGAGGTGCTCTTCAGTGCATGTACGATGATCGCATAGTCCCTCCATGCCTTTTTTTCATAGAAGGTTGCGGCTTGCTGCCGTTTGCCGTTTGCGTCGGTTCCGAATTGATTCAGAAGCGTCCGGTAAAAGTCGGCATCGCCCTGACAGTAATGTAACCCCTTCTTAGGCTCAATCCCAAGCCTGCTCAACGCATCATAAGGATCCTCTGCCTCCTGCTGCGCATACGAGGTTGGCTGTGTCGGCTGCACAGCGGGAGCAGGCGCCTGTTTTTCATATGTCACCATAGCACGCGGCAGGACTTTTTTCATGACGCGTTCGAGTTCGGTAAGCTCTATGGGCTTGCTGACGAAGCCATCAAATCCTTCGTTTAAGAACATCTCTTTTGCGGTACTGACCGCATTCGCCGTCAATGCAACGATCGGCAGCATTTTCCGCTCTTTTTCCATTTCGGTGCGGATCCGATGCATTGCCTCAATGCCGTCCATCTCAGGCATCATATGATCCATGAAGACGATATCAAACTCTTCTTCCTTGCATAGGGTGATCGCATCCTGTCCGGATGGTACGGTTGTCACTTTCATGCCATATCGATCGAGAACGCCGATCGCAACAGTCAGGTTCATAGGCTCATCATCGACGACAAGCGCTCTCACGCCGCGGCAGTACATCCGGCCTTCTTCTTCGATCTCATCCGGCGTGCTGATATTGAGTGCACTGATAACCGGGAAGCAATAAAACGGTTTTTGCAGAAGTCTGATCTTGCTGCCCTGCGGGATCGGAAATCCCGGATTTGCCACCAAAACGACTACCATTTTCTTGGAAAGCTCTTCCATCAGCGCGGGATTCGTCATATACTCCTCTTCCGCGACAAACAAATGAGTAAAGGAGATCGTGGAAAGAAGCTTTTCCAGATTCTCCAAGGTTTCCACACGGTGCATTGGAAGCCGCAGGCCCTGCACCATACGTTTGATCATCATGTTGTAATACTCACGCACACTCGGGTTCGGATATTTCTCGAAATGGAGAAAAGCGCCGAGGCAAAGATTCTCCCGATTGCGCACGGACATACATTCGGACATATCGCGTACTTCCTGCGGAATACTGACATGCACGCGCGTACCAACACCAGGCGTACTGCTGATCGTAAAGAAACCGCCCAGCGCGCTCGTGAAGCCCGATACGATTGCCATGCCCAGCCCGAGACCGTTGGTGGAGCGGGTACGGCCGGAATTGCCCTGATAAAAACGTTCAAAAACACGTTCCATCTCTGCTTCCGTCATACCGATACCAGTGTCTTCGACCTCAATATAAAGGTTCATGCCATATTCCTGACGGATCGGCGAGATTCTGACATAGACGCCGCCTTCTCGCGTATACTTCAACCCATTTGCGATCAAGTGCCAGAGTATTTTTTTCAGCTTTGTCACATCCGTGCGCATCACAGCCGGCAACCCAGGATCCACATCAATCACCAGCTCGAGGTGCTTTGGCTTAATGAGCTGTATTTCCATGACGAGATCGTTCAATAGAGACGACAGCATATAATCCTCGGTATTCACTGCAAGTTTATGCATATCAATCTCGGAATAATCCAAAATATCACTGATCTGTTCTGCCACACGCTTCCCGGCATCCGCAACGGACTGCAGGGTGCGGTGAAGATCTGGGTTCTGCTCCTGCTCCATCACAACGCCTGTGAGACCGATGACGGCATTGATCGGCGTCCGGATCTCATGCGAAACATTTGCAAGAAAGTCTCCGGCGCTTTTGTTCTCTTCCCCGAGTCGCTTGATCTTGGATTCATATCCTTCACTGAGGCGTCCAACAGCGGCAACAAGTCTGGTTGCAATCAGCGCGGTGATCGCAACCAGCAGCAAATGCCACAGTCCGCGAATCACATTGGAGGCATTCAGGTCGATCCCAACGGTCTGCTGCATCGAGATGAGGTGATAAGCCATACCGGCATATCCTGTGATAACGGAAGCCGCCGTCAGAACCGTTTCCTGTGTCATAGATATGAGGATGATCACCACTGCGATGACAGGCGTGCTGTCAAAGAGCGTGTCCACATTCGCGCTGTAATAAAACATCTCCACCATAAGAATGATGGAATAGATATAGATCCGCTGCCGCTCCAGAGGGCGATGCAAGACATGCATAAAAAAACACCCTACGCCGGCTACAACGCAAAGCGGGATCGTCCATTTTTCCCAACCCAGCATCACATTGAGCAGGATTAGGACGGCGGAGAACCCGATGGCGGTAATAACCATTGCAAGGTGGGCCAATGCCCGAAGCTCGTTTTCTTTTTGTTCCTTCATCATTGCTCCCTCATGGTGTACTCTGTATCTTCAGCGATCATCTGCAGCATGATATCTGCAAACTGCGGGTCAAACTGGGTACCGCGCCCCTTTTCCAACTCTTCTTTCGTTTTTTCCTGCGGCATCACATCACGATAGCTGCGCCTGCTGCTCATCGTATCATAGGAGTCCGCAACGGCAATGATCCGGGCGCATTCCGGGATATCCTCTCCCTTCAGGCCGTCCGGATAGCCGGTGCCATCGTACCGTTCATGGTGCCATCTCGCACCGGTTGCAAGACGCGGCATTTCTTTAATATTTTCAAGAATTCGCGCCCCTACCACCGGATGGTTTTTGATGAGTTGGTATTCTTCTTCACTCAATTCTGTCGGCTTATTAATCACGGCATCCGGCACGCCGATCTTACCGACGTCATGCAGCAGCGCCATCATATAGATCTCATCCTGTTCTTTCTCGGAATAGCCGAACCTTTTTGCGATTTCTTTGGAATAATCTGCAACGCGTCCTGAATGTCCCTTGGTGTAGGCGTCTTTCGCATCAATAGCGTCTGCCAGCGACTTCACAATATGGAGGGAGAGCCGCTCATTTTCTTTGGTTTTGATAGCTACCTCATTGGAAAGATTTCGCTGCAATCGGATCAGTTCGATGATATGCCGACAACGGATTGTCAGCACTTCCGGCACAAAAGGTTTCTTGATGAAGTCCATCGCGCCGAGTGACAACCCCTTGGTCTCTGATTCCTCGTCTTCATTAGCGGTCAGGAAAATAACCGGGATCTCTTCTCCCGGTTTGCTTGACTGCCGAAGAAGCCGAAGCGTCTCAAACCCGTCCATCTCCGGCATCAGTATGTCGAGCAGGATCAGATCCGGTGTATTTTCTTTCACATAATCCAGAAGCGCCTGCCCGCTGCGAAGCGCAGTCACGCGTATATTATTTTTACTTAAGATATGACCTGCCACTTTGAGGTTCGCCACATCATCATCTACCACAACGATCCAATCTGCCATCATACCATTCCTTTATTTCACATACATCGCAATTATAACGCGCTTTTCCTGAGATTACAAGAAAAGCGCGTCGTTTCTAAGTGTATTACCGTTTCTTTTTATGCCGCTTTGTCTGTTTATTTTTGAAGAGTACAACCTCGCAGATCACAAATGCAGCGCCGACACCGATCAGAAGGATGATCAACACGATGATGCCGGGTTTTACCGTGATCCCCTGCTTTTTCTGTTCCGTCTCATTTGCGGCAGCGTTCTCATCGGAGTCGCTTGCTGCGGAAGTCTGCATTTCTGCGGTGTCCTGTCCGGTTTCACCGGCTTCGGCAGTGCGGAACTCTTCGGTCAGATCCGGATTTTCACCGGAAGTCATATCAGTATCGGCAGCAGCATCATCGGTCTTTTCTGCTGCCTCTCCACCTGTCTGTTCGGCAGAACCGGTAGTCTGTGTTTCTGCTGCCTCATTCTTACCGTTTCCGAAAAGATTTGCAAATGTATTTGCTACGTTCTGCTGAAGGGTTGCCATCCCGATCGCCGCTTGCTGTGCCAGAGTCAGGTCCACAGACGGAACCGGTGTGCCGTTCAGCGATGCAGATCCACCAGCAGAATTACCGGAACCGGATCCTGCTGCGCTGCCGGTTGCTGCACTGCCGGCTGCTGTGCCGGATGTACTCCCGGATGCACCTGTTTGGGCCGGTACGGTCGCCGGTTGGGCCGCACCCTGCTGTACCGTAAAATGGCTGAAATGCCCAATCGGAACCGCTGCAAACCGTTCTCCGTTTTCTTCCTGTACCGGTACTCCCGTAAATGTTTCCGGCGCGCCGGACTCATTGTCATCCGGATAATGCGTGATCGTCGCAAACAGCATTTGCATCAGCACCGGGATCTTGACGACCATCGTGTTGCTTGCGGATATGCTCAGTGCCTGCTGATCCAGTTCTGCTTCCGCAACTGTCGCCGTGCCGTTCTTTGCAACAGCAAACGGTGAGATTTCAAATGTATAGACCGTCGCACTCCCGCTTCCTGTTTTCGTTCTGAGGACTGTCTTGATCTCCAGCGTAATGTTGGTGATAGTTTGGACGTCATTTTCTTTGCCCTCTGCCGCGCACTTTTGCGCAATCTCTGCAAACACCACATCCGATTTCACCTGCGCCGGTACAAGCGCCGTATTCGTAAATGCGTCAAGCGTCTGTGTTTCGTTAGAGTTCAGGCCTACATCGCTTGTTGCCTCCGGCGTGCCGGTCGTGGTTGTATTGGCAGTGCTTGTGAGCGGCACATCCGTGGAAGGCGCCGTCGTATAGACTGCTTGATACCGGTATTCCTGTTTCACATTCTTGATCTCGTCATGCAGTTGTTTCAAAGCCTTGGTATCGCTCTGACCGTTCAGCGACCAGCCGATAAAGACCTCTCCGTCATGCTTCGGCACTTCTCCTTTGTAAGACGTATTTTTCCCATATTCTACTTCTTCATACTGCAACGGATTGTTATTGGAGTCAACAAATGTCACCTTAAACGTCTTGATATTCCATTTTGCAGTAAAAGTGAGGTCTTGCGCCGGCATCATGGATGGAATCTGCGCATTCCAGTCGGCAAAATCATAGCCTTCTCTCGTCGGATTCGCCGGCTTCGTGATCGGATCTCCATACGCGATGGTCAATGTTGTCACAGCATTGGCGCTGCCGTCTGCTTTGTCAAACTTCACCGTGTAAGAATTCTTTGACCAGTTTGCGGTATAACTCCGTTCGCCGGTACTCTTCGCCGGGATCGTCACGGATTTCGTCGGAGACGTGAGGTCCGTTCCCGTCCATCCGGTGAAGGTATAGCCAGTTCGTTTCGGCGCGGAAAGGGTCAATGCACCGCTCTCCACCGTATAATAATTCGGGTTTTGGGATGCGTTTTCCCCGCCTGCAAGATCGTAGTTGATCGCATACGTGATCGCTTTTGTCCAGACCGCTTTCAGTTTCCGGTTTCCGGTACTTCCGGATGGGATCGAGTTCACTGTCTTTCCGGTCTCATCCACCCATTTTTCAAAGTTGTAGCCGGTGCGCTTCGGAGCCGCAAACGTAATCTCCGCACTCTCGATCGTGTAAGCGGACGGGTTAAGTGATGCATTTTCACCGCCGGCAAGATCATAGTCGATCTGATAGGAAATAGGCTTCCATTGTGCCACATAGATCTGTGTCTCCTTGACAGGCGTGATCGCCGGATCAAAGCCAGTAAAGGTGTACCCCTCTCGTTTCGGGTCGGATACAAGTTTCGGTGTGGTCCCATACGGGAATTCCTTGTCCTCGATCGTTTTTCCGGTCCCGTCCGTAAAGAGAATCCGATATGCATTGAGCGTGGACGTGTACAATGCACGATAGGAAATATCTCCGGTCACATTCTTCAAAGCCGGTGTCCATTCTTTGAACGTATACGTGTATTGTGCATCTTTCTCTTTTTCGGGCGTTTGGGGCAGCATGATGTCCGAGGCCTTCGTGTCGTACGGAAGGATCTGCGTGGACAAAACCTTTCCGTCTTCGTCGAGGAAGGTCACCTTGCAGTCATCGGCTTTCCATTGTGCGGTAAACGTCGCATCATCTGCGGGGAACGTAGCAGGTATCGCCTCATCCCAGCCGGCAAATGTATAGCCCGTGCGTTTCGGATCTGAAGGTGCCGTCACCTTATCCTGATACTTTCCGCTTACGGTTGCAATGGGCTTTCCTCCCTCTCCGAGGAATTTCAACGTCACTGTATTACGGCGATAGTAGATCTTCACCGTTGTACTGCCGTCTGCCGCGATCGTCGCCTGCGTAAATGTTTCCGGAATAAAACCCCTGTAGGAGTTGGAAACTGCCTCGGTTTTGGTGCCTGTTGTGCCGCGCATTTGTACGGTTGCGCCTGCATCCAGATCATAAGCGCCTGCTTCATTGATCTTTTCCAGATAATGCTCGACAGTATATTCCGTCTCGCCCTCTGTCCACTGTGCAGTCAGCTTCACATCACCTGTCACGCTCGTATTGAAATCATAGCCCTTTTTGTTGTCATCCATCCATTGTACAAAGGTATACCCCTTCTTCTTCGGTGCTTCCGGTTTGGAAACGATACCAAGATACTCTACTTTCTGATCCGGGACTGTCGTTTCACCGCCGTCTGTATCAAATTGCACCGTATAGGTATTGATCTGCCACTTTGCAGAAAGGGTCAGGTCCTGAAGCGGCATCTTCTCCGGAACAGCCGGATCCCATCCCTTGAAAGTATAGCCGGTTCTCTTCGGATCAGCCGGTGCGATGATCTCGCTTTCATAAGGCGCTTTGATATCACCAACGACTGTGCCTCCCTTGCTGTCAAAATGAAGGGTTGCCTGATCTCTGGTATAGTAGATCTTCACAACCGTCCTGCCGTCGCCGGAGATCGTCTGCTGCTGTACCGGCTGTGCCGTAAAGCCTTCATAGGATCTTGCAGACGCATTGGTTTGTGCACCAGTCGTACCTGTCAAACCGGTCTCCGTTTCACAGAGCTTCTCTGCATAAATACCGTTCAGATCGGCACGATAATGTTTTACGGTATATGGTGTATCCGTATTTGCCTGCCAAGTTGCGTGATACGTCTGATCCGCAGCCGGGAAAGCAGCAGGTATATTTTGATCCCATCCAGTAAAAGTGTAACCGGCGCGTTTCGGATCGGTCGGCCGCGCCACTTGGGTGTCATATTTGCCGCGCAGAGTGGCCACTTCCTCATTGTTGTCGCCAAGGAAATGTAAGGTCACAGTGTTTCGTTTGTAGTAGATTTTCACAACTGTGCTGCCGTTGGCCGCAATCGTGAGCTGGTTCACGCCTTCTGAAGTAAAGCCGGCATATGTTTTGGAGGTCGCGGCTGTTTTTGTCTCGGTCATGCCGCGCATTTGCAGCGTGGAAGAACCGTCAATCTCATATTCACCGGCTTTATCCGCTTTCTCAAGATAATGTTCCACCGTATATCCCGTCTCTCCGGCGGTCCATTGTGCAGTTAGTGTCAGATCAGACGTCACCGGTGTGTTAAAGTCATATCCCTGCTGATCTTTTCCAAGCCACTGAACGAAAACATAGCCTTCTTTCTTAGGTGTTTCCGGTTTTTGCGCAGTACTGTCATAATTTACAGTCTGATCGGCGACTGCGCTTCCACCTGCACTGTCAAATTTTACCGTATAGGTGTTGATCTCCCACTGCGCGGATACTGTCAGATCATCCATCGGCATCTTGTCAGGCACTGCAGGATCCCATCCCTTGAAAGTATAGCCGGTCCTCTTCGGATCTGATGGCGTCTCAACAGCACTCCCGTAAGGCGCTTTGATATCGCTTACGGTCGTACCGCCTTTGCTGTCAAAGTGCAGCGTAACCTCATTTCTTGTATAATAGATCTTCACCACAGTCTTCCCGTCGCCGGAGATCGTCTGCTGCTGCACAGGCTGTGCCGTAAAGCCGTCGTATGTGTTAGCTTCTGCGGCTGTTTTCGTGTCCGTCGTGCCGTTCTTGCTCTGGGTCTCTGACGGCGTCGTCGGATAAGTGCCGTCTACATTTGCCTTATAGTGCTCGACTGTATAAGACGTATCCGTATTGGCCGTCCAGGTTGCACGGATCACCCGGTCTTCGGACGGGAAAGTCTCCGGTACGGTTCCATCCCATCCGGCAAAGGTATACCCGGCACGTTTCGGATCCGCAGGTGCATTTACGGTGCTCTGATATTTCCCGCTCACGGTCGAGAGGATCTTGTCATTCTCGCCAACGAACTGCAACGTCACAGTATTCCGTTGATAATAGATCTTGACAACCGTACTGCCGTTGGCCGCAATCGTCTCCTGCGCAAAACTTTCCGGCGTGAATCCGGCATACGCTTTTGCAACCGCTTTCGTCTTCTGTCCTGTGGTACCGCGCATCGCGACAGTAGCTTCTTCGTCTATATCGTAGGAGCCGGATGCACCAAGTTTTTCCAGATAATGCTCGACTGTATAACCCGTCTCGCCTTCCGTCCATTGTGCGGTCAGATTCAGATTCCCTGTCACCGGGCTGTCAAAATCATAACCCTGTTTGTCTCCATCCAGCCACTGTACAAACTCATAACCCATTTTCTTCGGATCAGCCGGTTTTTCGATCTTCTGCTGATATTCCACACGCTGATCGGGGATCGCCGGATCGCCGCCTGCCGTATCAAATTTCACCGTATAGGTATTGATCTCCCACTGTGCAGTCAGGGTCAGATCTGCGGATGGCATCGTCGAGGGCATAGCTGGATCCCAGCCCTTAAAGGTATATCCCGTTTTTTCCGGAGCTGTCGGCGCAATCACTGCGCTGCCAAAAGGCGCTTTGATATCATTGACAGTGGTGCCGCCTTTGCTGTCGAAATGTAATGTGCCCTGATTTCTTGTATAATAGATCTTCACCACGGTCTTTCCGTTGCCGGAAATCGTCTGCTGCTGCACCGTCTGTGCGGTAAAGCCCTCGTATGTCTTTGCTTCTGCGGCAGTTTTGGTGTCCGTCGTGCCGCTCACTTTTTCTGTCTCAGACGGTGTGTCCGGATAAGATCCGTCTACATTTGCTTTATAATGCTCGATCGTATAAGGCGTATCGGTTTTCGCCTCCCAGGTCGCTTTTAACGAAAGATCCGCGTTGACCGGCGCCGCAAAATCATATTCTGCACCGGACGCATCCACCCATTTCATAAACGTATAGCCGGTGCGCTTCGGATCCTCGGGTTTTTCAACCGTTTCCCCTTCCGTGACAGTTTGCGGCAAAATGCTGCCCGTTCCGCCGTTGACATCAAACGAAACCGTATAGGTCGCCGGTACAGGAGGTTCTTCCGGTTCCGTCGGCTGCTCCGGCTCTGTAGGCGTCTCAGGAACAGTACGGTAGATCATGCTGTCAAAGGTCGATGCATCATAGTACGGGTTCGAAACATCACCCCACCCGTTCGCGCTGCTGTTGACAACCTTGTAATAGGCATGATCATCCATGAATTTCTTTGCTTCCGGTCTCGGATCATCACAGTACTTATATGCCGTATAGGCTTCTTTCATGGTATAAGCACTGCCATTCTTTCTGGATGTGAGGCCCATGGTTGTGCCCTGGAAGATCTCAAGCTTTTCATCCTCGTAGGAACGGATCTCGAACGCATCGATCATCGGGTTTGTCGCTGCCAGATAGTACGCATGCACGAGCGCACCCGCCTGCAGATTCTCTCCGTTCCCGGATGAGAAGCCCTGCTCTGAAAGGATGATACGATGAGATTTCCCGTAGTTCGTGGAAATATAATCCGTTAATACGTTGAGGTTAGACATATTGATAAACGGAGAAGAAACGGATTGCGTCACATCCGCATTCGTCCAAAACGCGGTTGCACCCAGCGGATGCGGATACGGATGGAACGCCAGATTCCAATCTGTAGTCGGATCGTATTCGTTCAGAAGTGTTGCGACCCTGTCTACAGTCTCTTTTGCCGTAAACCCTGCCACCCTCTGATTCCACGCGTTATCCGTACAGATATAGACCCGCGCATCGGAGTTCACACTCTTGATGGCATTGTAGAATGACCTGTAGGTCTGGGCGTATGAAGCAAAGAATTCTTCATCCGTCATCGTGCCGCGATACTGCCATGCATCACAGGAGTTGACCTCGTTGCCGAGCACCCAGTCGGAAACATAGACCTGTGTGTTTTCTTTTTGATGGATCGGCTTCCCTTCGTTGCCGTCGAGATCTTTGGCGCCCAGCGTTCCGAATGCTTCTCCGAGATAACTGAAAGCCGCCTCAATGACTTCACGTTCAGAACGTGTATTATTCTCCCAGGAATACAATGTCTTCTTCTGATTACGCGCTTTGCTGTTGATCATCCACTTCTGCAGCTCTGCGCTTGCAGAAGTACCGGGCTTGCTGATATTCGAAGGATCATCCAACATCACCTGAAGCGTCACTGCAATACCGGCGTCGTTGCATCGACGGATCGTATTCAAATAAGAGCCCAGGCTGCTGAAAGGATAGGATTCGCCATTGTATTCATACCAGCCGATCTCACCGTTGGCCGCGTCGAACACATCGGAAATATAAAGGTTCAAGAACACGTGGCTGACACCAAGATCATTATTGGCGAGGCCTGTCGTCTCATCGATCCCGTCACCTACGATATGGTCCGCACTTTGGATTCCCTTTTTGGAACTGGTGGACTGATAATCCGCGGTATAGGCGATCGCTCCCGGGTTGGAAACATACATGCCGTCCGACACTCTGGTATAGGTGCCGTCCGCATTTTTGACCGCAAGTGCCAGTTTGCTCATATAAAGACGCAGATACGCATTTTTATTGGCGCCGCCCTCTACTCTCACCGCCGCACATTGCCGGTAATGCCCGCTGCGGCGATCAAAAGAGTTGTCCAACGGCACGGAGATTGTGACCGTCTCAGATTTTGACGGGCAATCGATTGCGGAAGACGGAATGATGTACTCAACCGCATCAGTCACCTGGTTGATCGTTGCAAGATATACCTTTCCGTCGGAACCGTTCAGTTTCCCGGGAAGTTCCGCCTGCACCTCTACAGAAAGCGTTTTGTTTGCCTTCATATCGGTCGCTGTAGCGGTCGGATCCGGCGTGGAAACGGCTTTTGCGGAAGTGATCTTGGCTTCGTCAAAAATCTTTTCCTCTACAAGATCTCCATACCAGAAATTCAGATCTACTTTGTCATTCTGAAAAATGCCGACACCGCCTGTCCCTTTGCCGAAGCCTGTAAAGCCGCCGGTATACTGCCATGCACTGAGTCGGTCTCTGTAACTCGTTGCGATGATGCCTTCACTATTCGGTTCAGGCCAGTTCGCCATCCAGACCCGATACTCCGCAGGAATATTGGAGAGCACCATATCGCTCATTAACATATCTTTATTCGCATAAATTGCAGGTAAATAACCGTTGTCCTGCACCCGCTTACAGAATGCATTGGCAATGTCCGTGTGCGCCTGCTTATTGAGTTTTGCATTAAAAAGACGTCCGATATTGTTCTCCGCATACTCATAATCAATGACAACAGGCAGCGTGACAAGATCCTTATAAGGCGCTATGAGCTGCATGCAATGATCTGCCTCCGCTTGCGCTTCTGCAATCGTAATGGCTTGCGAGAAATAATAAACGCCGACATCGAGTCCGGCTTTCGCCGCATTCTGAATGTTTGCAGCGAACTGCGGATCTGCGTTCAAAGAGCCGCTCTCCCCGTATCCGCGAAAACCGGCACGAATGAAGACAAAGTCAATGCCGTATGTATCCTTCAATTGCTGCCAGCCGAATGGCGAGATGGTACCCTGATGGTAAGAGACATCTACGCCGTAATGTACATCGGCGAGATCTTCGTTGGAATCTTTCTTATAATATTGCGGATATCCAAACTTATAATTGCCGTTCAACCGCCATGTAAAGGGATCCTCTTTCATTAACATCGAAGATGCACTAAAGAGGCGACGTCTGGGCAGTTGCATTTCGAACTCCGTTTCGTCATCGGCGAACAAACGGAAAAGTTCCGGATCCTCCGGAAAATAGGTCCACAGCACACCGTTCTCATCGGTGTATTCATACATTCCGTCCGCATTCTTTTTGAGACCATGCGCCTCAAGCCACTTTTCTTCCTCGGTCTTTTCTGTTTCAGTCTCCGTTTCTTTCTCAGTCTCGGTGTTTTTCGGTGTCGTCTCTGTTGTTTGCTCTGTGCTTGGCATTGCCTCCGTCCCTGTAGATTCGCCCTCTGTGGTATCGGCGGAAACGCCTGATTGCGCTGCTTCTCCTGTCTCAGGGACTGCCTCCCCTGATCCATTCTCTGTTGTCTGGATCGGCGCATTAGAAGGATCCGCGGCCAAAAGTGTAGCAGGCGCCGACCCGGTCAGTATCAGCAACGTCATTACAATCGCAACAATTCTTTTTTTCACGACAAAACACCTCTATCTTGTATTTGTACCCATAGTTACACGAATATACAGTATAAAAATAGCACTTCTCTCAACCCATTGCAAGAAAAACAGGGAAGAATTTGTGCAAAAAAGAAGCTGCCTCAATCGGCAGCTTCCGTTCCTGTTATGAAGAATCGGATGTTTGTTTGTCGTCGCTCTTTTGCAAAGGCGAGATAGTCATCTTTTGTCTTGTGCTTGTCATAACGCATGAGCTCTGCGGCGCCTCCCTCTTTCCGGATCTTCTCCGCTTCCTCAAGCGCTTTTTTGTAATGTTTTTTGTCATAGATCAGAAGAGTGGGCGCTTCCTGTACTTCTACGGGGATTTTCTGTCGATTTAAGGCCGACAGGATCTGATCCGTCACAAACGCAAATCCGATCGCAGCAGCATTTTTCCCAAACTGCGAAAGGAGCTTGTCATAACGACCGCCTCTTAAGATCGGCTCTCCGGAGCCATAAGAAAAGCCGGCAAATACGATCCCCGTGTAATATTCATATCCGCCGATCATGCCGAGTTCATAGGAAAGATGTTTTTCAATCCCGTAAAGCCGGCTGGCATCATCGAGTTTTTTCAACCGCTCCAGCGCTTTCAACACTTTAGGGTGGTCAGCAGCCGGTGTCAGAAGTTTTTCCAAGTCTATAGCGTCAGAATAGAGTTCTCCCATCGCAAGAAAGAGCGTTCTGATCTCGTCCGAAATGGATAAATCCTTTAAAAGTGCTTCCATCCCGAAAAAGTTCTTATTCTCGATCAGTTCCCGCAGCTCCTCGGCTGTCTCCTCTGGCAATGCCGCATCTTCGATCAGCCCGGCAAAATAAAGCGCATGGCCTATCCCGATCTGAAACTCTTCAATCCCTGCATTTTTCAAACAATGCACCGCCATCGCGAGAATTTCCGCATCCGCATCCACACTCGTATCCGAGAGCAGCTCTGCGCCGATCTGCGTGGATTCTTTCAATCGCCCCTGATAGGAAAGGTTGTTCAGAAACGTCCGTCCTTTATAGCAGAATCGAAGCGGATTCTCCTCTTCCATATAGAACTTCGCCGCAGCACGCGCGACGGATGGCGTAATGTCAGGGCGTAACACGAGCGTATTGCCATCCCTATCAAAAAACTTATAGAGTTCTCTGGATGGCGTGGTACCGATCTCTTTCCCGAACACGTCAAAAAACTCAAATGACGGCGTCTCGATCGGGCGATAGCCAAAACTACGGAGCGTTGCAAAAAGCTGCTCCTCGATCACCAGCTTTTGTTCGCATTCGAGATCATAGATATCACGCACACCGTCCGGGGTATGCAAAAGATCCTGTTGTTTTTTCAAAGTTAGTCCTCCTTTTGATCGTCCCTTTGGTCAAGGTCCGTCTGTAAGCCGTCCAGATACGGCACCATCACGCCTGATTGCTTTTTCAGAAAGAACGGCTCTTCCAGTTCTTCCATGCGAAAACTCTTTCGCCCGCCTTCTTCGGCGCGGTTCCAGAACTCCAGCAATTTTTGGAAACGCAGATAATAAAACAACTCCCGCTTTGTATAATAAATAAGCAGAAATGAAACCCCGCCCTGAGCCTCAAATTGCTGCATAAAAGTCACCTGATGCGCATGGATGTTTGCCAGCGGGAACGTGTCCTCATGACATTCCTTTGCGTCAAAGCAGACCGGGATCCCCTGCACAACACCGATATAATCGACCGTACTTTTCTGGTCGAAATAAGCAAGCGTGATATGCCGCGTCTTCTGGTCGATCTCGATCGGTGTGATCGGGGTCGGCACCTTCTGGATCAATGCCAGATCATGCTCGAGATACGTCTCATTGGTAAAATTGATGAGTTCCTCCAGTGTCGAGCCTCGGAGGCCTCTGGAATTCCATGTACTCATGGGGATAGTCTACCCTATCTTGCGCAGCGCATCAAGCGTTTTGGAAAAATCGGCAGGATACGGCGCTGTCACGATCGTACCGTCCGGCAAGGTGCATTCTCTGGCGTGCAGCATTTGCCGCTTGACGCGAACTGGAATTTTAAGAGGTTTCTGAGATCCGGCTCCCTGATATTTCGGATCACCAATGATCGGATACCCCAAATATTCCAAATGGGCGCGGATCTGATGGGTTTTCCCGGTGATCAGTCTGATGGAAACAAGCGTCCAGTCCTCTCCGGTTTCGAGCGGCATATAATCCGTTTGAATCAGAAATGCACCTTCATGCTCCTGTTTCGTGACCGTGACGCGGTTAGTCTGCGGATTCTTTGATAAAAACGCTTTAGTCTGCATCGCTTCTGACATCTTCCCTGAAACAAGCGCATGATATGTTTTTTCCAGAGTTCTTTCTTTCAGAAGCCGCGCGGCTTCCTGTAAGCCCGACAACGTTTTGCCACCGATCAGGACTCCGGATGTGTTACGGTCTAAGCGGTTACAGATCGCGGGGCGAAACGTAGAAAGACTCTCTTTGGTGATGTCCCCTTTCTCAAAGAGGTAGCGAAGCAGCTGTTCGTTTGCGGAAAAATCTTCTTCTTTCGCTTTTTGGGACAGCAGACCCGCCGGTTTGTTGAGAAAGATCAGATCCGTTGTCTCATATAGGATCTCGGGCACATGATACCTGGAATCCGTCATCCAGGTTTCCTCTCTCGTTTGCGCAGAAAACGTACGCAGCGTCTCATCGGAGAAATAGAAAGACACCCTGTCTCCCTCTTTCAGTTTCTCGCTTCCTTCCGCTTTCGCGTTGTTGAGCAGGATGTTTTTTTTGCGCAGCATTTTATAAAGGAATCCTGTTGTTGCGCTTGGCAGCCTCTTTTTCAGGTATTTATCGAAACGCTGGTTTGCTTCGTTTTTTTTGATCACTTCTTCTTTCATGACTTCTCATTTGAAAACAGCACCGGTTTCCCGGTGCTGTGATCTTTCTTTGCGTTAGGACGGATCTTTTCCGAAGGCTTTTTCCATGGTTTTCTGGACTTTTTCCAGGATCTCCGGATCGGCATCCTCCATGCCCTCCGGCACGACCAGATTCGTGGCGTGTTTTCCGGCAGCCTTTTCCGTTGATTCCGCTTTTTTCGCATGACTCGCGGAATGTCTGGCTTCATGCTCTGTATTCTTCGTCAGCGGCGTTGCGAGTTCCGTTTTTACCTCTTTTTGTACAGGCGCCGGGGGCGGCGTCGGTGCAGGCTCTTCTTCCGGCTCAAGGAGATTCTGGGGACGGAGTTCTGCACGGTTTGCAACGACAACATCCAGATATTGCTGCAATCCGGTCACAAACGCCTGCTGTCTGACATTGCTTGTCTCGATCGCATGGCTCATCGTCTCTTCCATGCCGCGCAAGAGGTTATCGGTATAATCGATCGCGCTCTCGCGGATATTGTTGGCATCGATTGTAGCGCTATCGAGGATCTCCTGCGCCTGCTTGGTCGCAAGCTGAACCACTTCATTCGCCTGTGCATAAGCCTGCTGCATGATCTGATGTTCACTGACAAGCTTGTCAGTCTGTACCTGCGCCTGTGCGATGATCGCGTCTGCTTTCTGCCTTGCATCCGCCAGGATCGCCTCCTGATTACTGATGATCTTCTGATAGCGGCGGATCTCCTCCGGGGTTTTCGATTTCAGCTCGGAAAGAAGCTCTTCAAGTTCATCGCGATTGACGATGATATCCGAATCACTGAACATTTTCGGCTTACATTCTGCGATGTACTCCTCGATCTCTTCAATGATCTGTTCTATTCTGCTGTTCATGGTGTTCTCCTGTATGGTATAAATGTTGCCGGCGTCAAAAGTCACATGTCACGAAGTGACATTGTGACCTTTGCACTGAGAGGCGTTCTGACACGCTAGCGTGTCAAGACGCCTCTTAGCGCAAAGCGCACATGCGCATTCTGCGCATGGCACTTTTGACGCCATTCATAAAACTATCTGCTTAACTCTTCTTCACCCCATACTTCGCATAAATCCGTTCCACCAGCCGTTCAGGCACGAAGTTCGAGATATCACCCCCATAGGAAGCAAATTCTTTCACGATCGTGGAACTCAAGTAGGAATATTGAAGATTTGTGGTAAGAAACACGGTTTCCACTTCGGGACTTACTTTGTGGTTGGTCTGCGCGATCTGGATCTCGTACTCGTAATCGGAAATCGCTCGTAACCCGCGGATGATGATCTGCGCATCGATCCGGCGCATATAATCCACGAGAAGCCCGTCAAAGGAATCTACCACCACATTGGGGATTCCCGCCGTTTCTTCCTTTAACATACTAACACGTTCATCCAGAGAAAACAACGAGTTTTTTGCGCTGTTGTTCAGGACGCCGACATACAATTCATCCACAATTTTCGCAGCGCGTTGGATGATATCCATGTGTCCGTTTGTGAGCGGATCAAAACTCCCGGGATAGACTGCACGTTTCTTCATAAGGGGTTCCTCTTTTTGAAAAAGACATGTTGATTTGTCTTGTATTGTTTCTGTCGTACCATTGAAAGGCCAATACTCTCAACGAAGGAAAAATCCGTCGAAAGTGCCGCTTCAGCAATGATCAATGTGTCCGGTTTCAATACGGATGATCTGGCAAGACATTGGAGCGTCTGCACTTCTTGACCGCTCTCATAGGGCGGATCCAGAAAGATGAGATCAAACGTGTATCGTCCTTCCATACGGGCAATCGCACTGACGGCATCCGTCCGCATCAGATCCGACTGCTCCTCAAACTTTGTAAAGCGGATATTCTCTGCGATACAATCCGCTGCTCTTTTCACGTTTTCGACAAACACCGCGAAAGATGCACCTCTGGACAAGGCTTCGAGCCCGATCTGTCCGCTCCCTGCGTAAAGATCCAGGAAGTAAGCACCCGGCACCTCATCCTGCAGCATATTGAAGAGGGTCTCCTTAATCCGATCCGTGGTGGGTCTGGTGTCTGTACCCGCGATCGTTTTCAGCGGGAGACTGCGTCTGCTTCCGGCTATGATCCTCATTTTTGTTCCTTTAATACATCTTTATTCTTGACAATATAGTCGATCAGCGAGATGACCGTGAGCGCCAATGCCACCCAGGTCAGGATAACGCCGAGCCAGTGAAACACAACATTCGGGAATTGCAGTTCCAGGATCAACACAATGACCATCATCATCTGAAAGGTCGTCTTGAGCTTCCCCCAATAGCTGGCAGCGATCACAACACCGTTGTCGCTTGCGATCAGGCGAAATCCGCTGATGATGAACTCTCTTGCGATAATAATGACCACGATCCATGCCGCCAATTGCCCGAGCGGTATCAGGCAGATCATCGCAGAGCATACCAAAAGCTTATCCGCCAGCGGATCCATGAATTTCCCGAAATTTGTGATCAGGTTATATTTCCTTGCGATCTTACCGTCCGCCATATCCGTAAGGGATGCGACGATAAAGATCACAAGTGCGATCAAATAATGATACGGCACGAAATCTGTCAGAAGGAAAACCACAAAAAAAGGGATCAGGATCACGCGTAAGAGCGTTAATTTGTTCGGCAGATTCATAATACTTCTCCTATCAGATCATATTCATTGGTTCCGGTTACAGTGACTTTCTTCTGTTCCCCGGAGATCAGTTCCCCTTCATACGGGAAAAACAAATATCCGTCTATCTCCGGCGCATCACGATAGGTTCTGGCCACATAGACGTTTTCTTCCGGCAGTTTTCCCTCGACAAGCACCGTCAGTATCTCCCCGATCCTTTTTTCATTCTCTGCAAAGATCAATTCTTCGGAGAGCGCCATGATCTCGGATTGACGGCGTTTCTTCTCGTCCTCTTTAATCTGTCCAGGCATTTCGGCGGCCTTTGTGCCCTCTTCCTCGGAGTAGCAAAATGCCCCGAGTCGTTCAAATCGCATATCCCGTACAAACGCAAGGAGTTCCTGATGGTTCTCCTCCGTTTCCCCCGGGAAACCGCAGATCAGGGTTGTCCGCAGGCAGATGTCAGGAATCTCTCTCCGGAGCATCGCAATCCGCTCCCTAAGATCCTTTCTGGTCGTACGCCGTCCCATGCATTTCAGGATCCGGTCGGATACATGCTGGATCGGCATATCGAGATAATGGCACACCTTGTCATTACGCTTGATGGCCGCCACAAGCTCGTCCGTGATCTCTTCCGGGTAACAGTACATGAGTCTGATCCATTGCAGCTCGGGGATCTGGTTCAACTCATCCAAAAGCTTTGGCAATGTCCGCTTCCCATACAGATCGATCCCATACAGCGTCGTTTCCTGCGCCACAAGGATCAGTTCCTTTGCGCCATCCGAAACGAGCTGCTTCGCTTCCTGAAGCAGTTTTTCGATCGGCACGCTGCGATAGGTACCGCGAACTGATGGGATCACACAATACGTACAACACTTATCGCAGCCTTCCGCGATCTTCAGATACGCATAATATCCGCCTGTGGTATTCACTCTTTTTGCATGCACTTCGGGAAAACCCGTCAGCGGTTTGCAGATCCGAGGATGTGCGCCTTGAAGCGCCTCGTCGATCACATGGCAGATCTCATCATAGGAATTGGTGCCAAGCAATGCGTCCACTTCCGGAAGCTCTTTGGGGATCTCGTCCCGATATCGCTCGGCAAGACAGCCTGTCAGAACAAGCGCCTTACAGCGCCCGGTCTCTTTGTACGCCGCAAGTTCTAAAATTGTCTGGATGCTCTCTTCTTTCGCGTCCCCGATAAAGCAACAGGAATTGATCAGGATCACATCTGCATCTGCGGGATCATCCACGAGCACATGCCGATCCGCTAAGAGCATTCCGATCATGTATTCCGAATCCACACGGTTTTTGTCACAACCGAGTGATACGATAAAAATGTTTCCCATACTCGAAAAACAAGGTGCCCCGTGGGCACCTTATCGCTTAGATGACAGCTTCTTCGTCCACGCCTTCTTCTTCCGGCAGGATATGGATCTTACCGGTAAACAACTCTTCCACTGCCGTGGAAAGCGGCTTCTGGTTCTTCGTAACCCTGATCATCGGTTCTGACCCGGCTACGATCTGACGTGCCCTTTTGGCTGTTGCGATCACGATGGAATAACGGCTGTTTACCACCGGCTCTTCACCGACCTCCGCATCCTGGTTGACCACCTTCATCAGTTCCACATACGACGGATGTATCATGTTTCTTTCCTCCTCATCAAGAGAAAGCGTGAACGCCTTCCCGTATAGATTGAATTTCATCAAGGCATCTTGATACCTTGTTTTTCTCGGATTGGATGATCCGGTGGATGGTCTCCACACAATCCTCCAGATTGTCGTTCACCACCAGATAATCATATTGTTCCATGCCGTCCGCTTCCTCGGCGGCGCGTGAAAGCCTTTTTTTGACAGTCTCTTCGTCTTCTGTCCCCCGGCCGATCAAACGTCTTTTCAACTCATCGGCGTTGGGCGGTGTCAGAAACAGGAGACATGCCGACGGAAACTTTTTTTTGATCTGCAGCGCACCTTGGATCTCGATCTCGAGCAGCACGTCTTTTCCTTTGGCGAGGTTTTCTTCGACATAAGCGCGCGGCGTCCCGTAGTAATGCCCGACATAGCCGGCGTGTTCCAGGAGCTCTCCGGCACGGATCTTTTCTTCAAACGCTTCATCCGAGAGAAAAAAATATTCACGTCCGTCTACTTCTCCGGGTCTTGGCGCTCTCGTCGTCGCAGAAACGGAAAGCGCATAGGTGTCCGGATACTTCTCAAGGAGACCTTTCATGGCGGAGCCTTTTCCGGATCCGGCGAAACCGGAAATTACCGTAAGCAATGCGCGATCATTCATCCTGCATCTTCTCTTTCTCATGAAATCTGCCCGCGATCGTATCCGGCTGCAAAGCCGATAAGACTATGCGGTCATCTGTGGTAACGATCACACTCTTGGTGCGTCGTCCCTGTGTGGCATCGATCAGGGTTTCCTTTTCTTTGCCGTTTGCGATCAGCCGTTTGGCCGGCGCAGAATCCGGCGTCACGACACATAGGATATGCGCAGTGTTGATGAGATTACCGAATCCGATATTTAAGAGTCTACTCAACGTTCTGCACCTGTTCCCGCACTTTTTCGATATTGGTCTTCAGTTCGATCCCCGCATCGGAAACCGCCAGATCCGTGGCTTTGGAGAGGATCGTATTCGCCTCGCGGTTCATCTCCTGCGCAATAAAATCAAGCTTCCGTCCGATGGCACCACCTTTTTCCAGTTCTTTCCTCATGGCATCGATATGGCTCTTTAACCGGACGAGTTCTTCATCTACGCAGATCTTATCGGCGTAGATCGTCACTTCTGCGGCGATGCGGCTTTCATCCACCGCGTGATCCGCAAGGAGATCTTCAACTTTTTCCCGTAAAGACGCTTTGTATTCCTCTATGATCTGCGGCGAACGTGCTTCGATCTCCTCCACAAAAGCCTTCATCGTATCAAGCTTCCCACAGAGGTCATTTTTCAGGTTTTCCCCTTCTTTTGCGCGGGACTCTGCAAATTTCGAAGCCGCACCGCGAACCGGCTTCTCCAGCATCTGCCAGAGTTCGTCTTCGTCGACATTTTTGTCCTCGAGCACGAAAACATCGGGGAGGCGCGCGATCGTACTCGCTCTGACGTCAAACTCGAGATTGTGCTTTTCGCTGATCTCATGTAGATACCCGAGATATTCGGATGCAAGCGCATCATTGTACTTCAGCGTACTGTCCGCATCGGAATAATCCTCATAGCCGATGTAAATATCGACCTTCCCGCGCTCCATGTACTCCTTGCATACGGAACGCACATGCGACTCCAGCGGTGCCAGTTTCTTCGGCATGCGGATATTGAGATCCAGATAACGGTGATTCACGGCCTTAATCTCAACAGAGATCTTGCGGTCGTTTTCCAGCAATTCTTCACGGCCGAAACCGGTCATACTTTTAATCATATAAGAAAACCCCTTTTTCTCCTTTACCACCTATGATAGTATAATGGAAAAACAGCGTGAAGTCAAACAATCACGGGGAAAGGAACAGGGCAATGGCATTCGACGGGATCGCAGTCGCAGGACTGCGTGAAGAACTGAAAAAGAATCTAACGGGGATGCACATCACAAAGATTGCACAGCCGGAGCCGGATGAGCTTTTGATCACCTGCAAGGGAAACTCTATGCAAAAGAGGCTCTTGATCTCTGCCAATGCCTCCCTCCCTCTGCTCTATCTGACGGATCGTAACAAACCCTCACCACAGACAGCCCCGAATTTTTGCATGCTCCTCAGAAAGCATATCGGTTCGGGACGTATCGTCTCCATTACGCAGCCCTCTTTAGAGCGTATCTTAATCTTTACGATCCAGCATCTGGACGAACTCGGCGATCTGCGGGAAAAACGCCTCATTGTGGAACTTATGGGCAAGCACAGCAATATCATATTTTGCGATGATACTGACAAGATCTTAGACAGCATCAAGCACATTTCCGCGCAGGTGAGTTCGGTACGAGAAGTCCTTCCGGGACGCACCTATTTCATCCCTGAGACCATGCAAAAAGCTGATCCGACCTTGGCAGATCCTGCGGTTTTTCTGGAAAAGATCAAATCAGCGCCCGTCCCGCTTGCCAAAGCGATCTATACCTCCTTTACCGGCATCAGTCCTGTTATCGCAAATGATGTCTGCTGCCGTGCTGATGTCGATCCCGATCGCCCAATAGAAGCGCTCTCCTCGGAGGAAGAAAACCGGCTTGCCCACTGTTTTTTACAGACCATGAAAAAAATCCGTGAAAAAGCATTTTCCCCGGTTGTTTATGAAAAAGACGGCATTCCGGTGGAATTTTCCGCTCTGCCGCTCACATGTTATCCCGATTGTGCAGAGAAACCGTTCGATACTATGTCCGAACTTCTGCAATATTTCTACGCCGCAAAGGCCGCCTATACGCGTATCCGTCAGAAATCCGCGGATTTAAGGCACATCGTGACCACCATCTATGAGCGCACCGTGAAAAAATATGATCTTCAGCGCACGCAGCTTTCCGATACCGATAAACGCGAGAAATACCGTACCTATGGGGAGCTGTTGACCGCCTATTCCTATCAGATCAAAGAAGGCGACCACACCTTTGTGACCGAAGATTACAATACCGGCAAGGAAGTGACGATCCCGCTCGATCCGACGCTCTCTCCTACAGACAATGCACAGCGTTATTATGCACGCTATCAGAAGCTGAAACGTACCTATGAAGCATTAACGACACAGCTGCAGGAAACGGAAACCGAGAAGTCCCATCTGGAATCGATCTTGATGTCTCTTGACCTCGCGGAAACAGAGGCCGATCTCGTGCCGATCCGCGCAGAACTGGTGGAATCCGGATATCTCCGCAGGAAAAGTACGGATAAAAAAGCAAAGGTCACAAGCCGCCCCTATCATTACCGTTCCTCAGACGGCTTTGATCTCTATGTCGGCAAAAATAACTTCCAGAATGATGAACTGACCTTTAAGATTGCCAACAGCAAAGATCTCTGGTTTCATGCCAAGAAAATGCCGGGCTCGCATGTGATCCTCCGCACAGGCGGGAAAGAGGTTCCCGATCGTGCCTATGAAGAGGCGGCAGCGTTGGCTGCCTTTTACTCCCGCGGCAAGCAGAGCGAAAAGGTGGAGGTGGATTATCTCCAGCGCAAAGATGTCAAAAAAACCCCCGGCACGCCGCCGGGGTATGTGATCTACTATACCAACTATTCGATGACAGTCAGCCCGTCTCTATCCGGTCTCACGCTTGTGGAGGATTGAGCCGCTCCGCGATGCGCAGCGCAACATGGAAGTTTTGCGTAAAATGATTGACCGCCCAGAGCGTTCCGATATCATAATCCTGTACATCCAAGACGTCTCCCGTCATCAGGAAGACATAGTAGGAGAACCCATAATAGTCGCAAACCGCCTGTACACCGGCCGCCTCCATCTCGACAGCAAGACACCCTTCCTCCTGGCGCGCCTTTAATTTCTCTTGTGTTTCCATATAGAAAGCATCCGTGGTCCAGACACGGCTCTGCACATAGGGGAGGTCTAAGTCTCGAAAGATCTCTGCGAGCCGATCACTCTCACGGATCTTGATATAGTCTGACGGCGCCGCATAATGATAAGACATTCCCTCATCCCGGTACGCTTCCGTCGGCAACACATACTTCCCGATCGTCTCCGCTTCATTCAGACTTCCCGCAGAGCCGAAAAAGACAAACTGCGTCACACCTGTCAGATGATTTGCATCGATCAAGTCCGTCGCAGCCAATGCCGCCCCGATTCTGGAAAGATAGAATGCATAGCGCTTCCCTTCATGCTCCAGCAGATAGATCGGACGTCCGCCGTTGGCATCCTTGATCCTCCCGACCTTTTCATGCGGAAATTCCTGCAGCACCGCTTCCGCGATCCTGTTGGAAAATGTCACGATACAGCAATCGCACAGATGCTTTGCCGCCCCATAGAAGTCCTCCGGTCCCATCAATGGTTTTGCGTCTTTATTGAATCCATCCGTAATCATTATAAATTGAGTCCCTCCAGTTGTTTTTGTATGACTGCATCCAGTCTTTGTTTGATCAATACATGCGCGGGATCCGAAAGATCCGGATCCGCTTCGACCAAGTCCTTTACCTCTTTCTGGGCTTTAGAAAGCAACGGTGCATCCTGATACACATCTGCAATCTGAAAGTCGAGCACACCGCTTTGCCGGATCCCTAAGAAGTCGCCGGGTCCGCGAAGTTTTAAATCTTCCGAAGCGATATAGAAGCCGTCATTGGAATGGTTTAAGACCGACAACCGTTCATTTGTTTTTTCGTCATCTCTCGTGCTCATAAAAATGCAATACGACTGCGCATCTCCCCTGCCGACGCGACCTCGTAACTGATGGAGCTGCGACAGGCCGAACCGCTCTGCATTCTCTACAAGCATCACGGTGGCATTCGGCACATTCACGCCGACCTCCACCACAGTCGTGGAAACCAGGATGTCCGCTTCTTTCTGCAAAAATGCCTCCATCACGCGGTCCTTCTCTTCTGCTTTCATACGTCCGTGGAGTGTCGCGATACGGATGTGATCCGGCAGCGCCTCCGAGAGCCGCGCCGCATAATCCGCCACATTTTCTGCTTCCGTCTGCTCCGTTGCCTCCACAAGCGGACAAATCACATAACACTGATGCCCTGCAGCGACCTCCTTTTGCAAAAACTGCCATGCCGTCGGCCGATAGGACGGTCCCACAACGCAATTCTTGATCGGAATGCGGTCTGCAGGCAGGGTGTCGATCACCGAGATTGAGAGGTCTCCGAACAAAATGATCGCAAGTGTCCGTGGGATTGGCGTCGCGCTCATCACAAGATAATGCGGCTTGTCTCCCTTTTTGGAAAGCGCCTCCCGCTGTTTCACACCAAAACGATGCTGCTCGTCCGTGATCACAAGCGCAAGCGATGAGAATACCGCTTTCTTCTGGATCAATGCATGCGTTCCGATCACGAGTGCATCCGGGCCGGTTTGCATCTTTTCATACGCCGTACGCTTCTCTTTCGCACTCATGGAACCTGTCAACAGAATAACCGGAAATGACAGACCGCACAATGCTAAATACGATTGTATGGTCTCATAGTGCTGTTTAGCGAGCACTTCGGTCGGTGCCATTAGTGCGGACTGATAACCGCTTTTACTGCACCACGCCATGAGTAAAAACGCGATCACCGTTTTCCCGGAACCCACATCTCCCTGGACCAGGCGCTGCATCAGCGTATCTGATCGCATGTCTTCCGTTGTTTCTTTCAACACTCTTTTTTGCGCTTCCGTCAGTTCATAAGGAAGCTTTGAAAGGAGATCCTCTAAAAATGCGCGGTCTGCAAAAGAAAACCGGTTCGGATCTTTCTCGCCGGCCCCTTTCAGATACTGCATGCCGAGCAGAAATTCAAAAAACTCATCAAACGCAAGCCGCCTTCGCGCGATGGATAGCGCCTCCATATCGCGGGGACTGTGCATGGTACGGATTGCATCCGAGAGCGGCAGGATCTCTTGACGCTCGCGAAGATCCTCCGGATAAGGGTCTTGGGGGAACGCAGGCTCTTCCGGCAGGATCTGACCTAAGATCTTTTGGATCGCGCCGTTTGAAATCCCTTTGGTCAGCGCATACACCGGCAAAAGCCGTCCGGTCAGTGCCGCGTAGCTGTCGAGTGTATAGATCACCGGCTGTTCCATGACGAGATTCCCGCCTCGCCGTATGACTTTCCCGTAGAAGATCTGATTCTTCCCTGGGGTCAGCATATTTTTGACATAAGGGATACGAAACCAGACCAGTTCGATCTCTCTGATCCCATCCGAGGCTTTACAGACGGTGACGGAAACGCGCCGTCCTCTTCTGGTACGCGGAGTGTTGGCGGTACGTGCCAGAACTGCATTCATGGCATTTTCTTTGACATCTGCAATCTTGACAGGATCCGGCATAATGCGATAGTCCCGCGGAAAATAAGAGAGTATATCACCAACGGTGTATACTCCCATGCCATTCAACAGTTCTTCGGTTTTTGCACCGACCCCTTTGATGGTGCGGATCGGATCCGTTGAGCGCATCATGCGTTACTCCACAGACAGAATATAGTAATAGATCGGTTGCCCGCCGTTATTGAGTTCGATCTCAAGATCCGGAAAAGCCTCGGTCAATTTCTCCGTCAAGGCGTCTGCCGCCTGATCGGTCACCTCTTCTCCATAATAAATGGAGATCATGCCCGAGTCCTCGTCCACCATTTCCTTTGCCATGGCGATCACGACCTCTTCCAGATCCGTACCGACGGAGAGGATCGTCTTGTCTCCGATGCCCATATAATCGCCCTGGTTGATCTTCTTGTCGTCAATCTCGGTGTCCCGTACAGCGTAGGTCACCTGACCGGTTTTCACGGAGGAAAGCTCGCTTGTCATCCGTTCCTGATTCTCTTCCGGCGAAATCCCCTCCGCATAATTGATCAACGCTGTAATCCCCTGCGGGATCGTCTTAGTCGGGATCACGACAAGGTTCTTGTCATCGGATAGGTGCGTCGCCTGTTCCGCAGCCAAAATGATGTTTTTATTGTTTGGTAAAACAAAGATCGTTTTGGCATTGACATGATCCACGGCATTTAAGATGTCCTCCGTGCTGGGATTCATGGTCTGTCCGCCCTCAATGATGTAATCCACCCCAAGCTCCCGGAAGATCTGGTTGAGACCGTCTCCGATAGAGACCGCGATAAAACCGACTTCCTTCCACTCCTTTGCGGAGGACTTCTTTTTCTTCTCCGCCGCCTCAATGGCAGCCTGTTTTTCCGCTTCCTTGAACAGCTTCTCCTGATGCTCCTCACGCATATTATCGATCTTGATCTTGCTGAGAGAGCCGAAAGTGAGGGCTTTCGTCAGAGCTACGCCCGGTTCATTGGTATGGACATGCGTTTTCACGATATCATCATCCGCCACAAGTACGATGGAATCGCCGATGGATTCCAGGAACTGGCGATACTCATCTTCTTCACTGTCCTTCAACGGCCGGTTCAGTACGATGATATATTCCGTACAATACCCGAATCGGATCTCCGCCTCGGTCTCCGCCGTGATCTTCTGGAGCGTTGCGCCGCCCTCCGACGCACCCTCAACGGTATAATCGATCTCTTTCCCGAGGAAGGCATCTCTGGCCCCCTTCAGAACTTCCACAAGGCCCTGGCCGCCCGAGTCCACAACCCCTGCCTGTTTCAATACCGGCAGCATATCGGGCGTTTTGCTGAGCACATATTCCGCTTCCTTGATGACGCCGTCTATAAAAACAGTAAGGTCATCCGTTTCCTCCAGCAACTGCTTTGCTTTCTCGCTGGCTCCCTTTGCAACCGTCAGGATCGTCCCTTCCTTGGGCTGCATGACCGCTTTGTAAGCCGTTGCAACCGCCTTTTCAAAGGCTTCCGAAAGGACCTCCACGTCCAATTCATTCTGTTCTTTCACGACTTTTGTAAAGCCGCGCAGGAGCTGTGACAAAATCACGCCGGAGTTTCCTCTTGCCCCCCGCAGAGATCCCGAAGAAATCGCCTTGCAGAGCGACTCCATGGAATGATCGGAAAGCGCTGCCACTTCCTTTGCCGCCGACATGATGGTCATCGTCATATTGGTCCCGGTATCGCCATCCGGTACCGGAAACACGTTTAATTCATTGATCCATTCTTTTTTTGCTTCCAGATTCTTTGCGCCTGCAAGGAACATCTTCTGAAGCAGAGCCGCATCAATCGTTGTGATAGCCAATGCTTCGTCCTCCCTAATCAATCAGGCGCAGACCTTCTACGACCACATTGATCTTGTCAATCTGCATGCCCGTAAAAGCTTCTACCTTATACTTCACCGTATGTGTCAGATTATCTGTCACGGTGATGATATTTACGTCATATGCAATGATCACATGAAAGTCAATGGTGATCTTACCGTCCTCCCCGATCGAAACATTGATCCCGTGAGACAGATAGTCCTTCTTCAACAGTTTTACAAGTCCGTCCTTGACGTTGATCGCCGCCATGCCGACAATTCCGAAGCACCCGACCGCCACAGACCCTGCGTAGGTCGCGATCACATCCGGATCGATCAGCACTTTCCCGTATTCATTCTCTATGATACCCTTCATCAGTCTCCCTCCATAAACAACAAACATTATACATTAGGAAAAAATTTCTTGCAATACCGTATTCTATCTGGTATATTGATAACGTTGCAGGTTCGAAAAAGGGAAAATGAGCAAGGAGGTGACACGATGGCAGCATGTGCAATTTGCGGAAAAGGCGCACATTTCGGTAATAACGTGAGCCATTCTCATAGAAGATCCAATCATATCTGGAAGTCCAACATCAAGTCTGTCCGTTGCAAAGTAAACGGTACCCCGAAAAGGCTTTATGTTTGCGCGCAGTGTCTGAAGTCCGGCAAAGTAGAACGCGCTTAATACGGATCTTTCATTTTTATGAAAAGCATGAAAAAACCGTCGCGATTTGCGACGGTTTTTCGTATGTCATCTAATCTTTACTCTTCCTCGTCCGGTCCTTGCGCCTTCTCCACGTTGATCGACTGCTCACTCTTACCGGTAAACTTGTTGATGAGATCCGGCACCAGATCCATTACCTTATTTAATGCTCCCTGATTGTGGATGCTGACCAGCTTCGTCGTTCCGTCCTGAATGATCAAAAGTGCTGTCGGCTGGATCTTACCGCCCAGTCCGCCGCCGCCGTTGTCATTCTGTTCCTTTGCAAACACACCGGCACCGACACCAAAGGAGACATCTGCGAGCGGAATAATGATCGTATTTTCCACATGCATCGGTTCCCCGATGACGGTCTTAGTCGAGATAAACCCGTCCATTCCCTGAAAAAGCGCATTAACTGTTTCTTGAAATTTGTTTTCTGACATGAGTGTCCTCCTTCAACAATTATCCCTTAAGGGTTTTCACATGCTTGATCAGTCTGCGGATATTCCGATCCATGATCAGCCGCACTGCCGCAGCCAGTGCGAAAAACAAAATCACATGTCCGGTGATCTTGAATTTTCCTTCGATGTAAGCCTTGTCCGCCGTAAAATCCGGTACAATCCGATTTCCTTTTTCATAGATCAGAGGTGCCAGCGAAAGCCCACCGATCAGTTTGCCGGTTGTCGACGGATCTCCCGTAGAAAAAACAAGGTTTGTCCGAATCCGACGCGGCTTGTAATGGGACATGATCCCTTTGACCTCTGCGATCATATGTTTTACCGCTTCTTTGTTATGCGGATCCAGCACCTCGGTATGGATCTTCGATAGCAATGTCGGCAGTTTCTTAATCTTCTCGATCAGGTTCTTTTTCTTTTTGCCATTCTTGCCTGCGTCCGCGTCCGCAGAGAACTCTTCGGCATCTGTCTCCGGGGAGGCTTCGGCGGCTTTTTGATCCGGTTTCACTTCTACGGCAGGCTGCGTCTTTGCTGCCTTTTTGTCCTTCTTCGGCTTCTTTTCTTTCCTCGGATACAGCGTGATCGGTATACCGAGCACACGTAGGACTACCTTTGGCGTTTTGTCTTCCAGATCCACATGGGCTCTCACGAACACAAAATAGAAAAGCCATGTCACGTCAGCGTAAATATTCCATGTCCCGTTGGACTTGCCGTGGATCGAGTAATGAAGCGGAAAGAAAAGGATCAGAAAAAGGAGTCCCGCAAACACCAGCAGCAGGATCAAAAGGATTTTTAATACGATCATAGGCGTTTGAATCTCCTGCTCTGAAAAATCAGCCTTTCTTTTGATATTCCTTATTCAGCAGATAAGTCTTCATATCACAATCGCCGGTCGCAATATACGTCTCTTCCGCGATCGTCTGCACCAGAGAGAATGCTTCTTCTCTTCCACCGGCGAGTCCGAGAATATGCCATTGCAATGCGGGAAAATGTTTTTGTCGGAACAAGACGGCAGGAAGTATCTCAATCTGCTCCTCTTTGGACTGTGAGATCATGAGCACCTGCAAGTCCGCCTGCAGTGGGCGTTTGAACAGCTGCCTTTTGATCTGCTTTTCTTTTTCTTTTACGGATGGCCCGAGATACAGTTCTTTGAGCCACAAGATGTCCTTTTGCTTCATCCTTTATCTTCTGCGAAAACCCCAAAGGTTATTGCGTTTCATCTCGATATACTCACTGTATGCTTTTTCCAAAATCTGTTTTTCATTTGCAAACTTCAGCAAATGATATGCTTCATGATACTTATAGTATCCGGAATCCACGAAATATTCTTCCCGTTGCGGTTTGCTGTAATAACTGTCCGACATCATCAGGTACCAATGCACGTCCTTCTCCACGATGTCTTCCGGTACCTGAAAGGTATACTGGCTCTTTCCGACGTATTTCATGATGGTCGCCGACACACCGGACTCTTCCTTCACTTCGCGGAGCGCTGTCTCCGGGTGTTCTTCGCCCTCTTCCACCGTCCCTTTCGGCAAAACCCAGCCTTCATAGCGGTTCCGGTAGTTTTTGTACAGCACCAGTATCTTTCCTCGAAAAATTACCACACCGCCACAACTCGTTGCCTCAATCATCGCGCAACCTCCTCGGTATGGTGAAAACTTGTGTTCAGTATACCGTAAAAAAGGTTTGGTTGCAAGGAGTTGTACGCGGGCAAAAGTGCCATGCCTATTTCAAATAATAACTATCGAACACGGTCTTCGCTGCCGGCGCCGCAAAACTGCTCCCTGACCCGGCTCCTTCCATGATCACGGCGATCGCAATGTCTTCCTTCCCCGGCTGGTTTGCAAATCCGATGAACCAGGCATGGGAGTCCCCTGCTGCATTGTATTCTGCTGTCCCTGTTTTCCCGTATGCCGTATATGCATCGGTATTTAGGGCTCTTCCGGTCCCGTCCGTCACGACGTCCCGCATATAAGCTTTGAGGAGTGATGCATCTTCCGCACTCATGACAGAGATCGTCCCTTCCGTGGCAAGCGATTTTACAAACCGTCCTTCATCATTCACGACACGGTCGATCACATAAGGCCGCGGCGCCTTCCCGCTGCGATCCACAGCCGCTGTGATCAGTGTCATCTGCAGCGGTGTCGCAAGCGTCTTTCCCTGACCGATCACGGTCTCCATGATCTCGGCATCCGATGCATCGGAAGCCAGCGTAAAATAACTCTTCTCTGTCGGCAGGTCAAACGGTACTTTCTGATTAAAGAGCGCCTTGTTACAAATCTGCGTCAGCTCTTTTGTATCCAGCGTCAACCCGAGTGACGCAAACGACGTGTTACAGGAGTTGGTGAAGGAATCCACGAGATCCTCATCGCCATGCGCTTTATTATGAAAGCAGTGGATCTCCTTTCCGTCCGAACGAAACTTCCCGGTACAGGTATACCGATAGTCCTCATAATCCTTCGGATTTTCATGGATATATTCCAACGTCGTGAGGAGTTTAAACGTAGAACCCGGGGCATAGCGTCCCTGTGTTGCGCGGTTCAGAAGCGTCGCAGACTCGTTGTCTTCCGCCAGGATCGAAAACGTCTCCGAAATGTAGTTCGGATCAAAATCCGGCTTGCTCACCATTCCAAGGATTCTTCCGGTGGATACTTCAAGAACTACGATCGCACCACGATAGTTCCCGAGCGCCTGATAGGCTGCATCCTGAACTGTCGGATCCAGTGTCGTCACAATCCCGTCTCCGATGTTCTTCTCTCCCGTAAAAGCATGTTTTAGGCGTTCTCCCACGTTGCTGTGGCTGTGCAGAAGTTCAAAATTGGTCACACTTTCCACACCCATTTTACCGTTGACCGGAAACCCGACAACATGCGCATAGAGATTTGCATACGGATAGATCCGATGTTCCTCATTCGTAACTTCATCATTGGTTGAATAAGCCAGGACCGTACCATCGTTTGCATAGATCGAGCCGCGGATCGTTTTTTCGGACAGCGCATCGATCCGTTTATTGTAAGGATTGTTGATAAAACTCTCGCTTTCAAAAGCGAGAAAAACCACAAGATAGACGATCAACGCGAGGAACGCTGCCGCGAACAATATGGTCAGTACCGACAGTTCTTTCTGCTGGTACTTCTTTTTCGGAAATTTCCAAAACTTCATCGGCTGTCCTTCTTTTTGGTCGTGATATAAAAACTTTCCAATAGTGCAAACATTGTAAATGTGACAAGCAGGGAACTCCCGCCATAGCTGACAAGCGGGAACGTGACGCCGGTGGACGGGATCAGTTTGATACAGCCGCCGATCGTGAGAAATACCTGAAACCCATAGCAAATCCCCATTCCAAGAGACACCCACCGATAAAACGGATCCTGCATCGATTTTGCCATGCGGAAAAATAAAAGCAGCGTCGACAGCGAGATCAGGATCACGCAGATCGCAACGATCGCGCCTAGTTCTTCAGAGATCGCAGAAAAAATGAAGTCCTTGGAAACCACAGGGATAGATTTCGGCCGACCCATGAAAAGTCCGGATCCCATCCAACTGCCTGTCCCGATACCAAACAATGACTGACTGATCTGATAGCCTTGATCGTCAATCGCACTTAACGGATTTTTCCATGCAATGATCCGGTTGCTGACATGACCGATCAGTTTTCCCGCACCGATCATTGCCACCACCACAATCCCTGCCGCGGCAGGCAGCAACACCCATTTCCGATAAACGGCATATGTCATCCCGACATAGATCACAAAAAAGATCAGCGCTGCCCCAAGATCCCTTGCCGCCGCCAGAATCAAAAGAAATGCCACGGTACATCCGCCTGCAAATATCGCGATCCGAAGTGTCTGCTTTTCATAATACACAGCAGCCAGAAAGAATATATAGAGAAGCTTCACAAGCTCCACCGGCTGGATGCTGATGCCTCCGATGGAAACGGAGATCTTGGCGCCGTAGCTCGTCTTTCCCGCAAGGAGCACCAGCAAGAGAAGTCCTGCGGACACAATGAGATACACCAATTTCCACTTACGGAATGTATCCTGTTTTTTGAACATCAGATATGGAAAAAAAGCCGTGATGCCGATGGAAACAGCGCCGATCACAAGCTGCCTCGCTGCCTGCGCCTGATCCAACCGGGTCAGAACGAGCATCCCGGTTCCAAACAAGATGCACATATGGTTGCATAGCAAAACCGAGCCGTGTACATAGATCAGACGATAGACAAGTTGGATCAGCGTTATGACGCCAAGCGTAAAACCGAACAGTACTAGGATCTGCCTGTCGTCCGTGTATGCTGTCATGGATAAAAAGCCGAGCGAAAGAAACAGATAGATCAGCACCATCTGCTCTTTAAAAAGGATGCGCTTCACGTTCTCAGCATGATGCCGAAAAAAAACAAGAAAGCTTTGCACCGTATAGGTGATGATCAGCGCGATCATCAAATATTTGGCTGTCTGAATAAAGACACCGGTCATACTTACTCCACACCCCGTTTGAAATGCCCTCTGGTATAGGCATTCTTTTCACCCTGTCCAGAACGTTCTCCGCGAAGCACCTGCGCGGTCTCTTTTGCATCTTCGGTCGTAAACTGATAGCGGATCTCTTCCGGGCAGAGTCTTTTCATCATCTCTTTCTCTGCCGTCAGATCCAGAATGTCTGCATTTAGGATCAAATTGGTACAATCCGTACAATCCGATCGCACCGGAAACACTTTCTTCCTGCGGTCAATCAGCAGCGTTTCCGTTTTTTTGTGATCACAGCCGTGTGCCGTCTTATGAATACAGTTTGCCGTCACCATGAGCGGCAGTCTTCCATAGACAATCCAGGCTGTATGCGCAGCCGAACGGTGCAAAAGCTCTTTTTCGTTTAGCTCGACAGGCAAAGTCTGATGCACATAGCCGAGGTCCGAAAAGGCATCTCCCGCTTTGTCGGAGTACGTATAGAGTCCGGCATCGAGACGGATCTTATCTTTCGGATAGGAAAAGGCGTCAAGCAACCCCATCCCGTCATAATCACGTACTAAAACGCCATCCAGCGGCAACGCAAGGAAATGCTCCCGGATACTTTCATAAAAGGCGGCATTCTCCTGCCGGATGATATACGGCATGGCATAGACTACATGCTTCCCGTTTTCGTGGCAGGTGTCGATGTCCTGTTTCAACTTCGCGCAAAAACCGTTACGTTCATAAAGAAAGCTGTCCAGGATCACAGTGGTGATCTGTGACGCCTTGAGCACAGGAGCAAGTTGCTCCCGGAGGCTTACCAAGGCGGAAACCGTCGTCGGCATCACCGGATGCGTTTCCTCGCACAATTGCTTGGGACTGCTGATTTTTCCGTTGTTTATGCGTATCTCTGCGGCCGTATCACGTCTTTTATCTTTCAGGAGTTCTTCCTGCATCTTGATCAGCGCGTTCCGCCGCAATTTCTTCAATTCCCGCAGCGGCACAAACACATCTCTGTCTGCCGTCAGGGTCAGCCTTTCAAAGGAAAAAACCGTGTCTCCCGTCGCAAGGAGTTTTTCTCTGAGTTCTTTTTCGGAGGTCGGCCGGTTTGTGGCCTTCTCGCAGACTGCACCTGTTTGCAGTACCGTCCTCTCTCCCAGTCCGATTGTAAGCTGCATCGGCCTGCCGATCGAAAATACCGCTTCTCCGATGATCGGCAGTTTTTGTCTTGAAAGGAGTTTCCCGTCGTCTTTTCCTTTGCCAAAAGCATCCTGCTCGGTCTGCGCAGTCTCCTTATGGTGGCTTGGAGAATCCTTTGTCAGCATACCGGGATCATTTCGTACCTCAAAAAAACCGTTTGTAAAGCCGCTCCTGTTTCCGTATGCAAGAAGGCGCTCCCTTTGTTCCTTTGAAACAGCGTACGCCTCTGCCCCATTCTCCTCCAGAAGATCCACCAATTCCCGATAGATCTTTGTAACGCCTGCGGTATAAGAAACAGACTTCATCCTTCCCTCGATCTTTAAGGAACGCACCCCCGCTTCCTGCAGCGCCGGCAGGAAAGACGCCGCACACAGATCTTTCAGGCTGAGCGGGTATCCGGGCTTCTGTTGCCAATCAAGCTGATATGGCAGCCTACACGTGCCGGCGCACCTTCCGCGATTCCCGCTTCTGCCGCCGAACATGCTGCTCATCAGACATTGCCCCGAATACGAATAGCATAGCGCGCCATGCACAAAAACCTCCAGTTCGATCGGCGTCGATTCATGGATCGTATGGATTTCTTTTAGCGAAAGCTCTCTTGCAAGCACCACGCGCTGCAACCCTAAGGACTGCAGAAATGCTGCTCCATGCGCACTGGTAATATTCATCTGTGTGCTGGCATGAACAGGGAGATCAGGAAAAACTTCTCTGATCAGAGACAACACCCCGAAATCCTGCACCAGTACCGCATCAAGCCCTGCACGATAATACGGCATCAAATAAGCAGGAAGTTCTTCCAGCTCTCTGTTTTTCAGACAGGTATTGACCGTCAGATAGACTTTGGCACCTTTGAGATGCGCATAGTCCATTGCGGCAAGGAGCTGTTCCTCTGTGAAGTTTTCGGCGTAGGCTCTTGCACCGAAGCGGTTTCCGCCGCAGTAGACGGCATCTGCCCCTGCGTTTACGGCTGCGATAAGTGCGTCATATGATCCCGCCGGTGCCAACACTTCCATGGTTTTCACGTCATATATCCCTCAAACAAAAGAGTGTCTTTCGACACTCTTTTGATCTACTTCAGTTCTTTTTTGTTGGTGACTTTTCCGAGGAGCGCATCTTCCAGTGTCGCCTCGAGTTTTGCCTTGTTCAGCAGGAGTTCTTTGTTTTCGTTCTCCAGATCCCGCCGTTTCTTTTCATCTGATTCCGCTTTGATCTGGCTGCTGATCAGATCATGCTTCAGATCGTAGATCTGGCGGTCTCGTTCTTCCAATTCTTTTTCCAGCTTCTCACTCTGACTCCGTGCCTTAAACAGGTCGTCCGCAATATTCAGTTCGAGCAGTGTGGAACGCATATCCGGTGAAAACTTCCGGTAATCGTCCACATGGTCTAGCTCACGGATCTTGTTGTTGATATACGCAGCCACTTTCTGGAGATATTCAGGGCTTTCATACCCCGACAACGTAATCACTTTTCCTCCGATGATGACTTGTACGTCTGATTTCGGTGTCATAACTTCCTTCCTCTTCTTCCAGCCGATGATCAATCCTTATTATAATCAAACGCTCTATTGTGTGCAAGTTAAAGGACGTTTCTGGCTGCCAGTTCTTCTTTCGTCTCTGCTGCGGAGAAATAATTGCCCTGCAGATAATCCACCGGGAATGTTGCAACCTCCGCCAGATGTGCTTCTTTTTCCAGCCCGATCACGACCACCTTCCGGTTCAGATCGTGGATCATCTGGGCACTGCTTTTGAGGACAACCTTCCCCTCCTCCGATTCTTCCGCGGAATAAAGGAGGCTGCGATCCAGCTTGATCAGGTCAAAATCCATCGAGAAAATGGAATACATATTGGCATAACCTGCTCCGTATCCATCCATCGAAAACAGGAATCCGAGATCCTTCAGCTGCCTAATGGTTTCAGAAAGCAGCCGGTAATCTACTGCCGCCGCCGTCTCTGAAATCTCAAAACAGATCCATTCCGGTCTGATCCCATATCTCCGGACGATCTCACTGGCCTGGGAAACGAAATCCGGATTCGTACATTGGATAATGGAAAGGTTGACGCCGACAAACCGTATGCCAAGGCGATGCGGGGTCTCCGACTGCAAGAACTCACAAACCTCACACAATGCATATTCCCCGAGTTTTCGGATGATCCCGATCCGTTCTGCCACCGGTATGAATACACTCGGGTAGACATCTCCGATCTCCGGATCATGGAGACGCAGTAATGCCTCTGCGGCTACGATCTTGCGCCGGTCCGCGGAATAGATCAATTGATAGACCATTTTGAAATTGTGTTCCGTAATGCCGCGACGCAGGATCTCGGAAAGCTTTGCCTGTTCAAAGATTCCGTTCAGATCCTGCCCTTCCAGGACCACGCACTCTTCTTTATCAGGCAGCATGCTTTCGCTCATCAGGATAACATCTTCTGGCCGTGCCAGCTCTTTCGGCGCTTCTGACAGGATCAGCTGGAATTTGAGATCGATCCCTTTCTCATCCGCGCTCCAATCCATGAGCAGTTGATTTTTGATGCGCTCCGCCATCGCTCTGGCGCCTGCACGATCAGTCCGCTCCAAAAGGACCAGAAATGAGGCGGGCGTGGCGCGGTAGATCAGATAGCGCGGGCAGACCTTCTTTAAGGTTTCCGCCAGTTCGATGATCAGTTCCTGGCTGGATACATTCCGAAACCGCCGTAATAGCTCCAGATTCTGGAACTGGACAGAAATTGCAAAGAACTCCACATCCATTTCAAACGAAGCGCGCAGATCCTGGATCAGAGCTATGCGGTTGTTGATGTTTGTGGAAGAATCCAGAAGGTCCTCGTCGTACTCCACCGCGATCATGATCGCAAGGATTGCAACCGCTTCGCCAAAAAGCTCGACCATTACCCCGGGTAACAGCATCTGGATGACGATACCGGAGAGGACGCAAACGATCGCAAAGGTCAGCATCATTGTCCGGCGCCGTGTGATGGCATGCCACCGGAATAATAGGATTCCCATAGCTGATGCAAAGTAGATCAGGCTTACAAGATATATGACCACTTCTCCCCAATGCCGTTCAAAATGACCTTCTGCATCATATCCCCACGTCAGGCCCAAGAAGGGATTCGTCAATACCATAAATTCTGCGATCACGATCGGGATCAGGCCGATGACCCGCTGGAGATTGTTGTACCGGTAATAACGCCGCGTAACAAACAGCGCATAGAATAATAGCAGGATCGGCAGTAACGTGTGCAGCATGAAATAGCCGAAATCGCCTATCTTTTGAAGCACACGCGCTGTCTCACTCTTTTCAACCTGTAAGCAGGCTTGCATGACGATAATATCGAATACACATTGCAGGATCAAAGACAAAACCGCTGCGATAAACAGTTTATTCTGTGGCCGATCTGTGTGTTTCTGCAGCATGGTAAAGACAATGGCCGAAACCAGTACAACAATCGCAGTCAGATGAAACGCAGACACATCAAACAAGTGAAACAGATTCATGCCTTCGCCCCCTTTCCGCTGCCGCTTCTCGACACCTTCACTTTTTCAGGCGGAAGGTAATGCATCAGTACTTCTTCCATTTTCGCAGTGTCGATCGGTTTTGACAGATAATCCTGAAAGCCTTCTTCCAGGAACCGTTCTCTTGCCCCGGAAAGCGCATTCGCCGTCAGAACGATGACCGGCGTATCCTGATTCGGGTGGAAGCGATCCTCCCGGATCCGCTGCAGTGTTTCGGAGCCGTCCATCTCCGGCATCCGATAATCGAGAAATACCAGATCATATTGTTTTGCACGGATCAATTTTAACGCTTCCGCACCGGAAAGTGCCGTATCGATCCGGATCAACGTCCGCTTTAAAAGCGCACGTACCACGGTCAGGTTCATATTGGTATCGTCCACGATGAGGATCGTCGCATCCGGCGCTGTAAACGCCTCTTTATCCTGTGTCCGGTTCTTCTCGGAATCACGGTATCGTTTTTCGAGATCGCCGATCGGCGCCCATCTGATCACACGCTGCTGCAGTTTGATCGTAAAGGTGGATCCTGTGCCGTAAATACTCTGTACTTCGATCGTCCCACCCATCATCGACAGGAGGTTTGCCGTAATGGAGAGCCCGAGTCCGGTCCCCTCGATCGTACGGTTTTGCTCCATATCAAGGCGTTGGAATTTCTCAAACAGTTTTGACTGCTCTTCTTCGCGGATACCGATACCGGTATCGATCACATCGCAGGTCAGCATGACAGAATCGCCCTCTGCATAGCCGCCGCGTACACGGAGCTTGATCCCGCCTTTTTCGGTATATTTCACGGCATTATTCAAGAGATTGATCAGGATCTGCCGCAGCCTCATTTCATCCCCATAGAGGCACTCCGGTAGATTCGGGTCAAGATCAAGTTTTAGACTGAGGCCTTTCTCCTCCGTCTTGATCCGAATCATATTCATCACATCATGCAACACGGAACTCAATTCGTATTCCGCCTCTACGATCTCCATGTTGCCGGCCTCGATCTTGGAGAAGTCCAGCACATCATTGATGATCGAGAGCAGATTGATCCCTGCGCGCTCAATATCTCGCGCGTAAGAACGGATCACATCATCCGTCGTTTCTCTCAGGATCATCTCATTCATACCCAGGATCGCATTAATGGGGGTACGGATCTCATGCGACATATTGGCAAGGAAACTGCTCTTAGCCTCATTCTGTGCACGTGCTTTTTCTTCTTCCTGCCTTGACATATCCGTCGCACGCAGGATGGTCATAAACTCCATCTGGCTCACGGCTCCGGAAAACAGCGGTCCCTGAATGTAATTGACATCTGCTTCCTCGATGACCTGAAGCTGCTGTTCCACTGTGATGCCTTTTATCAGGATCCTGTGATGCAGCGCATTCATCAGCCGGATATTTGACAACAGAATATTTCTGCGAAGATGCCGCTCAGCCTCTTCCGCCATCGTATTTAGGTCAATCGATACAGCATCATATGGATAGATACTTAAGGAATGGATCCCGGAATTCCCGACACCATACTGGTCCAGCGTGATCCTGAAGCCAAACTCGCCAAGAGACCGGAACGTCTCCGATAGGAGCTTCCTGTCCTGTACAAGCGAGATCTCCTGAATCTCCAAAACGATCCGTTCGGGATCAAGATTGTAGCGTTCCGCGCGTTGTTTGATATTCGTCAGGAAATTCGGCTGGATACATTGCGAAGCCGGGATGCTGAATGCAATACGCTCTAACCCCATCTCCATCGGGGCGCCGCTGCCAAGGAACAACGCAACATCACGAAGCAGCAGCTCCATCAAGTTATCCCATACACCGTTCTCGATCGCGACCGGATAAAAATCCTCCTGTGTCAACATACCGAGCGTCTGATCACGCAGACAAAGTTCTGCTTCGGCCGCAAAAATAAAACGTTTTTTCCAGTCGTAGATCGGCTTATACTGCGTTTCAAAACTATATTCCGCAAGACCTCTCGTGACCGCTTCTTCAATCTCGGTATTGCGGTTCAAAAAGGCCAATTCGTCTCCTGTAAAGATCTTGCCGCCGCATCCCGGAGGCAACACAGCATCTGCAAGCAGCATCAGGTCATCTCCGTTGAGTTCGTCCGGAACGGATGCTAAAAGGATCGCCGCCTCCAGCTGCACACTGGTCTCGCGCAAATTCCAAAGATTCTCAAATCTTTTCGAAACGAGCTGTGCGACATTCATCATCCTCTGTATACTGGTCTCGGTACCGATCAACATAAACGCATAGGGAGAAGCTCTGTAAATGTGATGCGCAGGATGCATTCTGGAAAGATCTCTTGCGACATTATGCAGCAAGGTATCACTGTCTGCAGAACCGGTTAATCTCTGTAGGTAATCTGAATCCGTAAGCCTGATGCAGAGTGCAATATAGGAACGCCCCATTCTTCCGTAATTATACGCATCCATCACAAGCGCATTCCGGTTGTATATACTTGTCACAGAGTCAAGACGATCCTCCTCCCGTTCTACATGCAGCTGTATCCCAAGAAATGCCACAGCCTCCATGACAAGTTCGACCCGTAATGAAGGTAACAGAAGCTGTGCGACGACCCCGACCATCGCCAGACAAAAACTGTAGATCAGCGCCCACCGGCGACGAAATGTCATGACATGCCAGGAGAAAAACAGATACACCGCGGCCATAATAAAGTAAAATGCCGCGACGATATAGATGAAATATTCGGCCCAGTTCCGCGTGAAATGCATCGTCACGTCTGTGTAATAGACCGCATGCGTCACCGGATTGGTCAACACGAATAGCTCTGCGACGGCGCAGGGCATGGTAAACATCATCCTGACAAAGAAACTTTGGATATAAAAGGACCCCGTGGTTTCCAGCACATACAGACAGAACATCGGAGAAAGCAATGTATGTGCCACAAAATAGATGTATTGGCTCAAATCATAGAACCATCTTGCCAGCGGAGAGGTGGGCGCGATCGGCACCAGGATCATCAAAAAAATACTTGCCACTGCCGTGATCAAAAGATCGATCAGAAGCGCCAGAAAGATCCGGTTCTGCCGTTTTTGCATACGTCCCTCTAGCAGTTGAAAGCAGAGCAATGCAACGCAAAGTACAGTTGCCACGATATGAAATGATGCGTTGTAGTAGCTTTCAAGCATCCGCCGCTGACTCCTTGTTCTCCGGGATATGGAAATGCTCATAGGCCCGGCGTGTCGCTACCCGGCCCTTGGGTGTACGGTTCATAAATCCGTTTTTTAAGAGGTAAGGCTCATACACGTCCTCAATCGTGCCGGCATCTTCGCCAAGCGCGGCTGACAGCGTGTCCAGTCCGACCGGCCCTCCATCAAACTTCTCAATGATCGTCAGGATGAGATTCCGGTCGTTCTGATCCAGCCCCATCCGGTCAACTTCTAAAAGATCCAGTGCGAAATCCGCCACTTCTTTCGTGATCACGCCTTCATAACGAATCTCCGCAAAATCACGTACCCTCTTCAAAAGACGATTTGCAAGACGCGGCGTCCCGCGGGATCTGCGAGCAAGTTCCCTTGTTCCGTCTTCCGTAATCTCCACATCGAGCGCCTTTGCAGAATGCTCGATGATCGTCATCAGCTCCTCCACGGTATAAAACTCCAGATGGGAGATCACGCCAAAGCGGTCTCTCAGCGGCGCAGATAAAAGCCCGGCTCTTGTCGTCGCTCCGACCAGTGTAAACTTCGGCAGGTCAAGTCGGATCGAGCGTGCTGTCGTCCCCTTCCCAATCATGATATCGATCGCAAAGTCCTCCATGGCTGGGTACAGCACCTCTTCCACCTGGCGGTTTAGCCGATGAATCTCATCTACAAACAGGATATCCCCCTCCTGCAGATTGGATAAGATTGCCGCCATCTCTCCGGGCTTCCCGATCGCAGGGCCGGATGTGATCTTGATATGCGTCCCCATCTCGTTTGCAATGATGCCGGCAAGCGTGGTCTTGCCAAGTCCCGGCGGGCCGAAAAAGAGTACATGATCCAAAGGCTCTTCCCGGTTTTTTGCCGCTTCGATATATACTTTTAAGTTGTCCTTCGCCTTTTCCTGTCCGATGTATTCTGTCAGAAACTGCGGCCGCAGGGTTTTTTCTACTTTCAGATCCTCTTCCTGGATCTGTGTGGAAATGACCCTTCTTTTTGTTTCCTTCATCCTTTAAATAAACGCCATCTGTTTCAGCGCTTCCTTCAAAATCGTTTCTACATCCGTCTGCTGCTCCGCGGGAACGGAACGAACCGCCTTGGTCGCTTCCTGTGCGCCGTAGCCGAGCGCCGTGAGCGCCATGATTGCCTCAGAACGGAGATCGTTTTTCCCTGTCGTCTCTGCGTTCGGTATTTGCATCTGAGAGGCATGTTCAAAGGTCTCTTCCAGAGAAAACTTATCTTTCAACTCGATCAAAAGACGCTGCGCTGTTTTTTTCCCGATGCCGGGGACTCTTTCGATCGCCTTTGCATCATCGCCAAGTACCGCAAACCTGAGATCATCCGCGCTCATCGCAGAGAGCACGGCAAGTGCGCCTTTCGGGCCGATCCCGCTCACACCGATCAAAAGCTGGAATACCGTCAGATCATCCCTTGTGAGAAAGCCGAATAACGCAAGCTGATCCTCTCTCACATAAGTATAGGTATAAACCTTGATCTCCTCTCCGATCGACGGAAGGACATCCAACACCTGACCGGAAACCAGGATCCGATATCCGATGCCGTGATTTTCCACAACGATCGCGTCATCCAGCAGTTCTGCCAACGTTCCCTTGATATAGGAATACATGAAATCTCCCTTCGAGCCGTATAGTAGCCCATACTATTTCTATTTTACGTTTTTTTTCGTTTTTTTACAACTCTTTCCGGAAAAAATACGACATGCGAAGAAGCAGTTCCCGACTGATGATCCCGATCAGGGCTCCGGTCAGGAATCCCGCTAAAAGAAGGACAGGCAGATAGTAAAAAATCTTCAGATTGGACACAACAATTGCTGCAACAAGAAGCTGTCCGAGATTATGCGTGATCCCGCCGCAGATGCTGACGGTAATGACATGAAATCGTCCCGTTTTTTTGAGAAGAAGCATGACAAGGAGGCTGAACATCCCTCCTGCCAAACTGTAGAGAAAACTGAAGACAGATCCAAAAAGTAACGCAGACAGGGCAATCCTGGTAATACTCAGGCAAAATGCATCTCTTCCGCCAAGCAGGTACAAGGCAAGCAAGACCAAAGCATTCGGCAGTCCCAGTTTGATCCCCGGAATCCCGAAAGAAAACGGGATCAAAACCTCGACATAGCCTAAGATCAACGCCAATGCGAGTAGGATCGCCAGAAATGCGAGTCTTTTCACGTTGAATGGTTTGTTCCTCTTCTGCTCCATGCCCTACCTCACCATTGCGTCCGTTTCCGGGGCATCTCCTCCGGTTACGGTCACAAGAACACGGTTCGGCAGACAGACAATCGTCTCCCCTTCAAACCGGATTTTTTTTTGATGCACACAGTATTGATCGGGGCAATCGGCTTCCGTCATCTTTGCTGCGCCATCTTTGATCGTAAGGGTATTTGTGGCAATGCCGTCCGCATTTTCAATCGCTATCACGGTATCCGCCCCGAGCGGATAAGAACCGATTTCTGCCCCGTCCACGGTGATTATGACCGTTCCGCCACTCGTTTTTTTCCATGGTGTTTGCAACAAAAAAAGAACGAGAATCCCTGCAAGAAGAATCCCGATGACGATCCAATCCTGCTTTTTGAAATGCTTACGCGTGTCTGCTTCCGACATAATAAAAGCCCTTGCATTCAGTGAGTGTGACGGGAACGATCTGCCCGATCAGAGAAGCGTCTCCCGGGAAATGCACGACTGCATTATTCGCAAGACGCCCTGTCACAAGAGAGGCATCCTGTTTGTTTTGTTCTTCGACCAGCACAGGAAGTGTCTGCCCCGTGAGCCGCTCCGCCCGTTCCGCCGCAATGCGTTGTACCGCTTCAAGAAGCCTCTGGAATCGCTCCTTTGCAACTTCTTCCTCGATCTGATCCGGCATGGATGCCGCCGGCGTGCCATTGCGCTTGGAGTATAAAAACGTGAACGCGCTGTCATATCGCACCTGCTCTACCACATCCAACGTTTCCAGAAAATCTTCTTCCGTCTCACCCGGAAATCCCACAATAATATCCGTTGTCAAAGAAATATCCGGCGTACGCTCCCGTAGTTTCTGCACAAGCGTCAGATAATGCTCCTTGTCGTAATGCCGGTTCATCTTCGCAAGAATTCTGCTGCTGCCGGACTGTAACGGCAGATGCAGATGCGGACAGACTATCTTCGTCTCCGCAAACACATCCATCAATTCTTCCGACAGGTCCTTCGGATGAGATGTCATAAAACGGATCCGCTCAAGCCCGTCAATCTTTGCCGTTTCTCGTAAAAGACTTGCAAACGTCACCGGGGATTCCAGATTTTTCCCATAAGAATTGACGTTCTGCCCGAGCAGCATGACTTCTTTCACGCCATCCTGCGCAAGCTTTTCTATTTCCCGCAGGATCTCCTTCGGCTCACGGCTCACCTCGCGTCCGCGGACATACGGCACGATACAGTAACTGCAGAAATTGTTGCACCCAAACATGATGTTGACACCGGATTTGAACGAATAGGTGCGTTTCGTCGGCAGGTCTTCCACGATCTCTTCGCGCCCCTCCAAGACCTCGATCAGCATCCGGTCCGAAAGCAGCATTTTGGTAAAAAGTTCCGCGAAACGGTAGAGATTATGTGTCCCAAAGATGAGATCCACAAAGGAGTAACTTTCCTTCAGTTTTTCCACGACATGCGCTTCCTGCATCATGCAGCCGCAAAGCGCGATCCTCATGAGCGGGTTCTTCTTTTTATACCCATGCAGCACACCAAGCCGCCCGTAAACCTTATTGTTGGCATTCTCCCGCACCGTGCAGGTGTTATAGAGCACGAAATCCGCTTCTTCGCTCTTCGTATCCACGAACCCGATCTCTGTCAGAATCCCTCTGATCTTCTCGGAATCCCTGGCGTTCATCTGACAGCCGAACGTCACGACGCAGCAAGTCAGAGGGCTTCCCTTTTTCTCTGCAAGGTCTGCCACATATTGCCTTGCGGTTTCCATAAAAAAAAATGTCCGCTCCGGCTCTTTCGCCGGCGCAGTTTTCAAGTTATCGTTTTCGTTCCCCATTTCTCTCATCTCTTTCCTAAACGGCAGTTTAACGTAGCTGGCCCCTGTACCCTTCCTCATGGCAGTCTGCATCCAAACCTGTTCACAGGTTTCGGAGCCAAGAGCTTTTATGCATTTGATTCAAGTCTATGTAATCTGACG
>CACZBF010000008.1 GCA_902779355.1 uncultured Lachnospiraceae bacterium | reverse complement strand
AAAATCTGATTAGGAGCACATCGAGCGAGCATTTGCAGACCGTTGGGCTTGTGACATACAGAGGACGACCGTATGGGTAGCCATTAAACTGCCGTTTAGAACCCGATCATCAACTTTCTCACGTCGTTGACGACGACAAATATCATCAATGCGAAGAGCAATCCCATCCCGACCAGGTTGATCATGCCTTCTTTCTCGACTGGGAGCTGCTTTCGGGTGACCAGCTCTGCTGTCGTAAAGATGAGCCTCCCGCCGTCAAGTCCCGGAATCGGCAGCAAGTTCATCACGCCAAGGTTGGCGGACAGAAGCACTGCAATATTGAGCATGTTGACGACCACCAAAAACGCGCCGCCTGCCGCGTTGCTCGCCGTATAGGTATCGTCGATCGCCTTCACGATCCCGACCGGCCCTGAAAGGTCGTTGACCGTGACCCCGCCCGTGAACAGAAGCCGCAATCCTTCTATCACGGACCAGATGCTGTATTCCATCTCATACCACCCGTACTGCAGCGTTTGCAGCGGGCCAACCTTTTCGGAATACGGATTGTAAGTGATCCCGATCTGATAAGTGCCGGCCTCCGGATTGTACACTGGGATCAGCGTCGTCTGATAAGTCTCCCCGTCGCGCTTATAGGTCACGCGCATCTCTTGATTGCCATGCGTCTGCAGATACAGTCTCAACTCTCTGGAAAAGTGGATCGACTTTTCATTCAGCCTTGTGATCTCGTCTCCTTCCTGCATTCCTGCCGCCTGCGCAGGAAGGCCGTCTACCGTACCGGTAAGAACGGGTTTATCGACGCCGATCATCGCCGTCAGGATCACCGCCAGAATGAATGCCAGCAAGAAGTTGAAAAGCGGTCCCGCTGCCACGATCAGAAGTCTCCTCCATGCCGATTTCCTGCGGAATGCCCTCGGATTGTCCTCATTCTCTTCCTCGTCCGCCATCACACAGGCTCCGCCAAGCGGCAGGAGTCTCAGGGTAAAGAGTGTCTCCCCCCGCTTCACGCCGATAAGCTTCGGGCCGAAGCCGATCATAAACTCATTGACCTGTACATCGTTCTTCTTCGCAACGACGAAATGTCCGAACTCGTGGAAGATCACGATAGCTCCAAAGATCAGGATCGCGATCAGAATCCCCATATCACCATTTACTCCTTATTCTGTCATAGACTGACTGCTCTGTCGATAGGATCTCCTCCACCGAAGGATCCGCAACAAATGCCGTATTCCTGATGGCATCCTCCAGGATCTCGTAGATCGTAAGGAACGAGATCTCTCCGTTCAGAAACTTTGCGACCGCAAGCTCATTTGCGGCATTCAAAGCCGTCGGGACGTTTCCTCCGCGTCTGATTGCATCATAGCACAATGGGAGTCCCATAAATGTCTCTGAATCCGGTTTTTCAAAGCGGATCTCCGAAATCCTTGCAAAATCAAGCCGTTCGCCGGACAACGGGCGGCGTTTCGGATAGTACAGGGCATATTGGATCGGAAGGCGCATATCCGGTGTCCCGAGCTGCGCGATCACTGCCCCGTCCTCATACTCCACCATGGAATGGATGATGCTCTGCGGCTGCACGACAACCTCGATCTGCTCCGGCTGCACACCAAAAAGCCACTTCGCCTCAATGACCTCCAATCCTTTATTCACCATGGTTGCAGAATCAATCGTGATCTTTCTTCCCATGGACCAGTTCGGGTGTTTTAAGGCATCCTGCACCCCGACATGCTCCAGTTCTGCTTTTGTTTTATGAAGGAAGGGGCCGCCGGATGCGGTCAGGAGAATCTTCGCAATGCGGTTCTCTCTTTCTCCATTCAGAGACTGGAAGATCGCACTATGCTCGCTGTCTACAGGTAAAAGTGAAACACCGCATTCCTTGACCATCGGCATGATCAGGTGTCCTGCCGTCACAAGCGTCTCCTTATTGGCAAGGGCAATGTTTTTCCTTGCACGGATCGCCGCAATGGTCGGACGAATCCCGAGCATCCCGACAATTGCCGTCACGACGATCGTCGCATCATTCTCCGCCGCAACCGCCATAAGCCCATCGATCCCGAAGCGTATCGATATGCCGCTTAAGTCCCTGATCCGATCGGTCAGTTCTTTCGCGAGCGCCTCATCCTTCACGGAAACCATGGATGGTAAAAACTCCCGGATCTGCTTTTCAAACAAATCCAGATTGGACCCGCAGGACATCGCAGATACCTGCAGATCTCCCTGCTCACGCACGACATCAAGTGTCTGTGTGCCGATACTGCCGGTCGAACCGAGAATGGCAATCTTTTTCATTCCTTTGTTCCTCCAGTTTTATACGAAAAACAGCGCCAGATAAAAGATGATCGGTGCCGTAAAGATCACGCTGTCAAAGCGATCCAGGATCCCGCCGTGTCCCGGGATCAGTTTCCCGTAATCCTTAATATCGTAATTACGCTTGATCGCAGACGCCGCAAGATCTCCCACCATGGAGATCACCGCGCCTGCCGCGCCGATCACGGCCAAAATGATGATCTTGGATGTGTCAAGCTGCATCGGAGTCCTGAAGATCCAGGCAAAGAGTGCTGTGAGAAGTGCCGCACCGACAACTCCGCCGATCGCGCCTTCCCAGGTTTTCTTCGGAGAAAGTTTCGGTGTCATCTTATGCTTTCCGAACAGCATTCCTGTGCAGTAGGCTAGCGTATCGCTTCCCCAGGAGGAAAGGAAGATCAGCCACACCAGATACTTCCCATTGGCGATATCGTCTCTGGTGAGATATATATACGAAAGCATCACGGAGACGTAGATCAGCCCAAAGAACGCGCCCATCACCTCTTTGGCGTGAAACTTCGGATAAGACAACACATAGCAAAATAAAAATGCCACGAGTGCAAAAAGGATCATCACGAGCGGATATCGCTCCTCAAATCCTGTACCGAGATTTACCTCCAGCGACAGATAGTAAAACGCCGTCGCAAAATAGCCGATCACCGCCAATGCGGTTTTGTGGATCCCGAGGACGCGGTAAAGCTCCATCAATCCGATCAGCGCAATGGCCGCCGATGCGATCAAAAGCACATAACCCCCAAAATGGATCAGCAGAATCGTAACCGCAAGCAGCACAATCCCGCTCAACAACCTTGTCTTAAACATTTCCCTTACTCCTTACTTTCCGTCCGTGTGTACGCCGCCAAACCGCCTGTCTCGTCCGCCATAAGCCTCCACGGCAATCCTTAACTCCTCCGGCGAAAACGCCGGCCACGGTACATCCGTAAAATAAAACTCGCTGTATGCAAGCTGCCAGAGCAGATAATTGGAAAGACGTGTTTCCCCGCTGGTCCGGATCAAAAAATCCGGATCCGGTACATCCGGCGCATCCAGAAATCCCGCAAAAGAAGCTTCCGTGATATCGGAAGGTGAAAGTCTGCCCTCTGCCACTTCCTTTGCCTGAAGCCGCATCGCGCGTGTCATTTCATCTCTGCTCCCGTAATTGATCGCAAGGATTAATTGCATGCCGGTCTGGCCTCCCGTCACTTCCTCGGTATGGTCGATCTGCGCGAGTAGTTCTTTGCTGAGTTTCGTCCGATCTCCGATGATGCGGATCCGCATGTCTTCTTCGATCGCGGTTTTTTCAAATTTCTTTAAGTATTGGCGGATCAGTTTCATCAACGTCTCCACCTCATCCTGGGGACGGCTCCAGTTCTCCGTAGAGAATGTATACATGGTCAGGTATTTGACCCCAAGCGCCTTTGCCGCCCGGCAGATCACTTCCACATTGTCCGCACCGGCCTTGTGCCCGAAGCTTCTCGGCTTCCCCTGCGCCTTTGCCCAGCGCCCGTTTCCGTCCATGATGATCGCGATATGCTGTGGTACGTTCACTTTTTCCCCTCTCTTGTAAAAGAAGGGACAAAGCGTTTTCGCATTTGTCCCTTTTGTCTTTCTTATACGGTCATGACCTCTTTCGTCTTTTCCTCTACCGCTTTATCAACTTCTGCAATGTACTTGTCTGTCAGCTTCTGTGCCATATCCTCCAGATCCTTGATCTGGTCCTCGGAGATGTCATCCTGCTTAGATAGCTTTTTCAGACTGTCGATAGCATCACGTCTGATGTTTCGGATCGCCACCTTCGCATTCTCGCCTTTTTTCTTCACATCCTTTGAGAGCTCCTTACGCCGCTCCTCGGTCAGTTCCGGAAAGACCAATCTGATCAGTTTCCCGTCGTTCGTCGGGTTGATCCCGATCTCGGAGGTCAGGATCGCTTTCTCGATCTCCTTGACCATATTCGGTTCCCATGGCTGTATCTGAATGATACGCGGCTCAGGAACACTCACGTTTGCCACCTGCTGGATCGGTGTCGGCGCTCCGTAATAGTCGACCCTGATCTTGTCCAATACATGCGGATTGGCACGTCCTGCGCGAATCCCGGAAAACTCTTCCCCGAGGTTCCCCATGGTTTTCTTCATTTTGTCTTCGAATGGCTGTAAACGTTCATCCATTGCTTCTACCCCCGCTTTTGGCATGAGGTGACACCAACGTAGTTGGTGACGGAGTCCTGATGCCAGATCATATTTGTTTACCCACTATCTTGTTTTATACCGTAATCCTTGTCCCCCTGAAAGTTCCGGTGACTGCGTTCACAATACTGTTTTCTTCCTGCAATGCAAATACATACATCGGCATTTTCTGTTCTTCTGCAAGGATCGATGCCGTCATATCCACAACCCGCAAGCCTTTTTCAATGACTTCCCGAATGGAAACCGTGTCGTATTTCTTCGCCTCCGGATGTGTCTTCGGGTCTGCGTCATAGACACCGTCGATCGCCTTTGCAAGATAGATCCCCTCGGCTTCGATCTCGATCGCACGAAGGAGTGTCGCCGTATCCGTGGAAAAGTACGGATGCCCGGTGCCTCCTGCAAAGAAAACCACCATGCCGCGATCAAAGTATTTGTTTGCACGGTCTTTGCTGAAGAGTTTCGTGAAAGAACCGCATTCAAACGGAGTCAGGACCGATGTCCGCATCCCCTCATGTCGAAAGATCTCAGAGACATAAATACAGTTCATCACCGTCGCGAGCATCCCGATCTGATCCGCTTTCGTACGATCAATGACCGCGCTGGTCCGGCCACGCCAAAAATTGCCGCCGCCGATCACGATACCGACTTCCACGCCCTGCTCTGTCAGCTGCTTCACCTGTTTCGCAACGCCAAGGCAGGTTTCTTCGTCAAAACCCGTTTTCTTGTCTCCGGCGAGTGCTTCCCCGCTCAGCTTTAATAGAATCCGTTTCATTTATTTCCCGCCAAAAAGGCTGTTTACATCGATCTCTGCATACGCCTGCGAGCAGAAGCCCTCGATCACGGCGCCGTTGTTGATCTGTACGGAACGTGACTTGATGTTACCCATGACAACTGCGGAAGTATCAACCACAACCGGACCGTGTACATCGATATCGCCCTTGATCGCGCCTGCAACGACCGCGGAATTTGCGGATACATTGCCGATCACGACAGAGCCGAGACCGATCTTGACCGTTCCGTTGCTGACGATCTCACCGCTGATGTGAGCGGAATCGGCAAAAACTTCTTCTGCACTGCTATTGCCGTTGACCGTACCGGTCACAGTCAGCTTGCCGCGGCATTTTACATCACCGGAGATCTCACCGCTGATGTCAAGAGAGCCAGTAGATTCAATATCGCCGCGAATGACCGTCCCTGCGGTGATCACGGTCGTCTCATCGGATACCGGCGGTTTTTCCGGCACCGGTGTCGTGGAATTCAGGTTGTAGGAGATCGGAGCGCTTGCCGTTGTAGTCGTTCCGGTTGTCGTGGTTGTCGTTTTCGTTGTAGATGCAGTCACATTGTTGTCCTGCTTCTTGCCTTTGTCCTTCCCCTTTTGATCCGACTTGCTGTCCGGCGTCACCTTTTCCAGAAGATCATCAATCTTCTTCAGATCCTTCTCGTCCTTATTGTCGGCCGAAAAAGTGTCCACCATGATATCCTGGCTGCCGTCCGTCTTCTTCGCACCGAAGTCCGAATCGTTTCCGGTGAGCAGCTCGTCTGCTGCTGTGGACAAATCATCTTTGAAATCCTTGAAAAAGCTCATGTTCTTTCCCTCCGTTTACTCCTGTATTTGGTTATCGTTTTCTTGCTCTTCTGGTTGGTTCTCTTCCGGCTGACTGTCCGCCGGCTCCTCATTTACGTCCTGTTTCTCTTCCGATCCCTTTGCCTCATCGCTCAGCACCGTATACTGTATCGGATAGGTGTTCTGATCGATCGGGAGAATCTCAGCACCGATCTCCTGCAGCCCTTCGATCAGCGGTCCCAACGCATCGACTGTCGTCGTCTTTGCGTTGGAGTCATGCAATAAAACGATGGATGTCTTGTATTTCACCACATCATTCAACACATGATCCACGATCTCTTCCTTGGTATAGGCCTGTGTTGTCGCATCTCCGCTGGAAACATTCCAATCGTAATAGGTCACCCCGTTCTCATCCAGAAACGAAATGAATGATCCCATATCCGTATTACTGATCTGGTTGCTGCTGCTCCCCGGGAATCTGTAATAGACCGACTTCACACCGGTCAATTCATCCAGATAGGATTGCAAATGATAAAAATCATCTTCAAAGCTGTCCAGAGAACTGTAGATCGTACTGTACTGATGCGAGTAACTGTGCATGCCCAGGGTATGCCCTTCCTCTACGATCCGTTTGTAAAGTGCCTGAGATTCTTCGTCCTCTTTGCCTATGACAAAGAACGTCGCCTTTACGCCGTATTTATCCAGAATGTCGAGAATCGCTGCGGTATTGCTGCTGGGTCCGTCATCAAAGGTCAGATATACCTTTAACGTGTCTCCCGGCTGCGCCAGATTGCTTTCGTCCAATGACGCCACTTCAACCGTCGGTGCCGTGGACGCTGCCGGTGCGGGTACAGACTCGGTACTCTCTACCGTAGAATCCTCTCCGTCATATAGGACACCTGCAGACATCTGGCTGAGCTCCATCTGGTTCGATGCCAGAATGCTGATCTGATGCTGCATCCTGAGAACCTGCACCACCAGAAATATCATCAGCACGCTGACGATCAAGATCCATGTCGTAAGAAAGGTCAGGATCCCCTTTTTCATGCGGTTGATACGCTTGCGACGTTCCAACTGTTCTGTGAGATTACTGTCATTTGACATGAAAAAGTCTCCTATGCGTGATAGAGTGATTATACCACGAATCCGTTTATCTGTCACAACTTTCTAAGAAAAGACTGAATTCCTCAGTCTTTTCCGTTGCCAAAATGCCCCCCGACACTTCTCAGTTTTATGCGTTCATCTGTGCCGCAACTTCTGCCGCAAAATCCTCGTTCTTTTTCTCCAGGCCCTCTCCGGTCTCAAACCGTACAAATCTCTTTACGGAGAGCTTCGAACCAAGATCCTTGGAAACCTGCTCCAGATATTTGCCGACTGTCTGTTTGCCGTCTTCTGCCTTGACATAAACCTGATCCATCAGGCAGATCTCTTTCAGTTCTTTGCTGACGCGGCCTTCGATCATGCCGTTGATGACTTTCTCCGGCTTCTGGGATTCCTTCGGGTCGTTCATGATCTGCGCCTTCAGGATCTCTTTCTCATGTGCGATAAACTCATCGCTGACCTCACTCCGATCCACATACTTCGGATTCATTGCTGCGATCTGCATCGCAAGGTTTGTGAGCGCTTCCTTCGCCGTATCATTCACGGTATCCGTCTCGCCCTCAACGACCACGCCGATCCGGCCGCCGCCGTGTACATAAGAAACCACACAGCCGTGAGCAGCTGTTACTTTTTCAAAACGGCGGATCTTCAAGTTCTCGCCGATGACTGCAACTTTCTCTACCAGTGCCTCGGAAACGGTCTTTGCGCCATCCTCGATCCATTTTTCCGCAAGGAATGCATCCAGATCCGCTGCGGAAGAATCCGCTGCCTGACGTGCTACAGTCTGTACAAACGCCTGGAAGGTTTCGTTCTTTGCAACAAAGTCTGTCTCGGAATTGACTTCTACGACAGCAGCTGTCTGATCGTCCTTCTTATAAACCATGGAAAGGCCCTCTGCTGCAATGCGGGAAGCCTTCTTCTCTGCTTTCGCCTGCCCGTTCTTACGCAGGAACTCGACTGCCTCGTCCATATTGCCGTCGGTCTCGTTCAATGCCTTCTTGCAATCCATCATGCCTGCGCCGGTCAGTTCGCGCAGCTCTTTTACCATTGATGCTGTAATTTCCATAATGATCCTATCCCTTTCTTTATGCTTCTTCTGCTGCTTCTTCTTCCGGTGCTTCTTCTCCGGCTTCTGCGCGTGCTGCGATCTCTTCCAGACCCTGATTTGCTTCGACAACAGCGTCAGCCATCGTGGAAACGATCAGCTTAACCGCACGGATCGCATCGTCATTACCCGGGATCACGAAATCAAGTTCTTCCGGATCGCAGTTGGTATCGGAAATACCGATCAACGGAATCCCCAGTGCATGCGCTTCCTGGACACAGATACGCTCTTTCTTCGGATCTACGATAAAGATCGCATCCGGAAGACGCTTCATCCCCTTGATCCCGCCAAGGTTCTTCTCGAGCTTCTCCAATTCTTTCCGCAGTTGGATGACTTCTTTCTTAGGCAGTACATCAAACGTGCCGTCCGCTTCCATCTTCTCGATCGCTTTCAGACGGTCGATCCGGCTCTGGATCGTCTTGAAGTTGGTCAGCATACCGCCAAGCCAACGCTCGTTGACGTAAAACATCCCGCAGCGCTCTGCTTCTGCTTTGATCGCATCCTGCGCCTGCTTCTTGGTGCCGACGAAAAGAATCGTGCCGCCATCTGCCACCACGTCAAAAACAGCCTTGTAAGCGTCATCGACCATCCCCACCGACTTCTGAAGGTCGATGATGTGGATCCCGTTCCGCTCCGTATAGATGTACGGCGCCATCTTCGGATTCCACCGTCTGGTCTGGTGCCCGAAATGGACACCTGCTTCAAGCAGCTGTTTCATTGAAATTACACTCATGTTCTGTTTCCTCCTTTGGTTTGTGCTTCCATGCGTTTCCGCTCCCGTGAGACCGGAAAACCCGGCACCTCTCAGCAAGAATCCACGCATGTGTTTAGTGAACTTGCCGCAAAACGGCTTCTATATACTAGCATAAAAAAAAAGCGGATGCAAGGATTTTTCTTATCTTTGCACCCGGCTTTCATATTCGTTTGTGGTAATGATCTTTGCCACGGTTTCGTAATCCGCATCTTCCGGGATGGCGAAGTTTCCGATTTCGATCCCGTCATTCAAACCATGTTCCAGGAGATAATCATAGAAACGATCCGCATTATCCACCGCGCCTGCCCGGACGAGCTTCTCCGCAACCACCTTCGGTGAGTCACCGCCCTGTACAACCACGGATACGGTCTTCTTGACCTCTACCGGAGTATTGGGGCTGCCTGTCCCGGTTTCTTCACCTTCTCCGGTATTTTGATCCGGCTCGATCCGTTCCGCACCGTTCTCTACAGCCTCCGACTCGGCGGAAACGCCTTTGGCATCATCTTGTGCGTCCTCATCGCCCGCTGTTTCCTCAGACGCTTCGCTCGTCTCTTGCACGGTGATCACTTCTGTCTCTTCCGTCGTTGCTACCGGCTTTTCGGTCTCCGTCTCTCCGGTTTCCGTGTCGCTGTTCTTCGCTTCGGTCTCCAGCTCCGACAATGCTTCCGCGATCGTCAGCTCCTGCGATGTGTTTTCCGTTTCTGCAGGCGTGTTCTCTTTGGTTTTCCCCTGGTAGACGCCAAACGCGATCATCAGGATGAGCGTCGATACAATGACACCGATCCCCGTGCCCCGGAGATAATATTTCAATTTCATACAATCATTCCTACTCATGAACGCCGGAACAGATCCAGTACCAATTGTACTTCTCCGGTTCCGAGCGACAATTCTTTGGCAATTGTCACGGCATCCATCCCCTGAGCCGCGAGCTCTAAAATCCTGCCGTTATGGTTTCCTTCACCGCCAAACTCCTCATCGGAGACGGATCCTTCCGCTATCTCCGACTCCGTTTCGGCAGCGGTCTCTTCAGAAAGCAATTCCTCTGCAAACACTTCAGATGCCGACATCTCCCGCTCCGGCACAATCGGTGTCGGGATTGGCTTCTCCGGCTGTTTTTGCACCGGCGGCGCTGCTTCTTCCTGTTGTGCGCTCTTTCTCGCATCGCCCGCCTGATGGATCAACTCCTGCAGGTCGCCTGCCATTTCGGTCATTTCTCCGTGACGGTCGTTCAGCATACTGTAAAGGAAGGTGATCTCCTCCCGGGTCTTATTCATCTCATCCATGACGGTATCCGAATACTCATGGATTGCCATAATCTTCTCGTTGGTCTCCTTATCAAGAGATCGTTCTACCCGTCCGACAGATTCGTCGATCGCCTCATCGATTTTTCCTTCGATCCGTTCATCGGCGGCCTGAAGCCTCTTTTCCAAGATTTTTTTGATCTCGTCATCCGAGAGTTCCGCCATTTTTTGCACTTCCGAGTTGGATAGTTTTTCTGTAATAAAAAAACTGCCGATCAGAAGCACGACACCGATGATCAGGAGCGCTATTTCAAGCACTGCCATCCTTTTCCCTCATTGATGATTGTATGTCGCAATATATCTTTATCTGCGGTCAGATTGTAATATCAAAACTTTTCGGTTGGCCCTTCACGATCACGCGATCCTGCTGCCTGCCTTTTTCCTGTTCCTTCTTCTTTCCCTTTTTCCGGTTGTCCTGATATTCCCCGTTCCCGCCGTCTTTGGCATCCATCTTATCCTCGCCGGACTCCGTGCGGTTCGCCTCTTCCACCTGGTTCATGCGTTCCTGCACTTCCTGCTCCATAGCAACTGCCATGCTCTGCTGTTCCACCATGGGACGGGCTTCCTCGTGCTGCCGGATCGTCCCGGCCTCTGTGCTGTTTTGGATCATGCCGTTAAAATCGATCGGTCGAATACTCATTAAAGAACCTCCGTTCTCACATCTGCGCCATCCGACATGTAGCAGCAATAGTCGCGTTTGCTTTTCAGCGTCGTAGAAGCGTTCCCGATTTTGATCGTCACGCCGGGATACGCCGTCCGATGTACAATGATCTTTGATCTGCCGGTCTGTGTCACGTATGCTTGCAGTGCCCGCAGTTCTTCTGCCACTTCCTGATATCGTTTCTGCAGCGTCTTCAACTGGGTGGCAAGCGTCGTCACATAAAGCTTTTTCTTGCCTTCTAACTGTATACCACTCTGCAGCTGCTTCGTAAACGACGCAAGAATCGGTTTGATCTTTTCGATCTCTTCTGCCAGATGTTTTTCTTCCTTGACAAGTTCCGCGTGCTTCTTCAGCGCCACCGGATCGCTTCCTACTTCAAGCTCTGTATTCGCGCCCATTTCCGTACCCAGATAATTTGCTTCGATAAGCTGTCCGGCACGGACAGAACCGCCGGTAATATTGCCTTTCCGGCCGGAGACCCGAACTTCTGTATGCGCTTCCACATTGCTGTGGATGATCGTGTCCGAGGTTACGTAACCACTCGCAGATTTGACCGCAGCGTTCTCGATAAATTTACACAAGACGTTGGATTCTGCAGAGAGGACGCCTTTTCCCATGCCGTGAATCCCCTGGCGCACAACGATCTGCCCGCCGGCAACGACCGTCGCACCTTCTACCACACCGTCGATCACCACATCGCCTGTCGCCTTCACGGAAAAACCGCTCTTCACATTGCCCTGCACATGCACGCTGCCGGGATAATCGATATCGCCTGTGGAATTGTCGACGTCCGCAGCAACCTCATACACATCCGACACAAAGACGCGGTCTCCGGTCAGCATCGCATGACCAGTTACTTCGGAATAAATCTCCGTCAGATCTTCGGAAATGGAAATATTCTTGCCGTACTGGAGCTTTAATACATTGACCTTCGGCGGATTGACCTTGTTGCCGAAAACATCCGTCCCCATATCACCGGGATCGGCAGGAGTCAGTCTGGCAAGGAGCTGCCCCTTTTCCACAGCGCTGACAATATCAAGGTCATGAAAATCTACCGATCCGTCCTCATTCGTCTTCGGCTTCATGTCGACCTTGGTCTTGAAGAAATATTCGATGGACGCATCCTTACCGGCGCGGGGCGGTGTGCCGATCGCGATCATATAGTCTGTGCAGTAAGCGCGTTCCGTTAGAAACTGCTTGATCACGTCTTCCTGAATGCCATAACGTACCTTTTTATAATGCAGGTCATTTAAAATGCTTTCCAGTTTTAGCCTGGTCCCGCCCTCGGAATTGGGATAGAACCTCGCGTAAAGCTTCATCTGATCTGCCGAAAGCTCCAACGCCATCGTTTCATTGACAAAAAACGAGACCGGATCAGAGACCCTAACCTCTGCCGATCCCGACTTGTCCATGGTCGCTGCATTCAATGTTTTCAGATCATACCCGGTCAGCTTGTTTGACTGCAGATATTCCGTCACTTCCTTGATGGAAACCGTTTTTCCTCCGTCTTCCTCGGGAATAATGCTCAAATACACCCCATCCGGCCTCATATCGAGCCGAAAATACCCGTTTCTTGCCATACCTGTCTCCCCTTTGATGCATAAATTAATTCAGCATGTACATGTAATTCCCCATTTTGGTCTTCATCTTTGCGAGCGCCTTTGTATGAAGCTGCGAGACGCGGGACTCCGACACCTCGAGCACCTTGCTGATCTCCTTTAAGGTCAAATCTTCGTAATAATACAACGTAATGACTTTTCGCTCGCGTTCGGTGAGAAGTTCCAACGTTTCCGCTAGAACTTTCTTGAGTTCGGCTTCTTCCACCACATCTTCCGGCTGTGCAAAATGCGAATTGGATCTCGCGTCCATCGCCGGTTCTGTCCCCTGCTCGACGAACTCGTTCAGAGAAACCACGTTCGTCACCTTCATCTGGGACTGCCAATCCGTGTATTCATCACCGGAAACGCCAAGACGCTCTGCGATCTGTTCATCCGTCGCAGACTTCCCGGTCTCCATCTCGATCTCTTTGACCGCCTCGTCTATTTTGCGCTGGCGCTGCCTTACCGTGCGCGGGATCCAGTCCATGCGGCGGATCTGATCCAGGATCGATCCTCTAATCCGAAGACTCGCATAAGTTTCAAACTTGACATCTTTGGATACGTCAAACTTGTCGATCGCATCGATCAGTCCAAATACCCCATAACTGACCAGATCATCATATTCCACATTATAACCGAGATACATGGACAGCCGACCGGCCACAAGCTTCACAAGCGGCGCATATTCGATGATGAGCTGTTCTCTCAGCTCCTGCGTCGGCTTTTTTTGATATTCAGCCCAAAGCTTGTCCTTATCCGTTTCAACCTTCATAACCAGTTACAAACAGTCTTTACTGTTCTTCCTCTCCCGAAGCATTTTCGTCTTCGGTATCTACATTTTCCGTGGAAGTTTCTTCCCCGGACTCTCCTTCCGCCCCGGTCTCTTCTCCTTCTTTCGCCTCATCGTCCATATCTTTGAAGTTCCGATCCAAGATCAGTTTGATCACACATCCAAGGATATAAAAGACGACCAGAATGATCAAAAGATTTCTGGTAAACGTGAAAAAGTCTACTTTCCAAAGCCACATGAGAAGCGCAGCAACGGCCCCAGCCAAAAGCGTCACCAGCGCGGGAATATGTTTTGTTTTCATCCTTCCTCAGATCGTCTTCACAGGTTTGCCAACCGCCTTGATCACGTATTCTCCGTTTGCGCAGTTCAGCTCTACTGTCCGTCCGTAGTTCGCGCCCGTGTCCTCCGCGACCAATCTGATCCCAAGCGCCTTCAGCTTTTCCTTGCTCGCCTGTGCATTTCGTTCACCGACATTACCGACATCCGTCGCGCCGCTGACTTCGAACATCTTGGCGCCGCCTGCGATCTTCGCTTGAATACGCGCTTTGTTGGCGCCCGCTTTCACCATGCGGTTCAAAAGCTCCTGAATGCCCGTATCCGCAAACTTGGATGGATTGGAGTTCTGTTTGATCTTCGTACTGTCCGGAAGCATCACATGTACGAGGCCGCCCACTTTGGTCGAAGCATCATACATTGCGATCCCTATACAGGAGCCGAGACCAAGCGTCGTAATAATATCCGGATCTTTACTGACGGCAATATCCGCGATCCCTATCTTTATGACATTCGCCATAATCGTCTCCTTTACCTCTTATACCGGAATACCAAGTGACTGCAAAATCTTGTCATAGGAGTCCGGTTCCGGGAGCAGGATAAAATGTCCGTCAATCTTCACATCGTCTCCGAATTCCGTAGAAATCATCAAGGCATTGTCACCGTACTTTCCGAACATGATCGCCGGCACCGAAAGGATCGACGCCGCCATATCGATGGATAGATACGGGATCGACGGCGCAATCTTCAAGTTTGTCAACGTAGACAGCGCGTTCAGATAAGATCCCGCGATGATGTTACCGATCTCCTTCAGCGCGGACTGCTCCATCTCGTCAAACTCCAACGACTCCTCTCCCTGCTTCATCATCAGGATGTTCACAAGGTAGCGCGCGGATTCGCGCTGCATGATAAACATCATGCTGCCGTCAATATCCTCCGTAACCTCCAGGAAGATCGCGACAACCACCTCTTCCTCAGGGCAGATCGCAGTCGTCAGCTCCTGAAACGAGAGCAGCGCCACATTCGGCACCTTCATATCAATTTTGAGTCCCAGCATGTTTGCAATAGCTGTAGTAGCATTGCCGGCACCGATATTACCGATCTCTTTTAGCACGTCAAAGTACATGCTGTTGACATCTTCCAGCGTAAAATTCGACATCGTATCCCTCCTATGCTGTTTCTTCCTGATCGACGATCGTGCTGATATCAAACAGAGAAATCAGTCTGCCGCCGTTCTTACCGATTCCGTTAATAAACGAATCCTTCGTGGATCTGGAGTCACGGTTCGGCGGATCGATCTCGTCTCTTGTCAAAGTCACGACCTCACTGACCTCATCCACGATAATGCCAAGCAGTCCGTTTTCTTCGATCCGAAGGATCACAACACGGGATTTATCCGTGATCTCACTCTCTTCGAGCTCCATCCTCTGGTGAATGCTCATGACCGGCACGATCACACCGCGAAGATTCAGAACGCCTTTGAAATAGAACTGCGCCGTCGGAACTCTGGTAATCTTCTGCATCCGGATGATGTTGTCCACGGACGCGATATTGATGCCGTACTGCTCACTACCGATCTTTACTACAATGTACTGCATCGCAGTATCTTCATTCATTGCTAATTCCGTCATGGGACACCTCCTACATTAAAACATTCACATCAAGGATCAGCGCAATGCCGCCGTCGCCGAGAACCGTTGCGCCGCTGATGATCTTGTTGTAACTGATGTACTTACCAAGGGACTTGATAACGATTTCCTGCTGACCGCCAAGATTATCGACCACAAGACCCACGAGCTTATCACCTTTCCGGACAATGACAACCGTCAGATTATCATCATCTTCTTTCTCCGGTGTGCATTCAAGGATCTGATCCAAACGGATGATCGGAATGACCACACCGCGGAGATTGATGACTTCTTTCGCCTCCACATACTTGATATCCGTCACAGAGATGTTTTCGATCGTCTCAATGGATGCAAGTGCGATCGCATACTTCTCGTCTCTGACTTCTACCATGAGCGCCTGAATGATCGCAAGCGTAAGCGGTAGACGCACGGTGAATTTGGAGCCTTCTCCGAGCTTGCTCTTGACTTCCACATCGCCGCCCAATGCTTCGATGTTGGATTTCACCACATCAAGTCCGACGCCGCGGCCGGAGATATCCGTAATCGTCTTTGCCATCGAGAAACTCGGCATAAAGAGCATGTCGATGATCTCTTTCTGACTCATGGTCTCGGCCTGATCCGCAGTCACAACACCGCGTTCGATCGCTTTGGCCTTCACCGCTTCGGTATCGATACCGTTACCGTCATCACTGACTTCGATGATGACATTGTTGCCTTCCTGATATGCGTCAAGACGGATCGTACCGGTCTCCGGCTTCCCTCTTTCTTTACGGATCTCTGCGGACTCCAGACCATGATCTGCGGAGTTACGCAGCAAGTGCTGCAATGGATCGCCGATCTGGTCAACCACGGTACGGTCAAGCTCGGTGTCCTCACCGGTCATGATCAGTTCCATCTTCTTATCGAGCTTCCGGGAAAGATCTCTGATCATACGCGGGAATTTGTTCACAGTACTCTCGATCGGAACCATGCGGACTTTCATGACGGACTCATGCAGCGTCGTCGTGATCCGCTCCAGATACTCGATCTGCTCTGTTGCTTCCTGCTGGGTCAGCCCCTTTCCGTCGGTAGAATTGCTGAGAGAAACCAGGCTGTTCTTTGCAATGATGAGCTCGGATACCTGATTCATCAAAGAATCCAGTTTTTCGATATCCACTCTGACTGTCCGCCCAGCGACCGGTTTGTTCTTCGTTGCCGGTGCGTTGGTTGTTCCGGAAGCCTTTGCCTCTTGAGTGGCCGGTGCGGCCTGCGCAGCAGGCTGTGCGACAGCAGGTGCCGTTTCTGCAACGCTCTCTGCTTCTTCGCTCTTGCCGCCGTTTAAGAATGCCTCATCCACTTCGCCGCCGAGCACTTCAACGATCTCCGTCACTGCCTTTGCAGCGGTCGCGATCTTGTCGAAATCCGTCTCTGCAGTCGCAAGGAAGAAGCTGAAATCAAACTCGAACTTCTCATCTTCGATGTCCTGAGAAGATGGGTTGAATACAATGATCTGTCCGAACTCTTCGACAGCCTTAAATACAAGGAACGCTCTTGCTGCTTTCAGCAGACATTCCTTGTCGATATAAGCAGTGACACCGTAAACCTTCTGTCCCGCATTCAAAGATGCGCGGATCGCATCCTTTTCTTCGTCTGCAAGCTCAAGACTGAGATATGCCGCTTCACCGCTCTGTTCTGCGTCGGTGCTTGCTGCATTCTCTTCTGCCGTGGATGCAGCAGGCTTCTCTTCCGGAGCTGATGCGCCGCCTTCTGCCGCATGCAGATAATCCTCCAGGGATTTGACAAGTGCTTCGTTGTCATCCGTTCCTTCATTGGAGGTGTTCTTGACATTGTCAAGGTAGCCCTCAATGGCATCCAGACACTTGAAGAGGATGTCGATCATGGAACTGTTGACCTGCACCTTGTCGGAACGCACTTCCTGGAACACATCCTCCATGGTATGCGTCAGATGCTGCATGCGTTTGAATCCCATCGTCCCGGCCATTCCCTTCAGGGAATGGGCCGCGCGGAAGATCTCGTTGACGGTATCCATATCATGCGGCTCTTTTTCAAGCGCCATGATATTATCGGAAAGCGCCTGAATGTGTTCACTCGTCTCGTCAATAAAAATCTCCAGATATTGGCTTACATCCATACTAATGTACCCCCACATTCTTTTTGATGCTGTCTGCAACAGATGTCAGCGGAACAACCTCATCCACCAGTCCCGATTCGGCGATTGCCTTTGGCATCCCGTAAACCACGCAGGTTGCCGCATTTTGTGCGATCACATGAACCGGTTTTTTTGCCGATAGCGCCTTGATCCCCTCTGTCCCGTCCGCGCCCATTCCTGTGAGCACCACACAGGTGATCTCGTCGTATCCGCAATTCACCAGGGATTTGTACATCACGTCGGCACAGGGTCTTAAGCCTCCAATGGGCGGTGCATCATGCAGATAGATCGTATGCGTTCCTCCGGGACCCTTGCGCACTTCCATGTGCTTGCCGCCCGGGGCGATGTACACCCAGCCCTTCTGCAGCTGCTCGCCGTTCTCTGCCTCTTTCACGTTGATCTTGCTGATCTCGTTCAGGCGGTCTGCCATGGATTTGGTAAATCCAACAGGCATGTGCTGTACAAGTACCATCGGCGCATCGATCTTCGGATCCAGAAACGGAATCACGCTCTGCAGTGCTTTCGGTCCTCCCGTCGAGCAGGCCAGTGCGATCAGGCGGTTTGCCTTCCCAGTCACCGGCGGAAGACGGTGGATCTTCGCTGCGGCAGGCTTGGCGACAGGTGTGGTCTTGGTCTCTGTTTGCGGTGAAGACAGCAGCACCTGTCTTCGTGATTGTACCACCGCATCAAGAACCCTCGTCACATCATCCCGAAAAGCCGTTCCCTTTGCCTCTATGATGTTGGTCGGCTTCGCGACAAAATCGATCGCGCCTTTGTCCAGTGCCGTCATGGTCGTCTTGGCGTTTTCCGTAGTCTCGGTACTGACCATGATCACCGTCGCATCGATGCGGTTTTCGCGAAGCTTGTCCAGAAGTTCCAGACCGTTCAGGCGTGGCATATTGACATCCAACAGCACCCCGTCATATTTCTTGGTGCTCAGTTTGTCAAACGCTTCCTGCCCGTCCTTACAAACATCTGCCACGACGTAATTATCGCTTGCATCGATTATATCACAGAGCACTCTTCTCATGAGTGCAGAGTCATCGACAACCAGAATATTTTTTTTCATACAACACCTTTCCCGCTCTTGCGGTATTTTCGTTCCTCCGAAAACACAAACCGAACGATCGCTTCATTCACTTTTTTGTCCGAATTGACAAACATAACCCTGCTTCGATAAGCCGTGTGGTGCGGTGTTTGAATCTTTTCGATCGTCAACACACGCCCGGGCACCGTGATCTGCTCATCCCTCTCATCCGATTGCAGATTGATACACATCAACAGACATTGCCCCTCTTCCAATGGATATTCTGTCTGGAATCTTGCACCGCCACCGCTGATATCAATGGTCCTCGCCTTGATCTTCCCATTTGTAAAGGCATCCTCCTCTTGTAAGGCCAAAACAATGGCATCTGTACTCGGGAGCAGCATCTGTTCTTCGCTGATCTTCCAGAAATACACATCCATGGAACATTCCAGCCTGAAAAAAGCTCTCCGCTGGATCTTTTCCAACTCCGTAGAAAGGCGGACACGGATCATAAACCGGTTCTCTGATTTATAACGCTCTGCAATCTGCCCTTCCGCCTTATACATCACGGTCTCTTTTCCGATAAAGACAAACTCGTAACGGAGTTCTAAAGGAAGGAGTACGATCCTGTCTCCGGAAAAAGGCATAGCAAGTTCGAGGTCTCCGTTCTCCTTGATGTCAAGGAGCTGGCTCTTAAAGACACGGGCTGCTACACCGGTCTTCCTTTCCTGCGCGACCTCCATCACGATTCTGATCTCCACTTTGTCGCCGATCTTCAGGACGTCCTTTTTCATCTCGTTGCTTTATGCCTTTCCTACGAGCCCTGCAAGCATTTGCAAAAAGCCTCGTTTCATTACGTATTCCTTCTGTTCGTGATTCAGAAGGTTTTTCGCCAATACTTCAAACGCCTTGGCAGACTCAGCCTCCGGATAAAGCAGTGACACTGTCTTCTGCTGTCGCACTGCCTTTTCCAGCATCGTATCCTGCGGGATCATCCCAAGGTAATGGATATCCCCATTCAGGAACTGATGAACCACGGTATCCAGCTTCTCGTAGACTGCCGCGGCATCCTCTGTACTGAGGACCTTGTTCGCGATCACATGGATCTCCGCCTCATTCTGCGGAAAATTCGGATTCCGAAACAATGCCTTGAGAAGCGAATAGGAATCCGTCAAAGAACTCGGCTCCGGTGTCGCAACCAACAGGATCTCCGCGCTCGCAAGCACAAATTCCATGACACTGTCCGAGATACCGGCCCCCGTATCGATCAGCACCACATCCGCCAGCTGATCGAGCTCTGACAAACTCCGTACCAGGTACGTGATCTGATCCCTCGAAAGGTTATTCAGCGCCATGATCCCGGAGCCGCCGGAAATAAACCCGATGTCAAGAGGCCCCGGCGTCATGATCTCCTTCATGGTCTTGCCGCGATAGATCAGATCGGAAAGATTGTATTTCGGTATGGAACCGAACATCACTTCCACATTGGCAAGACCGAGATCCGCATCAAAGATCACCACTCGTTTGCCGAGTTTCCGAAACTGTACAGCGAGGTTCACGGCCACATTGCTCTTTCCGACGCCGCCTTTCCCGCTGGTGATCGTAAAAACCCTTGCTTTCGCGGCTTCTTCTGACTGGGAGCGCATTTTGATCACATTGCGAAGCTGTGCTGCCTGATCCATCCGCTATTTTCCTCCCAGAAGCTGCTTGACGATCCTTTGGGTGTGAAAGACTTCGATATCATCCGGCACATTCTGCCCCATCGTGACATAAGAAATATCTGCGCCGGAATAGAGTTTCACATTCAAGAGATTCCCATAAGTCGAAGTCTCGTCCAGTTTGGTAAAGATCAATTTGTATGCGGTCATCTCATGATAGATATCGACAATCTCCAGAAGATCCTTGTACTTTGTGGTTGCGGAAAGCACCAGATAGATCTCCCGCTCGTATTTCGGATCGAGGCTCTCGATCAAAGCCCTCGTATCCTCTCTCTGCGCATCGCTCTTATGAGAAAACCCTGCTGTATCAACCAGCACAAGGTCATAGGCCTTTACGCGCTCGATCGCGTCATTCATTTCCTGCGGAGAATAGATGACCGTGAGCGGCGCATCTAAAATATTTGCATAGGTGCGCAGTTGCTCTGTCGCAGCGATCCGGTAGGTATCCGCTGTCAGAAACGCCACCTTTTTTTCATGATCCATCTTCATCGCAGATGCGACCTTTGCGATGGTCGTTGTCTTGCCGACACCGGTGGGTCCGATGAAAAAGACCACTTTCGGCTTCTTGCCGGTAAATTCGATGGTCTTCGGCGTGCCGAATTTGAGGATCATCTTCTGATAAATATTGGAGAGGATCAGATCGACTCCGTTCCCGTGACGCGCGACTTTCTCGACGTCATCTAAGATCTCATTGACATATTTTTCATCCACCTCGTTTTCCAGGAGGATGCCGTAAACGGTCTTCAAAAACCGAAATTCCTCGCTCTGCGCGTTTTTCCGGTCCGCTGCCTCGATGGGTGCATTCGGTTCCTGGCTCTTGGGTTTTTCCGCCTGCGGGAGTTTTTCCTCGAGAAGCTTTTGGAGGTTCTCAATCCGCCCTTTCAGCTCTGCGCTGTCCTCCGTTTCCGGCTGCTCTTTGATCAGCGGCTTCCTCGCCTGCGGCGCAGTCGCGGGTGCAGCTGCCGGCACATTGCCTGCGGCAGGCGCTTTCAACGGCGGAAGCGAGATCGCTTCATCCGCTGCGACACTGATATTGTCATGCATCTTGAGCGGGGTTTTCAGCGCAGGAACCGGATCCCGATACTGCTCCCGTTCCTCGATCGCCGCCGTCACTTCATAGGTCGGTCCTTTCAGCCCTGCCAGAAACCCTCTCGGCTTGATCTGGCGGACATTCATGATCACCGCATTCTGGCCCATCTCCTTGCGAGCCTTTTCGACTGCTTCCTGTTCCGTTTTCCCTTGAAACTTGTTAATTGTCATCGAATTCTTCCTATGCTGTCACCATTCCCACGGATTGCAGCTCCACGTTGGATTCCACCTCATTATAGGAGACTACGATCAGATCGCGGAAAAAGTCTTCGGTCAGCCGTTTGAAATACATCCGGACGATCGGGGATGTGATCACGATCGGCATCTTTCCGAGATTCTCCAGCTTCGTGGTCTCTTCCTCCACCGATTTCATGATCCCCTTTGTGCGATCCGGATCCATGGTAAGGTAAGCCCCCTGCTCTGTCTGTTTGACGGAACCCATGATCTCCTGCTCAATCTTCGGATCCAGCGTGATCACACTCGTGGCTTCATTCGCCGGGAAATATTTATTGGAGATGGCGCGTTTGAGCGCCTGCCGTACATACTCTGTCAAAACATCCGTATCTCTGGTTGTTGTGGCATGATCCGCGAGCGTCTCAAAGATTGAAAGCAGATCGCGGATGGAGATCCCTTCCGCCAAAAGGTTTTGTAACACCTTCTGGATTTCTCCGAGTCCGAGGAGCTTCGGCACCAGCTCGTCCACAAGCGCCGGATTGCTCTCTTTCAGGTTGTTGACAAGATTTTGCACATCCTGTCTGGTCAAAAGCTCTGCAATATGCGAACGGATCACTTCCGTCAGGTGCGTCGCGATAATGGACGGCGGATCCACCACGGTATAACCGAGACTCTCCGCACGCTCTCTCTGGCTCTCCGTGATCCAGGTCGCCGGCAGATGAAAACTCGGTTCATAGGTCGGGATACCTGTGATCTCTTCCTCCACGTAGCCCGGATTCATCGCCATATAGTGGTCAAACAGGATCTCACCTTCCGTAACCTGAATGCCCTTGATCTTGATGATATATTGATTCGGATTCAGCTGGATGTTATCCCGCAAACGGATGATCGGCACCACGGTACCGAGTTCCAATGCGATCTGCCTTCGGATCATGACGACACGATCAAGAAGATCCCCGCCCTGATTCACATCAGCAAGTGGAATGATACCATACCCGAACTCCAGCTCGATCGGATCTACCGAAAGGAGCGAAACGACATTTTCGGGTCGGCGGATCTCCTCCGCCTGTTCCTCTTCGGTTTGGGCTTCCTCCTCGGTCTCCTTGACCTCTATCGTCTTGCCCATCCGGTATCCGACAATAATAAACATCCCGCCGAGTGCCAAAAACAGGAACACATTCAGCGGTGTGAAGATTCCAAGCAGAGCCAGTGCCGCGCCGACCAGCATCAAAACCTTTGGCACACCGAAAAGCTGGCTGACCAGAACCCCCGAGAAATCCGCTTCCGCGCTTCCCTTGGTCACAAGAATACCGGTGGCCAGTGAGATCGCAAGCGACGGGATCTGGGAAGAAAGTCCGTCACCGATCGTAAGCAGTCCGTAGCGCTGCAGTGCTTCTGCCGCGGACATGCCGCTGTTCATCATGCCCATCACGATACCGCCGACCAGGTTGACGCCGGTGATGATAAGACCTGCTGTGGCATCTCCTTTGACGTACTTCGTCGCACCGTCCATGGAGCCGAAAAAAGCGGATTCTTTCTGGATCTTGTCGCGTCTTCTTTTGGCTTCCGCATCGTCGATTGCGCCGGTATTCAAATCCGCGTCGATGGCCATCTGCTTACCGGGCATTGCGTCCAATGTAAAACGCGCGGTAACCTCGGATACACGCTCCGAACCTTTGTTGATGACCACAAACTGGATAATGATCAAAATGATGAAAATGATCGCGCCGATGACGAGATCCCCGCCGCCGACGAACTGGCCGAAGGTTTCGACCACATTGCCGGGCTCCCCGGTCGTCAGGATCAAACGGGTCGAGCTGACGTTCAGAGAAATCCGAAAGATCGTCGTAAACAAAAGCAATGTCGGGAAAAACGACATGTCCAGCACTTCTTTGACAAAGAGGCAGTTGAACAGGACGATCAGGGCGATCGAAAGGTTGATCGCAAGCATGACGTCCAGCATCACGCTCGGGATCGGTATGATAAAGAATAAGATCGCAGCCATCAAATATGCGGCTACGCCGATATCCGCTTTTTTGATCCCGCCCATGCGTCCTCCTTTCCGGTTTTTTTACGACACTTTCTTCATGCTGTAGACCATCGCAAGGACTTCTGCCACAGTCTGATAAAGCTCCGGAGGAATCTCCTGTCCCACATCCACCGTGGTATAAAGCATTCTTGCAAGGGGCTTATCCTCTATGATCTGCACACCGTGCTCTCTTGCGACTTCCTTGATCTTGGCGGCAACATACTCTTCTCCCTTTGCCACCACGATGGGTGCACGGTTCTTTTCTCCGTCATATTGCAATGCAACCGCTAGATGCGTCGGGTTCGTGATGACCACGTCCGCCTGCGGGACATCCTGCATCATACGGCGCTGGCTTGCTTCACGCATCCTCTGGCGCTGTGCGCTTTTGACCGCCGGGTCTCCTTCGGTGTTCTTATACTCGTCCTTGACTTCCTGCTTGGTCATCATCAGGTTCTTGTGATGCTTGCGTTTCTGATACAAAAGATCCACAAAGCCAAGCGCGAGAAAAACGAGACTGATTCTGATCCCAACATCCAGAATGATCGTACCCATCAGGATCACGGCCTGTACCACACCGATATCATAGATCACAAACAGCCGATCCGCCTGATCCTTGATCGTGGTATAGGCGATCACCGCAATGATCGCGATCTTTAGGATCGACTTCAATAATTCAAAGAGCGAGTCCTTGGAAAAGATCCTTTTGATCCCGCTCGCAGGATTGAGTTTATCAAGTTTCGGTTTCAACGGCTCCGGTGTTACTTTAAAGCCGAACTGCAGGACATTGATGAGAAACGCCACGAGCACGCCCAACAGAAAAAACGGAAGGCAGATCACAATGATCCTTGTCATGATATACACCAGCATACTGCGGATCGTGATCGTAGAGATCCCGCCCTCCATCGCAGCATTGGACAGGATATCCGGCACATGTCCGTATACATAACGGAACGTATTGCCGAAATTGTCCGACATCAAGCCAGCCGTAATGCGGATCGTCAAAAACAGTACCAGTAGGACAACTGCGTTTTCCAGTTCCTTGCTTTTTGCGACCTGTCCTTTCTTCCGCGCGTCTTCGGTCTTCTTGGCGGTAGGTTCTTCTGTCGCGTCATCATTGGCAAAAAACTGCAGGTTGTATTGAAGCAATAAATCCACAGGATTCCCCCTACGCTCAGTACATCGCTTCCGTGATCGATACCATCATCCGCCGAATCTCCGTGTAGATAAAGTCCGAAACATACGGCAGCAATTGTGTGATCATGATCAGGATTGCCAAACCGGCAAAGATCTTTAACTGCATACCGATGGAAAACATGTTCATCTGAGGCGCAACCTTTGCCATGACGCCGAGGATCGCATTCAGGATCATGATGCAGGCAAAGACGGGAAGCGCGATCCGAAATGCCAGGATAAAGGAGTCCGCCATGTATTGGATAAACGCCTCCAGCATCCGATCTGTATGGAACACAGCGCCGTTGATCGGAATCACCGTGTAGGTATCCGCAAGCGCCTGAATCAGGTAATGGTCAAGCCCCGTCACAAGGAGTAAAAGCAGCACCAGATAATAGTAAAGGTTTCCGGTAACGGAGGTCTGCATCTGGGTCATGGGGTTAAAGTCCGCTGCCATAGAAAGCCCCATGTGCTGGTCGATAAACGTGCCTGCAAGATTAATGATGTAGGTACATATATTCGCCATAAACCCGAGAACCAGTCCGACGATGGTTTCTTTTACAATAATGACCGCAAATCCCACAACGTCCTGATAGGCCAGAACTTCATGTGGCAGAATGTTGTACAGCATGAGGGAAATGAAAAACGCCAGCCCGATCTTGATCCGGCTCGGCACTCCCTGTACGCCGAACAACGGTGCGGTAAAAAAGAAGCTTGCCGTCCGCACAAGGATCACCAAAAAAAATTCAAATGCGTACAGCGAATAACTGAAAGTGATCATGTCAGTTCAGATAAAGAGCAAAATTATTCCACAGGTTCGTCATAAAACCGGTCAGGTTGTCCAGCATCCACGACCCGATCAGCATCAATGTCAAAAAGATCGCCAGGATCTTCGGCACAAATGTCAGTGTCTGTTCCTGAATGCTCGTCACAGTCTGAAACACACTGATCACAAGTCCTACGATCAACGAGATCAAAAGCGGCGGCGCCGCCGTCATAATGATCGTATAAAACGTATCGCGTGCAATATCGAGGATCTCTCCTTGCGTAATCATTGGTTACCTCTCTCCCGTCAGTAGAATGTACGAACCAGATTTCCGATGACAAGATCCCAGCCATCCGCCAGGATAAAAAGCAACACCTTGAACGGAAGGGAGATTGTCGTTGGCGGCAGCATCATCATACCCATGGACATGAGCACCGATGATACCACCATATCGATCACAATAAACGGTATGTAAATCAAAAAACCGATCACAAACGCCTGTCTGAGCTCACTTAAGATAAATCCCGGGATCAGTACCATATTCGGGATATCATCGCTGGTCTGATAGGTAATGTTTGCGATCTGGCAAAACAGATCGATGTCTTTCTCCTTTGCCTGACTCAGCATAAAATTCCTGAGCGGCAGGATCGCTTCCTGCACTGCTTCTTCCTGTGTGATCTCACCTCTGTCCAGAGGCTGGATCGCATTTTCGTTGATGGCAGAAAACGTGGGATACATAATAAAAAAGGTCAAAAACAGCGCAAGCCCGATCAATACCTGGTTCGGCGGAGCTGTATTCGTCCCGATCGCGGTCCGAAGGAAATGCAGCACCACGATAATACGCGTGAACGAGGTCAGCATGACCAGGATCGCCGGCGCGATGGAAAGGATCGTGATCACGATCAGGATCTTGATCGGCGCCGTCAGACTTCCTTCATCGTTGTTGTAAATGATGGCGAAGCCGTTGTTGATGTCGTCCTGGGCGCGGGGAACCTCTTCTCCGTTGCTGTTTTCAACACTTAGCGAGCCGATGTCGGATGGCTCAGCCGCCGCAACACGCATCGGCATTGCGAATAAACAAATGAGAAACGCCGCAATCAATCCTGCGGCTATACGCAAAACATACTTTCTGTTCATCACTCAGGCCTGCTTTTTGGGAAAATGATCTTTCCATTTGCCCAGTGCTATGCGCAGCGAGTCTTGAAACGTCGTAGTCACCGGTGCGGCCGGTGGCTCGTACTGCATCAGCTCGTCTTCCGTCAGCGTGGCAAGCAGGCGTACCTCATCCTTTCCAATGGCGATCACAAGATACTTCTCGCCCGCCTTGACGATCTGCAGATATTTATTGTTCACAAGGCGCAGGGTCTCTATTGCCTTCAGATTCCGTCCCTGCGACTGCACCTTTTGATACCCCGCGATAAAACGCGTGGTAAAATAGGTGATCACAAGCACAAAAACAAAGATCAGGAGCACGCCGATCAGCTGGAACGCACTCTGAACAGATCCTCTCGTGCTAAGCAAGATCATCGGATCAGCCTACGACTTTTTTCACTGCTTCCAGAACACGCTCTGCCTGGAAGGGCTTCACGATGAAATCCTTTGCGCCGGACTGAATAGCCTCAATAACCATGGCCTGCTGACCCATTGCAGAACACATGATAACCGTTGCATTCGGATCTCCTTCTTTGATCTTTTTCAGAGCCTGAATCCCGTCCATCTCCGGCATCGTAATGTCCATCAGAACCAGGTCCGGCTTTGTCTCGTTGTACTTCTCGACTGCCTTGGCTCCATTCTCCGCCTCACCTGCGATATTGTAGCCATTCTTGGTCAGGATGTCCTTGATCATCATCCTCATGAATGCTGCGTCATCACAAATTAAGATGTTCTTTGCCATTTCGTTTCTCTCCTTATCTTGATCTGTTTTTCGTTTCTTTGTTTATTTCAGAAGGCTCTTTAACGGAGCCCTGCTGTCATTTGATGATCTCCGTCAACCGCACACCGAAACTTTCTTCGATGACGACGACCTCGCCCTTGGCGACGTACTTGCCGTTGACTAAGATGTCCACCGGTTCGCCTGCCAGCTTGTTTAGCTCGATGATCGTACCTGGTGCAAAATCGAGGATGTCCTGGATCGACTTGCTGGTCCGTCCGAGCTCCACGGTGACCTCCAACGGCACATCCATGATCAGGTCGATGTTCTCCTTTTGGAGTGCCGGGTTCAATTCTGTCATGAACGGCTGGAACTGTGCCGGCTGAATGTTGACCGGTGCGCCGTACATGGACATATCGACCGGCTGTGGCATCGGCATCCCCTGTGGTGGCGGTGCTGCGGCCTGTGGCGGCGGCGCTGCCTGCGGGGGTGGTGCTGCGGCAGGTGCAGGTGCGGGAGCCGGTGTCGGTGCGCTTGCCGGTGCTGCTTCGGCCTCCCCTCCCACGCTGTCGCTGTCCATCTGCATGTTCTTCGTAATGCTGTCGCACATCTCATGCGCGAAACTGTACGGATATAACTGCATGATCTCGCTGTCAACGAGATCTCCGATCTGCATCTTGAAAGCGATCTTGACAAAGTGTCCGGCAAGGAACGGTTCGATCTCACTCTCATCTACCGTCTCCTGCAGGTCGATCAGATCTGCAACCGGAGGACTGATGTCGATCATCTTATTGAGCATTGATGATAAAGACGTCGCTGCCGATCCCATCATCTGGTTCATTGCTTCGCTGATCGCGGAAAGGTGGAGCTCCGAAAGCTCTCCGTCGGTATTGGTCCCGTCATTACCCATCATCAGATCGGTGATGACTTTGACGTCCCTCTCCTTCAACACCAGAATGTTACTTCCGTCCAATCCTAAAGTATAGCCGATCCGGATAAAAACGCAAGGCTTTTCATAATTTCCGGCGATGTCCTTCCATGTCGCTTCGGATACCACCGGCGTCGAAATATCGACCTTGCGGTTGACCAGCGAGAACAGGGTCGTTGCGGCTGTTCCCATACTGATGTTGGCAACCTCGCCGATCGTGTCCATCTCAGTGGAAGAAAGAGAACCCGGGCCGTCTGCTGCGGCGCCGCTGTCGCCTCCGCCGTCTAACAGGGCATTAATCTCTTCTTGTGATAATACTCCGTCCACGCTTATTGCTCCTCTCTGATGATCGAGGTGACTCTGACTGCATACGCATCATCGGATGCGCCGGGCAGTGCGGTAAACTTCTTGATGTCGCCTACAAATACATCTAATTCATCTTCAACCTTTTTATCCAGGCGGATGATATCGCCCACCTGCAGATTGATGAAATCATTCACGTTGATACTGCTGTTCCCCAGAATCGCTTTCACGGGCACATGGACTTTATTGACCAGCGCTTCCAGATTGTCGCGATAAGACGCCTCATCCATCTCCTGCATCGTGGAGAACCAGTATTTCGTATTCAGTTTGTCCATGACGTCTTCCAGGGTCAGATACGGAAGACAGATATTCATGAGACCTTCGATATCACCGATGTGGATATTGATCGTCACAATGGCGATCATCTCGCTCGGTGCAATGATCTGCGCAAACTGGGAATTGGTCTCGATCCGCTCAAGATGCGGATGAAGATCCACCACGTTCTTCCACGGCTCGCGAAGAAGGTTCACACAGACCGCCATGATACGATCGATGATCAAAAGCTCGATCTCCGAAAAATCACGGTTTTTTTCAAGCGGTTTGCCCGGTCCTCCGAGCATACGGTCTACGATCGTGAATCCGAGGTTCGCCGCCAGCTCCAGGATCACATTTCCCTGCAGCGGCGAGAAATTAACAATGCCGAGCAGCACCGGGTTGGAAAGTGCGTTGGAAAACTCCGAATACGTCACCGCTTCCGAGTTCATGACTTCCACCGTAACGGACTTGCTCAAATATACCGGTAGGTTCGTGGAAAGCAATCGTCCGTAATGTTCAAATATGATCTCCAGAGTCCTGAGATGCTCTTTTGAGAACTTGGACGGTCTCGCAAAGTCGTAATTCTTGACCTGCTTCTCGTCCTTGTCTTTCATGTCCTCAACATCTACTTCACCGCTGCTGAGCGCTTGAAGGAGATTGTCGATCTCGCTCTGGGAAAGGACCTCGCCCATGGGCTTTCCCCCTATATAACTTCTATTCTACCGTAAAGGTCGGGAACGTGACGCCGACGATAAAGTCATCATCAAACAACGTCTGCAGTTCTTTTAAGATCTCCTGCTGCGCCCCCTGCGGGTCATTCTTTAAGTCATCCGGCATATATCCGCCGATCACACGGTTAATCACGTCCATGATCAGGGCTTCTTTGGAAGCAAGCGCTTCACTGCCGTCCTTGTATCCGTCATCCTGCGTATTCATGGAAAGGCTGACTGCGATCTGTGCATGATGCGCCTTGTCGTCCGGACTCTGCAGATTGATCAGCCACGCGGATCCGCCGTTCACCGCATACACTTCGATATCGCTGATCGGGATCGTGCTTGCGTTCGTCACCTGTCCGCTTTCAAGCTCAAGGTCGATCGCAGAAGCCACCTTCTCGACCAGTTCATTTGCCTTTTTCGCCTGCGGTAGTACCGTGATCAAAAGAAGCGCTGTCAGTGCCACATTCACAAACACAAGTGCCAGGATCAGCACCGACATCAGATTTTTTTTCATTGCAACGTCTTCCTTTCGTATCGTGAACCTAAGCATAGGCCCACGTTAGTATCCTTAATTGTCCTTCCCGGAATTGTAGGAGTTGTACAGTTTGATCTCTACGCGTCGATTCCTGGCACGTCCTTCGGGAGTGCCGTTGTCCGCAATCGGCGCATATTCTCCTCTGCCGGAGCTTTTAATGTGACCGGAAGGGATTCCGGTGATCTGTCTGATATAATCGGCTACCGAAAGCGCGCGGTACATGGACAGAACATCGTTGCTCTCGTATTTGCCGCCATGGATCGGGACATTATCGGTATGTCCCTCGATCTCGATATCGTTATTCTGGTAGCCGTCCAGGATCGCACCGATCTTGTCGATCAGAGGCAATGCATCCTGCTTGATCTCTGCTTTTCCGGAGTCAAAAAGGATCGCGCCGTTTAAGGTTAGCTGCACATAATCCCCGTTGAACGAGACCTCGACCTGATCTTGGATGCCGTATTCCTGCGCAAGCTTCTCGATCTCTTCTGCCATCTGTTCGGACTCTTCGAGCTCGGCCTCTTCGATCATTTCCTGCGCTTCCTGGAGCTGCTCCTGCTCGGCGGTATCTCCGTCATCGGTATCTTCCCCGTCAGAGGCTGTCGCCTGTGGGTTCACATAGATGTCCAGATTCTCAAGCTGGCTGATGCCGGAGCTGATCATATTCGCATCTCCGATGGAGGATCCGCCTGCCGGCAAGATCGAAAAACTCGATTGGAGCGATGCCACCACTGCTTCGAATTTCGCGGCGTCCACAGAGGACATGGAGAACAAAAGCACGAAGAAGCAAAGGAGCAGGTTCATGAGGTCGGAGAAAGTGGCCATCCAGCCCGGTGCGCCGCCTCCACCGCCTTCCTCTTTTTTCTTCTTTGCCATCAGCCTTCCCCGCCTCCAGCCGGATTATCACCAACGGTAAGACTGTCTCTGACTGCGGGAGCCAGGAAGGATTTCAGTTTCTCTTCGATGACACGCGGGTTCTCCCCGGCCTGGATCGAAAGCAATCCTTCGACAGCAACCTCTTTTACCATCATTTCATTGTCATTATTGACCGCCAGCTTCGCGCCGGTCGGTGCACAGATCCAGTTTGCGATCAAAGATCCGTACAGCGTTGTCAGAAGGGCGACCGCCATGTTCGGTCCGATGGTGGACGCATCTTCCAGGTTCTTCAACATGTTTACGAGACCGATCAGGGTCCCGATCATGCCCCATGCGGGTCCTAACGCCTCCCATCGTGCCCAGAAGCCGATGACCTTTTTATGGCGTCCCTCCACACAGGCCAGCTCTGTCTCCATAATGCCGCGCACCAGCTCCGGATCGGTACCGTCGACCACCAGCATGATGCCCTTCTTCAGGAACGGATCTTCGATCCCGTTCGCTGCTTCTTCCAAAGCAAGCAGGCCTTCCTTTCTGGCGACATTGGAAAGGGATATGATCTGCGTGATCACCTCTCCCACGTCATATTTCGGATCCTTTAAAGACATCGTCAGAGATTTGATCCCGGCGATGAAATCCGGCATTTTAAAGCAGGCCAGGGTGCCGGTAATAGACCCACCGATCGTGATGATCACAGACGGTATATCAATAAAGTTTCCGATCGCGGAGACACCACCGGAACTGATGATACCGAATATGACCATGACCAGTCCCATCGCAATGCCCGCTAGCGACGCTATATCCAAGTTTACTCACCTTCCATGTTAAAAATAGGCATACTCTCAGCCCTTATAATATCTTACCCGACTTTGCCCCTGTTGTCTATTTTTTTTTATGAATTTTCTATACAGGATACACAAAAAGGCACTTTCCAGTCCCTTGGAATTGGAAAATGCCTCCCTGTCTCTTATTTATAGCAGAAATTGTGTGAAAAGTCAAGGAAAAACCGCACGTGAAATGGTCTCTACGGTATCCTGTTCTGTCTGGCGAAAGATATGGCTGTAGATGTCCAGCGTTGTCCGCACGGAAGCGTGTCCAAGCCTGTCCGCCACTACGCGCGGCATGACGCCTGCGTTGATCAGCAAGGATGCATAGGTATGACGGAGAGAATGAAGGTGAAGATTTTTCGGTAATGCGCTCTCCTGCACCAGTGCTTTCAGACGTTTGTTCAAATAGGCATTGGTCAGCGGACCTCCCTGACGATTGGTAAAAATTAGCCGCGGATCTGCCCACGCGCTGCCGAGGCGCATGCGATTCTCGAGTTGTATCTTCCTGTGCCTGCGGAAAAGCCGAAAAACCTCTTCCGGCAGATAGATGCTGCGACAGCTGTCCGGCGTCTTCGGCGTTTGCTTGACCCAGACGCCCTTTTCACGCACAAGCGTCCCACGTATTTCAAACAATCCTGTGTCAAGCGACACATCCTCCCAATACAGCGCCAGCAGTTCTCCGGAACGGATCCCTGTTGTGAGCAGGATCAGCATCATCAGTTCAAACTGGCGATCCTCCTGCTTTCGCAATAATGACACAAAGATCCGGCATTCCTTTTCCTCCAGATAAACCCCGGAAACCGTATCGATCCGCGGAATCGTTGTACGCGCACAGGGGTTCCTTTCCACCACTTCCTTCTTCACCGCGGCAGAAAAGACCGCAGACAGTTCCTGCTTCAATTTGTTGATCGAAGCCCCGGATAAACCATGCTTTGCGGTCACCTCCAAAAAAAGCGCGTCCTTTTCTATGCCGTTCTCCGCTGCGATCCGCTCTGCCGTCTCCTCTTCCACTGCTTCTCCCTGTCTGGCAGCGTAGAAGGTGGTCTCGGAAACCGTCCCCCGGCTCAGCTGTTTTCGCTCCTTTCTGTCTCCAAGCCATGCCTCCTTCAATCGATAAAACCGTCGCTTGTTGCCATCCTCCGACAGATTCCGAAAGAGACTGTCCAGTACCATCGGCGTCACTTCCCGCAGTGTCAGCGTCCCCAGCGTCGGCAGCAGGTGGTTTTTGAAATCCCGTTCTCGTCCCTCCCTGATGTTCGGCTTCAACACCACCGGCGCGATCGTATCAAAATACCAATCGCACAGTTCCTGAAACGTCATGGTTTCATTCATTCCTTCATCACCTCCGCCCTCATCTTAAGCCTAATAGTAACTCGATGATAGTATTTACCAGACTCTCTCCGGAGCATCCGGACCGAACCAGACCCTCGGTGGTGTCAATGCAAAGCAGATCGGTCTCGGTATGAGCACAGCTGCAACTTCCATGAAGATCACCAACGCGGGTTCTGCGCAGACCACCGGAAAACCGTTTGACCTACGGATCAATGATTCCGGTAACTCGACTAATTTCTTCGTGGTCAATAACGGCACGAAAAATGTCTATACCAGAGACGGCTGCTTCTATATCGACGGTGCAGGAACGCTTTGCATGGATTCCACTGGTTATAAACTGATGGGTTGGCTTGCAGATCCAAACACGGGAGAAGTGATTACTTCTGGAGATGTGACCGCGCTTTCCATTATGGATACGCCGAACCTGACCAGCGCACCGGAAGCAACAGAAAACGCCTATGCGTCCGGCATCATCGACAAAGATACGCCGGATCTTTCCAGCACGCAGGGGTATACAATGGCGCTCGAATTCTACGATGACCTTGGGTATCCTTATTCTGCACGGTTTACCGTACGTAATAACAGCGATGACGGCAGTGCCTATAAGGTGAAGCTTTCTCAAATTATTGATCAGAATGGCGTGGATGTATTGAAAGAGATCACCGAGGCACAGGGCATTACATTGGATAAAATATTCGGAAAATCCAGCACTTCCACCTATTCCCTCAATGCAGGCACGCCTTATGTTACAAATGCAGGGCTAAATGATTTATTGAATGGAACCGATTGGGAATATGATACGAATGACAGTACGAACTATGCCGGCGGCGTTATTGGACATCTAAGAAACACCAACACAGGCGAGAGCATTTATTTTAATACAAATGGTGTCTTCTATGCGGATAAAGAGGGAAAACAGCCTTACACAGGAACCACCCAGAGCTGGGGGGACGTCTTCAAAACGCCAAGCGGCAAATCCACGCTGACGCATCCCTGGTCCAACCTTGATAAAAACACGATCAACATTTCCAGTTCCGGCAAGGTTTCTCTGGTGCAAATTGAGGGTGCAAACAGCAACAATATACTGAAAGAGAATTGGTTTTTCCTGGACACGGTGTATGAAACGGTTATCACCACCGCATATAATGTCATTTCCTCTGCTGGTGTTGATCTGGCAAGTAAGATAGCGACTGTTCCAACCTTCCCTGAGGTCCCTTCCGCAAATGTGGATTTCAAGATCGTGCACTATAACAGCTATGATCCGATCGCTGATGCTAACATAGATATTACTCAGGGGACGAACAAGTACTATACGAGCCAGACTCCCGGTGCCACTGACGAAGTGACTGTTTCTGCAATCGTCGATGAGGGCTTGCTTCATCTTGGAAATCCGCTCGGCACTCTTTATCTTGCCGATGGAACACAAATAAAAACCGGCACTGATCTCCTTCAGGCACTGAATGATCCAACAAAGCACATCTATGACAAGGAGCCTACAGATCCGACCAAAAACGAAGTCTTTAAAGCAGACGTTGTAAACGCTTACAGGACAGCAGAAGGACTGACGACCCTCTACAAACAGGTTGATAATGCCCGTTCCGACTCGACAACCGATTATTATCCCGACCCGAACACCAGTGTAGATCCACCGGTTGCACCGGCGGTGACCGGAACTCAGATCATCACATCCGCTCTTACCACGTTAGGAACGCCAGCCGGCACGCTTTACCTGCAGAATGGCACACCAATAACAACTGTAAGCGAGGTTCTTCTGGCGTTGGATGCCGGAACAAAAATCTATACGGACAACCCCTCAAATCCTGGTGCCGTACAGGTTGGTGTTTCAGAACTCGTCGAAGCATACAAAACAAATGCGGGTGTTACAAAGCTTTGTACCAAAGAGATGATTACCACGTCTCAGGCAGTTTATTACACAAGTAATAACCTTCTTCCGCCAACCTATACGCCGGTCACAGGGGATGATATTATTCGGGAGGCGTTACGGACACTTGGAACACCTGCCGGAACACTTTATCTGAGTAATGGGTACACCGTCACTACAGTAAGCGATGTCCTTCAGGCACTTCATGCCGGCAATAAACTCTATGCTGATAACCCCGTCACAAATCCGGGGGCTGAGGAGGTCACCTCTGAAAAAATCGTAGATACCTATAAAACAAATCAAAATGTTGATAAGCTCTATGAAAAAACAACGAAAAAGGATGTGAAGCGGGACGCTCAGGGGAATCCGATACCAGCTGATACAGGATGGCCGGTTCAATACGGAGATTATGAATATCCAAACCCTGCGGAAAAAAATCCTGCGGAAACATGGGCAGGCTATTTTATCAATATCAATACAAACCGCATGGTGGCCGTCACAAACAGCGGCACCCTGTATGAGTATGATAAAGCATCTGACACGTATATCGCTTCCACACTGGCACTGGACAGCATGTTGAAGGATTTCGATCCCGATACTTCAAAGGTGGAAATCACAGGTCGTGATATCGCTGCAACCTACACGAATTATGATCTGACTTTCTCCAAAGCGGACGGTTCCTTTCAGGGTATTGATGATCAGGATTCTGTGTATATGTTTACCTCTGCGCTAGGGCCGAATTTCCACAACGTCAGCATCAATTTTACGGCGCTCCGCAATGCAAATAACGGCAAGAAATCTACGGCCGGCATGGACAGCGGCACTTCCGCGACCAACACCACCGGTGCCGGTAAAAAACTCGGATCGCTCGTCGGCGTCGCAGTGCAGAATGACGGGCGGATTTACGGTTCCTATGACAACGGCAACACCGTGCTCCTCGGACAGATCGCATCTGCGCACTTTGCAAATGCATCCGGTCTCGAGAAGATCGGCGAATCCTGCTACAACACGACCCTGAACTCCGGTGATGCGGTCATCGGCGACATCAGCGCGGACGGTTCTTCCATGACCTCCGGCGAGATTGAGATGTCAAACGTTGATCTCTCCGCAGAGTTCACGGACATGATCACGACCCAGCGTGGTTTCCAGGCAAACAGCCGTGTCATCACGACTTCCGATACTCTGCTCGAAGAACTCATCAATCTGAAGAGATAATCGCTAATCTGAAGAGATAATCGCTAATCTGAAGAGATAATCGCTAATCTGAAGAGGGCTGCGCCACGCGCAGCCCTCTTTATTATCTTTTATCATTCTTTATCATTTTTGTTTTCTTTTATCATTCTTTATCATTTTTACAGTTTTTCATTTCGTCCATCTTTCAATACATATCTATTTTCAGTCCAAAACGCAGTTTTTAGATGCAATTTGGACTGGAAAAATTTCAATTATGTCCGGCAGGTTCACGATAAATACTCCATCAGCGTATCAATATCCTCCATCTTCGTCGCCCAGTCAGTGGCAAGACGGATCACGGTATGATCATCATCATACTTTTCCCAGAAGCCGTATCGGATGTGCTCGGACAGTTTCTGGAGTTTTTTGTTATCAACAATGATGAATTGCTGATTGGTCGGTGAGTCAATATACAGCTGATATCCTTTTTCTGTCAGCCGGCGCCGTAACTCTTCCGCCGTTTCAATGGCGTTTTGTCCCAGCCGAAAATACAGATCGTCCGTAAACAGCGTATCGAACTGAAGACCGAGAAGCCACCCCTTTGCAAGAAGCGCGCCATGCTGCTTGATCACAGGCACGGGATGCTTTGTCGGCACACCGTGCGTGAAGACCACCGCTTCCCCGAAGAGTGCGCCCACCTTTGTGCCGCCGATGTAAAACACATCAGTGAGGGATGCGATATCCGGTAACGTCACGTCTGTTCGTTTACTCATAAGGCCGTAACCGAGCCTGGCGCCATCCAAAAACAAAGGGATATCATATTTCCGGCAAACCTTTGAAAGCGCGGTAAGTTCATCCCTGGAATAGAGCGTTCCGTATTCTGTGGGGTGTGAGATATGAACCGCTCCCGGAAAGACCATATGCTCATGATTGGCGTCCGCATAAAAGTCCCGTAGAAGCTTTTCGACGTCCGCAGCATCGATCTTGCCGATACTGTCAGAAAACACGGCGGCTTCGTTCTGGGATTTCTCCCGCTTGCAGGGCAACGTCAGTACCTTATGACCGGCAAACTCGATTGCCCCCGCTTCGTGCGAAGCGATATGCCCCGTATCCGCAGCCACAACACCCTCATAAGGTTACAGCAGCAGATCGAGTACTGTCTGATTGGTCTGCGTTCCGCCCACAAGAAAGAAGACAGCCGCGTCCTTGCAAGCACAGGCTGCCTTGATCTTCTCCGTTGCATCCTTACAGATCTCATCGGTTCCGTAACCGTCAAACTGTCTGACGTTCATTTCCGTCAGGCGTTCTAAGATCCGCGGATGAGCCCCTCTTGTGTAGTCGCTTGAAAAGGAATTCCTGTTGTCCGTCACGCTGTTTGTCACCATGTTCTTCCCGTAGCATTATCACCATCCATAGGCTTCATACTCAGGCCTTCACCGTTGTTCGTTTCTACATTTCTTTCATGCGCCGCAGCCGTATAGACAGACCTTACATTCTCGTGAACATTAGACCCTCCTCCGGCAACCAGATTCAACTGCTCATCGGTCAGAATCCTTTTCTCTGTTTTTTCGTTTTTCATGGCGTTCCTTTCTCCACATCAACTTTCAAACCCTTATATCTTATTATACGATGAAAAACTCGTTGTGACATATTTTTTTCAGGTTTTTGGGAGAGATTCAGCCAAGAGTCGATCGAGACCGGAATCGCCTGTCAGGCCATCAATTGCAATTCGAGACCTCAATTAACCTCACTTGTAACCCGAGATTCCATACGTCTGTGGCACGATAGGTTGCTTTCGTATCACAATAGTGCTATAATCATTTCAGAGAAAGGAGAGATTATTATGGCACTATCTACTATTACGGCTCGTGTTGATGAACACGATAAGGCCGATTTTGACCTGTTTTGCTCATCAGTTGGACTTACATCTTCTGCTGCTATTAACATTTATGTAAAGACTGTTTTACGAGAGAAAAGAATTCCTTTTGAGATCAAACAGGAAGACCCTTTCTTTGAACCTGCAAATCAGGCATATATATTAAAGTCTGTAAAGGAATTGCGGGAAGGGAAGGGAACAGCACATGATTTAATTGAGGGCAGCGATGAGTGAAAAAATCTGGCCTGATGATGCGTGGAACGACTATTTATATTGGCAGACACAGGACAAGAAGACATTAAAACTTGATACCTTTCGGCTTGTCGACCTTGCTCTTTTCAGCATTCCAGCAACTTTTGGACTTCATCGCTTTCAGCCGACTTGTCCGTATTTCCTTTGCCTACAGCTTCCTTCAGATTCCACCTCACGATGGACACCCTTGCTGTTCAGCTATGTACTTCGTCGTTGCCTACGCGTACTCGGGACTTTCACCCGTTAGAGCGCGCCCATGGCGCGCAAACTGAATAAAAGAGGGCTGCGCGTGGCGCAGCCCTCTTCAGGTTTGAAATTATCTCTTCAGGTTGATCAACTCTTCCAGAAGCGTGTCGGAAGTCGTGATGACACGGCTGTTTGCCTGGAACCCACGCTGCGTCGTGATCATGTCCGTGAACTCTGCGGAAAGGTCGACGTTTGACATTTCGATCTCGCCGGAGGTCATGGAAGAACCGTCCGCACTGATGTCGCCGATGACAGCATCACCAGAGTTTAAGGTCGTGTCGTAGCAGGACTCGCCGATCTTCTCCAGACCGGATGCATTCGCAAAATGCGCTGCTGCAACCTGGCCAAGGAGTACCGTATTACCGTTATCATAGGAACCGTAAATCTTACCGTCGTTCTGGACTGCCACGCCTACCAGAGAGCCGAGCTTCTTGCCGGCGCCGGTCGTATCGATCGCAGACGTTCCGCTGTCCATTCCGGCCGTGGACTTCTTGCCGTTATTCGCATTGCGCAGTGAGGTGAAATCAATGCTGATGTTGTGGAAGTTCGGTCCTAAAGTCGCGCCATACAGGAACACGGAATCCTGATCGTCAATACCGACAAATGATCCGTCTGCCTTGGAGAACGTCAGATCGTAGTCCGTATAAGAAGCCGTGAGAGTCGTCCCCGAGACCGAAACTTTGGTGGTGTCCGCGTCAAAGCCGTCAAGAATGCTGTCCAAAGCAAGAGCAGACGCTGTATACTTGTCAGCTGTACTGTCATATTCGAACAGTGTCCCGGCAGTATTCACCGCTACAAGACGATTGGTAGAAATATTGACAAAGTAGCCTGCCCATGCTTCTGACGGATTTGTAACCGCAGGATTCGGATAGGTATAATTTCCGTACTTGATCGCCGCTCGTCCATGCGCGTCCGTATCCGGGTAGGTAGCCGTTCCACCCTGCGTCAGAAAATACCAATTCGTCTTTTCTATTGCCGATGCGTCTCCGGTTGTAATCTGTTTTAAGGTAAAATTACCGGATCCGTCCAGGGAAATGATATTGGTATCAGCATCACTCCATGCATGGTCTCTTGTACCTGCGCCAGTCAGCTTCAGGACATCGCCCCAATCTTCCGTTCCGGCATAGTCCTGTGTTCCTTCCTTGTTCGCATAAAACTTTCCGTCTTTGTTAAAGTAGATATCGCCACCGCCCGGCTTGGTCAGATGTCCGATCACACCCCCTGTATATTGCGTGGATTCCGTTGTATCATAAGTCCAGCCGGTCTGAAGGACTCCATTTGAAAGGTTATTGTTGGTAATATACGGTGTACCTGCATTCAGAGAGTAGTTATTTGTGCTTTGAGAGCCAAAGATCTGATCCAGACTGATGCCTTGAGATTCCATAATCTCCTTCAACACATCCACGCCGTTCTGGTCCAGGATCTGAGAAAGCTTTACCGTATATACGCTTCCGTCATCGCTTGCAAGCCTTACCGTGAATCGTGCTGAGTAGGGATACCCCAGATCATCAAAGAACTCAAGCGCCATCGTATATCCTTGCGTGCTGGAGAGGTCCGGCGTATCTTTATCAATGATACCGGACGCATAAGCGTTCTCCGTCGCTTCCGGTGGGCTGGTCAAGTTCGGCGTGTCCATGATGGACAGCGGTACTACGTCACCGGAAGTAATCACTTCCCCCGTGTTCGGATCCGCAAGCCACCCCATCAGTTTATATCCGGTGGAATCCATGCAGAGCGTCCCCGCGCCGTCGATGTAGAAGCAGCCGTCTCTCGTGTAGACGTTCTGCGTACCGTTATTGACCACGAAGAAGTTGGTGGAATTGCCGGCGTCATTGAGACGCAGATCGAACGGTTTCCCGGTGGTCTGTGCGGAACCGGATCCCGTGATGTTCATGGATGTTGCAGCTGTGCTCATACCAAGACCAATCTGCTTCGCGTTCACGCCGCCGAGGGTCTGGTTGGGGCCGGATGCACCGGAAAGAGTTTGGTAAATAATATCGCTGAACGTCACGCTGGATGACTTGAAGGCCACGGTGTTGACGTTACTGATGTTGTTACCGATAACGTCCATCTTGGTCTGGTGGTTCTTGAGCCCGGCTACTGCCGAGTAAAGTGATCTCATCATAAGGCATTTTCCTCCTGTTTTTAGGTGGCGCCTCGCTCCCGCTCTTTCTGTCGATCAAGAGCATTTGACCTCCCATAGGGTCCGGTCAAGCGATGACTGCGCCGTCAATATTGGTAAAAATGTGGTCTCCCGTTTCTCCCTGATCCATGGCGGTCACGACCGTCTTGTTGGGAACGTTTACGATAAACGCATAGGAGTCCACGACAACCAGGGAATCCTTGATCCCTTTTTCTCCTGCGCGCTTCACGCCTTCCTGCAGGCGCTTGCTCATCTCCTCGGTGAGGTCGATGCTGCGTGTGGAAAGGCGCTCGCTCGCATGTTTGGAGAATTTCAGTTTGTCGCTCTCCGAAGCTTTTCCGGAAAGGATCTCTTCAAAGGAAAGTCCGTTTTCCCCGGTCGCTGCTCGACTGCTTCCGACTTTCAGATATTCATTTGTCATCTGCTCGATGGAAGCATGTGGGTTCGCGATCCTTGTCATAGGCTTTTCTCCCTTTTACCCTTCCTCTGCTGCGGTGACTGCGCCGGTCTCAGTTGCTGTCTCCGTAGTCTGATCCGTCGTATCGGTCTTCTCTTCGGCTTCCTTGGTCTGTGCCGCCAGCTTTTCCGCTTCTTCTCTCTGACGCTCTGCTTCCGCGTCAATGATGGATTCCATCGCGGCCTGGATCTCTGCCAGTTTCGACAGGACATTCGAGTCAATAAAGCCGAGCTGGTAAGTGGTGAGTGCATCGCGGACAACCACAGCCTTATTCACATCATTGTAGTTCGCAAGCGTCACTCTGTCTGCGGACGGAAGGCTGTTCACCAGCGCCGCAAGCTCTTCGGAGATCTGATTTGCCTCGTAGAACTCGCTATTGATGACGGTCTCCAGATCGTCCATGTTGTAAAGAGAACCATTGACGGAAAGATAGGTCTTGCTGCCTTCATACTGTACAAAGTCGACTTTTCCGGTCACTTCCGTCGTGTTGCCCGTCGTCGGATTCGTCACCGACAGTACCACGGTCTGTCCCACAAGCCCGCTCGCCTGCATATTCTTCATACTCTGCTGCATGGCATTTAATGCGTCCACCTGTGAAAACTGCGCCATCTGCGCTACATAATCCGTGTTGCTGGAGGGCTCCAGCGGATCCTGATACTGCATTTCCGCGACCAGAAGGTTGATGAAATCCATCTTGCCGAGGTTCTGTTCTCCGGTCTTATTGGTTTCCGAAGAAAGAGAATTTGCGGATGCTGTCATGTCGTCCACTTTACCATTCGTGATGGACTGTGTCAGCATACTGCTCATATCTACTGCCATAGAATTCCTCCTTTTCGTTTTATGCGGTGTAGTCCACCGAGTTGCCGTTGTCTCTCATGATCTGCGCTGCGAGCTGTTCTTCTTCTGTCATCAGCCCCTGCAGTTCATCCAGATTGTTGACGTTTAAGTTCCTTCTACGGCCGTCCTGTGCCTCTTCGCCGGTACGATCTCTCTGCTGCTGTTCCTCGTTCATGCCGGTTTCGGCGTTGCCCTTTTCGAGGTTTTCCTCAAACTCGTGGGATGCTACCGTGACTTCAACTTCCGTCACCTTGATCCCCTGTCCTTCGAGCGTGGCTCTAAGCGCTGCAAGCTGTCCTACCATCGCATCCCGCACTTCTGCGTTCTGGGTCTGGATCGAGGCGCGTACGCTTCCTTCCTGCTCTGTGACGTTGATCAGAACGCGTCCCAGATTTTCGGGGTTCAGCCGCATTTCAATGGAAGTGGTATCTGCCGTGATGTTGGTCCTTGCGAACTGCTGGAACTGCTCCATCAAGTCTCTCGGATCCACGGTCGGACGGAAGTCCGGCTGCTCCGGTGCGATAACCTCTGTATCCACACGCGCTGCTGTCTGCTGAACTGCAGCATGTGCTTCCTGCATGGGCTTGTCGTTTGCATCAGACTTTTCAAACTCCGCAGTTTCTTTCTCGCTTCGGAATTCCCTGCCGCCCTGATCCTGCTGGAGGGATCCATCCTGCTGTGTCTGCTGCTCCGTCGCCTTTGCTTCCAATGGCTGCGTACGGATCATTTCATCCTCAGGCTCTGCTTCTTCCGGGAGATCTCTTGGCACTTCCTGTTTTGCTGCATCTTTCTCATCTGCTGTACGCACGGAAAATACCGGAGCGCTCTCATCTGCCGTCGTATCGACTGTCTCCGGTGCTGCATCGCTTACCGTCGCTTCTGTCAGGATGTTCTGAAAATCTGTATCCTGTGTGTCATCTGTTTCCGTCATCCCCAGCGCGGTAAGCTCTTCCATCGGGATGCCGGTCTCTTCCGTGAGGTTCGTGACAAGTTCGGACACCTGAGCCATGATTCCGTTCAGGTTCTGGTTCGTCAGAAGGTCTGTACTTTCTTCGGTGCCTGTGAGCATACCGATGAGTTGTACCAGATTATCCGGTGTGGAAAGATCAAGGAATGTGAGTCCCAACGTTTCCATCGCCGTCTCGATCTCTTCCTCGGTGACGTTCAGTTCCTCTTCAAGTACCTGCTTCACTTCTTCTGCGAATGCCGAAACCGCTTCTTCCGCTTTGGCAAGTTCCTCGTCGGAATACGTTGCCTTCTGTCCCTTGGAGGCGTCATCGATCTTGACCGCTTCCCGTTTGCTGACGGCTTCATACGACTTCTCTGCCGGATTGACACCGGTTACATTGTCCGTCTTCTGCGGATTTACGGCATTTGCCTGCGCCGCGAGGGACTTGCTCTGCTGCTTCGGGTTCTGCAGGAGATTCTGGAACGTTACGTCCGCGCCTTCTGCAACCTTGTTGGTATCCTTTGCGCTACTGCCTGCCGGTGTAACCGGGGCCGTAATGTTTGATACCGCTGCACTCGTCAAACGTTTTTCCTCCTTTCGTCATTTGCTGTCCTCTGCATTGGCTTTGGACTCCTTTGGGTTCTTATCTCCTCGGCTTTCGCCGGATCGACCGTTATTGTTTCGGATGCATGATCTCGGTCACCTTCGCTGCCGTGTCGGCGTTCATCTTTGCCAGGATCGCACCTGCCGAATCGGCGTCCATATTGGTAAGGATCTCGGCAACAAGCGGAAGGTCATCTGTCATCGCATTAAAGATTCCTGCTGCTGCCTTTGCGCTCATGGAGGAGTATTTCTTGATGTAATCCTTCATCTTGTCGCTGATCGCCTTTTGCTTCAGCGCCTCCTGATACAGGACTTCCGCGTTTTCCGGATCAATGCTCTGATAATACTCTATATATTCATTTATATCGGGTGCTTTGTCCGAAAAAACAACCTCTTCATAAAATTTTTGTTTTTCAGCTTCATAACTGGCCTGTTCCTGCTCTAAAGTACGCAGCTTCGCCACTTCCGCCTCCAGCTCTGCCACATGTGCGGCATCCGCCTCATCACTCTGCTGCGCATCTGCCAGCTGCAGCTCCAGTTCTTTGATGTAAGCAACTGCCTCGTCCATGTTTTTGTAGCGGTATTTGGCGTCCTCCGAAGAAATCTCCGTATTCCCCTCCGGTGCATTCGGATCATCCGGTAAAATCTTATTCAGGACCGGCACATTCCCGATCAGCGGACGCATCACAGAAGACCCGAACCCGCCCACATCCGCTTTGATGAGAAGCGCAAAGATTGCCAGCCAGATAAAAATAATGAGGAGCGTCACAAAAAAGACCGCAATCTTACTGCCTACGGTCTCCTGACCTTCCTCATCACCTTCCTCGCCGCCTTTTTTGCCCCGCTTCTTAGCGCGCTTTGCAGCCTTTTTCTCCGCTTTCAGCCGGGCCTTCTCCGCTTTCGGATCACTCGCCGGTTTCGCTTCCAGTTCCTCGTCTTCTGCTGCCATTCGTCTTTCCTTCCGTTTACTTCGTGCTGTAACTGTAACTTACCAGTTCATCCACGGCCTTGCTTTCCTCTTTTTCAAGTTCTTCCACAAATGCTTCAAATGCATGCTCCCGGAGCTTTTCATGGATCTTCCGCTCCTGCATGGCCTCCTGCAGACGCCTTCTGGCGGCCTCCACATCCTTTTCCGCGCGCCGCACTTCCAGCATCTGTGCGCGGATCAACACCTTCATCGCCTCCACAGCCTTGCGGTTCGTCTCAAGCTCTTTCACGTCGATCGTACCGCCGGATCTCAGCTCTCGCCCAGCCTTTTCATAACCGGCTCTCCTGAGCGCGAGCGCCTGCAGCTTTTCCTCTTCTTCTCTGAGCCGCATGGCGGCAAGCCCGTAGGCAGTCCTCTCCTGATCCTCAAGCTTTAACTTCAGATCCAGAATACTTTGCATCCGATAGTTGAATTTTGCCATCTATCGTCACCCCGCCTGCTGCGCTTCCTGCGGAGGCGCAAAGATTGCCTCCATCTCCTCGCGCATTTCCTCAAACGTGTATTTGACATGTGTTCCCTGCATCAGGAAGTCATTCACCGCGTCAATCTTTTCAATGGCTTCGTCAATCGCCGGATTGGAGCCGCGTTTATAGGCCCCGATGTTGATCAGATCTTCTGCCTCGTTGTAGGTCGCCAAGATGTTTCTGATCCGTCCGGCGGTCTGTTTCTGCTCGTCGGAAGCGATTTGGCTCATACATCTCGAAATGCTTCCCAGCACATCAATGGCCGGATAATGATTCTTCTGCGCGATCCGGCGGCTTAAAGCGATATGGCCGTCCAAGATCGAACGCGCCAGATCGCTGATTGGTTCGTTAAAATCATCGCCATCTACGAGCACCGCATAAAGGCCCGTGATGGAGCCCGTTTTGGCGTTGCCCGCCCGCTCGAGAAGCCGCGGCATCTCTGCGTACACGCTGGGCGGATAGCCTCTGGTCACAGGCGGCTCCCCGGACGCGAGTCCGATCTCCCGCTGTGCCATCGAAAAACGTGTGAGGTTGTCCATCATCAGGAGCACATCTTTCCCCTGGTCCCGGAAATATTCTGCGATGGCGGTCGCTGTCTTGGCCGCTCTGTTTCTGATCAACGCCGGCGTATCCGAAGTCGCGATCACAACAACGGAGCGCTTCATGCCCTCTTCGCCGAGATCCCGCTCGACAAACTCTCTCACCTCACGCCCACGCTCGCCGATCAGCGCAATGACATTGATATCGGCTTTGGTATTACGGGCAAACATGCCCATGATCGTGCTTTTCCCGACACCGGATCCCGCAAAGATCCCGATCCGTTGTCCCTTTCCGATGGTCAGCATCCCATCCACCGCTTTCACGCCAAGCGGCAGGATCTCATTGATGATCACGCGCTCCATCGGGTCTGGCGGCATCGCTTCCGTCGGATATTCATAGGGCAGATTGGAAAGATCCGCGCCGTCCGTAGGCCGACCGATCCCATCCAGCGTATGTCCGAGCAGATCATCCCCCACCGGCACCGTCAGCGGATGTCCGGTATTGATCACGGTGCAGCCGACGCCTAGTCCCTCTGTGTTCTCAAACGGCATCAGGAGGATCCGTTTGTCACGAAACCCGACGACTTCTGCCATCAAGATCTGATTTCTCTCTTCGTTGATGATGATCTTGCACAGATCGTTCAGTTTTGCCTCAGGTCCGAGAGATTCAATCGTCAATCCGACGATCTTCATCACCTTCCCCATCCGTTTGAAATGTGGATGCTCTGCGGCCTGAAGATATTTGTTCACATCATATGGCATGGATTTTTCCCAAAAAAATTTTACTCTAGGGACAAAGTGATTTCAAGTCTTTGATCAGGTTCTCCAGATGGACGTCGATGCTGCAGTCAAAGAGTCCTGCATCGGTTTCGATCACACATTGGCTGGGAGACAGGCTGCTGTCGGAAACAACTTCCAGTGAATACTCCTGCCCAACCTGCGCGCGGATCTCAGGAAGGTGCGCATTCAGATAGTCCTGATTGCTTTCCGATGTCTTGATCCGAAACTCCTTGGAGCCCTCCACATTCATAATCGTGTTGATAATGAGGTATTCCAGAATTTCTTTTTTCTCCCCGAACTGAATATGAAAAACGCGCTCAAACACCTGAAGGATGACATCCAAAAGCTGCGGTTCCAATTCCTTCAGCGCCTGATCGCGTTCTGCCTTTATGCTCTGCTTGAGAGCCTCTATCTCCTGCAAACGGGAGGCGATTTCCTTTTCTGCCTCGGCGCGCCCTGCCTGCAGCCCCTCTTTATGTCCTTCTGCGCTGGCTGCACCTTTGATCCGCTCTGCCTCGGCTTTTGCACCGGAAAGGATCTGCTCCGCCTCCTCATTGGCGCGATCCACAAGCGCTTCGATCTGCTGCATCAGTTCCGGTGGCGGTCCCTCCGGCTCCGGTTCCGGTCTCTCTGCGCTTTCTTCACCGATCACGTTCCCGGACTCCGGGTCTACCTGATCTGCGAGAATCCCTTCTACGAATTCCCCTTCGCCTTCCTCTTCCGAATCTTCTTCAACGGATGCCGCTTCCTGCATTCTCTGCATTTCTTTAGCTCTGGCCTCCGCCTCTGCGAAACGTTTTATTTTTTCTTCTGACGCCGCATTGCTGTTGATGTAGCGTGTCTCGTCCGTCTTGTCCTGCGGCACGTAATATTTGTATACATTAGACAATGATCTCGTCTCCTCCGCCACGGCTGATCACGATCTCTCCTGCATCCTCGAGCTTGCGGATCACACTCACGATCTTCTGCTGGGCCTCTTCCACGTCCTTCATGCGGACAGGCCCCATGTATTCCATGTCCTCTTTGATCATCGCCGCCAGACGGCTGGACAGGTTCTTGAAGATGACATTCTGCACTTCCTCGTTGGCACCCTTCAGCGCCACGCCGAGATCGTTGTTTTCCACATCACGCAGCACACGCTGAATCGCACGGTCGTCGAGCAGCAGGATATCTTCGAAGACGAACATCTTCTTGCGGATCTCGTCTGCCAGCTCGGGCTCTTCGATCTCGAGGGACTCCATGATATGCTTTTCTGTACCGCGGTCGACCGTGTTCAAGATTGCGACCACCGAATCCACACCACCGACAATCGTGTAATCCTGATTGATGAGGGATGACAGCTTCCGTTCCAAAACGCGCTCCACCTCCTTGATCACATCCGGCGACGTACGGTCCATCATAGCGATACGCTTTGCCACATCCGACTGTTTGTCCGGCGGCAGCGCGCCCACGACCATAGCGGCCTGGTTGGCCGGCAGGTAGGATAAGATCATGGCGATCGTCTGGGGATGCTCGTCTTGAATGAAGTTTAAGATCTGACTGGGATCTGTCTTGCGGACAAACTCGAACGGGCGCACCTGCAGCGATGCCGTCAGTTTTGTAATGACTTCCTGCGCGCGGTCCTCGCCCAGCGCCTTGTCGAGTAGTTCCTTCGCATAGCCGATACCGCCTTCTGCGATATACTGCTGTGCAAGGCATACCTGATAAAACTCCTCCAGGACCTGTTCCTTGGTCTGGGGAGATACACTACGGGTGTTGGCGATCTCGAGCGTCAGCTCTTCGATCTCATCCTCTTTCAGATGTTTGAAAATTGTCGACGACCGCTCGGGTCCGAGCGTGATCAACAGGATCGCCGCCTTTTGGACGCCTGTGTACTCCTCCTCTTCAGCCATATTACAATCCTTTAATTAGTTATCCGTCTTCCTTGCACTAATCCCAGTCATCGTTCAGCCAGTTACGCAGCAATGCTGCGGTAGCCTCCGGATTTTCGTCCACAAACTTCTCGATGAGGATCCTGGTCTCGGATTTCTCCTGGAAACCGATGTCCTCGAGTTCTTCTTCCTCTGCCTCTCTCGTGGCGTCAAGCAATGTCTCTACGGAAAGCTCCGGCTCCACTTCCGCCTGCTTTTCTTTTCTTGTGCTGCGGAACACCACATACCCTAACATTGCAAAGATCAAGATCACAAGGATGATCTGCAGCCAGTCGGTCAGTGTCCGTCCCTTTTCCGACGAATACTGAAAGAACGGCACATTGTAAGCCACCAGGGAAATATTCTCTGCCGGAATGCCTGTCGCATTGGCAAGCAGCGTCAGAAACTGCGGATCGATCTCCTGCTGTACGCGGGCGGAGTTCTGTTCCACAAATTCGTCAAAAGTCATGTCATCCAGTGTCCCGTTGGCTTTTAATGTATCCTCATTATACACCACATAAGTGGTGGCAACTGCAGAAAGAGAAGAATTTTTATAATCTACATCTCCGCCGTTCCCATGCGTCGTGGTGATCTTTTCATTCGGCAGGAAATCCTCCGTGGTATCGGAGATCGTCGCACTCGTGTATTCGTTGTCCCGGATCACATAGGTCGTGTCGTCGTTGCTGTCCGTTCCCGGAACTGCCGCATTACCGCCGACGGACTCCGATTCGTAGACAGAGCGGCTGTCGAGGTATCCTTGCGTGAGACCTTCTGCAACATAGTATTCATGATCCACGATCTCTTTCTGACTGAAATCCATGGAAAGATTTACGCCTACTTCTACGTTATCAAAAAGATCCGTTCCTAGCAAGACGGATTTTACCGCATTCTTGGTTGACTGCTCCAGTTTGTTTCGAAGAGACAGCTGCGTGCTTGCCATACCGGCCGAACTGCTGGAATCACTGCCGGAGAACAGGACATTGCCTGCAGTATCCAATATCAGGATATTGTCGGTATTGTCATTGCCCACCGTCGTGGAAATGTACTTGGCGATGCCGGCCGCTTCGTCCTCCGACATCGGATCATTTAAGGTCAGCAGGACGGATGCATAAGTCGGCTGCTCTCTCTGGATCAGCGTTCCGTCATCAACAGGAATGGAAAGTGAAACCGTCGCTTCATCCACGTTGGAAATGGTTTCCAGTGCTTCTGCATATTTGTTTTCCAAATACAACTGATATTTCTTGGCTTTATCAGCTTCCGTCGTAGAGAACCCGCCGTCAAACACGCTGTCGATGCTGTACCCCTCGGACGGAATGCCATTGGAACCAAGGAGAATGGATGCAGTAGCATAATCCTTTTCCTCCACATAGAACGTCATACCGTCTGTGGAAAGTTCATATTTGACATTCTCACCATCCAGCAGGGTTTTGATCTCTCCGGACTTTGCCGTGGTATCACAAGTGGCCAGCACGACCATCTTCGGCTGGCTTAAGACCACGCCCAGAATGATGAGTGCCGTCACGACAATACCCGCAAGGCTGATCATCAACGCTTTCTGCCTTGTCGTGAACTTACTCCACCACTCCGCTATCCGTTTGAATAATTGCTGTAATCTCTCAGGCATCTCTCTCTCCTCAAAGCACTATTACACCTGCATGTTCATCAGTTCTTTGTATGCCGATAACACCTTATCCCGCACAGCGATCGTGTATTGGAGCGCCACATTCGCTTTCTCCTGTGCGATCTGAAGATCATGCGTATTGACTGCTTCCCCCAGCTCAAAACGCACTTCCTGCTCGGAGACCTTGTTCCATAAGCCGTTGGTCTCGTTCAGCATTTTGATCGCACCGTTTAATGCGGAGTCGAAAGTATCGTTGTCTTTTTTGACCTTCCACTCGTCCGCCGTCTTTTGTATGACATTGGATGACACATTGGTCAGTTCAGTGATCGCTGTCATTTAATCATCCTTTCCCAATGGAGAGTCCCGTGGTCGCAAGCGACTTTGCAGCCTCAAATGCTGTTGTGTTCGCTTCGTATCCGCGGCTTGCATCGATCAGGTTCGTCATTTCCGTTACGATATTGACGTTCGGATAAGAAACATAACCGTTTTCATCCGCATCCGGATGAGACGGATCGTATTCCATCACAAAATCATTTTCCTCATCCTCGGTGACGTGGGAAACCTTCACACCGTTCCCGAGGTATGCCTGTCTGGAGCGCGCCAGCACGTCCGTAAAGGGAGTCACTTTCTTCTCCGCGAAGGTCACGATCTTGCGCCGGTAAGGTTCTCCGGACTCGGTCCTGGTCGTATTGACATTGGCAACATTCTCCGCGATCACATCAATCCGGAAACGCTCTGCCGTCATGCCGGTTGCGCTGATATCAAATGATTGAAAAAGTCCCATGAGAGAAGCTCCTTTCTATGCTTATGACGAGGACTGCATTGCCGTCTTCAGTCCGCTGAAATCAAAGTCGATCGCATCTTCCAGAGTCCGATAACGGATCTGCTCCGATGCGAGCTCCACGTTCTCTGTGTCTACGTCGACGTTATTCTTGTCGAGTCGGTAGGAGAAGTTCGCGTAGTCCGTATAGATCCGCGGCTGCAGATGGTGCATGTGGATATCGGCGATCTTTGCGTCCAGGGATTTGTACTTGGACTTCCCGAGCTCCGACTCCAGCACTGCCTCGAAGTCAAGGTCCTGACGTTTATAATTCGGTGTGTTCACGTTCGCCAGGTTGTTCGCCAGGATCGTCTCGCGCTCCCAGCTTGCGTCCATTGCCTTGTCGAGTACATCGATGTAGTGAAATGCATTGGAACTGATCATAGGTTGGCTCCTTTCACCTGGATGACGGGGTAGTCAAAAGTGCCATGCGACGAAATCGCATGTACACTTTGCGTGAAGAGGCGTTCTGACATGCCAGCATGTCATGACGCCTTTCCACGCAAAGGTCACTATGTCGCTCCGCGACATGTGACTTTTGACTATCCCAGCATCCAGAATTTATTATATTCAAATTTAAACTTTTGACAAGAACTTTTTACATGATATTGCGGTTTTTTTAAAAAGTATCTACAACATGGGCAATTTGGGGTAAAACAAAAAACGGATCTGGAAAGCTCCAAATCCGTTTAGCTCCGGCAAATCCGTTTCTATCTTTGGTTTGTCAGTGGCGTTATCGCCTGTTTTGTTTTTTGATCGCCGCCAGTTCGTCAAAGACGACGTCATTTAATACCTTGATATAAGTCCCTTTCATCCCCGAGGATCTGGACTCGATCACACCTGCACTCTCAAACTTGCGTAATGCGTTGACAATGACGGATCTTGTGATCCCGACACGGTCTGCGATCTTGCTTGCAACGAGAATCCCTTCCATGCCGTCCAGCTCATCAAAGATGTGAATGATGGCTTCCAACTCGGAGAAGGATAACGTGTTGATCGCCGATTTCACGATCTGCTGCTTCCTGGTCTCCTCCGCATTCTCTTCATTCACGGAGCGCATCATCTCGAGTCCTACAACTGTCGCACCATATTCGCAGAGAATGATATCATCAATATCAAACTGCCTGTCGTTGCGGTAGACGAAAAGTGTACCGAGCCGCTCCCCCGCAATATCGATCGGGGTGATGATCGCATGATCTTCGCCGACTTCCTCACCAAATCCCAGCGTCTCCAGATTGACATTTTCTTTCGTCGATAAGATCCCGAGCAGCCGCTCATTCAGCGCTTTGTCGATGAAGCCTCCCACCGGATCGTGGATCAGCTCTGCGATCGTCGGCTTCCCGCCCCAGTGGCTGGTGCCTAGCACCTTACCTTTACGGCTGATGACCAGATTGTTGGAATCCAGAACGTCCGTCAGCACCTCGCAGATGTCATTGAATACGACCTTGGACGAGTTGTTATTGTGTAAGAGCTTGTTAATCTTCCTCGTCTTGTCGAGTAACTGTACGCTCATTTCATCCTCCCGGTGAAGTGTTGTTATTATACAACCTTTTTTCTAAAAATTCAACTAAAATGTGCAAAGTTTTCAAACTTTTTTACACTTACGCTTCATCCTTATCTTTCTGCGGCAGCGGCTCCACATAGCCGCATTTTTCATCCGCACAGACGGCGCGCTGTCCCTTGACAACCATGTAGCCGCCGCATTTTTTACATTTCTGCTCAAGCGGCTTCTGCCAGGACATGAAATCGCAGTCCGGATGTCCTTCGCACCCGTAATACTTCCGCCCCTTCTTTGTCTTCCGCAGGACCACTTCTTTCCCGCATTTCGGACAGGAAACCCCGATCTTTTCCAGATACGGTTTGGTATTGCGGCACTCCGGGAAGCCGGGGCAGGCAAGGAATTTGCCGTGCGGCCCGTATTTGATCACCATGTTGCGTCCGCAGAATTCGCACTTCACGTCTGTCTCTTCGTCTGCGATCTGTACCTTCTCGAGTTCTTTCTCCGCTACTTTCACGGCTTCTTCCAGATCCGGGTAGAAGTTTCTCACCACGGTCTTCCAGTTGATCTCTCCTTCCTCGATCTTATCGAGGAGCGACTCCATGTTCGCGGTGAAACGCTCATCCACGATCGTCGAAAAGGACTGCTTCATGATCGCGTTGACCGCTTCCCCGAGCTCCGTCACATAGAGATTCTTGTTTTCCTTCGTGATATAACGCCGCGCCAGGATCGTCGTGATCGTGGGAGCATAGGTGGATGGGCGTCCGATCCCCCGCTCCTCCAGCGCTTTCACGAGCGATGCCTCTGTGAAATGCGGTGCAGGCTGTGTGAAATGCTGCTTCGCATCTGTGTCTTCCAGCGTCAGAACACTCTTCTGCTCCAGGCTTTGAAGCATCATATTTCCTTCCGTTTTCTTGTCATCTTCCTCTGAGTAGACAGCAAGAAAACCGTCAAACAGCAATTTGGAAGCCGTCGCGGTAAAACGATACTCTCCCGCGCCGATCCGGACCGTTGTAGATTCGTATTTTGCGCTTGCCATCCGGCTGGATGCAAAGCGGCTCCAGATCAGCTGATACAACCGGTACTGATCTCTCGACAGCGACTCCTTGAGCGCCGACGGAATCCGCGTGATATCGGAAGGGCGGATTGCCTCATGTGCGTCCTGGATTTTACCGCCCTGACGTTTGCCGTTTTCGCTCTTCATCAAATATTCTTCGCCATGCGCTTCGCGGATAAAGGTCTTTGCTGCCGCATCCGCTTCCTCGCTGATCCGCACCGAATCCGTACGCAGATAGGTGATCAGACCGATCGTGCCGTGCCCCTTAATATCTACGCCTTCATAAAGCTGCTGCGCGATCCGCATCGTCTTTTGTGTGGAAAAATTGAGGCGTTTTGCTGCCTCCTGCTGCAGCGTACTGGTCGTAAACGGCAGCGGCGGCTTCTTTTCGCGCTCGCTCTTCTTTACCTCCAAAACTTTGAGCTCTGCTTTCTCAACGGCTTTGATGATCTTGTCCATCTCTGCCTCGGTCTTGACCTCCAGTTTTTGATCCTCAGTCCCGTAAAGCTTTGCGACGAGCGGTTTCTTTTCCCCTTTGACCTTGCAATGGATCTCGAGAGTCCAGTATTCCTCCGGGATGAATGCGTTGATCTCCTCTTCCCGGTCGCAGATGATCCTAAGCGCCACAGACTGCACACGTCCTGCAGAGAGTCCGCGCTTTACCTTCGCCCAAAGGAGCGGACTGATCTTATAACCTACGAGGCGGTCCAGAACACGTCTTGCCTGCTGCGCATCCACCAGATCCTGATCGATCGACCGCGGCTGCTTTAAGGATGCCTTCACCGCAGACTGTGTGATCTCATTAAAGGTAATGCGCTGGACGTCCTTGTCCGCCAAATTCAGCGCCTTTTCCAAATGCCAGGAGATTGCTTCTCCTTCGCGGTCCGGGTCGGTTGCAAGGTAGATCCGGTCAGCCTTTTTTGCTTCCTTCCGAAGTTTGGAGAGGATATCTCCCTTCCCGCGGATCGTGATGTATTTTAATTCGAAGTCATGCTCTGTATCAATTCCCATCTGGCTTTTGGGAAGATCTCTGACATGTCCGTTGGAGGCACAGACCTCATAATTCTTTCCCAAAAACTTCTTGATCGTCTTCACCTTGGCCGGTGACTCCACGATGACAAGACATTTCACAACACTTTCCTCCTACTCATTTTTTGTGTCAAAAATCGAAACCACTATACACCCGCTTTCTGACTTTTTCAAGAAGATTTTTCTTTTTCCTGTTAATAACAACGCCGATATGCACCCGGAAAGCCCTCTTTGGCAAGTTGTTTTTTCATGAGTATATCCAGCGCTGCCATCAGTTCCGGAATAGAAAGCGCTGTCTTCTCCAGAAGATCTTCCATTCCGGCCGGCAAGATCTCAAGCGCCTCGTAAACCCTGCGTTCCGTCTCGCCAAGGGAGATGACCGGCGTCACGTCCCCGCGTCCCTGAACCGATTCGCGCAGCTTCAGGTCTTCGAGTAATACCTCTATAGAGACGATCGGCGATGCACCCTGTCTGATCAGCTGATTTGTTCCGTGAGAAAGGGCATCCGTGATCCTTCCAGGCAAAGCATAGACGTCTCTTCCCTGTTCCAATGCAAAATCTGCTGTAATAAGCGATCCGGATCGCGCTCTCGCTTCGATCACCAGCACCGCATCGGAAAGCGCACTGATCAGACGGTTCCTTGCGGGGAAAAATCCTTTTTCAGGAGGCGTCCCCGGTGCATATTCCGAGAGCACTCCATAGCGTGACACCAACGTTTCATAAAGGCGCTTTGCGCTTCCCGGATAGCAAATGTCCGGGCCGCATCCCAACAAGGCATAGGTCTCCCCACCGCCTTCGATCGCACCCATGTGCGAAGCAGAATCAATCCCCCGCGCCATGCCGCTGATCACAGTCATTCCGGCTGCGGCAAGCGTCCGCGCGATCTTTTTTGCCATCTCCCGTCCGTAATCCGTACATTCCCGTGCCCCTACCATGGCGACTGCCCTTTGATCATCTGCCGGGAGTCTCCCCCGATAGAACAAAAGGTGCGGCGGATCCGTGATGTGATAGAGTTTCTTAGGGTATCCCTTTTCTCCTTTCCGGACTACGCAGACGCCGCTTTTCATCAGCCTTTCCCATTGTTTTTCCATTTCCCAGGTCCGGCGGCTCTCGATGATCCTTTGCACATCGTCCTCCCGCAGCACCGGAATGTAGCGCAATGCCTCTTCTTTCAGAAAAAAACACTCCCTCGCATTGCCGCAGGCACTTATTATAGAAGTAATCTTTCTCGGCCCGATCCCCGGAACACATACGAGCCACAGATCATATTGATCGACCATACTTTTCCTCCGTTAATCCCCGTTTCTTTCATCCGGTTCCCAATCGCGCTTTTCGACACTCCGATAGCATACAGCCTCCGTCAGACAGGCTTTGTCCACCCGCTCTTTTCCCGAAAGATCCGCGATCGTCCGTGCTACCTTTAGGATCTTATGATAGCCGCGCGCTGTCAGGTTGCGCCGGAAAAAGATCTCTTCCATATAGTCCGTTGCTTCTTTATCCAACGGCACATAGCGCTTGATCAGCCCCGGCGGCAGCGCGCTGTTGAAGCGAAAACTCTCGGTCATATACCTTTCTTTTTGGATCTTCTGTGCAGCCTCCACTCTGGCTCTGATCTTTGCAGAAGATTCTTCTTTCGGATCCCCGGACAATTCTCCAAAAGCCACCGCGTTGATTCCGACTGCAAGATCCATCCGATCGATCACAGGGTCGCTGATCCGCCCCAGATACCGATCCAATTGTCTTCTCGTACAGCGGCATCTGTTTCGGTCAGGATAATAGCCGCATTGGCAGGGATTCATCGCCGCCACCAGCATAAACTTCGCCGGATACCGATAGCTCCCGTTGGCGCGCGCGATCGTAATCTCGTGATCCTCCATCGGCTGGCGCAGCACCTCTAAAACCTGCGGTGAAAACTCGGTCAGCTCGTCAAGAAACAAGACCCCGTTATGTGCCAGAGACATTTCTCCGGGACGCGGGATCGTCCCGCCGCCCGCCATCCCCTGCAGGGTTGCGGTATGGTTGGGAGAGCGAAAAGGTCTTCTTCTGGAAAGTGTTGTCGCTCCGGAAAGAAGTCCTGCCACGCTCTGAATCTTGCTTGTCTCCATCTGCTCCTTCCTGTCCATCTCCGGCAGGATCGAAGGAAGGCGTTTTGCCGCCATGCTTTTGCCTGCACCTGGCGGCCCGATCATAAGCAGATTATGCATGCCGGCGCAGGCAATCTCGCAGGCACGTTTCAACACCCTCTGCCCTTTGATCTCTGAAAAATCCGGTGCGTGATCCTCAGCTGCCTCCCGTTGCTCCTCCCGTGGCGGGATTTCGTATGTTCCTGTCAGATACGACACTGCTCCGTTGATGCTCTCCACAGGAATCACCTCTATCTTCCCGAGAAGCTCTGCCTCCACACGGTTTTGTGCCGGCACCAGGATCCTCTTGATCCCGAGTTCTTCCGCCTTGGCTACGATCGGGAGGACGCCCGGGATCGGGCATACATTTCCCTGCAGATTCACTTCTCCGATCACAACCGTCTCTTCAAACACATCCGGCGGGATCACCCCGATCGCCGTCAGGATCGCAAGTGCCACAGGGAGATCAAACCCCGTCCCGGATTTTTTGATATCTGCCGGATACAGATTCACCGTGATCCGTTTCACCGGCATTGAAAAACCGCTGTTTCTCAGCGCTGTCGAAACACGTTCTCGCGCTTCCCGTACTTCGGAACCAAGATAGCCCACCATTTGAAATGCCGGTAATCCGTCCGACACATCCGCCTCCACGCGGATCGGCACGCCGTCGATCCCATAGATCGCCGCCGTCTGCACTTCACTATACATAAAAACCTCCTGTTCGTCCGGAAAGGAAAACATCCCTTCCGTCCGTATCCATCAGGGAGATCCTGCAGAGAATCCTGCATAAAGAAAAAAGAGATGATCTTATCTTACCACAAGATCATCTCTCTAATTCTAAAATTTTTCTAAATTTTTTCGGGGCTGTTACCTGATCCGCTCAGTGAGGCCAACCTTCTTTTGCACCTTCCGAAGGGTTTTATTCGCAAGGTAAGCAGCCTTTTCATCGTTCGTTTTGATGCAGGATTCGATGTAGGCCTTTTCCTTTGTCAGCTCGTCATAGCGTTTCTGGATCGGCGCCAGATGATCCGCCACAGCCTCCCCTACCGCGATCTTGAAATCACCGTAGCCTTTGCCGCTAAACTCGGACGAGATACTTTCCATATCCTTTCCGGTCACACAGCTGTAGATCGTCATGAGGTTCGACACACCGGGCTTGTTTTCCGGATCAAAACGCACATCGGTTTCCGAATCCGTCACCGCTCGTTTAAACTTGCGGAGGATCGTGTCCTTGTCATCCAGTGCAAAGATCGTTGCATTCGGATTCTCATCCGATTTGCTCATCTTCTTCTCTGGCTCCGCGAGGCTCATGACCTTCGCCCCTGCCTTGGCAATAAACGGCTCCGGGATCGTAAAGACGTCACCGTAGATTCCGTTGAAGCGCTGCGCGATATCGCGGCAGATCTCCACATGCTGCTTCTGGTCTGCGCCTACCGGCACCGCATCCGCCTGATAAAGAAGGATGTCCGCCGCCATCAAAACAGGATAGGTAAAAAGCCCGGCGTTCACGTTATCCGCGTGCTTTTGCGACTTGTCTTTATACTGCGTCATCCTGCCCAGTTCGCCCATATAGGTAAAGCAGTTCAAGATCCATGCAAGCTCTGCATGCGCGCTCACATGGGACTGATAGTAAACGATGTTTTTCTCCGGGTCCAGTCCTGCCGCCACATACAGCGTGTAAAAGCGTCTCGCATTCTGGCGGAACGCCGTCGGATCCTGTCGCACCGTCAAAGAATGCAGATCCATGATTCCGTAAATGCAGTCATATTCTTCACTCAACGCCACCCAGTTTTTTAACGCCCCAAGGTAATTGCCGAGATGCAATGTCCCGGTCGCCTGCATGCCGCTGTATAGTATCTTCTTTTCCTTTTCCACAGTTTTACTTCCTTTCCAAACAGGGATCCCTCACATCAGAAAAGGGCTTACAGCCCCTCTCCTGTCTTTCCGGTGATCACCTCATCCTCGTATTTTTCAATGAATGCGGGGGTCAAAACCACTTCACGGATATAGCGGAAGGTCTTTTCTTCCCCGTCTTCTTTGAGCCGCCAAAGCAAATCCTCCAGTAATGCGCGTGTGCGCTCATGGAGCATGTGATAGGATTTGCCCTTTTCATAGTACTGATACGGGTTCGCATCCGTATAGGCTTCTTTGTTGTAGGTTCTGCAGGCCGCGATCCGGTCACAGAACATCTCGACCACATAACGCACCGGCATCCGCATGCCGACCATGCCCTTGTTCTCACCGATCCCGTAATCGATCCAATACTCCAGATGGTGCTTGTTACGGCCCTTGTGATGAAGCCATGCCGTGGAATAGCCGATGGCCTCACGCTCAGCATTATTGGGGCTGCGTGTCCCCTGGTAATACTTTGCGCCAACCCGAAATTCGGGCCATGTATACTTGGACAGATCGTGCGTCAGTCCCTGCCAGTACAATCCTGCCATGAAGCAGTAGTGCCGTACCAAGTGTCTGTGATGCGTGATCGTGCAAAAATGATCCCACGCTTTCATTTCTGTTTCCCGTTATGCTCCGGCTTTACAGCGGCTTTCTTCACCGCGCTGCGTTTTCCGATATAGATCCTGACAGACCGCCCGGGCATGTAGATCCTTTGGTCTCTTGTCCGCTCCGGTTTTTTTAGGAAAGGCTCCGCCGGAACAGCGGTATCCATGATCTTCACCCAGTTCCCTTCAAACGGGAGCTTCGGCAGCGCCAGCGTCTGCTGTCCGCCCATGAAATTATAGGCCACATAAATGAGGTCATCCGTCTTTCCTGCCTCATCCACAATGTATTCGCCACAGTAGAGAATCCCGATCGCACATCTTCCGTACTCCGGTCCCGAGATCCAGGCATTCTCGCCGTGATAGGAAATCTCCGGCAGTCCGCTCTCCGGCCGCACCGTTTTCCCCTGGATACCGCGATCGGAAAGCACGGGATGGCTTTTCCGGAATGCGATGAGCCTTTTCACAAACTCGCGCATTTCCAGGTTCTGTTTTCGTTTGGACCAGGTTACATAAGAGGCGCGGCTGTCCTGACAATAGGTGTTGTTGTTGCCATCCTTGCTGTTCATGAGTTCATCACCCTCATAGATCAGCGGCACCCCCTTCGAAAGCAAAAGGAGCGAAAAGGCATTACGCATCTGACGGTCGCGTTCCAGATTCACGGCCTTTTTACGGCTCTTGCCTTCTTCGCCGTAATTGGCACTGTAATTCCAGTTGCTGCCGTCGGTGTTGCCTTCTCCGTTTGCCTCGTTGTGTTTCTCGGTGTAGGAAAACAGATCGTACAACGTAAAGCCGTTGTTGCTCGTGATGTAATTGACAAAACCTTCTGCGGGATGCCATTTGACGATTTGCGAAACCAGCTCATCCAGATTCATCTCGAGGCGGTTTAGCATTTTTCGCGCCGGATACTGGTATTCATCATTGTAGACAAACAGCCTGTTCTTCTCTTTATTGCCGGAAATGAATTCTCCGTCAAATCCCGTATAAAAGATCTTGGTGTCGGAAAGCAGCGGATCCCCGATGATCTCACGCATCGGCAGGTGATGGCCGAGGAGATGGACGCCGTCCACATGATACTCTCTGACCCAATAGCGCAGCACAGAGACAACATAACTGCCCGTATACCCCTCCGGGAAGAAAAACTCAAGGATGCACTCCATCCGGTTCCGGTGCAAAGCCCTTACGAGTTCCCGCACCTCTCCCGCCGGATCGTCTCCCGCTGCAAAAGACGCCTTCGGCGCAAAATAATCCGCTTCCTTATAGCCCCAGACATTCAGTTTCAGCGGCGGTTCTTCCTGCTTCAGCGGTTCAGCTCCTTCCGGCTTTTCCTGTTGCTCTTTCCATGCCTCGTAATTTTGATACGCAGGCTTATTCTCCTGCGGCATGATCTCTTCGAATTCATAGATCGGCATCAATTCCACGGAAGTGACGCCAAGCTCCTTCAGATAGGGGATCGCATCCTGTACGCCCGCAAAGGTGCCTTTTCTTGCCCCCTTTGTCAGACCCTCCTTCGTGAACGCCCTTACATGGAGCTTGTAGAGGATCATCTCCTCGTCGGAAAGATGTACGCGTTCATCTCCGTCCCAGTCAAAGCTTTCCGGATAGTCACTGCTCCGCAGGCTGTGCGGGTCTGAAAGTCTGGAGCGATCCGCCCACTTCTCTCTGCCAACGATTCGTCCTGCATAAGGGTCGGTGACCACTTTCTTTCCGATCCGGTAATTATAGTCAAAGGTGTCTAATGAGATGCCCTGCACCAATACCGAATAAAGCGACCCGATCCGGTAGCTCTTCGGTACGTCGATCACGGTCGGACGCGATTGTGTGCCCTTTTTATAGAGCAAAACCGCACAATCCTCCCCGTTCGGGCAGGCAAACGTGAACATCACGTCATCTCCCAGCCGGGAAGCGCCCATTTTCTCATAGTTTCCTTGTCTGATCTGATATCCCATCATTTACTCCCGTGTTTTGCTGAAAAAACAGCCTTTCTTAGTATATCACAAAATCGCAGATTGACAACCGTTCCGCGCGGATTCTATAATGATTTCAGGGAGGATTTGTGATGGCTGAAGTGGATCTGATGGAAGATGTGCGCGTGACGCTGGATCTGGACGACGACGTATCCGTTGAATGCCGGATCTTGACGATCTTTTCTGCCGGAGAGCGGGACTATATCGCGTTGATCCCACAGGACGAAAACGGGCAGGACAATGCCGACGGCGAGATCTATCTCTACCGCTATGCCGAAGACGCAGACGGCAATCCTTCGCTCGACAATATCGAAAGCGATGAAGAATATGAGCTTGCTTCCGAAGCCTTTGGCGATCTTCCGATCGAAGACACGGATGACCCGGAGGATTAATAGGCCATTTTCTTCTCACCAAGTGCTTCCGCAATATAAGGAGATGGGATCTGTCCCTCTCCTTTTTCATTTTTCAGCGCAAGCAGGAGCAGTTCCTTCTTCGCCCGGGTCATGCCCACATAAACCATGCGCCGCTCCTCTTCCAGTTCGGCAGGGAGCATCGCCTTATGATACGGCATGATCCCATCGTTCATATCATAAAGATACACCCGGTCAAATTCCAATCCCTTTGATCCGTGCAGCGTCGCCAACGTCACAACATCTGTCGCTTTTTCCCCTTCTTTTTCCTTCTCCCAAAGGTCCTTCGTAAAGGCCTCGATATGCGCTTTCCAGCTCTCCATCGTCGCAAACTCTCTTGCCGCATCCTGCAGATCATCCAGCCGCTCCAGAAGTTCCTTCTCCGAAAGGTTGCGCTCCTTTGCATATTCCGTCACAAAGTCATCATAGCCGATCTTTTTCCGGATATAGTTGACTCCGGCATAGGGGTTCATCCTGCGGAGACGGGACAGGTCCGTCGCCAGTTCCTGCACACGGTCTGAGATCCATGGCTTGTCGGAATAAAACGCTGCGATCTCATCCAGCGAGATCGTCTCCTTCGAAACCGCATTCCTGCTGAGATAACGCTTCGGCCTGTTCATGATACGAAGGAAGTCGCTTCGCCTCCTGCTTCCTGCCGCCAGAGAAAAATAGGCAAACAGATCCTGCGCCACAAAATGCTGATACGGGTTCGGGATATGCTCTTTGCTGCGGATCGGGATGTCTTCCGCCAAAAGGCTCTCCGCCAGCGTCCACATCCTTCGGTTCGTCCGGAACAGCACCGCCGTCTGCATGGGATGTTTGGAATTTTTTGCGCGCTCTTCTTTGAGCATAGAAAGCACAAAAAAAAGTTCCTCTCTCGCGTCACGGAAAGTGTGCACGACAACAGCCGCTCCCTCTCCTGTGGAAGCGATGAGTTCCTTTTCAAACCGGTTTTGATTGTGCCTGATCAGGTGCTGTGCTGCTGTCACGACACTCCCCGGGCAACGATAGTTTTTGTCGAGCAGTACCTGTTTACAGGCCGGATAGTCCTCCGGAAAATGCAGCATGATCTCCGGTGATGCGCCGCGAAACCGGTAGATCGACTGATCATCGTCCCCTACCACAAACAGGTTGTTCTCAGGCGCAGCCAGGAGTTTCACCACCTCATACTGGATCGGATTGATGTCCTGAAATTCATCCACCAAGAGGTAGCGAAATCGTTCCTGCCAGCCCTTCCGGTATTCTTCCCGTGTCGACAGGAGTTGGTAGGTCTGCGTCAATAGGTCATCTAAGTCGAGAAGTTTGCGCAGCCGCTTCTCCTGCTCGTATTCTTCAAAGATCTGCCGGAAGATCGTATCGCTTTCATCCGCCATTCCGGTGTTTTTGCGGTAACTGATCCTGGAAAGGTAGTCGCTCACACAGTCTCCTCCTTCTTCACATTTGATGCCTGCATGGATGACAGCGTTCCGCACCAAAGCGTAGCGCTGCTCCTCCCGCAGAATGTTCTGAGGGCCGATCCGATATGCATGTTGTAAAATCCGGAAAAAGATGGCATGAAATGTGCCGAATGTGACTGCTGACTGTTTCTGACCTGTCAGCAAAAGAAAACGATCCCGCATCTCTGCTGCGGCGGCTTTTGTGAAGGTGACCACGAGAATCTGTCCCGGTGGTTTCTTTTGTTCCTCCGTCAAAAGCCTGATCCGTTCTGTAATAACGGTCGTTTTGCCGGACCCAGGTCCGGCCAGGACAAGGCACGGACCGTCACCGTGCCTTGCGGCTTCTAATTGTTTTTCGTCTAACATGTTTCCTCCGTCAACTCGCGGGCAGTTCCTCCTCAAGTTTTTTGATCGCAGTCCGAATTCTGGACAGAGACTCCTCTTTTCCGAGAATCTCCATGAGCTCCGTTGCGCCGCCCGGCGTGGAAGGTTTACCGGAAAGCGCTGTCCTGATCGGCCAGAGCACATACCCGTTTTTGTAAGTCTTTTCCTGCGCGAACGCTGTCAAGGCTGTATACAGCGCATCGTTCGAATAATCCGTCTGCGCCTCCAGCACCGGAAGCACCTCGTTCAGCAGGGAAAGAGCACTTTCCGGGGTGGTCTTCATTTTTTTATGTGCGTAAAGCGCGATGTCATAAGACGGCACCGCTTCAAAGAAATCCACGAGCTCCGATATGTCCGGAAAAACTTCGATCCGGCTTTGCACCATGTGCAGGATCTTCTCCTTGTCACAGTCCCGTTTCACCGTCTCAAGAAGGATCGGCTCCGCGGTCTGTTTGAAAGTCTCATAGGGAAGCTTCTTAATGTATTCCCCGTTCATCCATTTGAGCTTGGTGTAATCAAAGACTGCCGGAGCTTTATTAATATGGTGGTAATCGAACTTTTGTACCAACTCCTCCAAGGACATGATCTCTTCATTGTCCTCAGGACTCCAGCCGAGCAGCGCCACGAAATTCACGACCGCTTCGGTAAGGAATCCCTGTTCAATGAGATCCTCGTATGAAGAATGGCCGCTCCGCTTGCTGAGCTTCTCATGGTCCTCATTTGTGATGAGCGGACAATGGATATACACCGGTACTTCCCACCCGAAAGCCTCATAGAGACGGTTGTATTTCGGCGAGGATGAAAGATACTCATTCCCCCGTACGACATGCGTGATCCCCATGAGGTGATCATCTACCACATTCGCAAAATTGTACGTCGGATACCCGTCGGATTTGATCAGGATCATATCGTCAAGCTCCGCATTATCCACCGTGATCGAGCCGTAGATCTCGTCATCAAACGTCGTCGTCCCGGTGCGCGGATTGTTCTGGCGGATCACATAAGGTTTTCCTTCTGCAAGGTTCTTTGCGACCTCTTCCGGCGAAAGGGAAAGGCAATGTTTGTCATACAGCGAGATTTCTTTTCCGGCAACGGTCTGCCTTAAAGATGCCAGACGTTCCTGATCACAGAAGCAATAGTAGGCCTCTCCCTTCTCGATCAGTTTCTTCGCATAATCGAGATAAATGCCCTTCTCCTGACGCTCGCTCTGGACATACGGACCCACGCCGCCGTCTTTATCCGGTCCCTCGTCATGGAGCAGACCCGTAGCGGAAAGCGTCCGATAGATGATGTCCACCGCCCCCTCCACATAACGTTCCTGATCCGTATCCTCAATGCGGAGGATAAACTCTCCACCCGCATGCTTTGCGATCAGATACGCATACAGCGCCGTCCTGAGATTGCCGACATGCATCCTGCCTGTCGGACTCGGCGCAAATCTTGTTCGGATTTTCATCAAAAACACACTCCTTATCTTTACGCAGCACTTCAGGCGCTGCGACTCTTACTCCCGATGCATGGAAAACTTGTCCATGGGGTATTTGCTGAGATTGCCGTGGATCGAGCGTCCGTCTGCCTGATTGAGCAGTTCGTCCCTGCTTTTCTTGGTGGAGATATAATCATTGAACGCACTTGGTCCACCGACACAGCCGCCCTCGCAGGCCATACCTTCGATGAAATCCTCCGGCAGTTTGCCTGCCTTCAGCAGCATCAGCGCTTTCTTACACTCTTTCGCGCCGTTTGCGATACAAACCTTCGCATCATCCACAACACGTCCGTCTTCTCTTAAGCTCTGCAGCACTGCCGCAGTCACGCCGCCGGAATTGCCAAAGCGTTTTCCATAAATGGAGGACTCCTGATAGCTCGTGTCATCGAGCCTGAGCGTCACGCCTTTTGCCCGCATGATCGCGCGGATCTCGCTGTAGGACAAGGCGTAGTCTGCGTTCCCTTCGATCTTCTGGTCTACGATCTCAGATTTCTTGGCCACGCAGGGGCCGATGAAGACGGTCACACAATCGGGATCCTGACATTTTAACATACGGGACACGGCAGCCATGGGTGAGATCGTGGTGGATACCCGATCCGCAAGCTCCGGGAAGTGCTTGCGCACCATGTTCACAAACGCCGGACAACAGGAGGTCACCTTCTTTTCACCAATCTGATACGCTTCCCGCCATTCTTCCGCTTCATAAGCTGCTGTCATATCACCGCCCAGGCCGACTTCTACGAACCCGTCAAAGCCAAGTTCCTCCATCGCCTTTTTCCAGCTGTTCATCGTGATATCGGGTCCGAACTGTCCCTCCGTGGCAGGTGCCACCATTGCATAGACTTTTTTCTTCGGATCCTTCAGCGCATTAATGACCGGCACGATCCAACGTTTCATGCCGATCGCACCGAAAGGACAGCTGTGGATGCATTGCCCGCAGCGGATGCACTTCTTCTCATCGATCACGGAAATCCCGTGTTCGTCATAGGTGATCGCGTCCACCGGGCAGGCATTTTTACAGGGACGTTTCAAGTGCGCGATCGCATTGTAGGGGCATGCCTTTGCGCAATGCCCGCACTCCTTACATTTCTGCGGATCGATATGGGAACGGTCTCTTCCCGCTTCGATCGCGCCGAATTTGCAGGCGTTGATGCAGGCTTTTCCGAGACAGTTCTGACAGTTCTCCGTCACGGTATAGGTACTGATCGGGCAATCCTCACAGGCTGCGTGAATGACCTGAATGATGTTGCCGTCGTCGACCGGCCCTGATGCTTTGCCTTCGCAGAGTTTAATCCGCTGCCTGATGATCTCCCGCTCTTTATAGACGCAGCACCGAAACTGCGGTATCGGCCCCGGTATGATCTGATAGGGAATATCGTCCCTTGCGCTTTCTAAGTCTCCCTCAAATGCATGCTTTGCCACGACGCGAAGCACCTCATGCTTGACCTTGATCACATTTTCATCTGCATTCATCATAGTGTTGTTCCACCTCCTTACGTATCCCCAAGTATTTTATCGATCGTCTTCAAAATGTTTTCCATCTCTTCCCGCCCTGCGGGATCCTTCTCCAGGAGCTTTTCGATGTGCTTCCGCTCCTCTTTGATCTTATCGGTACCGTATTCGATCCGCTGTCTGAGCTTCTGGCGGCGCACGATCATGTTATGTTTCACTTCCACCATCTCGCGGCTGTCGACGAGCGCTTCCGGTGTCGAGATCCAGACCGTCGCATCATAAAGTTTGTAGCCGCGGAGCAGTTTTAAGAGCTTATCGCTGTAGAAACTCAGGTCCTGACTATTCACGGCAAACCGCGCGCGCTCCCTGACTGCTTCCTGATAATCCTCCCATGTCTTTAAAAGCTCCCTCGAAGATCTGACATGATATTTTTCTCCTGTGTAGTCCACCGCATTTTTGATATTGACGTATTTGATCCGCACCTTGTTGAGCAGTTTGATCGCATGGTTCAGATTTACATCACATTGCTGGATTTCCCGTTCCTCCCGCATCAGTTTCAGGTAGACAAAGAATCCTGCGATCGCAAGCACCGCGCACATAATGACAAACAATGTGATGAGATGCAGATTGAACGCAAACTCCAGCACCAGCATGATGACCACAAACGCGATCGCGGTGGAAAAAAGCGCCCGCAGGAGGATGCGATACCGATAAGTGGAATCGCGATAATCCTCCCCGTACATCTCCCACTGCACCTTTTCGCTTTCCAGATAATTCATATCCCGTTCAAGCGTGGCCAGATATGCTTCGTTTGCGGCATACCGCTCGATCACGTCGGGCATCCGTTTCTCTTCGCGCTCCATCTCCCGAAACACCACATCCGAAATCTTTTTCTCTTTGTTGAGGAGCTTCGAGCGATCCTGCGTCAGTTTGACCACCTGCTCGGCCGTCTCGGAAAGCACCTTCTTCTCAGCATCCGGGAGCTCCTGAAGTTTCTCCACGTCGGAAAGATAAGCAGTCACGACGCGGTATTCGGATCTCGCATCCTCCAGCTCCCTGGCCAGCTCGATCAGTTCCTCACAGCCGTCGACTGCTGCATGTGACGCAGACACCGGATAAGCACTCTCGTCTCTGACCAAATCCTGCTCGATCTCTTCAAAGGTCGGCTCTTTTTTTCGTCTTCGAAACAGTTTTGAAAAGAACGACATCCTCTGCCTCCGTTACATCACCTGACTGTTTTTGCGGTACTCTTTTTTGTAATCATTGATCCTTGTCAGGAGCGTTTGATAAAACCCGTCCATATCCTGTTGACGTAAGTACTCCTTTGCATCATGGATCAGCTGCAGATACGCCGGATCCTTTTTATCTCCCGAAAACGAAAGTGAGGCTCTGCGGTACGCCCGGCAAAGTTCCAACAGCTGGACCGTATATTCCGACTGGTTCTTGGATGCTGCAGTAAAGAAGCACTCCTCCGCTTCCGCGAAAAGGAACAGCCCCGCATACGCACAACCGAGATTATGCCAGACATTGCCGATCTCAGTTTCCGGCTCTTTCCGTCGTTCCTCGGATTGGAGGAGGAACCGATATTCTGTGATCGCGCGGGCATACATCTCCCGTTTCAGATAATGATCCGCACGGATCTTGCGGCATTGAAAGACGGATTTATTGCGAAGCCCTTTCAGTGTCACATCACATTCCTGCAGCTCTTCACGGTCCAAATACCTGCTGGAAAGCAGGATCGTCATAAAGAAAGGATAGGCCGCATCTTCTCTTTTCCGTACCTGTCTAAGTTCTGCCGCCAGTGCCGTCTCTCCAAGCTCGTGCTCCAGAAACAGGATAAAGTCCTCGCTCATCAGATCCTGCTCCAGATTGTAGAGGTTGTGCCGGATATAGTAGCAGAGTTCTTCCATCGTATAGATATTCAGTTCCGCGCCTTCAATATAGAAAGGCTGCGCAGCGATCTTTCCGCTGCAAAGGATTAGTTCACTCATGGATAACGTACTCCCAACTCTTTTCCGAGGCGCGCACGATCTCGCCGAACCCCAGGTCTTTCACGATCACACGGATCGTTTTATCCGATTCCGGTTTCGCCGTGATCCGCAGCCGACTGGTCTTGTCCTCCCGTTCCGGAAAATCAAGAAGTTCCACCGACTGGATCTTTGCCTCTCTGCTCCGCGGCTCCTGCAGCCAGAAATCGATCTCCGGCTTCCCGCTCAGAATGACTTCTGCTGTGCCCTCCGCATCATACCAGCTTTCACCGGCCGTAAGGAGTGTCAAAAAAGACTGCTCCTTTTCATTGCGAACCTTGATGCTGACGTTCACCTTCAGTTCGTTCTCTCCCATGTAAACGTAATTCCATGGTTTCACGTTTCCCTTGACGAGCGCCGCATAGCAAGCACCCTTGGAATAAAGATTTCGACCCAGAAAAGCCTTTCTCCCGCGGCAGAGCACACGAAGAGACTCTTTCATCCAACTGCTGTCAAAACCGTCTCCGGTCAGATAGGTCGTGGAAACAATACGATGCGCAAATGCATCCTCGATCACGCCGGTGAACATTTCATCCAGGTCGCGGTAGAGCATCCCGTAATTCTTTTCCGTGATATTGATGGTCTGCGGAGTCGTACGTTCGTTTCTGGCAAGCGCATAAAACTTCAGGATCCCTTCCGTCAGGTCAAACAATGCGACCTCATGGAGGTACAGCTCCTCCGGCTGACTCAGCGCGTAATAGTAAAAACTCTCCCGGTTGTCAACCAGATGCACCTGCTCATCCCGCAGCTCATTTTGTTTCAACACCCGTTTCAAGATCCCGACACTCCCGGGGAGAAGCTCCGGCACCGTCACCACAAGTTTTGCGATCTCCATCTGATTGCCCAGCCGTCTTGGCAGCATGAGGACTTTTCGCACAAAAAGCGCCAGCAGTTCTTCCGCCTGATACACCTTGTCTTCAACCTGGATCTCTTCCCCGGCAAGGGCTCTGCGATAGAGATTGTCTACCACCACGATGTCTTCTTTCGATGCGGCCTTACTCACGTCGTCTCCGTAGAACCACTGTCCGATCCCACGTCTCTTGCAGATCGTCATGGGAATCTGATACTGCTCGCTTCCGTTAATACGGCTGATCGTCTCCGGCTCCCCGGAAGTCTCCGTACAGGAGCTGATCATGGCAAAATCAGGATTCAGTTCCAAGCCCAAATAAAGCTTTGGTCTGTCAGTCAACATGATGGTCCTTTCCTACAAGGCGCGGAATTCGCGTCGGATCAGTTCTTTCTTGGCTTCGTATTCATCCATGCAGCGAAGCAGATCTTCCGCTTCTTTTAACGTATGATGCAGCATGATCTCATTGAGCAGGGAGAAACGTGTCTCCGGGAGCTGTGAAAATACATCCACATTTGTGATCTGATCGGACAGCACGACCTTTTCCGTCCCATCCTCCTCTTCCGTGATGTAATACTGGATGCTTTCTCCGAAAAACAGCACAAACTGCCGCACAAAGATCCCGCCATACATATGCTGCATCTCTTCCGTCAGATACTGCTCCGGTGCCTCCGGCAAAGCATAGTGGAGCTGAACGCGCCGTTTCGGATCCGTCCGAAATTCCAAAAACGTCTTATCATAAAACTGGTATTTTTCAAGCAGTCTCTGTGGAAGCTTCCGATAAAATGCAAAGTACATTTCCTGCTCGATCAATTCTGCCAGCAGTTCATCCATCCACCTCTCGTCTTCTTCGCCGAGTTCTGTGATCTCCGTGTGGTATTTGAGCAAGGCAAGCTTGCAGATATCCGTCAGCTCAGCCCCTTCCAGATAATGCTCCTTCATCTCTTCAAAAAGCGCTGCCGGAGTCACTGCCTCACGCACAAAATAGCAATAAGAAACGTAATTGGCATAGGCCTCCATGACAAGCTGCCTGCCGCCGCCTTTCGCATAACTTTCGTACACACTTTGTACTGCCGGCGTCATCCTCGCCGCATACAGTGCCTGTACGAGGATCCGCTCCTCCAGTTCGAACGCGTCGATCCCAAAATTCTGCGCCGTCCTCCATACAGCCTCCATCTCGTCTGTCGGCGCATTCAGACACTTGCAGAGATAGGTCAGCATGATATCGTTGTATTTATGGCTGCGGAATGCCTCCATCGTCAGCGCAAGCAGAAAATCATCATCTCCGTATTCCGTACTCTCGATCTTAAATGAAACGAGCGGCACGAGCTTCCCTGGATCGATCAGTTCTGTCCCGAATTGCTGCAGCATCAGGTATGCTTCCTGATACATCTTTTTCTCGATCAAAAGCTCTGTGAGCTCCACCCGATTCTCCGCCGCCAGGCGTTTCCCGTCGATGATGCGGATGTATGCCGTGAGCTCCGCAGGATCCGAATAATCATCGTAAAGCCGGACCAACAGCGGGCAAAGTCGCAGTTTATAGGTGTCCGTGATCTGATCGGACGACATGAGCAGCCGCAGATTATCACGCTCCGCCGTCAGAGACTCCCGGAAATTTTCTTTTCCGGAAAGATGATGCAAAACGTAAGACAGTCTTCCGCCGGCATGCGCGATGCACTTCGACAGATAATGGACCGGATTCATGAGGCGTTTTAAGGTCAGCTCCGCTGTCAGTGCACAATAGCGCCGTCCCTGCGCATCCTCCGCCGCAATGCTGTAATGATTGGTATAAAGGTGGATCAAAGCCGTGTGATCCCGCACGGGTACACGCTCTGTTTTTTTCAATTCCTCATGCACCACAACGAGAGAGACAATGTGCGGATTCGCGCACTGCACCTGATAGGTGAACATCAGATGCTCCATGGATAGTGCGATCTCCTCGTTGATCATGCCCTCCGAGAGCAGGTCATCGTAAACCGTGGCAAGATCTTCGCTGATGGCTCCTTCACGCATCTCGTCGAGCGCAAAGCTCTCCATCCCGCGGCGGTATTCAAGATACAACTCCTGATTCTTCTTCTTCTCCCTTGTGATCCGCGCAAAAAGCTCCGCTTTCTTTTCCTTGGGAAGTGAGCTGCTGTATTGAAAGTACATTTCAATGACCTTCGGCAGCGCCTCCGTCTTTTGCATATCCATCGATAAAAGATATGCCTCGGAAAGTCCCGTGATCCGCAGATTCAACTCCACGCCGCGTTCAAACCAGTAGAAATAGCGGGGATCAGCGGTGTGTCCGGTCCTGATCAGATAGGAACAGACTGCCTGCACCATATCATCTCTCGGATAAGCTTCATAAGTCATACAGAGCAGCCGGTACAAAAGCGGATGGAAGTCCCTCCGCTGCTCCGAACGGGAAGAGATCTGAAACGCCAGATCTTTCGAAAGTGCTTTCCGCTTCGCCGCCCAATACAGCACCTGAATCTCGAAGTCGTCCAATCGCTCCAAAAGATGCGGATCCATCCACATCTGATAATAGGCTTCCATATAAAGGAACGGGCTTCTGGCGCCCTCTCTGCAGCGCTCTTTGATCGCTTCTAAGCGCTTTACATCATTGTCGCAAAACTCTTCCCGCAGGAAAAGCCTGATCCAGAACACTGCAAGATCTTCCTGATTCTGATGGTAGATCTCCTCGATCTCTTCTGTCAGCCGGTCCACATACGCACTCTCACGCTCCGAAAGCGTACACAGATAAAGATAATATGCGTAGACCGGAGTATCCTTCACATGCGCTTCTTTTCGGTAGGCATCCAGAAGCCATCTTGCTTCCTGTTTCTGCTTATTCACGAGAAACGCCTGCGCCTGCATGAGCACATACCACTCATTTTCCGGATCCAATGCGGACAGATGCCGGCAAAGATCGATCGTACGTTTCGCCCACTCTCCCGTCACCATGCGTTTCAGCCGGTAAGAAAGGTAGTCCTGCGTCAGGCGGATACGTCCTTTTGCGATCTCGGATCTGGTGTGCCGCTCTTCTTCCTTTTCTTCGCTTCTTGCCGCTCCTGTGATCTTGATCCTGAACGTCTCTGTTTTGCGCAATGACTCGATCGTCAGCGTTGCGACATTGTCTCCGCCGTGCATAGCGCTGCGCCGGAGCAAAAAGAAGATCTCCCCGCTGCTGCCGTTCAGATCCGCCCTTGTCAGAGACTCCTTTTCCGGCACAAGTGCAGGGCTGTCCGATCTGATCGCAACAAAAAACTCGCCCTGTCCCGTGACAGACACTGCAACCGAATCCCGGACATCCTCCTCCGGAAGCGCATACGTTTTCTCCTTCTCCGCCAGAGAAAAATCAACCGGCTCTTTCTTTGCGCAGGCGATCAGAAACTCCTCCATACTGTTCGTCGCATGGAGCGGGTCAAGCAGCGCCTCATAGGTCAGGCGCTCCTTCCATTCGTTTTCTTTGAAAATACTGCGGAATACCGACGAGGAAAAGATTTTGACAGCCTCTTCCGGGCTTTCTCCTGCCAGTCTTTGAAAATCCTTTAAGGATCGGATCCGTCCGATACTGGAAAGTGCATAAGGCTTCGTGATCGTGACAACAAAAGAAAGGCTGTACTCACACTGATTACAGATCAGATAAAAAAAGCCCTTCTCAATGTTTCCTTCATGCAGCCCCTCGCTATGAAACTCATAACGGACCACCGCTTCTTCGCCTTCAAACTGCGGAGTCAGACAGTTCATCCGCATGCCGGATGTATAAACGATCCCCCGGATCTTTCTCTGGTCCACGGAGGAAACCCGAAACTCTCCGGTTGCCGTCTGCCCCTCCAGTACTTCGAGCTCGATCTTGTCCGACGATATCTTTAAGATCGGTCCGGAATGATCGATCATCCCTCCGGCCAGCTCTTTCATCCGCTTACGCACGACACCACCTTCGGACAATGTTACATTCCATTGATTTTTTATGATACTGTTGATATCATAACAATGATATTCATTCTATTATATCGAATTTTCAAAGACCACGCAAGGAATGATGTTATGTTATTAAAACACAAAGACCACTTTCACGGCAGCGATCTGGAAAAGATCGAACAGATCTACGGTATCAAGCGAGACGAGATCATCAGTTACTCCGCCAACGTCAACCCGCTGGGCATTTCGCCGGAGGCAGCAAAGGCGATCGCATCTCATCTCCATTGCATCGAAGCGTATCCGGATCGTGAGTATACCGCATTAAAGCAAAGTATTGCGGACTATGCCGGATGCGATACGGCGCAGATCCTTGTAGGGAACGGCACCACGGAACTGATCTCCCATGTGATCGCATGTACGATGCCAAAAAAGGCTCTGATCCTCGGACCGACCTATTCCGAATACGAACATTCCGTTTCCGTCTGCGGCGGCTCTACCGTTTATTTTCCGTTGCAGGAAAAAGAGGGTTTTGCGCTGCGTGTGGAAGCGTTGACGGAAAAGCTGACGGACGATACGGATCTGCTCGTAATCTGCAATCCGAACAATCCCACCGGTACCTGCATCGGCATCTCCGATATGCGGCGGATTCTTGACTGCTGTATGGAGCACGGGATCTTTGTGATGGTGGACGAGACCTATATCGAATTCGCGGCCGACCTCGGCCGTGTTTCCGCTGTCCCGCTCGCCAACGACTATAACAATCTCATCGTCCTGCGCGGTGTTTCCAAGTTTTTTGCGGCGCCCGGTCTGCGCCTCGGCTATGCGGTGACGGGAAATGCAAATCTCCTCTCCAAGATCAGCGCAAATGCCGATCCCTGGACGATCAACTCCTTTGCCGAGCTCGCCGGGACCGTGATGTTCCGCGATCACAATTATATTGAAGAAACACGTACGCTGATCGCCAAAGAGCGGGATCGGATGTATGCCCTATTTACGGATTCCGCCCGTTTCAAGGCGTATGCACCTTCCGCAAACTTCATGCTGCTGCGGATCGAAGAAGACGGCCTGTCGGCACAGTCTCTTTTCGAAGCATGCATTCGCGAAAAAATGATGATCCGGGACTGCTCTACATTCCCGTTTCTGGATGAGCGCTTCATCCGTTTCTGTTTTCTGATGCCGGAACAAAATGACCGGTTAGCCGAAAAACTGCTTTCATGATCACGCTAAGGAAGGAGGACTTCTTTTGGATTACTACGATACGAGACCCTTATCTCCGGTGGTGCTCAATTGCCGGAATCTGACCAAAACCTATGACAGCGTCATGCCTGCGCTGGATCGGATCGACCTCACCCTCACCAGAGGACATATCGTCGGACTCCTCGGCCCGAACGGCAGCGGCAAAACGACCCTGCTGAAGCTGATCGCAGGGCTGCTTACGCCGACGTCCGGCGAGATAACGGTGTCAGGTTTCCCCGTCAGCACGGACAGCAAGCGTGTGATCAGCTATCTGCCCGATCAGACGTATCTCTCCCCTTCCATGCGGATTGATGAGGCGTTACACTATTTTGAGGATTTCTATACGGACTTTGATGCGGCGAGAGCCTATGATATGTTAATGCGCCTTTCGATCGATCCGACAAAGCAGATGAAAACGCTCAGCAAAGGCACCAAAGAAAAAGTACAGCTCATTCTCGTGATGAGCCGCCGTGCGGATCTATACCTTCTCGATGAGCCGATCGCAGGAGTGGATCCCGCTGCGCGTGATTTTATCCTGCATACGATTGTAAACAACTTTGATCCCCGCGCAACCGTGCTGATCTCGACGCATCTCATCACCGATGTGGAGCCGATCTTAGATGAGGCGATCTTCCTTTCCCAGGGACACGTATTGCTGCACCAGCCTGTTGCTGCGATACGCGAAAACGAAGGAAAGACCATCGATCAATTTTTCCGGGAGGTGTATCATTATGCTTGGTAAACTGATCAAACATGAATTTGCCGCTACCTGGCGCGTGATGTTAGTGTTGTCTTTGATCCTTGTCGGTGTCGGCATTCTATTCCTGTGCTGCTTCGCGGGACTTGCCGCGATGATTCATAACGCACCGGACTACAATTCAGGCGCACTTTCGTTCTCCGTTTTTTCCATAGTGGGCTTTTTGCTCATCGCAGCGCTTGCAGTGTTTATCCTTGTGAAGATCTATCTGATCGTCCGTTATTATAAGAACCTTTATACCGCAGAAGGATATCTGACCTTCACGCTTCCAGCTTCTACGACCCAGATCATTTCCGCAAAAGTGATCGTCGGCTCCATTTGGACCTTGCTCACGATGTTTCTGCTATTGATCGATTTCTTCTGTGCGCTGTTCGGGTTCGGGTTAGCCGTTACGGATCCATCGGAGATCGCAACCATCCCCTCCGACATGATCGATATTGTCACCTTTGATCAATCTGCGATGCTTCCGCTGATGATCACGATCTATATCTTATCCACGATCATCTCGCTTTTGTCCTATTACTTCTGCATCACGGTCGGACAGCTTTGGAGGAGACACAAGATCCTCGGCGCGATCCTCTGCTATGTCGGGCTTTCCATCGCACTCCGGATCATCACCTTTATCCAGCAGCTGTTCTCCGGTTTCTCCGGCGGACTCTTGTTCGGCGGGCTGTTCCTGTCGAATGAGGAATTTGCGCAAACCTATCTGCACTCCCTGATCGGAAACCTTGTCTTGTCCATCGTGCTGGGTGTGTTATATTTCCTTGGATCTGTGCTGATCACAAAGAAAAAAGTAAATCTTGATTAAATAACAAACGGTGAAAACCATGTTCCGCGCTTACCGCACTTCTGTCCCGGTGTTACCAGTGTGCCACAGGATAGGCAAGGAGAAACGCTGTAAACTTCCCACGGCTTCTGTTTCTTTTTCGCATCTGCCTCTGCCTCATTGTAAGCAGAGTCCTCGTCTCCGCCCCCGCCGCTCACCTGGCTTAATGCTTCATCGTTCAGTTCCACTCTGGCTTGCGCAATACGTTCTTTTGTTTCTGCCTGATCTCTCATAAATCTTACCCCTATTATTCTATGGTTATAAGATCAAAAGTGCCATGCGATGAAATCGCATGTGCACTTTGCGCGAAGATCCGGATGGACAAGTCAACTTGTCCACTCGGATCTTCGCGCAAAGGTCACATATCACTTCGTGACATGTGACTTTTGACCCTACCATTATGATGCGCGAACCAAACAGAATTGTGGCACAAATCTGGCAAAAATGCCGTGACGGAAATCCTGCAAAAACTATTTTGCGTCTCTCATCTTACAGAAAATTCCCCTCTTTATAACAAATTATACAAAAAAACCGTAATATATTGTCTGATAATTTATATTCATCAATGTATTTACAACAAAAAATATATTTATTTAATCCAGCTATGATTATTACCATTATTCCTATCTGGATTATACTTTGGCTTCATCTCGCCATTCGGGTGTTATCACCCATTTCACATAGATATGTTTTGCATAAACCATCCTTGTCCCTTGCATGTGAATCCACCCTCAATCCATCTATTATCCCGTCATTTTATGAGTAATTCAATGGTTAAATGTAAATGATATTTCCTTTTTGTTCATCATTTTTCGGTTAATTCCGGACTAAATAATCAATATCTAGTCCCATTTTTATCCAAATCGCTCATGTTGTGTTCATTTTCCCATCGTCCTCTTGCGCCAAAAACAAAACGCCGGTCTCCTCTCTTCGGAAACCGACGTTGGTCGTTTTGTCTTTGTGCAATTTTTCGAAGCCTATATTTGCCCGTTTTAGGCGTTTTTCTCTATCCGGCGGAAAAGATATTGGGTGTTACCAGAAAAATCTCTATTTGCCCCTTCTACGCCTTTGTACTTAAGTACTCATGGATTCCTTTGGCAGCGGCTTTTCCTGCGCCCATCGCCAGGATTACCGTAGCTGCTCCGCTGACGGCATCTCCGCCCGCAAACACAGCCGCCTTGCTCGTCGCACCCGTTGCTTCTTCTGCGATGATGCACTTGCGCTTGTTGACATCCAGTCCCGCTGTGGTCGATGAGATTAACGGATTCGGGGATGTCCCCAGTGACATGATCACGGTATCGCATGCGATCTCGTATTCACTCCCGGGGATCTCCACCGGACTTCTGCGGCCAGACTCATCCGGCTCACCGAGTTCCATTTTGATGATCTTAATCCCCTTCACCCAGCCGTTTTCATCCACCAGGATCTCTTTCGGGTTCTGCAAAAGATCAAAGATGATCCCCTCTTCTTTTGCATGATGGACTTCCTCCACACGCGCGGGAAGCTCTTTTTCACTGCGGCGGTAAACGATATGCACCTCCGCCCCCAGCCGCAGCGCCGTACGCGCAGCGTCCATCGCCACATTGCCGCCGCCGACCACGACGACTTTTTTTCCTCTCTTGATCGGGGTGTCATAGTCCTGAAACGCCTTCATCAGGTTATTTCTGGTCAAAAACTCATTTGCAGAGAACACGCCGTTTGCCTGTTCTCCGGGGATACCCATAAAACGCGGCAGCCCGGCGCCGGATCCGATGAAGACTGCTTCAAAACCTTCCTTTTCCAGCAGTTCATCGATGGTCACGGATTTTCCGATCACCACGTCCGTCTCAATCTTGACGCCGAGAGAACGGACATTTTCCACCTCAGCCTTGACAACCGCATCTTTCGGCAGACGAAACTCCGGGATGCCGTAAACCAGTACGCCGCCGGCCTCATGCAGTGCCTCAAAGATCGTCACGTCATAGCCGTATTTAGCAAGGTCTCCCGCACAGGTCAAGCCCGCAGGACCGGATCCGATGACCGCAACCTTCCGTCCATTCTTTTCCTTGGGCGGCTCCGGCTTCACGCCATGCGCTTTCGCCCAGTCCGCAGCAAATCGCTCTAGCTTTCCGATGGAAACAGGCTCCCCCTTGATCCCGCGGATGCACTGTCCTTCACACTGGCTCTCCTGTGGACAGACTCTGCCGCAAACCGCAGGCAACGTCGAGGACTCCGAAAGGATCTGGTATGCCGCTTCATGCTGCCCGTCCTTGATCTTCTCGATAAAAGCCGGAATATTGATGGAAACAGGGCATCCTGCCACACATTTCGGATTCTTACAATTTAGGCAGCGGGATGCTTCTTCCATTGCTTCCGCTTCATCATATCCGAGACACACTTCTTCAAAGTTCTTTGCGCGCACCTGCGGCTCCTGTTCTTTGATCGGTACTCTTTTTAATACATCTACACTCATTCTGCTCTCTCCTTAACAGTTTCCACAATTTCCGCTATGCGTATCGCCTTCTTGCAGGCGAAGCATTGCGCGTCCCTCTTCCGTCTTATACTGCTGGACACGCTTCATGGCGCCGTCAAAGTCCACAAGATGCCCATCAAATTCAGGACCGTCCACACAGGCGAATTTCACCTGGTCTCCCACCATCAAACGGCAGGCGCCACACATCCCGGTACCGTCCACCATGATCGGATTCATGGAGACGATCGTGGGGATTCCAAGCTCTTTTGTCAAGAGGCAAACAAACTTCATCATGATCATGGGTCCGATCGCGACACAGTGGTCATAGCGGATCCCCTCGTCATAAAGCGCCTGCAGTTGGTTCGTTCCCATCCCATGGAAGCCGAACGTCCCGTCATCCGTCGTCACATAGACATTCTTTGCAACCGCCTTCATTTCGTCAATATAGAACAGCAGATCCTTTGTCCTGGAGCCCATGATGACATCGACGTCAACGCCGTGCTCATGCAGCCATTTGACCTGCGGATACACAGGTGCGGTACCAAGTCCGCCTGCGATAAAGACGATTTTCTTTTTCTTCGTCTCTGCGAGGTTCTCTTCTTCGCACAGGTCGGACGGTTTTCCAAGCGGCCCGACAATATCCAAAAAGCCGTCTCCTGCTTTCAGATCCTTCATCCGCTCTGTGGATGTTCCAACCGTCTGTACGACCAGCGTTACCGTCTCCTTCTCTCTGTCATAGTCACAAATGGTCAAGGGAATCCTTTCTCCCTTTTCATCCGTCCGGACGATCACAAACTGTCCCGGAAGGCATTTCGCCGTCACTCTCGGCGCATGCACATCAAACAGATAGATCTTATCCGCCAGATTTTCCGCTCTTTTGATCTCAAACATGGTTGCTCTCCTTTTATGAAAAATAAACCAATTCGTCCTCCGGTCGCTCCGCCGGTTTGACGCTGACGGGATAAAGCACGGGGCCTTTGCCTTTATACTCCCGGACGAATTCGATCCTGACCTCTGCCGTCAGATCGATCCAGCTCTTGTGTGGGATCTGATCCGCGTCACCATACTTACATTTAAACCCGATAAACTGGATATCCGCCTCGCAGCACGTCATAGCAAACCGTCCCGGTACAAAAAAGCCTTTTCCTCTGTTTTTCTCCGGGTTATATACCAGCGCCAGAAACCGGATCTTTTTCCCTTTATAGCGCTCTGGGTGATCCATGGCGTCCAGATACCAGATCCCGTAATCCGCGTCGGAAATATCGAGAAGGTCTGGTGAAATATCGAAGGGAAGCTCATCGTCCCCCCCCTGATCGATGGAACCATCCGCCCGCTCATAGACGATCTGTGCGGCGCGGTTGATCGCCTTCACCGTCCGCCGGAACTTCGCTTTCGGCGTCTCGTCATCGCACCGGTTGAAGATCACCACATCCGTCTTGAAGATCTGCTCCTTCATCATCTGGCGCATATTGTTGTAATACATCTCGTATGTACCGGCATCCACGGTCGCAAGCGACTGTACGATCATCCATCCCTCCGGGAGTTCTGTCTCAAGGATCGTTGCGATCTCCCACGTGCCGTTATACTCGATGAAAACCTGTTCCGGCTGATATTCCTTATCCCACGCTGCCAGCTGCTCCGCTGTAAAAGAAGCCTTATCCTCAGCCATCACAAGATCTGCACGGATCGTCTTAAGCTTTGCCTCGTCGTACTCGATCTCTCCGTCCTCACAAGCGATGATCAGCGTCCGTGCGTCATTCCCGAACTCCTGATCAAAGAGTGTTTCATTGATCAGCGTCGTCTTGCCGCTGTCCATAAAGCCGGTCATCAGATAAACCGGGATCTCTTTCTCCATATTTGCCTCCTACAGCCCGAACAGTTCCTCCAGACGATGCTCGTCAATGTCGGTTCCGATCACAACGAGACGCCCGGTGTAATCCGGCTCTCCGTCCCGGATCTCATACTCTCCGGATACCATATCAAAGTAGATCCATTTTCCATCCGTACATTCCACGATACCCTTGGAACGCAGAACGTTGCCATATTCCTCCGACTCCGCAAAGGTCTTCAGCGCTTTCTCGATCACGCTGCGTTCAAATTTATGCGGTGTCTCCTTTCCCCAGCTCGTGAAGATATCATCCGCGTGATGATGGTGATGGTGCTCATGATCGTGGTGATGCTCATCATGGCCGTGATGGTGTTCATGCTCATCGTGATCGTGATGATGCTCGTGCTCATCATGGTCATGGTGATGCTCGTGTTCATCATGGCCGTGGTGATGCTCGTGCTCATGCTCATCGTGATCGTGATGATGCTCGTGCTCATCATGGTCATGGTGATGATGCTCCGCCTCGTGCTCCGCCGCATCCTTCAGATGCTGCTCTTCCGCACGCATCTGGATCTCCAGGGAATCCTGTCCCTCCATCACGTTTAGGATCTGATTGCCGCTGATCTGTTCCCATGGTGTCGTGATCACGGCCGCCTTCGGGTTCAATTCCTTGATCATCTCCTGACAGAAGGTCAGCTGTTCCTCCGTTGCTTTCTGGGAACGGGACAGGAGCACCGTCGTTGCATATTGCAGCTGGTTCTCAAAAAACTCACCGAATGCCTTTTTCTGTTTTGCGGCCTTCAACGCATTCACAACCGTTACCAGCGCATTCAGCTTGACATCCTCTTCTTTTTCAAAATCGATCACAGACTTCATCACATCGGAGAGTTTCCCGACGCCGGACGGCTCTATGATGATCCTGTCCGGGTGATATTTCACCAATACCTCCCGCAGGCTTTTCGCGAAATCTCCCACCAGTGTACAGCAGATGCATCCGGAATTCATCTCCGTGATCTGGATCCCGGCATCCTTCAAAAAGCCGCCGTCAATGCCGACCTCTCCGTATTCATTTTCAATCAGCACGATCTGCTGACCCTGCAGAGATTCCTCCAGTAGTTTCTTGATCAATGTGGTCTTACCGGCGCCAAGAAATCCTGACACGATATCAATTTTCGTACTCATGACAATCCTCCTCTAAAAAAGCCCGTCTTTTTCAGACTCTTACATTTTCTCCGGTGCTTCAAATCCAAGCAGATCGATGCATTGCAGCAGCACGTCCTTTGTCAGCATCAACAATCGGATCTCGCTCTGCTGCCGTTTCTCATCTTCCTCGGCAAGGATCTTCGTTTCATGATAAAAATGGTTGAAGGCATTACAAAGCTCATATACAAAAGCGCAGATCTTATGCGGCGCCTTCTCCTCCGCTGCGTTTTCGATCATCGCATTGTACCCTGCGAGCCTGAGCATCAGATTCTTTTCACTATCGGTCGACGCCGGACCGATCCCGGCGTCCTCTGCCGATCGTCCGCTTTCCTCATACTTCCGAAGGATGGATTTGATCCGCACGATGGTATACAAAAGATAAGGCCCCGTATTGCCTTCCGATGAAGTGAACCGGTCAATATCAAAGATATAGTCTTTCGACGCCTGGTTAGAAAGATCCCCATACTTCAGCGCCGAGAGTCCAACAATCTCCGCTGTCTCTCTTGCGGTCTTCTCCTGCGCCTCAGGATCCGTCTCCATAATGCGCTCATACATCCGCTCCTCGATCTCTTTGATGAGGTTCGACAGCAGCATGACCCCGCCGTCTCTTGTCTTAAACGGCTTCCCGTCCTTCCCGTTCATCGTTCCGAATCCGATAAATTCAAGCGAAACATTTTCCGGTACGATACCAGTCTTTTTCGCGCAACGGAAAACCTGCACAAAGTGCAGTTCCTGGCGTTTATCCACGATATAGACCACTTCATCCGGCGACAGTTCCTGCATCCTCATCACAAGCGTCGCAAGATCTGTTGTCGTATATAGAGAGGCGCCGTCCGATTTCAGGATCATGCAGGGCGGGATCTCCTTCGCGTCGGTCTCCTCCGCCACATCCACAACCAGTGCTCCCTCACTTTCATAGCAGAAACCCTTCGCCTTCATCATCTCCACCATGTCGGGAATAAACGGATCTGCGTCCGACTCTCCCTTCCAGAGATCAAAAGACACTTTCAGCTTTTCGTAATTCTTTTTCAGATCCCCAACCGAGAGGGTCAGAATATGCGCAAGAAGCGCACGATACCCTCTTCTGCCCGATTGCAGTTCATGAGTCGCTGCCATGGCACGTTCCTTGTACGCCTCATCTTCCTTAGACCGTGCACTCGCAGTCGGATAGATCTCCTCCAGTTCCTCAATAGTAAAAGGCGGGGTCTCGGGATATGCTCCCGTGTAATCGGGATCAAAGTACGGAAGATCCCCTTTTCGCTCGGAAAGTTCCGTGATGATAAGTCCCATCTGAAGTCCCCAGTCTCCGAGGTGCACATCTCCTATGACTTCGTGGCCCATATAACGCAGGATCCGTTTGATACTCTCCCCGATGATCGCAGAACGCAGATGCCCCACATGCAGGGGTTTCGCAACATTCGGCCCGCCATAATCCAACACGATCTTCTTCGTCTTTGAAAGCGGATCCGAACCGAATCGAGGACTCTTTTGCATCTCAGCAAGGTAAGAAGCCAGGAACTCCTTTTTCAGTTTCAGATTCAGAAACCCCGGCTTCACGGCGGAGATATCTTCAAACATAGAGTCCTGATCTTCCCATAGTTTCTCAGCCAGTGCCTCCGCGATCTGAATCGGTGCCTTGTGCGCCGTCTTCGCGAGCGCCATGGCTCCATTGCACTGAAATTCACAGAGATCCGGTCTTGCACTCCAAACCACCTGCGCATACTTTTCATCCAGTTCTAAAGCCCGAAATGCCTGTGCCACATATTCGCTGATCACATCCAGCAGTTTTTTCATCCCGTTATGACTCCCCTTCCTGCATATTCTGCAGCATATCTGCAAATGCATCCTTCTTTTCGGACAGGATCGCCGCCACCTGTGCCGCTTCCTCTTCGTTGTCAAAGGCATTCTGTCCGTATACGGCGGATGCCCCGGTGCGTTCACGCCACGCTGCCTCTTCATCGGATACGGCCTGCTCAGCCGCCGCAGCAGCCGCATAAGCCGCCTCCTGTTCCGCCATCAGTTTCGCATCATCCGCCGCCGCTTCTGCCTGCAAACGTTCATAGATCTCCTGTGCGATGCGTGCCGCCTCATCGCCTTTCGAAGACGCTGCCGCCTCCTCGACAGGTTCTTCCTCCCCTTCAGGCTCCTCTGTCTTTTCCGCGTAACGTACACGCCAGTATTTGATCACAGACCGTCCCATCTGGTCTTTTTTCATCCGTTCTTCAATCGTATCACTCATGCACTTACCTGTCCCATTTATCACTCAATGCATTGATCTGATCCGCAAATTTCGCCAGCTCTTTGTTCGGAATGCCTTCGTTTCTCTTGATGACTTCCATAAGACGTCTGCCGGCCGCCAGAAGCCGTGCAAATACATTCGAGCTGGCCTTCTCGGAAGTTTTCTTCTCTTTCTTCTCATGGATACCGACCTTGATCATCATGCCGGTTGCCAGATCAAAAAGATCCCCGGAGTATGGCGCGTATGCATCATATCCGTTTTGGTTCAAATGTGCCGCAAAGGCTTCGCAGGAAGTATCGTCTCCGTGTACCACAAAGACCTTTCGCGGTTTCTGTTCCATGACGGCAAGCCACTCGGTCAGATGGTCGCGATCCGCATGCCCGCTCATGCCGGGAAGCTGCTTGATCTCCGCACAGACTTCGATCACCTCGCCGAAAAGTCGCACCTCCTTCGCGCCTGAAAGCAGCGCATTGCCGAGTGTCCCAGGCACCTGGAATCCCACGAAAAGGATCGTGCTCTCCGGTCTCCACAGATTGTGTTTTAAGTGGTGTCTGATCCGCCCCGCTTCGCACATCCCCGATGCGGAAATGATCACCACAGGTTTTTTCAAGAAATTGATCGCAATGGATTCGTCGCTGGTGATCGCGGTATGCAACCCGTCAAAGCGGATCGGGTTGATCCCTTTCGCAATCAGAGCGCGGGCTTCCTCGTCAAAGCACTCCTCGTCGTTCTGGTGGAAAATATTGGTGGCTTCCACCGCAAGGGGACTGTCGATATAGACCTCAAAGTCCTGATATTCCGGTAACAATTGTTCACTTTTGATGCGGCGCAAGTGATACAGCAGCTCCTGCGTCCGGCCTACGGAAAATGCCGGAATAACAAGATTCCCGCCACGTAAGAAGGTCGAGCGGATCGCGTCCGCCAGCTCCTCAGCATAATCCGGCGGAACTGTATGAAGCCGGTCTCCATAGGTGGATTCGATAACCACATAATCTGCACCGGAAAGCTTCTCGGGATCCTTGATCAACGGCCGCTGCCCGTTCCCAAGGTCTCCGGAAAAGATCACCTTGGTCTCTTCTCCGTTTTCCTTTACAAAAAACTCGATCGCTGCAGAACCGAGCAGATGCCCTGCATCGGAGAAACGCGCCTGTAGCATATCGTCTATGGCAACCATTTCACCGTAGCGGCATGGGATAAACAGCTCCAATACGCCGTCCACATCCGTAAAATCATAGATCGGCGTGGTCTCCGCCTTGCCGGAACGTCTTGCCTTACGGTTTCTCCATTCCGCTTCTGCTTTCTGGATATGCGCAGAGTCGCGCAGCATGATCTCGCAGAGTTCGCAGGTCGCATGTGTCGCATAGACCTTCCCCCGGAAGCCGTGACTGTATAACAGCGGAAGCAGACCCGAATGGTCAATATGGGCATGCGTGATAAATACATAATCGATCGCAGCCGCATTTACCGGTATGTTCTGGGTCTCATAAAGATCCGGTCCCTGCTCCATACCGCAGTCCACTATCAGCGAATGCTCCCCATATTTCAGATAATGACAACTCCCTGTCACCTCATGTGCTGCACCGATAAACTCCAGTAGCATAGCATCCCCCTACGGAAAGAAAAGCCGGAACGCCTTACGCTCCGGCTTGACTGATGGTTCGTCAACATTATTTTCTCGTGTTTCGCAGAAAATCCGGGATCTTGATATCCTTTTCCGGAACCTTGCTGACCGGTCTCCCGGGGTTATTCAGGTTGGAAACGAAAATATCCTGCGGCTGCGGTTCCGGCTGCTTGGGTTGTGCCGGAGCGCTCTGTGCCGGCGTACTGCCCGGCTGCGTATTGGAAAGTGCTCTCTGCTGCAATGCAGTTGCCTGTGCCTGTGTCTGCGCAAAGATGTCCGTTTTCTGCGTCACCGGCGTCGCCGTACGCGTGATCCCCTGCGTGTTATTCAATCCGCTGTAGCGCATCATACCGGGGATATCGGTCCTTGTCGATCTCTCATCAAGGCCGGTCGCGATGACGGTGATCTTGATCTTATCTTTCATCGTGTCGTCTTCTCTTGCACCGAAGACAACCTCTACATTCTCACCGGTCAACTGTGTCACATATTCTGCTGCGGCACTTGCGTCATTCAACGCCACATCACCGGTGACATTCAGGATCACGTGGCTTGCGCCGTTGATCGTCGTCTCAAGCAGCGGGCTGTTTACCGCAAGCTGGACGGCTTCGAGAGCCTTTTCGTCACCTTCAGCGATACCGATACCGATATGTGCGATGCCCTTGTCTTTCATGACATTCTGGACGTCTGCAAAGTCAAGGTTGATCATAGCCGGGATATTGATGAGATCCGTGATGCCATGTACTGCCTGCTGCAGTACCTCATCCGCCTTTGCAAGCGCATCCGCCATGGAAGTGCGGCGATCCACGATCTCAAGCAATTTATCATTCGGGATTACGATCAGCGTATCGACGCTCTCTTTTAATTTTTCAATCCCCGCAAGCGCATTCGTCATACGGGTCTTTGCCTCAAACTTGAACGGCTTCGTCACAACACCGACGGTCAGGATTCCCTGCTCTTTTGCGATCTTCGCGATCACAGGTGCTGCACCCGTGCCGGTCCCGCCGCCCATACCACAGGTAACGAACACCATGTCCGCGCCCTTGATGGCTGCGTTTAACTCCTCCGCGCTCTCTTCTGCGGACTTCTCCCCGACCTCCGGTCTTGCACCGGCGCCGAGTCCTTTCGTGATCTTTTCTCCGATCTGGATCAATGTAGGAGCCTTACAAAGCATCAAATCCTGCTTATCCGTATTGACTCCGATATACTCTACCCCTCCGATATTCTCATCGATCATACGGTTTACCGCGTTATTGCCGGCGCCGCCTACCCCAAGAACAATGATCTTCGCAGCCTTATCCGTCTCAGTTGTCTTAATCTCAAGCAAGGTAGTTCCTCCTTCTTTCTACGCGTGATGCGCTCAATTCTCTCTCATTTTATATTCTATTCAGCCATATAGGTATACTATACTTTTTTTTTCACAAATAATCAATCCTTTTTTATACTCCTTACATCCTTTCAAACGTCACGTCAGTCGTGTCTTCGGTCCACGTTTCCAGATGCAGTGTCCCCGTCATCCCTTGGATCTGCGGCAGGATCTTCTCCAGCCGTACCAGCTTTTCCGTCAGATTGGCTTCACTCCCGAGATTGACAAGGATCGGGCCGAACGTCACACTCATGTTGCCGTTCGCGTCATATTGGATGCCATCGGCATTGAGTTGATATTTTTCCAGGTTCTGTGTCAGCGCCAAGAGGTTACGCAGCGTTTTGTCGGACAAGTCCAGTTTTTCATACACCACGGCATTTTCGACGGGCAATCCCGAAATCTGCGGTACACCCTCGATCTGCCTGGGACTGATCTCGATCACAAAACCGTCTTTGTCAAAATAGATGTTCTGGCCACTCGCTTCATCGGTAAGATAACCGATCGGCCCTTTTTCATAGACCAGGACCGCAAGCTTCCTCGGTCCTTTCAGGTCTACTGTCATCGTATCAATAAACGGCACTGCCTCCGTTTTTTTGAAACGATATTTGAAATAGACATAGAGCGTGTTCCAACTGTAGCGGTCGTTCTGTACCCACTGTCTGATGCTCTCATCGTCGTACAGTTCGTTTCCCTCGATATCCACCTCGGACACCTTACAGACCGTCACCACAAAAAAGCCGGTCAGCGCAAAAAACAGCAGGATCGATAAAAATACGATCCACCGGATCCGTTTATTCTTTTTTTCGCGCTCCGTTTGGTATGCCATGGATCAACCCTCAAACACGATCCCGCGTGACACGGAAAGCGCCAATCCCATCTCTGCCATCAAAATCGAGATGGATGTCCCTCCGTAACTGATAAACGGCAAAATGATACCGGTGTTCGGGATCGTATTTGTTACCACCGCGATGTTCAAGAGCACCTGCAGGGCAATATGTGCCAGAATTCCCACTACAATAAGCGATCCATAAAGATCCGGTGCATTGTTTGCGATGATCATAAAACGCCACAGCATGAGGATGAACATCAGGATCACACAGGCCGCGCCAAACAGCCCGAGTTCCTCGCAGATGATCGTAAAGATCATATCGTTCTGAGCCTCCGGGACGAAACCGAGTTTTTGCATACTCTCTCCCAGTCCTTTCCCGAATACCCCGCCGGAACCGATCGCATAAAGACCCTGCAGAGTCTGATAACCTTTCTCGTACTCTTCCGGATGTAGCCATACGCGGATACGCTCCACGCGGTAACTCGCCACCAGTAGAAAGACGCCCATCGCACCTGCTGCGCCGAGAATGATCCACAAAAAGTGGGAATATTTCGGACTCGCCACAAACAGCATCACGAATGCGATCCCTGCAATGATGATACCCGTACTCAGGTTCTCATAGGCAACCACAAGAAACAGCGGCGCGATCCGCAGCAGGATCTTCATGATGTTTTTCATCGTGTCGAGGTTTTTATGATAGCGGCAGATCACCGTGGCCAGATATAAAATGACTGCGATCTTGGCAAGCTCAGACGGCTGAAAAGAAACGCTCCCGAAATAGAGCCAGCGCTTGGATCCGTTGATGTCGCGCCCGATGAAAAGTACCGCCACACAGAGCACCAACGCGAGCACATAGACCGCAAAGGAAAGCTTATCCCAGACCCGATACGGGATCAGCGTCGTGATCAGCATCCCGGCAAGTCCGATCAGCACAGCAATGATCTGCTTTTTGAGATAATAAGCATTATCGCCGAACTTCAGCTGACCATTGTAGGAAGACGTACTGTAAAGCATGACCAGACCGAAAAAGATCACGGTCATAATAATGACCAGAAGACTGTAGTCGAAATATTTAATCTTCTTTTGTTTTTTTACTCCATCCCGCTCATCCATTGGATTTCCGAAGTCCCATCACGAGCTCTTTAAACTGTTTTCCCCGTTCTTCAAAATTAACGAACATGCCCCAGCTCGCACAGGCCGGGGACAGTAATACCGCTTCTCCGGAGACTGCACTTTCCGCTGCAAGGTGCACGGCATCCGCAAGCGTTTCGACCTTCTCATAGGCGGTGAAGCCGCACGCTTCACAAGCCGCCGCGATCTTATCCGCGGTCTGCCCGAGCAGAACCAGCTTCTTGACCTTGCCCGGGAAGGTCTTGATCCACTCCTCGTAGGTAGCACTCTTATCATATCCGCCCCCGATCAGCACCGTCTGACGATCCATCGCATCGACAGCCTTGATCGCCGCGTCCGGATTGGTCCCCTTGGAGTCATTGTAATAGCGTACGCCGTCTATCTCCGTCACGAACTCGATCCTGTGCTCGACAGCTTTGAATGCAGCAAGCCCTTTCACGATCACATCTCTCGGCACGCCCATCGCAAAAGCGATGCCTGCCGCAGCCATGGCATTCTCATAATTATGTTTCCCCAGGATCTGCAGCTCCGATACCGCAATGAGCGGCTCTGCCTCTCCCTGAGATGCCGTATAGATCACACCCTCCTGATAAAATAAACCGTCATTTAATTTCTTCTCGGAGGAGAACCAGACGACTTTCGGCGTCAATGTCTTCCCGAATTCCCGCAAAACCGGGTCTTCTGCATTCAGCACAACCGTATCCTCGGCCGTCTGACGCTCCGTGATCCGTTCCTTTGCGGCAATATAGTTTTCCATGGTATGATGCCGATCCAGATGATCCGGCGTGAAATTCAAGATCGCGGACACCTCCGGATGAAACTGATCCGTGGTTTCCAGTTGATATGAGCTGATCTCGGCGACTGTGACCGTGTCCTCTGTCATGGTATACGCTTCCTGTGTATACGGAATCCCGATATTGCCCACAACACGCGTATCCGCATAATACGCTCCCAAAAGTTCTCCCGTCAGAGCCGTCGTGGTCGTCTTGCCGTTTGTCCCCGTGATCGCCGCCAGACGCCCTGCACCGCATAGATAGGCAAGTTCGATCTCGCCGATCACAGGAATGTTGTGTTTCGTCAGGAGCTGTACTTCCGGCTTCTCCAGGGACACACCCGGACTCAGCACCGCCAGAGTGAGTTCCTTCAATTTATCTTCCGGCAGCGCCCCGAAGACCAGATCCGCCTTCGAAAACGCTTCCGAACGGCCTCTGACCTCTTCTACAGACAGTTTGTCATTCCCGTCATAGATCAAGAGCGATGCACCTTTTTTCTGCAGAAGCTCCGCAGCAGCGATGCCGCTTTTCCCGGTTCCGAAAACCAATACCTTTTGATTTTGAAAGTCCATCTGTGTTTCCTCTTACCAAACGATCCCCAGGATCCCGACCGTGCAAAGAAGGATCGTGATCACCATAAAGACCGCTACTACTCTGGTCTCCGACCAGCCGCCTTTTTCAAAATGATGGTGGATCGGTGCCATACGAAAGATCCGTTTCCCGTGCGTCAGTTTAAAGTAACTCACCTGCAGGATCACGGAAAGCACCTCAATGAGATAAATACCACCGACAATCGCAATAAATACCGGCAGGTTCATCGTATAGGCAATACCTGCGACAAAGCCGCCCAATGCAAGCGAACCGGTATCTCCCATAAACACCTTGGCCGGATACGCATTATAGAGCAGAAAGCCCATGAGCGCGCCTGCAACCGCGGCAGCCACAACTTCCACGCCTCCACCTGTCAGAATGGAAGCGAGCGCAAAAAAGACCGCCACCGGGATCGTCACGCTGGAGGAAAGGCCGTCCAGACCGTCCGTGAAGTTGACGCCATTGACGGTTCCAAGCACAGCGATGTAAAGGATCGGGATCGCAACCCATCCGATGTCGATCATCGCACCGGAGAACGGAACGCGGATCAGCAGCGTAATATCCGAATAAAACAGAAGATATCCCGTAAACTCCGTTGTCACAACAAGCTCAAGCAGCATCTTCTGCCATGCCTTAAGGCCATCCGGGCGATGCCGTACGACCTTTAAGAGGTCATCCAGGAGTCCGATGAGGCCGAATCCGAGTGTCAGTACGAGAACCGGGATAATACGCGGGCATTTCCCCGCAAAAAAGACAGACGCAACAGAGACCGCGATCAGAATCATGATCCCACCCATGGTCGGCGTCCCGTTTTTGTTGTCGTGATTCAGCACCTTGCGCTCGGTCTGCCCGATCTTGAGGCGCCGCAGCGCAGGGATTACAAATGGTCCGAGACACGCTACGATCGCAAATGCGATCCATAACGCAAGCATACTTTCTTTTATCATCAATCTTCTCCGTGATTCTGGAAAAACAAGTTTCCGGTCATTTCCTCAACGTGAAGATTATACGGTATTTTCGCCTTTACTGCAAGAGTTCGGGGACGACAGGAATATCGGTTACAGGCAGGACTTCCGTCGGCGTGGTCATCAGGTCTGATGCAGGCGCATCCGGTGCGGATTCTTCCGGCGCAGGCTCTACGACAGGCACTTCCGGAACAACTACTTCAGGAACAGTTCCGTCTGCGGGTGCATTTGCCGCTGCTTCCGCTGCCGCTGCTGCCGCTGCTGCTTCTTCTGCTGCTGCCGCCTGCTCTGCTGCGATCGCCGCCTCATACTCTTCCGGCGTCATCTCATCCGGATAGATATTGAGATACGGCAGGATATCCGTGAAGATCTCTTTTGCGATCGCCATCGCAAATGTACTGTGATACTGCTCCTCTGCATTCGGTTCGTCCACGACCACATAGACCACCGCTTTCGGGTGATCCGCGGGGATATAGCCAATGAAGGAAACCAGATAATTGATCCCGTCACGCGGTACCTTCTGTGCCGTACCGGTCTTGCCACCCATGGAATAGCCCGTCACCTTGGCACTCTTACCGGTTCCGCCGCCACTGACTGTTGCGTAGAGGTAACTCTTGATCATCTCGCTGGTGTTCTCCGAGATCGTCTGCTTGATCAGTTTTTTCCCGAATTCCTCGACGGTATTCCCCTCGGCATCCGTGATCTTTTTCATGACATGCGGCTGGTAATAATATCCGCCATTGATCAGCGAAGAGAACGCGCTTGCCATCTGGATCATCGTGCAGTTGTAGTTCTGCCCGAACGAATTTGTCGCAAGGTCGATTGTCGTCATATCTTTCAAGCTGTAGATCAGACTGTCAGTCCGCGCCTCGCCGGGGAGATCGATATTGGTCTTCAACCCGAAGCCGAAGATGTGCTGATATTTCGTAAAGTTTTCCGGGCCGATCACATAAGACATCTGCATGAGCGCGTCATTGCAGGAGTTCATGATCGACTGCTCAATCGTTTCCAGCCCGTGCCCCATACGGCTCACGCAGTGGATCTTGTAACCCGAGATCTCTTCATAGCCGTCGCAGACATAGGTCTCGTTTCCGCTCAGTGCACCGGTTTCCAGACCGCAAGCAACAGTAAAAGGTTTGCTCGTGGATCCGGGCTCATAGGTTGCGGTCAGGCAATAATTCTGCCAGAGACCGTTTAAGGCGTTCAGTTTATCATCATCTGTCATCATCGCCTGCTGTTCCGGCGAATAATAGGCAGACAGATCCCACGGGTCGGCCGAATTATAGTTCGGGTATTGTGCCATGGCGAGGATCTCACCGTTATTCGGATCCATCACGATCGCGGCTGTATGCGTACTTCCCGCTCCCGGTCTCGCCACATTGGCGTTTTCGATCTGAAAGTTCTGGATCTTTTCCTCCACAACGCCCTGGATATTCGCATCCATTGTCAGAACGACATCCTTTCCGTCTACGGCTTCTTTGATCGTCTTTTCAAAATTGTTGTCCGCATTGAGATACCCGTATTCCCTGCCGTTGACGCCGTTCAGGACGCTGTTGTAGGAGTTTTCCACGCCTGCCATCCCGACGTTGCCGGACGCAATAAAGCCCACGAGAGAACTTCCCATGGCGCCATACGGATATTGCCGTTCATATTCTTTTTCAAACCAGACCCCGCTGCTGAGATCGGGATAGTTTTCGTTGTCATCCTGCATCTCTACAAAGGGCTGGACCTCGCTGTAAGGGAGCTTTTTCAGAAGCACCGCATACCGGCTGTCAGGATTTTCTGCAAGTCTCCTTCTGACATCGTTCATGTCAAGTTCCGGGAAACATTGCGCAAGCGCCGCCAGCGTCGGCTCCACGGTCTCCTCTTTTGCGAGCAGCACATTGCAGTCGAGGATCACGTTATATACATCCGTGCTGGTCGCAAGTACTGTCCCCTTGCGATCCGTAATGTCACCTCGCTGGTAGGGGATTGTCTTACTGTCATATTCCTGCTGCGACAGCACGATCTTCTGATAACGTTCACTGCTGGTGCGTTCGATATAAGTCAACCGTACGATCAAACCAATTAAAGCCAGTGATACAACTGCAAAGAGTATCACCAGCTTTTTTTGCATGCCGCGATTGATCCGTTTCTTTTCTCTTTTCTTTTCTTTTTTCGCTGCCAAGACGGCGCTCCTTAGTCCGGAATATCTGCGTATTGATTCATATAATCTGCATTATCTACTGTATAGTATACCACTTGATCCGATCCTGCATAGTGCATACCGAGATCTGCGATTGCAACCTGCTTTACATAACGAAGATCCGCAGCCGTGTTCAGGCGCTTTGCAGCCGCACTGTTGTCCGCGCGTACATCTTCAAGCTGGCTCTCCAGCTTGGAAATATTTTTCAGATGCGCCGTCAGATCGGACTGCAGTTTGATATATCCGGCAGAGATCACAGCTGTGATCACACCGGCAATCGTCAGGAACGTCACGTATCCTCTTCCGAAAGAAAGGGCTCTCATCTGGTTCCGACGGATCGCTTTCTCCTGACGTGCTCTTTGTTCTTCTTCGACACGCTGCGCCTCCAGCTCTCTTCTGATCTGCTCCTGACGCTGTCTTTTGTATGCGTCATAATCCGGCGCTGCAGAAAGCTTTCTGGCCGTGTTCCCTTCCACCGCGTATGAAGTTCTTTTTGTTCTCGCTGCTGCTCTCATAATGAAACTCCCTTTTCAAATATTCTAAGCTTCGCGCTTTTACTTCTCGGATTCTCTTCCTGCTCTGTTTCGCTCGGCAGAATGGGCTTTCTTGTCACTGCAAACCCTTTTGGTTTCTTCCCGCATACACAGACCGGAAAGTTGCTCGGGCAGGTGCAGGGGTGTTCGTTTCTGGCAAATGCTTCTTTGACAATGCGATCTTCCAACGAATGAAAGGTGATGATCGCAAGTCTTCCGTGTTCCTTCAGAAGATCGATCATCTCATCGATACTGTCTTCCAGAACCGTCAACTCCTGGTTGACCTCGATCCGTATTGCCTGGAACGTCCGCTTCGCCGGATGTCCACCGCCCTTCTGCGCTTTCATCGGCATGGCCGAGCGGATGATCGTGACCAGCTCTCCGGTTGTTTGGATCGGCTTTTCTTCCCGCGCGATACGGATATTTCTTGCAATGCTCTTTGCGAACCGTTCCTCACCGTAGTCTCTTAAGATATGGAAGAGTGCCTCTTCCGGATATTCATTGATGACTTTTTCTGCGGTGAGTGCCTTGCTCTGATCCATCCGCATATCTAAAGGTGCATCCTCTTCCCGGTAGGTAAATCCTCGTTCTTTTGTATCAAGTTGGAAAGAAGAAACCCCGAGGTCTAATAAAATGCCATCTACTTGCGGTACGGATAATTCCTTTAAGATCGAGCCGGTCTCCCTGTAATTGCCTTTTACGATCGTCACCTGACTCTGCCATGGCATTAACCGCTTTTCGGCTGCACGGATCGCATCCGCATCCTGATCGATCCCGATCAGTTTTCCGTTCCTTTTGAGCCGTCTCACAATGCCTTCCGAGTGTCCGGCTCCGCCCAGCGTCCCGTCCACATAAATCCCGTCCGCTTTGATCTTCAACTGTTCAAGTACTTCCTCATAAAGTACCGAGGTATGTTCGAATCTCATGGGCGCCTGTTCTCATTAAATGCTGAGTCCGTACTCAGCCATCTTCTCTGCAATGGAATCCATGTCGCCAAAGCCGCTTTCTTTCTCCCAGCGCTCTTTGCTCCAGATCTCCACTTTATTCATTACGCCTGCGGACACCAGATCCTTTGTGATCCCCGCGTAATCCCGAAGTACCTGCGGGATCAACGCGCGTCCTTGTTTATCGATCTCACAGGTCGCTGCCCCTGCAAAGAAAAATCTCGCAAACTCTCTCGCTTCTTTCTTGATCAGCGGCACTTCCTGAAATTGTTCTTCAATGCGTTCCCACTCTTCTTTCGGGTAAAGGTAAAGGCATTTGTCCAAGCCTTTTGTCGCAACAAATTCATCACCAAGTTGTTCCCGGAATTTGGAAGGAACGATCACCCGTCCCTTCTGGTCGACGGTATGATTGTATTCGCCCATGAACATAATGTTGTTCCTCGCTCCACTTCACACCATTTTCTACCACTTTCCTCCACCAACTATCCACATTGTACCCCCCTGTTGTGAAAAATGCAACAAAAAAACGCCGAAATTTCGAAAAAATTTCGGCGTTTTCTACATATAGTGGTCGATATTTCAACAATAACTAAATCTAGTTATCCCTGATACAGTTCCTGGGAGCGCTCCCTGTTCATTCTGACACATTCTTCCACAAACCGGTCAACCGGGAGGTCGTGGATCTGTGTCTTCTGGCCGCGGATCGTCACGGCTACGGTGCCGTCTTCTTTCTCACGGTCTCCGATCACGAGGATGTAGGGATCCTTCATCGTCTTAAAGAACTTGATCTTTTCATTCATGTTCTTGTCCGCGTAATCCGCTTCGACGCGGATGCCGGCAGCGGTGAGTTTTTCCTCCACCCGTTTCGCATAGGCATTATGCTCCACACGGATCGGCACGATCGCCACCTGATACGGCGACAGCCAGAACGGGAAATCACCCTTGTAGTTTTCGATCAGGATTCCGATGAAGCGCTCCAGCGAGCCGAAGATCGCGCGATGGATGACCACCGGCTCTTTCTGCATACCGTCGCTGTCCTGATAAGTCAGTTCAAAATTATGCGGCAGCTGGAAGTCAAGCTGGATCGTTCCACACTGCCATTCACGCCCGAGCGCATCCTTCATCTGCAGGTCGATCTTTGGTCCGTAAAAGGCGCCGTCGCCTTCGTTCACCTCGTAATTGCCTTCCCCGTATTTCTTGTCGAGGATGTTGGCAAGCGCTTTCTCTGCACGATTCCACGCCTCGATGTCTCCCATGAAATCATCCGGTCTCGTAGAGAACTCTGCACGGTAGGTAACACCAAAAGTGCGATAGATCTCATCCGCAATCTCCATGATGTCTCCGATCTCTTCCTCGATCTGGCTCTCCATCACAAAGGTATGGTCGTCATCCTGGCGGAAGGACTGTACGCGGAACAAGCCATTCAACTGTCCGCTCTTTTCTTTCCGATGCACAACGTCCAGCTCGTTATAGCGGATTGGCAATTCCCGGTAGGAATGCATCGTACGCTTATAAGTAAGCATCGCATTCGGGCAGTTCATCGGCTTCGCTGCCATCATATCATCGTCGGAAAGCTTCACTTCTGCGATTCCGTTTTCGTCCCACTTTTCATTTAATTCCGGAACGATAAACATATTGTTCTGATAATGCGCCCAATGCCCGCTGATAAGCCAAAGCTTTTTGTTGTTGATCACAGGCGCTGAGATCTCCTGATAACCGTGCCGCTCATGAATCTCTCTCCAGAACTTGATCAGGGTCTGATACAGTCTCCACCCTCTCGGCAGCCAATACGGCATGCCCGGCGCAGTCTCCTGGAACATGAAAAGATCCAGTTTCGGCCCGAGCTTTTTGTGGTCGCGCTCCATGGCTTCCCGGATCAGATTCAGATGCGCCTTCAGCTCCTCCTTCGTCGGAAATGCATAAACATAGATCCGCTGCATGGAGTCACGTTTCGCATCGCCTCTCCAGTAAGCACCGGAAGCCGACTTCACTTGAAACGCCGCCGACAGGAGCTCCATGGAATTCTCCACATGAGGGCCTCTGCAAAGATCCACAAAATCATCACCGGTATAATAGATGGAGATCACTTCTCCTTCCGGGAGGTCCCGGATTAACTCCGTTTTGAATTTCTGTCCTTCAAAAAGTTTCAGCGCTTCGTCTCTCGAGATCTCTTTTCTGGTCCAGTCTTCCTTCCGCTTCATGATCTCCCGCATCTTGTTTTCAATCACGGGATAATCCTCTTCTGTGATCGGACGCGGAAGTACAAAATCATAATACAATCCGTCATCAATCTGCGGACCGATCGCATACTGCACTTCATCCTTCCCGAAAATCTCGATCACCGCTTTGGCCAGAATGTGCGCCAGAGAGTGCCGGTATACACCGAGCAGTTCTTCCTTCATCTGTGTTCTCCTTTCAAAAAAAATCCCCCGCGTCCTAAGACGCAGGGGACACGACTTCAACAATTATTTCTTGTCATCTGCCTTCTTACCGAAGATGCTGTTGGACATCATCTTCTGTGCCGGCTGTGCAAGTTTGCTCTCTGCAGCGGTCTTGACTGCGGTAGCAGTCGTTTTTGCAGTTGCTGCTGCATTGGAAACCGCCGTCTTAACCTCAGCCTTTGCGGTCTCGACTTTCTTTGCGGTATTTGCTGCTGCAGTCTTTACTGCTTCGGTCGTCTTCTTTACGGTCTCTGCAGCCTTGGTAGCGGTCGCGCTCTTCTTTGCAGTCGTGCTCTTCTTTGCTGCCGGCTTCTTAGCTGCCGTTGTCTTCTTAGCGGTCGTGCTCTTCTTAGCAGTCGTCTTCTTTGCTGCCGGTTTCGCAGTTGTTGCCTTCTTGGTCTCTGCGGTCTTGGTCGCAGTTGTTGCTTTCTTTGCGGTAGACGTTGTCTTCTTAGCAGTCGTCGTCTTCTTAGCAGTCGTCGTCTTCGCGGTCGTCTTCTTTGCGGTGGTCTTCTTCGCAGTCGTCTTCTTTGCTGCCGGTTTCTTAGCCGGTGCTTTCTTTACCGCTGCTTTGAAGAAGCCGATCGCATCTCTGTTGCCGCTGATGCTTGCGCCTCTAGCCTCTGCCTCGTTCGCGTCGATCTTTCCGCTGATGATATCAATAATGGTATCCGGATCAGAGAAAACACGAACATCATGATCGTTGTAATCGTATCCGGCAACAACGATCTCGCTTTCCGTAACCTCTACATAAAAGCATCCCACCTCGCTTGCAAACTCTACTGCAAGATGTCCCTGCACAACCTTCGGGTCAAGCTTTTTCGCCGCAGTATCCGCTTTCTTTACTAAATCTGCAAATTTCATTTTCTCTCTCCTCCATAAGGGAATGTCAAATTATCCAATGATGATTATACCGTCTTTTCTAAGAATTGCAATACTTTTTGTCGTTTTCTTTTTAGAAATCGAAAAACTTTTTTAGCTCGCCTGCGCACGTTTTGCTTCGATCTCGTCGCGCAATGCTTTCTGCTCATCCAGCTTTTCTTTGATCGTCTTATTCTCGGCTTTGACTTTTTCCTCTTCTGCCCAAAGCTTGTCAGCCACCGGCTTCCAGTTCTTCGCATACTCCGCACATTTCCCGCAGAGATGCTCAACGGTCTCGGGTGCTTCAAGGTCTGTGGACTTTGCTCCGGTACGCTTGATGATCTCCTGCAGCTTCTCGGGGTTCTCCAGCATCGGGCAGGGACGCAGCATGTTGTCATTGAAGGGCTGACCGTCATGGTAAGCACGGAACAACGGGCTCGTCAAAACCTCCAGCAATGTCTTCTCGCGGATATTGGAATCCGAATAATGGACGAATACACAGGGATCGCAATCACCGTTTGCATTAATATGGAAGAAACGTCTTCCTCCGGCAATACATCCGCCGACATACTCGCCGTCGTTCTGGAAATCCATGGCAAAGATCGGCTTCGTTCCGCGATAGGAGCGGATCTTCTCATACATCATCGTACGCTGTTCCGGTGTCGGCATCAGTTCCGGTGCCGCCTTCATGCCGGTGGGCATCAAGTGGAAGAACCAAATGAACTTCGCGCCCCAGCTGATGATCTGATCAAAATACTCTTCCGAAGAAACCACCGGAACATTGTCTCTCGTATAAGCACAGGAAATACCGAAGGGCAGCTTTCTCTCCTTGAGGATCTCCATCGCACGACGGGATTTTTCAAACACGCCGTCCCCTCTTCTGCCGTCGGTCGCTTCCGCAAAACCTTCATTACTGATGGCCGGAACAAAGTTCTTCACACGCAGCATCTCATCGGCAAACTCCTCATCGATCAGCGTGCCGTTCGTAAAGCTGAGGAAGATGCAGTCGCTGTTCTGCTCGCAGATCTTGATCAGATCTTTTTTACGGACAAGCGGCTCTCCGCCGGTGTAGATATACATATAGGTGCCGATCTCTTTTCCCTGACGGATGATGTCATTGATCTCATCCAGAGAAAGATTCAGTTTGTTGCCGTACTCTGCCGCCCAGCATCCGGTGCAGTGCAGGTTGCAGGCACTGGTGGGATCCAAAAGGATTGCCCAGGGCGCATTGCAGTTGTACTTCTGACGAATCTCTTCCTGACGCTTCCAACCGATCAGGTTTGCGTTCATAAAGAAGTTCGTGAAGATCGTCTTCATGATATCGGCATCCACGGTATGCATGATATCCATGACGAGCTGATACCAAGCGCTGTCCGGATCGTTCACGATCTGCGTCATATATTCTCTCTGTGTCTTAAAACTGTTTTCCGGGGAAAAACGGTTTACCCAGTCGACAATCTTCGGCACGTTTTTCTCGGGGTCTTTTTCCAGATACTTGATCGCACCGTTGATCCCGGCACTGATCAGCGCATTTTTTGCGGATGCCATGATACCCATGTTTTTCTCTCCTTTTCTACTCTAAAAACAAAAACATCTCTGCACACTATTTTTCAAATACCCATTTTAAAGGAAAGCACTTCGATGCGAAAGATACAAATTCTTCTTTTTGTCTAAATCACTCTCCGCGAAGAAAGGCCGAAACCTTTTGGATCTCTTCATCGGACAGCCCGCCCTGCCGCAGATAATTTTCTGCGCCCTGATGAAAATCCAGTTCCTCCATCGGCGTTCCTTTCTCTGCGCCGCAAAGATAATACAGAAACCCATCTGCATCCGCTTTGATGACGTCGTACCGTTCCGGTTCGCTTTCCTTTGTGATCCCGTAATAGTTGGAAAACGTGATCATGTAATCCGAGATGATCTCATCATAATCGGCATCGGCAAGCGACAGGATCAGGACACTTACAAACCCCGTCCTATCCTTCCCCTCGACGCAGTGGAACAGGATCGGGCCGTCAGATGCTGTCGCTGTGAGCAAAGCTTCCGAGACAGCTTTTTGATAGCTGGGATCACTGTAATTCGCTCCCAGATCCATAAAAAGTATCTTTCCCTCCTCACACAAACCATCATAATAGAAGGAAGAAAAATCCGGCAGGCTCTTGTAGTCGTCATATTCTTCTTTCGTATCCGAAAGGTTCAACACCAAGCGGATCCCTGATTCTTCGATAAGCCCATTCGCATAAGGCGCGCGGTTGTGTTCGTTATTGCAAGGGGAGGCGGAGCGATAAAAAAGACCCGGCATCAGTTTTCCACCCTTTACCTCGCGGTAATTTGCAAATACTTCGTCAGAAGGATAGTCATTCCTGACATCGGAATACGTGAGATTATATACCTCCTCCGTTTCCAGGTATTTTCCCTTCTCGTTTAAGGTCACGATCACTTTGGAGGACGGCGTCATATGAAATTCTTCCCAGGTGGATCCGCCGTATTTTCTCGCAATGATGACATGCTCGTAGCCCTGTGGGCAAGCCAGCATCAGGTCTCCCATGGATCCGTAATACCCGGAATAATACGGGACGTCTTCAAATGCAACACCATTATCGAATGCAAAATCCACACTGTCTCCAAAGTCAAATCCCAGCTCCCCAAACGATTCCAACGTTTCGTTGATATACGTTCCGCCGAAGTTATCATCCCGGATCACGCCGATCTCTCCCGTGGTGACCTGACCACTGCTCTTTGCGCCGCACCCCGCCAGGAGGAATACTACAATAAAGATGGAAAATACTGTTTTTTTCATCATGTGTTTCTCCTTATGTTATATCTGTTTTTCTACTATAACATAAAGCCATGTTTCGTTTTTCTATATTTGCAAAAAGGAAATGATTCCCCCCGCCAGATGCGCGATGTATGAATACGAGATGGCAACCTGCCGAAAAGCCCTGCTCACGGTTCTCGGGGCAAAGAGCTTCTATGTATTTGAATTTCTATTGTGCAAGACTCCCGCAGACGGTCGCAATGCGTCATCCTTGACGCATGCGACCTTACTTCGCCATCCAGGCGAAGTCCTGCTGTGTAATAGATCAAATACAAAGAAGCTCTAAGCCCCTCAAAATGTTCGCTGGTCTTTCCGGGCAGATTCCCATCTCGGAGACATACTGATGCATTTGGCGGGGGAATCCTCTTTAATAAAAAAGGATTTCGTATAACGCGAACTCTATTTTCTTTTATCTTCCCAGGATTACTCTCACGAAGCCATGCTATTTTGCCAGAGACTTCCGGCTGTCCATTTCTGTTACATACGCCCTCCAATCTTCATAAGGAACAACCTCCCATTCCATGTACTTTCCTCTTCGAAACATTTCGCCGCAATTGCTGCACTCACATCCTATCGCTACCGTTTCCTCCAACACGCCGATCCCGCACAGGGGACATTGCTTATCCATCATTCCGTCGCATCCCTGCTACAGACCTCAAAGTACTCACAAGACACACAAAAATGCCTGCAAGCCCGGTCTTTTCTGATCACACATTCCCTGATCCAAAATAAAAATCTTTTCATCATGGCAGATTCTCCTTTGTTCTTTCTCACCATACAAAAAGACAACGACATCATTTGTCATCCCCGGAAGTTTATAAATTTTTTAGAAAAATTTTATTTTCTGTTTATTGCATGTCTTCCGACTCCTGTGCTATGATCTCTTCATCAAAGAAACCGTCATTCGACGGGATGAGTCCCTTTCTTTTTTGCAAAAGAATATCATCATTTCAGGAGTTTTTTCATGTCTAAAAAAGATACCCTCACAAAGCAGTATCTCGGGCAAGACCCCGTGTTCGCAGATACATTCAACTATTATCTTTTCAGCGGAGAGCAGGTCATCAAACCGGATGACCTGAAAGAACAGGATCCGACAGAGATCGCCATCATCCGAAAGCTGGGGCGCGCCTTCCCACACCAAAAGTTCCGGGATGTGTTGAAACTCTGCACCATCCGGCACAGTCAATATGCAACTTTCGTCTTGCTTGGGATCGAAACGCAGTCTGATATCCACTATGCAATGCCGGTGCGGAATTATCTATATGACGCATTAAATTATGCCGCTCAGGTGGAAACGATCCGCAAAAACCATACTGAAAACAAGGATCTGAGGGACAGCGACGAGTTCTTGTCCGGTTTTGCAAAGGACGACAAGCTCCTGCCCGTGATCACCTTATGCGTTTGCTTCGACAAGGCAACGTGGGATGCGCCGCGGTCTCTATATGAGATGTTTGACATCATGGATTCAAGAATCGAACACTATGTGAATGACTACAAATTGAACCTCATCACGCCGCAAGAAATCACGGACTGCACAAAATTCGCCTCGGAGCTTGGCATTGTGTTCGAGTTTATCCAGAAATCGGATGACAAAGAGCGGCTGCGTGATATAATAGAATCACAGGAAAAATATCATCACATCGACGCAACCACCGTTGATTTGATCAACACCTATACCGCAGCAAATATTTCTACAGAAAACGCGGAAGGAGGAAAGGTAGATATGTGTAAAGCAATTCAAGAAATGATAGAGGATGGCCGTGCAGAAGGCCGTACTGAACGCGCCACTGAAATAGACAATCTAATCCAAAATCTTCGCAATTCCGGGGCGAGCGATTCAGAAATTCTGCGCGAGGTCGAGAAAGCCGTCCATAAAAATGCACTGCGCTCACGAAAAAAGAAGCGCTGACCAGCTGTCATCTGTCCGAGTATCACAGGCAAATTCACCCCACAGCATTTTCGCTGTGGGTTTTTTCAACCGTCGGCAGGATCCGCTTGATAAACACTTCAATGATACTGCGCCCTCTATTTCATGTATATTGAAAATGAAGTGGGTTATCTTCCTTATCACGATCAACAACCGCTTCCTTGTCTTCACATATGAACTCGATTTCATAGGATTCATCCATTATCTCTTTTACTGCGACTTTTATTGGCAGGTAAAAGTTCTTTTGATAATAGACACCGCCTACTGAATCAGGACAGCGAAGATAAATTAGGCTGTCATCAATGTCTGCAATCGAAAGCGGTTTCAGAAATGTTTGAAAAGTAGCCTCCGAAATATCATATTCTTCCTTCACTTTCTCCAGAATTTCCGGCCATTTATCATTGAAATACGCTTGCTCGAGGAGATAAAAAGAATTTAGGATTACTCTCCTAATAGCCTTATCTTCTTCCAATGACGCTTCATCGGTTTCATCTTCTTCCACCGCAATCATTTCAGCATACATGCCAACGCATTTATGGCAGATATAAGCATCGTTCCGTCCGGGAATCAGCTTTTTTACCTGATCTCTGAACTTTCCGCAAAATGAGCAGCATGGGTGTTTATCAGGTTCTGTTCTCTTATTCCATTTACGCGTATACATAAACTTCATCTCCTTCCTTTCCCCAATCATACAAAAAGGGGCTGTCGCACTAATGATTTAATCATCTAGAGCGACAGCCCCCAGTTCTGATAACTTAAGTCTATTTACTACATCATTGCTTTTTTTCTTCCTTGTATGCCTTTCTGACAGTCATAGAAGCCATGATTATTAAAGCGCTTATGATGCAGGATACAACAATGCTGCCAATTCCGGAAGCAGTTGAGCCGCCATTGCTCATACTTTCAATATTTCCCCAGTTTGATACAACTCCTAAGATGGCAAATATAAAAGCAGATGTTCCATATTTGTTATTCTTGGACGCAAGCACTGATACAATACCCTCTATAAGGAAGAATACTCCTGAAGCCAATATAACACCACCTATCAGGATGAGAGATAATGCGCCAACCTGGACTTCTTCGTCAACACTTGCTTCCTCCAGTGATGCAGCCAGGCCACCGCCTGTTATGCTGAGTATTCCTAAAAAATGAAAAGAAACATCCTAATTGCCTGCGGAGCTTGTGTTTGCATAAGGAGTCTCTGTAAGAAAACTGGCAAATAGAGCATTGCTTATGAAGATATATTCGTCTCTTTGATGAGCCATATTGGTCATGGAGTTGGCAAAGAGCGTAATATTCACATCATTTCCGTCTTTATCCTTGCCTACGTAGGAGAATCCCATGATTCCGTTCAGGAAGGTGTTCGTTTTTTCTTCACTATCAGTGAGATGTCCTTCCAGAGGAGCACGGCTGCCATCCCGCTGCACAAGAACCTTTGCACCTTCAGGCAGAGCTGTAAAATAATTCAAGCCTACACCGTAGAAAATGTCATCCCCGTCACGGATGTAGCTGGCATTGATGAGCGTTTCCTCTGGATAGGTGACATAGCCCAGACAGTCAACGCCAAAAGCGGCGTCAGTCTCAACATCAGGAAGCAGAGATTCCTGTATGATCTCTGTGGCCTCTTCACTGTAGCCTACATAAGGAACGCCCGTCTTCACAGCCGCAAGGCTCTCCTCGTCGAGAGCAGAATAGCCCACCACCGCATCAGCACTTGCGGGGTCCTCAGTGATGCTGAAGCCCATCAGTTCCATAGCTGTCCGATCAAGATTGTAAGAAGATGACAGTGTCACAAGGGTGTTGTAGATAAATCCCTCAGACGAAGGTATGAGTGCATCTTTGGTGCCGCTGATGTAGACAGATGGCGCCTTTTCGATGACATAGGCGGTAATACTCGCATTCTTCACTCCGGTTCCTGTGAGGATGTAATCGTCAGACACGTTCTTCCAGTCATCATAAGAGCAGATGAAGTCGCCCTTATACGCGCCTTCTGTGATCATTCCGACCTGTCTGCCGGAATCAAGCAGAGAATTCACGGCTGCGGTGGAGTCTTCAGAGGCATTGGAAATAATTACGTCTGCTCCCTCCTCACCGCTGAACTGAGATACTGCATTCTCCTGCAGGAAAGACTTCAGCGTGTCATAAGTGACTGTCTGGCTCAGAGTGCCTGCAATTGCTTCATATTCTGCAGGCTTCACACAGGTGACCATGTCAAATCCGCGAAGATAACTAAAATCCAGGACGGTTTCGTTTGACATAGCCTCCCATCCGGTAAAGACGTTTCCGTCGAAAAGAGCGTTGTTTGCAACAGACCGCTTGGCCTGGTACATGGAAACCACAGCGGTTCCGGCAGGGAACGTCTTTCCCTCAGCGGTAACAGGCGCATCGGCAATGCTGACCTTTACATCATTGCGGGTAAGATATTCGATCATGTCATAGGCTGCCAGAAGATTGGTCTGGTTCTCGCTGTCAAGGGGAATCAGATAACACTCTGGGAAGAACTGTCCATTTTCTCCTTTTCCCGTATGTTCAGGTCGCATGAATTCTGCTTCGGCACCTGCATTATCCTGCTCATCCACATACCATGGACTGACCTCAGCATCAGAGTTTTTGTTCTCTATGCCGCGGGAATAGATTTCCGCAAGATTCTCAAAGTAGCTCGCCTTGTTGGCAGCCACATAATCCGCAAGCCCTAAAAGCCCATAAGTTCCTGCCTGACGAGTGTCTTCCGAATAGGTGGGCATCTCGGCGGTGTAGCCGACACAGCCGTGGAGTGCGGCATAAGTCGGGGTGTACATAGTCGGGTAATCATCTCCGCCTATAATCCAATATGGCGTACCATCCTCGTCGATCCTCATGTAGTCACGATCCAGAATTACGTAACTCTGGTAAGACGGGTTATTGGCTACAGCAGCAGCGCCGAATGCCTCCCCGCCTGCCATCAGATTCCTTACGAGAATATCATATTCAAAGTTGGGCTGGTGAGGAGGAGTGCTGGGCTCCACCTGGAATGCGGGAACAACTCCGTGGAGTTCCAGAAGGGTAACAGGATCATAGGTCCCGATGAGATGCTGCATGTTCTGTGTCTCCGGCATGACCTGGAAGTTGTTGTCCCTGTTGAGGTTAATGCCGTTGGCAGAAGTGCGCGTAAAGTATATACGCGCATCTACATTCTCTTCCGGCACGAGGATGAAAAAGACATCGTCCAGAAGATCTCGCACGTTAACGTTTGTTTTCTCGGAAGTGTAATACCTGTCGAACCCCTCCACCTTAGCAGAGTCCTGCATTTCATTGGCCCAGATGGATCCCAGATAGTTGTACTTATCTGCTGTCAATTTTGGGGTATAGATATTCCAATCCTTTCGCTGTTCCTCGGATTTAGCTTTTCCTTCCTCAGTAAAGCCGGTGAGCTTTGTATATTCGATATCCTGCTCCTCAATCAGTAGGCGGGCAAATTCCAGTACCCCATCCGTCGCAGCAACTTCATTTGCATGAATGTTGGAATACATTACGGGCACCTGATAATCATCATCTCCGGTGCTCTGAAGCTCTTCGATCACAGCGGTTCCGGTTTCCTCTGCCTTCTCCGAAAGATTCAGCCATTTTTTCACGGAATCGCTGTCCCTTGCGACGATCAGATATGGCATGTCATAGCCAAGATAAGACTGACCCATGACGCCGTATTCCACGTAGGGTTTCGCGGTAGTACTGTCATCGTCTCCTTCTTTGGAGAGCCTAAGAAGCTCGTCATATATTTCCCACATGGTATGGAAGGATGGATATGGCTTGATGGTGACATTTTCAAGGGAAGTCAGAGTTACACCATCCAGTTCTGCAGTAAGTGAGAACTTACCGCAGATATCCATAAACCTGCCGCCGCTTTCGTGGGGCATACCCGGTCTCCCCTCGCTTGCGATGGGCGTAGTGGAAAAATCGAGTTTCAATACGGAACCGTCCAGCGTGGTTTCAAATTTTTCCATGGAAAAAGCCTGTCCGCTCTCATACAGATCACTGTATCTGATGGACGCAAAGTCGATTGTTTCCTTTTCATTCGGGTACATTTTCTCTTCGCCGTGGAGCGGGATGAACTTCCCATCTGCAGGATTCCCATAGGACTCGGTACGGTGAAGTGTCCAGGTCACCCGGTCTGCACCTGCTTTTTCTACCCGGGCAGCCTGTTCTTCCGTGAGAGAAAAGGACAACGATTTGCTGGTACCTTCTGTCAAAGACAAAAAGAGTTCGTCATTACCATCCTTCTGAATGGCAGACTCCTTTTCCGTTTCTGTCGCGGTCTCGTTGAAGTAAAAAGCGAGCAGTTCATTCATTTTACTGCTGTTATCATATTTTCGAAGTATCTTCAGAATATCTTCGGAATGAACAATCTTCATGGCATATGTCTGATACACCTCCCGCAGAAAACTGTTAAATGCCTCCTCTCCCATTATTTCTTTCGCATGACCGAGGAATATTGGGGTATAAAGATATTCTGTATTTCCGGGATCGGAATTCTCAGGATATACATACCACGGTGTATTCAGATAACAATGATCCAGTGTCTTCAATTGGTTTTTTTCTACCAGGTCATCTGACTCTTTAACAGCCTTGATCTGATCTTTTATTGTCCAGTCAGAGCCATGTTTCTTTTCAGTTTTATAGGCCTCGATTTCTTTGAGTACCAATTCCCTACTGGCCAGATAAGAAACGATACCTTCATCGATCCACCCTTCGTTGTACTCATTATTTCCAACAGCATCATAAAACCAAGAATGACCTACTTCATGAGCAGTATTTCTCATTAATTTATTACCATTGTCCGGTCCGCCATCCATAAGGTTTCTTCCGTCAACGACTGCAAAACCCGAATATTCCATACCGTCAATGAACTGTGCCATGGAGTATTCCTTGCGCTGATAATCACCCAGCAGATCTGTATAGAACTCAAAACTGTCTATAATCGTCTGTTTGGAGATCTCTCTGTACGCTTCTGTATCTCCGGCCTTGAGATAATAATTCCTGATCGTAACCCCCTGGGTTTCAAATGTATCAACATCCATAAAATCCGAAATGAAAACAGCGAAATCGCGAATATTCTCAAGATCAACCGATACGATCCCGCCTTTTCTTGTAGGTTCACCTGCGCACGCAACTTCAAATTGCTCAGGCACATCAATTTCTACATGATAGTTTCTGAAATCCGGATTTCTGTTTTCACCTCCCCCTCCAAGATACAGCGGAGGATCTATCTGCCACATGCCATCGCTGCTGCAGTCAACATAGGGAAAACATAAAGCAAGAGCATACATTTTCCCTTCATTCCTTCTGAGCACTCCAAAGCGGTTCTCGACATCGGGAATATCCGTCCAGGCTTCAACGAATAGCGTCCTCTTTTCTCCCGGTTCCATAGCATCATCAGCCAGATTGATCTTCACAGAAGTATCATCAAGCAAATATTCCGCAGTAAGTTCCTTATCCCCGCCTTCAAATTTAATACTTGTGATCCCGGCTTTTTTATCTTTATTTGCATCTGCCACTTCAGGATTTGTCTCGCAGAGATAGTCAAAATAACCCATCGGGTTATACCTGAGATAGACAGTATCTACCCGGCTGTTCGTATTATTCTGAATAACTATACTAACCTTTTCGCTAAGGCGGTCATTTTCCGTATCAAGTTTCAGACTAAGGTCGTAGAACTCTGCCACAACTGCTGGAGACGGTTCAACCTTTTCATACGTTCTATTCACAGCAACAGGCGGCACTGGTTCGGAATAATTACCGGCTCCGCATCCAAAAAGCATCATGACAGCAGCAATTATAAATAAACACGTCACATATTTCATTCTCATACAACAATCTCCTCAGCAGCGCAGTAAGCTCCCATTCCTAAAAGTTGTTAAAATCCAGCTCCTTCTTACGAAACAGTAAAAACGATACAACTATCGAGAAAACACAGATCCTGACAATTGCAAACAGAATCCAAAGCCATCCTTCAGCCTGTCCCAGCTGCAGTGAAGCATGAGCATCAGTCAACATTCCCTCAAATATGTAATTTTGTAAATGATAAAACTTCAAGATAGGAATCTGATTAAGAAAGCTCAATAATGATCCTGCTGCGAACAGCATTAATACATCCATAAATGTCGCAAGAATCACGTTTTTTGTCCAATACAAAACTATCATTGAGAATGTGGCATAGCCCAAAGCTTTGAGCGCCCATACCATCACAAGCCCGCAAAAGAACTTGAGTTCATATGAATTGATTCCTGCTCCCAAGGCAAGATTCAGCATCATTGTAAAGAACCAATAAATGAAAAAAGATACACCCGTCACAATAACGCAATCAATAAACTTGGCTAAAAGTAACCTGAATCTGGACACCCCATGTCCTATCAGGCACTGCATGGAATTGGATGTGAATTCATCCGCATAAACACTTATGTATATCGATATTCCTAAAATATATCCACAGATATTCAGTGCATCTGCCTGAGATGACACAAAAGTATATCCGTTCCAGACATTCATTTTGGTACGGATTGCCCATATAATAGCCAGAGCAAAACACACAAGCATTGCTATACGGTATGTAGGTTTTCTGAATATCCTTGTAATATCCGCAATTATAAGATCTTTCAAAACTCATACTCCTTTCTTTTAAAGAAGAAGATAGTTATCGCAAGAGCAGCAATTAAATACAATAATGCCGGAATGACCTGAATACCTATTCCTCCAGCTTCAAGGCTCCTGTATGTCCAGTCCAGAAGGCCGTCATAAGTATAATCATAAAATTCGATTCCACCTATTCTTGTTACTGCCATACATAAAAGTTTGAAAATCAAAGAGAATCCAACACATGCTATAACACCAAATGCTGAGGAATTGGTGATAAACATCAGCATAGCTGAAAAGCATATATATCCGAAATACCTCAGCGCTGCAAGCCATATTCCAATAATAGAATTTGTCATCTGACGGGTGCTGATGGCATATTCAGGAGAAGCCATCAGAAATGCAACTGCTGTGATAATCAAAAATACCCCAAACACCAGGATTGCTACATCCAGCAACTTCGATGCAATAAGCTTCCCTCTTGTCAGTCCACGTCCCAAAATACACTGCATGGATTTTGCTGTCAGTTCATGGGAAAAGACTGCTGAGAAAATCGGTACTGTAACAACAAGCGGAAGCAGAAAACCCTCAAAGCTCTCCATTACACCTCTCGTATATCCGGTTGCATTTGGGCCTATATTGGTAAGTCGGGTTCTGACTCCCCAAACGAAGAGGGCAACAGCTATCACTGTTCCTATATATATCATTTTGGTTTTAAGTATTCGACAAAGATCCGCTTTTATGAGGTTTCTCAATCTGCTGCACCTCCAATCAACTCGAAATAATAATCCTCAAGAGTGACCTTCTCCTTGCCCTCTTTAAGAATACCTATTCCATTCTGTGAAAGAAGCTGTCTGACCTTTTCAAGGTCGTTCATTGAAACTGACACTTCTATCTCAGGTCGCTTAAGACTAAGATCTTCCTGTGTGATCTCTTTTGCAATGACTCCTTCATGGACAATACCAAATCTGTCAGCGGTATTCTCAAGCTCTCCCAGAATATGACTGGACACAATTACAGTCGTCCTCAATGAACGCCGCCATATAAAAATAGAATTCGGAGAACATGATCGCGACCGGCTTCAGTCTGCGATGCACCGTTTTCTGATCCTTTTGCCGGTGATAGTCTATCTCGATCCACCGGCTTTCATGAATCGCATTTCCCACCGCCCACAACGTTTCGATAAACTTCGTTTTGTGCCGCAGCTCGATATAGTGGAACTCCTCGTTACGGATCAGATCGGAAACCAGCTTCTGATTGGATTTCGGAACGCAGCATTCGATGAGACGTTTTAGGATATCGGTCATTTCCTTTTTCGTGAATGCCCTGCTATCCAGAAGGATCTTACAGATCGCAAGCACTTCGCTGTTAGAAAGCTTCATCCGGTAGATGTATTCCAGCCGGTAGCCCTTAGCTGTACGGTCATAGATCACGGTATTGTACGCGCTGACTGGATCATCCGTTTCTTCGAGAAAGTTCCTGATATCGTCAATATCACGTTGGATGGAACGCTCATTCACCTGAAAACGCGCAGCTTCCTCCGCTTTATTCACAACTGCACCATTCATCAGTTTGGTGTAAATCGCCAGCACACGGTTGGTTTTATCTTTTTCCATTGGGGATTCATTCATACGTTCTGCTCCTCACGCTGTTTGAAAAATGGATTTCCTGCGTTTATAGCATTATTTTAAACATTTGTATGGACAGGATATGTCATTGTACGAAAGACTTATGAATTGTCAGAATAAATGTGTAAATGTCTTACTCATCATACACCCGCAGGCAAATAAATGTCTATCTCTTTCACACTTTCCCGGAAAATATGATAATATGAAACATGGATAATGAAACAAATCCTCTGATAGAAAGCAGATACACTATGACCATCAAAGACCTGAAAATCGGAAGTTCCGGTATCATACAATCTGTGGGCGGAGAAGGAGCCCTCCGGCAGCACTTTCTGGACATGGGAATGATTCCCGGCGCCAAAGTCACTGTCGTGAAATACGCCCCCATGGGGGATCCCGTGGAGCTGCAGGTACACGGCTATCAGCTCACTCTGCGGCTTGATGATGCAGACCGGATCACCGTTGAACCGGTTCCCGGAGAGGCGGAAGGCTTCCCCGTCAAAAAGAAAAAAAGCAGCGCTGCGTCCATCCATCCCGGACTCGGTGAAGGCGGCAAACACCACCCAAAGGGAAGCGGCAATCCTCTTCCCTCCGGCACCACCCTGACCTTTGCGCTGGTGGGAAATCAAAACAGCGGCAAAACAACACTGTTCAATCAGCTGACCGGTTCCAACCAGCATGTGGGCAATTTCCCCGGGGTCACTGTGGATCGCAAGGACGGCGTCATCAAAGAGCATCCGGACACCTTGATCACGGATCTTCCCGGGATCTATTCCATGTCTCCCTACAGCAGTGAAGAGATCGTCTCCCGGGATTTCGTCATTCAGGAAAAACCAAAAGCCATCATTAACATTGTGGATGCCACCAATCTGGAGCGTAACCTCTATCTCACCATGCAGCTTCTGGAAATGAACACCCCCATGGTGGTGGCTTTAAACATGATGGATGAGCTCACCGCAAACGGCGGTTCCATCGATGTCAACACCATGGAAGCTGCGCTGGGTGTCCCCGTGGTTCCCATCTCCGCCGCCAAAAATGAAGGCGTTCATGAGCTGGTGGAGCATGCCATTCATGTGGCGCATTATCAGGAAAGACCGATGCGTCAGGACTTCTGTGACGAAAACGATCACGGCGGCGCTGTCCACCGGTGTCTTCACGCGCTGACCCATCTGGTGGAGGATCACGCAAAGGCCGCCGGGATTCCCGTTCGTTTTGCAGCCTCCAAGGTTGTGGAAGGGGATGCGCAGGTGCTCTCCCGTCTGGATCTGGACAGAAACGAAGAAGAAACCGTCGAGCACATTGTTCTTCAGATGGAAAAAGAACGCGGCCTGGATCGCAGCGCCGCCATTGCAGATATGCGATATGCCTTTATTCAGAGAGTCTGCCTTACCTGTGTAAAGAAGCCCGGAAAAAGTAAGGAAAGCCTGCGAAGTGAAAAGCTGGACCGCATTCTCACCGGGAAGTGGACAGCCATCCCTTTTTTCATCCTGATCATGCTGCTGGTCTCCTGGCTGACCTTCAGCGTCATCGGCGGAACGCTGCAGACGCTGCTTGACCTGGGTATCGAAAGACTTTCGGCTCTCGTAGACCGTCTTATGACTGCCGGAGGTGTCAACGAGACGCTACACTCCCTGGTCATAGACGGTATCTTTGCCGGTGTGGGAAGTGTGTTGAGCTTCCTGCCCATTATCGTCACCCTGTTTTTCTTTCTCTCTTTGCTGGAAGACAGCGGCTACATCGCCCGGGTCGCTTTCTTTATGGATAAGCTGCTCCGGCGGATCGGACTTTCCGGCAGAAGCATTGTGCCAATGCTGATCGGTTTCGGCTGCACGGTGCCGGCGGTCATGTCCACGCGGACGCTCCCCAGCGAACGGGATCGGAAGATGACGATTCTCCTCACCCCGTTTATGAGCTGTACGGCCAAAATGCCAATCTACGCCTTCTTTGTGGATGCGTTTTTCCCACGATACAAGGCGCTGATCTTTGTGGGACTATATCTGCTTGGCATTGTTCTTGCCATCCTCATGGCACTTGTATTCAAGAAAACCCTTTTTCGCGGCAAAGCTGTTCCTTTTGTGATGGAACTTCCCAACTATCGGTTGCCCGGTCTCAAAAATGTGGGGAGGCTCCTCTGGGAAAAAGCGAAGGATTTTCTCCATCGTGCCTTCACTGTGATTTTCATTGCAACCATTATCATCTGGTTACTGCAAAGCTTCGATCTTCACTTCAATCCAGTCAGTGATCAAAAAGACAGTATCCTTGCCGCCGTCGCAGGACTTCTGGTTCCTCTGATGCGTCCGGTGGGGCTTGGAGACTGGCGGATCTGCACTGCCTTAATCAGCGGCTTTATGGCAAAGGAAAGCGTGGTATCCACCCTTGGCATCCTGTACGCGCCCTCCGTCACCGCAGCCATGACCGCCGCCACTGCCGCCTGCCTGCTGGTCTTTTCTCTGCTCTACACCCCCTGCGTGGCAGCGATCGCTTCTATCCGCAGAGAACTTGGCACCAAATGGGCTCTTGCCGTCATCGGGTGGCAATGTTTGATCGCATGGCTGGTCACGCTCCTTGTCAATCTGATCGGCATGGGGATCGCGGGCTAGATTCGCGCCGCGCTTCCTGTCACATGGATCTTCCCATCAAAAAAGATGATCACCAGCGTGACCACCTTTTTTCTTATCCTTATTTTACGCCTTCCCGCAGCAGAACTTATACTTCTTGCCGCTGCCGCACGGGCAGGGATCGTTGCGCCCGACCTTCTTGCCGTTGCGCACGGTTCCGGAGCGCTTCTGCTCCATGTAAAGTCTCTTTCTCGTTTCCTCGTCGAAGATCTTTTCCCACTGGGGAAGCTCATAGAGCCAATCCGCTTTCGCGTCTACCATATTTTTGTAAAGCTTTTCTTTGTCAAACGCGAGCGATACTTCGGTATCCTCTTCCATCGTCTCGATCGGATTCTTTTCCTTCAGGCTTTCGTTGATGCCGTCTAAAAAGCCCGTCATCTCCATCACGGACAGTCCGTACTTTTCCGCCAGGTCCTTGACCGTCCCCTTTACTTCTTCATCCGGGTTCTCGAGAAGCTTTTCATAAACGCCCTTTTCCAGTAGAAAATAATGCTGCCAGAACTGCTGGAGCTTCGCTTTGTCCGTCTCCTGATTGTAGGCGATTGTCTGCCATTGTTCCAATAATGCCATCGTAATTCCTCCTTATTTATCAACGATAGATGATATCCTCTCTCCCGGGGCCGTTGCTGACCATGGTGATCGGATAACCGATCTTTTCTTCCACAAACTCGATATATTTCCGGCAGTTCTCGGGAAGATCTTCATACTTTTTGATGCCGCGGATTTCTGTTTTCCACCCCGGCAGGGTCTCATAGACCGGCTTCGCGTCTTTTAACTTCGCAGTTACCGGGAAGTCCGTCGTCACTTTTCCGTCAATCTCATAGCCGACGCAGACCGGGATCTCGTCCAGATATCCGAGCACATCCAGCACCGTAAATGCCATGTCCGTTGCGCCCTGCAATCTGCAGCCGTACTTGGATGCCACGCAGTCAAACCAGCCCATACGTCTCGGTCGTCCTGTCGTTGCACCGTATTCTCCGCCGTCGCCGCCGCGCTTTCTGAGCTCGTCTGCTTCGTCGCCGAAGATCTCGCTGACAAACTCTCCCGCGCCGACTGCGCTGGAATAAGCCTTGCAGACAACGACCACTTTTTTGATCTCATAAGGCGGCAGACCTGCACCGATCGCACCGTATGCCGCAAGCGTTGAGCTGGAGGTCACCATCGGATAGATCCCGTGATCCGGATCTTTTAAGGTGCCGAGCTGCCCCTCCAGAAGGATCTCTTTGCCGTCTTTTATCGCCTGAGACAGGAACGCGGAAACGTCGCCGACATAAGGTCGAAGCTGCTCCCGGTAGCCTTTCAGTTCCGCAACGATCTCTTCAGGTTTCAGCAGCGGTTTATGATACAGATGCTCAAGCAGGATATTCTTCTGCTCGCAGACGCGCACCGCTTTCTCCTCGATCAGTGTATCATCAAAGATCTCGCTGACCTGAAAGCCGATCTTCGCATATTTATCCGAATAGAACGGCGCGATCCCTGACTTCGTGGAGCCGAAGGATTTGCCGCCCAAACGTTCCTCTTCATACTGGTCAAACAAGATGTGATAGCTCATCACGATCTGCGCACGATCGGAGATCATGATCTGCGGCTTCGGTACGCCGCGCCCCGTGATCTCGTCAATCTCTTCCATCACTTTCGCGACATTTAAAGCCACACCGTTTCCGATGATGTTTGTGATATGCTGATGGAACACACCGGAAGGAAGCGTATGCAGTGCGAATTTCCCGTAATTGTTTACGATCGTATGCCCTGCGTTTGCGCCGCCCTGAAAACGGATCACGATATCCGCCTGATCGGCAAGCATATCCGTGATCTTGCCTTTTCCTTCGTCTCCCCAGTTTGCACCTACAACTGCTTTTACCATAGATAACTACTCCCTCATTGCGATGATGTTGTTGCTGTGTCAGGATGCTTTACGCATTGATTTTATGACTGCAGGCGAGTGCCAGCGAGCCCGGTCCGATATGACAGGACACGGAAAGCGACAACGGCTGCATCACGATCTCCCGATCTCCGAATGCCTTCAAGACTTCCTGTTTCCACTCTTCCGCCATTTCGATATCCTTTGTATAAGCAATATCCAGATGGATGTTTTCGCCATGCGGATCCTTGAAGCGCTCCTTGAAATCACGCTGCATTGCTTCGATCATGATCTCTTTTGCTTTCTTGACATTCCGCGCTTTTGCAAACGCATCGAGCCGCTCTCCCTGGATCTGGAGCACCGGCTTTAATTTCAGCATGGTGCCGAGCGCTGCCGCCGCCGGCGTGATCCGCCCGCCGCGTTTCAGGTAAGTCAGCGTATCCACCATGATGTAGATACTGGATTCAAACTTTTCCGCAAGCAGAAGATACCGGATCTCCGCAGCAGATTTCCCGCGACTTGCCAGCATCTTCGCATCCAGCACGCTCCGGCGCTGTGTCACAGAGATCCGCTGGTTATCCACGACCTGTACCTTTCCGCCGTAGTCATTCGCAAGCATGATCGCCGTCGCACAGGAACTGGAAAGGCCGCTGGACATCGGGATGTAAACGATCTCGTCATACTCCTTTAATGTCTCATCCCAGAGGTCTGTCACAACACCCGGTTCCGGCATGGAGGTCGAGATCTCCGCACCCTCATACATGAGCTCGTAGAACTCCTCCTGCGTCAGATTGATATCTTCAAAATAATCCTTATCATTGATCCGAAAGGGCATCGGGATCACCTTTACACCGAGACGCTCCCCTTCTGCCTGCGTAATCCCGCTGTTACTGTCTGTAATGACCGCTACTTTCGCCATGGTCGTTCCTCCTTAAAGAAAAATGCACACCAAGGGGATTGTAGCATATTTTGGTTGGTGAAACAATAAAAATGTGGAGAGACAGGTAGGTTCCAAAGTGCTGCGCAGAATAAAGCAGGATAGCTCGATTCCGCTATGAATTCGACAGTTAGGTTCCAAAGTGCTGCGCAGAATAAAGCAGGATAGCTCGATTCCGCTTCGCTCCATCTCGCTATCGGGCTGTCGCCCGATTGAATAAAAACAACGGGCGCCCCGTTGCGTGTAAACACGCCTGTTGCGCCCGTTATTTTCATTCATCCTGCTTGTAACTTACGTTACATCATTCCGCCCATTCCCGGGCCACCTGCCGGCATCGGCGGTACAGGCTCTTTGATGGTTGCCACAACGGACTCTGTGGTCAGGAAGGTTGCCGCTACGGAAGTCGCATTCTGCAATGCGCTTCTGGTCACCTTGACCGGATCGATGATCCCTGCAGAAACCATGTCCACATACTCTTCTTTCGCTGCGTCAAAGCCTACACCCTTCTTGGACTCTTTGACCTTGTTGATGATGACCGCACCTTCAAGACCTGCATTCTCTGCGATATAGTAAAGCGGAGACTCCAATGCTTTGAGGATCACGTTTGCACCGGTCTTCTCATCCCCTTCGAGGCCTTCTGCCAGTTTTTCGACATCCTTCTGCGCATGGATATATGCGGAGCCGCCGCCTGCGATGATACCTTCCTCGACTGCTGCACGTGTTGCGTTCAGCGCATCCTCCATACGGAGTTTGCTCTCCTTCATCTCGGTCTCGGTAGCCGCACCGACACGGATCACTGCGACGCCGCCTGCCATCTTTGCAAGACGCTCCTGCAGTTTCTCCTTGTCGAAATCGGAGGTCGTCTCTTCGATCTGACCCTTGATCTGATTGATGCGGGACTGAATGTCCTTCTTTGCACCAAGACCATCTACGATGATCGTGTTCTCTTTCTGAACCTTAACGGACTTTGCACGGCCGAGCTGATCCAAAGTCGTATCCTTCAGTTCCAGACCAAGGTCGGAGCTGATGACCTGCCCGCCGGTCAGGATCGCGATGTCTTCCAGCATAGCTTTCCGACGATCACCATAACCCGGTGCCTTCACTGCAACAACGTTGAACGTGCCGCGCAACTTGTTCACGATCAGGGTCGTCAGTGCCTCGCCCTCGATATCCTCTGCGATGATGAGAAGTCTTGCGCCCTGCTGTACGATCTGTTCCAGCAGCGGCAGGATCTCCTGGATATTGGAAAGCTTCTTGTCGGTGATCAGGATGTACGGATCATCCAGAACTGCTTCCATCTTATCCATATCGGTGCACATATAAGCGGATACATAGCCGCGGTCAAACTGCATACCTTCTACGAGCTCTACCTCGGTCTGCATCGTCTTGCTTTCTTCGATCGTGATGACGCCCTCGTTGGAAACCTTCTCGATCGCGTCTGCGATGAGTGTTCCGACTTCCTCGTCACCTGCGGAGATTGCAGCAACCTTCTGCTTCTGTTCTTTGTCCTTTACCTTGCTGCTCATCTTCTTCAAGGACTCAACTGCTGCTTCCGTTGCCTTCTTCATTCCCTTGCGCAATGCGATCGGGTTGGCGCCTGCTTCAAGGTTCTTCATGCCTTCCTTGATCATTGCCTGCGCGAGCACCGTAGCGGTCGTCGTACCGTCACCGGCTACGTCGTTCGTCTTGGTTGCGACTTCCTTCACAAGCTGTGCGCCCATGTTCTCAAAGGAATCCTCAAGCTCGATCTCCTTTGCGATCGTCACACCGTCGTTTGTGATGAGCGGTGCGCCATAGGACTTGTCAAGCACCACGTTGCGACCCTTCGGTCCAAGCGTTACACGGACGGTATCCGCGAGCTGGTTCACACCAGACTGCAGAGCCGCTCTCGCTTCTGTTCCATACTTCAATTCTTTTGCCATTGTTCTCTCTCCTTCCGCTCCAGGCGTTTTTTACAAAAATACGTTTCGAACTGTTTACTCTACTACCGCAAGAATGTCATTCTGTTTTACGATAATGAATTCCTCACCGTCCAGCTTGATCTCCGTGCCGGCATACTTGGAATAGATCACCTTCTGACCCTTTTTAACCTGCATTGCAACTTCTTTACCGTCTACAACGCCTCCGGGTCCTACTGCGATGACTTCTGCCTGCTGCGGCTTTTCCTGTGCTGCATCCGGCAGGATGATCCCCGATTTTGTCGTTTCCTCAGCCTCGAGCTGTTTTAATACCACTCTGTCCGATAAAGGTTTTAACTTCATGATACTTCCTCCTTGTTGTTGTTTTATTAGCACTCGTTTGATTTGAGTGCTAACCGCTAGGACTATATTAGGCACAACGTGTCAAATGCGCAAGCCCCTTTTTTTCTCGAAAATCGCATATATTCTTTCTTATACTATCATTATCTCTTATATTCTCTTTTTTTCTCACATTCCTATCTTTTTCAATTTCCATCCAACGCCCGGTAAAAAGTATCCACTGCTACGGCTCCGGCAGATCCGCGACGCCGCTTGGCATGGTCAGGCAAAGATCTCCCACACATGCATCATAGATCAGCGTATCTCCGCAATATAGTTTTTGGATACGCTTCTCGTTTCCGAATAATCGAAACAGCCGCTTCGGCTCCGACATATCTGCCGTATGCGTCCCGTCCCGCAAACATGTGAACGTACGGATCCCCTCTGCATAAGGCGTCGGCCTTGTCGTGATCGCGCTCTGCTCCAGCGACCAGATATGCCCGAGGCGCTCTCCCACAGGGAAGGGCTCCGTTTCATGTCCGCAAGTCGTGCAGTGATTGTGGTCGTACTCCGGTTCCGTGCACGTAGCATCTGAGTCTTTGATCGTCTCATAGGAATGGCCGACCACCCAGGTCTGCCCGTCCGAATATCCGCAGATGCAGATCCTGCCCCCACAGGTAAAGGATGCATATTGATTGCTGAAATTCGCCGGCACGTCAATGCAAAATCCGGTTCCGCAAACCGGACAGCCGCCGGAACACTGATAGCCCGTAGAGCCTCTCCCTGTATATCCGTAGTAAGAGCGATAATAGATCACATTCCCGCAGGTCCGGTAGCAGCTCCCGTCATGTCTGTGCTGATAAACATGTCCCGCCGGTCCTGTTGAGATCATGGAATTTCCCGCATGCACCGTCTCCGGAACTGCAAGCAGCAGAAGCAATAGAAAGCTCAGGAGCACCTTCCCCTGTTTATGAAATTTTACATACACCCCTTTTCTCCTCCCCTTCTAATCCGTAATACAATACAAGGTCTGGGGTGCGTGCTGCATCGCGTCATACTCCGCCTGTGTACAATAAACGATCCGTCCGCCAAGCTCGATCAGTTTTTCCTCGATCCCGGAGAACCGCGTCGCGTCTTCTGTCTGCTTCGTGGCGAATTGCCCCTGCAACGAGGCCAGATCCGCATCATGTCCGTTTGCACGCTCCGTCAGCGTACTCACATCTGCATCATGTCCGTTCGCACGCTCCTGCAAGGTACTCACATCGGCATCATGCCCGTTTGCGCGCTCCTGCAGTGTGCTCACATCCTGATCGTGCCCGTTCGCGCGTTCCTGCAGCGTGCTCACTTCCTGGTCCTGCTTATCCGACCGTCCCTCCAGCGTCCCGATCTTTTTCTCATTATCCTTGGTCTTCCCTTCAAGCGCATCGATCCCCTTTGCCTGTTCTCCGGTCTTTCCGTTCAGGCTTTCGATCGCCTCCTCTCCGGAAGCAAGGCGTTCATCCTGCTTCTTGTTATGCTCTTTGAGACCCTTCACATCCTCTTTATTCTCATCCGTCTTGCCGAGCACCTCTTTCAAGTTCTCCGACACATACTCCGCGACATAACGGTAGGTTTTTTCCGTCAATTCTTCCGCATTCTGGTCCGACAGCGCGGTGAGCGCCGACTCGATCGAGTTGTTGATCTCGCTTTTGATTACCCGTTCAATCTGATCCCGCTGCCCTGCGGAAAGGGCATTCCCGCTCTCTTCATATCTGCGGTCGATCTCACGCAGAATCTTCTCCGTGATCCCGTTGACATCATTGCGGTTGACATAGTCGGAAAGCGTACCGCCCTCACCCTCCATATAGTTCTCCACCGTCACATAAGTCGCGTCCTCGATCTGCGCGCGGATCCATTCCACATAGTCCTCCCCCAGCACCATCTCATTTGTCTTCTCCACCATCGTGCGCGTCGTGATCCCATAGATCCCCGCCGACATCAAAAGCGCACAGAGAAAAACGCCGACGATCCCCGCCGCGACTGCGCGTTTCCCGTACCTCCTTTTCAGTTTCACTATGGTCCCCTCTTTCTTCCGGCCGCCGGCAATCTTCCGGAGTCCGTTCATGAAGTCTTGTTTTTTCATCGGTTTCATCTTTTTCCCCCATCAAAAAAATACCTGAAAACACTGTTGCCTGTTACCAAAAAACACCCCGCAAGGGACACCACCTCCATCTGCATAGTCTTTGCGCCATACGATCTACAGTCTTCGTTGAAAACCGGAACGATCCGTTCCGTAGATAAAAAAGAAAAAAGGAGAGGAAGATCCCTCTCCTCCGACAAGCCAAAGTATATCACCTCTGCCTGTACGTGACAAATAAACTTTTTCTAAACTTTCTAAAATTTTTCTAAATTTTCCGCATCCGTTTTTCGAAGTGGTACTTCCGGAAACCGTCTCCCATTGCGGCTTCCTTCCCATGTCTGATCGCAAAGAAAGCCCGCTCGATCGTCCAGCAGGAGTCGTCCGCCTTCTTGTTTTGCGGCGCAGCGCCTTTTCCGATCGGCGTCAGGGAAACCGCTACACTCCCGGACCGCTGCAATTTTGAAAACAAACTCGCGGTATTCCTCGCATCGTAAAGCCCGTCGTGCTCTCTTCCCACCGGCTTGATATGACAAATCTTTAAGGCGTCGGAAAGCGCGCAGCGTTCCTTTAAGCCGAGGAGCCGCCCGAACGCCACCTGAAAATCCGACCACGTCGGAAACAAGGCATCGATCTCCGGTACGTGGATCCCTTTCACTTCCATCTCTCTCTTCAACTGACGGCAGTCGGAATCGCTCCAGGAAAGCGCGCGTACCTCTTTTCCGGAAAGCCACTCCCCCATATCGCGTAACACTTCCTCAATGGAAGGTGCATTGCTTAAATCTTCTTTCCGGATCCCGGTCATCTTCCTCACATAAGAAGAAAGGTAGCCGACCTTGGGCTTGCTGTAGGAAGCAAACTCGCTGTCAAAGGAAAAGTCGTCTTTTAACAGCACGGCGCCGGTCTCAATGATCTCCTTTGCCATACCGGACAACTTCTCACGGTCCTTCGCGTCGACTTCTCCCATTTCAAAATCAATGATCAGATAATGCATAAAACTCCCGGCGCTTCAGAATTTCCGAAGCGCATCGCTCCCATCGTCGATCGTGTTTTCGATGGAGCGGATCTGTACATAATAACTGTAGTCTTCGTTCACTTTGACTTCCACGCGGTCTCCCGCTTTATGCCCGATCAGCGCCTTCCCCATGGGGGACTCGATGCTGATGAGACCTTTCAGCGAATTGCCGCGCACGGTGGTTACGATCTTATAGGTTTCTTCCGCATCGTCCTCTTCAATATAAACGACCACGGTATTATTCAGCCCGACTTCATCGTCTGCGCTGTCCTCTTCGATGATGTGCGCAGTCCGCACCATCCGCTCGAGATAACGGATCCTGCTTTCGTTTTTGTTTTTCTCCTGCTTTGCCGCATGGTACTCAAAATTCTCAGAAAGATCTCCATGCGCGCGGGCTTCTTTTACGGACTCGATCAGTTCTTTACGCAGCACAAGTTTGCGGTATTCGATCTCTTTTTCGATCCGTTCGATATCTTTTGCAGTCAGTTCGTCATTCATCGTTCATCATCTCATTGCAGTCCGATGCGAAAATGTTTATAGTAGAAACATGATCGATCGAAACAATCTTTATCATCTTGAATTTTATAAACACACCTATTTCAGCGGTAGTTGTGACGGGATGCGCTACCGGATCGAGCGCCTGTCGGAAGAAGGGAAAGATCCGCTCTTTCTCGTCACTGTTTTCCCGGGGCCGTACGGCTTTGAAGCCACGCCGGAAGAAAAAAAAGAGACCGCAACATTTCCTTATACCGAGGAAGGGTTGGATGAGGTCTGCGACTATCTGAACAACCGTTACAACGAGTCGCCTTCCGTCTGGCACGCTGCCACAAGGCTCTTCTGAATCTCCGCGACGACCTCTTCGACGGTCTTCTCATCCGTCTCGATCGTCAGGTCTGCTACACCGCTATACCGGCTTTTCCTCTCCTCCATCAGCTTTTCAATATAGGAAAGGTTCATATTGCCGTTTAAAAGCGGTCTGGCATTGCTGTGCCGGACACGCGAAAAAACCGTCTCCGGTGTCGCCTTCAGATGGATCACGGTTCCGCTCTCTTTCATCATCCGGCGGTTTTCTTCTCGCAGCGTGAGCCCGCCTCCACAGGAGATCACCTGTGGCGCCTCCTTGGAAAGGTCCGAAAGGAGCGCCGTCTCCATATCCCGGAAAGCCTCTTCTCCATCCGTCGCAAAGATCTCCGCTATGCGTTTTGACGCACGCCGTTCAATCTCGGTATCCGTATCCATGCAGGGGACAGCGAGTGCAGCGGCAAGGCGCTTGGAAACCGCCGATTTTCCGACGCCCATAAATCCGATCAAGTAAAGATGCCCTTTCACACCGGCTCCTCCCCATATTCTTCATGGATCTTCGTCAGCATCTGGGAAAGCTCATCCAGCGCGATCTGTCCCGGTGCAGACGCGCGTCTGTGATAGCCGAACGTCACCGCAATCCCGAAAAACTCCCCGCACATGCGGGAAAGCATCCCGTAGCGTCCCATGGACATCGTAATGATCGGCTTGTCCGGCCACTCTTTTTTGAACCGTTCTGTCGCGGCCAGAAGCCGCAGCACATCCTCCATATTTTTCGGCATCACCGCCAGCTTCACAATATCCGCACCGCTCGATGCCATGTTATCGAGAAGTTGTTCGATTGCTTCCACAGGCGGCGTCTCCTGAAAATCATGGTGTGATGCCACAATGACAGCGCCCGCCTCGTGGAGCTGCCTGATCGCTTTCTCCGGCCGTTTCACCGCAAAATATTCCAGATCGATGAGATCTGCATATCCGCTCTCGGCAACAGCAAGAAGGAGTTGTATATTCCCCTCTTCGGAAAGCGCACCGTTCCCGCCCTGCTGCCTGGAGCGGCAGGTAAACAGCAACAGTTTCTCTCCCACGATTACGCGCATCCGCTCTAAGATCGCAATCACCGCTTCGGTATTGCCGATTTCTTCGAACAGATCTGCGCGCCATTCGATCATATCCGCCGAGGTGTTCATCAGGCTCCGGCACTCCGAAAGGATCCCGTCTCTCGCCTCTTCTATGATCGGTGCACAGAGCAGGGGCTTCCCCTCTCCGATCTTGGTTTGTCGTATCGTCAATGTCTCTTTCATGCTCTTAGTATAAACAAAGTCCATTTTCGGTGCAAGACCGCTGTAAAGCCTGCATTGACAGCCCTCTTTTTTTTCGCTATGCTGTTTTTGCTATGGCAAACGAGATTTCAGGCACGACAACCTTATATTGTCTGCTGGGCTATCCGGCAAAACACAGCATTTCGCCGCTGATGCATAATACCGCATTTATGGCGCTCACTCTGGACTGCCGGTATCTGGCGTTTGAAGTCGCACCGGAGATGCTCCCTGCTGCAGTGCAGGGTTTGCGCGCGCTTGGTGCAGGAGGTTTTAATCTCACGATGCCCCATAAAAATGCGATCCTGCCGCTCCTTGACGATCTGTCCGAAGCGGCGGCACTCTGCGGCTCTGTGAACACTGTCGTTAATCGAGACGGGAAGCTCATCGGTCATACCACAGACGGCATCGGGTTTGTCCGCGCACTTGCGGAATCCGGTTTTTCGGCCAAAGGAAAAACTGTCACGCTGCTCGGCGGCGGCGGTGCAGCTGAATCCGTTCTGACGCAGCTTGCGCTGGAAGGCGTTGCAAAAGTTTCCGTATTCAAACGGGAAAATGTCACGTTCCCCAAAACCGCTGCGTTCGCGGAAAAGGTTTCTTCCCATACCGGCACGCCGATTGCGGTCTGCCCCATGGAGGACATCGCACTCCTCCGTAAGACGCTGCAGGCGTCCGACCTCCTCATCAATGCGACAAATGTCGGGATGGCAGAGCAGGAAGGGGCCTCTTTGATCCCAGCGGACGCGCTTTTCCCTGCGTTATTTGTCGCCGATCTCATTTACCATCCGGCAGAAACAAAGCTTCTTGCCGATGCGAAAAGGGCCGGCTGCTCCACCATGAACGGACTGCCGATGCTGCTCCATCAAGGCGCGGAGGCTTTTCGGATCTGGACCGGAAATGAAATGCCACTCGACCTTGTCAAACAAGCGATTTCTCTATAAAAGGAGAGTTTTTATGTCATTCACATTTTTAAAGGAACTGCCTTCTCCGAAGGAGATCAAAACCGAATACCCGCTCTCCGCTGCGATGCAGCAGAAAAAGGCCCAGCGTGATCAAATGATCGCCGACGTCCTGACCGGAAAGGACAACCGTTTTCTGGTCATCATCGGGCCGTGCTCTGCAGATAGCGAGGGTCCGGTCATTGAATATGTCAATCGCCTCGCGCCGATCCAGGAAAAGGTCAAAGACCGGCTGATCCTGATCCCGCGGATTTACACCAACAAGCCCCGCACGACGGGTTCCGGTTACAAAGGGATCGCTACGCAGCCGGATCCGGAAAAAGCGCCGGACATGCTGGCCGGCCTGATCGCAGTCCGCAAGCTCCATTTGCGCGCGATTGAAGAAACCGGTCTCACACCGGCAGATGAAATGCTCTATCCTGAAAACTGGGGGTATGTAGAAGACCTGCTCTCTTATGTTGCGATCGGTGCCCGGTCCGTCGAAGACCAGCACCACCGCCTCACGACGAGCGGCTTTGATGTGGCAAGCGGCATGAAAAATCCGACCAGCGGCGATTTTTCCGTGATGCTTAATTCCGTCTATGCCGCACAGCACCCGCATCATTTCGTCTATCGCGGATATGAGGTGGAGACAAGCGGCAACCCGCTGACCCATGTGGTCCTCCGCGGCGCCACAAGCAAGCACGGCAACAACGTCCAGAATTATCATTATGAAGATATCGTACGGTTAAACGAGATGTACAAGAAAATGGATCTCAAGAACCCGGCGGCAGTCATCGATGCGAACCACTCCAACTCCAACAAGCAGTTCAAGGAGCAGATCCGCATTGTGAAAGAAGTGCTGCACAACCGTTCCATCTCTCCCATGATCCGCAAGATGGTGAAAGGCGTCATGATCGAGAGTTATCTGGAGGAAGGGTGTCAAAAGATCGGCGAGCATGTATACGGCAAATCCATTACGGATCCGTGCCTCGGCTGGAAAGACAGCGAAGCATTGATCTACACGATCGCAGACATGGTGAAATAACCCTTACTTTCGCGCACAAAGTGCCGCGTAGGCAAGGATGCCTGCCACGGTTTTCCCGTCCTGAATCTCACAGGCAAAGATCTTATCTACCAACTCTTCCAGCGAATGACGCTCCAAACGGATATTCTCCCCCGGATCAAAATGTGTTTTTCCGGGGGTTAATTCTGTCGCGAGATATACATCGATCAACTCGTCACAAAACGCCACCGTGGATTTCAGTGACATGATCTTTTCCAATTTCCCCGCTTTGAACCCGGTCTCCTCTTCGAGCTCGCGCGCCGCGCAGACCGCTGTGTCCTCATTCACGGAATCTCTTGCACCCGCCGGTATCTCTAAGGTCTCCCGCTCCAACGCATTCCGGTATTGGCGCACCATCAAAAGTTTCCCTTCATTATCCACGGCCACGATCGCTGCAGCGCCGTTTCTATGGGAAACAAAATCCCAATCCTCGGTATGACCGTTTTCCCAGACCATATGATCACGATAAATATCCAGGATAGATCCCCGATACATGAGTTCCCTGCTTTCTCGTTTGTATTGTGCCATGTTCATTCTCCCTCTCGGCTTTTCGTCAGCCGGTATCTTGAACAGAAAAGAGACGTGAAAACACGCCTCTTTTTGTTTGTTACTTTGCGTAATCTGTCACGCGTGATTCGCGGATCACATTGACCTTGATCTGTCCCGGATATTCCATTTCGGATTCGATCCTCTTGGAAATATCCCGGGCAAGAATCACCATGTCGGCGTCCGTCACCTTCTCGGGAACTACCATAACGCGAACCTCTCGACCTGCCTGAATAGCAAACGACTTATCCACACCTTTGAATTCGTTGGTGATATCTTCTAACTGTTTTAATCTGTTGGAGTAGGTTTCTAATGTCTCTCTTCTCGCACCCGGTCTCGCGGCACTAATCGTATCTGCCGCCTGTACCAGCATCGCGATCAAACTTTCCGGCTCTGTATCGCCGTGATGCGCTTCCACTGCGTTGATGATCAGCGGAGTCTCTTTGTACTTCTTGCAGAGCTCCACGCCCAACTGGATATGGGATCCTTCCTGCTCATGATCAATGGCCTTGCCGATATCATGGAGCAGACCGGCGCGCTTCGCAAGGCGCACATCCTCTCCCACTTCCGCTGCCAGCAACCCACAAAGTTCTGCAACCTCGATGGAATGCTTCAATGCGTTCTGACCATAACTGGTACGGAATTTCATCCTTCCGAGGAGCTTGACCAGCTCCGGATGGATTCCGTGCACACCGACTTCGAGCACAGCCGATTCGCCCTCTTCGCGGATCAATGCATCCACTTCCTTGCGGGCCTTTTCGACCATTTCCTCAATCCGTGCGGGATGGATCCGTCCATCCACGATCAATTTCTCGAGCGCGACCCGTGCAATCTCTCTGCGAATCGGGTCGAATCCGGATAAGATCACTGCTTCCGGCGTATCATCAATGATCAGGTCCACGCCGGTCATCGTTTCGAGCGTGCGGATATTCCGTCCCTCGCGTCCGATGATCCTTCCCTTCATCTCGTCACTCGGAAGCTGCACCACCGAAATCGTAGACTCAGATACCTGATCGGCCGCACATTTCTGGATCGCGGTCACGATGTAATCCTTCGCCTTCCTGGATGCTTCTTCCTTTGCCACCGCTTCCATCTCTTTGATGAGTTTGGCGGTGTCGATCTTCACGTCTTCTTCAACAGCTTTTAAAAGATAGTCTTTTGCTTGTTCGGAGGTAAGTCCTGAGATTCTCTCCAGCTCCCGTACACGCTCCTCATGGAGCTTGGCAACTTCCGCTTTCTGCTTATCCAGATCCGCCTCTTTCGCCGAGCAGCTCGCCTCTCGCTTCTCCAGAGAATCCAACTTTTTATCGATCGTGGATTCTTTCTGTTCTATACGGCGTTCATTTCGGGAAATCTCCGCTCTCCGTTCCTTGATCTCCTTATCCAAATCATTCTTGGCTTTGATTGATTCTTCCTTGATCTCAAGTAAGGATTCGCGTTTCTTGTTCTCGGCGGTCTTGACAGCTTCGTCGATGATCTCACGTGCCTTCGTCTCCGCATTCTGCACCTTGGAATCCGCTTTCTTCCCATGTACATTGGAAGTCACGAGGTAGGTCACGATTGCGGTCACGATCACGGCTACAACAGCGATCACAGCAACGATGTATGCCGGTACCATCTGTACAGAAACACCTCCTTATTTAGTTTGCATTTAAAATTCTACCCTTTTCAAAAAAGTATGTCAAGAAAAAAGCAGGGGGCAGGAGACGGGGAAACATAAAACCGTCCCCTGTCTTCTCCCTCAGTTCACTGACAAGACCGTCATCGATCTTGCCAATGACAGGAATTATCTGAACGTCGTCATCGACGAATGATCCCTTATGCTTTCAGGGATTTCTTGTTTTCATACATCCGGTTGTCCGCGCGCTCAAACACCGCAGCGACGCAGTCATCCCCTTCATATTTGGCAACGCCGCAAGCGATCACGACCCCACCGGTGCTGATCGCTTTTTCATTGTGTGCGCGGATCTGCTCCGTCAGTCCCTCGATGTTGTCATAGTCATTTCCTTCTGCCAGCACGGTAAACTCATCCCCGCCGACACGGAATACGGGGCTTCTTTTGAAAGTCTCACAGATGATCCGGCAGGCTTCGATGAGATGCTGGTCACCTGCCTTGTGGCCTTCGGTATCATTCACGGTCTTCAGATCATTGACATCGAGCATGACGATCGCGAACGCCGGCGCACGATGCTCCGCGATCAAAAGATCCAGACGCTCTTCCTCGTCCAGATAGGCATGTCTGTTTCTGACGCCGGTCAGCGCGTCAACATTCGCCGCCTTCTGCGCCTTGGCCAGACGCCTTGCAAAATCCTCTTCCTGACGCACGTGCGTATCAATATCATTCACGCCGACGATCAGGCGCTTCCCTTCATCCTCTTCCAGCATCGTGGCTTTCAGCCGGACATGCTTCGGAGCCCCGTCTACCATCAACCGGTATCCCACGATAAAGATCCCGTTCTGTTCCACCTCGGAAAGCACATTCTCCTTTGTAAAAAATGAGAGAAACCGCTCCAGATCATCCGGATAGATGACACTGCTGATCTGCTCTCTGGAGTCGGCAAAGAAATCCGTCCCGATCTCTCCGAGATCAAAGTTCTTGAACTCCTCTGTAGAACTGAACTCCCGATAATGACCGTTCGCCGGATCTACTACATACACGCAGAGGAAATCTCCGGAAAGTGCATTCAATCGTTGATACGCCATCCGCTCCTGCTGCGCGCGTTGACGAAACGCTTTCTCTTGCGCCATTTCCAGTCCGTGTCGATAGGTCTCCTTTTCGTCTCCGATGATCACGGCGCGCAGCAGGCAACTGCCCAGGAGATACGCCATGGAATAAAACGGCAGATACGGGAATAAGAGCTGTAAGATCATAAACACGCCCATGATGATCCCGAACACCGCGATCGTTTGATATCGTTGCGGCTCGGTCACGCGTTTTGCCACCACCATGCCCAGCATATGGCACGATACCAAAAGCAGCAGCGCGATCTGTCCGATGAGGATCACATAGCGGAACGGTCTTGGCAGGTAAACGCAGTCAGGAGTGACGCTGAACAGAACAGGGATAAAGAAATTGACGATCGAGCTGACCACGACAAAAAGTGCAAAGATACGACCGGCATGTGCAAGAAACCGGCCGAAGTATTTTTTCTCCTCGAGATAAGCGACCACAAACTGCGTCCAGAAGAGGACGCCGAACGCCATCGCGACGAAATAAAACGAGGTGTCCACAAAGAGACCCATCGCGCTCTTTGCGCCTTCAAGGAGTCCCCATAAGATATCGGTTACATAATAGACGAGCACCGCATATAAAAATCTGCGATACGCTCTCCAGGACGGTCTGTTAAAAGCACCGCTCCGATTTGAAAAAAGATCCTGGTTTTCGATCAAGAGGATCAGAACCCCCAGGATCCCTATGGTTGCATAATACATGATAATTGTCTTCTTTCAAAAATGTTGCGCAAGCTCCGTTACAGAATGCCGGCTTTGAGCTTGCTCTTATTTTCATACATCGCATGATCCGCGCGCTCGTACACCGGCGCTACGCTTCTGTCATGCTCGCATCTTGCCGTCCCGCAGGCAATCACAATCCCACCGGTCTCGGATGCAGAGAGGTTGTATGCTCTGAGTTCCTCCGCAAGCGTATCCAGGTTGTCATAATCCTCGCCCTGGATCATCACGGCAAACTCATCTCCGCCGACACGATAAACCGGACTGTGTTTGAAAATGTTGCAGATGATCTTGCAGGCTTCCCGGATCATGCGGTCTCCTGCCTGATGTCCCTGTGTGTCATTCACCTTCTTCAGATCATTGACATCGAGGATCGCGATCGCAAAAGCATCCTCTCCCTCTTCTTCGATCCTGCGATCCAGCGCCTCTTCCGCGTTAAGATACGCATGGCGGTTTCTGATCCCGGTCAGCGCATCCATCTCCGCATCGCTCTGTGCCTTCGCAAGACGCTTTGCGTAATCTTCTTCCTGTTGGACATATTGATCGATATCCCTGACACCGACTACGATCCGCATACCACCGGCTTCCTCGCGTTTGACCGCTTTGAGGCGCACATAGTTCGGCCTTCCGTCCATCATCAGACGGTAACTGATCGTAAAAAGACCGGTCCGCTCAATCTCGGAAAGGACACCCTCTTTGGTAAACATTTTGTAAAAACGGTCGAGGTCGTCCGGATAGATCATGTCCTTGATCTGTTCTCTGGAAGCGGTGAAGAAATCCGTCCCCTCCTTTGGGATCGCAAAACATTCAAATCCGCCGCCGACACTGTACTCCCGATAGTGCGATGTCTCCGGATCCACGATGTACACGCACATAAAATCTCCGGAAAGCGCATTGAGGCGTTCGTAGGCAATATGCTCCTCTTTCATACGCTCCGCCGCGCGCTGCCTTTTCATTTCCTCATTCACGTCTGCCACGGCAATGATCAGGAAGTTCTTGTCGTCCTTCATGCGGGATACCTTCATGCTGACATAGGTCGACGGCTCCTTCCCCTGCTTTCCGTTCATCGTCAGGAGACGGTAGGTCATGTCAAAGGTGCCGTTTGCGGTGAGATGCCCTAAAAGTGTCTCCTTCTCCAGCGAATGGATCACAGTTTTCCGGTCATCCGGATGCACATAGACTTCCGCATCTGCTCTGCATTCCGCGAAAAAGTCCAACCCATGCCTCTCCTCTTTGAGCATCCCTTTGACAGGATCGGTAAGGTATTCACTGAATTCTCCGGTCTCCAAATTTACATAATACATATCTGCGTATCCGCTTGCAAGTGTTTCCGCGATATGTGTATAGATCATGCCGATCCGTTTTGCTTTTTCATAAGCCTCTTTGGTCAGGGCATTCTCACGCTGGACACGCACAAGATCCGTCACATCCTGGCACATGCCAAGGATGCAGGTCTTTCCTTCATCATCCGTATACTTTAGTTTCGTCGTCTGGAGCTGCCGGCTGTTCCCCTCAGCGTCCAATACATCTTCATGATAGATATACGGCTCCTCCATGGAGAGTGCCAGCATGTCATCTTCCTCAAAATGCTTTGCCGTCACGGGATCAAAGATCTGCCAAGCTGTCAGCCCGATGACCCCTTCCGGACTTTCTTTGTGAGAATACTCCGCAAACGCCTGATTGCAGGCGATGTAAGCAAGCGTCTCCCCGTCCTTTGCAAATGTCATGCCCGGCATGTTGTCCATCATAGTGCTGATGGACTGTTTCAGATTCGCGATCCGTTCGGCGGTTCGTTTCGCTTCCTCCGCCTCGTCAAGCTGCTTGCCGAGTTTCCGGTTGTCACGATAATTGACAAGAATGACAGCCATCGACAGGATAAAGAGCCCCAGTGAAACGATGGTATACAGCGTGTTGGTGCTGCTGATCTTCCTGGCCTCTTCCTCCAAAAAGGCCACACGCTCTTCTTTGACCTCTTCCACCGAATCATCGGTGGGGTGGCTTTCATGATAGATAAAGATCTCGTGTACTGCATTTTCCGCCGCATTCTCTGTCGCTCTGGAAACCCACATCATAGAAGCAAACAGGATCATGATGAGCAGGATCATCCAGACCACGACACGGTTCACGTATCCGCGGGTTTTGTCCCGCAACACGAGAATCCTGAATACCACAAGGCCAAGGACTGCCCATATGATAAACAACGCATAGGATTCCGTTTCCATCGCGTGGAACGGGAGTAATCCCGGCATCAACAGCAACAGGAGAAAGCACCCCATCAGGATCATCCCTGCGATACCGGTATAAGTTTCTCTCTTACAGCCTGCGTTTTTCGCATGCCTGAATACAGCATAGGAAAGGAGCGCATAGATCATCGTCGCCCCGAGGGTCGTGACATCCACGATCCAACCGATGGCAGTCCGACCGAGAAACGGGATGAAAACAGAGACCGCAATGATCGCGATCACCGCCTTGTAGGGAATGCCCTTTTGATTCAGCCTCGCAAAGGAATGCGGTGCTTCCCCGTCTCTCCCGGCTGCATATAAAAGGCGGCTAAGCGCCATCAGATTTCCGATCAGACTCGTTAAGATCACGGAAAAAAGTGCCAGCATGAGCACGACCACACCGGCCTGTCCGAGGTAGTGCTGCGCCGCATAGAACGCCGGTACGGCTTTGATACCGGAAAGGTTGCCCATATCACGGATGTATTCGATCCAGCTGCTGTACTCCGGTGGGTAGGCCGAAATAGAAAGAAGAGAAACAAGAATGTAAAGACCTGTGGTCAGACAAACAGACCAGATCAAAATGGAACGCACACGCTTGGCAGGGAATGTATACTCTTCGGAAAAATGCGCGATATTCTCAAAACCGATAAAGGCCCACGGCGAGATGACTGCGATCCGGACGATCTGCCCAAACGCAGATGCACCCTCCTCCGCATAAAGCGGAGAATAACTGTAGGCATCTCCATGTCCAATCAGTGCGATCAAGGCACAGATCATAAATCCTGCGCCGAAGATCAATGCCGCAACGATCATGATCTTATTCGGCAGCTTCGAACTGCTCATGCAAAGAAGCCCGATCAGCACCACTGCACAGATCGACAGCAATGCTTCCCCGAACCACACTTCATAACCGAATATATTGTAATGGAAACCAAACTGGAACGTGTCGCCCAGGAAAAAGCGGCAGAACAGCGGAACTGAGGTGATATTGGCCCACAGGATCGCCATATACGTCAGTAAAATGAACCAGAATGAGAGAAATCCGAGGTCCTTGCTTCCGACCTGTTTCTCAAACGCATAGATCCCACCCGCTCCAGGAGATTTGCGGATCATGTATTGCAGATTCCAAGTGATCACAAAGATCACCGCCATGCCGATCAAAAGACCAAGCACGGTCCCGAGAATTCCGGATTTCAGCAGATAGGTATTGCAAGTGACAATGAAAGAACCCCAACCGATGCTGGTACCGATGGAAAACGCCCACATGCCCATCGGTGTAAATGACGGTCTCAGTCCCTTGGTTTGAGCCCGCTCAGAACCAGTCATAACGTTTTCGCCTCCGCTTTTCCCATTATAATACTCTGTGAACCGTTCTACAAGGGCGTTTGCGCGTATTTTTTCTGCAAATTTTTACGTAAAAATAAGCAGGGGAACTTTTCCCCTGCTCATCTTTACCCGTCAGTCCGAATCCCATTCATCCAACGCGCGCAGAATCTTTGCAGTCGGAAAACCACGGCGCATCAGAAATGCGTAGATCCGCTGCTTCTCCTTCCGCTCCATCCCGGGATCGTAATGCTTCTTTTCGAGGAGCCGCTTGATCTGCGCATCTTCATCGCCCTCGTAGGCTTCCTCGATCACTCCCGATGCAGTCTCTTTGTCGACACCCTTTTGCAATAGATCCTGAAAAAGTCTGGTGCGGCTCTTGGACGCACTGTGAAACCGGACGTAAGTCTCGGCGTAGCGCACATCGTCCAGATAGTGAAAACTCTTCACATAGGCGACTGCGTCGTCGATCTCCTCTGCTGTAAACTCTTTCTCGGCAAGCTTTTTGCGGAGGTTTTGCTCGGTCCGATCCATCCGTTCCAAAAGCTGCATCGCTTTTTTTCGCGCCGGGTATTCCGGTTTATTTTTCTCCGTCATTTTCTTTCTTGGACTTCTTTGCCTGTGCCTTCTCATCCGGCACCGCCTCTGCTTCCGGCTCAGGGGAGAAATGTGTGCGGATCTTCTTTTCGATCTCTTCGCAGATCAGCGGGTTGTCCTTTAAGTACTGCTTCGCATTCTCGCGACCCTGCCCGATCTTCTCACCGTTGTAAGCAAACCATGCGCCGGACTTCTGGATGATGTCCACATTGGAAGCAAGGTCTAAGATGTCTCCCTCTTTGGAGATCCCCTGTCCGAACATGATGTCGAACTCGGCCTCTTTAAACGGCGGCGCGATCTTATTCTTCACGATCTTCACACGGGTACGGTTACCGATGACTTCGCCGCCCTGTTTCAAGGACTCGATCCGGCGTACATCCAGGCGCACGGACGAATAGAACTTCAGCGCGCGTCCGCCGGTCGTCGTCTCCGGATTGCCGAACATGATGCCGATCTTCTCACGCAGCTGGTTGATAAAGATCACGATACAGTCCGTCTTGCTCACGACTGCAGTAAGCTTGCGCAGTGCCTGCGACATCAGACGCGCCTGCAGGCCTACATGCGAATCTCCCATGTCGCCGTCGATCTCTGCCTTCGGCACCAGCGCCGCCACAGAGTCCACGATCACGATATCCACAGCGCCCGAACGCACCATCGTCTCACAGATCTCGAGCGCCTGCTCGCCGCTGTCCGGCTGGGAGATGTAGAGGTCGTCGATATTCACGCCGATATTCCGCGCGTACACCGGATCCAACGCGTGCTCCGCATCGATGAAGCCTGCGATCCCGCCGCGCTTCTGCACCTCTGCGACCGCATGCAGTGCCACGGTCGTCTTGCCGCTTGACTCCGGTCCATAGATCTCGATGATCCTGCCCTTTGGAAAACCGCCAAGGCCGAGTGCGAGATCCAGGCTGATCGAACCCGTGGGTACGGTCTCGATGTTCATATTCATATCCGGATCACCGAGGCGCATCACGGAACCCTTGCCGTACTGCTTCTCGATCTGCGAGATCGCTGCGTCCAGTGCTCTTAATTTCTCTTCTCTTGCAATGTCTTTGCTCATAGTTTTCTCCTTCAAAAGTGAACGTATGTTCGTTTTTCTAAAAACAATAGTAGTATACTTGCATTTTCTTGTCAACAACAAAAATGAAAAAAATCCAAGGGGTTTGTGTGATATTAAGTAAACAGACATGAATGAAGATGCACTCATCTTATCATGTCTGTCTTATGAAAACAAATAAAAAATTTATAAACTTTTTCGCTGCCCGGATCTTTCCTAGATCTCATTCCTGGAAAACTCAGAGAGCACCAGGCCTTCATTCCGGTCCAGCGTCATCCCCACGCTCCACGCGTTCACAAAGAGCAGCAGCGGATTCCCTTTCATGTCCACAACCTTTTTCATGTCGGAGGTACCGGACAGCTTCTCCACGTCGATCTCCCGCCAGTTCTCGATCCAACGGATGTGCTCATAAGGAAGGTTCTCCAGGCGGATCTCCACGTTGTACTCGTTCTCGAGCCGGAACTTCAACACGTCAAACTGCAGCACGCCGACCACGCCGACGATGATCTCTTCCATGCCGGAGTTGTATTCCTGGAAGATCTGGATCGCGCCTTCCTGTGCGATCTGCGTCACGCCTTTGACAAACTGCTTGCGCTTCATCGTATCGAGCTGCCGCACTCTTGCAAAATGCTCCGGCGCAAATGTCGGGATGCCCTCATACCGGACATTTTCATCCGGTGCCTCGATCGTATCGCCGATGGAGAAAAGTCCCGGATCGAACACGCCGATGATATCGCCGGCATACGCCTCCTCGATGACCTTGCGCTCGTCCGCCATCAGCTGCTGCGGCTGGGAAAGACGCATCTCTCTCCCGCTCTGGACGTGCTTCACGTTTTTATCCGCCTCGTACTTGCCGGAGCAAATCCGCATAAAGGCGATCCGGTCGCGGTGCGCCTTGTTCATATTCGCCTGGATCTTAAATACAAATGCACTAAAGCCGTGCGTCACCGGGTCCACAGGCTCTCCTGCGGAAGTCCGCGGCGTCGGTGGCATCGCCATCGTCAGATAATGTTTTAAGAAAAACTCCACGCCGAAGTTCGTCAGCGCCGATCCGAAAAAAACGGGGGTCAGATTTCCCGCGCGCACTTTCTCAAGATCAAACTCCGCGCCCGCGCCGGAAAGCAGTTCCAGCTCGTCACAGAGCGTCCCCCAGGCGTCCTGCCCGATGTACGCTTCAATCTCCTTCTCGTCTTTTAGCGCCTCGCTCGTGCCTTCTTTCGTGCCCTTCTCCGTATCCGAAAAGGTCAGCACGGTCTTCTTTTCCACATCGTAGACGCCCTTGAAATTCTTGCCCGAGCCGATCGGCCAGTTGATCGGGGTTGTCTCGATCCCGAGTTCCTTTTCCACGTTGTCCAACAATTCAAAGGTGTCCATCGCATCCCGGTCCATCTTATTGATGAACGTAAAGATCGGGATATGCCGCATTGCACAGACCTTGAACAGCTTTCTTGTCTGTGCCTCCACGCCCTTTGAGGCATCGATCACCATGACCGCGGAGTCAGCCGCCATCAGCGTCCGGTAGGTGTCCTCCGAGAAGTCCTGATGTCCCGGCGTATCGAGGATGTTGATGCAATAGTCGTCATAATTAAACTGCAGCACGGAACTTGTGACGGAGATACCACGCTGTTTCTCAATCTCCATCCAGTCCGACACCGCATGCCTTGCCGTCGCTTTTCCCTTCACGGATCCCGCCAGGTTGATCGCGCCGCCGTACAGAAGGAATTTCTCGGTCAGCGTCGTCTTTCCGGCATCCGGGTGTGAAATGATCGCAAAGGTGCGTCGTTTTTCAATTTCTTTTCTCAGATCTTCCATATCTTGATAACCTTCATAAAGAAAGCCACCCGATCGCATCGGATGGCTCCGCTTTTAGTTGTACTTTCTTTTTCTCGCCGCTTCGGACTTTTTCTTGCGTCTTACGCTCGGCTTCTCGTAATGCTCACGCTTACGAATCTCCTGCTGGATGCCGGCCTTTGCGCAATTTCTCTTGAATCTGCGAAGCGCGCTGTCTAACGTCTCGTTCTCTTTGACAATTACACTCGACATAAGCGAAAACCTAACCTCCCTCCGGTTGCCGTCTTCGTGCGGTTTTCCCGCCGACACTATGCCTATTTTAATCGCTGGCCTCTGATGTGTCAAGCATTTTTTCGCCCTTCTCCTATGCCTTGACCAAACCGCTCCTATCATTTATAACAACAAGGAAACATAGAATCCTTACTTCTGAAACGGAGGAACACCCATGAGCTATGAACCGAGACCGGAACTGACGGATGCCGGGAATCCGGCGAAGCCGGAAGGAGCAGCCGGAACAGAAATGCTGCATTATATGAATGAGGAACACGCCGATCTGACGGAATGGGGCTTGCAGCTCCTCAGCTACGAGGAACATGACAGGATCTTAGACATCGGCTGCGGCGGAGGCGCAACGTTAAAGCGCCTGACCAATCTTGCGCCGGGCGGCTCCTTTGTCGGCGTGGATTATGCCGAAGCGTCCGTGGCGCTTTCCAAGGAAACGAATGCTGATGCAGTCGCGGCCGGAAAGATGGAGATCGTCTCCGGTGCCGTACAGGCACTGCCCTTTTCCGATGCCACTTTTACAAAAGCTGTGACCGTCGAGAGCTTTTATTTCTGGGAGGATCCGGTGGGATCGCTCTCTGAAGTGCGCCGCGTCCTGAAAGATGGCGGGGTCTTCTTGCTGATCTCGGAGATCTATGAACGCGATGACCTGACAGCGCATATCCGGGACAACATCCGAAAGTACGATATGAACGTGCCCGGCAAAGAGGAATTTCTGGAATTATTCCGCGCTGCCGGCTTTTCCGAGACGATCCTGCACACGAAGGACGGCGAATTCTGGATCGCGGTGGAGGGGCGCAAAAGCTGAGCCCGCGCAGCGCGGCAAAAGGCACGCCCCAGCCGGCACCGCAACGGATCCCTCTATTTCCCGACCAGCACCGCGGTGGACCGCCCGCCAAGCGTGAGCCTCCCCTGATCGGGAAGCGCTTTTTCTTTCCCCGGCGCATAGGAAGCCCCATAAGCTTCGCAGCTCAATGTCCATTTCATTCCCTCCGGAAGCTGCGGCAGCGAAAAGGTCTGCTCTTCCCAATACGCATTGACCGCGACATAAAGGAAACAGTCCTTCTTCAATCCATACTTCTCATGATCTTCCGCAAACAGGTACGCAAACGTCAGCGTCGACGCGCATTCGTCGTGCTGCCAGGGCGTCGTCCCGTGGAACGACAGTTCCGGATAGCCCGTGCCGTTCTGCCCCTGGTCAAAACGCGGATCCCGCAGCACCGGATGCGCTTTTCGCAATGCGATGAGATGCTGTACATAGGAAAACAGATCCTGCTCTTTCTCAAGCCCCTCCCAGTTCAGATAAGAAATCTCATTATCCTGGCAATAGGCATTGTTGTTTCCGAACTGGGTATTGCAAAATTCATCGCCGGATAGCAGCATCGGAACGCCTCTGCTCATTAATAAAATCGTGAATAAATTTTTCATCTGACGCCGCCGCAGTGCGTTGATCCCGGGATCTTCCGTATCTCCTTCCGTGCCGCAGTTCCAGCTGGCGTTGTCATTGCTGCCGTCGCGATTGTCTTCCCCGTTCGCCTCATTGTGTTTTTCGTTGTAACTCACCAGATCATACATCGAAAAGCCGTCGTGGCAGGTGATGAAATTGATGGAAGCTGCCGCACTCCGCCCGCGATACATATCGGAGGACCCGCGGATCCGCCAGTAGAGCTCCGGCGCACATTCTCCGGCGCCTTTGATAAACTTCCGGACGCAGTCGCGGTATTTCCCGTTCCACTCCGACCACCGATTCCAGGAAGGGAAGCACCCGACCTGATACATCCCGCCGGCATCCCACGCCTCCGCGATCAAAATGCTCCTGCCGAGCACGGCGTCGTGAGCCAGGAGGTCGAGCAGCGGCGGCTCCATCATCGGCGCGCCGTCCTCATCACGGGATAAGATGGACGCAAGGTCGAACCGGAATCCGTCCACATGGTAAGCCGAAACCCAATACCGCAGGCAATCCAGGATAAAGAAACGCACGACCGGATTGTTGCAGTTCATTGTATTGCCGCAGCCGCTGAAATTGTAGTACCACCCGTCCGGTGTCAGCAAATAATAGGTGCGGTTGTCGATCCCGCGGAACGAAATGTACGGACCGTTTTCATTCCCCTCCGCCGTGTGGTTGAACACGACGTCTAAGATCACTTCGATCCCGTTCTTATGGAGGAGTCGGATCGTATTCTTCAGTTCCTCCGTCTCCATCCCAAACGGTGCGGACGCTGCATACCCGGCCTTCGGCGCGAAAAAGCCGACCGTGGAATACCCCCAATAATGGTACAGCTTCTGCCCGTTCACCTCTCTCGCATTCTCAAACTCGTCAAACGCAAAGATCGGCATCAGCTCTACACAGTTCACGCCGAGTTCCTTGAGATACGGGATCTTTTCCGCAAGTCCCGCGAACGTCCCCTTGTATTTCACAGCACTCGTCTCGTGCTTCGTAAACGAGCGCACATGGAGTTCGTAGATGACCAGATCGCTGAGCGGATACTCGAGCGGCTTATCCCCTTCCCAGTCATAGTCCTCACGGATGAACTGCCCGCGCTGCGGGAACGGATCTTCGGGATCAAATTCCCTTCCCCAGACAGAACGCCCGGAGATCGACTTTGCATAAGGATCCAGCAGGATCTTGCTCTTGTCATAGCGCAGCCCCGCCTGCGGGTTGAACTCCCCGTCAAAGCGATACCCGTATTCCGTGGTCTCGACGTTGATCCCGAACACCATCATCGTATAGACATCGCCGATCCGGAACTCCTCCGGGAACGGAATCTCAATGAACGGCTCCTTGCAGCCGTGGTGGAACAGCACCAGCGTACAGCTTTTCGCCTCCTTGGAAAAAATGCTGAAGTTGACTCCCTGTTCCATCACCGTTGCGCCGAACGGGAACACCCGTCCGATCCGGTATTCCAGATCTCCGATCTTATTTGTGGGAAATGTGTCAATCAATTGCATAGCCTATACCTCCATCAGTCTCTCTGTGTAAAGTCCTTTCTAAAACCTTTACAACAATACCAGCTCCTTGCCCACGATCCCGCGCACAAAGGTGTTCGCTTCTCTCCCCTCCGCATCCACCGCGAGTTTCACATATTCCTTCGTATAGCCGGTGAAATACTGCACACCGTCGTGTATTTCGCATTCCTCCAGCAAAATCTCTTCTTCTTTTCCCTCATAATACGTGCGAAAATCCTTGGCCTGCGCTGCCGTCAACTCCAGCAGCACTGTGCTCCGCGCCTTCTTGACCTCTTCTGTCACCTGATCCGGCATCTTCGCCGCTCGCGTCCCGCTCCGCTTGCTGTACGGAAAGACATGAATCTCATAGAGCGAAAGCTCCCGCAAAAAAGAAACGGTCTCGCCAAACTCTTCCTCCGTCTCGCCGGGAAATCCGACGATCACATCTGTCGTCAGCGCCGGGTGCGTAAAAGTCGAACGCAAGAGATCACAGCACTGCTTATATTCTTCCGGCGTATAGTGGCGGTTCATCCGCTTTAATGTCGCCTCGCACCCGCTCTGGAGCGAAAGATGAAAATGCGGGCAGAAGTGCTTGAGTGCAGCAAGCCCGCGGCAAAACGCTTCCGTAATGATGCGCGGTTCGAGCGACCCGAGACGGATCCGCTGCACGCCCGGGATTTGATCCACCGCTTCAATCAGAGACAGCAGCGTATCCCCCGTATCTTTCCCGTAAGAGCTGAGATGGATCCCGGTCAGTACAAATTCCTGAAAGCCGTTTTTTGCCAGCTCCGTGATCTCTGCTAAAATCTCTTCCCTCTCGCGGCTTTTGCACTTCCCCCTCGCATACGGGATCAGGCAGTACGCGCAGTACATTTCGCACCCGTCCTGGACTTTGAGGAACGCCCTCGTATGCATCGCCGGCCGGTGCAAAAGCCCGATCAATTTATTTTTGTCTTCATTTCCGATCGTGATGTCGCAGATCCCACTTTCGACGAGATCGCTCTTCGCCGTGTCAACATAGCACCCCACCGCGACGATCTGCGCATCCGGGTTCAGCTTCCTCGCCCGCCGCAGCATCTGTCTGGATTTTTTGTCTGCGATGTTTGTGACCGTGCAGGTATTGACGATATAGACATCCGCCTCTTCCGTAAACGGCACGATCCGGTAGCCGTCTGCGATCAAGAGCTCCCGCAAAGCCTCCGTTTCATAGGCGTTCACTTTGCACCCGAGGTTGTGGAGCGCCGCGGTCTTTTCCCCGTTGCATTTTTCTAATTTGACTTTTCCGTTGTTTTTATGTACGATGGGCATAGTTTCAGTAACACCAATTTCAGGAGGTTTTTTCTAATATGAAGACAGTTCAGATTTCCTTAAACTCGATCGATAAGGTGAAGAAGTTCGTCAACGCGATCAGCACCTTTGATTTTGACTTTGATCTGGTATCCGGCAGATATGTCATCGATGCAAAATCCATCATGGGCATCTTCTCTCTGGATCTCAGCAAGCCGATCGACCTGAACATCCATTCCGAGACGGACGAAGAATCCGTCATGGAAGCGATCAAGCCGTATCTGGTAGACGCTTCCGAAGAGGGCTGATCACCCTCATCTTTTGCACAGAGAAACTGCGCTTTACCGGTTCCTGATATTTGTGACGAGGTCATATAACAGGGAACCGGTTTTTCCTTGTGCAGGATACTCTTCTTTTCCCACTTCAAGGATCACATACCCGCAGCAATTGATGATCTTAGCGCCACTCGGATGCTCCCGCTCTCGCGAGAACCGGGCGTATTCCTTATGCACATGGCCGTGTAAAAGATAGCGCGGGTGGTAGCGATCCATCAGGTCATTAAACACCGCAAACCCCTGATGGGCGTGGTCTTCAAGATCTCCGTAGCCCTTGGCCGGCGCATGCGTGATCAGCATATCAAAGCCGTTCATCATATCCGCCATGGGTCGGAGCTTCCGGACGCGAGTCGCCATCTGCCGCTCCGTATACATATCTCTGCCCTCGCGGTAACGCATGCTCCCGCCGAGCCCCATAATCCGAAGCCCGTGAAAATTGAAGATCCGGTCCTCAATGCAGACGCACCCTTCCGGCGGATGTTCCTCATAGGCGCTGTCATGGTTGCCCCGCACATAGAGCAGCTCCGCATTCAGCATCGTCCGCAAAAATTCCAGATACTCCGCATGCAGATCCCCGCAGGAGATGATCAGATCGATCTCCCCCAGCCGTTCCTTATCAAAAAAATCCCACAATGCCTTCTCTTCGTTATCCGCAATCGCCAGAATGCGCATCCTATTTTCCTTCCCCCGAAAGATCGAGTCCGCTGATCCGGACTGCGTTTTTGCCTGCATCCGTCAGTTTCTCCGGTGGCGGCACCTCCCCGATCACGTTGTCGTTCAGCCAGTTCATCGTGATCATCTCTACATTCGTCAGCGGCCCCGCATCTGCGGCATGCATGACGCCATCCTTACTCCTAAGCTCCCCGTCAAACGGATGGAAAGTCTCGTTGATCAGCGCCCGCCGGTAGATATCGATCATTTTCTGCGAATAGTAGGAAAGGTTCTGCGACAGGATCACATCGATCACGCCGGACGCCATCCCCCACCAGTAGTTCAATGCTGTTCCGGCCTTCGGCGCATCCTCTTTATCGTAGTTGCCGTTCAAGATGCTTCGCACGATGAGTTCGTAATACTTGCCCCAATCCCAGACAGGCATTGCGAGATTGTGCACCGTGCCGCCCTCATCGATCCGGTAGAGCCCGTAGTCACGAGACTTCTCCGACGGCTTGATGAGGTCCGGCCCCGAGATCATCCGCGCGCCTTTGCTGGTCAGTTCTTCCTTCCAATCCGAATCCTTAAGCGAGGTCCAGGTCACATAGACCTCCGCCTCGGGATCTGCCATCGCCGCCCCGATCGCAAACGCATTGATCCTTGAAACCGCCCCGAAAATGGGATAATCCGCAACATATCCAATCTTGTGGTTCTCGGTCAACGACCCTGCCAGGACACCCATCAGGAATTTCGCCTCATGCATCCTGCCGTAATAGGTGCGCACCGCGCCGTGCGACAGGTTGATCGAGCAGTTCATAAACCGCACCTGCGGAAAATGCACGGCAGCCCGCATGGTTTCTTCGATCTGCGTCGGTGACGTTGTAAAAATGAGCTCCGACCCCGCCTCCACGGCTTTATCGATCGCATCGCGGATCTCGGACTCTTCCAGACAATGTGAGACCGCCTCCGTCTCCAGGACGCCCTCAAACAGCTCCTGCAGGCGGTTTCTGCCCAGCTCATGCCCGTAAAACCAGCTGGAATCCTCCGGCGACGTTTCATAGAGGAACGTCGCTTTTAGCGGCTTCTTCGCCGAATAGAGCTTCGGCAGGATTCTGCTTGCCAGCGTCGCGGGCTCCTTCAGATTCGGATTCTCCTGAATCTGCAGCGGATTCTCGCTGGACTGGATCTCAAACTCCGTCCGGAGCTTGTCGATCCGCTTCTCCACGAGCTCCCTGCTCGCCGACAGCGGCTCCTCCTTGTAATAATAGGAAAGATACACAAGAAACGCCTCCGACGGCGTCAGCTTCTGCTTTTCGCCGTACTTCGCGTCATATGCCGCAGAGAAAACAGAGAACGCATACGAGAGATCCCGCACGATCTGCGGGTCCCATTTATTATTCAAATCTTGATTTAATAGTTCAGCCAAACGCTCATAACTACCCTCTTTCGTGAAGATGATCTCATAAAGAGGCGCACAGCGGAAAAACTTGTCGAATTCGTAGTAGGCCTTGACCAGTTCCTCGTCTTCATCCTTTGGCATGACCCGTGTGATGTCTGCCAGGATCATCGGCATCTTGAGGTATTTCAACACGGAGACGCGCTTATTCCCCTCCAGCACGTAAAACTTCCAGAGGTATTCGTACACCTTCACGGCGTCGCGGATTCCCTCCGTCTCCTGCGCTCTGACCAGCGCCTCCCACTTTGCGGCAAACTCGCTGTCGCCGTCCAGGATCGGCATAAAATTGCAGGCAAAGGCCTCCTGCCGTCCGCGGGTTTTCGTCCCGACGACCTGTGACAGGAAGATCTCCATGATCCCGATCGGCACGCCGACATCCGAGCTCCCGCCCGGGAAAAATTCTTCCAACGCCGGGAGATACGGGTACTGCCCGTCCGCCACCGCTTTCCGGTAAGCCCGCTCGCCCTGCTTTCTTGCCGTTGCATATTCCGCGCTGATGCTTTTTAACGACGGCCGCAGCTGCGGGGCGTCATCCAAAATGTCATCCAATGCCATCTTCTTCTCTCCTTATATCTCCACAATCTCCACATCCGCCAGCGCCTTTTCCACCAAAGGCTCCACGATCCCGTCAAGCTTCTGCTCGGAAAGGACGATCCGCTCCAGCCGCGGCTTCGTCACCGGGTGCTTCGCCACAAAGATCGTGCAGCAATCCTCATAAGGCAAAATGGAGGTCTCGTACGTCCCGATCTGTTCGGACAGATGCACGATATCCTGCTTGTCAAACGCGATGAGGGGACGATACACCGGCAGCGTCGCCGCGTCGTCCGTACAGAAAAGCGCCTGCATGGTCTGGCTCGCCACCTGCCCGATCGACTCGCCCGTGATGAGCCCGAGGCAGTCGTCCGCTTTTGCAAAATGCTCCGCGATCTGCATCATAAACCGCCGCATGATGATCGTGAGTTCGTCGTGCGGACAGTGCTCGTAGATCGCAAGCTGGATATCCGTAAAATTCACCACATAGAGCTTCATCGGCCCCGTATACACCGAAATGATCTTCGCCAGATCGATCACCTTCTGCTTCGCGCGGTCGCTCGTGTACGGCGGTGCATGGAAGTAAACCGCCTCGATCGTGACCCCGCGCTTTGCGGTCATATAGCCTGCCACCGGACTGTCGATACCGCCGGACAGCAGCAGCATTGCCTTCCCCGACGTCCCTACCGGCATCCCGCAAGGGCCTTCGATCTCCTGGGAGTAGATGCTGATCTCGTTGCGAATCTCCACATGGATCCGCACCTCCGGCGTATGCACATCCACGCGCGTCTCGGGAAACGTCTCCAAAATCCGCTCACCGAGGTCTGCATTGACCTCCATCGACTGCTTCGGATAATTTTTTCTTGCACGCCGCGTCTCGACCTTGAAGGAAAAGTCTTTCTTCTCGTACGTCTCTTCGATGTGGGCACAGACCGCTTCAGACAGCGCCTCAAACCCTTCGTCCGCGATCACCTTCACCGGGCAGAACCGGACGATCCCGAACACCTTCGAGAGCGCCTCTACCGCACCGTCATGGTCAAATGCGCCGTCCGCTTCCGCAAAGATGCGGCCGTCCGTTTTGCGGACATGAAACGTTCCGTCCACGTCCTTTAAGGCAAACCGGATCTGATTCACGAGCGCATCCTCAAAGAGATACCGGTTCTTTCCCTTGATCCCGATCTCACCGTATTTGATCAAAAATGATTGATAGTTCATGTTCTTTCTTCTCTCTTATCTTCTCGTATATTTTCGTAACTTCGGCACGATTTGCTGCATCGCATCGATCGCAAGCGCTACTTCTTCCTCCGTCGTCTGCTTGGAAAAACTGAACCGTACTGTGGCGGATAGATACGGTTCCGTCAAGCCGATCGCTTTCAGTGTCTCACTGACCGCCGGTTTATTCGATGCACAGGCGGAACCCGCCGACACATAGACGCCTTCGTCCTCCAAAGCATGCAGCAGGACTTCACTCCGCACGCCGCTCACACTCACGCTCGTGATATAAGGGGATGCCGTCTCATCGCTCTTCCCGCCGTTGATCAGGAGGTCCGGCAGCGCCTTAAGCCCTTCGATGAGCTGCGCTCTCAACGCGCGCACCTTCGCCTCTTTTTCCAAAACCCCCGTGCAGCACTCCTCCGCTGCTGCCGCAAGTCCTGCGATCCCGGGGACATTCTCCGTCCCGGAACGCATGCCCCCCTGCTGCCCGCCGCCGAGGATCTGCGGGGTTAATTTCGTTTTTTCTCTGACATACAAAAACCCGACACCCTTCGGCCCGTGGATCTTGTGACCGCTCACGGACAGCAGATCGATCCCTGTCTTTTCGGGCGTCAGCATCCGCTTCCCGTAGGCCTGGATCGCATCGACATGAAAAAGCGCTTTCGGGCTTTGCTCTCTGATGACCGCAGCGGCAGCCTCGATCGGCTCCACCGTCCCGATCTCGTTGTTCACAGCCATCATGGAAACCAGGACGGTCTCTTCATTCGCGGCCTCGCGGAGCGCCTCCAAAGATACAAGACCCTGCTCATCCACCGGGAGAAAAACCACTTCATACCCCTGCTCCTGCAGCGCCTTCATCGGATTCCGTACCGCAGGATGTTCGACCGCTGTGGTGAGTACCCGTTTCCCGACGCGTTGATTGGCCTGCACAGCGCCGAAAATCGCGAGGTTATTGGACTCCGTCCCGCCGGAGGTAAAAAAGATCTCCTTTTCCTTTGCGCGCAGCGTCTTGGCGACAGTCTGTTTCGCCACCTTTACGATCTGCTCCGCTTCCATCCCTTTGCGGTGCATCGAGGATGGATTGCCAAAAGTCCCCGTCATCGCTTCCGTCACCGCATGAACGACTTTTTCGCTGCATCTTGTCGTCGCGGCATTGTCCAAATATGCTTCCATGATTGCTTTCCTTTTTTCATTCCATTCGCCCACCATGATATCATAAAAGGCGTTGTTACGTCTATACAGAGCGTCCGTTTGCCTTTATAATAGGAGTCAGAAAAAACTGAGAGGAGGCAGCGTCTTCGATGAAATATACCAAGTTTTCCATTCTGACAACTACAGAGGCTGAGGACTTTATCAGCGCGATGCTCTACGAACTCGGCGTGATGGGTGTGGAGATTGAGAACAACGTCCCGCTGACAAGAGAAGAACTGGCCGGGATGTTTGTGGACTTTCCTCCTGAGCTTGCGCCGGATGACGGGAGCAGCGTGATCAGTTTCTACGCGGCGGACGGAATCGATACGCGTGCTCTCCTGCAGCAGATCTATGACGGGATCGAAGAACAGCGTCAGTTTGTGAACGTCGGGCCGGGCACGGTCAAGATCGGAGAAACCGAGGACACAGACTGGCTCAACAACTGGAAGCAGTATTTTCACGCCTTCCTGATCGACGATATCTATATCCGCCCGACTTGGGAAAAACCAGATCCTGCGGTCTCCTGCAAAACCGAGATCGTGATCGATCCCGGGATCTCGTTCGGGACCGGCAAGCATGAGACCACGCAGCTTTGCATCAAAGCACTGCGCAAATACCTGAAAGAAGGCGCGCTCGTCCTGGATGCGGGATTCGGCAGCGGGATTCTCTCCATCGTATCCTTAAAACTTGGCGCATCCAAAGTGGTGGGCACGGATATTGATGAGGCCTGCCTCACTTCCGTCAAGGAAAACTTTGCGGTCAACGGGCTTCCTGCGAAGCAGGGCATCTTCTACTGCGGCAATCTCATCGATGATAAGAAACTGCAGGACAACGTCGGCACCGGCTGCTTTGACATCGTCGTGGCCAATATCCTCGCCGATGTAATCATCCCCATGGCGCCGGTGATCCCGGACCGCATGAAGCCGGACGGGATCTTCATCGCCTCCGGCATCATCGATTTTAAAGAAAAAGAAGTAAAGGAAGCGCTCAGCGATGCAGGCTTTACGATCTTAGAGACCATGCATCAGGGCGAGTGGGTAGGCATCGTATGCAACAGGTCTTTGTAGAAGATACACAGGTTGGAAAAGAATATGTCACGATCACGGGGGACGATGCACACCATCTGATCCGCGTCGCGCGCCTTGCGGTCGGAGAAAAGATCCGTGTCAGCACGGCCGGCGGCAAGAATTACCTCTGCCAGGTCGCAGAGATCGGGGATGACTTTTTGCAGGCGGATATCGTATCAGACCTCATCAGCACGGAGCTTCCGGCACGGGTGCTGCTCTTCCAGGCCCTCCCGAAGGGCGACCGGATGGAGACCGTCATTGAAAAGACCGTAGAGCTCGGTGTTTCCGAGATCATCCCCGTGTCAATGCAGTTTTGTGTGGTGAAATTAACGCAGGAAAAGGCTGAATCGAAAGTGCGCCGGTGGCAGTCCATCGCAGAAAACGCTGCGCGCCAAAGCAAGCGGAGCGTCCTGCCGACGGTGCGGGAGGTCTGTGACTTTGAGACGGCGTTGGATTCTTTTTTACAATGTGACCTCGCGCTCTTCCCTTATGAAAACGAACGCGGGATGGAAGCGACGCAGGATGCGTTCGCTGCGATCCGGCCGGGTCAGACGATCGGGATCATGATCGGGCCCGAGGGCGGTTTTTCTCTGGAAGAGGTGGAAGCCGTTGAGAATAAAGCGCGGTGCTTGTCGCTCGGGAAACGGATCTTACGGACAGACACCGCGGCAATCACTGCGATGTCGCTGGTGATGCTTGCTCTGGAAATGCGAAGCGGCTGATAACGGGCCGCTTTTCTACGCATTCTTCCACTCTTCGATGATCTTCAGGCTCTCGTCGATATCAAGCGCCCTGACCGCAGCGGCAAGCGCCGTAAGATATTTCGTACCGGCTTCGTCATACCCATAACCGGAGAGTTCTTCGATCACATTGTCCGCCGTGTCGGTGTCCAGATCCTGCATCGCGGTGGAAAGCGCGTTTAGATACGTCTCCAGTAGTTCCGGATCGATCGGCGGCTTCTCCTGACCATCCGCGGCAGAAAATCCGAAGGCCTCCTCAAACAGTTCCTTCTGCCGCATCCACTCTTTTGAAAAGACGACCATCACGCGATCGATCGTCTCCGTATCGCGGTCTCTCGCTGCGTACTCCAGCACTCTCGCCAGCGACGATACCGACAGCGCCCCTGTCATCGCGGCGGTATTCTTCATCGCATGCACCTTGATCCGGTAGGCTTCCAGCGCCTCGTCAAGATCCGTCTCCCCCGCCTGCACTGCCTCGTACTGCCCCTGCAGTTCCGCCAGGTCAGCCTCTGCAAGCGTGCAGTAATCTTTCACCACCTGTTGCAAAAGCTCCGTTTTCTTCAGTTTCAAAAGCGCAAAGTCAAAATCCGCCCCTTCGACACTCGGCAATGAGTCTGCACAGTCACGCCCCGTCTCAGCCCGCGGTGTCTTGGAGTTCCCGGGCTTTTTCTTCTCCGCCGGGATTTTCTCAAAGATTAGCGCTTCCAGCTTCTCCGGGACGATGGGCTTTGTCAGGAAATCGTCAAATCCCGCGGAGAGGTACATCTCCCGTGCGCCGGTCACAGCATTTGCGGTCAAAGCGATCACGGGCGTATCCGCGTTTGGCTCCTGTGCGCGCTCCCTGATCCGTTGCAGCGTCTCGATTCCGTCCATCCCCGGCATCATATGATCCATAAAAATGAGGTCGTACGCATTCTCCGCTGTCAGTGTGAGCGCCTGCGCCCCGCTCTCCGCCTCGTCGATCGTACACTCCAGATCTTTCAGAAGCTGCGTAAAGACCGTGCGGTTCATCGCGTTGTCGTCGACTACAAGGATTCGGGCCTCCGGAATCGTAAAGGTCACTTCGTACTCATATTCGGTCGCGCGGGAACGGATCCGTTCCTCCAGATCGCCGATCGGCTCTGTATCCACAATCTCCTGACTGATCGTAAAGTAAAACTCTGACCCTTCCCCATATACCGAGCGCACCTGCAGCTCGCTGTCCATGAGATGTAAGAGCGTCGTCACAATGCTGATCCCAAGCCCCGTACCCTCGATATGGCGATTCCTTTTTTCATCGAGACGGACATATTCCTCAAACAGCTTTTCGAGATCCTCTTTTGCGATCCCGATCCCGGTATCCTTCACGGAAAAGGTGAGATTCTCACGGTCGCCGTCACGCACGCCGCTGACCGTCAGGGTCACAGACCCCTCCGGCGTGTATTTGACGGCATTGGTCAATAGGTTGATAAGAACCTGCCGGATCCGGACATCGTCTCCGAACAGCCGCCTCGGAATTGCATGATCAATATTCAGCAAAAACTGCAGATCCTTTTGCATCGCCCGCGGCGTGGTCATATTTTCCACGTCGATGAGCAGGTCTGCGATCTCATATTCCACCGGGATGATCTCCATCTTCCCGGATTCGATCTTGGAAAGATCCAGAATATCGTTGATGATGGAGAGCTGATTTTGTGCCGCCATCTGGATATCCAGCGCATATCTCCGGATCTTTTCGTCCCCGCTTTCGCGCAGGATCATGGTATCCAGTCCGATCACCGTATTCATGGGCGTTCGGATCTCATGACTCATATTGGCAAGGAATGTACTCTTGGCACGATTGGCACTGTCCGCCGCCTCCTTCTCCAGCCGCAGCACTGCTGCCTCGTATTCTCTCTTCTTTTCCTCCTCCCGCAGCTCATCCAGATAGCGGTTGTAGGTTCTCTCCCTGCGTCTCCCCCAAAGGTAGAACAGAAGAAGGACCAAAAACACTGCTGAACAGATCAGGATGTTGATGAAAAGCTGCACATAGAACTCCGCAAACAGATCATCGTCATCGATCACAAGAGCCAGATGTAGCTCACTTGAAACGGGGAAGATAAATACCGTGCATTTTTTGCCTTCCACTATTGCGTTGTAGATCCCGCCCTGTTTCTCGATCACCATCTGAGAGAGCGCCTGTTCTTCCTCGGTTGCGCCGTAACTTAAGCCGATTTTGGACCGATCCGGATGCGAGATGATCGTGCCGTCTTTTTTGATCAAAAACCCATAGCCGTCCCCGTCCAGCGGCAGAAACTCGATGATCTCCTGGAGATAGTCCGTTTTCAGATCGAGCGCCAACACATCATTGCTGCCGGAAAATTTTCTGGAGATGGTGATGATCACATCCCCGGTTTCCATATCGAGATACGGCGGTACGATCACGATCTGCCCGCCTGCTTCGATCGCAGAACGATACCACTCACGCGTGGTCGGATCATAGTCCGCCGGCGGCACCCAGCCGGGACCGTCCATATACTGTCCCCGTACCACGCCGTAGATTCCGGAGGTGTTCTGGTCAAACAGCTCCTTTTCCTTCTGGTATTCATTGCTCAGATAATGCTGGATCTCGTCTGCGGAAAAACCCTCATCGGCCATGTACTCCACACTGTCCGTCGTCACTTCCAGAATGCCTTCCGCGACATCCAGATAATTGGTGATCAAAAGCCCGCAGGCGCGGATCCGGTCCGACCCCGCTTCTCTCAGATTGTAGGACATCATCCGATAGATCACAGTGGAGGTGTAGACCACCATAAATACCATCAGGAGTAAAATGATGATAACTGGAACAAACCGGCTTCTCAGCCGGTCTGTTCCAAGTTTTTCTTTCTGTTCTTTTGGTTGTTTCGCTTCGTCCACGTCTTAATCTCCCAGCACATCCTTCACGGTCTTCAGCAAAATATCCGCATCGATGGGCTTTAATATATAGCCCGCCGGATGCATTTTTGCCACGTCCGTCACTCGCTTTTGGTCTGCCACGCTAGTCAGAAAGACCACCGGGATCCCTTCCGTCTTTTCCTCCACCTGCAGGTTCAGAAAAGTCTCTCGCCCGTCCATTTCCGGCATCTCGTAATCCAGCAGAATAAGATCCGGCGCTGCCTCCATGGCTTTTTTGATCCCCATTTCTCCGCCCGTGGCAAGGTAGACATCATATTTGTCTTCCAATATCGCCTTGACATTACGCAAAACGGTGGGGGAATCATCAATGGTCAGAATATGTTTTTTCGTGGATTTCAAGGTGCTTCTATCCATCAGCTCCACACAGCGGGTCAGGATCGTATCCAGATCGACGGGAGGACAAAGGAAGATATATTTGCTTCCCTGGCAGATCCTATGGATCGTCTCTTCATCCTTTTTGTTGGTGATGATCATGGCCGGCAGACCCGGGTGCTCTCTGCGCAGCCAGTAAAAGAATTCCTTGTCGACTTCATATTCTCCGATGGTGCAGATGATCATCATCGCCGGGCGGATGACTTTCACCAGCCCGGAAACGCTTTTCAGATTCAGATCGCAAAGCTGCACCTCATACGCCGATTCAATCGTTTCGTGAATGTTCGTCAGCACACCCGTCAATTTTCCGACCATCAATATCTTTTCTTTCATGCGTTACTCCTTCGGCATGAGGTGGCACCAACTATCCATGAGGTGGCTTTACCGTCCGCAGATCGCATCCAGCAGGTCGATCACGTAATTGATGTTATCGTTGATGGTCTCAAGATCCTCAGAGGTCGACGAGGAAAGGTTGCTGATATCACCGATCGCATCCCTTGCCATCACGACGCCCTCAATCTGATCCTCAGTACCGCCGTAGGTTGCAAGGTGATCCCATACGGAGTTGAAATACGTATTCATGTAATCGTAATTCTGCTGCACCAGATCAAGCAGGCGGTTATAATAATCCTGCTCGCTCACAGTCTCATTGGAAGCCTCTACGAGGGGCTCGATCAGATCATTGAGCGTCCCGCCCAGTTCCCCGATCGTGGTCAGCACTGCCATCTTGTCCTCATCCGTCGGGATATCCTCTTCACTCAGGCCCGCGATCTCATCCAATGATGCGCTGATGTCGTTTAAGATCTCTTCCACGCCGTCGTCCTGCGGCACAGTCTCGTCCTGATACAGGCCATAGACCTGATTGTAGAGATCCACCAGCTGGTTATAACTGTCCATCACGTCATCGAAGGAGATCGATCCCTGTGTGGAAGCTGCTTTGCTCACGCTCTCTGCTTCGACATCCTCTTCGTACTCTTCTTCTACATATTCTTCTTCTACTTCTTCTTCTACTTCTTCCTCTGCAGGCTCTTCCACGACTTCCGTCGCTACAGGTGCTTCCTGCACGGTCTCCTGCTGGTTCGCGCAGGCTGTTAAGGAAAGCCCCATCATCACTGCCGCACCGATTGCAAGCCATTTTTTTAACTCATTCAGTTTCATACGTTTTTCCCCCTATCAACTTTTTTAAACTATCTACTATCATACCTTTCTTTTTTGCTTTCGGCAAATCCTACCATTCCGCCTCGTAGATCGGCACTCTCTCCGCCTGCGGAAACAGTTTCTTCGCCATCGATGCGGACTCCTCATTCACGGCGTCAAACACCAGTTTCGCATTCGGATAATAGCTTTCCGTATCCCAGGCCGCCTCCGTGAGAAGCTCCACCAGGCCTTTCGGATATTTGCTGTACAGATAGGAAAGCTCGAGGTTCCCGTCCGGTCTTTTTTGCACAAGCAGCAGGTCCATCAGCGTCCCGTTGTGCAGGATCACGCGGCAAAGCTCGGGCGCCGCATTCTTCTTCCATTCCTCAAAATCCGGCACGACGTAATTGCATTCGACTTCCAGCTGATACAAAATCTTCTTCTGAGCCGCCTCCGGAAGTTTGAAAAAATCCTCCTGTGGCAGCGTGTCCTTCGTGCCCGTTCCGGGAATTTTGATCCCGCGGATCTCTCTCGGCAGGACATAAAACCTGTCATGGGAATAGGTCGTCTCCATCTTGGAATAGGCCATGAAAAAGCCGTAAAGGCTCTCCTCTAACGATGGCTCAAACAGCGCGCTGACGGGGTAGATCTCACCGGACTTCCCGACGATCCGAAACAGCAGGTCCAAAAGTCCCGTTGCGACGCCCTGTCGCCGCTTCTCCTCCTCCACATAGATCCAAAGGATGTCATACTGATAATTCGCATAGCGATAGCAGAGCGCGCCACACACGAAGCCGTCGTCATCGTACGCACCGAAGCAGACCTTATCCTTTCCTTCGGTAAAGGATTTCGGCAGCACGCTCCGGAAGGAATTCCGGTTCTTTTCGTCAATCCACAAGTAATTCATTTTTTCTCCCTATCCTGTCCGGCCGAGCACTGACATCCTTTTAACGGTGGCCGCCTCTGTTTCTGATCTTCTTGATACAGATGATCTCTGTCGTCTGGCGCCAGATGGACACCTTGATATCATCCGCAAGGCCGGTCAGAAGCTTCAGTTCCAGGTCCTCATCCGGATGGTCCAGATCTTTGATGTACCCTGAATAGGATACCATTTTTTTGCCTTCATTGGAATCCCATTTCAGGATGGAGTCACGCACGAGACCCACAAATCCGCGTTGTGCCTCGTTTTTCCCGGATGAGGACAATTGCAGCACATCCTCCTTCTTTTCCTGATCCAGATTGATCTTGGTCCGGAAATGCATCAGAGTCCGTTCCTTCTTTCCTTCGACCCAGAACCGCCCTGCTCTGACTCCGATCACGTTTTCGGCGAACAACATCAGTTCCTCCGACATCAGCATCAATTCCTGGGTCTGTTCCTCCGGAATCCCGTGGTATTTTGCATATTCTTTTGTCTTGTCCCGTACCTGCTGGATATCCCATGCACCCATCCGGACCTCCACCGCATCGGTCTTGATCCGGACATTCCGTTTCCGGATCCCGGCGGAGTCCTCCACCGGTGCGGCGTTCTCCTCTTCCTTTTCGATCACATTCACATAACTGTAGGGGATCTCCACGTCATTCTCGCGGAACTTATTCAGAATAGCGGAGCGCACTTCGCTCCCGGCCAGGAAATTGTCCGTCTCCGGCTCTGTCCAGATCACCGTCTCCAGTAACAGGCTACTGTCCTGGAATCCCGTAAAATAGACATCTCCGTAGCCACCCAGATCCGTATTCGCTTCCACATTCGGAAAGGTGTGGGGACATTCCTTCACTGCCTCCAGTACCAGTGCCATGGCCTTCGGAAGGTCGGTGTTGTAGCTGACCGGAACGGAAATAAACGTCCCCCGAAGCCGCTGTCTGTAACTGGTATTTGTGATGACCTCACTGCTGACCTTACTGTTTGGAACGATATAGCGGATCCCGTCCATGGTCTTCAATACCACATGATGCGCCGTGATCTCTTCCACAACAGACGGTTTCCCGATCGAATCCAGCATCAGCCGGTCTCCAATGTCAAAGGGACGGCTGATGGAGATCACGAGCCCCTCAAAAAAGTCCCGGAAAATACTCTGGCAGGCAAAGGCGACAATACCACTGATGATGGCAACCGACCCGGCAAGGAGATTGGCGAGTCTCGTCATACCCCAATACTCTGCGATGAGAAACAAAGCCAGGATCACCAATGTTGCAAAGCGGATCAGCCGTCGCAGAAAGACAAACTGCGGTCTCTTTTTTTCTTTCAGGTAAATCCGCAGAACAACATCGTTCATCACGATGATAAACCCGGCGATGGCAAGTGCCAGTATCACTTTTGCCAGAAATCCGCCTTGTGATTCCATGAATCGGAAGTCCTCCCTCTTTTATCTTTTCCCTATTATATCATACTCTTCCTGCTCCTGCTCAAAATATGCACAATCTTCCCCGTCCAGGACATCATCCGGCTTCTGCGCATAGACGCCGCAGCTTAAGACCTCACCCTCTCTGTGCCTGCAGTTCACGCAGCACATCGTCTCCTCCGTGAGCTCCCTGAGACCGAGACTGTCGGTCATCCGTTCTTCCAGGCTGTTCTCTTCTGCCATAGCTGTACCTCTCTTTTCTCCTCAGTGCCGTCTCCGTTCTCCTTCGGCTGCCCCTCACTTCTATTCAGTGCCGCCTCCGTTTTCCTTCAGCTGCCCCTCTTTCTCTGACGGGATGGTCTCCAGATAAACCTTCCAGTATTTCCGCCCTTTCTGGAAGACTTTATTCTTATCTATCTGTTCTATACAAAGAGGACGCTCCTCCTCTCCTTCACATCCGTTATAATAGATCTTTACCAGCTTGAATTTGGTGCCCGCGTTGAGCAGAATCTCGTTCTCTCCCTGGTTGGAACTGAGTCCGGAAGTATTGACGGCCTGGGTGCCCTTCTTCACATTGATGATGAATTCCACGCCTTCGTTCTCGGTAATCCAGCTGCCCCCGGGTTCATAGGTGGTACTGATGAAGGCGGGATCCGTCAGGATCACATCCTTGCCCTGGTGCTCCTTGACCTTTTCCTTGACCGCGTCCTTCAGCTTATCGGCATAACCGTCTGCCTTCTTATCCAGCTGCAGATTCATCATGTTTGCAAGGACATCCAATCCGCCGACCTCCCGCCGTACAACGATGTCGCGGCTGATCCTGCACTCTTTCAGCCCCTCCTTCAGCTTCTTCACTTTCTCCGGAGTGTCCTTCCTGACGTCTAATTTCGTCCCCCGCAGGTACCCGTTGTAGTCTTGATAATACTGCTTTGTATACTCCTGCATCTCCGTTGTGATCTTCTCACACCGGCATTTCAGTCCATCCACCTCACCCATTTGTAAGGTTTCAAAATTCTGAAAATCGTAATCTGCCTGGACCTCGTTCAGCTTATGATCCATGGCCTCCGGCGTACTCTCCACCTCCTGATAGTACTTCGCATAGTTCGGGTTCTGCTCGAGTCTGGTCTGCATTTTTTGTATGGCCGCCTGCGACTTTTTATAAGTCTCGGTCTGCTGGTGGGGCTTCAGCTTGGTCTGCTCTTTGTTTAGGGGTTGCTGCGTTTCGTTATTTTTGGTCTTCGCTTTGTTTACGGATTGCTTGTTTTCGTTATTTTTGGTCTTCTCTTTGTTTGCCGTCGAGATGGTTTCTGTTTGGAGGCTGCTCTGCGCTTCTTCAGACATCCGTATAATGGCATCTTCCACATTCTCTTCCGGATGATACTGGGACTCATTTGGCTGCACCTGGTTCAGAAGGATCGCAAGGCGATCGTCTGCTTTTCCTCCCTTACCGAAGGCTGCGCCCCGGTTTTTTAAGATCCGGTAATTCCTGAGGAACTCTGCGAGATCTCCATGATTTCCCCCCTCGGCCTCCATCACCTTCCGCTGCAGATCGGCATCGGAAAGCCCTGAGAGATCGGCGTTGGCAAGAAGGGCATAGTAGGGTGAATTCATCATGGCGATCCTGGCGTCATAATCCACCTTCATCTCCGCAAAGAACCGGAGTCTCGCCTCCAATGCAGGGGAATTCACCAGGATCCAGCCGTTCCTCTGTGCCATTTGGCAGTACTCCCGCAGGGCGTCCGCTTTCTGGATCCATCGGTAGTTGTCCTGAATTTTGGAAACAAACTCGGTATCGCTCCTGTATTCAAAAGCGGAAAGATCCAGTCCTTCCATGATCTCTCCCGCCTTTCGGATCATTTCAGGCGTCCGAAGCTGTCCCGATGCGGCGGTCAGGAGCTTTTTTTTGTTTTCAAGCTCCGTCCACTCCCCGGCAAATTTCAGGACCACCGGATCCGTTTGTGCATGCAGGATTTCCTCCGGATCATCGATCCTCTTCATTTCCCTGATGGTTTGCCCGCTGGTTTCGTCCACACGCTCCACCTCGCGGAACAGTTCCCCGGCAAGAGCTATGGCCTGATCCCTCTGCCGCTCGATGAGGCAGTTCTCCAGGCGGTTTCTGAGGGCACGCTGCAGTTTTTTCTTCTCCACCGCAGTTTCCGCCCGCTGCGTTCTTTTGGATCGGGAGATCGTAGCGCCGTGCAGAGCCTGATAGGCCTGCCCTGTCAGGTCGGAAAGATCCTCCACGGCCGTTTTTTTGAGCAACTCCGTCCCCAGAGGACTTTCCGTGGGAGATACGATCTTTCGGCGCATCTCCTTGTCATATTCATCGGGATGACTGCCTGCGTAGAGCTTCAGGGCCTCCCTTTCGTTCTCATTCAGATACCCCAGTACTACGCCGTCAATCCCTACACCGTAAGGATCCTTGTATGCAGCGTCATAAAACCCCTGATAGGTCTCGAAAAGACCATCCATTCTCTCCTCTGAGATCTTCTCTTCCGCATCCTCGCGGAATTTCTCATCCACACCTTTCTCAGGGTGATACAGATGCTTCCCCCTCATATAGGTATCAAATATCCCGCCCAATGTTCCGATCGCAGTCAGCTTCGCACTGAATAACGGATGATCCTGCTCGTACTGTCTTGCAACGCTGTCGATCCCTTTCAGATTATCAAACATTCCGCCGAGACGCATGCAATCGAAAAAAAGAGCCGGATCCTTTTCAAAATAGAACTCTATGCCCCTTTCCCTTATTTCCCGCGGACTCGGGATCCTGAGATTCTCCACATAGTGAAACTGATCCAGCAGCACCCGGTTCTTCAGCTCCACATCCCCGGTTTGAAGGGCTCTCAGCCATTCCTTATTATGTCTGTCTTTTTCAAGCTCTGTCTGATTGATGGGCTGCCCGTGCTCGTCCATCATGACAGCCCTGATCGCAAAGGCGCAAAACCGGCTGTTGTCTCCTGTCTCATACTTGTAAGGTTTCCCCTCCTTCTGATACATGCCATTATTTTCCAGTGCCTGCAGTGCCCGTGTATATTCCGGTTTCCAGATCTCGGTGCCGAACTGCTGCAGGATCATGTTGACCCTGGTATCCTCTTCCGTAAGATCCGGATTGATCTTCTTCCACTCCTCATACTTGGCTTTTACCTTTTCTTTGGAGTACACCTGGTTCATCCACTGCTTCTGGGGTGAAGGCATCACTCCGGACAGCTTCTGCTGCGCCCTGACCAGATCTTTTCTGACCTTTTTGATCTCTGCGCGAAGCTGCTCCTTCTGCTGCGCATTCTGCTCCTGCTTCTCAAGCTCCTGCCCCTGCTCCTTCA